>NZ_JBQUZC010000002.1:0-701566 GCF_056314045.1 Methylophilus sp. DMC16
TTTACCACTCATACTGCACCTTTCTTTTATTGCCATTATTACGGCTTAAAGGTGTCTAGTAAATTGGTGGCGATTCACAATACACCCAAGTTCATTACTAAACTCAGTATGAAACGCAGACTAACATAATAGGAAAGAAATCAACAAAGAGTAGACATCCATAAACTGGACAAATCTCAACCATCACACCAAGCCAACATAACGGCCATCGATTGCCGCCGGGATTACCGTCGTATCAGCCAGCCCCTGATTGCTTGGCTATGGCTCAACACCAGCGATTATGGGCAGGGGTGGAAGTTGCGGGTAAGTTCTTTTTTGGACGTGGGGGAAGTCAGACTTTAATTCTGCATTCATAATTCGATAACATACCATTTTTAAATTATTGAAATGGTAAAAATATCAAAACATCAAATTCCTAAATCACTGCTTAAACTTGAAGCAATCATGGATTGGTTTGGAGAACCAAGCAAAAGAAAACATCTTGATATTGCCTGCGTTTTAACACTCATCGGCCTACTGCTGTGGGGTGTATTTATGGTACCAAGTACTATTTTGCAAGACTCTCCTGAAGCAAAGCAACTAGTCAGTAGGACAGTGAGCGCTTTCCCTTGGATTGACAATCTTCACAGCCTATTTGGCTTTCATGTTGAAAAATTCATCTATTTACAGTGCCTATACAGTTGGATACTTCCCATTCCTTGGCTGCTAATGACATTCTCATTGTTTACTTTAAGAGTAGGACAACAGGGTATCAACATAGATATGCTATATCGCGTGATATTCAAAACGGTATTGCTACCAATAGCCGGTATTTTGTTTAGCGTATTGTCGAACAATTTGGGGCCAACTCTAGGTAGGCCATCAAGATCAGATAATTTTTACTTATTGAATGAATACACATCGGCTATCGGGGCCCTTATTAATGCAAACCTTTTGGTAATTTCTTTGTTAATTCTGCTGTTTGGATTATTTTATCTTTTTGTTATTTTTCGAAATATCGATGTAATCATTAAGGAATATCTTCAAAATCTTAATCGCAAACTTTAAGCCCATTCTGTCCTGAGGACTGGTCAACATAATTGCCACCTATCTCCACTGAGATTACCGTCGTATCAGTCAGCCACTGTTTGCTTGTCTGCCTATAGCTCAAGACATACGACTATATGTAGTTTTTAGGAAAGCAATTGGATGAGCTTCGGGTAAAGCTGAACAGGACCACCGACTAAAATTACTGAAACGGCGGAATTCTGAGAACCTTGAACTCCACTACTTTTTTTGAAATTTGCGAAATGCTGAAAACTGAACCGCTGTTTAGTATCGAGAAAAGAAAAACGGCTCACATTTCTGCGAGCCGTCTTTTGTATTTTGGTAGGGTGTGCGGGGATCGAACCCACGACAAACGGATTAAAAGTCCGCTGCTCTACCAGCTGAGCTAACACCCCATCTGTTTCTTGTCTGCCGCTTTGTTTTGCGTCAAATTTGAAAGAACGCGATTATGGGGGATGAATTAAATTTGGTCAATGCTGTTTTGGCTTTTTTTGTATAAAAAGTTTATTTTTTTATTCATCCCGATTTTTTGCTTTACATTCCGGGGAATTTTCCGCCCATCATGCCGCCCATGCCCCGCATCAGCTTGGCCATGCCACCTTTGCTGAACATCTTCATCATCTTTTGCGTTTCTTCAAATTGATTGAGCAGGCGGTTGACGTCTTGCACTTGCACACCGCTCCCGGCGGCGATCCGTTTTTTGCGCGTGGCTTTAATCAGCTCGGGTTTGCGGCGCTCTTCTGCCGTCATGCTATTAATGATGCCTTCGATGCGGCGCATGGATTTATCCACGTCGTCGGTGTTGATCTTTTGCGCCATGCCGGAAATCTGGCTGGGCATTTTGTCCATGAGTGAGGCCATGCCGCCCATTTTGCGCATTTGCAGCATTTGCGCTTTAAAGTCTTCGAGGTCAAACTTGGCGCCAGACTTGATTTTGTCGGCGACTTTTTGCGCCTCGGCCATGTCGACCTTTTTATGCGCTTCTTCAATCAGGCTTAAGACGTCGCCCATGCCCAAGATACGGCCCGCCATGCGGTCTGGGTGGAATGGCTCCAGGCCATCCACTTTTTCACTCACACCGATAAACTTGATCGGCTTGCCGGTGACGTGACGCACCGAGAGCGCAGCACCGCCGCGTGCATCGCCGTCCAGCTTGGTGACGATGACGCCTGTCAGTGGCAGTGTTTCGCCAAACGCTTTGGCGGTGTTGACGGCATCCTGGCCTTGCATGGCGTCGACCACAAACAAGGTCTCAGTGGGCTTGAGGTAGGCATGCAGGTCTTTGATTTCGGCCATCATGGCTTCATCAATGGCTAAACGACCGGCCGTATCAAAAATCACCACATCGTAGTAATTCTTTTTGGCTTGATCCATGACCTGCGCAGCAATGTCCAACGGCTTTTGCTGCGGGTTGGAATCAAAGCAGTCGATCTCGAGCTGTTTGGCCAGCGTTTGCAGCTGGGTAATCGCCGCAGGACGGTAGACGTCGGCACTGGCCAGCAGGACTTTTTTCTTTTGCTCTTTGAGCAGCTTGGCCAGCTTGCCTGAGGTGGTGGTTTTACCTGCCCCCTGCAAACCTGCCATCAAAATCACCACAGGCGGCACAGCGGCCAGGTTAAGGCCGACGTTGGCTTTACCCATGAGCTCGGTGAGTTCATCATTCACCACCTCAATCACGGCCTGGCCGGGGGTGAGGCTTTGCAATACGTCGCGGCCATTAGCACGCTCTTTCACGCGTGCAATAAAGTCTTTAACTACTGGCAGAGCCACGTCGGCCTCCAGCAGGGCCATGCGGACTTCGCGCATGGCATCGGCAATATTGTCTTCAGTCAAACGGGCTTGGCCGCGCAGGTTTTTAATCACGCCCTGCAAACGGCCGGTCAGGTTTTCCAGCATGGAAGGCCTTTCTTTCATCATTCATGAAATTTGTATAAAGTGATTTTACATCATGGTGGGGCAACCCTTGCAATAAAGCGCATGCATCCGGCGTTTGCGCGGCAGTAACCCTAGGCGAATGCAATGAGTTTTGCCATAATGCCAAGCATGACTCAACACCTGCTCCCTTACCTGATTGTCGCGTTTGTCTATATGGCGGTGGCGCTCGATTACTGGCGCATTGCCAAACAGGGCAAACCGGTCGATGAAAATGCTTTTCCGTTTCAACTGCACGGCGCGATGGTGGCGCTGGGGCTGGTCATGCATGGCGGCTTACTCTATCGGGATATGTTTGCTATCGGCTCAGTCAATTTGGGGGTGTATTACGCGCTGTCGGCGATTTTATGGCTGACGGTGTTGATTTACTGGGTGGCCGATTTAAAACATTCATTACACAGCTTGCAGGCCTTCGTCTTGCCGCCTGCCGCGCTTTGCGTGCTGATGCCAGGCTTTGCGGTGACAGACTATTATGTGGATACCCACGGCTTCACCCTGTTTAACCTGCATATCCTGATCGCCATACTGGCTTACAGCCTGTTTACCTTTGCGGCGCTGCATGCGTGTCTGATGCGCATGGCCGAGCGCGCTTTGCACCAAAAAAACAGCTGGCTGGCGCTGCAAGGCTTTCCACCCTTACTGGTGCTGGATGCGCTGCTGTTTAAAGTGTTGCACGTGGGCTTTGTCTTGCTGACGATTACCTTGATCAGCGGCATGCTGTTCAGCGAAGAGATTTTTGGCAAACCCTTGCAGTTCAACCACAAAACCGTGTTCTCGATTGCCTCATGGATGATCTACGCCTGGCTGCTGTTTGGGCGCTTTAAATATGGCTGGCGGGGCAAAGTCGCCACGCGCTGGACGCTGGTGGGGTTTGTGTTACTGCTGCTGGCGTATATAGGTAGCCGTTTTGTGTTACACGTGGTGCTGGGGCGCTAACTATTAAGCGCCTGCCAGCATACACGGCTTTTATTAGTTTCGCAGACTGATGATAGGCCAGCCTTGGTCTTGCGCGTAGGCGGTCAGCGTAGGGTCCGCATCCACAGCCACCGGATTGGTCACCAGTTTCATGAGTGGCAAATCGTTGTGTGAATCACTGTAAAAATAGCTTTTCTCAAAATCGGCCAAGCGCTGACCACGTGCAGCCAGCCACTCGTTCAGACGCGTCACCTTGCCTTGCTGAAAGCTGGGCGTGCCACTGACGCCACCAGTATATTGCCCATCCACCATTTCAGGATCGGTGCCAATGAGATGCTCGATGCCGTATGCGGTGGCAATTGGCTTGGTGACAAAGCTGTTAGTCGCGGTAATGATCATGCACAAATCACCGTTGGCTTTGTGCTGGTTGACCAGGTCTTGTGCTTTTTGCGTCATCATCGGGCGGATAACGTTGGTCATATATTTTTTATGCAGCTCATCCAGAAACGCTTTGGGATGTTGCGACAAAGGCTGCAACTGGAACTTGAGAAAAGCATAAATATCCAGACAGCCGTTTTTATAGTCTTCGTAAAACTGCTCGTTGCGCGCCTTGTGTTGTGCGCCATCCAGCAGGCCTTCACTAATCAAAAACACGCTCCAGTTATAGTCGCTATCCCCTGCCAGCAGGGTGTTGTCCAAGTCAAATAAGGCCAGGTTTTGTTTCATCACGCTTCATTTCTTTAATCAACATTAAACAATCTGTTCATCGGGCACGGCTTCTTTGGTTGCCGTCAGCACTAAAAAGACGCCGACCAGAATCACGGCCAGCGAAATATATTCCATGAGGTATAACTGTTCGTCGGCAAACCAGACGCCGACGACAAAGGCGACCACCGGATTGACAAAGGTGTTGCTACTGGCGACCAGGGGACGCACATGATGCAATAACCAATGGTAGGCAGAAAAAGCAATGATAGACCCAGGCACTATCATAAAGCCCAGGGCCACCCATGCCCGGGGCGACACCTGCGCAGGCATATGCTCGCCAAAGGCGATACTGAATAAAAACGCAATGAGCCCGCCACACAACATCTGGCTAGCGGCACCCATGAGCCCGGAAGGCATAGACAAATGTTTGCCCCAGACCGATCCCAATGACCAGCATGCGGCTGCAAACATCAGCAAGCAGGCACTGACCCAGTCGCCTTGCAGGCTGCCACGGGTATTCAGCAATAAAATCCCGATCAGGCCAATCGCAATGCCCAACCATTCGCGGCGGCTGATTTTGTGCCCCCACAGGCTGGAGAAAATCGCCATCCAGATGGGCGCAGTCGCAATCGCAAGCGCAGCCACGCTGGAGGATACATGCAGTTGCACATGTGACACCGTCCCATTGCCCAGCACGGGCAACAGCAGGCCAACCAAGGCCGCTCCACGCCACTGCAAGCGTGTCGGCGGCGCATGCCCGAGCAAGCGCAAACTGACATATAACAGGCTACCGGCTATGGTAAAACGCAGCCCCACCATCACAAAAGGCGGAAAGCTCTCAATCGCATACTTAATCGCGAGATAAGTTGAGCCCCAGATAAAGTAGGTACAAGCCAGCGCAATGGTCACCAACAACCAATGATTTCTTTGCGTCATTGCGGCTTGCCTTTCCAGGGTGTCATGGTTGAAAAAAGAAAACGCTTGTTACCCGCAGGCAACAAGCGTTGGTTCAGAGCCTGCTTACACTTGCGGGTTCAATTTTTCTGCTTTTGCATACAGCTTGTTGAGGCCATTCAGATAGGCTTTAGCGGAGGCGACGACAATATCGGTATCGGCGCCCTGACCGTTCACGATGCGCCCACCCTTGGATAAACGCACGGTCACCTCCCCTTGCGCATCGGTACCACTGGTGATGTTGTTGACGGAATACAGCAGCAACTCGGAATCACTTTGCACCACGTTTTCAATCGCCTTGAAAGTCGCATCGACCGGACCACCGCCATTGGCTTCGGTACGCTGCTCGCTACCATCCACACTCAGGGTCAAAATCGCGTGCGGGATCTCGCCGGTTTGCGAGGCCACTTGCAAGTAGCTCAGCTTGAACATTTCACGGCTTTCCTGCACCACTTCATCACTGACCAATGCATGCAAATCCTCGTCAAAGATTTCCGATTTTTTGTCAGCCAGCTCTTTAAAGCGCGCAAACGCCGCATTGAGCGCGTCCTCACTTTCGAGCTCGATGCCCAACTCTTTCAACCGGGTTCTAAATGCATTGCGGCCAGACAGTTTGCCTAAGGTCAATTTATTGGCGCCCCAACCCACATCTTCGGCGCGCATGATTTCATAGGTCTCACGATGCTTGAGCACGCCATCCTGATGGATGCCAGACTCATGCGCAAACGCGTTGGCACCGACAATGGCTTTATTCGGTTGCACAGGGTAACCAGTGATGGTAGAAACCAATTTGGACGACGGCACGATTTGCGTGGTATCAATGCGCGTGTTCAGGTTAAAAATATCGCTACGGGTTTTAATTGCCATGACAACTTCTTCTAGACTGGCATTCCCGGCGCGTTCGCCCAGGCCGTTGATTGTGCACTCGACCTGACGTGCACCATTCATGACCGCTGACAGCGAGTTGGCGACCGCCATGCCGAGGTCGTTATGGCAATGGGTAGACCAGACCACTTTTTCCGCGCCCTTGACGCGCTGGATCAAGGTGGCAAAGCGCTCGCCCCACACCGCAGGCAGGCTGTAACCCACCGTATCCGGGACGTTAATGGTTTTGGCGCCCGCTTCAATCACGGCCTCAAACACGCGCACCAGAAAATCAATCTCTGAGCGTACCGCATCTTCCGCAGAAAACTCGACATCCTCAGTATACTCACGCGCCCATTTGACGGCTTGCACAGCACGCTCAACCACCTGGTCTTCCGTCATGCGCAGCTTGTTTTCCATATGGATTTTGCTGGTGGCAATAAAGGTATGGATACGGCCACGGACGGCATGCTTGATCGCCTCGCCGGCACGGCGCACATCGTTTTCACTGGCTCGTGCCAGCGAGCAAACGGTAGAGGTTTTAATCACCTTGGCGATCTCGGAAATCGCGTCAAAATCACCGGGGCTGGCGGCAGCAAACCCGGCTTCAATCACATCCACACCCAATTTCTCCAACTGGCGGGCAATGCGGATTTTTTCTTCTTTAGTCATCGCTGCGCCGGGGCTTTGTTCTCCGTCACGCAACGTGGTATCAAAAATAATAATTTGTTCCATGAATATTCCTAATCTGACAGCCGGATTTTACCCGCTTGTCCTTTAAATGACTATAACCGCGCCCACACCGCAGGCGTCAAATAAAAAACGCGCTTAGCCAAGCGCGTTTTAGAGAAGACTCTGCACTAGGCAGTATTTTTGGATTGCAGCCGCTCGCGTGCCCACATGTAATAGCCAGACAAGGCATACACAAACACCACGCTAAACAACACTTCTGGCGGGCTGTATGAAATCAGCACAAAGGCCATCACCACCGCCAAAATGGCTACGAACGGCACCGAATGTCTGAGGTTGATATCCTTGCCGCTGTAGAACTTGAGGTCAGAGACCATAGAGCCTGCGGCAAAAATAGTGATAAACCAGGCAATCCATTTCACCTGCAAGGCGCCAAAGAAAATCTCGCGGCCATCGATATTGTATTCATAAGACACCCAGACAAAGCCGGCAATCAAGGCTGCTGCGGCCGGGCTAGGCAAGCCCTGAAAGTAGCGCTTGTCCTGAAAGGGATCATCCAGCTTGGTATTGAAGCGGGCCAGGCGCAAGGCGGCACAGGCGGCATAAATAAACGCTGCAATCCAGCCCAGCTTGTTCATGGGCTGCAAGGCCCACACATACATGATGAGCGCCGGGGCGACCCCGAATGACACCATGTCCGCCAGGCTGTCATATTCAGCGCCAAACGCACTTTGGGTATTGGTCATGCGTGCCACACGGCCATCCAGGCCATCCATCACCATGGCAATAAAAATCGCAATCGCTGACTGCTCAAAGTGCTGGTTCATCGCCTGCACAATCGCGTAAAAACCGCCAAATAGCGAAGCTGAGGTAAACAGGTTGGGTAGCAGGTAAATCCCGCGCTGCCGCAGGCTGGTGTGTTGTTCGCGTCTAGACTGGCGGTTTTGTGATTCAACCATAAGGAACTTTTCAGAATTGCAGAATACCTGCATTGTTGCGGGCAATCACAAAAAATGCAAGCGTGCCCCCTGCATGCAAGCGGGTTTTCTCCGCAAGAAGCAAGTATCCCGGCTGTGCTAAAATAGCGCTTTATTTAAGCCAGTTATCGCGCGTTCATGCAGTTTTCCTTACACAATACCGACGGCCTAGCTCGCCGCGGCACCGTCAGCCTGCCCCATGGTGAAGTACAAACCCCGGCCTTTATGCCGGTGGGCACGTATGGCACGGTCAAAGCCATGTCTCCACAGGAGCTCAATGAGATTCAAGCCCACATTGTGCTCGGCAATACTTTTCATTTGTGGTTACGGCCGGGCCTGGAAGTGATTGCAGCGCATGATGGCCTGCATAAATTCATGGGCTGGGATAAGCCTATTCTGACCGACTCAGGCGGTTTTCAGGTGTGGAGCCTGGGCGACTTGCGCAAAATTACCGAAGAAGGTGTCAAGTTTCAGTCCCCCATCAACGGCGACCGCTGCTTTCTGACACCTGAAGAGTCCATGCGCATCCAGCGTGTACTCAACAGTGACATCGTCATGATTTTTGACGAGTGCACACCCTACCCGGCCAGCCATGATCAGGCGCGCAAGTCGATGGAACTCAGCCTGCGCTGGGCACAACGCAGTCGCGATGCATTTAATGTCTACCAGACACACACCATCGCGCATACCCTGACCCTGCAGGGTGGCCAGGAACAGGTCGCACAACTGCGTGCCGAGCATCTGCCCACCAACGGCAATGCACTTTTCGGCATTATTCAGGGCGGCATGTACGAAGACCTGCGCGATATTTCGCGCCAGGGCCTGGAAGCCATTGGCTTCGATGGCTATGCCATTGGCGGCCTCTCGGTCGGCGAACCCAAAGAAGACATGTTACGCATCCTGGCACATACTGCGCCACAAATGCCTAAAGACAAACCTCGCTACCTGATGGGCGTCGGCACCCCTGAAGACCTAGTGGATGCCGTCAGCTATGGCATTGATATGTTTGACTGTGTGATGCCCACCCGTAACGCCCGTAATGGCTGGCTGTTCACGCAATACGGCGATGTGAAGATCAAGAACGCTAGTTACAAAACGGATACACGCCCACTGGATGATGAGTGTGAGTGCTATACCTGTCAGCACTTTAGCCGTGCCTATTTGCATCATCTGCACCGCATCGGCGAGATTCTTGGCGCGCGTTTGAACACCATCCATAACCTGCATTATTACCAGGTGTTGATGCAAGGCATGCGGGCGGCGATCGAAGAAAACCGCTTTGAGGCGTTTAAGGCGGAATTTGCCCGGAAACGGGCAGAGAAGCGTTAAGAACAACTCCATGCTTGTAGAGGTGAATGAAACACTGAGGCATAAGCTGAATCGATGATCGATTTACTTCGCCTTTAGGCGACTGCTCTTTCTTATGCTTGTCCATCAAAAAGAAGGCAAAGAAAACGACACCCTAGCTTCCGCTTATCCCCTCCGTTGCTCGCCAAAACAAGCAGTCACGAAACTCGACCTCGCAGCTCACAAAATGCGTGAGCCGCTGCGTGACTCGAACAGTCGCTCCCTTTACTAACGCTCATGCTTCAATCATAACCAAGCTAATATTACCCTCGTCTAGATTCCGGCCTCCGCCAGAACGACAACGCTCATAAAACGCATTTCAGCAAATAACGCCCTTTCATCCTCGAATCACACCCCGCCATTTATTCTTCTCTTGCCTGTGCTAGAATCGCGAGTTACTTATTAGATTCATTCAGGAACAAGTATTATGTTTATCAGCAATGCCTATGCCGCTGGCGCGCCAGCCACCGACTTTATGAGCTTTTTGCCTATGGTGGTCATTTTTGTGTTGTTTTATTTCATGCTGATCCGCCCACAAGTCAAGCAGGCCAAGCAGCATAAATCCATGCTCGAAACACTGAAGGCAGGCGATGAAGTGGCGACCAACGGCGGGATTGTCGGCAAAGTGACTAAAGTCAGTGAAAATTTTGTCAGCATCGAAATCGCGGCCAATACCGTGGTGCATGTACAGAAACACACTGTGCAGACCTTGCTGCCTGCTGGCACTTTAAAATCGATTTAACTGTTATCCATTTAGTGCAAGCGCAAAGCGCTTGCCTTTCATTCTGAACAAGAGTTTGTTATGAACCGTTATCCGTTATGGAAATTCGTGCTGATTGGCACCGTGATTGTGATTGGGCTGCTGTACACGATCCCCAACTTTTTTGGGGAGTCGCCTGCGGTACAAATCAGTCCGGCCAAAACTTCGCTCAAGCTGGATGAGGGCTTGCTGCGCAAAGTGGAGGATACGCTCAAGCTCGCGGATATTCCGTTTGATGGCGTGTTTATGGATGCGAGCGGCGTGAAGGTACGTTTTGCCAATACCGATACGCAACTGCTGGCAAAAGACAAATTGGTCGCCAACCTGGGTAAAGACTATACCGTCGCGCTCAATCTGGTGCCACAAACACCAAACTGGCTGCAAAGCATAGGCGCCAAGCCGATGTATCTGGGTCTGGACTTGCGTGGCGGCGTGCACTTTCTGCTGCAAGTAGACATGAAAGCCGCGCTGGATAAAGCCGCAGAAAGCACCATGGGCGATTTCCGCATGGCCTTGCGTAAAGAGAAAGTCAATTATTTCGGCATTGAGCGCCAGGGCCAAGTGGTGGTGGTGAAATTTGAATCCGAAGCAGAAGCCACCAAGGCTCGCAACCTGCTGGCCAAGGACTATTCTGACCTGACTTATAAAATTACGGGCAGCGACAAGGACTTCAACCTGACAGCCAGCATGAGCTTGATGGCGCAAAAACGCATTCAGGAATTCGCCCTCAAGCAAAACCTGCAAACGCTGCACAACCGGATTAACGAGCTGGGTGTGGCTGAGCCTATCGTGCAACAGCAAGGCATGGACCGCATTGTGGTGCAATTGCCTGGTGTGCAAGATACCGCCAAGGCGAAGGAAATCCTGGGCCGGACCGCGACCCTGGAAATCCGCATGGTAGACGAAGAGAAGTCTGACATGGCGACCTTGCAAAAAGCGCAAAGCGGACAGGTGCCGTTTGGCGATGAGATGTTCACTGACCGTGAAGGTCGCCCCGTACTGGTGAAAAAGAATGTGGTGCTGACCGGTGACCGGATTACCGATGCAGGGCCTGGCGTGAATGGCCAAAATGGCGCTTCAGTCGTGAATGTTACGCTGGATGGCCGTGGTGCCGGAATCTTTAAAAATGTCACCCGTGAAAACGTTGGCAAACGCATGGCGATTTTGCTGATTGAAAAAGGTAGCACCGAAGTCATTACGGCGCCGGTGATCAATGAAGAAATTGGCGGTGGCCGCGTACAGATTTCCGGCATGGCCAACGCACAGGAAGCCACAGACATTTCATTGCTGTTACGTGCCGGGGCATTGGCCGCACCGATGGAAATCATTGAAGAGCGTACCGTGGGCCCAAGCATGGGTGAAGAAAACATCAAACGTGGCGTGCACTCTACCCTGTGGGGCTTTGCCGCAATTGCGGTCATGATGATTGTGTACTACATGGTGTTTGGCGGCGTCTCGGTCATGGCTTTGGGCGTGAACCTGCTATTGCTGGTTGCCATCCTATCCATGTTGCAAGCCACACTTACTCTGCCAGGTTTGGCCGCGATTGCACTGGCTCTGGGGATGGCAATTGACGCCAACGTACTGATCAACGAGCGTATCCGTGAAGAGTTGCGTAACGGCAATACGCCGCAAGCCAGTATCCATGCCGGTTACGATCGCGCGTTTGATACGATTCTGGACTCCAACGTGACGACCTTGATTGCAGGTCTGGCACTGTTCATGTTCGGAACCGGCCCGATCAAAGGCTTTGCTGTGGTTCACGTGCTGGGCATTATGACCTCTATGTTTAGTGCCGTGCTGGTTTCTCGTGCACTGGTGAATCTCTTGTATGGCTATCGCCGCAAGATTGAGCACCTGCGGATCGGCTAATCCGTGACCTGCCACGACTAGAAACGCATTTAAGAGAACACATTATGGAATTATTCAGAATTAAAAAAGACATCCCGTTCATGAGTTACGGGCGTCTGACCACTTCAATCTCGCTGATCACGTTTGTGCTGGCAATTTTCTTCCTGTTTCACCGCGGCCTCAATTATGGGGTGGACTTTACCGGCGGGACCGTGATGGAAGTACATTACCCGGCCGCTGCCAATATCGAGCAAATTCGCCAGGTCATGGATGCGGTTGGCTTGAAAGATGTCACGGTGCAGAACTTTGGTTCTAGCCAGGATGTGCTGATCCGCCTGCCCGTCAAAAAAGAATTATCGATTGCCCAGCTCTCTGAAAAAATCTCGACGGCCCTGAAAGGCGCGGATGCAGGTGCTGAAATCCGTCGTGTGGAGTCTGTCGGCTCACAAGTGGGTGAAGAGTTGTATGAAAATGGGGCGCTGGCCTTGCTGCTGGTCTGCGCAGGCATCATGGGTTACCTGGCCTTGCGTTTTGAATGGCGTTTTGCGGTAGCTGCCATCATCGCCAACATGCACGACGTGATTATTATCTTGGGCTTCTTTGCGTTCTTCCAGTGGGAATTCAACCTGACGGTGCTCGCCGCGATTCTTGCCGTGCTGGGTTATTCGGTGAACGAATCTGTGGTGGTCTTTGACCGTGTGCGTGAAAACTTCAAGAAAATGCGTAAAGCCAGCGCAGTGCAAGTGATTGACAATGCGATTACGCGCACCATGTCACGCACCATCATCACCCATATCATGACGCAGACCATGGTCTGTTCCATGCTGTTTTTTGGTGGCGAAACCTTGCACAACTTCTCACTGGCCTTGACCATTGGCATTCTGTTCGGCATTTACTCATCCGTATTGGTTGCCTGCCCGATTGCCATGTGGCTGGGCGTCAACCGTGCCAACCTGATTGGTGACAGCGAGAAAAAACCGAAAGAAGACGAAGCCGCCCTCGCCCCCTAAGCCGCGACCTAGTCCCGGTTTCCCTTGATTTTTAGCCACTGGTGAGTACACTAGTGGCTTCTTGTTTTTATCGTCGCCCCCTTGGACAATATCCCCTTAAGCTGGCAGATTTGCCTGCTACTGCTGTTGCTGGCTTTTACGGCCTTTTTCTCTATTGCCGAAACCAGTTTGATGTCGCTGAACCGTTACCGCATGCGACATCTGGCCAAAGAAGGTCACCGCGGGGCTAAACTGGCAAGCCGCTTGATTGCGCAAACCGACAAAACTCTGGGTGCCATCCTGCTGGGCAACACGTTTTGTATTGTGGGATCCTCGACGCTGGAAGTGATTATTTCGGAGCGTCTGTTTGGTGAGGGCGACTATGTGTTGATGTTTGGCTCGCTGGCCATCACTTTTGCCATTCTGGTGTTCAGTGAGATTTCGCCAAAAGTGATTGCCGCTGCCCATGCCGAAAAACTGGGCTTTGCCAGCAGTTACCTGCTCTACCCGCTATTATGGTTATTCACGCCCGTGGTCTGGTTTGTCAATCTGTTTGTCAAAGCCTTCCTGAAAATACTCAGGGTACGCGTTAACTTTGACGAGCAGGCCCAAGCGGTAACCTCTGAAGAACTACGCAGCATTGTCAGCGATGCCGGACAATATATCCCGTCACAAAGCCGGACCATTTTGCTCAACTTGCTTGATCTGGAAGACATTATTGTCGACGATGCAATGACGGCGCACACCATGGTGGAATTCATCGACCTCGATGATCCGATTGAGCAAATCATGGAACAACTGGTGCGTAGCCACCACTCTCGGCTGCCAGTACGCCAGGGCGATCATGAAGACATTGTTGGCATTTTACATGTGCGCAAAGTACTGCCGCTCCTGCGCGACTTCCATACCGGCCAGGCGCCCACCAAAGCGTTGCTGCAGGCAGCCATGAGTCTGCCCTACTACATCCCTTCTGGCACGCCACTGTATACCCAGTTACAGCAGTTCCAGAAGCACCATGAACGCATTGCGCTGGTGGTAGATGAATATGGCGAATTCAAAGGCCTGCTGACATTGGAGGACATTCTGGAAGAAGTGGTCGGTGAGTTCACCACTCAAACGCCAGAACATGAACGCCAGTTTCATCAACATGAAGATGGCAGCTGGCTGGTGGATGGCAGCAGTCTGTTGCGCGATCTCAACCGCAAATTGAAACTCTCGTTGCCTACCGATGGTCCACGTACATTGAATGGACTGATTCTGGAGCACTTTGAGGATATTCCCGAGCAGAATACCAGCTTCAAGATCGGTGATCACCGGCTCGAAATCCTGGAAGCGCAGGATCGTATCGTCAAGCGCGTCAAAATTTATCTTTAAAACACGGCTAACTTCCGTATCCAGCACTTGAATTTTTTAATACAAGGCGCAAAATAAGTCCTAAGACAGGTATACGAAACTATGGCAAGACCCAAGCGTGATAGTGATTTGGCGGTAGCCCCTCAAGTTGCCAAACCCAAACCTCCCGAACTGTTTAAGGTGTTGTTACTCAATGATGACTACACCCCGATGGAGTTTGTGGTGGCAGTGATTGAGCGTTTTTTTAGCAAGACCCGCGAACAAGCGACGCAAATCATGCTCAAAGTACATACCGAGGGTGTGGGCGTATGCGGTGTATACCCACAAGACATAGCCGAAACCAAAATGCACCAGGTGCTGGAGTCGGCCAGAGAAGCGCAACATCCCTTGCAATGCGTCATTGAAGCGGCGTAACACAGGGTTGAAGCAGGGAATAGGCATCGCAAGAATATCGGGCAAATACGCTGACATTCTTGCGCTTCAAAGTATCAGCAGCAGTGGTAGCATGTGAATACATGGTTTCATTCAGTTTGACTCATTTAAACTTGAGCAAATAGTACGATTGGGGCATTGAATTTTTTTGAAAAAAGCACGATAACAAGAAAACAAATCGTTTTTGCCAGTTAGCGAAGGGTTGCTGTTGTGAATCCGGCGTTTTTTGTAGTGTAGTGTATTAAGGAAAGTCATCATGATTGCTCAAGAACTTGAAGTTAGCCTGCACATGGCTTTTATGGACGCGAGACAAAAGCGTCACGAATTGATTACGGTTGAGCATCTGTTATTGGCTATGTTAGATAACCCGACAGCCGCAGAAGTCCTGCGTGCTTGCGGTGCCAAATTTGATACCCTGCGTAGCGAACTCAGCCAATATATTGAAGAACACACGCCGACAGTGGCTGGCAGCGATGAGGTTGACACGCAGCCGACGCTTGGCTTTCAACGCGTCATCCAGCGCGCCATGCTGCATGTGCAGTCCTCCGGCAAAAAAGAAGTGACGGGCGCCAATGTGCTGGTCGCAATCTATGGCGAAAAAGATTCGCATGCCGTGTTCTTCCTGCATCAGCAAGGCGTGACTCGCTTGGATGTGGTCAACTTCATTTCACATGGCGTGGCCAAAATCCAGGAAAACGAGCAAAAATCCAGCAGCAGCGAACAGGAAACTGAAGGTGAAAGTGTCAGCACCGGCGCACTCGAAAACTTCACCCTGAACCTCAATGCGCAAGTTGTTGCGGGCAAAATTGACCCGCTGATTGGGCGTGGCCTGGAACTTGAGCGCGTGATCCAGACATTGTGCCGTCGCCGCAAAAACAACCCGCTGCTGGTGGGTGAGGCAGGCGTAGGTAAAACTGCGATTGCAGAAGGCCTGGCTTCACGCATCGTCAACAAAGAAATTCCAGAAGTGCTGGAAAATGCCACCGTGTACTCGCTCGACATGGGCGCGCTGTTGGCAGGCACCAAATACCGTGGTGATTTCGAGCAACGCTTGAAAGCCGTCATGAAACAATTGTCCGAGAAACCGGATGCGATTTTGTTTATTGATGAAATCCACACGCTGATTGGCGCCGGCTCTGCCAGTGGCGGCACGCTGGATGCCAGCAACCTGCTCAAGCCAGCGCTCTCCAACGGCTCACTCAAATGCATAGGTGCGACCACTTATCAGGAATACCGTGGCATCTTCGAGAAAGACCACGCCTTGTCTCGTCGCTTCCAGAAAATCGACGTGCAAGAGCCTAGCGTGGCTGAGACCATTGAAATTCTCAAAGGCCTTAAGACCCGCTTTGAAGAGCATCACAGCGTGAAATATAGTGCCAGCGCCTTGACCGTGGCCGCTGAATTGTCTGCCAAATACATCAATGACCGTCATTTGCCAGACAAGGCGATTGACGTGATTGACGAAGCAGGAGCAGCCCAGCGCATTCTGCCCAAGAGCAAGCAGAAAAAAATTATTGGCAATAAAGAGATTGAAGAGATTATTGCCAAGATTGCGCGCATTCCGCCGAAAAATATTTCCAGTGATGACCGCAATGCGCTCAAAACGCTGGAACGCGATCTTAAAGCCGTGGTGTTTGGTCAGGACAAGGCAATCGAAGTATTGTCTTCTGCCGTCAAAATGGCTCGCAGCGGTTTGGGCAATGGCAACAAGCCGATTGGCAGCTTCCTGTTTGCGGGTCCCACCGGAGTCGGTAAAACCGAGGTGGCCAAACAATTGGCTTACATCCTGGGCATTGAGTTGCTGCGCTTTGATATGTCCGAGTATATGGAGCGTCACGCCGTCTCCCGCCTGATTGGTGCGCCTCCGGGCTATGTCGGCTTTGATCAGGGTGGTTTGTTGACTGAGGCGGTCACCAAGCAACCATACTGCGTATTGCTGCTAGATGAAATTGAAAAAGCCCATCCTGACATCTTCAACATTCTGTTGCAGGTGATGGATCATGGCACACTGACAGATAACAATGGCCGCAAGGCGGATTTCCGCAATGTCACCATTATCATGACGACTAACGCGGGTGCAGAAAGCATGTCCAAAGCCAGCATAGGCTTTACCAACAGCAAGGACAGCACCGATGAAGCTGCTGACCTCAAGCGCTTGTTCAGCCCTGAGTTCCGTAACCGTCTTGATGCGACCGTGTCGTTCAGTGCCTTGAACCAGGAAGTCATACTGCGCGTGGTAGACAAGTTCTTGATGCAGCTTGAAGATCAGTTGCATGAGAAAAAAGTGGATGTCACCTTCAGTGATGAGCTTAAGGCTTATCTGGGCAGAAAAGGCTTCGATCCACTCATGGGTGCGCGTCCGATGGCACGCCTCATCCAGGATACGATCCGCAAAGCGCTGGCCGATGAATTGCTGTTTGGTAAGCTAAATGATGGTGGTCAGGTCCATATTGATATTGATGAACATGACCAGATTCAGTTGAATTTTAAAGAGGAAACTGTTTCAGCCTGATTTGGATTGAACTTTCATCGCACAAAGGCCACTCTAAACGGTGGCTTTTGTGTTTCTTGCACTGCTTTAGTGCAAAAAAACCATGGACACGAGTCATGCGATTGCTGCCTGGCCCCCGTGTTTTGTTTCAGCCAGGCTTAAAATCAATACGTTAGGGATATGCAAATTGCTGGTATAGTTATTGCTATCAATGAATTGCCTGACAGAACTGATTTTGTACATGCAAAAGATTTTTTATTTTCTACATGTGTTGTGTTTGCTGTTTGCACTGCAAACAACGGCCGCCGAACCGGCGGCCACCACTACCCTGCTCGAGACCGGCTTGCTTGACAACGCCGTCACTACAGTCGCGAGCCTGGCTAATGCATCCGATGACGCGTTGTCTGCGGACTTTGGAGAGGTGAGCAACTCGGTAGACATGCTTGAGATTGCCGAAATCGACATTGATAAAATCCTGCTCCCCGGATTCAGTTACCCATTACATAAAACCCAGTTCCATCCTCCCGAACATCAATCCTCTTCCTATCACTTGCTCTTATCCTTCTGGCTAGACCGGCCTCCGCAATCCGTTTAAAGACGTCGTGCCTGCGCGCATCCTCAGGATGTGACGCAGGTGTCATATGTATTCACAGAGTGCTGTCAACAGCACGCTGTCATGAGGATCATTATGTTGTCTTGTATTCGTTGGCGAACCTTATACTGGCTGGGATGGCTGTGTAGCCTGCCCGCCCTCGCACTGGCCGAAGGCCAAACTTTTGACTTGCAAATGCTGCTGGACAAAGCCGTGGCTGAGAATCCCACCATTGCAGTGAGTAAAGCTCAAACGGCAGCTGCTGCCGCTGGCGTCACCGTGTCGCGTTCTTACTATAATCCAGACCTGGAAATCATGGCGGGACCTGCCAGATATCGTAATGCCCCAGGTACGACCAACCAGAACTATGGCGTGACCATTTCCCAGCCACTGGACTTTCTTAGCACACGCGCCTCCCGTCGTGAATATGCTGAGCAGCAGTTTAATTACGCCGAGAAAGGTATCCACACTACCAGCTTTGACTTGCGTAACCAGATTAAAGCGGCTTATTTGAATGTGTTACTTCGCCAGCAGATTATGGAAATGCTGGGCGCAAACCTGGCGTTACTGCAGCAAGTACAAAGCCGCGTCAAACGCAAAGTTGAAATAGGCGAAGCGGCCAGATATGAATTGATCAAGGCGGATACTGAATTACTGGCCACTGAACGTGACTATGCCAGTGCACAAACCAGAATTGACGAAGCCAAAGCCATGTTGCATGGCATGATCGGCAATATGCCTGACGCGTTTGAGATCAAGCGGCAGTTACCTACCATCTCGAACCTACCCGACATCACCGAATTGAGACGTTCGGCGGAGAACAATCCTTACCTGCAACAGCTGCAGAGTGCCAGGGACAGTGCTGAAGCCAAACTCAAACTGGAGCAGGCGCTACGTTTCCCCGGGGTGACCGTGAAGTCAGATTTCACGCAAGACCCGGACCTGAATACCTTAAGAGTAGGCGTGGTGGTGCCTTTACCGGTCTGGAACCGGCGCGAAGGCCAGATAGCACAAGCAGTGGCGGGGATTGAGGAAGCCAATGCCAACATCAAGCAGCAGCAACTATTGCTGCGTAAAGAGATAGACAGCGCCTATCAACGGACCGTGATTGCCAGCAACCAGCTAAAAGCGTTTGAAAACGGCTTGTTGCAACAATCGCAGGCAACCTTGAGTCGCGCTGAAGCGGCTTATAAATTCGGAGAACGCGGCATTCTGGAGTATCTGGATGCACAACGCGTCAATCGTGAAGTCAAACGGGACTACCTGATTGCCAAATTCGATTATTTTTTCAGTGTCTTGCAAATCGAACGTTTCATCGGTTCCGATTTGGTACAACCTTAAGGGGATGGTCATGTCTCGTGTGTTATTTTCAACTTTACTGGTCGCCGCGCTGGCTGTGATGTCTACCGCGTGCTCAGAAAAACCTGCCCCGGTTGCAGAAAAAAAAGAAGTCGTCGACCCTAGCCTGGTCACCTTGACCAAAGAATTACAAGCCAACGTCAAGGCCGGTCCGGTCACCGAAGTACAGTTCGTCGATACTTTGCGCATCCCTGGCCGTATCCAGGTGGATGAACAATATGAATCGCGTGCAGGGGCGTCGATTACCGGTCGTATCAGTACACTCGATGTCAATCTGGGCGACGAAGTTAAAGCAGGCCAGCGCCTGGCCACCATCAAAAGTACAGAGCTGGCGCAGTATCAACTAAGTTATATTAAAGCCAGCCAGCAGATGCAATTGCATAGAAAGGCCGTTGACCGCGCCAAGCAATTGCTTGAAGCCGACGTAATCAGCCCGGCCGAATTGCAGCGCCGTGAAGGTGAGCTCAATGCCGCCAATGCAGAGGTCAATGCTGCCCGCGACCAGTTACTGGTCCTTGGCATGGCGCCTAATGCCATCGCACAGCTGGGTCTGGCCAATAGCGGCATGTCTACCAGCCAGGTCAATTCAAAAATCACCGGCACGGTCATCGCGCGTAATGCCAGACTGGGGCAAGTCGTCGCCCCTGCCGAAGAACTGTTTGTGATTGCAGACTTATCGCATGTCTGGGCGGTTGCCGAGATTCCTGAACAGCAAATTGCACATATCAGCGAAGGCCAAACCATCAATATTGAGGTACCGGCTCTGGGCGATGCCGAATTGACCGGCAAGCTGGCGTTTGTGGGCGATATTGTTAATCCGGCCACACGGACCGTGATGGCGCGTGCCAATATCGATAATAGCAAAATGCTGTTAAAGCCAGACATGCTGATCACCATCCTGCTCGAGGCTAAACCGGAAAAAGTTGTGGCTGTACCCGCGACGGCTGTGGTGCGTGAAAACAATGCAGACCATGTTTTTGTGCAAACCATGAAACCAACGCAATACAAACTGATGCCTGTCACCCTCGGTAGAACCTATCAGGGTTACCGGGAAGTATTACAGGGCTTGCAAGCTGGTGACCAAATCGTGCTGGATGGCGCTTTTCACGTCAATAACGAGCGTAAGCGCAAAGAAATGGAGTAAGGCATGATTGAGTCTTTAATTCGCAGCGCGCTCAAGCAGCGCCTGATTGTGTTGGTGCTTGCCATCGCCCTGATTGGCGCCGGTTTATTTGCCGTTAAAAAACTGTCTGTCGACGCATTTCCTGATGTGACCAACGTTCAGGTCATGATTGCGACACAGGCCACCGGAAAATCTCCGGAAGAAGTTGAGCGGTTTATCACCGTACCGCTGGAAATCGCCATGACCGGCCTGCCCGGCCTCACTGAAATGCGATCGGTGAACAAAAACGCCCTGTCGCTGATTACGCTGGTTTTCACTGACAGCACCGATGTGTATTTCGCCCGACAATTGGTGATGGAACGCCTGATGGAAGTCATGGAGCGTATGCCTCAAGGCGTGACGCCTATTCTTGGGCCGGTCTCCACTGGCTTGGGGGAGGTGTATCAATTCACGCTGGACAAACCCAGTGATGGCAAAAAAGAACTGACGCGTGAAGACCTGACCGAAAGACGCGCCATCCAGGATTGGGTCGTGCGCCCATTGCTGCGCGGTATCCCCGGCGTGGCCGAGATTAACTCTCAAGGCGGTTACGTTAAACAATATCAGGTCTTGGTCAATCCTGACCGCATGACGCATTTTTCGATCAAGCTCAAAGATGTGTATGAAGCGTTAGCGCGTAATAACGCCAACAGTGGCGGCGGCATTCTGCCCCACTATGCCGAGCAATACCTGATCCGCGGTGTGGGCCTGGTGCAAAACCTGGACGATATCCGCAATATGGTGCTCAAGGAAGAAAACGGCATCCCGGTCTATATCCGCGATGTCGCAGAAGTCACCATAGGCCATGAAGTGCGCGTCGGCGTGGTGCTGAAAAATGGTGATACCGAATCCGTGGGTGGCATTGTCATCATGATGCGTGGCGGCAACGCCAAGGAAGTGGTCAGCCGCATCAAGGCGCGAGTAGAAGAAATCAACAGCAAAGGCATGCTGCCGCATGGCTTGCAGATCGTGCCTTATTATGATCGTAGCGAACTGGTGGATGCGGCACTACACACTGTTACCAAAGTGCTGATTGAAGGCATTGTTCTGGTGATTGTGATTCTGTTCCTGTTCCTGGGCGACGTGCGTTCCAGCCTGATTGTGGTCGGCACGCTGGTGCTGACGCCACTAATTACCTTTATGGTGATGAACCATTACGGGATTTCTGCCAACCTGATGTCATTGGGCGGACTGGCGATTGCCATTGGCTTGATGGTCGATGGATCAGTCGTGGTGGTTGAAAATACGTTTCACCACCTGGGGCACCGTAAAGACGAAAGCCGGATTCGCGTGGCACTGGAAGCTGCCACGGAAGTGGCGACACCCGTCTTGTTTGGCGTAGGCATTATTATCCTGGTGTTCTTGCCATTGATGACACTGGAAGGCATGGAAGGCAAAATGTTCGCGCCTCTGGCCTACACCATTGCCATTGCCCTGTTTGTGTCGCTGATCTTGTCGCTGACCCTGACGCCAGCGCTGTGCTCCTATGTGTTAAAAGGCGGGAGCGGTGAAGATACCAAGCTGATACAGACGATCAAGCAACCCTATTTGTCCGCTCTGAACTGGGTACTCAATAACGAGAAAAAAACCATTACTTTCTCGGCGCTTTTATTTATTGGCACCATTGCGCTGTTCCCGTTTTTGGGGACTTCTTTTATCCCAGAAATGAAAGAAGGCTCGATTGTGCCGGGCATTAACCGTGTCCCTAATATTTCGCTCGAAGAATCCATGAAAATGGAAAACAAGGCGATGAAGCTGATCATGGAGCAAGTGCCGGGCGTCAAGTCTGCCATCTCCGGCCTCGGCCGTGGTGAAAGTCCGGCCGACGCGCAGGCACAAAACGAGTCCACCCCCATTATCAGCCTGAAACCGCGTGATGAATGGCCGGAAGGCTGGACACAGGATGATATTGCGGAAAAAATGCGTCAAGTGCTTGAGAAGTACATCCCGGGCGTGCAAATCATCATGGCGCAGCCTATTTCTGACCGCGTGGATGAGTTGCTGACTGGGGTGCGGGCCGATGTCGCCGTCAAGATCTTCGGTGAAGATCTGGATATGCTGAAACAAAAAGCGGACGAAATTGCCAAGATTGCCGGCACGGTCAAAGGCGCGACAGAAATCAAGGTAGAAAAAGTCTCCGGGCAACAATACCTGAATATTACGATTGACCGTCAGGCGATTGCCCGTCATGGCATCAACACTGCGGATGTGCATGACATCGTTGAAACAGCCATAGGCGGCAAAATCGCCACCGAGATTTTTGAGGGACAACGCAGATTTTCAGCCGCAGTACGCTATCCAGAATCTTTCCGTAATAATGAAGAAGCCATCCGCAACATTATGTTGACCTCCCCTAACGGCTCGCGCGTGGCGCTGGACGATGTGGCCGATATTGAAGTGAAAGATGGCCCGGCGCAGATCAGCCGCGAGCTGGCCAAACGCCGCATTGTCATCGGTGTTAACGTGAAAGACCGCGACTTGGGTGGTTTTGTAGCCGAGCTGCAACAAGTGCTGGATCAGCGCCTGCAATTGCCCGATGGTTACTATCTTGAATATGGTGGCCAGTTCCAGAACATGGAGCGGGCCATGGGTCACCTGATGATTATTATCCCAGTCACCATTGCGGCGATTTTCTTCTTGCTGTTCTTGCTGTTCCAGTCGATACGCTTTGCCACCATGATTATTCTGGTGCTGCCATTTGCTTCGATTGGCGGCGTGATTGCCTTGTTTGTCACCGGCGAATATTTATCAGTCCCGGCCTCTGTCGGCTTTATTGCCCTGTGGGGGATTGCAGTGCTCAATGCCGTGGTGCTGGTGTCTTATATCCGTACCTTGCGTGATGAAGGCCTGAGTCAACTGGAGGCGATTCGCAAGGGCTGCGCGCAGCGGTTCCGACCAGTCATGATGACAGCCACGGTAGCCATGCTCGGTCTGGTGCCGTTTCTGTTTGCCACCGGCCCAGGCTCAGAGGTACAGCGGCCATTGGCGATCGTGGTGATTGGTGGCTTGATCACTTCAACCTTGTTGACACTGATTGTGGTGCCAACCTTGTACCGTAAGTTTGAAGAAAGCAAAATAGAGGCATAATCCATGCCTAAACAAGCGACGTAAAAATATTCAGGGTGACTGTTTATGAAAGAAATCAAAGCGGTTGTACAACCAGCGAGATTACCTAAAATCCGCTCGGCCTTGCGCAACATCAAAGGCTTCCCCGGCATGTCCGTCCACAAGATGGAAGGCTGCGGTCCACACCTGCAAAAACCAAGTGCAGGGGTACGTGAGGAGCTCACCGATTACAGCCCTAAAGTCTATCTGTACATGGTGGTGCCGGATGACCTGGTAGAGGGTATCTTGCAAACCATTGTCGAGGTGGCCCATACCGGCAATATGGGAGATGGCATTGTCTGGGTGACGCCCGTGGAACGCATGATCAGGCTGTCAGAGCAAATCATGGTGCTAGAATAGCGATCATGTGGCACTAAGTTAGGCGGAGGCATACTGGCGTGCCTTACAAGTCTCGCCAGTCCAGTCCCTCAGCCTGATGGGCAATGCCTATCCAGTCACTGGCACAATGCAAGACCTCACTCAACGCCTGCCTGGCCAAGGCAGGCGTATTATTTTTCTCGCTTAAATGCGCAGCAACCAGATGCTTGAGGCGGCGGTTATCCAGCTGACTCAGCAGCTGGGCACTGGATTGATTGTCCAGATGCCCCAACCAGCCGCCTACCCGCTTTTTTAGCGAGTGTGCATAAGGCCCGGTGCGCAACATCTCCAGATCATGATTGCACTCAAGCAGCAAGCCATCACACGCCTGTAGCATGGCCACGATGTGCGGGGTCACACTGCCAACATCTGTAAGCACACCCAGCTTGTGCGCGCCATCCGTAAACACAAATTGTGCGGGTTCGCGGGCATCATGTGGCACAGGATAGGGATGGACCTCTATGTCTTGCAGGGCAAATGACGTATGGGCATCAATCAGCTTTACCGTCACCGCCTGGCTAGGCAAATAGCGCTCGCACATGCGGTAGGTGCCATGCGTGAGCCAGACTGGGATCTGGTAGCGTGCAGCCAGTTTAAACGCGCCTCGCGCATGATCGTCGTGCTCATGCGTCACTAGGATGCCTGTCAGTTGCTCAGGGGCCAACTGCAAGCGCGCCAGACGCTGCACGGTATCCTTGACACTAAAGCCGCAGTCAAGCAAAAGCCGGGTTTCCCCGGCTTCTACCAGCGTGGCATTGCCTGCGCTGCCACTGCCTAATGATGCAAATCGCACACGCGGACCCGATTATTTCAATTGATCATACAACAGCGAAATAATGCGGTTTGCCGTAGTGGAGGTATTGCGTTTGTTGTCAGGCGTCAGCACATACACATCAGTGGTGTCATCGGCATTTTCCAGCACCTGGATATGGTATTGCTTGCTCGACTTGTCACCATCGGACGTGCCTTTCCAGAATTTGCTTTTATCGCCGGATTTAACCTCGGCCGGTGCATTACTCTTCTCATCATCGTCACTGCTCCAGAATTTCAAGCGCTCCAGCAAGCCTTTTTTCTGCTTGATCGGGTCCTCAGCATCCGTATCCGCATAACGCACATAGAAAATACCTTCAGAGCGGTTTTTATCCTCGGTCACAAAACCAATACGGTCCAGCGCCAGGCCCACACGGCGCCATGCACGGTCAAACGGCTCATTAAGTTTGAGCGTCACGCTCTGGTCCGGCTCTTTTACCACATCGGCGCGCTTGTCCGAAACCGCCTGCGTCATGACCTGATCGGCTTTCTGCTCATCCAGACCAAGCTTGACCATCATCCGGCGCAACAACTCCGCATCCAGATCAGCATCAAACTCTTTCCCTGCATTATTTTTGTTATCCGCCGCATTCGGACGATAGCCGGTATCAATCACCCCTAACTGAGTGGTGACGTAGTTTTTGCCATCATCTGGCGCACCGGCAACGGTACGGTGCGTCATATAAATTTCAGTGGTACCCTCTTTTTCGCCGCGCTCCAAACGGGTACGGAACTTACGTCTGTCAGCAAAGCCGGAGAGCTTATCCAGCCAGGCATCAAACTTTTCGCCATACCCACGGTTGTCTTCTTTGGGCTTGATGGCATCCGACTGCAACCACTCTGTCTCGATCACCCCAAGCTCAGGATTCTCGACACGGACGGCAAAGCCTTGATCCAGCCAGAAATCACGCACCAGCGGCCAGATTTTTTCCGGTGGCGCATTCACCACCAGCCAGCGCTGGGAACCCGCTTTGACCATACGCACATTTTTCATGTCAGCCAGCACGGGCTGCGGACCATTCTGCTCTTGCGCTTCCTGGTTTTGGCTATAAGCCGAATAGCTGGTGGCGCCTGGCACATTGTAGGTACTGCTGGTGCGGACCGACGTCAGGTCAGGCGGCACTTCAAGTGGCTTGGAACGACTGGCCCCCTTGTAGTCCGAACTGTTGTTCATAAACGGGATAGAATCGCAGGCGGCCAACACAGTCACCAGACTGAACAGCACTGCGCGTTGTAACCATACATGACTCATGTGTTTCACTAGCCTTATCCTAAATTAGTCTTTGCACGCTCAAACAGCGGCGATTTCTGCCTGCTGCATGGCGTGACGCAATACTTCATGATACTGGCCCGACAAATTGACCAGCGGCAGACGGATCCCGGTACCGATCAAGCCCATTTGTTGCAATACCCATTTCACGGGGATGGGGTTGGCCTCAACAAACAGTTTCTGGTGCAGGGCAAACAGTTTGGCATTGGCCGCCTTGGCGGCAACCAGGTTGCCACTCAAGGCCTGCACGCACATTTCGTGCATCAGTTTCGGTGCCACATTCGCCGTCACGGAAATAACCCCTTTGCCACCCAGCAACATCAGCGCAAGTGCTGAGGCATCATCGCCACTGTAGACCGCAAAATCTGATGGCGCGCGCAGCAGCAAATCGGTGCCCCGCTCAATGCCTCCTGTCGCATCTTTGATGCCGACGATGTTGCGGAGCTGCGCCAGGCGCAACACCGTGTCATTGCTCAGGTCGCACCCGGTGCGGCCAGGCACATTGTATAAAATTTGCGGGATATCGACGGCTTCAGCCACTGCTTCAAAGTGCTGATACAAGCCCTCTTGTGAAGGTTTGTTGTAATAAGGCGCGACCAGCAGGCAGGCATCCGCACCCAAACTTTTGGCTTTAGCAGTTAAAGCAATGGCTTCAGCGGTAGAGTTAGCACCAGTACCGGCAATCACCGGCACCCGCTTGGCGACATAATCCACCGTGGTTTTAATCAGCAGGCAATGCTCGTCTACATCTACGGTGGGCGACTCACCGGTCGTCCCGACAATCACAATGCCGTCCGTACCGGCATCGACATGAAAGTCGATCAGCTTTTTGAGTGCGTCCAGATCCAAACGACCATCTTCAAACATCGGGGTCACAATTGCGACCAAACTGCCCGTCAACATACCTAACGCCATTCAATAATAAAGCCAATATTTTAACTGATTATACGCATGAACGCCAAAGAACCACTTGCAAGGCCTGTGTAACTCCATAATCCTGCCAGCAGCATAGATTTAAACAGTGGGGATACGGCATAAAGTCCTGAGTAACGCACCCTTTCAGTTATAATTAATCCATTCGGATTAACGCTCGTCCAAGCTCCATGCCGCCTTCCGCACAGCCCCCAGCAGACCTCACGCAGACAGGCGTAACCGCGCCAGAGAACCCTGCCAGACTAGAGCCATTGATCAGTCAAATTGACGCCCTGCTGCCACAAACCCAGTGCGGGCAATGTGGATATAACGGCTGCCGACCCTATGCTGGCGCCATTGCTCGCGGCGAGGCAAACATCAACCAGTGCCCGCCTGGCGGCGACGCTGGCATACATGCACTGGCCGCCTTGCTCAACCAACCCTACCAAGCGCTCAATCCCGCACATGGCGTGACCAAAGGCAAACTGGTGGCCGTGATTGATGAAGACGCCTGCATTGGCTGTACGCTGTGTATCAAGGCCTGCCCGGTTGATGCCATCGTCGGCGCCTCCAAGCAAATGCATACGGTGATCGCGCAGGAATGCACCGGCTGTGAATTATGCCTGCCGCCCTGCCCGGTCGATTGCATCAGCCTGCAAGCCGTGCCGGGGCGGCAGATGGCAATGTCTCCTGCAGAATCCGACCTGGCAAGACGCCGCCATCAACAGCGGCAAAAACGCTTGGCGCTTGAAAATCACGCAACAGCCCACACCTATGCCAAAGACCAGCCCCGGATGGAGACGAGACCGGCCAGCGACACCGCGCAGCCAACCCCGACCGCTACCGAGGCGCTCAAACAGGCGGCAATTGCAGCCGCGCTGGCGCGTATTAAAGCCAGGCAGGCAGGCTAAGCCACCCCAATAGATTGAAATCTTGTGATGAATGCTCAAAAAAGACAGGCCATTTTTGAAAGACTGGCGCAGGCCATTCCCAACCCCACCACAGAACTCGAGCATAGTTCTACCTTCGAGTTGCTCATTGCGGTGATTTTGTCTGCACAAGCGACAGACAAAGGCGTGAACATCGCCACGCGCAAGCTGTTCAAGGTCGCCAATACGCCGGCAGCAATCTTGGCACTTGGGGTCGAAGGCCTGGAAAGTTATATCAAAACCATAGGCTTGTATCACGCCAAAGCCCAAAACGTGCTCAAATGTTGCGAGCAATTGCTGACCTTGCATGAGGGTGAAGTTCCAGATACCCGAGAAGCGCTCGAAGCCCTGGCCGGTGTTGGCCGAAAAACCGCTAATGTGATCCTGAATACCGCCTTTGGCCAACCCACCATTGCGGTCGATACCCATTTATTCCGCGTCGGCAACCGCACCAAACTGGCCCAGGGTAAGAATGTACTCGAGGTCGAACAGCGTTTTTTGAGCACGACACCTAAAGCCTTTTTAAAAGATGCGCATCATTTGCTGATTCTGCATGGCCGCTATACCTGCACAGCCCGCAACCCTAAATGTGGTGAATGTTGCATCGCCGATTTATGTGAATTTCACGACAAACAGATACAGCCGGTTGCCCCACCGGCAGGAGTTTAGCCATGGCCTTGTTTAATCCCAGCCGCGATGAAGTGAGGCAGTTTTTCTTTGATGCCTGGGCAAAATTCAAACAGCAACAAGCCTTGACCGAGCTGGAGAAAATGGCCGTGGGCATCATGCATATGCATCCCGAATACCACGACATCCTGGACCAGCCAGCGCATTACCTGCAACAGGCTTACTACCCTGAAATGGGAGAAACCAATCCGTTTTTGCATATGAGTTTGCACCTGTCCATCCAGGAACAAATCAGCATCAACCAGCCGATCGGCATTACGCAAGCCTACGGCAAACTGTGTACACGCTTTCAGGAAGAGCACGCCGCCCAACATGCCTTGCTCGAATGCCTGGCAGAAACCATCTGGCTGGCGCAGCGCAATCAAACCGGTCTCGATGCCGCGCATTATTTGCAATTGATCGAACAACGCGCAGACATGCCCCCCAGTCAATAAGGCCTGGCATGTGCGTATGCTGGAAGATAAGTTGAATCACTTATTAAAGCACAAGGCGATTTATGCGAGCATGACAAGATCACCGACTCCCCTCTCTAGCTTGCTATGAAACTACTTTCAGTCAATGCGGCCTTGCCGCAAACCGTTCACATCAACGGCAAACCCGTCCTCACTGGCATTTATAAAACACCCCTGACAGGCCAGGTTGCCTTGCAAGCGCTGGGCCTGGAGGGCGATGGTCAGGCCGATTTGACCGTGCATGGCGGCGAACACCAGGCCTTGTATGCCTACCCGGTTGAGCATTATGCGCATTGGCAAAACCGCTGGCAAAAAAGTACACTCGCGTATGGCACTTTTGGCGAAAACCTCACCGTACAAGGATTGCTCGAAAGTGACGTCTGTATCGGCGATATCCTGCAAATCGGCGATGTGGTGCAGGTACAAGTGACCATGCCGCGCATTCCGTGCTTTAAATTCGGCCACAAAGTGGGCAAGCCCGACATGCTCGATGAGTTCTTGCGTAGCGGCTACAGCGGTTTTTACTTGCGTGTGCTGCAAGTCGGCCTCATTCAAGCCGGTGACGACATCCAGATTTTGCAGCGTGACGCGCACGGCATCAGCATACGCACCGCATTGGGACTGCAAAAACTCGGGGAAGGGGACCAGACGCTGCTGCAAAAAGCATTGCAGGTGAGCTCACTGGCGCCATTGCTACGCAAAGTCTATTCTGAACGACTGTCGCAACTGGGATAGTTTGTGTCACACCCATGGGAGCTTACGTCACTCTCCTGCAAACGCTATTCCACCGCCCTTGAATCTATGATTCAATAGCCGCCATGAAACCAAATCCGCATGACTGGCTCAATGAACATGGCGACTATCTTTACCGTTTTGCCCTCGCCCGCTTGCGCGACAGTCATCAAGCTGAAGACGTCGTGCAGGAAACCTTGCTTGCAGCCATCAAGAATCCAAACTTTGCCGAACACTCCAGCCCACGCACCTGGCTGACCGGCATCCTCAAGCATAAAATCATAGACTGTCTGCGCAAACAACTGCGTGAAGTGCCCGCCTCGGAACTCATGAGCGAAGAAGATGCCAATATGGATGAGTTTTTTGATGAAACCGGGCACTGGGCAGAAAAACCGCAGGCGTGGGATAAGCCACAGCAAGCCTTGCAACAAAGCCAGTTCCTGACCATCTTGCAACAATGCATGGAGCGGCTGCCACAAAAACTGGCGGCGATTTTCACCATGCGCGAAGTCGATGACATGGAGAATGAAGAAATTTGTAAGGTACTCGAGATCAGTGCGACCAATGCTTGGGTCATGCTATACCGCGCCCGCATGGGTCTGCGAAAATGTCTTGAGATGAACTGGTAACCATAGGTAGCACAGAAAATAAATGTTGAGTTGCAAACAAACCAGCCTGCTGGTCTCGCAATCACTGGACCGTCCACTCAACTGGCGTGAGCGGTGGGCGGTGAGAGTGCATTTGCTCATTTGCGTCTATTGCAGGCGCTTTAAACAGCAACTGCTGTGGATTCGCCGTCACCTCGCCAGTTGGCAGCAACAGGCGGCGGACGATCAGTCACTGACGCTCTCTGCACCAGCCAAGGAACGAATCACACAACAACTGGACAAGTTTTACTGATGTCCGCTTTTCAATCTGAGCAAGAAGGAAAAAATCATGAAAAAGCAAAATGTGGCATTAATGACAGGTGCAGTGGCCTTGTCAATTGCAGCGGTCAGCGCGCATGCCGCCAGCAATCCGTTTGAAATCAAAGCGCTCGCGCAAGGATACCAGGTGGCAGAAGCCACAGACAGCAAAGCCAAGGAAGGCAAATGTGCGAGCGGCCAATGTGGGGCACACAAGAAAAAGATGAAAGAAGGCAGCTGCTCTGCCGAGAAAATGAAAGAGGGTTCTTGCCACCACCATAAAAGCAAAGAGGGCAGCTGTTCAGCAGAAAAAATGAAGGAGGGTGGCTGCTCTGCCGAGAAAATGAAAGAAGGTGCCTGTCACGCCAGCAAATCCTGAGGGACCCTAGCGCCATGGCGTTACGCTCAGAGATTCAGGGTGCGGGCTTGGGGCTCAAGCGTGAGCTGATTCCCCAACTGATGCGTCAACATGGGGAGCCACAGCTCAGCGCGCTGCAGTTTTTGGAGATTGCCCCGGAAAACTGGTTACAGGCTGGCGGCAAATACGCGGCTGAGCTGGACTGGTTTGTTCAACGCTATCCCATGGTGTGTCACGGCTTGTGTTTATCGTTGGGCGGTCCAGACCCGCTCAACATCGCTTTTCTCAAACAGCTTAAGCAGTTTCTGAAAGACTTCGAGATTCCACTCTATACCGAGCACCTGAGTTATTGCAGCGACCTGAGCAATGGTTATATTTATGATTTACTGCCTATCCCCTTCACGCATGAAGCGGTGAAATATGTGGCGCAACGCATCCGGCAAACGCAGGATATTCTGGAGCAGCGCATCGCCGTTGAAAATACCTCGTTTTACGTGGCGGCACCAATGTCAGACATGGATGAAATCAGCTTTATCAATGCCGTATTGACCGAGGCGAATTGCGACCTGCATCTGGATATCAACAATCTGTATGTCAACAGCGTCAACTTTCAGTTTGATCCTTATGACTTTTTGGACCAGATCCCAGCCGAGCGTGTGGTGTACGGGCACTTGGCCGGCCATTGGCAAGCGCAACCTGACTTACTGGTAGACACCCATGGCGAAGCGGTCATTGAACCGGTGTGGCAATTACTCACCCATGCCTATCGCAACTTGAAGATCTTCCCAACGCTGCTGGAGCGAGATAGCAATATTCCGGCACTCAACGAAGTCATGCTTGAAGTGAAGCGGATTGCGCAATCACAGCAATCGCAATTGCTGACTGAGGCAAGCATGCTGCCTGAGGTGGCCTGATGCCTGCCTTTCAGGATTACCAGGCCGATTTTACCGCCCATTTGCGTCAGCCAGCGCAACATGCCCCTCCGCGTGGGGTAGACCGCAAACGCATGCGCATTTACACGGAGATCGTCTTTAACCAGTTTTTGACTAGCCTGCAAGCCTGTTTTCCTGTGCTCAGGTCCATCCTGGGCAAGCGCATTTTTCAACAGCTGGCGCGGCAGTGCTTCTCCGGGCAAACATTTGCCAATCCCTTGTTTCAGGATATTCCCGCCAGATTTGTCGATTTTTTAAGCACCCATCAAGCCACTGACCTGCCCCCATACACGACTGAATTGGCCCATTATGAATGGATAGAACTGGCGCTCAGCCGCGAGCTGGAAGAAGCACCATTGCCAGCGGCCGCGCAAACAGCGTTGGTACCTGGACTCACCCATCGCGTTAGCCTGACCGCCGTGCATCGCCTGCTGCATTATGCTTTTCCGGTGCATCAACTGTCGCGCAAGCAACGACATCTCCCTGCCGCTGACACTTACCTGCTCGTGTATCGTACGCCAGATTTTCAGATACGCTTTATCCAACTCAACGTGATCACCTACCAATTGTTACAACAGATACATCTGCATCCAGCCACTGCAGAACAACATTTGCTAGAATTGTCCCAACATCTGCCAGATCTGCCGCGCGAGACTTTGCTTCAATTTGGAATAGAGACCTTGCAGACCCTGGCCGCGGCGCAAGCGATCGACGTTACCCCAGCGCAGGACTAATACGCACCGGGCTCATTAATCCACGTAAACAATTACCCTTAAAGTATAAATATCATTAATATTTATCGCGAAAAGGACTTTTTTGTCTAAAATAAACCCAGTTCGGGATTTTTTCCCGACATTCGCCACCTCATAACAGGTGGACATTCAGGGAAGCTGATACAATAAAAAAATAAATATTTACATTAAATTAACCATGCAAAATACTCTTGCCAAAGAAGCTTTAAAACAATTTCGAATTATTTTTGGAACCGTGAGGCAACACTTCAGGGAGATTGAAGTGTCATGTGGCATTTCAGGCTCGCAATTGTGGTTATTACACGAAATCGCCACGCACCCAGAATTAGGTGTTTCTCGTCTGGCTGAAAATCTGGCCATCCATCAATCCACCTGTAGCTTGCTGGTCGAAAAACTGGTCAAAAAACAATTGGTGCAAAAACAGCGTCAAAGCGAAGACCAACGCAAAGTCGGCCTGATTGTGACTGATGCTGGGCACGCGGTGCTCGCCAAGGCACCGAAACCAGTAGATGGCATTCTGCCGCAAGTCTTGCACACACTGGATATCGAAGCTTTAAAAGAGTTAAATGCCTCGTTGAACATGGTCATTACCAAGTTGGACGCACAATCCAAAGCGCTCGCAGATCAGCCACTGGGTGATATGTAAAATAATCACTTTATTTGAGATTGAGAATGACTGTTTGCGTCACAAATCATTCACCAGGCTTCAGCTAAATCAGCCCTCAATCAGCTCAAAACAACGCACACAAATAAAAAAGTCGGCAACTGCCGACTTTTTTATTTGTGTCTTGAATCCTGCAAAAGTGAGTTATTCGCCAAATACTGCCGCCTCACGTGCCGCTGCCGTTTTGATGACTTCGGCTTTGGCCGCATTATCCAGATCCCACCATTGGCGGATTTCCTCTAGCGTTCTAAAGCAGCCCTGGCAAAAACCACTCACTTCGTCCATGCTGCACACCCCGACACATGGTGAGGCAATTTCCTGTTCTGACATGCTGATTTCCTTTCAAACTTACCCTAGCTCAAAGCACCGTGGCAATTTTTATATTTTTTACCAGAGCCACATGGGCAAGGGTCATTACGCCCGACACGTACGCCTTCAGGCACATTCAAAGATTCTGCGGCGCTTGCATCTGTAGTCGCTAATGCAGAGTCGTAATCCGTGTGTTGATACTGCACATTTGCAACCTCGGCGGCACGCATGGCTTCTTCTGCGCGGCGCTCTTCGGCTTCAAGCTCTTCGCGGGAACGAATCTGCACCTGCATGGTGATCTTGGTAACTTCACTTTTCACCGTATTCAACAGCGACTCAAACAGCTCAAACGCTTCACGCTTGTATTCCTGTTTGGGGTTCTTTTGCGCATAAGAACGCAAATGAATGCCTTGGCGCAGATGATCCAGTGCCGCCAAATGCTCGCGCCAGTGGTTATCCAGGCTTTGCAACATGACTGATCGCTCGAAATTACGCATGTTGTCATTGCCTGCGAGTGCCTCCTTGGCACCATACAGTTCGTTGGCAGCATTGAGGATACGCTCACGCAAGGTTTCCTCATGCAGGTCAGGGTTGGTTTCCAGCCATTCCGCCACTGGCAAGGTCAAGCCAAGCTCAGCCTGCAAAGCCTGCTCGAGCGCTGGGACTTCCCATTGCTCTTCCACGCTGCCTGGAGGAACGTAAGTATTAAACAAGCTGTTGATGACGTCTTCGCGCATGGCATGAATCGTTTGACCGACATCAATAGACTCTAGCAACTCATTGCGCTGTTCGTATATCACCTTGCGCTGGTCATTGGAGACATCATCGTATTCCAGCAATTGCTTGCGGATGTCAAAGTTACGACCTTCAACCTTGCGTTGCGCGTTTTCAATGGCGCGCGTCACCATGGCATGTTCAATCGCTTCACCTTCCGGCATGTTGAGGCGGGTCATAATCGCCGCCACGCGCTCACCGGAGAAAATACGCAACAATGGATCTTCAAGCGACAGATAGAAGCGGCTGGAGCCTGGATCGCCCTGACGGCCTGCTCGTCCACGCAGCTGGTTATCTACACGGCGAGATTCGTGACGCTCGGTACCGATGATATGCAAACCACCCGCTGCCAGCACGGCATCATGGCGCTGCTGCCACTCGGCTTTGAGCTGGGCAGTTTTGCCGGCTTTTTCTGCCTCAGACAGTTTTTCATCCTGCTGGATAGCATGAATTTCATTTTCGGAATTACCGCCGAGCACAATATCGGTACCGCGGCCAGCCATGTTAGTGGCAATGGTAATCACGCCTGGACGACCGGCCTCTGCCACGATGCTTGCTTCGCGCTCATGCTGTTTGGCATTCAATACCTGATGTTCAAGCTTGGCCTGAGTCAGGAGCTTGGAAATCAGTTCGGAGTTTTCAATCGAAGTGGTCCCGACCAGCACAGGCTGACCTTTGGCCTGACACTGTTTGATATCCTCAATGACGGCTTTGTATTTTTCCATCGCCGTGCGGTAGACCTTATCCATCGCGTCCAGGCGCTGTACCGGTCTGTGGGTTGGAATCACCACGGTTTCCAAGCCATAAATCTGGTTAAACTCATAGGCCTCGGTATCAGCCGTCCCGGTCATGCCGCTCAGCTTTTGATACATGCGGAAATAGTTCTGGAACGTGATCGAAGCCAGGGTCTGGTTTTCTTTCTGGATGGTCACGCCTTCTTTGGCTTCGACTGCCTGATGCAGGCCATCAGACCAGCGGCGGCCCGGCATCATGCGGCCAGAAAACTCATCGACGATGACGATCTCGCCGTTACGCACGACATAATGCTGATCCCGATGATAGAGATTTTGTGCACGCAAAGAGGCATACAAATGATGCACCAGCGTAATATTCGCCGGTTCATACAGGCTTGAACCCGCCGTCAGCAAGCCGGTTTGTTCCAGCAATTGCTCGGCATGCTCATGCCCGGCTTCACTCATGGTCACACTCTGGGCTTTTTCATCTACCCAGAAGTCGCCTTCACCCTCTTCGGCTTGCTGACGCACCAATTGCTTGGCCACTTCATTGATGGCACCATACAAATCCACGCTGTGTTCCGCCTGGCCGGAAATAATCAATGGCGTACGCGCTTCATCAATCAGGATAGAGTCCACCTCATCCACCAGCGCATAATGCAAAGGACGCTGTACGCGCTCCTCTTTGCTGAACACCATGTTGTCGCGCAGGTAATCAAAGCCGAACTCGTTATTGGTCCCGTAGGTAATGTCTGCCGCATAGGCCAGCTGCTTGGCATCATGCGTCATTTGAGACAGGTTAATACCTACGCTCAGACCCAGGAAGTTATACAGCTTGCCCATCCATTCGGCGTCACGCTTGGCCAGATAGTCGTTGACCGTCACCACATGTACGCCTTTACCGGTCAAGGCATTCAAATAAGTCGGCAAAGTCGCCACCAGGGTTTTACCTTCACCGGTACGCATTTCGGCAATTTTGCCTGCGTTGAGCACCATGCCACCGATCAGCTGTACGTCGAAGTGACGCATCCCCAACACGCGCTTGCCGCCCTCACGCACAACCGCAAAAGCTTCTGGCAACAGCTTTTCCAGGCTCTCGCCGCCAGCATAACGCTGCTTGAACTCCTCAGTTTTGGCCCGCAACTGCTCATCCGAGAGTGCGGCGATTTCTGACTCTAATGCATTGATTTGTTTGACGATTTGCTGGTACTGCTTGACGAGCCGATCATTGCGGCTACCAAATACTTTTTTAAACAACGAGGCTAACATGAGTCACACCGATTTCCGCTGACGCGGTGTTAATTGAAATAAACAGAGATTGTATAAGATATAGAGGGCGATTGTCTCAATTATTGTATTGCCTGACTGGGTCAGGAATGATTTTTGAGATACTCACGCGGGTCCAGCGGGTTGCCATTGAGACGAATTTCATAATGCAAATGCGGCCCGGTTGAGCGTCCGGTACTGCCAATTAAGGCAATCTTTTGACCTTTGGTAACACGGTCTCCCGGGTTCACCAATAGCTTTGAATTGTGGGCATAACGTGTCTCTAGACCCGCGCCATGGTCAATCTTGAGCAAATTGCCATAGTCTGCGGTTTGTACCGCGGTGGTCACAATACCGTCTGCAGCTGCATAAACCGGCGTCCCCACCGAGGCTGGGAAATCCAGGCCTTCGTGGAAAGCGCGATGGCCACTCATGGGATCAATCCGCCAGCCATAACTGGACGAACTATACGCGGCTTCCACCGGACTACTATTAGGCAGCATTTCGCGCAATACGCTCTTTTGCAACAACTTGGCCTCAAGCTTGCCCTGATACTCATCACGCAAATCGAGGTCTGCAGACATGTGCTCGATGGTTGCTTTCAGGTCTTCCTCACTCAGCGGAGAATCTTTTACCAGCGGCCCCCCGCGGCCCATCATGTCGTTGACCGGCGTTCTTTCATTAATCGGCTCTGCAGTCGATTTGACGCCTGCCAATTTGGACAAGCGCTGATTTTGCGCATCCAGCCGCAAAATACGCGCCTGCAATTCGCCAATTTGCTTGGCATAAGCATCGAGGTGATTTTGGGTAGACAACATGGCACCACGCAAGTGAGGCGGCAGCATAGCTTTAACGCCTTGTGATTTAATGACCTGCTGCGGTGTGATAAACAACAGCGTCAATACGATAGGCACCAAAATCAGCGCCAGCACCAAGCCGACACTTTCAAACACGCCCAATGTTTTGGGCTTGGCCATTTTTTCTGAAACAATAATGATATTAATCATGCTACGAACTCTCGCGATGCACCCGCCGCATGCCGACTAAACATGCATGACAGCGATGTGGTGTACAATATTCAAGCATTCTGTGGACAACCGGCCATGTTCAAAATCAACCAGATTTTCAAACATCATCAAGCGCTCAAACCGCTACTACAAGAAGCGGATGACCGTCAGCAATTACAACAATGCTGGTCTGCAGTTGCCCCGGAATTTTCCAGGCTTTCGCATGTGCTAGCCCTACAAGAGGGGGCGCTAACGATTGCAGTGCAATCAGGCGCTGTGGCCAGCAGAATCAGGCTAATGGAAGCCCAATTACTGCGAAAAATCCAGGAATTTAGTCAAAACTCCCGGAAAATCAAGGCTTTAAACCTTAACGCAATTAAGGTCAAAGTGCAAGTAAAATCTCGCCCGCCTAGCAAAACCAAACGCATCAAATCCCCGTCCAAGCACGCCTTAACGGCACTCGAACGTTGCGCCAAACAAATCGACAATCCTGCGCTGGAAGCGGCCCTGCTTGAGTTTGTCGATCACCAGCGTCAAGACTGAGCCAACCTCACCTGTTAGCCGGGAACCCGGCCATCTCTGCAATCAGAGTACGTATGCTCCGCTATTACACGCTATTGTGGGTGCACACTAATAGTGCAATAATGCCCCAACCTGTTACATTCCATTAACAAATCTGGCAACAGGGTGGTGAGCAGTCATTATCTTCAACGCAGTTTCATCAGGAACAGGAGAAGTCATGTCAGTTGCACTAATGTTAGCGCTTGGTGCCGCCGTTCTGGCGGTAGTGTATGGCGTCGTAATGAGTCAATGGATTTCAGGGTTGCCCGCGGGGAACGCCCGCATGCAAGAAATTGCCGGCGCCATTCAACAAGGGGCGGCTGCCTATCTCTCCCGACAATACAAAACGATTGCCCTGGTTGGGATCGTTTTGACGATCTTGATCGGTATTTTTCTAAACCCGCAAACTGCCATCGGTTTTGTGATTGGCGCGGTTCTCTCCGGTGCCTGCGGATTTATAGGCATGAACGTCTCGGTGAAAGCAAACGTACGGACCGCCCAAGCCGCGACGCATGGCATAGGGGCGGCTCTGGATGTCGCATTTAAAGGCGGCGCAATCACTGGCATGCTCGTCGTTGGCCTGGGGCTGTTAGGGGTGGCAGGGTTTTATATCTACCTGGGTGCTGAGCAGGCGACTGATCTGAACCCACTGATTGGCCTGGCTTTTGGTTCCTCGTTGATCTCTATCTTTGCGCGCTTGGGCGGTGGCATTTTCACCAAGGGCGCCGATGTCGGGGCCGACCTGGTAGGTAAGGTAGAAGCGGGTATTCCTGAAGATGACCCCCGCAACCCGGCTGTGATTGCGGACAATGTCGGCGACAATGTGGGTGACTGCGCAGGCATGGCGGCTGACCTGTTTGAAACTTATGCGGTGACCCTGATTGCCACCATGGTACTGGGGGGACTGATGGCAACAGAAGCAGGTGCCAATGGCATCATTTACCCCTTGTTGCTAGGGGCGGTTTCCATCGTCGCCTCAATTATTGGCTGTTTTTTTGTCAAAGCCTCGCCCGGTATGAAGAATGTGATGCCCGCGCTATATAAAGGCCTGGCGGTCGCTGGCGTCCTGTCGCTAATTGCGTTTTACTTTGTCACGCAATATGTATTTCCGCAAGGCTATACCCATGGTGAAGTCACGGTGTCCAGCCTGGCCCTGTTTGGCGCCTGTGCGGTAGGGCTGGGACTGACCGCGGCACTGGTATGGATTACCGAATACTACACTGGGACCGATTACGCGCCGGTCAAACACGTGGCGCAAGCCTCTACCACCGGCCATGCCACCAATATTATTGCCGGGATAGGCGTCTCGATGAAGTCCACCGCCCTGCCTGTACTCTCGGTGTGTCTTGCGATTTATGTCGCTTTTCACCTGGCAGGACTGTATGGGGTAGCCATTGCCGCCATGGCCATGCTCAGTATGGCAGGCATTGTCGTGGCTTTGGATGCTTACGGCCCGATCACCGATAACGCAGGCGGGATTGCCGAAATGGCTGAATTACCTAGCAGTGTCCGCGATGTAACTGACCCGCTGGATGCTGTAGGCAACACCACCAAAGCGGTCACCAAAGGCTATGCTATTGGCTCCGCAGGCCTGGCAGCGTTAGTCCTGTTTGCAGACTACACACACAAGCTTGAAAGCGCCGGCATCACTGCCAGCTTTGATTTGAGCGACCCCAAAGTCATCATAGGCTTGTTTATCGGCGGCTTGATTCCATATCTGTTTGCCGCCATGGCCATGGAAGCGGTAGGTCGTGCCGCAGGCAGTGTGGTTGAAGAAGTCCGCCGCCAGTTTCGCGAAATCAAAGGGATTATGGAGGGCACAGCCAAGCCTGAATACGGCAAAGCCGTGGATATGCTGACCAGCGCAGCCATCAAGGAAATGATGTTGCCCTCTCTGCTGCCGGTGGCCGCACCGATTGTGGTCGGACTGGTTCTGGGGCCGGTCGCACTGGGCGGTTTGTTGATGGGCACCATCGTGACCGGCTTATTTGTCGCCATCTCGATGTGTACTGGTGGTGGCGCCTGGGATAACGCCAAGAAATACATTGAGGATGGCCATTATGGCGGCAAAGGATCTGATGCGCACAAGGCGGCCGTGACAGGCGATACCGTTGGTGACCCTTACAAGGATACGGCGGGCCCAGCTGTGAACCCACTGATCAAGATCATCAATATTGTGGCGCTGCTGATCGTACCCTTATTACATTGACCTTGGATTTTAAGCGTTCATAAAACAAAAAGCCGGGCGAACGACCCGGCTTTGTTGTACGCGTTGCAACAAATTAAAACGCTGGTTTCACTTCGGCCTTGTTGTAACGGGCAACCCCATCCACGATTTCCTTGTGGGCATCTTCAATCCCCACCCAGCCTTCAATTTTCACCCACTTACCCTTGTCCAGATCTTTGTAGTGTTCAAAGAAGTGCGCAATCATATCCAGGCGCCAAGGCGATACATCGGTCAATGTTTTTTGATAAGCATAGAGGCCGCAGACTTTCTCAACCGGCACCGCCAGCACTTTGGCATCACCACCCGCTTCGTCCGTCATTTTCAGCATGCCCAATGCACGGCAACGCACGACCACACCTGGCAACAAAGGCACTGGCGTAATCACCAGCACATCCACCGGGTCTCCATCATCGCCCAGGGTATGTGGAATGTAACCATAGTTACATGGATACTGCATGGAGGTGCCCATAAAGCGATCGACGAACAGTGCGCCGCTTTCTTTATCTACTTCATATTTCACTGGATCACCATTGGCTGGGATTTCGATAATGACGTTAAAGTCGTGGGGCAAATCTTTGCCGCTAGGCACCAAATTCAAAGACATGTTTTTAAACCTATCCCTATAAAAAAATCGCCATTATAGGCGATTAATATGAACATTTGCTGGCAAACAACACTATTTTTGATCCTGCTCAGCCGCGACCGCATCGCGGCATGCCTGCCTGATCGTCACAGGAATCAGCTTGAGCGCGAGATACAGCAACAGCGGAATAATCACCAATTCATCAAGCTGGCCAATCAGCGGAATAAAGTCGGGAATCAGATCAAATGGCAACACCAGATACGCCAAGGCTAGCCATAATAACGCTTTGGCTAACCAGGGCGTTTGCGGATGCGCGAGCAATGCGCGATAAAACAAGACCTCTTGTTTAAAGCGTTGGCCCAGCGTCACCAGTTGTGCACGAAACCCCATCGCCCTTGACCGATTCAGCAGTCAATCCACCTGCAACGTGCGACCGGTGAGTTTGGCAAATGCCTCCATGTACTTGTCCGAGGTGCGTTGAGCCACGTCAGCTGGTAGTTCCGGGCCGGGCGGCGTCTTGTCCCAACCGCAACTTTCCAGCCAGTCACGCACATACTGTTTATCGTAGCTGGGCGGGTTGCTGCCCACCTGATACTGGTCTGCAGGCCAGAAGCGTGAAGAATCAGGCGTCAATACCTCGTCCATCACATGCAATACCCCTTGCGCATCCACACCAAATTCAAACTTAGTGTCGGCAATGATGATGCCTTTGGTACGCGCATACTCGGCCGCACGCGTATATAGCGCAATTGCCGCCTGCTCGACCTGGGCGGTGAGCGCTTTACCAATCAGGGCTTCCACCCGGGCAATGCTGATATTTTCATCATGCTCGCCTACCGCCGCCTTGCTCGAAGGGGTAAACAAAGGTTGTGGCAACTGCTGCGCCAGTTGCAGGCCTGCTGGCAGGGGAATATCACATACCGTGCCCTTGGCCTGATACTCTTTCCAGCCGCTGCCTACCAAATACCCGCGCACAATCGCTTCCAATGGCAAGGCTTTGAGTTTTTTGACCACCACGGCACGGCCTTTGACCTGAGCCACTTCATCCGGCGCGACTACAGATTCCGGCGCGATCCCGGTCAAGTGGTTAGGCACCACATTCTGCAATTGCTCAAACCAGAAGTTAGCCATTTGCGTCAGCATCGCGCCCTTGTGTTGAATCCCCGTGGGCAAAATCACATCAAAAGCACTCAAGCGATCTGTACTGACCAGCAGCATGGTCTGCGCGTCGATATCGTAGATATCACGCACCTTCCCCTGGTGCAGTTTTTTCAGACTCTTGATAGAAGTTTCGAGCAATGGCGCTGACATAATCGTGATCACAAAAGTAAAAACCGCATTATAAATGCGCCACGCCCTTGCAGGCGAATAAATTGTCCGGTAAAGACTCAGCCCGCAAATGGAGGCCGTCTCGCTAAGCAGCCACCTCTTCAATCTCGACCGGATCAGGCAAATTGGTCATGCACAGCTTGGCATAGCCCACATAGCGCGTCAGACGCAGCAAATTGCAGGTATAACCATACTCATTGTCGTACCAGGCTACCAGCTTCACAAAAGAGGGGTCCAGCATAATGCCAGCCGATGCATCAAACACGCTGGCAGCTGGGTAGCCTCTGAAATCACTGGAAACCACGGCCTCATCGGTATACCCCAGCACCCCCTTCAAATCTCGCTCTGCGGCGTACTTCATCACGGCGCAGATGTCTTCGTAAGTGATTTTTTGCTGCAACTCGACCGTCAGGTCAACCACCGACACATCTGCCGACGGAATACGCATGGCCATGCCGGTTAACTTTTTGTTGAGGGCCGGAATCACTTTACCGACGGCCTTGGCCGCCCCGGTACTTGAAGGAATAATGTTATCAAAGACGCCGCGACCTCCCCGCCAATCTTTGTTCGACGTCCCATCCACCGTTTTTTGAGTCGCCGTGGCCGCATGAATAGTGGTCATCAATCCACGTTTGATGCCAAAATGGTCATGCAACACCTTGGCCATGGGCGCCAGGCCATTGGTGGTGCAAGAGGCGGCAGAAACAATTTCTTCACCGCGATAATGGTAATGATTGACGCCATAGACATACATAGGCGTGTCGTCCTTCCCTGGCGCTGATTGGACGACAATGCGCGCGCCCCCATTGATGTGTGCAGCACAGGTTTCCTTGGTCAGAAAGACACCAGTACACTCCACCACCACATCCACGTTTGCACTGGCCCAGTCAATCTGCGCCGGATCACGATGTGCCGTCAACCGGATGGGCTTGCCATTCACCACCAGCGATTCGCCCTCTAACTGTGCATCGTATGCGAGACGACCGTGCACCGAATCGTACTTGAGCATATACAACATCTGCTCGGGCGCCTCGATGCCGTTGATCGCCACCACCTCCACATCTTTGAACTCTGCCTGATTTAATGCGGCTCTGAGCACCATACGCCCAATTCTGCCAAACCCGTTTATGCCGATCCGAACAGTCATTTTTTGGACTCCTTTTGTCGTGGATATCCTAAAACAAGCAATTTTGATGCTTATTTTGAGCAGTTAGCGTTAGACAGTCATCGTGGCCTTGAATAGAATAGAGTTAAAACTTAAAAACTTTAAATCATTCAAGCCCCCCCGCCCATCGGATATTTTGTGAACGTTGCAGAGCAATTACTGAGTGGTATTCTGGATACATTATCATTGCAAGTGGCAGTGATTGATGAAGCAAGCAGCATTCTCTATGTGAATCAGGCTTGGCGTAGCTTTGGCCTGTTTTACGGCCTGCAACTTGACACAGACTGGTTTGGCATCGCCTATCTCGATATTTGCAAGGCCAATGAAGACACCAACCAGCCAGCCTTGCTGGAGGGCGTTCAACAGGTATTAAGTGGGGCACGTGACCATTTCAGTATTGATTACCTCTGCCACACTCCAACCCAGGAGCCGACCTGGCTGACCTTGAATTTGCAGCCGATGCAAAGCAGCCTCGCAGAGCAGGGCCCGTGCTTTTTGCTGACCCTCACCAATATCACGCATCACAAGCAGGTCGAAGACCGGATTTCTGCCCTCACACTGACAGACCCGCTCACCGGCCTCGCCAACCGCCGTCGACTGGAGCAATTCATGCGGGATGAGTGGTCACGCGCGATCCGCCATCAATCCAGCCTGAGTGTGATGATGGTCGATGCGGATCACTTCAAGCAACTCAATGACAGCATGGGGCATGCCGCTGGCGATGACTGTTTGCGCCAAGTCGCCACCATTCTGCAAGGCTTTAGTAACCGGCCAGGAGATCTGGCTGCACGCTACGGTGGAGAAGAGTTTGTGTTGGTACTGGGCCAGACCACGCAGGCGGAAGCCGTCAAAATTGCCGAGCGCATCCGGCAAAAAATCATGGCGCTGGATATCCGTTTTGCCGGACACCGCTTGATGACAGTGAGTATAGGCATTGCCTCACTGGGCGCCCATCATGCGCAATCCACAAAGGAGCAACCCGCACGCACCCAGTGGCTCAATTTTAGTGAAGACGGTAATTTATTGCTGGAACAAGCGGACAAGGCCCTGTATGTGGCAAAAAAACAGGGCCGTAATCGCGTTGAAGTGTACGACAAACACCACAGACTGACGGTGCCGCTCTCGGTGTAGACCAAATGCGGGCTAAGTCCGCGAGCAGCTCACCGCGGTGAACAAAAACTAGGCAGCACGCGCTTCCAGCATGGCCACCGCAGGCAAGGTCTTGCCTTCCAGAAACTCCAAAAACGCGCCGCCGGCCGTTGAGATGTAAGACACTTTGTCATAGATGTCGTATTTTTGAATGGCGGCAATGGTGTCACCGCCCCCAGCCAGCGTAAACGCCTTGGTTTCGGCAATCGCCTTGGCAATGGTTTTGGTGCCTTCGCCAAACTGGTCAAACTCAAACACACCAACCGGGCCATTCCAGACCACGGTACCGGCTTTCATGATGATATCGACCAACTCAGCCGCGGATTGCGCGCCGATATCAAAAATCATGTCATCGGCAGCGACCTCAGTTGCGGCTTTTTTCACGGCAGGCTCATTCGCATCAAACTGCTTACCCACCACCACATCTTTGGCAATCGGCACACAAGCGCCACGGGCAGCCATTTTCCCCATCAGGCCTTTGGCCGTTTCCACCAGGTCGTCTTCGCACAGAGATTTGCCTATTTCATGACCCGTCGCCTTGAGGAAGGTATTGGCAATGCCGCCGCCTACCACCAGTTGATCCACTTTGTCAGACAAACTTTCCAGCACGGTGAGCTTGGTAGAGACTTTAGACCCGCCCACAATCGCCACCAGCGGACGTGCCGGGGCCAGCAAGGCCTGGCTCAAGGCATCAAGCTCTTCGGTCAGCAAAATACCGGCACAGGCGACAGGCGCAAATTTGGCAATGCCGTGGGTGGAGGCTTCGGCGCGGTGTGCGGTGCCAAAGGCATCCATGACAAATACATCGCAGAGCGCGGCGTACTTTTTGGCCAATTCATCATTGTTTTTTTTCTCACCCACATTAAAGCGGCAGTTTTCGAGCAAAATCAACTGACCGTCCTCGGTGGTCAAACTGTCTTCAGGCGCATTCGGTGCCAGCCAGTTTTTCACCAGGCGGACCGGCTGACCCAATAGCTTGCTCATGACATCGGCCACGGGCTTCAGGGAGTTTTCTTCGGTATACCCCCCCTCTTCAGGACGGCCCAGGTGTGAGGTCACCATCACTTTGGCACCGGCTTTCAATGCATATTCTATGGTGGGCATGCTGGCCACAATTCTGGCATCACTGGTCACTACGCCATCTTTTACCGGCACATTGAGATCCGCACGGATGAAAACGCGCTTGCCACGTAAATCGAGGTCGGTCATTTTGATGAATTTCATGAAGGTCTCCCTTGAGCGGTCGGCGCCGCTTGAATATAAACTGGTAAGGATAAAAAGCTGTTTGGCAAAAGCAAACGGGGCATAAAGCCCCGTGCATGATTAAGCAATGTGTTGAACCAGACGCAGCAGGTTACAGGTATATCCGTATTCATTGTCATACCAGCCGACCACTTTAACAAAGGTCGGATCCAGCATAATGCCGGCATCGGCATCAAACACACTGGCGGCTGGGCTGCTACGGAAGTCACTGGAAACCACCTTCTCGTTAGTGTATTCCAGTACGCCTTTCAGCGCGCCGTCAGCAGCTTGTTGCATGGCTGCACAAATGGCCTCATAAGTCGTTTCGCTATTGAGCTCCACGGTCAGGTCAACGACAGACACATCGGCAGAAGGCACGCGCATGGACATGCCGGTGAGTTTTTTGTTGAGGGAAGGAATCACCTTGCCCACCGCCTTGGCCGCGCCTGTACTCGAAGGAATAATGTTTTCAAACACACTGCGACCGCCGCGCCAGTCTTTTTTGGAGGTACCATCAACCGTGAGTTGTGATGCAGTGGCGGCATGAATGGTGGTCATCAGGCCACGCTTGATACCAAAGCTATCGTGCAAGACTTTGGCTAAAGGCGCCAAGCCGTTGGTGGTACACGAAGCCGCTGAAATAATGGCCTGACCAGTATACTCATGGTGATTCACGCCAAATACAAACATGGGAGTATCATCTTTACCCGGCGCAGATTGCACTACTTTTTTGGCACCGCCTTGAATATGCGGCTGGCAGGTTTCCTGAGTCAAAAAGGCGCCGGTGGACTCCACCACAATCTCTGCACCGCCTTTGCGCCAGTCAATATTGTTCGGGTCACGCTCAGCCGTCAAATGGATACGCTTACCATTCACGACCAACGCGCCATTGTCAGCTTCTACTTTGGCATTAAACCGGCCATGGACTGAGTCATACTTGAGCAAATACATCATGTATTCAACATCATATGAGCTGTTAATCGCCACCACTTCAATATTGCTGAACTCTGGCTGCTCAATTGCCGCACGCAACGCCATGCGACCTATCCGTCCAAACCCGTTAATGCCTACCTTGACTGACATATGCTCCCCAACATTGTTAGAACTAAAATGAAGTATTTTAACCTAAACACACTATACTGGACAGACAGTAAGTGTTTGATTTGATACACGACTCAAGCATTCCCATATTTAAAACCCGGTCATTTTGACCACGCAGGGCTGCTTGTGATCAAAGAGGAAGGTTATGCAAGACAACATTATTCTGGCGGGTGGCTGCTTTTGGGGCATGCAAGATTTAATCAGAAGACTGCCTGGCATCGTTAGCACACGGGTAGGCTATACCGGCGGAGAGGTGCCCCATGCCACTTACAAAAATCATGGCAACCATGCCGAGGCGATTGAGATTGTATTTGATCCCGCACAGATCAGCCTGCGGCAATTACTGGTCTTTTTCTTTCAGATTCACGACCCGACCACGCCTAACCGCCAGGGAAACGATTTGGGGCCCTCTTACAGATCGGCCATTTTTTATGCGTCAGGAGCACAGAAAGCCGTTGCCGAACAATTGATTGCTGAAATGAACGCCTCAGGCATCTGGCCCGGCAAAGTTGTCACCGAACTCACACCGGCGACAGACTTCTGGCTGGCAGAACCGGAGCATCAGGATTATCTGCTGCGTTACCCCAACGGCTACACCTGCCACGGCCTGAGACCGCAGTGGATATTACCGCAAGATCGCGCAACAGCAAGCTGGTCATAAACCAGGCATGAACATTACTCTGGCGTTACGGTGGGCGGCTGCTTGGTCACGGCCGAGGATTTGCGCGCTTTAGGATAGTGGCGTCTGGCAGGATGATGCAGAAAAGTCGCCAATTCATTCAAGGCCAATTGATAGACCTCGCGCTTGAATTCGATCACATCCTCCAGCGGCACCCAGTACTCACTCCAGCGCCAGGCATCAAACTCGGGATGCTCGGTCGCGCGCAATGACACATCACTGTCACGCCCGATCAGGCGCAACAAAAACCAGATCTGTTTTTGTCCTTTGTAGCTTCCGCGCCACTCGCGCTTGACCCAGCTGGTAGGCACGTCATAGCGTAGCCAGTCACGTGTACGGCCCAGAATTTTAACGTGCTCAGGCTTGAGGCCAACCTCTTCCATCAATTCACGATACATGGCTTGCTCAGGCGTTTCACCATATTTGATGCCGCCTTGCGGAAACTGCCATGCATGTTCCCTGATACGCTTGCCCCAAAACACCTGATTGTGCGTATTGCAAAGCACAATTCCGACGTTTGGACGGTATCCATCACGATCTAACATAAAAAACTGCCTTCAATATTTCATGCAATTTTTTCACACTTTAGCCTTTAATGAAAGGACAACCGTCAAAAGCATGCGCAAGCCCGGCAAGGTGTATAAAATTCAAAAGCAGACTCGCCAATTTATTTAAAATCCATCATGCGCCCCACGAAAACACTGTCAACCAGAGACAAGACCATGCGTTGTTTGCCCATGCTCAAGCGATTTTCAACCAGATTTACGACCGGGCTCTCGATCCGTCTCCCGTTGGCAAGTATGAAGTTTTTTGCCCCCCTCTTGCTTGGTGTGCCCATTTTCGCGTTAGCGGGCAACCTCGCTTACATCACCAATCAAGGCAGTGACAGCGTATCCGTGCTGGACATCGCCAGCAAGCAAGTCACGCGTACCATTGCGGTGGGCAAAGCCCCAGTCGGGGTGGCTATCGCACCTAAAAAGCAGCGCGTGTATATCAGCAACGCTAATAGCCAAACCGTGTCAGTGATCAATAGCGCCACCCAACAAACGGTGCAAGAAATTCCGGTCAACGCCCAAGCCGTTGGCATTGCTTTAAGCCGCGACGAGAAAACCTTGTACGTGGCCGATTGGGGCGGCGAGCAAGTGATTGCAGTGGATACTGCGCATCCTGAAAAACAGCAAACCTTCAAAGCGGGCAAAACCCCTTCCGGCTTGCTGGTCAGTGCGGATAACAAAAAGCTGTTTATCGCCAACCGCGACAGTAACGATGTCACCGTGGTCGATACCAAAACCTTGAGAACCATTGCACAAGTGCCCGTTGGCCTGCATCCCTTTGCACTAAGCTTGAGCCCGGATGGTAAAACCGTGTTTGTCGTTAATGTGGTCAGCAACACGCTCACCTTGCTGAATGTAGAGACCTATCAGGCCAGCACCGTCAAAACCGGGCAGCACCCTTATGGCGTGGCGATCAGCCCAGATGGCCGTCGTGCTTACGTGAGCAACAATCACGCCGAAAGCGTGTCGGTAATTGATTTGACCAATGGCAACACCATCAAAACCATCGCTGTGGGCGAATATCCCGAGGGCATTGAATACGACAAGGCCAGCAATCAGGTACTGGTCGTCAACTGGGGTACTGACAATGTCTCCATCATTGATGCACTCACCAATACCGTGACGCAAACGATCAGCAGTCCCAAGTTATGCCGCTCTTTCGGGCAATTTATTCTCGAAGCGAAATAGCAAGAAAACGGCTCTGCAGAGCCAAAGCAACCTATTTTTTGATTTTTTCACAGGATGACCAATGAATTAGTCGCAAAGAAGTTTATTTTTGGGTAAAGTCTCGGATTGTTTTTTAAAACACTTTGACCGCTTACCGATCCACGCCGAGCTTTAGTTTTAAAAGCGTTTTAAAAGTCTGTAAATTTCAGGAGATATGTAATGAAAAAATTTCTAGGCATGATTGCAGTTTCTTTATTGCCCTTGATCCCCCTCACCGCTGGTGCACACGGTGCAGCGGCCTTGCGCTTTGAAAAAAGCGTCACCATCAAAGCGCCAGCTGCAAAAGTATGGGCATTGGTCAAAGACTTTGGTAACGAACAAGCCTGGCACGCGGGTGTTGTGTCTACCACCGTAGAGCAGAAAAAAGATGAAAACGGTGACGACGCCACCTACCGCACCGTCAAACTGAAAAACGGCGGCGTCATGTACGAAAAACTGCGTTTCATTGATGACGCTGGCATGCGCGTTAAATACGAATATGTCTACGAAAAAAGTACATTACAGTTTTCTAACTTTTACCCAATGATCACAGTGACTGCCAACGGCAATGACACCGTCGTTTCAGTCAAAGGCAGCTACACTCGCGCCGATTCCTCCAACATTCCAAAGCCTGAGCAAAACGATGATGCCGCGACCAAGGCGCTCGACGACTTTTTTGATCCAGGTCTCGAAAGCCTGAAAAAGGTTGCCGAATCGGGAAAGTAATTAGCCAGGGTTCTGGAAAAAAATCGCAAGGCAACAGTAAACCCTGGTGGAAATTCTGGTAAGTCTTACGTTGTAAACAACACTGTTTTTGCAAATCAGTCACTGCCAAAAGCAAGCGACTGGCACCAAGTAAAGGGATTGTGTACCACACAATCCCTTTTTTGCATTTAGCCAAACCACCTGCCCAAAACCATCACCTATCCTGTCAAAGATGGGCAAAGCCTGTCACTTTCTGTCAGCTTGGCTAACCACAACCACGCTCGCACTTTTTAAATTCAATTCGAAGAAATGAAGCATAAAAACCCTTTAATTCATATTTTTCAATCAGTTACATTCAGTAAAAGCAGACTGGCACGCCTGTTGCTTTATGGTTAGCCAACACTGTTGAAAAAGCAGTGACTTAAACAAAGAAGTAACTGACTTTAAACTTGACTTGAAGGAAAACATGATGAAAAAACACGCACAACAAGGTTTTACCCTGATTGAATTAATGATCGTAGTGGCCATTATTGGTATTTTGGCTTCTGTGGCGATTCCTGCATATTCAGACTACACAAAAGAGGCTTCTGATGGCGCTTGTTTGGCAGAAGCTAGTGCATACTCAACAATAGTCTACTCAGCAATTGCATTATCCAAAGATATTCCAGATCACAATGCTAAAGCTTGCAAGGCAATCACTAAACCACTAGCGACAGATAAATCCTTCTCAGCAGAGCCGGCAAAAGAGGGCACTGGCGCAACCATTTCTTGTGATTTGGTGAAGGGCGGAACTTGCACCAAGACCCCTAAAGCTTAATATCTAATCTACTTGAGCAAATAAGAAAAAGCCCTGTTCAAACAGGGCTTTTTACTAAGGCTTAATGATGAAAATACATAATACGGGCTTCTCACTGATTGAACTAATGATCGTGATCTCTATTATAGGCATTTTATCGGCCGTGGCCGTGCCCGCTTTTCAAGCTTACAGAATAGAGGCTGCAAATGGTGCATGTCTGAAAGAAGCTAACATTTATGCAAGAAGAGTTTACGCAGACATACAACTGAACAAATCCATAGCGAATATCCCAGCTCCGGTTGCAAAAGCCTGTAGCGACATTAACAATGGTGTTAAAGTAGTTACAATAACAACGTTCACATCTAGAACTCACTCACCTGGCAACGCCATTATTTCTTGTAATTTAAGCGCTGGTACTCCTTGTCTTATTACAACAAACTCTCCTTGAGAATTTATAACTTAACAGACTTGAATAAATGCATTTTAAGCAAATCTTAAACAAGATAGCAGCGCTTCAACGGAACTGATTTGAATTTAAAAACAATGTTAGAACAGCTTGCTGTAAATAAAAATTGTAGCTCAACCGTACTCTGGTTACACGGCCTAGGTGCCGACGGCCACGACTTTGAGCCTGTGGTACAAATGCTCAACCTGCCACACATCAAATTTATCCTACCTCATGCCCCTTACCGTCCCGTCACTCTCAACAATGGCTACGAAATGCGTGCCTGGTATGACATTTTTGGGCTACAGCCGGGTAGCCCGCAAGATGAAGTCGGGATTAAAAGCATGCAAGCGACATTAAATGCGATGATAGAAGCCGAAATTGCGCAGGGGATTCCGGCGCACCGCATTTTACTGGCAGGATTCTCGCAAGGCGGCGCGATGGCTTTGCATACGGCAACGCGTTTTCCACAAACTTTGGCAGGCGTACTGGCGCTTTCCACATACTTACCCTTAAAGAGTCAACTCTCCCAAGAAAAACACCCAGCCAACCAGCAGTGCCCGATCTGGATGGCGCATGGCCGTTTTGATAGCGTAATTACCATGGCAACCGCGCAAGCTTCGCGGCAAACACTGGAGGCCACAGGCTATGCGGTGGAATGGCATGAATACGATATGCCGCATAGTGTTTGCGACGAAGAGATCAACGATATCCGCCAATTTTTGCTCAAGGTGCTTCCGCCAGCGCAATAACCCTATCTTGAGAATAATCCCGCAAGCAGGGGGAGTTTTGTTAAAATAGCCAGCGTTTTCATAGGCCTATTTTCATGAGTGCTCCCAAAAAAACACCGTCTGCGGTGAGTGATCAACCAAGTTTTGCCGAACGCCTAGCGGCGCTAGAAACCATCGTCAAGCGCATGGAGTCAGGCGAACTGCCGCTAGAGGCCTCACTGGCAGCCTATACTGAGGGCGTGCAATTGTTACAAGCTTGCCAGACCTCTTTAGAGCAAGCAGAACAAACCGTGATGCTGCTTAACCAACAACAGCAACTGACGCCCTTCGAAGCGAATTAACCCGCCAGCCACTTTCCTGTTTATTCATGACCACTTCTGCTTTTGTCTTTGATCATTGGGCACGCGCACATCAACAACATGTGGAGCAGGTGCTGGCTCGCCTTTTGCCTGGTGAGCAAATATTGCCTGAACGCCTGCACGAAGCCATGCGTTACGCGGTGCTCGGTGGAGGTAAACGGGTGCGTGCGTTATTGAGTTATGCCGCAGCAGAACTGGCAGGCACCTCCAGAATGACGGCTGATGCCAGTGCGGCAGCTGTCGAGTTGATTCACGCATTTTCATTGGTGCATGACGATATGCCATGCATGGATGACGACGATTTGCGTCGTGGCAAGCCGAGTTGCCATAAGCAATATGATGATGCCACCGCACTGCTGGTCGGTGATGCCTTGCAAAGTCTGGCATTTGAATGCATCGCCGAGACTCAGGCACCACAAGCGCTCAAGCAAGTGCAGGTATTGGCACAAGCGACCGGCTCACGTGGCATGTGTGGCGGCCAAAGCATCGATTTGCAGAGTACGGGCAAACGGTTGACGCGTGCTGAGTTAGAGACCATGCATCAATATAAAACTGGCGCGCTGATCCGAGCCGCGACATTGCTTGGCGCTTATGCGGCGCCAGACACCGCACCGGCATTAATTCAGTGTTTGGAGCAATACAGCCAAAAGATGGGGCTAGCATTTCAGGTTGTCGATGACATTCTCGATGCAACAGCAGATACGCAAACCCTGGGCAAAACGGCTGGCAAAGATGCGCTGCAAGACAAGTCTACCTACGTCAGCCTGCTGGGGCTGGAGGAGGCAAAAACGCTGGTAGAAGCACTTTATGCTGAAGCGCTGCAATTATTGGCAGGCTATGGTGCCCAGGCGGATCCGCTGCGCGGGATTGCCAAATTTATTTGTGAGCGTCCTTTTTAATCATGACTTCACTATTGTCCCGTATTCAATCCCCCACTGAGTTACGCGCACTCGAGCGCACACAACTCAAAGTGCTGGCTGCAGAGCTGCGAGCATTTCTGATTCAAAGCGTCTCGCAAACAGGGGGGCATCTGGCCTCTAACCTTGGCGTCGTCGAACTGACCATTGCGCTGCATTACATTTACAACACGCCGGATGACCGCTTAGTGTGGGACGTGGGCCATCAAACCTATCCGCACAAAATTCTGACCGGCAGACGCGAAGCCATGGCAAGCCTGCGCAAGGCGGGCGGGATTGCCGGTTTTCCCAAGCGTGATGAGAGTGAGTACGACACCTTTGGCACCGGCCACTCCAGCACCTCGATTTCTGCAGCGCTAGGCATGGCAGTAGCGGCCAAAGCGCAAGGACTCGATCGCCGCAGTGTTGCCATTATCGGTGATGGTGCCATGACCGCAGGCATGGCGTTTGAGGCGCTCAATAATGCGGGCGACATGGATACCAATATCCTGGTGATCCTCAATGACAACGACATGAGCATTTCCAACAATGTGGGGGCGCTCAACAATTACCTGGCTCGCCTCATGTCGGGCAAGTTGTATGACAGCGTACGCCGTAGCGGTAAAAAAGTGCTGGATATCATGCCGCCCGTCAAAGAATTTGCCAAACGCGCGGAAGAACATGCCAAAGGCATGGTCACGCCCGGCACCCTGTTTGAAGAGTTCGGGTTTAATTACATCGGCCCGATTGATGGCCACGACATAGACACACTGGTGGATACGCTGGGCAATATCCGTCAATTGCAAGGGCCGCAGTTTTTGCATGTGGTGACGCAAAAGGGCAAAGGCTACAGCCCGGCCGAAGATAACCCAAACAAATACCACGGTGTGAGCAAGTTTGACCCGGAAAATGGTCACAGCCTGAGCCACAGCGACCGTCCGACCTATACGCAAGTGTTTGGTGATTGGCTGGTAGACATGGCCGCGGCAGATGACAAACTGATAGGCATCACGCCTGCCATGTGTGACGGTTCCGGACTCAATCGTTTTGCAGAGACGTATCCGGCACGCTATTTTGATGTCGGCATTGCTGAACAACACGCATTGACCTTTGCTGCTGGCATGGCGTGCGATGGCCTTAAGCCCGTAGTGGCGATCTACTCGACCTTTTTACAGCGCGCTTACGACCAATTGATCCACGATATTGCGCTGCAAAAACTGGATGTGTTACTGGCGATTGACCGTGCCGGGCTGGTCGGTGCCGATGGCCCCACCCATGCGGGCAGCTTTGATTTAAGCTTTTTGCGCTGCATCCCGGAGATCGTCATCATGGCACCCAGCGATGAAAACGAGTGCCGGCTGATGTTGTCTACCGGCTACCACTACCCTGGGACTGCGGCTGTCCGTTATCCGCGCGGCAGTGGCATCGGTGCCACCGTGTCGCCCACGTTAGCGACGCTAGCAATTGGCAAAGCCAGCCAAGTCAGACAGGGCGTAAAAGTGGCAATTCTGGCGTTTGGCAGCATGCTGGAGCCTGCATTACAAGCTGCAGAAGCTTTGAATGCCAGCGTGGTGAATATGCGCTTTATCAAGCCGCTGGATGAAGCGATGGTGTTGCACATGGCGCAAACCCACGACTACCTGGTCACGGTGGAAGAAAACGCTGTTCAGGGTGGAGCTGGCGCTGCCGTCATGGAGTGCTTGCAGTCGCATGGCGTGGTGAAAGCCATCCGCTGTCTGGGACTTCCTGACCGTTTTATTGATCACGGCAAACATGAAACTATGCTTGCGGATTGTGGTCTAGACGAGACCGGTATACGCTTGGCTATTGAGAAATTAATTTCCGAGTAGTAAACTCAACTATTAACTAACAGGCGGGCATCCCCGCTATGGAACCCTAATGAATCAACCCGTGCTCCCCACAACGATTGAAGACGTACAAAATACGCCTGACGTGCGTCGTCTGGACATCAACAAAGTCGGCATCAAATCTATCCGTCACCCTGTCATTGTCAAAGACAAAACGGGCGGCGAACAACATACCGTAGCGATGTTTGATATGTTTGTGCACTTGCCGCACAATTTTAAAGGCACGCATATGTCTCGCTTTGTCGAGATATTGAACATGAACGAGCGTGCCATCTCGATTGATTCATTTGAAACCATCTTGCGCCAAATGGTGGAGCGCCTGGAGGCTGAATCAGGCTATGTGGAAATGCGCTTCCCTTACTTCATCAACAAAGCGGCGCCAGTATCTGGTGTGAAAAGCCTGCTTGATTATGAAGTAACGTTTATCGGTGAAATCAAAAATGGCCAGTTCGAGATTACCGTCAAGGTTATGGTACCAGTGACCAGCCTGTGCCCATGCAGCAAGAAAATTTCAGACTACGGCGCACATAATCAGCGCTCACATGTGACTGTCACTGCATTATTGAGCGAGTTTATGTGGCTGGAAGACTTGGTAACCCTGGTTGAAGAACAAGCCTCTTGCCAGTTGTATGGCCTGCTCAAGCGTCCAGATGAAAAATTCGTCACCGAGCGCGCCTATGACAATCCAAAATTTGTCGAGGATATGGTGCGTGACGTCGCAGCACAACTCAATGATGAAAAACGTATCATCAAATACGTTGTTGAATCTGAAAACTTTGAGAGTATTCACAACCATAGTGCATATGCCTTGATCGAGAGAGACAAACGCGTTCAGTAATCTGTTTTGACAAAGTTTCAGTGTAGGCTAACATCGATTTCGATGTTAAGCGAAGCGGCCAAAACTAAAATTTCGAGTCTATCCACAATCACTCGGCTTATGCATTAATTGAGAAAGACAAACGTCTTTCATAACCGCACATGCAAATAAAAACGGCCATCAGGCCGTTTTTTTATACCTGCTGATGTGCCCTCCTTCACTAATGACTAAACATGCCATTGCGCGCATAAGGTTGATTCAGATGCAGGCCGACCGCCACGATGATCGCCCCCAGGAGCGGAAACAGCGCCGCCAGCGTAAAGGTCAATTGGCCGCCTAAATACTGCAAGGCAAAACCGCCGAGTAAGCCACCCAGCGCGCCACCTACCCCGTACGCCACACTGTTATATATGGCCTGCCCTTTGGCCTGGTGACGGCCATTAAAATATTGCGTCACCACCTCGACCGAGGCCGCATGAAAACTGCCAAAGGTAAACGCATGCAGGGTTTGCGCCAGTAATAACAACCACAGTTGATCTGGCACCAGACCCATCATGGTAAAGCGCACCACGCCAATCAGCAGGCTCACCAGCAAAATGGTTTTGAGTTTAAAGCGTGCCATGATCCAGGGCATTTTCATGAAAATGCCAATTTCGCAAATCACGCCTAGCGACCATAACCAGCCGATCATGCCTTTGCTATAGCCATGCTCGGCCAGATAAATCGAATAAAAGTTATACATGAGCCCATGCGCGGTCACCATCATGGCGCAGCCAATCAGCAGCGACATCACGGCAGGCTGCTTCAGAATTTGCCACACTGAAAAATCATCCTGCGCATGCGGTGGAACATGCGCCTCAGGTAATAACCAGGTCAGGCCAAACAAGCTGCATTGCACCAGCAGAATAAACCAGAGCAGGCTGCCTATGCCAAACCAGTCCGTCAGGTAACCGAGTAAGACTGAGGCCACAATAAAGCCCCAGGAGCCCCACAAACGGATTTTGCTGTAGTGACCGTTGGTGCTAGCCAAATGCGCCAGTACCAGCGACTCCGACAGCGGCAAGGTGGAGCTGGTAAATAAACTTAAGGCGACCATGACAATAAACATGGTCTTGAAATCATGGGCCCAAAAGATGGCGACAAAGCCCAGCAAGCCGAGAAACGCGGTCACGCGTATCCAGCGTACACGTTGCCGGGTATGGTCAGCCAGCCAGCCCCAAAGATTGGGCGCGACGATCCGGCTCAACTGAAACAGCGACATGAGGATGCCGATATCGGCAGGACTGAAGGATTCGGCCGTCAGATAAAGCCCCCAGTAGGGAACGAACGCACCGACGAAAAAGTAGTAGATGAAATAAAAGCGCGACAGATTAAAGTGTAAGGCGTGGCTCATGACAGGTGTGCGCTTTAAAGGTCACCGCCCAGGCGCAGGCCATGGGCGGGTGAAATTACAGACGAGGCGTGTTTGAATGCACGTCCGCATTCTGGCCACGATGACGCAGGGCATGATCCATCAGCACCAATGCCAGCATCGCCTCTACGATAGGCGTGGCCCGGATGCCGACACATGGGTCATGACGACCCGTGGTTTGCATCATGATCGCCTCGCCAGCCTGATTAATTGAACGACGCGCTTGCGGGATGCTGGACGTGGGCTTGAACGCGACATTGACCACAATGTCCTGACCGCTGGAAATGCCGCCCAAAATACCCCCGGCATGGTTGGTGGCAAACCCTTCTGGCGTCAACTCATCACAATGCTCGCTGCCGCGCTGGGCAATCGAATCAAACCCGGCACCGATTTCCACGCCTTTAACGGCATTAATGCCCATCATCGCATGCGCAATATCGGCATCCAGACGGTCGAAAATCGGTTCGCCCAGACCAACCGGCACGCGTTCGGCCACCACAGTAATCTGAGCACCGACAGAATCGCGCTCGCTACGGATCTGGTCCATATAAGCTTCAAGTTGCGGCAACATCTCGACATTGGGGGCAAAGAAAGCGTTACCCTCATGTGCCAGCGCTTCCCAGCCCACAAACGGCACCTTGATTTCACCGAGTTGGCTCAAATAGCCGCGGATTTCTACGCCGTATTGTTGCTTGAGCCATTTTTTGGCAATGGCGCCGGCGGCTACACGCACCGCTGTTTCACGCGCACTGGAACGGCCACCGCCACGGTAATCGCGAATGCCGTATTTCTGGGAATAGGTATAATCCGCATGGCCAGGACGGAAAGTGTCCATGATTTTGCTGTAATCCTGCGAGCGCTGATCGGTATTGCGAATCAGCAAACCAATCGGTGTACCAGTCGTTTTGCCTTCAAACACACCAGACAAGATCTCCACCTCATCGGCTTCTGCCCGTTGCGTCACATGGCGTGACGTTCCAGGCTTGCGACGGTCAAGATCCACTTGCAGGTCGGCAGCACTCAACTCCAGCCCTGGCGGACAGCCATCCACAATCCCGCCAATGGCCGGACCATGCGATTCGCCGAATGAGGTCAGGGTAAACAGGGTGCCGATGGTATTGCCAGACATGTGAACTCTCACTGAATAATTTTGTTTATTTTATCATAGACTGCCTGCGACCCCGCCCACGGGTTGATTTCCGGGCCTTGAACGCTTATGCTGAAACGGCTTATTGATCTGGGACCATGATGGCTAAACGCAAGCACCCGCACCGCAAACATCGACTGTTAGGCAAGCCGCAAACCGGCACCGACACGACCGCGCAAACAGAGTCAACCGCCGCCTGCATTCACAAAATTTGCTACAACACGCAAGCGCTAGTCGCGCAGCAACTGACCATGCAGGAGATCACTGATTGGCAAGCGCCTGGCGGGCATGTGGCCTGGATTAATGTGCACGGCGTACTGGATATTCCCCTTTTACAAGCGGTCGCCCGTCGCTTCAAGCTGCATCCGTTGGTACTGGACGATATTTTAAACACCGAACAGCGTCCCAAACTGGATACCTACCCCGACTACCTGTTTCTGGAAACGCGCCTGTTTTACTATGATGCTGAAAGCATGAGTGTGAGCTCCGAGCAAATCAGCATGGCCTTGGGTCGTGAGTGGCTGCTGACTTTTCAGGAAAGGCCCTCTGGCAGTTTTGAGCCCGTGCGCGAGCGCTTGCGCCAGGGCCAGGCCTTGCTGCGTCAAAGTGGCCCGGACTACTTGTGCTATACCCTGCTAGATAGCCTGATGGAACGTTACTTTCAGGTGCTGGAGGCCATCAATGAGGATGCCGAACAACTCGAAGCCCATTTGCTTAACCAGCCCACGCCGGAAGACCTGCAGAATATCCACCGCCTCAAACATGTGTCCATCCAGCTCAGACGGGCAGTATGGCCCTTGCGAGAAGTGCTCAATAGCCTGATCCGCAATGAACACGGATTCTTTAGTCCGCAAACCGTGCCTTACCTGCGCGACCTGTATGATCACACCGTGCATTTTACCGAGTCGCTGGAAGCGATCCGCGACACCTTGAGTGGACTCATGGATATTTACATGACCAGCTTGAGTCAGCGCGTCAACCTGGAAGTACGGGCATTGACCGTGGTCGCCATGCTGTTTATGCCAGCGACACTGATTGCGGGGATTTTTGGCATGAACTTCAATGAAATGCCCTGGCTCAAGGAGCCAAACGGCTTTTGGTGGGCGATGTTGATGATGCTGGGCATTGCCTTGGCCATGCTGCTAGTTTTCTGGCGGCGGCAGTGGTTAAGCAGCCGCCGTGAAGCTTAGTGGCACTCAGACAAGCGTCGCCAGCGGTTGCCGGTTCAATTGCCTGAACACATCCTGCAGCTCGAAATAAAGCGCCAGATAGTCATGGGCGGCGGCACTTTGTGCGTCATACTCAAACACATGCTGGCCCATGCGCAGACTTTCGCTCAAGGCAGCATGCTCACCAATTTTGGTCATGAGCAGCTCCTGACCAAACAGGCGGCGCATTTCCTGCTCCACCTCAGTGGTCATGCTCTTGCGTGACTCGGCCCGCGTGAGCAGGTAGCGGCGCGCGATCTTGCGCTTGAGCACGGGCTGCAAGGCATTGAGCGCCTTGTCCATCCGGACCGCAGAATGAATCGATAAATAATCCGTGGTCACAGGGACCACAACCAGGTCACTGGCAAACACGGCACTTAATGAAATCACCCCCATGTACGGACAGCAATCCATCACCACCGTTAACGCCGGCTGCTGTTGTGCCAGGGTGTCCAAGCCCGCATTCAACTTACCCAGGGTCGCCGGTCCACGGCCAAATTGCGAATCGAGCTTGCTCAACGCATGATTGGCCGTAATCAGTTGCAAACCATTACGTAGCGGTTGAACCAGGTTGGCGACAGCAGTGCCACGCTCATAAAAATCGAGTAGGCTGGACTGAACATTCAACCCTGTATGCTTATAGATCTCGGTCAATCTTGCCTGCGGATCCATATCCAGCAACAACGCTGGACGTTGTTTGCGCTGGTAGGCGGCGGCCAGATTTAGCGCAGTCGTCGTCGCCCCAACTCCGGCTTTCTGATTAAGAATGGCAATTTTTAACATGAGGGTATGAATGCAAAGTCGCGCTTGAGGAAATCATTTCAGACCTGGATATTTCAGACCTAGATGCGCACTATCATAAACGATGTTGCTAGTAGAGACTACCCCGCATCGTCTGTGCAAGCAACAAAGCCGGGCGCACAAAGCAAACAGTACAAAAAAAGAAACCCGCAAAAGCGGGTTAAAAGGGGGTTTGGATCAGGAGGAAATCAATGCTAGTCGTTGAAAATCAACTAAACCTAGCCATCAAACAAAACATTTTGTGTTTCGTTTAAAGATGTGTTCAGTATAGGGAGGAGTTATTGCAGTAATTTGACCAAGCTGTAACTGAATTGTAAAACTGAAAATTCAATTGTTATTAAATTGTAACTTTAATAAAAACAACAACTTGCAAGAATCGCTTGAAAAACTGTTTTAAATAAAACAGTCAAAAATGGAATCACCGTTAGTCTAACAGAAGGCGGCTCGCCAGACTAACGGCTTTGATCAAAGACAAGGATTAGCTGAAAAAATCGCGTGCTTTATCGACCCAACTTTTGTTCTTCGGGCTATGTTTGCCCGCATCCGCCTGGGTGCTGTTCTCAAACTCGCGCAACAACTCTTTTTGCTTCTCGGTCAGACGCACCGGTGTTTCAACCACCACATGCACCATGAGATCGCCATGCTCGCTAGAGCGCAAAGGCTTGATACCCTTGCCGCGCAAACGGAACACGCTGCCGGTTTGGGTTTCTGCCGGAATCTTCATTTTGGCAGCGCCATCCAGGGTTGGCACCTCGATTTCACCGCCCAGCGCAGCAGTGCTGAAACTGATCGGCATCTCACAATGCAGGTTTGCGCCATCGCGCTGGAAGATCGGATGTTCCTTGAGGTGGACCACCACGTACAAATCACCGGTTGGCCCCCCGTTGACGCCAGCCTCCCCTTCACCGCTTAAACGAATGCGGTCGCCTTCATCCACACCGGCCGGAATTTTCACGTTCAGTGTCTTGTTCTGTTTGACGCGTCCATTGCCATGGCAAGTTGGGCACGGGTCTTTCACCATCTTGCCGGTGCCGTGACACTTGGGACAGGTCTGCTGCACAGAGAAAAAGCCCTGCTGCATGCGCACCTGACCATGTCCGTTACAAGTGGTACAAGTGACAGGAGAGGTGCCAGGCCGTGCGCCAGAGCCATGACAGGTTTCACAGGTGGCTTGCACCGGAATACGGATTTTGGTTTCGGTGCCGCGCGCCGCCTCTTCAAGCGAAATTTCGAGGTTATACCGCAAGTCTGCGCCACGGTAGACGTTGGAACGCTGATTGCGTCCACCGCCAAAAATATCGCCGAAAATATCGCCAAAAGCATCACTGAATCCACCGCCACCGAAGCCGCCAAAGCCAGCGCCGCCGCCCATGCTCGGGTCTACCCCGGCGTGACCATATTGGTCGTAAGCGGCGCGTTTTTGCTCATCGCTGAGCACTTCATAGGCTTCTTTTGCTTCCTTAAAGCTCTCTTCGGCTTTAGGGTTATCCGGGTTACGGTCCGGGTGAAACTTCATCGCCAGCTTTTTAAAGGCTTTTTTAATTTCCTCATCGCTGGCGTCCCGGTTCACACCGAGTACTTCATAATAGTCTTTTTTTGCAGCTGCCATTGCTTGCCTTTTTCATGTCCAGTTAACAGCGTCTAGAAATGCGAAAGTCGTTAGCCTGCAAGAGGACTAACGACTATTCGCCTGCCGTGTCGAATTAGTCCTTTTTCACTTCTTCGAACTCGGCATCGACCACATCGCCTTCCACGGTTTTTTCACCTTGGGGCTGTGCGCTCTCGGTATTAGCTTGAGCCTGTTGCTCAGCGTATACCTTCTCTCCCAGTTTTTGCGAAGCTTCCATCAATGCGTTGGTTTTGGCTTCAATGTCGGCTTTGTCATCGCCTTTAGCGACATCTTCCAGCGCCTTGATTGCGTCTTCGATCTTGGCTTTTTCATCTGCCTCCATCTTGTCGCCATGCTCACCCAGCGATTTTTTCACGCTGTGCAATACACTGTCAGCCTGGTTACGGGCATCGACCAGTTCACGCAGTTTCTTGTCTTCGTCTGCATATTTGGCCGCATCTTCTTCCATGCGCTGAATTTCTTCTTCAGACAAGCCGGAGTTTGCCTTGATGGTGATTTTGTTTTCTTTGCCAGTCGCCTTGTCTTTCGCAGACACATGCAGAATACCGTTGGCATCGATATCAAAAGTCACTTCAATCTGTGGCATGCCACGCGGTGCGGGTGGAATATCGCTCAAGTTGAACTGACCCAAGCTCTTGTTACCTGAGGCCATTTCACGCTCACCTTGCAGCACGTGAATGGTCACGGCATTCTGGTTGTCTTCAGCAGTCGAGAACACTTGTGATGCCTTAGTCGGAATCGTGGTGTTTTTCTTGATCAGCTTGGTCATCACGCTGCCCAGGGTTTCAATACCCAGTGACAATGGGGTCACATCCAGCAGCAATACGTCTTTGACATCGCCTTTCAATACGCCGCCCTGAATCGCAGCACCTACCGCCACGGCTTCATCCGGGTTCACGTCTTTACGTGGCTCCTTGCCAAAAATCTCTTTCACTTTTTCTTGCACTTTAGGCATACGGCTCTGACCACCAACCAAAATCACGTCAGAGATGTCAGAAGGCGACACGCCTGCGTCTTTCAATGCCATTTTGCAAGGCGCCATGGTGCGCTCGATCAGGTCTTCCACCAGGGATTCCAGTTTGGCGCGGGTGATTTTCACCACCAAGTGCTTAGGACCCGTTGCATCTGCCGTGATGTACGGCAGGTTGACTTCTGTCTGTTGTGCGCCGGACAACTCGATCTTGGCTTTTTCAGCTGCCTCTTTCAGACGCTGTTTAGCCAGCAAGTCGTTGCGCAGGTCCAGACCGTTTTCTTTTTTGAACTCATCGGCCAAGAAGTCGATGATGCGGTTATCAAAGTCTTCACCACCGAGGAACGTGTCACCGTTGGTGGACAACACTTCAAACTGGTGCTCGCCATCAATCTCAGTAATTTCGATAATCGAAATATCGAACGTACCACCACCCAGGTCATACACCGCGATCTTGCGGTCACCTTCCTGTTTATCCAAACCAAATGCCAATGCGGCAGCGGTTGGCTCGTTGATAATCCGTTTCACTTCCAGACCGGCAATACGGCCTGCATCTTTGGTGGCCTGACGCTGACTGTCGTTAAAGTAAGCAGGCACGGTAATCACGGCCTCGGTCACTTCTTCGCCCAAATAGTCTTCAGCAGTTTTCTTCATCTTGCGCAGCACTTCTGCGGAGATTTGTGGCGGCGCCTGTTTTTTGCCGCGTACTTCGACCCAGGCGTCACCATTGTCGGCTTTGGCAATGGTGTAAGGCATGAGGTCGATGTCTTTTTGCACTTCTTTTTCGTCAAAGCGACGGCCAATCAGACGCTTCACCGCAAACAGGGTGTTTTTCGGGTTGGTCACGGCCTGACGTTTAGCAGGTGCACCGACCAGAATCTCGCCATCTTCCTGATAAGCGATGATAGAAGGTGTGGTACGCGCACCCTCAGCGTTTTCAATCACACGGGGTTTCCCGCCTTCCATCACAGCCACGCAGGAGTTGGTGGTCCCCAAGTCAATCCCGATAATCTTTGCCATAGTCGTTATCCTTATCCTTTAAATTTGGTTAATCTCAATCTCTGATGCACTGAACATTGGGACATCTCTACAGATTTCAAGTCCCTGTTCACAATATGGATTATTTTGCCTGAATCACGGTCACCAGCGCCGGACGCAACACGCGGTCATTCAGACTGTAACCCTTTTGTAATACGCTCAATACCGTGTTGGGCTCACCCTCTGCTGGCACCATGCTGATGGCTTGATGCTTGTTCGGGTCAAACTTCTCACCCACCGGGTTGATTTCAGCAATATTGAACTTCTCAAATACGCTCAATAATTGTTTTGCGGTCAGTTCTACGCCATTTTTGTAGCTATCCACATCGGCATTCTCCACCGCTAGCGCAGCATCCAGGCTGTCCTTCACTGCCAGCAACTCACCACTGAATTTTTCAAGCGCAAATTTACGCGCCTTATCAATATCGTCAGCAGCACGGCGACGAATATTCTCGCCTTCGGCTTTCACATACAGCACCTGTGCCTTGGCTTCTTCCAGCGCTGCTTCGAGTTCGGCAATGCGGGCATCTTGAGTATCGTTCGTGAGATCTGGTGTGGTTTGGCCATCAGGCTGACTGTGGATTGGCTCAGCCGCTGATGCGTTATTTTCTTCTTGCATATTGCTCCCCTAAGATTTATTACGGTATTTTTTGCAAATGGGGAGCAGTCGCAGAGATTTCAAGGGCCATCAGATAAAATTTAGGGCGCTATCTTGTGTTGATGTGCTTGAAACGTCATCCTTGCCCAAAAGAAAAATCGAGATCAGACTCAAGCCAAGAAGTAGCAATATATCTTGCATCTTCTTGGCTGATTGTTTGGCGGCTTCCCAGATAGAATCAAACGTGTATTTGATATGAGATGCTGCCACCATGTCATCGATATTTAAACATCGAGGATTTACTCTGGTCGAGCTTGTTTGCACCATTGCCATTTTGGGTATTCTTGCTGCATCTGCGCTTCCACGCTTTGCGAATGTTGCAAGCAGTGCCCGAATTTCGACTTTATATGCTTTTAAGGGCACAATTATACAGGCGGCTACAATGGGTAGAAGCATGTGTTTTTTGGATCCTGAATGCAATATGAACGCAGATGGTGGGCAATTTCCGACCACGGTGATAGAAGGCAAGACGATTTATTTTCATTATGGATATCCGACGGGATGGGGTCGTTTTTTTGTAGACGATGGTGTCGGTAGTCTTAGAGATTTAATGGATATCACGGGCTTCAGTTACACACAGCATCAAGGCGGTTCTTTCCAGACTGTATATACCAAAGATGGTGCAACAGACCCACAAAATTGCAAAGTGATTTATCAATTGAGCCCAGATGGCCAGCCACCATTGATGTCCGTCAGCTTAGTCACCAGCGGCTGTTGATAGCCCGGCCATCGGTGTTGATAATGCGTCCGGCACGAATCACGCAATTGGAGCCAGCATGGCTATCACATCGTTCACTAACGGCATTAACCCAGCCCCACCGAGATTCATCGCAGGTGAAACTCGCCCTGCTGCCACTCCCGTGTAAGCTGGCTCAGTATCCGTATACAGGGCCACAACAGGCACATTTAATGCCGCGGCCAGGTGAGAAAGCCCGGTATCAACACCAACAGCGAACCGCACATGAACCATGCGACGAGCGAGTGTTTGCAGATCCATTTGGGGCAGTACCAGCGCATCTGGCACTTGCCCTGCAATGCGTAATGCACGTTGATGCTCCATGTCGTTGCCCCAAGGCAGCCACATTTGCAATCCTTGCCGCGCATAATACTGCCCCAAGGCAACCCAATGAGTTTCTGGCCATAGTTTGCTATCGCGGCTGGTAGCATGGAGAGCGAGAAATGCCATGCTATTGGCATCTGGACATTGCGCAGACAGTCCGTAATTGGGCTTTTCCAATGGCATCGCATAATGAAGTGCGCTGGCCGCCAGGGTGCGCATCCGAATCACGGCATGCTGCCGGTAGGGAATCGCATAGGTGTGCTGATAAAAGCGGCTGGCCATAGGCTCACGAATGGAATGCTGATCATAGCCATGGCGCGGACCACGTGCCCAGGTGGCCATCACCGCACTTTTGAGCAGGCCTTGCAAATCAAGCACGGCATCATAAGGTTGCGCCGCGACGGCCTGTTTGACAGCCGAGATTTCCCGCCAGGTCTGCCAACGCCACCACTGCTTGCGCCAGCGGCGTACTGCGACGGTAAATACTTGTTTCACCTGCGGATGCAATCTTGGAATATCGGCAAAACTTTCTTCTACCAGCCAGTCAATCTGCGCATCGGGATGATGCTGCAAGAGATCTTCCACCACCGGCAAAGCGTGGATAACATCCCCCATAGAGGTGGTTTTGACGATCAAGATGCGTTTCATGGCCGCTATTTTCGCATACAATGCCAGCGCATGAAGTTTGCGTTTCTCATATTCAAATACTTTCCCTACGGCGGTGTGCAGCGTGACATGCTGCGTATTGCCCGCGACTGTGTGGCATTGGGACACGAAGTCACCATTTTTACCGGCGAATGGCGTGGCGAACAACCATCAGGCATACACATCCGCTTGCTCAAGGCCCGCGGTTGGCTCAATCATCACCGACACACCTCGCTGATCCGCCAGATGCAGCAAAAGATTGCACAAGGCCAGTTTGACCGTATTGTCGGCTTTAACCGCATGCCGGGGCTGGATGTCTATTTCGCCGCCGATCCCTGCTATGCCGAACGCATGTCACGCGAACCCTGGTATAAAAAACTGTCTGGTCGTTACCGTTTTTTTTCTGCCATGGAGCAAGCCGTGTTTAGCCCCCAGGCAGGCACACAAATTTTGTTGCTTAACCAGCATGACCAGGCGATTTTTCAGCGTTGGTATGGTACCGACCAGGCGCGCTTTCACCTGATCCCGCCCAATATCCCGCTGCAGCGATTTGCTGACATGCCCGCCAGGGATCACCGCGCCTACGTGCGCCAGGCTTTTGCGTTACCAGAAGACGCCATCGTCTTGCTCACCGTCGGTTCGGCTTTTTTGCGCAAAGGCGTGGACCGTGCAATCAACGCCTTGAGCAGCCTGCCAGAGACACTCAAGCAACGTTGCTGGCTAATCGCCGTCGGAGAGTTTGAATCCAGCAGCAATATGCAGGCCTATGCTGCCGAGCGTGGTGTGGCCGACCGTTGTATTGAAGCTGGGGGCCGCCCGGATATCCCGGCGCTCATGCTAGGCTGCGATGTGCTCATACACGCCGCGCGCTCAGAACTGGCCGGCATCGTCATCATTGAAGCGATGACGGCCGGTTTGCCGCAATTGGTGACCAGTGTGTGCGGCTATGCGAGCTATGTTGCCGCTGCCGGGGCAGGAGAAGTATTGCCTGAACCGTTTGATCAGGCCGTGATGAACCGCACTTTGCAGACCATGCTCACCAGCTTGCCGCAACAACGCTGGGGCCAACAGGCCCGCGCATACGTCGCCCAACTGGCCGTCAAACAGGTCTCAGCGCCTGAAGCCCGCATCATTGAGGCTGCTTCAAGCCGCCGCCCACTTTAACCGATTAAGGCGCAGCGGGTCGACCGGCCTTAAACGGCAGATGCCGCAGCTGGTCCGCCGCCGCCTTGCTGGCTTCACTGCGTTTCAAGGCATAGGCTTTGGCCTGCTCAAGTAAGGCCGCAGAAGGCAGCTTGGGGTCCTCAGACAAGCGGGACAGTTTTTCAAAGCTCTCTTCATAAGGCGTGGCGACCTGTGCGTCAATCTGCGCTGCCATTTCATCAAAACTGACACTGCCCTCACGCCCTTCAAGCATGATTTGCTGCCACTTGTGCTGAGCCTGCTGGTCAACCTGATTCAACTTTTGCAATTGCTTTTGAATCGCTACCTCTTGCCGCCAGCGATATTTGGGTGCCGGCAAATGCGTCAGCAAACCCAGCACGACCAGCGACCAGGCCAGCCCTGCCAAGGCTTGCGATATAGTGATGGCGGGCGAGCCACGTAAAAAAGCGGGCAACATGAGCAACCCCAGCACACCGCCGGTCAAAAAACCGCCAATATGCGCAGAGTTATCAATGCCGGGGATCACGTAGCCCATGCCTATGGTCAACGCTGAAAAGAGCATGCCTCCCCAGAACAACCAGCGAAATTCAACTTGCTGCATCTGGTGTCTGGCAACCCAGAGATAGACCAGCAACGCGCCATAGATGCCAAAAATCGCCCCAGAGGCGCCACCTGACACCGCCTGATTGCCCTGAACCACCAGCGACAACAGATTACCGCCTATGCCGCTGACCAGGTAAATCAACAGAAAGCGTGCAGAGCCGTACATGCGTTCGACCAGCTTGCCGCCATCCCACAAGGCCAGCATATTCATGCCCAGATGCACGGCGCCAAAGTGTAAAAACATGGCGCTGCCCAAGCGCCACCACTGACCATCGGCCGTGGCTGGGGCAAAATTGGCGCCCCAGGTCAGCTGTACTGTATTGGGCGAGTGCCAAAACCCGGCGCCACCAAACAGCATGAGCACGAACACCAGCACATTGAGCGCAATCAAGGTGCGCGTCATCGGCGGCACAGGTGCGCGCAGCTCAATGCGAGGGGTGGGTGAAGCGTGCATCTAGGCGAGGGACTCCTGAAAAGGCACCTGCAACAAGGGCGGCTGTTGCAAGCTGTCGATTAAGGTTTGCAGGTTTTCTTCTGGCATAGACATCTGCGGATCAATCCTGTTCGCGACCCAGCCACAACACGCTATCTGCCGCGACTTGAGCCCCTCTGCCGTCAGCAGCGCATGATTGATACAGCCCAGGCGCATGCCGACCACCATCAGCGCAGGCAATTGCAGGGCCTGAATCAAATCGGCCATGCTCTGCGTCTGGTTTAAAGGCACCAGCAAGCCCCCTGCGCCTTCCACAATCACCACATCGGCCAGCGTGGTCAGTTGTGCATAGGCGGCTTGAATGACCTCAAGCTGAATCTCCACGCCAGCTTGCGCAGCGGCGATATGGGGCGCAATGGCTGGTGTAAAGCGGTAGGGATTAATCAGTTCAGCAGGTGCTGTCACGTTGGAGGCGGCAGTCAGTAAACGCACGTCTTCATTTTGCCAGCGGCCATCCAGCCACTCGCAACCGGAAGCTATTGGCTTCATGCCGATCACCGTCTTGCCTTGCGCAATCAACTGCTGCATTAAACGAACGGTGACTGTGGTTTTACCGACACCGGTATCGGTGCCAGTGACAAAGAAACGTGAGGGCAACGGCTGCATCATGTTCCCTGCGTGGCGGGTTTGCGCGACATGAATTGCACCGGACTGGTCCCGGGTGCCGTGTAGGGCTGGCTCCCGGTCCAGGCATGTACAAACACCACTTCATAGGTGGCGGGCAATTTACCCTGATGGCGAAAAGCCTCATAGCCCTGGCGCAATTGCTGCAAAAAACCCTTGCCACTCAAGCCCTTGGCGCGCCCTGCAGTCGCATTATGTGCGCCAATCGCTTTGAGATCGCGCATCACAGACTCCACCGTATCGTAGGTCAGGGTGTAATGCATCACATCCAGCACCGGCGCGCTAAAGCCAGCCCGTGTCAGTGCATCGCCGATATCATGCATGTCAATAAAACGGCTGACATGGGTGTGTCCTTGACCAGAGGCTGCACGCAGTTCTTTCAGCGTATCCGGTCCCAAGGTGGCAAACATGAGCAGCCCGTTGGGTTTCAGCACACGCCTGAATTCTTGCAATACAGTGTCCATGTCGTTACACCACTGCACGGCCAGGTTGGACCACACCATATCAACACTGGCGGTTGCCAACGGCATGGCTTCAATGTCGGCACACACCATTTGTGGTTTGGCCTGCCAGAAGCGATACCAGGGAAACAGCGTTTTCGTGCGGGCCAGCATGCCTTCGGCAATATCCAGCGCCACCCCTCTTGCCTGCTTAAAATGTTTGAGCAAGGCATGCAAGCCATGACCGGTGCCGCAACCTGCATCCAGAATCACCGCAGGCGCCAGCTTGACCACGTCCAGACGGCTCAACATTTCCTCACGTACCTGGCGCTGCAAAATGGCGGCGGCATCATACTGTTTGGCCGCACGGTGAAACGACTGGCGCATGCGCGTCTTGTCGATCTGATAAACATCCTGCATTTAATGCTCCCCGGCGCGCACAGCGGGCTCATCCGCCATAAAGGCTTCCACCGCTTCGCAAAAAGCTTCCGCATGTGACAAAAAGGGCGCATGTGCCGCCCCGGCGATCACGCGCAAATGGGCACGCTGCAAATGCATGGCCAGCCAGTGCGCTGCCGAGACCGGCGCCAGCGTGTCTCTATCCCCGTGAATGATCAGCGCGGGCTGGAACAAGCGCCCGACCTCTTCGCGCAGATCCGTCTGCATCAAGATATCCAAGGCCTGATTCAGGCTATCTTGGGTAGGCGTGGGTTTGGCGCCAAACGCAATACGCAATTGGCGTACCGTGCTGCGCGCATCTTTGGCATGCATGCATTGCAGGGTCAAGAAATTGAGCAAGGTGGCATTAAAGTCTTGCGCAAACCGCTCGTTGAACTGCTCAAAATGGCGGGCTGCAATGCCATGTGGCCAGTCTGGCTTGCTCACAAAACAGGGGTTGGTCCCCACCAGAATCAGCTTCTCTACCCGGTCCGGTTGATTGAGGGCAATTTGCTGCGCAACCAGGCCGCCCAGCGACCAGCCTAAAATGGTGGACACGCCGGGGATTTCCTCAGCGACCGCTTCGGCCAGGCTATGCAAGTGATATGGATAAACCGGACGGCTCTGGCCCATGCCGGGCAAATCCACCAGAAACAGTCGAAAATGGGTGGACAGCCGCTTGGTAACCCGTTCCCATACCGCACTGTTCATGCCCCAACCATGGAGCATTACCAGCGGTTTGCCTTGCCCCATGATTTCGATAAAACAACTCATGCCACCGCCCCGATAGCTAACTCACGTTCGGCATCGTGCAAGGCTTGAATCAGCGCCCTGACGTCGGACTCACGATGGGCAGCCGACAGGGAAATCCGCAGGCGGGAAGTATTGACCGGCACGGTTGGGGGCCGGATTGCCGGCACCAGAATGCCACGCGCCTGCAAATACTGGCTCAATGCCAGCGCCTCATGGTTATCGCCGACCACCAGTGGCTGGATAGCGGTTTCTGACGGCAGCAAGTGCCAACGGGTGAGTGAGAGCTCACTCTTGAGCAGCGCAATCATGTCAAACAATTGCTTTCTGCGCGCATCGCCCTGCTCTATCTCTTTCACTGAAGCCAGCAAGGCGGCGGACAGCGGTGGTGGCGCAGGCGTGGTATAGATATAACTGTTGGCGTGCTGAATCAGGTAATCAATCACGATTTGTTGGCCAGCTACAAAAGCACCCGCCACACCCGCAGCTTTGCCTAGTGTGCCCATCATGATCAGGCGTGGCGACTGCAGCCCCAAGTGCTTGAGCGAGCCACGCCCTTGCGGACCGAGCACACCAAAACCGTGCGCATCATCCACATACAAATAGGCATCATAGCGTTCACAGAGCGCAAGATACTCAGCCAGCGGCGCAATATCGCCATCCATACTGAACACCGCATCAGCGGTAACCAGCTTGTGACGGGCCGTGCTGGCTTGCAATAATTTTTCCAAGGCGGCCACGTCATTGTGCGGAAAGCGATGATGTGTGGCACGCGACAAAAATGCGCCATCATTCAGACAGGCGTGATTCAGCTTGTCCGAGAACACGGCATCTTCACGCCCCATCAACGCACTGACCACTCCAATATTCGCCATATATCCGGTGGAAAACAGCAAGGCTGCCGGTTGCCCGACAAAAGCCGCCAGCGCCTGCTCCAACTGATCATGATAGCGGTGATGACCGGTAATCAGATTGGAAGCGCCGCTGCCCACGCCCGCTTCGGCAGCGGCTTGTTGCAAAGCGGCCACCAGCGCAGCATCGTTGGCCAGGCCCAGATAATCATTGCTGCAAAACGACAAAAACGGCTGGCCATTGGCGGTGATATGCTCGGCCTGCGGTGAATCCAGCAAGCGGCGTTGACGCATCAGGCCCAGTGTTTGCCGTTTTTCCAGATCGGCCCGTAAAGACTCCAGCAGATCGCTCATTTATATTTTCTTCAAGCCTAATTTGGCAAACAGGGCATTGTCAGACTCAACCTCAGGGTTGCCGGTCGTCAGTAATTTTTCACCGTAAAAAATACTGTTGGCCCCGGCATGGAAGCACAAGGTCTGCACGGCTTCGCCCATGCTCTGGCGGCCAGCAGACAAGCGGACAAAGCTGGTCGGCATGGTGATGCGGGCGATGGCAATCGTACGCACAAACTCCAGCGGATCCAATGGGTCGGTGCCATGCAAAGGCGTGCCTTCCACTTGGGTTAACAAGTTGATGGGCACGCTTTCCGGCGGTTGCTCCATATTGGCCAACTGCGCAATCAGGCCCGCGCGCTGCGCACGGGTTTCACCCATGCCAATAATGCCGCCGCTGCACACATTGATATTCATGCTGCGCACGCGGTCCAGGGTGTCCAGGCGGTCCTGATACGTCCGCGTGGTAATCACATCGCCATAGAACTCGGGCGCGGTATCCAGGTTATGGTTGTAATAATCCAGCCCAGCCTCTTTCAGTTGCTCGGCTTGCCCATCCTTAAGCATGCCCAGCGTGGCACAGGTTTGCAGCCCCATCGCCTTCACTTCAGAGATCATTTTGAGCACAGGCTCCAGGTCGCGCTGTTTGGGTCCGCGCCAGGCAGCTCCCATACAGAAACGGCTGGCACCGCTTTCTTTGGCTGCTTTGGCTGCGGCCAGCACCTCGTCCAACTGCATCAAGGGCTCGTTTTCAACCTCGGTATGATAACGCGCAGCTTGCGGGCAATAGCCGCAGTCTTCGGAACAGCCGCCCGTTTTAATCGACAGCAGTGTGCTGACCTGCACGGCGTTTGGATCAAAATGCTCCCTATGCACAGTGTGCGCTCTGTGCAGCAAATCATTGAACGGCAATTCAAACAGTGCCATGATATCTGCAACGCGCCAGCGCTCAACCGTTGGATGACAGGAAGCCGCAGGCTTCAAGCCATCCAGATTAATGACGGAGGTTTGCATTTCGGTGCCACAAGCAGTAGCAGAGGTGTGTTGTTCCATAAGTCCCACGCATTAAAAAATAGATGAATAATCCGGCCGAATTATATGTTGTTTAAAATCATACGTGAAAAAATTTTACAACAGCTTAAAATTTAAACAAATCAACTCCACTCACTGGTTGTCGCAGTGGCTGACAACGACGCTGCCCTGCCCGCTGTGCCATCAAGCCCCAGGCGCTCGCCAACCTTCAGCGACTGACGAGCCAATCTCCCCTCCAAACGGACTTTGTTTAGACTGCCAGGCCAGCCTGCCCTGGTACCAATCGCCGCGTTGCCCACAATGCGCATTACCAAATACGCGAGGTGAGCTGTGCGGCATCTGTTTACAGCATGCCCCCGCTTTTGACCAAACGCTGACCGTTTTTCGCTATGCCTATCCGCTAGATCGACTCTTGCATCAATTTAAATACCACCAGCAATTGCCATGGGGGGCGCTATTGGCACAGGCCTGGCTATCCCGCCTGCCAGTGTTACCCGCGAGCCAGCAGCCAGCCGTCCTGGTGGCGATGCCCATGCACCTGAACCGCATCAAACAGCGTGGGTTTAATCATGCGCTTGAATTAGCCAGGCACTTGCAAAAGCAGTGGCAAATTCCGTTAAGGATAGACGGCTGTGAGCGATTGATAGACACGCCAGCGCAAGCAGCGATGGACATGAAAACAAGAACCCGCAATCTACGCGGTGCCTTTGCGACCTCGCAGCGATGGCAAGGTCAGCATGTGATGATCGTGGATGATGTGATGACGACAGGAGCCAGCATGCATGCGCTGGCAAAAGTTTTTAAACAGGCGGGGGCTGCACAGGTGACGGCGCTCGTGCTGGCACGCACCCTCAAACAGGACTAGCTAGCACAATTATTCGGCATTGGCTTGTACGCTGCCGCCCAGTTGACGGATGCGCTGCGTAACAAATTCGAGCAAGCGCTCGCTTAACGGCAGGCTTTGCGCCTGTTGCAAGTGCTGCAAGGCTTGCGCATTCTGGCCCACAGCTTGTAATGAAATGGCGTACGCCACCATCCATTGTGCATGCCCCGGCCGCAACAGCGTCGCGCGTTCAAAATGTGGCAAGGCGGCGGCATGCTGGCCGGTTTGCTGATAAGCCATGGCCAGCATCCATTGCGATTCGGCATCTTGCGCCAGCGCACTGGCCACCGGTTTTAATGTTTGTAATACCGCCTCTGCCTGACCATGTGCCAACTGCCATCTGGCGAGTGATTTGGGCAAGCCCACTTGAGCCGGAAACTGCTTGATGCCTGCCTGCAGAACCGAAACAGCCTCGGCCTCTTGCCGGGACTCAAATAAATAGGCGGCCAACAGCTGGCGTGCATCTTCAGACTGCGGATAAATCGTCAGCGCTTGCCTGAGCATTGCCAACGCCTCGTTCAAACGGCCTTTTTGCTCATGATCGACAGCACGCTGGATCAAGACATTCACTTCCTGCTCAGGTCTGACATGTTTATTGACCATGCCTTTTTCGGCTGACTTTTCATCACTTTTGCCCTGGTTCTGGTCCGCGTGCGTCTCCAGCGTAGGCGCAATGGTGGCAACCGTGATTGCCGCCGTATCCGCGGACTTCATGCTGAACTCACCCTCGACTTGTGGTGCAGCAGCATTAGCCACTGGCTTCACTTGCGCAACGACAGCGCGCGCACTGGGCTTTGCAGAAGCAGATTCGGACTGCCAGGCACTGAACAATGACCTGGTCAACTGCGGCGGCGCCCAAGTCGCCACCGTGCCTGCCTCTGCGGCTGCCGGGGCTAAAACAGTCTGTACGCGTGGTTTTGGGCCTTGAGCCTGCGGCGCGGCCTGTGGTATCGCAGTCACATGCTGCGGATAAAAATACGCCATCAACATGGGCGAATTCATCCACACCCATCCGGCTGTCGCAAGCAGCAGCCCGCCGCCGATCAGGCGATTCAACCAACGGCCAGGCGGTGCTGTCTGTGCAGACAACACTGGCTTGACCTGCCCGGTCCAACCATCAGTGGTGTTGCCCTGACGGGCCTCTACGTTTTGTAACACCTGATTAATCAAGCTCATTTGATTCCTCCGTCGCCTGCTAACGACCAAACCCGGCCAGGGTGGCATGCAACGTCAACCACCATTTAAACCCATGCTCCAGCCAACGATGCTGTGCTTTGACACTGGCTTGTGTATCAAGAATCGCCGCTTTCACATCCTCGGTTGTAACCCTGTGCTGACCACGGCCAAACGCAGACAATAATGCTTTATGCGCCAGAATATTCAACAAGCGTGGAATGCCGTTGGCATACCGGTATAGCAATCGCATGCTAGCCGGACTAAACACCATGCCGCCCTGATACCCAGCCACATGCATGCGATGATTCAAATAAAACGCTAATTCTTCCCATTGCAGGCCTTTGAGGTGATATTCAAAGCCAATGCGCTGCCGCAGTTGGCGAATAGACGAATGGTTGAGACGTTCTTCCAGCTCAGGCTGGCCAAAAATGACCACTTGTAACAACTTGCGCTTTTCGGTTTCGAGGTTACTCAGCAAGCGCAAGGCTTCCAGCGTTTCCAGCGGCATGGCTTGCACTTCATCAAGGCAGACCACCACATGCGTGCCTTTTTCAGCAAAGGTCAGCAATGTGCGATGCAGCGCATCTATCATGTCATGGTGGGTAAACTCAGGCTTGAAGGCGACGCCAAACTCGGTGGCCAGCGTCATCAGTAAGGCGTGCGGGTCAAGATAGGGGTTGGGGAGGTAAGCAATCTGGCAACCGGGTTCCAAGGCTTTGAGCAGGCGCCGGCAGAGCAATGTTTTACCGGTGCCAACTTCACCTGTGATTTTGACAAAGCCTTCACCCGACTCAATCGCAATCAATAGCGTATTCAGCGCTTCTTGCAACGTGCGTGTGGCGTAATAAAAGCTCGTATCCGGCGTGATCGAAAATGGAAACTCTTTTAAGCCAAAATGCTGCAGGTACATGCCCGCTCCTAAAATGCGTTGTCTGACTTGAGTTTTTCTACCCGGTCCTGGCTGTCGAGCATATCTTGCGCCCAGTTATCGCCACTGCGGACCACGGTGGATTTGAGCAGAATGACCAGTTCTGTTTTGGTGGAGCTTTGGTCTTTCTGGCGGAACAGGTTACCCAAAAATTTGACATCGCCCAAACCAGGTACTTTTGTCCGTGTATTATCCACGGACTCTGACATCAGCCCGCCGATCGCAATCACACTGCCATCGCGGGTACGCACGATGCTATCGGTTTCATTGATGTTGGAGGAGGCCGTTGGAATCGTGTAGGTGCCACCGTTGGCACTGGACAAACTCACAGTACGGTTGACCTGGGTGACTTCACTGATAAACGGATGGACGTGCAGAATAATGTTGTCGTCCTTGTCAATTTGCGGTGTCACATCCAGTGAAATACCAGAAAAATACGGTTGCAGCTGAATATCTGGCGTCACTACGGCGCCACCCGTGGTAGTGGTAACATTGGTACGCACATTGGTCACGTAGAACGCATCATTCCCCACCTTGAGTACCGCTTTCTGATTGTTGATGGTGGCAATACGCGGACTGGACAGGACTTCTACATTGCCCTGTGTTTCGAGAAAGTTAAGCAGCGCAGAAAAGTTTTTGCCTTGAACCGCTAACGCAAACATTGAGCCGCCTATCGACACCGGATCACTGTTACTCAAAGCGCCAGGTACGGTGCTGGTCAGCGTGCCGTTGGTCAGGGCACCGGTTTCTCCCAGGGTGGTATTGCCGTTGACGTTACCAAAGGTGTAATCGCGGCCGCGAATATTTCTGACCGCCGCCCAGTTAATCCCTTGTTGCGAGTTTCTATTCAGTTGCACCTTGATAATCTTGGCTTCCAGAATCACCTGACGATCTACGGTCACCTGCATCAGACTCAGAAATTTCTCCACCTGGCGGATTTCCTTGGGCATGGCTTTGACCATGATCAGGCCAGACTGCGCGTTAATGACTACCTTGCGCCCGTTTTCTTCGCCAATCAAGCTACTCAATGAGCCTGCAATCTCGTCCCAAAAGTCATTATTGGTACGCATACTCACATCTGAAGCATACACTTGCAGGTTGGAGGCGCCCGAGGCCGCCTGGTTGCCTGTGCCTGTCCCGGTTGAGCCAGAGCCAACGCCCATGGCGCCGTTCATGGCGGCGGCCTGCCCGGCCACGCCTGCGGCACCGCCCGCACCCGAACCGCTGGCCGTCCCGGACGTGACACGGGTGGCAGAAGACCCTCTGCGAGCGCCTGTAATGTAATTAACCTGGAAAACCCGGGTTTGCAGGGTTTGTGGCTCGACAAAAATCTGTTTGCCGTTCATTTTGTACTCATAACCATACAAGTCACGCAAGGCATTGAGCGCTTCAAACAGCGTGACATCGCGCAGGTTAATCGTAATCTCGCCTTTCAGCTCCGGGCTTAAGGCAATGCTGTAAGGACTGCCAGAGACGATGCCCATCAGCACCTGGCTAGCCGGGGCTTTGTTAACCACGAGGTCAAAACGCGGCTCGACACGTTTGGCCAGCGCTTTGGGTGGCTCAATTTTAAGTGGCTCAAACAACTCATCCGTCACTTCTTTAGGCGGCGGCACCACTTGTGCTTGCGCCTTGGCCGCAGAGGTCGCCAATTCGTTTTGTATTTTTGGCTGAATTGATGGATTGGTCGGCGTGAACGGGTTACTGGTGCATCCAGCCAACCCGGCGCCTATCATCATCACACCCAAGGTATTCACAAAAGTTTTCATAGCAGTCTCTCTATTGATATTCACCTGGCGGCCACTTCAGCCAATCGCAGGCATTTTCACTTTATTTTTTAACCGTTTTTGCCTGTTTGGCTTTTTTTATCTGCGCAGGCGGCGGTGCCTGCATCACAACACTGGTCAACCCCAAGCCCAACAGTTTTTTCTCACCGTTTTGATTGATAAACACCGCTTGCTGGTGCTTGACCGAAACCAGTTTAAAGCCTTGATAACGCTCACCCAAGTTGACGAGCTCGCCATTGACCACAGCAAACCCATGCTTGCCGTTGTCTTGAATGGCCGTGACTTGCCAAGCCTGCGCAGTCTCCGTTTGCGCCTCTGGCAGATAAGGCAATACGGCAGCTGGCGGCTTCGTAGGGTCTATCATTTGCTCGGCGGCCTGGCTATGTGCCATGCTGACCAATACCATCCAAATCATGAATATGCGCATGCTATATCCCCAACCAGGCGTTTTCCCCACTCAGGGTATACACTTGAAAAATCAATTCGCTTTCTGGGTAACCGCCTTTAAGCTCGGCATTGTCCCATGCCAGCTGACGGCCGATCGCTTTCAGGGACTTGCTATACGCCATCAACGCAAAATACTGCCCTTTTAAATGGACTTTTACGGCGTGCTGGTAAACATGTGGCATGTTTTTCCAGGCCTCTTCCGAGGTCGATGACGCTTCAGTTCCTGGCGCGGCTTGCGCCTGCAATAACTTTCTTCGCGTTTCAATAAAATCCACCACCGGCAAGGATTGCATTTCAATCACTTGCACATCGGTATGCTTTTGCAACAGTTTTTTCAGCATCTCCACCATGGCTTGCGGTGGGACCATAAAGGCAGAAACCTTAAGTAACTCATCTGCCTGGCTAGCCATTTTTTGTCTGGTTTCTGCAATCTCCTGCTGAAACGCCTGCGTAGCTGGCTGTGGCGCCGCCTGGGCAGCAATCTTGGTCAGTTGCTCGGTCAGGGTGGTCGTATCGTTTTGTATCTTGAGGATTTCTTGCTGGGTATTAGCCAGTTGCACCCGCTGTGGCTCCAGCAAAAAGGTATCCATCAGGCCCACCACGGCAAACAAGCCGGTGCCAAACAACATCCAGCGCTCGCGCATGGAGAACGCTTGCCATTTGTCGCTGATTGCCTGTAGTTTTTCAGATCGCATGACTTACTGCCTCCCGCTCTGGTTGCCGGGCTGAGGTGGCACCGTCTGGCGCACAAATTCGTCCCAACTCATGCCATTCACCAATTTGTTTGTGGCTTGCGTATCACGCCCTTTGACTTCAAAGGTATACACTTTGAGCACAGGCAATGCTGTGTTCGCCTGATTCGAAGGGCTATTTCCGCCTTGTGGATTAACAGGCGCGGCTGAGGCCGGCGTCACTGGCGGAGCACCCCCGTCTTTGCCTGCAGGCGAGGTTGTGGCAACCTCTGGCGCTGGCGCAAGCGATGGACTCACTGCAGAGGCTCCAGCATTTCCGCCTGAACGCGACTGCGGCTGTTGCAACTCCAGTTGTTTGAACTGAATACCTGAGAACTCAGTCCCGGCAAATACAGACTGGTGAGAGAGCAAATCCAGATAGGCTGGAATATCTTCTGACTGCAACGCTTGCCCGGCAAGCGTCAAGTGTTGGACGGCAGGCTCAACTTTAAAACCGGTTAACCAGACGCCAGGTTGCTGTTGCCCGGTAAATGCACGCATGTAGTCGATCAGGTGTGCCGATTGTTCTGAAATGGACTGCTGGAAAATAGCCAGAATTTGGGTCTGCATCTCCAGTTGCGCTTTTAATGCTTTTAACTCAGCCTCAAGCTTGGTGTTATCGATAGGCATCGCCTTTTTCGAAAAGGCTTCCACTTTTTTCTGCATGGTTTCATACTGCGCAAGTGCTTGGTTACGCTGCACTTGCAATTGCTCGTTTTCAGCAGCCAGTCCAGTATAAAAGTAATACATCACCACTGCAGCCAGCACATAGACAGCCGCCACCATCGGCAGGCTAAACCACTCTCTGGCTTTGACACCACCGCCTTCATACAGGTTAATCTGCTGGCTCATACGGCCGCCTCCTGACGCAAGGCAGCACCCAGGGCAGGCATCAACATGGCCTGTTTTTCAAGGCTGGAAAAATCCTGGTTGGCAGGCAGTTCAACAACATCTTCCAGGTTAAAAACGTTGACCGGCACATAGAGGCTGGAACTCAGGCCGCTCACCAGATAATCGCGATGCACGACCGGCGCCACCACCATACGGTTCAAGCTCAGGAAAGGAAACTGACGGTCAAAGCTGTCCAGCGAGCGTTGCAGCTCAAGCACCAATTTATCAAAATTGATTCTGAAGATTTCGTCCCTATCGTTCAAAAAGTCGCGATCCAGCTCAATCAGACGTGTATGGTAAAGCTCACCTTTTGCCGTAAACGTGATCAGGCAACCGCGTGGCAGGATGCTCACCATCACCAGCGCGCGATCTTCGTGTTCAAGCAAATGGGCAATATTGCGTTGCGCCAGCGCGTGCACATCAATCGAACGCAGGTTAAATCCGGCATCGACCAAATGATTACCCGCCCCGGTTACCGTAGCTTTTTTGGCGCAAATCGCCAGCATCAGCGCTTGGCGATTTGCCACAGAGGGATCAGAAGGCAGATCAATCCCATCAACCACCGCTTGTTCTACCGCATAATCAAGCAATCCCTTGAGTTTCCAGCGTAACGCCGGTTTTACTTCATCCTCTGGCAAATTGGGCTTGTCAATTTGCACAATGTTGTACTGGTCGACATTGAGTACCAGATTGCAGGGTAAAGACTTGAGGTCATTTTTGGTCACAAAGTGACGTAATGTGGAAGTAGCATCCAGCGGTATTTGCTCAACCGCCGCAAACGAAACCACCGGCTTGGTCCCTTCTGCAGGCGGCGTCAAGGCAACAGTACTCACATGCATGTCGGTAAAACTCACCCCTACCTGCTGCTTGTTTTTTTGTCTTTTAAACCATTGCATAGAGAGTCGCCAGTCTTTCAGAGTCACTTTATCATTTAAAATCAAAGAATAATAATACTTACTTCAAGCACAATCGCAAATTAGTATACACAAAAAAGTCGCACATCAAATCATCTTCTTATGCGCAAAATGACTTAAGTGGCCATGCGCCATCGTGGCACCAGACAATCACGCTATCCGGCCACACCTCATATATGCGAGCAACTTTAGTGCCTGAAACGGGAGATCAAATGCAGGAATAAGACGACAAAACCACCTGATTTAGGTGGTTTTGTCTTTATTGGAAGCTTTCACGCATGTAGATGATGGGCGCTTTGTAGATGCCAAAGGAGGCGCGCCCCACCGGGTCCGAGGTACCAAACCAATCTGATTTGCCGCCACCAATAGCACTGACCGTACCGGCATTGCTTTGACAAGTGACCTCCCCAGGAACAGCGTTGTCCAGATTTATTTCAAGATCAACACTCCCGACATTGGGCCGCCCATCAGACCCCACTTTGGGCGCTGACAGAATGGCTTTCACCAAGCCGTTATTCGCAGTATAAGTACCATTCATAAAGGTCTCGCATGCCGCCAGGTTACCCTTATAGTTTTTCATAACGATGCTTTTGCTATCAATGGTGGTACATGCATCACCCTGACTACGCACATAAAAGCCATCTTTATAATATTGCGCTTCAATCGGCACTGGCAAAGCCAACAGCTCAGAACCATGAGCCGGGATGACTGCCAGACGTCCATAACGGAAAGCGATCCCACCACTCGTCAATGCAGTTTGTGTAGAAGTCACATTGTCACTGTCTTGCGGCTGTGCCGAGATCACCACACTTTGCTGATTGATGGCAGAAGACGGTCGGGATAATTTATGTCTGACACGAACACTGGTAGTCCCATTTCCCCAAATCGGCGCTGTGTTGTCTGTTGTTTTGCTAATCGCTGGGTTTGCAGCACTCGCACTTAGGGTTGCACCATTGGACGGCGAAGCGCTAAATCGGTACAAACTATAATTTATCAAATCCAGCCGTGCATAATTACCTGTGTAGTTTTGTGTGGTGTTGCCAGCAGCGTTCAAGGCCGTAATGCTGAAGGGTGTAATAAATCCAGGTGCTGCACTGCTTGCAGTGGTATCTTGACCATAATACACAAAGTTGCCACACGCCAGCGTCACCGGACTAGAAGCATCCACCCGAAAACTGTTGGGGATAAAACGACCAAAATAATTTGTGTCTGTGGTATTGCCGAAACGGCAGCCGTATTTTGGCGGCGTCCCTGCGCCGCCATTATCAAACGGACTCCCACTGTTATCACAATCGCCTTTGGATTGATCAACCGCAGTGAAAGTATCGTCGTACAAACCTTGCGGTGAAATTTTAAAATGCCCAACTTCGGAGTAAGTAAAGTTGGTTCCGGTGCTGGCCCCAGAACTGGCTGCAGCAAATGACCCGGCCACCTGCCCCACGACGGGTGCGCCTGGGTGAGCAGCCAGCAAGGCATTGGATATTTTTGGGGTGCCGTTATAGCCCTGTTCGCCACTAGAAACAGTCAGACTGAAATTATCAGCCCCCGCCTTGAACACAGGGCTCACTGTACTGCTTGGTGAGCTTGAGCTTGCTGTATTGGTATTGGTCACAGCCAAGGATTGTGGCCGAATGGCAAAATTATCAGACGAACACCCCGATTTGTTCTGACCTGGGTCGCGTACCTGACAGCGCAAGTTAGGATAAGCCCTGGGGACATCTGTTGCACTGAAAGTCACCTTTTTACGTCCACCATCTGAGGCTGCAAAACTAACATCTTTAGTGACGACAATATTTGTACTGCATGAGCCATTGCTATCTGTCACCAAATCAACTTTTAAGCCTGAAGAATTATAGCCACTCGACTGGGCGCCACTTGAGAGCAGCGCAACCACATCCAGATCAAAAGACTGTGCTAGGATTTTTGTGTAAATCGGATTACGTGCCGATGAATTGCTATTCAAATTATTATAAGTCATCCCGCTTTCCATACACTCATAGGTACTCACGCATGGCGTATTTGTCATTGTAAAGCTACAACTTTGCGAGTTATTTGCGGTGTTCCAGCACTTGATACCATTCATCGGGCCTTTGGTGAGACCGCTTGCTCCCAAGGTATAAGTAGCTGCAGCGCTACCTTGTAAGGTAAGGGTGTCAATGGTGCGGGCATTCCCGACCTCAAACTGGGCGTCCGGCGTCACTGTGACGGTTGGAGAACTGGGAGAGATGGTCAGCGTACCAGTAAGGCTTCCTGAATTGATGAGCTGATCATCCGGACAAGGCATGGTAGAAACCAAACAAGCCATGACCTGAATATCGACCGGACATAAAGAGGAACTGCCAGGGTGGCGGATTTCCAAATGATCATAATCAGGCACTAAGGTTGACCCAACCACAAAGTCATAGCTGAATGTGTATGTTCCAGGTAAAGTAAAATCGTACTCGATCGCAGCGCCGGTATCAGTCAAGGTTGTATTGACGGTATTCGATAATTGGTCTGATTTACCAATCGCACATGCACTGGAATTACTACTTGACCAGAAAGTTTGCCAGTTGCCTACGCAATAACGACTAAACTTTCCATCACGCTCTCTAAAACTTTCAACGACATCCAGGTTTGCAGGCAAACTTGTACTAGAAGGGCACTGCACATTCGTATTTCCGCTCCCAGATGAACAACTACCGGCATAAGGATAAGTCCCAGCGACTTGTTTACCGTTTGTATCCACGTAACGGACACCACAGCCACAGTCAGAGCCGCCCAAATAGGTATCAACTGCATGATAATACCTTACCGGGTTTGTTGAGCTGACTGGATATAAAGGGGGGATATAAATGCTCACTTTGGCTGTGACAAAGTCATAAGGATAGGTGTAACTCCAATCAATAGTGATTTGAGGCCCGCCGCCGATATTGTTCGCAGGAACAGTGAACTGCGAACGAGTTGTCTGCGCATTTCCAGCGGATGCGTTGGCCGGCGTCACCGCTGTCATTGCTTGCGTTGTATAGTTTCCTGGTGCGTTGTAGGCAAAGTGATCAGGGCCATAAATAGTATTATTGCCACGAATATAAATCCCGTTATCTAACCTGTTATTGGCTGGTGTTCGGTCAGGTTGATAAAGCTGGCCGCTACTATTGAGCCTTTGCACTTGAATTTGTGAGTTATCATTGATGAATATTTTCAATCCATTTGAAGAGTCAGAACCGCCGTTGGCGTTTAAAGTAACCGTTGCCGCTTTTGTCGCTTCAGCAGAAAACAAGCTGACCAGACACAAAAGCCATATCACTACTGTTGCATGCTTCCATCTAAACACGGTCATTTTCCTCTAACTACACTCTTCTGTATCCATCAGGCAACGACTCAAGCTCACTGTGACTTTGCGCTCAATATAATCAAGCGCGCCAGCCGCTCCTTTTGAGGCGGTAGCGGTAATGGTATACATGCCGATATTCTGTGTCCCTGCCCGGTCTTGTGGCATCGGGTTTGTTTGATTACATGTCAATGCAATGTTAAAGCCATTAATCGTAAACGGATTAGGCGGTGTTGGGCAGGATTGCATTGATGTCGTCCCTGGCGCAATCACCTGATAAGCCGCCCACTCGACGCCAGCCTTGGCAGCCAGGTAAGCTTGTGCACCTTGCACATCCTGTATCGAGCCTTGATTGGCCAACAATGACAGCCGCATGGAATAACCCACAAGCGACGCCAATATCACCATTAAGAAGATTGCCACAGGCAACATAAATCCTTTTATGCGATGAAGCGTATTTTTCATGGCGAATTCACCACATTAATCAGGTTAACCAGGCGCACAACGCCACCATTTTTACTGAGCTCTAGCTGTGCTGTTACCACGCCGCTATGCTGCATCACGCCTTCTGTATAAGTAAAACTGCAGCCCGTGACATCTTGCGCAACGATACTAGGGGTGAGTCCGGCAAAGTTTGACGGATGGGCAGATGGAATTGCGTAGTTTGAATACATCAACAGACGGCGGTTGGCTAAATCACAGACATAAAATACGGCCCCGTTCACCACATAAAAACGGCTACCCGGGGAGGGTAATGGAAAGGCTGAACCGCTAAATGAGAGCGTGCTGAGATTAGTGCCAGTGCTGGTTAAGGAACGAATCGTATCCCCCGCATACACATCTGCTCCTTGAATACCAAGGTTATAAATCACTAACTGGTCGCCAGAATCTACAGAAGGCACAGGGTCGCCGAGTACGTTAAAAGTGTCATTCGCACTTACAAAATCCAGCGTATCCTGCTGGTAGCGGCCGCCAGCTTTGATCGGCACAAACTCTACATAGGAATTATCAGCAGCCACCCAGACACTATTGGGCAAGGCGTTGCGGATATCTCGTGACATGCGGCGCAATGAGATATCGGCGCGATCGGCGAGCTCATAATAAGCCTCGGAATTCACATAAGCCAAAATGGAATTTTTGATAAAGGTGACGGAAATACCGCCGAGAATTGCCATCACCACAATGACGATGACCAACTCCACCAAGGTGAAGCCTGAAATAGCAGATTTGGGTTGGTTAAATTCTCGGCGCATAACGAACCCTGTATCCAGTCAGCCGGATGGTAGTGTCTGCGGGACCTGTCACTGTCACCGTAATCACAATCTGTAACACCGCATCTGCTGGCAGCGCTGCAAAAGCACCACTCCCGCCCGCCTGAGTAATTGCAACGGATGCCGCGTAAGGATTTAAGCCCGGTAACGCCGTCGCGTTACCAATGCGGCAAATCCCGGCACAGCCACTGCCAGGCATCGCAAAACCGCCATAATCGGCCACATTATCAAATGGATCGGTGGCACTGTAACGGCTCTCCGTAGAGGGTGTAGGGCCATTTAAGGTCGCATTTTGTGGATTGGTACAATCGCCATAACTTGTCGCCGTAGACGCATTCGGGTCATCGGGATCACAATAAGTAAAAGGCATTTGCTGGACTTCTTGCATCAGCGACTCAGCAATCGCGATTGCTTGCTTGCGCGCCAGTGGATCTGCAGAATGACGTCCCATAAATGAGAGCGCACCGATAACACCGGCGATGGCGGTGGTGACAATCACCATAAACACCACCATCTCCACCAATGAAAAACCTGCTTGCAAGCGCATGCACAATTTGCCTGGTTGTCTGTAAGAGTGATGTTTGTTGTGATGCATTGTTATTATCCAGCCTGTAACTGGTGGACTGATCAGTGTATGTATCCGGTATCCGCCTCAACAGTCACGGTCACAGATTGCGCATTATTTTTCTTGTTGGTCGCTTTATAGTTAACCGTAGAATTAGGCACCACCCGCCCGAGTGCGTCAAAGCCCACGCTGGCATTATCTGAGGTGATATCCACATTCTTGCTGCTTGTGAACACGTATGCCGCAGCTGTTTCAGGATTAATTACCATCTGATTGCAAGCGGTATCGAAACATAAGCTGACCGTATCTGGGACCGCATTATTATGAATCACATATACATTGCGACGTTGAGCGATTGCCGTTTTTTGCGCATAGCGTAATGTAGATGAAAGTAAACCCGCGTCACCGCGGGTTTCGAAGATGTCAGTATTTGCAAATCTAGGCATGGCTATCACTGCCACAACAGATAACACAGCAATTACAACAACCAATTCAACAAGCGTAAACCCTCTCATACTGGCCTAGCTTATAAGTCAGAACCTATTAGTCCTTTTAATTCGTACAAGCACTATTATCTACTGTAGCTGTTCCGCTAGCTGCGACATAACTCACGGTTACAGTACATGCACCAGAGCTTTTGCTGAAAATACCAGTTCCAGCTCCGGTTTCAGTAAAATCGCCAGTATCTTGAAGTGCTGATTTAATGCTTGCGGCAACAGGCCATCCTGTTGTCGCATCGACTGTGACATTCACGCCATCCATTACCACGGTTGTACCTGTGCTTCCACTTGCAATCCACGAAGCTCGCGCCATATTCGCCGCAGACCTTATAGAGGCTTGCAAACCAGCCCCAGATGCAATAAGCGCTTTACTCTGCACATTTACGAATCTAGGTAAGGCAGTCGCTGCCAAAATACCAAGGACTGCGATCACAACAACCAATTCAACCAATGTAAAACCAGCTTGTTTTTTCATTACTCAAACTCCTAATCAAAATGCCCTGCCGTTCTTATCACAGTGGCAGGTTAACACTGCGTTAAATAGTCATTAGCAAATACTATGCCAGACAATTTTGGTCCATTTCTATGCAGCGATGGCTAAAGCCTGACAACGGATTTTTAACCACCTTTTAACATTACGGAACTCATATCCCAAATAGGTAAGAACACTCCTAATGCAAGTACTAGCACAAGCACGCCTAAAAATAATATGAGAATAGGCTCAATCTGAGCACCCAATGTTTTGACGTCATACTCCACATCCGCCTGATACATATCGGCAATTTCCTGCATTAATGTATCCAGCGAGCCTGACTCTTCGCCAACGGCGATCATTTGTAAAACGAGTGAGTTGAACACGCCGGTTTGCGTAGCGGTTCTTAGTATGGTTTCGCCGCGCTCAATGCCTGCAGACATGCTTAAGATTTTTGCTGAAATATAGTCGTTTTCGACGGTTTGTGACACTAGCCTTAACGCTGACAGAATGGGCAAACCACTGCGTGTAGACAACGCAAAGCTACGTGCAAAACGGGCCATGGTGCCTTTAAAAATAATTTTACCGGCAATCGGGATACGCATTTTGATACGGTCCCAATTTGACCGACCACTTGCCGTTTTAACATAAGCTTTAAAAGACCAACCTGCCACGGCTATCATGCCAATCAGCACAAACCAGTAGTTGCGCATAAAGCTTGAAAACGCAATCAGAACTTTAGTGATGAACGGCAAATCAGCATGCATGCTGGCAAACACTTTTTCAAACTGCGGAATCACCATAACGTTAATCACCACAATGGCGATCGCCATCGCAGTAATCACGAACATGGGATACTGCAAGGCCGACTTGATTTGTCCACGCATAAAGCGGTCAAACTCGATATGCTCGGACAGACGCAGAAAAATATTGTCCAGGTTACCTGTGGTCTCCCCCACGCGGATCATGCTGATATAAAAGCCATTGAATACCTTGGGGTGCTCAGTCATGGCAACCGACAATTCACGGCCTGAGTCCAGGCTCACTCGCAGTTGACCCACCACTTGCGCCAACTTAGGGTTGCCTACTGAGCTTTGAATGCCTGAGAGGGCGCGCATAATCGGGATACCGGCTTTAAGCAGGGTATACATCTGCTTGCTGAAAATCATCACCTCAAGACTGGTGATTTTTTCTTCAAACAGATTAATCGCAACAGCACCCGTTTTCTTGGGCTTAATTTCAACTGGCGTAATTCGGGTACCAATTAACGCGGCGCCCAAGGCATCGGCATCGGCGGCTTCTTGTACCCCAGTCACCATCATGCCATCTTCGGTGCGCCCTTTGTATTCAAATAATGGCATAGGCGTTATTCTTCAAACTGGTTATCGACACGCATGATTTCTTCCAGCGTGGTTTTACCTTCAATCGCCAATTGCAGCGATTGGTCGCGCAGGGTTTTACCTTTGAGACGTTCACGCGCTTTTTTGATAAAGATATTGGTATCCGGCATGTTGGCTGCCATTGCCAGCTCATCGGTCATTTCAAGAAACTCATACAAGCCTACCCGCCCCAGATAACCGGTACGGTTGCAATGCTGACAGCCTTTGCCATGGCGGAAGTTGGTCGGTAAGGTTGCATCCGGCAACACCTGATTGAGCCACACTGTTTCACTCTCTGTAGGCGCATGCGCTTCAGCACAGTGCGGGCAAATCAGCCTCACCAGACGTTGCGCCATGACACCGAGCAAGGACATGGCCACCATGAAACGCGGCACGCCCATGTCGATCAAACGCACCGGAGCAGTTGAGGCATCGTTGGTATGCAACGTGGAGAGTACCAGGTGACCAGTCATGGAAGCGCGCAGACCCGTTTGTGCAGTTTCTTCATCTCGCATCTCGCCCACCAGCACAATATCTGGATCCTGACGCAAAATGGCACGTAGCAACTTGGGGAAATCCAGCTCGATTTTTTCATTGACCTGCGTCTGAATAATGCCGGGTAAACGGTACTCCACCGGGTCTTCCACCGTAATGACTTTAGTTTCGGGGGTATTAAGCTCACTCAATGCTGAGTACAAGGTCGTCGTTTTACCACTCCCGGTAGGCCCGGTGACCAACACCATACCACTGGGGCGGTTAATCATTTTTCTAAAGCGTGCGAGTAAAGCAGGCGGCATGCCCAGTTTATCAAGCTGAAAATGGGCAGTGTTCTGAATCAGCAGACGCATGACCACCGTTTCGCCATACTGCGTTGGCATGGTCGAAATACGCATATCGACCGCCTTACCTTTGACTGAGAAGCCAAAACGACCATCTTGTGGCAGGCGCTTTTCAGAAATATCCAAGCCAGCCATGATCTTGAGACGCATGACCAACGCAGTGGCAATTTTGATATCTGCCTGGGTTTGAAAGTGCATGACACCATCAATCCGAAAGCGGATCAGCAGCTTGTTGTCTTGCGGCTCAATGTGCACGTCAGACGCTCGCACTTGCACCGCGTCCTCAAAAATCGTCTGCAACAGCTTGACCACAGGCGCATCGTCTACGCCCAGGTCTACGCCCATCATGCTTGAGAGATCGGCATTGCTGTCTGCCAGGTCCTCTTGCAACTCAAGCGCCAGTGAAGAAATCTGCTCAGTCTGGCGATAGGAACGATCAATGGTCTGCATGAGCAGACTCTCTTGCACCACGACGATATCAATATCACGCCTGAGCAGCCTGACCAATTCGTCATAGGCATAGACATCCGAAGGGTCAACCATCGCCACCAGAATGCTGTCTGGGCGCTCTTCGAGCAAAATGGCACGGAAACGACGTGCCTGCACTTCAGGGAGTTTTTGAACCTGCTTGGGATCCAGCTCATACTGGCCAAGATCCAGGAAAGGGATATTGAGTTGATGTGCAACGGCTTCAGCAATTTGCCGCTCGTTGGCATAGCCTTTTTCAGCAATCACCCGTCCAAGGCGGCGGCCTGTCTTGCGCTGCTCTTCCAGCGCCTGATCCAGTTCAGCTTGGGTCATGAAATTCTGTCTGACCAGAATTTCACCTAATCTAATTTTCTCGGGACGAGCCATGGCGTTGTAATTATTTATCTTGAGATACTTTCTCGACTATCATATCACCGTCATACTATCCTTGCGTAAGCAAACAAGCAGCCAAACATGTTTCATATCGTGCTTTTCGAACCCGAAATCCCGCCCAATACAGGCAACATTATCCGTCTCTGTGCCAATGCAGGTGCCAAGCTACATCTGGTCAAACCACTGGGTTTTGAACTTTCAGATAAACAGTTAAAGCGGGCTGGGCTGGACTACCATGAATATGCAGCGTTGACCGTGTATGAAAACTGGGCGGAATGCCAGCAAGCGCTGCATGGAAAACGCATGTTTGCCTTGACCACCAAAGGCAGCACGCGCCACAGCGATTTGCAGTTTAAAGACGAGGATGTATTTGTGTTTGGACCAGAGTCACGTGGCTTGCCAGAAGAAATTCGCGCCCAATTTGCAGCAGAGCATCGTGTCAGATTGCCAATGTTGCCGCATAGCCGTAGCCTGAATTTATCCAACTCAGCCGCAATTTTGCTGTATGAAGCCTGGCGACAAGTCGGGTTTACCGGTGGTGTTTAAAATCACCTTCTAAAACCTATAGACAAAAAAAGCCCCGATTAAGGGGTAAATCGGGGCAATAGGCCTCATCGTAAAGGCTTCCGCTCAGGGAGGAAAGAAGCGGAAAGATGATTCATCATCATCGTGCAAGTATGAGTGTGAGAGGTTTTAAAAAGTTCCAGAAAAATGTTGAGTGCAACGATTTGCCGACTACAAGCGCATGCTTAGACTGCGCCTGAAACGCTGCATCATGCGATAATAACGGCATGTATTCTGAAAATAATCTGTTACAGGGCCTGAATGATAAACAACTGCAAGCGGTCACCCTGCCGCATGTCTCGGCACTCATTCTAGCCGGGGCCGGCAGTGGCAAAACCCGCGTGCTCACCACGCGGATTGCCTGGTTGATCCAAACCGGGCAAACCTCCCCCATGGGCCTGATGGCAGTGACGTTTACCAACAAAGCTGCCAAGGAAATGCTGACCCGCCTCACCAGCATGTTGCCGATCAATACACGCGGCATGTGGGCAGGCACCTTTCACGGCTTGTGTAACCGTATGTTGCGCGCGCATTACCGTGAAGCGGGCTTACCCAATACCTTTCAAATTTTAGATACCGCCGACCAGCTTTCTGCCATCAAGCGCGTGATGAAACTGATGAATGTGGATGATGAAAAATATCCACCCAAGCAGGTGATGGGCTATATCAATAGCTGCAAAGAGGAAGGCCTGCGTGCGGATAGCGTCGATGCTTACGACGGCCATAGCCAGAAACTGCGCGAAATTTATGCGGCCTATGATCAGCAATGTAACCGCGAAGGCGTGGCCGATTTTGCCGAGTTATTATTGCGTTGCTACGAGCTGCTTGAGCGCGAACCGCACATCCGTGCGCATTATCAGCAACGCTTTCAATATATCCTGGTCGATGAGTTTCAGGACACCAACCGGCTGCAATACCTGTGGCTAAAACTGTTAGGCGGCGCACATAACAGTATTTTTGCCGTCGGGGATGACGACCAGAGCATTTACGCATTCCGTGGCGCACGCGTCGGCAATATGAATGACTTCCAGCGCGACTTCAACGTGCAGAATATCGTCAAGCTCGAAGAAAACTACCGTTCGCACAGCAACATCCTCGATGCCGCCAACGCCATCATTGCCAACAACCGCAACCGTTTGGGTAAAAACCTGTGGACCTCGGCCGGCAAGGGCGAGCCGATTCGCATTTATGAGGCTTACAACGATACCGACGAAGCGCAGTTTATTGTCGATGAAGTGAATATGCTGCAAAAAGAAGGCGTGCCCTTGGGCGAGATGGCCCTGCTCTACCGCAGCAATGCGCAGTCCCGCATCCTCGAACATACCCTGTTTTCGGCCAACATCCCTTACCGCGTGTATGGCGGCCTGCGCTTTTTCGAGCGGGCTGAAATCAAACACGCTTTGGCCTACATGCGGCTGATTGCCAACGCCAACGACGACACGGCCTTGTTGCGTATTATTAACTTCCCGCCCCGCGGCATCGGCGCACGTGGCCTAGAACAACTGCAAGAAGCTGCGCGCCAAAATGAATGCAGCTTATGGCAAGCCGCCACCAACAAAGTGGGTGAAGGCAAGCTAGGCAGCAAAGGCTTAGATGGCTTTGTGGCCCTGATCCGGCAAATTGTTGACCAAGGCTACGGCATCACGCTGGGTGAAATGGCAGAAATGGTCATCAACCTGAGTGGCCTGATGGCGCACTACCAAAACGACAAAGAAGGCGAAGACCGCATTGAAAACTTGCAAGAGCTGGTGACGGCTGCGGTCGCCTTTAGCAAGCAGGACTTGGGTAACCATCACAACATGGAGGAAGATGCCGACCTGCTGACCCAGTTTTTGAACCATGCCAGCCTAGAAGCAGGCGACCATCAGGCCGACGTTGGTCATGAGGCCCTGCAACTGATGACCGTGCATGCCGCCAAAGGCCTGGAGTTTCAGAGTGTGTTTATCAGCGGCGTCGAAGAAGGCCTGTTCCCACACGAGCAAGCTGCCTATGAAAATGGTGGCCTTGAGGAAGAGCGGCGGCTCATGTACGTCGCTGTCACGCGCGCGCGCCAGCGCTTGTATATGACATATGCGCAAAGCCGCATGCTGCATGGACAAGTTCGCTACGGCATCCCTTCACGCTTTGTCGATGAAATCCCTGCCGAACTCACCAAACGCCTGAATAGCAAACCGGCTGCCAAACCTTATGCGGCAGGCGGTCAATACACCATGCCAGCTGCACAACCGGCAAGCACCCAGTCCAACTATCCGTTCAAGATTGGTCAAAGTGTGCGCCACAGCAAATTTGGCGAAGGGGTTGTGGTTAGCTATGAGGGGAACGCCAGCGATCTGGCGGTGAAAGTGAATTTTGGCAGCGCCGGATTAAAAACGCTGATGCTGGAATACGCCAAGCTCGAAAAAATCTGAGGTCGTTTACGCCTGTTATCTAGGCCTCGGGGCAGTAACCTCACGGACCGTCTGTTGATACGCCTCAAGTTGAGGTTTCATTCGTCTCAGTTGTTACGTTCAACCATTTCAAGCTAGCTTGCAGCACAAGATATTGTCATAAATATTTCATCCAATCTTGACATTTCCTTGATCAAGAATCTTCACGCTTCGTCGATACTGCTAGCATGATTTATGCTGCCCCCAATACCGAAATTGAAGCCATCCTGGCACAGAGAAACCTGTTGCCCTTGTTTCAGCCCATTATTGATATCAAGCAAGCGCAGGTGTTTGCGCATGAGGCACTGATTCGCGGACCACTGGAGTCCAAACTACATGCGCCGATTGCCTTGCTCAATGCAGCCAAGTTATGTGGGCGGGATATCGAGATGGAGTCTATCGCGCGCGATGTGATTTTTGAAGAATATCGCCGGGCGAACCATGCCATGCCACTGTTTGTAAACTTTAGCCCGGATGCCTTGCTGCACAGCGAAAGTGACTGGTCATTAAGCTTGGCGCAGCTGGAGAACTATCAGCTTGCAGCCAGCGATATTGTTATCGAAATCACCGAGAGTTCCACCATACGCGATTACGCCGAACTCAAAGAGGCGGTCACCAAACTCAAGGCACTCGGGTTTAAAATCGCGCTCGATGATCTGGGTGAAGGGACTTCAAGTTTGCGTTTGTGGTCTGAGCTGTCACCGCACTATGTCAAAATCGACAAGCATTTTATTGCCAACATCCACAACGATCCGATCAAGCTGGAATTTGTCCGCGGCATTCAGAAAATTGCGCTGGAGTCTAACACGCTGACGATAGCCGAAGGCATAGAAACCAAAGAAGAACTGGCGGTCATCAAAGACTTGAAAATAGACTATGCCCAGGGCTACCTGCTGGGCCGTCCGTTCCCAAAATTTCAGGCGACTTTGTCCGAGGAAGTGAGCACCCTGCTCAACAAAAACATTATTCGTTTATTTGCGGACCAGCAAACCATGGTCTCCAAACAAGCGACCGTGTCCGGGCTCACCAGCTATCAAGTGGCGGCGCTACCTGAAATGACCAATGAAGAAGTCTATGACTGGTTTCATCATGACAACAATCTCAACTCTATCCCGGTCACCGACCATAAAGGCAAGCCGCTGGGGCTGATCAGCCGTTATGACACCATAGACCGCTTTGCGCGGCGTTACCAAAAAGAATTACATGGCAAGAAATCCTGCACCACATTTATGGATACGCAATGCCTCATCATCCAAAAGGACATGCACATCCTGGCTTTGAGCGAGCTGATCCTGCAAGCCGATCCCAAGTATTTACTGAACGGCTTTATTATTGTCGACGGCGAGCGTTATGTGGGCATGGGCAGTGGTCACGCGCTATTGCGCGAAGTGACCAACATGCAGATTCATGCCGCACGTTATGCCAACCCCCTCACCCTGCTCCCGGGCAATGTGCCAATTAATGCCCATATCGACAAGCTGCTGGAACGGCGCATAGCGTTTGTCGCCTGTTATTGTGACCTTGATCATTTCAAGCCATTTAACGATGCCTATGGTTATCGCCGCGGCGACGAGGTGATACAGTTTGTCGGGCGCATGCTGAGCAGCATGGTGAACCATGAGCATGACTTTGTCGGCCATATCGGCGGTGACGACTTTGTGATTGTGTTTCAGAGTGAAGACTGGGAACGGATATGCCGCGACATTCTGGACACGGTGGCGAAGGTCATGCCAGACTTTTATGACCTCAAGGATGTGCAGTCAGGTGGCATTCATATTGAAGACCGCTTGGGCAATGAACACTTTTTCCCGTTTGGCAGCTTATCCATTGGCGCAGTGAGAGTTAGCGCCGAGTTTTTTGCCAGCCATCATGAAGTGGCTGGCGCCATGAGTCATGCCAAAAAGCAAGCCAAAAAGATTGTCGGTAACAGCCTGTTTACCGAGCGCCGCAAGCGATAACGTTGCAAGCAGCAAGCCATTAAACGCTGGCCTCGACTTGTGGTGCGGCCCTGAAGGCATCTTTGTAGCTGATATATTGAAAGGCAAACATCAGCGCATTGATGACCAGCAAGGCAATAAATACCAGCAGCGGCATCAGCAGCTGCGTGACCGTTGGAATCAGCACGCCTAAAATGCCAATCACCAGCCCCAGTCCCAGCATTACCACCAGCATGCCCAGCATCATGACTAGCCAGGCTACGCCCATGGGCACGGTATATTGCAGCATGCCGGCGATACTGGATTTGATCGCTTTCACCAGCGGATAACCATTGAGGGCAATCAGCATGGGGGAAAACCAGGTGGCAATAAACAAAGGCAAGAGCAATAACAACAACTTCACAATAAATGACAACGCATTTTCAAGAAACTTGGTCATATGTGAATCACTCATGCCGGCTTTGGTCGGCGCATGCGAAATGAGCGAAGCAAGTTCGCTGCTGAGCAGATAAGTCGCCAACACGGCATAAATCAGGCAGCTAGCGCCCAACAGCAACAAAGGTTTCAGATGCAGCTTGAGATGTTGCCAGGCGTCACCGGGCGACATTTCACCGTGCATATCCACCTGACGGTAGAGCATCACAATCCAGGCCATGCAGACGGGCCAGATCACCACACTCACCATGCCTAGAAACCCCAGCAATGGCAAGGATGGCAACACCATAAAAATGAAGATGTAGGCCAGCGAGCACAACATCCAGATATGTGGTTGCGTTTTAAATAAAGCCAGGCTTTCTTTGACCCAGCGAATCCCGCGCTGGCTGTTTGTTTCTGTCATGTGACTCCCTTTTATAGCGCGACTAAGTAAGCGCTTGACGATTCAGCAATACCCGCTCGAAATGAGCCGGGTCTTTGGCATGGGTCAACTCCCCCGCCACAGGATAGTAAAAATCATACAGGCGCGATAGCCAAAAGCGCAAGGCAGCGCGGCGCAACAAGGCCGGCCAGAAGGATTTTTCTTCTGCAGTGAACGGGCGAACCGCGTGATAGGCATTCATGAACACGGCCAGCTTGTCATCGACAAACGCACCGTTAGCATCCACGCACCACTCATTCACTGCGATGGCCACATCGTAGGCCAGTACATCATGGCAGGCATAGTAAAAATCAATAAAGCCGCCCAACACATTGCCGTCAAACAACACGTTATCGCGGAACAAATCGCCGTGTATCACACCATGTGGCAGACCAGACAAATCCAGGCCATGCTGAAACTGCAACTCCTCTTGCAACAAATGCTGCTGTACGGGTGCAAGCTTGGGCATCACCTGCTGCGCTGTCATCACGCGCCAGCCCTGACCGCGCTGATTGTGTGATTGCTCATGAAACGCCATACCCGCCAGATGCATACGCGCCAGCGTCTGTGCCACGGCTTCAATCTGGGTCAGGTTAGGCTGACTGACATCACTGCCACGCAAGCAGCTCACCATCAGGGCAGGCTTGCCATGAATCCGGTGCAAGGCCACGCCTTCTTTATCGACAATCGGGCTTGGGCATTGAATGCCGTGCTGCGATAAATGCGTCATTAAGTGCACAAAATAAGGCAGCTCGTCAAAATCGTTTTTCTCGAACACAGTCAGCACAAAGCGTGACTCGCTGGTTTCGACAAAATAATTGGTATTGGTAATGCCAGCCGCAATGCCGCGCAAAGTTTGCAGCTCGCCAACATTAAAAGGCGCCAACCATAGGCGCACTTCATCCAGACTCAGAGTGGTAAAAACAGACATGTGGGTGACAACCCTACCCTTACGGGCAGGTCAAAAACATTTAGAAGCGGAAAAGAATCCATTTGGGCACGGACACCGGGCGAGAAGGACCATCATGCACCCACTCGCCATTACGGTCTTCCCGGTGCAGGTAGTAAGACTTGCCGCTCGGTGGTGTCACTTTCACCATATAGACCTCACCATTCAGGCTGTATTCCTCAACCTCGTTATCACCATCCTTGCGCTTGGAGATGGTCGGCTGGTCTATGGGTTGCCCTTCAATGACCTTGGGCGGAGAGGGAATGTCATCCAGCAACTCGGCATCTTTGGGGGCCGCAGCACTAGCCAGCATGGAAAAACTCGCAAGGCACAGTGTGGCCAGCATAAAACGGGAAACATTACGCATGGAAGACTCCTTAGTCAGTGATCGCTATTCTAGCAAAAGCCGTGCCGTGGCGGACATCCAGCGCTGAATAAACTTGTAAATATCCTGGCTTTGCGCGCAGCGATTACAGGTACAACTGCATCTTGCGCTCCGCTGGCGTCAATTCGAAGCCAGTGGTTTCATAATGTTTGAAAATCGCGTCCACGATCTGTTGCGGCTCATCAATCACTTGCACCAGGTGCATATCGGTCGGCGAAGCCATGCCTTCTGCCACCAGCGTATTGCGCAACCAGTCTATCAAGCCTGCCCAAAACTGGCTGCCGACCAAAATAATCGGAATCTTGCGGCTTTTGCCCGTTTGCACCAGCGTAATCGCCTCCATCAGTTCATCCAGTGTGCCAAAGCCGCCCGGCATAACGACAAATGCGCTGGCATATTTAACAAACATCACCTTGCGCATAAAAAAGTATTTAAAACTGATGCCGATATCCTGATAGGGATTGCCGTGCTGCTCGAAAGGCAACTTGATATTCAGCCCGACACTGGCGCCACGGCCTGGAAAAGCACCTTTATTGGCCGCCTCCATAATGCCTGGCCCGCCGCCCGAAATCACACTAAAGCCGGAGTCTGATAATAGTCGGGCAATTTCCTCGGTGCGTTGATAATACGGATGGTCAGGCTTGGTACGAGCACTGCCAAAAATCGACACCGCGGGCGTAATCGCCTTGAGGTTTTCAGTGGCGCCGACAAACTCGGCCATGATTTCAAAGGCATGCCAGGATTCATGGCTGGCACTATCGCCATTGAGCAACTCAGGCTCGACCATGGTTGGCAGCTTGGGGGTGGTCATCATTCAGTCCTTCAACAATCAAAACCAAATTAGTGTACATGAAGTGGCTTTGAAATGCGTAAAATACGCCATTGATTTGACTCTTGAGAACACACGATGAAAACCCTGCTGCTGGTCGATGGCTCCAGTTATTTATACCGCGCGTTTCATGCCATGCCGGATTTGCGCAACTCGGCCAACGAGCCGGTCGGGGCGATTCAAGGCGTGCTGAATATGTTGCGGCGCCTGCATAAGGACTATCCTTCTGACTATAGCGCCTGTGTGTTTGATGCGAAAGGCAAAACCTTCCGCGACGATCTCTACCCTGAATACAAGGCCAACCGCGCCAGCATGCCGGACGATTTGCGCGTGCAGATTGAACCACTATACGAAACCATCCGCGCCATGGGCTGGCCGCTGATTATTGAAGAAGGCGTTGAAGCCGATGATGTGATTGGCGCGCTGGCCAAGCAGGCCGAAAAAGAAGGTATCCGCACCATTATCTCGACTGGCGATAAAGACATCACGCAACTGGTGAATGAAAATATTACCGTGGTCAACACCATGCGTGATGCCTTCCGTAAAACCGATGATGTATTGGATATTGCCGGCGTAGAAAATAAATTTGGCATCCCGCCCAGCAAAATTATCGACTACCTGACACTGGTCGGGGATAGTGTAGACAATGTGCCTGGGGTCGAAAAAGTCGGCCCAAAAACGGCGGTCAAATGGCTGACAGAATATGGCTCTCTCGACAATATCATTGCCAATGCCGACAACATCAAAGGCGTGGTCGGCGAAAACTTGCGCAAAGCCCTACCCTGGTTACCCACGGCACGCGAATTGATCACCATCCGCTGTGATATCGGCATCCGTGAGCATTTTGATGAACTGATCCCCAAAGCCCCGGACAAGCCTGCGCTACTCGCGCTGTTTGACCATTTTGAGTTCAGAAGCTGGAAGCGTGACTTAGACAAATTGCCAGACGGTGCCACAGCACCATTGATTGAAAATTCAGTCCTACCGACCGTCGAGGAGCTTAGCGGGCAAGCCGGTGGCGATTACTCGCCGGATACGCGACGGCTTTACCAGACCATTTTATCGGACAGTGAACTGGAACCGTGGCTCACCAAACTGGAACAAGCCGCCCTGCTTTGCTTTGACACTGAGACGACCTCACTGGACCCCATGCAAGCCAAAATTGTCGGCGTCTCGTTCAGCGTCACGCCGGGGGAAGCGGCTTACATCCCGCTCACCCATGATTACTTTGATGCGCCTCCACAACTGGCTTTGACGGCGACCCTGGCCAAACTCAAACCCATCCTTGAAAACCCGGACATTAAAAAAGTCGGCCAGAACCTTAAATACGATATGCATGTGCTGGCCAATCATGGCATCACGCTGCAAGGCATTGCGCACGACACCCTGTTGCAATCGTATGTGTTTGAGAGCCACAAAGGGCATGGCATGGATGAGCTCAGCGAGCGCCATCTGGGCATTGCCCCCATCAGCTACGAAAGCGTGGCGGGCAAAGGCGCAAAACAAGTGTCGTTCAGCCAGGTCACCGTCGAGGTGGCTGCCGAATATGCCGCGGAAGACGCCGACATCACGCTGCAACTGCATCAGGCCCTGTACCCGCAAGTGACAGTCTCGGACAAACTGCGCTTTATTTATGAGCAGGTGGAAATGCCCAGCATGCAAGTGTTGCAACGCATGGAGCGCAACGGCGTGTTGATCGACAGCCACATGCTCAACCGCCAGAGCAATGAAATTGGCCTGCGTTTGATGGAGATTGAAAAACAGGCGTATGAGCTGGCCGGACAACCGTTTAACCTGGGTTCGCCCAAGCAGTTGCAAGAAATCCTGTTTGGCAAACTGGGCATCAAACCCTTGAAAAAAACGCCTTCTGGCGCCCCCAGTACCGACGAAGATGTATTGCAGGAACTGGCGCTGGATTACCCGTTGCCCAAGGTAATCTTGGAGCACCGCAGCTTGGCCAAGCTGAAATCCACCTACACCGACAAGTTGCCGAAAATGATCAACGCGCAAACCGGGCGCGTGCATACCAACTACAACCAGGCAGTGGCAATTACCGGACGGCTGGCCAGCTCGGACCCCAACCTGCAAAATATTCCGGTGCGCACCGCCGAAGGCCGTCGCATCCGCGAAGCCTTTATCGCCCCGCCCGGTAGCCAGATCATCTCAGCGGACTATTCGCAGATTGAGCTGCGCATCATGGCGCATCTCTCACAAGATGCCGGAATGCTGACGGCCTTTGCCAATAACGAAGACATCCATCGCGCCACGGCCGCAGAAATTTTTGGCGTGGACAAAGCGGCCGTAGATAACGAGCAGCGACGCTATGCCAAAGTGATTAACTTTGGCCTCATCTATGGCATGAGCGCGTTTGGCCTGGCGCAAAACCTCAATATTGAGCGCGGCGCGGCGGCCAATTACATTGAACGCTATTTTGCGCGTTACCCCGGTGTCAAAGCCTATATGGAAAACACGCGCGCACTGGCCAAGCAGCAAGGCTATGTCGAAACCTATTTCGGCAGACGCTTATGGGTGCCTGAAATCAACAGCGCTAACGTACAAAGAAGAAACGGCGCCGAACGCGCCGCCATTAATGCCCCCATGCAAGGCACGGCGGCCGACCTGATCAAACTGGCAATGATCGCCGTCGACCAATGGCTGACCGAGCAAAAACTGCAGACCAAACTCATCATGCAGGTGCACGATGAACTGGTGCTGGAAGTGCCTGAACATGAACTGGCATTAGTCAAACAGACCTTGCCCGTGCTCATGCAAGAAGTGGCAACCTTATCAGTGCCGTTACTAGCCGAGGTCGGCGTGGGCAACAACTGGGAGAGCGCCCACTAGACAGTCGCCTGACTTACGGTCAATATGAGCCTATCTTTTTTAACTGTGGAGCTTGGGCATGAAATCATTAGCGATGGTAGGCATTATATTGATTGCAGTCGGCGCAGCTGGTCTGATTTTCAAAGGGTTTAGTTACGAGAGCAAAGAGACCGTAGCAAAAATCGGCTCTTTAGAGGCCAATGCAGAGATCACCAAAGAGGTGGAAGTCCCGCAAGCGCTTAGCCTGATTGTGATTGCGGCGGGGGCTGCCTTGTTGATCATCGGTTTGAAAAAGTAAATCCTCAAGCCAGGGTAGGCGTGGCGCTATCTGGACGTTTGCAGCAAGCGAGTCAGCTGAATCTGACAGGTTTTTCCTAGATGGGCTGACAGATGACAGGCGCAACTGTGCTTAGCATAGAGCTTCATCATAACAACAGGGGAGTACACACATGCTTTGGACAATTGTTGTAGGGATTATCGCGGGTTGGTTGGCAGGCTTGATCATGAAAGGCGATGGCTTTGGCCTGATTTGGGATTTGGTGCTTGGTATTGCCGGTGCAGTGGTTGGCGGCTGGCTGTTTGGCCTGCTGGGCTTGAGTGCCAGTGGCGGCATGATAGGCAGCATTATCGTCGCCACCATCGGTGCCGTCTTCCTGATTTTTATTTCCCGTCTGCTCAGGTCGGCATAAAGCAGCATTCACCCTTACTGCAGTACAGCCTAGCTGGAAAAAATGACTTTTCCAGCTTCGCCTTTTTTGGCCTGATACATCGCATTATCCGCCTTCTGCAGTAAGGCTTCGATGTCGTCGGCCGTTTTAGGCCAGTCATAGGCGATACCGATACTACAGCCTACCGCGATCTCCTGACCCGATTGCAACTTGATGGGCTGACTGATGCTTTCGACCAGCTTGCCTGCAACCATGCGGGCCAGCTCTTCCGGCTGGGAGGCAAAGGTCAGCAGAATCACAAACTCATCCCCGCCAAAACGACATACCATATCTTCTTCGCGCAACACATCAGGTAATCGTTGTGCGATGGCCATCAATACTTCATCGCCCACAGGATGGCCATGGGTATCGTTGACAGCTTTAAACCCATCGAGATCCACGAATAATAAAATAATGCCCCGTTGCGGCTGACTGCTTTGAAGCTGGCTGACAATGCCATGCATCATACTGAGCATGCCGCGCCGGTTGAACAAGCCGGTCAGCGGATCTTCGGTCAACAGTTTCTCTAAGGCGTTTTGCTGCTGGCGAAATACGGTTAAATCCATCAAAAAACTGATACAAAAATCCAGCTCATCTTCAATCACACGGGTCAGTGCAATCCGCAATGGAATTTCGCGCCCATCCGCATGTATCCCGTGACGCTCAGCGACCACTTTTCCAGCCTGGTCATGCTGCCTGCGTTTGCGCGAGAGCGTGCTGAGCTGCTTCCAGTCGGGGATCATTTTGCCAAGCGAACGGCCCACGATTGCCTGCGACTGAACACCAAACATCGCCTCAAAAGCGCGATTCACCATCTGGATATGCCCCTTGGCATCCGTAATCACAATGGCATCTATCGCGTGCTGAAAGATCACGCGCATTTGATGCTCCCTGAACTGTAACTCGCGGGCCAATTGCCGCTGCCGACTAATCATGGTTTGCGCCAGAATAGCGCCTAGCAAGGTCACCAAGCCCATGGTGACCAGCAAGGACAAATACAGCCGGTCTACGGTGGGCACAGGCTCATCAAACTGTATGGGGCCAGTAAAGCTGGCCGCAGCCATGCCCAGATAGTGCATGCTGGTAATGGCAGCCGCCATGACCAGACCACTGAACAGATGGCGCCAGGGCCGCAGGCGTCGCAAACGGTTACAGCGATGATGAAACCACAACGCCAGAATGGCTAGCATCACTGCTGAGCACACGGACACTAGCACCAGCCATGGATTAAACGCCATGACAGCAGCCGTTTGCATGGCCAGCATGCCGGTGTAATGCATCACCCCGATGCCCAGGCCGATCAAGGCGCCGCTAATGGTTAAATCGTAAGGAGATTTTTTTGCTTGCGCCACCCATTGCATGGATGCCCAGGAGGCAACAAATGCCGGCAACAAGGAGAGCAAGGTGATGACCAGCTCGTAACGTACCGTGGCACACAGCTCGAAAGCTAGCATGCCAATAAAATGCATGCCCCACACTGCCGATCCCATCGCCAGGCCACCGCCGAGCATGGTCAAGTGGCGGTCGCGCTTAAGTTTGAATTGCTGGGAGACCTCGGCCAGATGGATGGCAATCACAGAGGCCGTGAGTGCGATCAGGTAGGACAAGGCGACCATCGAGGGTTCATAGCGAGATGAAAGGATGGTGTCTGCTGGACTCACAAAATCAAAGAGAAAACTGTTCAATGGATTTCTTTCGATAATGTACTGATCACTGACTGAAAAGCTGGCTAGGCCAGCACGCAATGGGTCAAAACCACATCAAAGCACTTGCACACTGACGCGCTCACCAGACCGCAAAAGTGCTGCTGTAACGGCTATGCTGTGAATTTTCAGCAATTGCTTGGTATTATGCTGCTGTTAAAACGCTCACTCAAAAGTAATTTACTCAATATAACATGCGCCAATTTGGGATTTATATCATCGGTGACGAGATCCTGTCCGGGAAGCGCCAGGATGCCCATCTCAGCAAGGTCATTTCGCTTCTGTCTGCCCGCGGCTTGCAACTGAGCTGGGCGCATTTTATCGGCGATATCCCCGAGCAAATCACGCAGTTGCTCAAGGCCAGTATGGCGCGCGGCGAGATTGTGTTTAGCTTTGGTGGCATCGGCGCCACCCCGGATGACTACACCCGCCAATGTGCAGCCGCGGCTGCCGGGGTACCGATTGAGCGACATGCAGGCGCTGTTGCCAATATTGAAGCGCAATATGGGGAAGCGGCTTATCCTAAACGCGTGCTTATGGCTGACTTTCCGCAAGGCTGTGAGCTGATCCCCAACCCGATTAACCGCGTCGCCGGATTCAGCATTCACGAGCATTACTTTGTGCCCGGCTTTCCAGAAATGGCGCACCCGATGGTGGAATGGGTGCTGGACACCTACTACAGTCACCTGTTTCATGGCCAGGACTATCTGGAGCAAGCCATTGTCGTCACTGAGGCAGGCGAAAGCGACTTGATTGACTTGATGAACAGCATGCTGAGCCGTTATCCCATGCTCAAGTTGTTCAGCTTGCCGCGCACCAACCAGCGCCGCACCACGGAAGTTGGTCTCAAAGGCGAAAGTGCGCATGTGCTTGCAGCCATGCTGGAGCTGAAGGCTGGCGTGTCTGCCCTAGGCTACCCCTGGGTGGATGTTTAACCTCGAATGGAATGCCGCCAACACTGCGGAGCCTGCTGCATTGCCCCGTCCATCAATAGTCCGATCCCCGGCATGCCGCATGGCAAGCCCGCGGGTGTGCCATGCATACAACTAGATGAGGCCTATCGCTGCAAATTGTTTGGGCAGCCACAACGCCCAGCGTTTTGTGGCGGATTAAGCCCTAGCTTGGAGATGTGTGGCGAAGAACAGCAAGGACGTGCATATGCCATCCAGTGGCTGAGTGCCCTCGAACGTGCCACTCAGCCAGGCAACGCCTAATGGAAATCTGGCTTTACGACTGACGATACGCCCGGCGCATGAGCCAGAGCCCTGCCAGAATCATAGGCACGCAGAGCCATTGCCCCATGCTGAGCCCCAGCGACAGCAAGCCTAAAAAGCTGTCTGGTTCACGCGTAAACTCAACCAGAAAACGGAAGCTGCCGTAACAGAGCAAGAACATGGCGGACACTGCACCGATGGGTCGTTTTTTGCCCGCAAAACACCAGAGAATCACAAACAGCGCGATCCCCTCTAGTGCAAACTCGTACAACTGCGAAGGATGCCGTGCCACCTGATCCACGGCTGGGAACACCATGCCCCAATCCGCATGGGTAGGCCGCCCCCATAACTCGCCATTGATAAAATTACCCAGTCTGCCTGCCCCCAGGCCAATAGGCACGAGCGGCGCCACAAAGTCCATCAATTGCAACCAAATCACGCCGCGCTTGCGGGCAAACAAGGCCATGGCCACCATGACGCCAATAAAGCCACCATGAAATGACATGCCCCCTTGCCACAGGGCAAAGATTTCCAGCGGATGTTGCAGGAAATAACTGGGCTGGTAAAACACCACATAGCCTAACCGCCCACCCAGCACGACACCGAGCGCGATGTAAAACAGCATGTCGTCCGGGTCACGCGCCTGCCAGGGCGAGTTTGGGTCCAGTTTACGCAACCGGTTGACCTGATACTGCCCCAACCACAGGCCACCAAAAAAACCGATCAGGTACATCAAACCATACCAGTGGATACCAAAACTGCCGATTTGTAATGCGATGGGGTTAAAGCCCGGATGGGTAAACATGCCGTATCACCGTGAAAAAAACTGCATTATAACTGCTGACCCGACCAGCGCAGGCAAACAGAGACTAAAAGCCACTCAATCACTGCATGCACCTATTATTCAATCCAGGTTGGATACGCTTGGCGACATGCGCCAGACGGCCAGCAAACTGATCAAGGCCATGCTGGAGAGATAAGCCCCTACCCAGGTCAAGCCGCCCTGATTGACCAGATATTGAGCAATGGCAGGTGCGAAGGAGGCACCCAGAATACCACCCAGCTGATAGCTGAGCCCTGCCCCGCTGTAACGCACAGCAACCGGGAACTGCTGTGGCAGAAAAGCGCCCATGGGGGCAAAAGTGACGCCCATTAAAAACAGCGCAGCAAACAGAAAAACCAGGATCAGCCAACTATCCGCACTGCCTAGTAACGGCGCCAGGGCAAATCCCAGCAATACGGCCAGACCTTGCCCGAGCATCAGCACGGGTCGCTGGCCAACCTTGTCTGACCACCAAGCAGCCAGTGGCGTCGCGGTGGCCATGCCTAGTACAGCGATGCACAACAGCCCCAGAAAAACCGGGCGAGCAATGTGCAAGGTTTGCGTGCCATAACTCAGGCAAAACACCGTCGCCGTATAAAACAGGTGATAACACACCCCCATGGCCAGCGCACCGAGCACAATGGCACGTCCATGCGTGACCAACAACGCCTTAAGCGGCCAGCGATGCAACTCTTTTGAAGACTGTGCCTGCGCAAATGCGGGCGTTTCGGCCAGCTTGAAGCGGACATATAGCCCGACCATGACCAGCGCCGCACTGACGATAAACGGCACGCGCCAGCCCCATTGCTCAAATTGTGTCTCCGTTAGCCCCAGAGTTAAGGCCAAAAAGGTCAAGGTTGCGAGTAAAAAGCCGATTGAAGGCCCCAGTTGCGGAAACATGCCAAACCAGCTGCGACGATGTACGGGCGCATATTCGGTTGCCAGCAAGGCAGCCCCTGCCCATTCTCCGCCCAAGCCTATGCCTTGACCAAACCGCAACAGACAAAGCAGCGCCGGCGCCCACAGCCCCCATTGATCGTAGCCTGGCAAGACGCCAATCAGAAACGTCGAGCAGCCCATGACCAGCAATGACGCGGCCAGGGTGGATTTGCGGCCGATACGGTCACCAAAATGACCAAACAGCAAAGCGCCCAGTGGCCGTGCAATAAACGCCAGACCAAAGGTCAGCAAGGCATTTAACGATTGCACCGCTGGCGCGCTGGCGGGGAAAAAGACCTGGCCAATGACCAGCGCTGCCGCCATGGCATAAATATAAAAATCGTAAAATTCGATGGCTGTACCAATAAAACTGGCAAAGGCAATGTGCTTGAGTGAGGGGCTAGACATCGCAGCATCTTAGCTGGCAGACCGTAAATCTCCAAGCCTCGCCAGCATGCGGCCGGCCAAATAAAAACGCCGGGAGATAACTACTCCCGGCGCGTTGAATAAAGCCATGACTTACTTGGAAGCCTCGGCTTTTTTCTTCAGAGGCTCTGGATCCCAACCCGCGCCCAGAGCTTTAAACAGTGACACGGTGGCTGTCAGCGTGTTTTGTCGGCTCTGAACCAAGGCTTGTGTCGCCTCATTGTGGTTACGTTGCGCATCCAGCACTTCAAGATAGCTGGAGTAACCCGCCTGATAACGATTTTGCGAAATACGCAAAATGTTGGCAGTGGTTTTTTGCTTGGACTCCGCCACCGCTTCTTGCTCACGGTATTGGCGCGCATTCACCAGCGCATCATTCACTTCGCTAAATGCAGTCCGCAAGGCGGCCTGGTAGTTAATCACGGCCTGCTTCTGCAAGGCAGAGGCCTGATCGACCCTGGCGTTCAAGCGTCCACCATTGAATATTGGCAAGCTTGCTGCAAAGCCCAGTGTCCAGATTTTGGCTGGCGCCGTAAACAGGTCACTCAGGATTTTACTCTCGCCACCATAAGCCCCGGTCAGTGACAAGGTCGGATACAGGGCTGCTTTTGCCAATTTCACATTCGCATGTGCAGCGATCAAATCCTGCTCAGTCTGGCGGATATCCGGACGTGATTCCAGCAAGGTGGATGGCAAGCCTGCGGGAGGCATCGGCGGTATCGGCATGGACATTAAACCGCCCACCGGGATTTTGACGCTTAAGTCTGCAGTCAACACTCCGAGCTGATGCTCGCTGATTGAACGTTGGCGCTGCAACTCCAGCGATTGCGCGCGTAAATTGGTCACCACCAGCTCAGCCTGATTAACATCCAGCGCGGTATTAACACCTGCATCCAGCTGCCGTTGTGTCATGGCCAGGCTTTCTTGCGCCGTTTTGATGTTTTCGGCGTTGACTGCCAGCTGTCCATCCAGACTACGGATTATCAGGTATTGATTGGTCACGAGCCCTACCAATGACCAGCGTACTGCCTCACGGGCATACTCGGTCGACAGCAGATTGGCCCGTGCCGCGACATTGGCCGTTCTCAACTTGCCCCACACATCCAGCTCAATACTGCCGTTTAACGCCAGTTTATTGTCATTACGCGGGTTGACCCCGAAAACCGGGTTAGGCCCTGCCCCGGTAATTCTGGTACGGGTATTGTTGTTGTCCAGCGTGATGGTCGGCAGCACATTGCCAGAGGTTTCACGCGCCACGGCATCGTATTGTTCAATGCGTGCCACGGCGAGCTGCACATCACTGTTGTTGACCAGCGCAGTATCAATCAGCCTGGTTAACACTGGATCATTAAACAAGGACCACCATTGCTGCATTTGTGCCGCAGGCACCGCCGTCGACGTCGCCGCTTGGGGCTCAACATACCCCTGTGGCAGCGGACTGTCAGGGCGGCTATATAACGGGCCCAGTAACTGGCAACCTGCCAACGACAAGGCTGCCAGCGCGATGATGAGCGGGCGTTGTGCCCACACCAGTTGTTTTACTGTCGGTTTCATACCGCTTCCTCTTCTTCAACATGACCATGGTGACGCACTTTTTTCTCACTGGTCAGCCAGGTAAAGAACAATGGGATAAAGATGGTGGCAATAAAGGTTGCCAGCAACATGCCGCCGAAGACGCCCGTCCCCATGGATTGACGCGCTGCAGCACCTGCACCGGTCGCAAATACCAGTGGAATAATCCCCAGCACAAACGCCATGGACGTCATCACAATCGGTCTGAAGCGCAAGCGGGCGGCTTCAAGCGCAGCTTCAGCCAACGGCATGCCCTCTTCCATTTTTTGCGAGGCAAATTCCACAATCAGGATGGCGTTTTTAGCCGCCAGACCAATTAGCGTAATCAGGCCAATCTGGAAGTAGATGTCGTTGTTCATGCCACGCGTCAACACTGCCAGCAAGGCACCCGTCATCGCAAACGGGATCGCCATGATCACTGCCAGCGGCAAGGACCAGGTTTCAAACTGTGCCGCCAGGATCAGGAACACCATGATGGTGGCGAAGCCAAAGGCCACCAGCGCAGCAGAACCGGTCCGTTTTTCCTGGTAAGCCTGACCGGTCCAGGCAATCTGGTAACCATCCGGCAAGTTTTCCTTGGCGATTTTTTCCACCAGTTTGATCGCATCGCCAGAGCTCACGCCGGGCGCACCGCTACCGAACACTTTGGCAGACAGCAGGCCATTGTAGCGCTCCAGCTGTTCGGCACCGACGATGTTGCTGACTTTTGCCAATGCAGACATCGGCACCATATTGCCATTCGGATTATCATCCGTCGGCTGGCTACGTACATACACCTTGCCCAGGTCTTCAGGCTTCATGCGGTAACCCGCCTCGGCTTGCAACTGCACGCGGTAAGTCCGGCCATTACGGTTAAAGTCGTTGACATAGAGCGAGCCCATGGTGCTCTGCAAGGTCGCGTAAATATCCGCAATTTTCACATTCTGTGACAAGGCTTTGGCTTCATCCACCTCAATGTACAACTGCGGTACGGTCGGCCGGAAGAAACTATTAATCTGTGTCAGTTGCGGATTGGCACGCATCGCATCCATAAAGTTGTTCATGACTTGCGCCAGCTTGATGGGATCCGTATCCCCATGACTCTGCACATAGACCTCAAAACCACCCGCAGAACCCAAGCCACGAATCGCTGGCGGGTTCACGGCAAAGCCCATGCCATCCGGCTGACTCATGCCTATGCCGATCAACTTTCCAACCATCTGGTCGGCATTGGTCGTACGCTTTTCCCAATCCGTCATACGGACAAACATGGTCGCTGCATTGGTTTTGTTGGCGCCGGTGAGCAATTCAAACCCATTCACCGCAAACTCATGCGCGGTGGCAGGATCTTTCGCGACCGCTGACCGGATGTTTTCCATGGTCTGGGAAGTCCGCTTCAAGGTGGCACCATCTGGCATCACCACAATGCTAATGACATAGCCCTGATCTTCTGGCGGCACAAATCCACCCGGTACGGTACGGAACAGGAAGATCATCACCACCAGCATGGCCCCAAACACGACGGCACCAATCAATTTGTGACGAAGGGTCAAGCGGACGGTGCCAGTGTACAAGCTGGTCAACCGGCCAAAGCCCTGGTTAAACTTTCTGAAAAAAGCATTTTCGTGATGACCGCCACTCTTCAGAATCATGGCACATAAAGCAGGGGTCAGCGTTAACGCCACCACGCCTGAAATGACCACAGCAATGGCCACAGTGACCGCGAACTGACGATAGAGCTGCCCGGCAATGCCGCCCTGGAATGCCACAGGAACAAACACTGCGCACAGGACCAGTACAATCGCCACCACTGCCGCTTGCACTTGTGCAATAGACTTAATCGCCGCATGCAGCGGGTTCAAGCCTTCCTCTTTCATCAAACGCTCGGTGTTCTCAAGCACCACGATCGCATCATCCACCACAATGCCGATGGCCAGAATCATGGCAAACAGAGTCAGCAGGTTGATCGAGAAGCCGAACACATACAAGCCGGCAAACGTACCAACAATCGAAATCGGCACTGCAATCATCGGGATGAGGGTTGCGCGCCAGCTTTGCAGGAACAGGAACACCACGATCACGACCAGTACCAGCGCCTCACCAAAGGTATGAAACACTTCTTTGATGGTGGCTTTCACAAAGTCACTGGTGTCATAAGGAATGTTGTATTCCATGCCTTGCGGGAATTTGGCTTTTAACTCTTCCACCTTGGCCTTGATCGCATTGGCGGTATCCAATGCATTGGCACCGGTCTGTAAAAAGACCGGCATTGCCACACCGGCCTGGCCATCGAGTGCAGAGGTCACGTTATAGCTTTGTGCACCCAACTCGATGCGTGCCACATCTTTCAGGTGCAAGACACCGTTCGGGCCTTGCGCACGCAAAATAATGTTGCCGAACTCTTCAGGGTCAATCAACCGTCCTTTAGCTGTCACGGTAAATGACAATTGCTGATCAGGCAAAGCGGGCTCTGCACCGATCTTGCCGGCGGCATACTGCGCGTTTTGTGCGCTGATGGCCGCAGAAATATCGCTGGTAGACACCCCCAGTTGCGCCATGCGGTCAGGACGCAACCAGACACGCATGGAGTAATCTTGCCCACCAAAAATGGTGACATCGCCCACGCCCTTGATGCGCTTGAATTCATCCAGCAAATTCAAGGTGGCGTAGTTACTCAGGAACAAACGATTATGGTCTTTGTTTTTCGAGGTGAGCATCACGACCAGCAGGATGTCATTCGAACGTTTTTGAACCACAACCCCGGTCCGGCGTACATCTTCGGGCAAACGCGGCAACGCAATGTTCACACGGTTACTGACGTTAAAGGTCGCCTGGTTGACATCGGTACCGACATCAAATGTAGCGGTAATGGTTAAGGTACCACTGCTGTCAGAGCTAGAGTTAAAGTAAAGCAGGTTTTCCACACCACTTAGCTGCTCCTCAATCGGGGCAGCCACGGTTTTTGACAGTGTTTCTGCGCTGGCACCAGGATAGCTGGCCGTAATCAGCACCGTAGGGGGTGCAATTTGCGGATATTGGGCAATCGGCAACTGGAATGCCGCTGCGAGACCTGCCAACACGATGATGATAGACAGCACGCTGGCAAAAATCGGGCGTGTGATAAAAAATCGGGTCATATCGTTTTCCCTGAGACGGGCCTGGTACATGCCCAGGCCCTTGGTAACATAATGGGCTTATTCAACAAAGACGGTGAATGCGTTAAGACTTGGCTGGTGCCGGTGCCGCTTGGGCTGGCGCAGCGTCTGGTGCATGTGGTGCCACCGGTGCACCAGGTCTCACCTTGATCAGATTGTCGACAATGACCTGATCGCCGGCTTTCAAGCCATCCAACACCGTCCAGCGGTTGTCAAACCAGCCACCCGCGACAATCGGCCTGACCGCGGCCACCGTCTTGCCTTCTTTATCTTTTTCGGCCACAAAGACAAACTTGCCTTGCTGACCAGTCAATACGGCCGTTTGCGGAATCAGGAAGACGCCATCACGCTTGCCAGTGGTCAGGCGCACACGGACAAACTGACCTGGCAACAAGGCACTGTCCGCATTCTGGAACTCGGCCCGCAGTTGCTGCGTCCCCAATGCCGGGTCAATCTGACTGGCAGAGAAGTTAATCTTGCCTGAATAACGATATTCAGTATTGTCTGCCAGGATCAATCGTACATCCTGCACGCGGCCTGGGCGCAAATGCCCGCCCAACGCTGTGAGCTCGGACTCGGACAGGCTGAAGCGGACCCAAATCGGCGACAATTGTACGATGGTGCTCAACAAGGTAGTGTTGGCACTGACCAACGCCCCTTCTGACAACACAAAGCGACCGGCAATCCCACTCTCTGGCGCTTTAACATGCGTATAAGACAGATTCAGCTCTGCTTCACGCAGTTGCGCCTGATATTGCAACAAAGTCGCTGCGGCAACAGAGTTATCAGAGGCCGCATTATCATATTCACGCTGACTGATAGAGTGGCTCTCCAGCAAACCCTTAAGACGTTGCGCCTCACGTGCCGTTTGCTCAATGCGGGCTTTTTGCTGTGCAATCAGCGCCTTGGACTGATCTACCTGCAACTGGTACGGAACAGGATCAATCAAGAACATATCCTGCCCGGCCTTGACCGCATCCCCTTCTTGATACAGGCGTTTAAGCACAATGCCACCAACGCGGGGACGCACTTCAATTTGCTTGGCGCCCTCGGTTTGCGCAACCACCTCAGTCTGCACCGGGATAGTTTCAGCGGCGACGGTTTGCACGGTGACTGGCATCGCAGGCATGCCGCCTGCGGCTGGATTTTGCTGCTGTGAAGATTTTCCGCAAGCACTCAATCCCAGGCTTAAAGCAAGCACGAGCAAGGCATGACGAGGCTGGATAGTCTGTGAAATCAACATGTTATCCTCTGTTTAGTTTTAAAATAGACTTGATTACATACATCATTGGATGTATATTATATACAAACACGAATGTATGTAAATGGGTTTTGCAAAAAATTTGCCCATCTCGTGCCGTCACAAGTTGCCAGTGACCACTGATAAAATACGACATTCAAATGAAACATTCATGAATTTATGAAAGAGCGATAAATACTTATGGTACGTAAAACCAAAGAAGATGCCGCCATCACGCGCCAACACATTATTGATGCTGCGCGACAGATGTTTCTGCAAAAAGGGGTTAGCCGCACCAGCCTGGAACAGATTGCCTCCCATGCCAATGTTACGCGCGGCGCCGTCTATTGGCATTTCCAGAATAAGGCAGATTTGTTTCATGCCATGCGCGAAGAAGTGTATTTGCCGTTGATAGACCGCATGGATGACACCCTACTCGGGAACGCGGAAGAGTCCAATATTGACCCGCTGGGCCGCATTCGCAAACACCTCGAAAACACCGTACAGATTCTTAATGACGACACCACCACGCGCGCAACTTATGAAGTCATGATGACCAAGTGTGAATACGTGGATGAGTTTGCCGATGTACTGAAATCTATTTTAGGTAACTGTAGCGGACTCGTGCACAAAATGGAACAGGCCTACGCCAAAGCACAGGAAATCGGCCAGGTCGGCACCCAGCTTAGTCCGCAAGAACTCGCCTGGGACACCCACCTGTTTTTCTCAGGCCTAATGCACATGTGGGTCAAAGACACCGAAGGAACGTTATTCCGCGACCGCGCCATGCAACTAATCAACACACACATTAATCTGCGTAAAAAATAAGCAAAAATGCTACTTTAAACATTCCCTCGTCTGCGATTTGCAGTTAAAATAGTCAGTCTTTTCACTGACTTATCCAAGCATGCAAATCGGACCGCATCAACTTAAGAACAACCTGGTGGTTGCCCCTATGGCGGGCGTGACCGACCGTCCTTTCCGCATGTTGTGCAAAAAAATGGGGGCAGGGCTGGCCGTCTCCGAAATGGTCACCTCCAATTCCTTATTGTATGGCAGTGAAAAAACCAAGCGCCGCGCCAACCATGAAGGCGAAGTCAGCCCGATCTCGGTGCAAATTGCCGGCGCAGAACCGGCCATGATGGCCGAGGCAGCCAAACATAACGTCGACAATGGTGCACAAATCATCGACATCAACATGGGTTGCCCAGCCAAAAAAATCTGTAATGTGATGGCAGGGTCTGCCCTGCTGCGAGACGAACCGCTGGTGTCCCAAATTCTCAAGGCCGTGGTCAATGCGGTGGATGTGCCAGTCACCCTGAAAATCCGTACCGGCTGGGATAGACAAAATAAAAACGCCATCCAGATTGCCAGAATGGCAGAAGACATCGGCATTCAGGCGCTGACGATTCATGGCCGCACGCGGAATGACCTTTACCATGGCGACGCCGAATATGACACGATTGCCGCCGTCAAGCAGCAAATCAAGATTCCGCTGATTGCCAATGGCGATATCACCACGCCAGAAAAAGCCAAATTTGTGCTTGATTACACCCAAGCCGACGCCGTCATGATCGGCCGTGCAGCCCAAGGCCGCCCCTGGATCTTCCGCGAAACCGAGCACTTTCTGAAGACTGGCGAGCACATGCTGCCGCCGACCGTAGATGAAATTCACCAGGTGATGCTGGAGCACTTGCATGACTTGTATGCTTTTTATGGTGACCTCACTGGCATGCGCGTCGCACGCAAGCATATTTCCTGGTATACCAAGGGCTTATCTGGCTCTGCTGCCTTCCGTCACAATATGAATACCTTGCAAACCATAGAATTACAATTACAAGCCATCAATGACTTCTTTACCGAGCTCCGTGCGAAAAACGACCGTCTGGTCTACGCCGAGGAGACTGAACTGGATCAAGAGCACCCAGGCACCCAGGAGCTCGCAGCCTAATGCAAACTGATAGTAAATTAAGTCTCGCCGTACGCGAGTCTCTGGACGACTATTTCATGCATCTCGATGGGCAACCGCCGCATGCGATTTACGAAATGGTGCTTGGCTGCGTGGAAAAGCCCATGCTGGAATACGTACTGAACAAAGTGGGCGGCAACCAGAGCAAAGCCGCCGACATGCTGGGCATTAACCGCAATACCCTAAGAAAAAAAATGGCCGCCTACGGCCTCGAATAAGCATGACCCCGGTCTGATGACATCCCAACATCAGACCTTTTCATTTTTTAAGCCTTTTCATTTTTTATTTTGCAACTCCATTCAAACTCATTATGACGATTAAACGCGCGCTTATCAGTGTTTCCGATAAAACCGGTGTGCTGGAACTGGCACAATCCCTGCACCAACTGGGTGTAGAAATCCTTTCCACGGGGGGCACTGCAAAACTGTTCCGTGACAACCACATTCCCGTCAAAGAAGTGAGCGACTTTACCGGTTTTCCAGAAATGCTGGATGGCCGGGTCAAAACGCTGCACCCCAAGGTGCACGGTGGCCTGCTGGGACGCCGCGACCTGCCTGAACATGTGGCGGCCATGCAGCAATATGGCATTGAGAATATCGACTTGCTCGCCGTCAATCTCTATCCGTTTGAAGCGACGGTGGCCAAGCCCAACTGCACGCTTGAAGATGCGATTGAAAACATTGATATCGGCGGTCCGGCCATGGTGCGTTCCGCAGCCAAAAACTGGAACGATGTCGCCGTACTGACAGACGCTGCCCAGTACACTGAAGTGGTCAACGAGTTGAAAGCCAATCAGGGCGCCGTGTCCAAAGCAACACGTTTCAAATTGTCTGTGGCCGCATTTAACCGCATTGCCCAATACGATGCCGCCATCAGCAACTACTTGTCCGCCATTGACTTCACCGAAACCGAAGCGGCAGGCAAGCCAGTCCTGAGCCAGTTCCCAGGCCAGATGAACAGCAATTTTGTCAAAGTACAAGACCTGCGTTATGGTGAAAACAGCCATCAGCAAGCCGCCTTCTACCGTGACCTCTACCCTGCCCCAGGCAGCCTGGCCACCGCGCAACAATTGCAGGGCAAAGAACTGAGCTACAACAACATCGCCGATGCAGATGCGGCCTGGGAAGCAGTAAAATCTTTCACCGGCCCGGCCTGCGTAATTGTCAAACACGCCAACCCTTGCGGTGTAGCCCTGGGCGTGAACGCACTGGAAGCCTACAGCAAAGCCTTCAAAACCGATCCGACCTCGGCTTTTGGTGGCATCATTGCCTTCAACTGCACGCTTGATGGCGCAGCTGCCGAAGCCGTTTCCAAACAATTTGTCGAAGTGCTGATTGCCCCCGATTTTACGCCAGAAGCCCTAGCCATTTTTACCGCCAAAGCCAATGTCCGCGTGTTGAAAATTGCCTTGCCCCAAGGTGGCAATACGGCTTGGGAACAAGGCCGCAATGCCGTCGACTCCAAACGTGTGGGTTCAGGCATTTTGCTGCAATCTGCCGACAACCATGAGATGCACATGGCAGACCTGAAAGTGGTCACCAAACTGCAACCAACGCCACAACAAATGCAAGACCTGCTGTTTGCCTGGAACGTGGCTAAATACGTCAAGTCCAATGCCATCGTATTCTGTGGCAATGGCATGACCTTAGGCGTGGGTGCAGGCCAGATGAGCCGTGTCGACAGTACCAAAATCGCCGCCATCAAGGCGCAAAATGCCGGCTTGAGCCTGCAAGGCTCAGTGGTCGCTTCTGACGCATTTTTCCCGTTCCGGGACGGCGTAGACGTACTGGCCGATGCAGGCGCGAGTTGCGTGATCCATCCCGGTGGTAGCATGCGCGATGAGGAAGTGATTGCCGCGGCTGATGAACGCGGCCTGGCCATGGTCGTGACCGGCATTCGCCACTTTAGACATTAATTCTATTTGCCACAGAGAACACAAAAAACATCTTCAAAGCATTCCGCTATTGATTGCTACTCTGTGTCTTCTGAGTTCTCTGTGGCTCAAACTTAATCAGGTAATAAAAGATGAAAATTTTAGTGATTGGTTCTGGCGGTCGTGAGCACGCACTGGCCTGGAAAGCCGCACAAAACAAAGCAGTGAGCCGCGTTTATGTTGCTCCCGGTAATGCAGGCACCGCGACAAATCCTGACATGATCAATGTGCCGATAACCAAAATCGATGAGTTGGTGAAATTTGCCGAAGATGAGCAGATTGCCCTGACCATTGTTGGCCCGGAAGCCCCGTTATCGCAAGGCGTGGTCGATGCATTCCGCGCCGCTGACCTGAAGATTTTTGGCCCGACTAAAGCAGCGGCACAATTGGAAAGTTCCAAGGATTTTGCCAAAGCATTTATGGTCCGCCACAACATCCCTACCGCCAAATACCAGACCTTCAGCGAGGTCGCACCAGCGCATGCCTACATTGATGCCAATGGCGCACCCATCGTTATCAAGGCGGACGGCCTGGCGGCCGGCAAAGGCGTGGTGGTTGCCATGACACTGGAAGAAGCGCATGCCGCCGTCGATGCAATGCTGGCTGACAATAAGCTTGGCGATGCCGGTGCACGCGTAGTCATTGAAGAATTTTTGACTGGCGAAGAAGCCAGCTTCATGGTCATGGTCGATGGCAAAAACATCTTGCCACTCGCCACCAGCCAGGACCACAAACGCCTGCTTGATGCCGACCAAGGCCCCAACACCGGCGGCATGGGCGCTTACTCGCCTGCGCCAGTGGTGACGCCAGAGATCCACGCCAAAGCCATGCGCGAGATTATTGTGCCTACCGTTGAAGGCATGGCCAAAGATGGCATCCCGTATACCGGCTTTCTATACGCCGGGTTGATGATTACCCCGGCAGGCGATGTGAAAACACTGGAGTTCAACTGCCGCATGGGTGATCCCGAAACGCAGCCCATCATGATGCGCCTGAAATCAGATCTGGTCGAACTGGCTGAACACGCAGTCAATGGCACGCTGGACCAGGCACAAGCAGAATGGGACAGACGTTTTGCCTTGGGTGTGGTGATGGCAAGCGCCAATTACCCGGAGACCCCCAGATTAGGCGATGAAATTCATGGCTTGCCAAAAGACGTACAGGATGGTCATGTGTTCCACGCTGGCACCACCCTCAAGGACGGCAAGGTAGTCACCAGTGGCGGTCGCGTCTTGTGTGTGACGGCCTTGGGCGAAACGGTCAAGTTTGCGCAACAGCAAGCTTATAAAGTACTGGAACAAATCCAGTTCGACGGTGCTCAGTACCGTAAAGATATCGGTTATCGCGCCATCAAAAACTAAGCTGTCATGACAAACCAGATCCAACCCCAGGCCGTCTTTGATTACCTGCAAGGCTTGCAGGCCCGTATTGTCGAAGCCATTGAACTCGTCGATGGCAAAACCTTTTTGCAGGATAGCTGGCAGCGCCCTGAAGGTGGGGGCGGAAACTCTTGCCTGCTCGAAGGCGGCAACGTGTTTGAGCGGGCTGGGGTTGGCTTTTCACATGTGCTCGGCAACAAGCTGCCGCCTGCGGCCAGCATCGCGCACCCCGAAGCAGCGGGCCGCCCCTGGGAGGCCATGGGCGTCTCCCTGGTGTTTCACCCGCACAACCCCTATGTGCCGACCGTACACATGAATGTGCGTTTTTTTGTCGCCCGGGCGCAACAGGCGGGTGAAGAGGATATCTGGTGGTTTGGCGGCGGCATGGATCTGACGCCTTACTATGGCTTTGAAGACGATTGCATCCACTTTCACCGCGTTAATAAAGAAGCGCTGGCTGCCTTTGGTGCCGATTACTACCCAAAATTCAAAAAAGACTGTGATGCTTACTTTTTCCTCAAGCATCGCAAGGAGCCGCGCGGAATCGGCGGTGTCTTTTTTGATGACTTTAGTGAATTGGGCTTTGAAAAAAGCTTTGCCTTGCAACGTGCAGTGGGTGATGCCTTTATCAACGCCTACTTGCCTATTGTGCAACGGCGTAAAGAGACGCCTTATGGCGAACGCGAACGCGATTTCCAGGCTTATCGCAGAGGCCGTTATGTCGAGTTCAACCTGATTTTTGATCGCGGCACGATCTTTGGGTTACAGTCCAATGGCCGTACAGAGTCCATCTTGCTCTCTATGCCACCCATCGTTAAATGGCGCTATGACTGGAAACCTGAAGCCCGTAGCGCAGAGGCCAAACTGTATACTGACTTTTTGATTGAAAAGGACTGGGTTTAATATGCAAGTTTCAGTAGAAGCCAGACAACACGCGCAAGCCCTGCTGGATTTTATTGATCAAAGCCCCAGCCCTTGGCACGCGGTAGACACGGTCGCAAGCCGACTCAAGGCGCATGGCTTTAAAAACCTGCGTGAAAACGAACCTTGGCAATTCAAGGCAGGGGGTAAATATTTCGTAGTGCGTGATGGCGGCTCCATCATTGCCTTTGTACTTGGTCAACAAGCCCTTGCCGACAGCGGTCTGCGCATTGTCGGCGCGCATACCGACTCACCCGGCCTGCGCCTGAAACCGCATGCAGCTTACAGCACAGAAGGTCTGGCGCAACTAGGGGTAGAAGTCTATGGCGGCCCCATTCTGGCGACTTTTACCGACCGCGACTTGAGTCTGGCCGGTCGTGTGGTGCTCCGCACCCCTGAGGGCCTGCAAACGCGCCTGGTCAAATTGGAGCAGCCGATGGCGCGCCTGCCCAATCTGGCCATACACATGAACCGCGAAGTGAATGAAAAAGGCCTGGTACTCAACAAGCAAACCGGTCTGCCCCTGATTTTTGGTCACGCAGCCAACAGCTCCGAAGCCAAACAATTGCTGATTGATACACTCGCCGGCAAACTGGCCGTGCCCGCAGACGTCATTGCTGGCTGGGACCTCACGTTTTATGACACCCAGCGCGGCAGTTTCTGGGGCATGGAACAAGAATTCATTGCCAACAGCCAACTGGACAACCTGGCTTCGTGCCATGCCGCGTTGGAAGCCCTGTTAGGCACCGAAACGCCGCAGGCGACCTCTATTTGTGCACTGTTTGACCACGAAGAGGTGGGCTCTGAAAGCGCCACGGGGGCGGGTGGCAGCTTTTTTCTGGATGTGATTGAGCGGATTTGTCATAGCACTCATCTCACGCCAGAAGACAAACTGCGCAGCTTTGCCAACAGTTTTTTTATCAGTGCCGATATGGCACATGCCTTTCACCCCAATCATGCCGGCAGCTATGAACCGTGTCACCATGTGCAAGTCAACCGGGGCCCGGTCATTAAAACCAATGCCAACCAGCGCTACAGCACCAATGCCGTCACGGCTGCGCGCTTTATCCACTTGTGTGAACAAGCGGAGGTCCCCTATCAACAATATGCGCACCGCACCGATTTAGGCTGCGGCAGCACCATAGGGCCCATCATGGCAGCGCAATTAGGCATCGCCACCGTCGATGTCGGTAACCCGATGTGGGCCATGCACAGCCTGCGCGAAAGTGCGGGTGTGCTCGATCATGGCTACATGATTGCCACACTCAGCCGGCATTACGCGAGCTAATCCATCAGCAGCATTGACGCTGGTACAACGATTGCTTTACCCTAGGCAGACATGGGGAGAAACAATCAATGCTAGAACAATTATTGCGCAAAAAACCTATCCAACCACATGCGCATACCGGCCTGAAAAAATGTTTAACCGCCTTTGACCTGGCCTTGCTAGGCATCGGTGGCGCCATCGGTACCGGCATTTTTGTCCTGACCGGTATCGCGGCCGCGACCCAATCTGGCCCTGCCGTCGTCCTTTCATTTATTATTGCGGCCATCGCTGCAGGATTTGCGGCGTTATCTTATGCCGAACTCTCGTCTTCAGTTGGCGGCTCTGGCAGCGCCTATGGTTACAGCTATGTCGCGTTTGGCGAGTTTGCTGCATGGATGATGGGATGGATGCTATTACTGGAGTATGGCGTTGGCGCTGCAGCGGTTGCCAATGGCTGGGCAGGTTACTTTGTAAACACCTTGAGCAACCTCGGGCTACACTTGCCAGCGCACCTGACCAAGGCACCGGTGTTAGGCGGCACCATCAACCTGCCAGCCTTTGCCATTATCTGGGTACTGACCCTGCTACTCATGGTCGGCGTCAAGGAAAGTGCGCGAGCCAATAACCTGATGGTGATTATCAAACTGTCCACGATTGCGATTTTTCTCGCCTTGTCCGTGGGTCATATTCACACCGAAAACTGGCTGCCATTTATGCCGTTTGGCTGGTTTGAAACGCTGGACAATGGCAAAAATATTGGCGTACTGGCTGGCGCCTCGCTGGTCTTTTTTGCCTATTTTGGCTTTGATGCTGTGTCAACCGCGGCCGAAGAATGCAAACTGCCACAACGCGACTTACCGATTGGGCTGATCGCTTCACTATCATTTTGTACCATTATTTATATCATCGTCTCTGGCACGCTGACCGGTGTGATTCCTTATCACGAGCTGAATACCTCGTCACCCGTGGCTTATGCATTGACCAAACTGGGTTATACCTGGTCATCCACACTGGTGGCGACTGGCGTGCTGGCTGGCTTGATTACTGTGCTGCTGGTGCTGCTCTACGGCCTGACACGTATTTTATTTGCCATGAGCCGCGACGGCCTGATTTCCCCGGTATTTTCAGCAGTGAATCCTGACCGCCAAACACCCAGTAAAATTATCTTGCTTTGCGGAACGGTGGTTTCCATCGTGGCCGGTTTTATCCCGCTCGGCGAATTGGCAGAAACGGTCAATATCGGGACGCTAGCCAGTTTCATTATGGTCTGCATTGGCGTGATCCGCTTGCGTCAGACCCATCCAGACTTACCGCGGCCGTTCAAAAATCCTTTTAATCCGCTGATCCCACTCGGAGGTGTCATCACCTGCGGTGCGCTGATGTCGTTTTTACCCGCCTCAACCTGGCATCGCTTTGGCTTGTGGGCGGTGGTGGGCGTGGTGTTCTATTTTGTTTACTCACTCAGACACAGCCGCTTGCGCTAATCATTTAGCCCGCGCGAGCAGCAATAAAAAAGCCGACGTTTGAGTCGGCTTTTTTGATTCACAGCAACGCTGGAATTACAGAGACAATACCCATTCAACAATGGTTTTGATGTCTTCGTCTTTCACTTGTGGGCTGTTTGCTGGCATTGGAATATTGCCCCAAACACCGCTACCACCCGCTTTAACTTTAGCGATCAATTTAGCTTCAGCACCTTTGTCGCCTTTGTATTTAGCAGCAACATCTTTGTAAGCTGGGCCCAATACTTTAGCATCCACACTGTGGCAAGCCAAACAGCCGCTTTTTTGTGCCAATGCTTTAGCAGCGGCAGCGTCAACAGCGTGAGCAGAACCAGCCATCAACATGGTCGCTGCTGCGATTGCGGATAATAAAACTTTCATGCGATCTCCTTGAATATCCTCTAAATAAATAGAACCCCGAAATGCAATTTTCGTGCATGTGGCATCTTACCTGACCAGCCAAAATCTACAATAGTAAAACCGCTAAAATACGAGGCCGTATTGATAATTTGAACCAGTTTGGCGTTTTGCCAACACCCTAAAAACGCACGTGAAACAAGATGGTTGACACGTGTCACAACAAGGTTACAGGGTCTCGATCGAATACTCGGCGCTCAGGACATGTTTGCGGCCAGGATTAATCACCACCATATTATCCAGCGCGTTGGTTGTTTCCACACAAATGGTCTTGCGCCACTCTTCGCCCACGCCCATATCGCCCATGGTCGCAGCCTTATCGGCACCAGGATTCCAGACAACCGTGGTATCACTGCCGGATTTGGACACATGGATGATGCGATTATAGCCGCTGTCATGGATAGAACAATCAGAGCTGTGATCGACATAAACACGGTCATATTCGTGGCCGTCAAAGCTCAATGGGTTGTGCTCGACGTTGCGCTCGTATTTGAGTAGCTTATCCAGATAAACCAAATCTTGCATGCCGGTAATTTTGATATTGGATAAATCACTGACATTAAAATAGGTGTGAAAGGCTTCACTAATCACAAATGGATGCTCAGCCAGATTGGTGGTCGCCAGATCAATCCGCAAGCGGCGGCCAATAGTAATGGTCAGCGTCAGCTCATAAGGATAGGACAACTGACGTTGTGCTTCTGGCGTTTGCTGCATTTCGAGAATGATGCGGGTGGCACCGGTTGGCGTCGCGTCAATATCCATGACTCGCCAGGGAATCACGCGCGCAAAGCCATGCGGACACAAAGTGCTGTCGGTAGGGTGCGCGCCAAACCACGGCCAGCAAATGGGGACGCCACCACGGATAGAACGCCCTTTGACATAACGCGCATTGCTGGACAACCATAAAACCGGGTGTGAAAGGAACTTGGGTTGCCAGTGCATGACATGTGCGCCCTGCAAGGCAATCTTGCCGGTCGCCAGCGGATTATCAATTTCGAGATATTGCAGACCGTTTTCGTCTTGCCATTGATTGACATGCGCATGCAACTTCATGCGCTTGGTCATTTCCATGCTTTTGGCGAGGATGCTACATTCGTCGTTCATTATCTTCCCCTTTCGATCTGGGTCACATCACGCACGGCGCCTTTGGCGGCACTGGTGCTCATGGCGGCATAAGCGCGCAAGGCAGGCGATACCAGACGCTCACGGTTCAGCGGTTTCCATGCCTGGGCGCCTTTGGCCTCCATATTGGCTCGGCGGTGCGCCATTTCTTCATCAGTCACCGCCAGGTGTATGGTGCGATTCGGAATATCAATTTCTATGGTGTCGCCTTCCTGCACTAGGCCGATCGCACCGCCTTCAGCAGCTTCTGGCGAGGCATGCCCAATACTCAGGCCGGATGTACCACCTGAGAAACGGCCATCAGTCAGCAAGGCACAAGCTTTACCCAACCCTTTGGACTTGAGGTAGGAGGTCGGATAAAGCATTTCTTGCATGCCCGGCCCGCCACGCGGCCCTTCATAGCGAATCACCACGACATCCCCGGCCACAATCTTGTCGTTGAGAATGGCTTCCACGGCAGAGTCCTGGCTTTCAAATACACGGGCACGCCCGGTGAATTTAAGAATACTGTCATCCACGCCTGCTGTTTTCACAATACAGCCGTCTTGCGCAATATTGCCATAGAGCACGGCCAGCCCCCCATCCAGCGAGTAAGCATGCGCCTTGTCGCGAATACAACCGTTTTCACGGTCATTATCCAGCTCTGGCCACAGCATGCTCTGGCTAAACGCGATGGTGGTTGAAATGCCACCAGGCGCAGCACGATAAAACTTTTTCACGTCCTCATCCTGCGTGGTCATAATGTCCCACTTGGCCAGTGCTTCGTCCATGGTTGCACTATGAACGGTTGGCACGGCCGTATGGATGACACCGGCACGGTTCAGTTCGGCCAGAATGCCCATCACACCGCCAGCACGATGCACATCTTCCATGTGATATTTGCTGGTTGCTGGCGCCACTTTGGAAACGCACGGCACCTGACGTGAGATGCGGTCGATGTCTTTCATGGTGAAATCGACACCGGCTTCATGTGCAGCCGCCAGCAAATGCAAGACGGTATTGGTAGAGCCGCCCATGGCCACATCCAGACTCATGGCGTTCTCAAACGCTTGCATGGTCGCGATATTGCGTGGCAACACACTGTAATCATCCTGCTCGTAGTGGCGTTTTGCCAGCTCAACAATCAGTCGCCCCGCTTGCAAGAACAACTGCTTGCGCGCAGCATGGGTGGCGAGCGTAGAACCATTGCCTGGCAAACTCAAGCCCAGGGCCTCAGTCAGACAGTTCATCGAGTTGGCGGTAAACATGCCCGAACAGGAGCCGCAGGTTGGGCACGCAGAACGTTCTACTTCTGCCACCTCTTCATCACTGACATGACTATCCGCGGCTTCCACCATGGCATCAACCAAATCCAGCTTGCGTACCTGGCCTTGCCAATTCACTTTACCGGCTTCCATCGGCCCACCAGAGACAAATACGACCGGGATATTCAAGCGTAATGCCGCCATCAACATGCCCGGCGTGATCTTGTCACAGTTGGAGATACACACCAGCGCATCCGCACAGTGCGCATTCACCATATACTCAACACTGTCAGCAATCAAATCACGGCTAGGCAGGCTGTAGAGCATGCCTCCATGCCCCATGGCGATACCGTCATCGACAGCAATCGTGTTAAATTCCTTGGCTACACCACCCGCTTTTTCAATTTCACGGGCAACCAGTTGGCCCATATCTTTTAAATGCACGTGACCAGGGACGAACTGCGTAAACGAGTTAGCCACCGCGATAATCGGCTTGGAAAAATCTTCATCTTTCATACCAGTGGCACGCCACAAGGCGCGGGCACCAGCCATGTTACGACCTTGGGTAGTCGTGTGAGAACGGTATTTAGGCATGGGAAACACTAGGATTGACGTTAAAATCCTATTTTAACTGAATCCGTAGCCGCATGTGCGGCTGAAACAGCTTTGTTACATTCGCGGCACGCAATAAAAAATGCTAAGGGCGGTATTGCTTGTGTTGATAGGACGAGCAATGCCGGCTCACCGCCGGGCTGCGTAGCGCCTGATGCTTGGTATGCTGGCCACGCGTGCGTTTACGCCAGGCAATAAATGCAGCCGAACTTAATTGCTGCCGCATGAGGATAATCACGTCTGCCTGCCTGAGCCCAAACTGGCTGGCAATCGCCTCAAACGGCGTACGATCCTCCCACGCCATCTCAATAATGCGCGAAATATCCCCTGGATCCATTTCAGTCAGCAACACCGTTTGACGCCTGTCCATTTCTGATCCTGCCATTGTTTGAAAAATGCTGCCCGCCCTAGCGGAGGCGGCGCATCAGGCAAATGCGCATGATGCTCGGCATAATGTGCCAGATAGCGTTCATAGGCATCATCGCCAGAAAGCTGTCTGACGCGCTGCCATATTTGCTTGAGCAATCGCATGATGTTCCTCCTCTAGCCCAGTTTAGTCGCCACGTACGCCGTTTCATGACTTGCACTCACGGGCAAACCGGCCAGGCTACGTCTACTCATCCTGACCATATCCACTACCACCACCCACAGCATGGTCACAAAAAACAAGGTGAGCCAGGCATCTAACTGCTGGTTAAAAATCAGTTGCGGCGCAACAGCCGCCTTTTCTGGCGGCAATACCCCTGTAGACAGCTTCTGCGCCAAATCATTCGCAGCCGCAAAAAAACCGACCCGGATATCCTGACTAAAAATCTTCTCGTAAGCCGCACTGGTGGTCACCACCAGCAACCAGACCAAGGGCAACGCAGTGATCCAGGCTTTGTTCGCGCGGCCAGACTTGATCAAGATCCCGGTGGCAACCGACAGGGCAATCGCGGCCAGCATCTGGTTGGCTATCCCAAACAGCGGCCATAAAATATTGACCCCGCCATTCGGGTCAATCACCCCGATATAGAGGAAATAACCCCAGCCAGAGACGATCAACGCGCTGGTTAACACCACTGACGGCGTATAGGAGGTTTCCCCTAATTTGGGATGCAAGTTACCCAACACATCTTGCAGCATAAAGCGACCCACGCGTGTGCCTGCATCGAGCGTGGTGAGAATGAAGATCGCCTCAAACATGATGGCGAAGTGATACCACAAGGCCAGCAAATGCTCCCCGAATACCGTGCCCAGAATACTGGCCATGCCCACCGCCAGGCTAGGTGCGCCCCCGGTGCGGGCAAACAAGGTCGTTTCCCCCATCGCACTTGCCAGATGCTGCATCTGTTCCACCGTGACTGGATAGCCCCAACTGCTGATGGTATTCACAGCATCCAGCGCCTCTTTACCGACCACGCCTGCCGGGCTGTTAATCGCAAAATAGACGCCAGGCTCCAACACCGTTGCCGCGATCATGGCCATGATGGCAACAAAACTCTCGAGCAACATGGCGCCATAACCGATCATGCGGATATCGCCCTCACTGGAAATCAGCTTGGGCGTGGTACCGCTGGCAATCAAGGCATGAAAGCCAGAAATCGCGCCGCAGGCAATCGTAATAAACACAAACGGAAACAACTTGCCGCCAAAAATCGGTCCCGTACCATCAATAAACGGTGTGATCGCGGGCATGTGTATCTCGGGCCGTAACCATAAAATCGCCACAGCCAGCATCATGACCGTGCCCAGCTTCATATAAGTCGATAAATAATCGCGGGGGGCCAGCAACAACCACACCGGCAACACAGCCGCGGCAAAGCCATAGGCAATCACGCTAAACGCCAATGGCAAGCCTTCATGGTCAAACAGCGCCGCCAGGGTCGGATGATGATCAACCCAGCCACCCAACACCACTGAACCAAGCAGCAAAGCGACGCCCAACAACGACGCCTCAAGCACACGGCCCGGACGCAGATAACGCATATAGACACCGACGACCATGGCAATAGGAATGGTCGCGGCAACCGTCGACGTGCCCCAGGGGCTGTGTTTCATGGCGTTGACCACGACCAGACCCAGCACTGCGATCAAAATAATCATGATGACCAACGTTGCAATCATGGCGGCGGTTCCACCAATAGCGCCGATTTCATCTCGCGCCATTTGCCCCAGACTGCGGCCATCGCGGCGGGTAGATAAAAACAGCGTGACCATATCCTGCACTGCGCCGCCCAGCACAGCCCCGATCAGTATCCATAAGGTGCCTGGCAAAAATCCGAATTGTGCAGCCAGGGTAGGCCCAACCAAAGGACCTGGCCCGGCAATGGCCGCAAAGTGATGACCGAAGACCACCCAGCGATGCGTGGGCACATAATCGCGGCCATTATTCAACCGCTCGGCCGGCGTGGCCCGGGTGGCATCAATACTCAGCACTTTGACCGCAATCCAGGCCGCATAAAAACGATAGGCAATCAGGTAAACACACACTGCCGCCGTGATCAGCCACAGTGCATTCAATGTTTCTCCACGCCACCAGGCAATTTGTGCAAAAGCGGTAGCCCCCAAGAGCGCCAGCAATCCCCAAAACACCTGCCCCAACAACCCTTTTAACATGCCATTTCTTCCCTTTTTTAATCTCTGCACTGTAACAAAAAGCGCTCATCTGCGCAAAACTCTACACAGGCCCACTCCTCCTAGCGAACTGGTGCAACTGCACTGCGGTGGTGCAGACTAGTTAGAACAGCGCCGCCATGAAAAAAGAAAGGTCCCGCCTGTTTCCTGATTAGAATCATATTGTTATCAAAGCTTATCCAGCTGGCATACAGTTTGCTAAAACTCTAGCAGTAATAATCAGATTAAACGATCAATGAGACCACCCAATTCTGTTATGGCTTCTGGCATGCCTCCCGTTCCACGCGACATTCTGAGTCTTGAAGACCAGAAGTTGGTGGATAGCGCGCGTGACATTCTCATGCATCAGCGCGATCTCAGCGAAGACCAGGCTTATTCACTCCTGGCTGAAATGGCTTTTAAGCGTAAAACCGGCATCGCCGATATTTCGCTACAGTTAGTTAACATCACCAAACGACTCACCACCTAAAGCCACCATCCTTGCGCCTGAATCGTCCTTGACGGTTTCGGGTGATCCATCAGCCGCGTCAACATCTGCAGTCTTTCACATTTATTCCGGGCAACTGCTTGCACTAAAAAAGAGTTTCGGTATAATGCGCGCTTCGTTGCAAGGCACGGGTGCTTAGCTCAGTTGGTAGAGCGTCGCCCTTACAAGGCGAATGTCAGCGGTTCGACCCCGTTAGCACCCACCACTCCCAGCCTTCAGCAGATCAGCTTCAAATCATCCCCTGTTCGCTAAAAGAAAACGTCTCTTGCTTGGCGACGATAATGTGATCCAGCACTTTCACATCCACCAGCATCAACGCTTCTTTCAAACTGTGGGTTAATTGCTCATCGGCTCGACTCGGACTGGCGACCCCACCGGGATGATTATGGCTCAGGATCACCGCGGCCGCATTGAGCGCCAGCGCGCGTTTAACCACCTCACGCGGATAAACATTGGTTTGCATCAAACTGCCTTCGAATAAGGTTTCATAGGCGATCAGCCGATTTTGCGCATCTAAAAACAAAATACCAAACACTTCGCGCTGCAAGGCCGACAGTTGTAACTGCAAATAATCCTTCACCTGGCGTGGCGAGCGAAAACTGTCATTTTGCTGCAAGGTTTCGCCCAAGGCCCGCTTGCTCATTTCCAGCACCGCCTGCAACTGGCAATATTTACTCACCCCCATGCCAGACACCCGTGACATCTGTTTAAGATCTGCTGAAAACACGCCATTCAGGCTATGAAAATGTTGCAACAACTCTCTCGCCAAATCCACAGCGGTTTTACCAGCCACCCCAACACGCAAGAAAATGGCCAATAATTCTGCGTCCGATAATGAAACTGCGCCGGTACGCAGCAATTTTTCGCGTGGCCGCTCCTGCTCCGGCCAATCTGTAATTGCCATGTTGCCCCCCTCCTTTATCGCCTAATGCAGCCAACCGATCTCACGTGCTGTCGGTCGGCCAATCACCACTTCATCCAAACTTTTTGCCATGCGCGAGGTTTGCGCAGATTGAGGGATTTGGCCCGCCATCAGCTCGGCCATGGATTGCGGATACAGCGGCTGTGCATAGGGCTCTGCGTATCCTTGCGGAAACTGGGGCTGATGGGTGTTGAGGTCGTATTTATCTGTGGCACTCAGGGTATGCAGCAGCTCATGCGCCACAATGACAGCATTCACAGAATGCTGGCTATTTTCGGCAAACAAATTGACACGGCCGATGCGGCCTTTGTGCAAGGCGGTGGAGTGCCGTAAATGGCGCTGCCGGGCCGGATCGTGATAGAGCAAATACAACTTGATGTCTAGCGGAACACCAACCTCCGGCTGATGCCGCCAGCCAAACCAGCGGAATTGCAGACTCCACAAAATAATCTCATGCAACGGCGCACTCACTGCGGGTGGCGCAGGCGGCACCTGATGAATTTCCGGGCCCAGATAAAACGTGATCGGCCGCCTCAAGGGCAATTGATACTTGGCAGCCTCCCGCGAGAAAAAGGCCGCCAACTGTTCAAAATCCTCAGCCCGCAAACTGGCAATATACGCGGCTGAAGTCGCAGAGCCATCGGCATTGACCGGATATAAAGCCACCTTGAGCGGATGCCGCCATTGCAGGACTTCGTACTCTTGCCAAAGCTGCAATAAAGCCGCACTCACCACTACTACCCAAAAGAAAATTCGGACTGTCTTTATCATTCCTGCCACCCAAAGGATGGATAGATGTTAACATGTTTAAAGACAGCCGGCGGCGCTCAAAAATGCTTCGATGCGCGCTTTTGCAGTTAAAATACTTGCCATGAATGCGATCTACGCAAAACCTTTAAATATTCTGCTAGGCATCACTGGCGGCATCGCTGCTTACAAAACAGCAGAATTGGTGCGCTTGCTGGTTAAACAAGGCCACCGTGTACAAGTGGTGATGACTGAAGCAGCCACCCACTTTATCACCCCAACCACCTTGCAAGCCTTGTCCGGGCAACCCGTTTTTATCGATAGCTGGGATCAGCGTGTCGCCAATGGCATGCCGCACATTGAGCTCAGCCGTCAGGCAGATGCCATCCTGGTTGCACCAGCCAGTGCCGATTTTATGGCCAAACTGGCGCATGGCTTTGCCAACGACCTGCTCTCCACCTTATGCCTTGCACGTGAGTGCCCACTTCTGGTTGCACCCGCCATGAACAGACAAATGTGGGAGAATGCGGCGACCCAGCGCAACATGCAACACCTCATGCAAGATGGCGTCACCGTCCTGGGGCCGGACAGCGGTGAGCAGGCATGCGGCGAAGTCGGGCAAGGCAGAATGCTGGAGCCGGATCACCTGCTGGAGGCCCTCACCCGTTTTTTCACACCCAAGTTATTGGCTGGAAAAAACATCCTGATAACCGCAGGTGCGACCATGGAAATGCTGGATCCGGTGCGTGGCATCACCAATCTGAGCAGTGGCAAAATGGGCTTTGCTCTGGCGCAAGCCGCCACCCGCATGGGCGCAACGGTCACGCTAGTCTATGGTCACCATCAAGTCACGCCTCCCGAAGTCAGCCAAGCCTGCTTCGCGGGCAGCGCCGGTGAGATGTATCAAACCGTGATGCAGCATATAGCCAACCAAGATGTATTTATTGCCGTCGCCGCCGTGGCCGACTACCGGCCACAACAAATATCAGAACAGAAACTCAAAAAGAGTGAGTCTACACTCACCTTAGCGCTGATCAAAAACAAAGACATTCTGGCAGATGTCGCGTCCTTGCCTAATCCGCCTTACTGTGTCGGTTTTGCAGCAGAGTCAGAACAAATACTCGAACACGCCCGACAAAAACGGCTGGAGAAGCGGATTCCCATGATTGTGGCGAATCATGCCAATTCCGCCTTGGGCAGTGACCGTAACACAGTGACCATCATAGATGATCAAGCTGAAACGCCCCTGCAAGCCAATGAAAAAATTAATATCGCGTTCGAGATTCTCTGCCATCTGCATGCGAGACTTGATCCACATTAAATATCTTCAGGTCTCCTCAGTATTTTCATGAAAATACTGAGGAGCGAAAGCTTACGCACAGCTTACAATCGCGCGATTCGATTTTAAGTAGAAAGTTTGAACATGCGCGTATTCCGCCTCACGCCTTTATCGATGGCCATCGCCACCGCCTTCACCGCCCCAACCAGCGGATTGGCAGATGAAGAAAAAGCCGTCACCCTGTCTCCGATTGTGGTCACAGCCACCCGACAAGCACAAAACAGCTTTGACCTCCCGGTCGCGATTGACGTCGTAGAGCAAAAAAACATCAAAGATGGCCAACTGCAAATCAACCTCTCGGAAAGTCTGATTCGCGTACCTGGCATTACCGCGCAAAACCGCACGCAGCAGGCACAAGATCCACAAATTTCCAGCAGGGGTTTTGGTGCACGTTCATCGTTTGGGGTGCGTGGCATTCGTATTTATGTCGACGGCATTCCGCTGACCATGCCAGATGGCCAAGGCCAACCCGGCGTAGTTGACCTGTCAGCAATTAAAAGTATAGAAGTCATGCGCGGGCCATTCTCTTCGCTTTACGGCAACTCGTCCGGTGGCGTAATTCAAATGTTCACCCAAGATGCCCCTGCAACGCCAACACTAGGTGCAACCGCAATGTTTGGCAGCTATGACACCAAACGCAACATCTTGGAAGCCTCCGGCCAGCTTGAAGGGATGGAATACATGCTGAATGTTTCCAACTTTGAGTCTGATGGTTACCGTGACCATAGTAGAAGCAACAAGCAGATGGCCACTGCCAAATTCAAACTCAACCTCACAGAAGATACCAAAGTCACCACTTTAGTTAACTGGTTTGATCAAGATGCCCAAGATCCTGGTGGATTGACGAAAGCTGATGTTGCAACTGATCGAAAAGGGGTCGTTCCAGCTACTCTGAACGCGAACACAAGAGTATCTCGCAGCCACACGCAAGTTGGTTTTAATTTTGAACATACAATCAACCCAAACAATACAATCAACTTGATTACTTATGTTGGCACGCGCGAAAACAACCAGATTTTGGCAACAAATGCGACAGGCTCGAATGCTAGATCAAGTCAAATTTCCAGAGAGTTCTATGGTTCAGACTTACGCTGGGACAATAGAGGTGGGGTAGCAGGAAAACAATACAATATCAGCCTTGGACTGAATTATGGAAAATCGACTGATGCGCGCAAAGACACCAATATTCAGGGAACAGGCTTAGGCCCTAATAGAATCGAAGATAATATTGTCGATAACTTCGACCAATACATTCAAGGAAAACTTGCGTTAACCGATAATTTTGACGTGCATGCTGGTGTTCGTCATACAAAAGTCACTCTAAAAGTAAATGACCAGTTAACTCCACCTGATAATAGCGGCTCAGTTGACTACCAAAAGACTAACCCTGTTTTGGGAGCCACCTGGAAAGTTACACCAGCGCTCAATCTTTATGCAAATTTTGGCAAAGGATTTGAGACACCCACTTTTATTGAAGCTGCTTACAATAGTACGGCCGCCTCTGCGACACCAAATTTAACGCTCAAACCGAGTCAAAGTAACAATTATGAAGTAGGTGCCAAAGCATATATTACTGACTCCTCCTTACTTACACTAACTGCATTCAGGATTAACACCCAAGATGAACTCGTTGTTTCTGCAAACAGTAATGGGCGATCAGTTTACGCGAATGCGAACAATACTAAACGTTACGGTACCGAGATATCCCTTGATACCCGTTATGAAAACAATATAACCACTTACTTTTCATACTCATTTCTCAATGCGAAATATAGCTCGTCCTATGTTGGAAATAACGGACTGATTGAATCGGGTAATTACATCCCTGGTACATATCGAAATCAACTTTACGGCGAGGTGGCTTGGAAATATCAGCCTTTGGGATTTTATACAGCGTTAGAGGGAAGATATAACAGCAAAGTTTATGTTGATGATATTAACTCGCAAAGCGCACCTTCTTATACAATTTTTAACCTGCGCGCAGGCCTCGAACAAAATCTCAGTCATTGGAATTTTAAAGAATATATTAGATTAGAAAATATGTTTGATCGCGAGTACATAGGTGCTGTTCGCGTCAATGATACCAATGCACGTTTTTATGAGCCTGCTGCAGGTCGCAATTACCTCGTTGGAATAAATGCACAATACAAGTTCTAAAGAAGAATCTCATCTTAAAAGCCAGCATCCGCTGGCTTTTTTATTGAATAGCCTTGCCGCGATTAGTGATTTTCGACGCCATTTCGTGTTTAATAGCGCAATCAGTTTCTGGAGCCAGTCGCATGTCAATTACCGTAGACCTTAAAATCCTTGATCCTCGTTTGCATCATATGATGCCAAGTTACGCGACACCTGGGTCTGCAGGGCTGGATTTAAGAGCGTGTATTGAACATACGCAAACGATACAAGCGGGTGAAACCATCATGATCCCGACTGGTATGGCGATTCATATCGACAACACTTATTACGCCGCCATGATTCTGCCGCGCTCTGGCTTGGGCCATAAACATGGCATCGTATTGGGCAACCTGGTAGGCCTGATTGACTCTGACTACCAGGGGCAGCTGCTGGTCTCGTGCTGGAACCGCAGTAAAGAACCGTTTATTTTGAACCCGATGGAACGTATCGCGCAGATGGTGATTGTGCCGGTAGTGCAGGCAGATTTTCATATCGTGGATGAATTTACCAGCAGTGAACGCGGTGAAGGCGGCTTTGGCAGCACAGGCAAGCACTAATTATTTGAAAAGTTGCAATAATTGCTTGATTTGATCATAGATTTCAATCTATAATCTCGCTCTTTCTGAAAAGATAAAAGTATTTGGAGACAACCATGGCACGTGTATGTCAGGTAACCGGTAAAAAACCAATGGTGGGCAACAACGTTTCCCACGCACAAAACAAAACAAGACGTCGTTTCTTGCCTAACTTGCAAAACCGTAAGTTTTGGGTTGAGAGCGAAAACCGCTGGGTAAGCCTGCGCATTACTAACGCCGCTTTGCGTACCATCGACAAAAATGGTATCGATGCAGTATTGGCTGATTTGCGCGCTGCTGGCGAAAAAATCTAACTCGCAGCACTAGTGAGCAAAGGACAATATCATGCGTGAAAAAATCAAATTGGAATCCAGTGCTGGTACAGGTCATTTCTATACCACTACTAAAAACAAACGTACTATGCCAGAGAAAATGGAGATCAAAAAATTTGATCCAGTTGCTCGCAAGCATGTGATGTACAAAGAGACTAAATTGAAATAATTTCAGTTTCAAATGTTTAATAAAAAAGCCTGCATATGCAGGCTTTTTTATTGGCCGTGATTCATCGTTTATTCATCGCCATTAACAGCGTTTGAAGAGGAAATAATACGGACCTCCTGCTGTGGGTATGGAATACGAATATTATTCGCTTTAAAGCGCCGCCAAATCTCATAATAAATGTCACTTTGCAATTTGGCTGTACCTTCCTCGGGATTTGGAACCCAAACCGCTAATACTAAATCAATGCCGTTCTGACCAAATGACTTGATTGTCACATCTACCGCCGTATCATCCTGTATGGTGCGCTCATGTGTTCTGCCGATTTCTTTTAGTAATTGTATCGCCAGATCAAGATCGCTTTCATAGGAGATCTGAATAGGAATAGGCACCTTGGCTGTATGTACTGCAGAGGTATGATTGATTACCACATCCGTAATCATCTTCTCGTTAGGAATGATGATTTCTGTCGAATCGGGCTTCTGCAGGATCATGTAGCGAGAGCGCAACTCTTGCACAACACCATGATGCTCCCCAATGGTAATCAGGTCACCCATGTGCAGAGACTTATCCATCAAAATGATAAAGCCGCTCACGTAGTTACTGGCGATCTTTTGTAAGCCAAACCCCAACCCAACACCGAGCGCGCCCCCAAAGACGGACAACATGGTGACATCTATGCCCACCGCCGCCATGGACATCAGCAAGGCAATCACAATCGCCACCATGCGCACCAGCTTGACCATAATCACGCGCCAGTTGCCATTGATATTGGTAGCAGCCATCAAGCGCATCTCAATAATGCGGCTCAGCCACAATGCCACCAGCATGGTAATGACGATGGTCAGACTGCCTTGAAGCAGCAACAACAGGTTCAGCTTTTGCCTGCCGACAGTGAATTTCACGTCTTCGAGAATCTGCAATGCCGGATCGAGAAAACCGCTGATATGCAAAGCAACAATGACCCAGACACACCAGGCGATCACGCGCTCAAACGAATGCAGCCAGGCGCCAGGTGAAAAGACATAACGCAATACATAAACAAAACTGCGAATCACCACCATCGCCAGCAGCATGCGCACTGACAGCTTGATCAGCCCCACATGCATCCAATGCTCCAGGCTGAGCCGGGTAATCAGTAACATTAAAAATGCGACCAGAGGAAAAAACAGCCGCTCAATTCCGCCCAGCAGTATTTTGTACACGATGTTTACGCGCCCTGCCGCAATTTGCTTGCGTAAGTGCAGATTTAACAGCCCGCTGACAGCAAGCACGGCACCAATGATAAATAATTGCCATAACGCCGACACCGAGCTCAGGTCGTGCGCAATTTCTTTCCAGAGAATATCAATATCGCTATCCATGTATTACCGCTTATAACAAGAAGATGGTGGCCAGGCCGAGAAAAATCATAAAGCCGCCGCTGTCGGTGATTGCCGTAATGAGGACGCTGGATCCCACGGCGGGGTCACGATCCAGTTTATTCATCACCAAAGGAATGGTGACGCCAATAATGGCCGCCAACAACAAATTAAGTGTCATCGCCGACATCATGACCAGCCCCAAGGCCGCGCTATGATAGAGCCAAAAAGCGATCAGGCCGAGCACACTGCCCCAGATTAAGCCATTCAGCAAAGCCACGCCCATCTCTTTTTGCAACAGAGACTTCATGTGATAGCCAGAAATTTGCCCCAAAGCCAGACCGCGTACAATCATGGTGGTGGTTTGGTTACCGGAATTGCCGCCTATGCCGGCAACAATCGGCATCAGTGCAGCCAACGCTACAATTCGCTCAATACTACCCTCAAACAAGCCAATGACTCGGGAAGCAACCAGCGCCGTCACCAAGTTAATTGCCAACCACGCCCAACGGTTTTGCACCGACTTCCAGATAGAAGCAAAGAAGTCTTCTTCTTCGCGCAAACCAGCCAAAGACAGCATATCCGCCTCGGCCTCTTCACGAATGATATCCATCACCGTATCCACGGTAATCCTGCCGACCAACTTGCGATTATTATCTACCACCGGGGCAGTCACCAGGTCATAACGTTCAAACGCCATCGCCGCCTGGTCCGCCATATCCTCAGGGTGAAATACCACAGCATCGGTAGACATGATATCGCCGACTTTGGTCTCCGGATCATTCAGAATAATACGCTTGAGTGGCAACACCCCTTGCAGGATGTCATCGCGATTAATGACAAACAACTTGTCGGTATGGTCGGGAAACTTAGGTAACCTGCGGAGATAGCGCAAGACCACTTCCAGCGTGATATCGTCCCGAATGGTCACAATATCAAAATCCATAATCGAACCGACCGTATCATCGGGATAAGACAGCGCAGACTGCAAACGCTCACGATGCTGTGTATCCAGGCTATACAGCAAGTCCTGCAATACATCTTTAGGTAAATCAGGCGCAAGATCAGCCAACTCATCGGTATCAAGCTGCTCGGCGGCGGCGAGCAACTCTTCGCTATCCATGTCAGCAATCAGTGTCTGGCGCACCGCATCCGATACTTCAAGCAAAATCTCGCCATCACGTTCTGCTTTTACCAGATCCCAAACCATTAAACGATCGTCTAATGGCAGCGACTCCAGAATATAGGCAACGTCGGCCGGATGTAGCTGATCCAGTTTGTGCTGCAGCACATTCAAATTCTGCTTGTGTACCAGCGTCTCAACCAGATCATGATTCGGCATATCCTGCCTATGCACGACATGCTCAACCAGCTTGTGTTTACCCAATAAATGGATCACTTGCTGCAAAGTCTCACTGAGGCTCTCTTTGCCTTCAATTACTTTTTCATCATGTTCGTGAATTTCTGTCATGCAGGATCCAATGTTGAGCAGCCGTTATTTTTTGCAGGTATTATTGTACAAAGCGTTGATGACACTACCTAGACTTTTATGCAAAAGCCATTGATATTATTTGGCACCGTTGGGTGCCATCTCTGTGAGGATGCAGAGCGTATTTTGCAGGCCTTAAAACTGCCTTACCAATACGTAGACATTATTGAAGATGAAAAATTGCTAGAACGCTATCAAATCAGCATTCCAGTATTGTTAGAAAACACGTCAGATCAGGAGAATATACTGGCTTGGCCTTTTAATAGCGAACAAGTCAGTCAATGGCTGTTATCGCATCGTACCAAATAAAAAAGCCAGCGATTGCTGGCTTTTTTATTGATGCGTCAGAACTTACTCTGCAGCTGGTGCTTCTGCAACTTCTGGACGGTCTACCAACTCAACAAACGCCATAGGCGCATTGTCACCGTTGCGGAAACCACATTTCAGAATACGCAGATAACCACCATTGCGTGCATTGTAACGTGGACCCAGTTCACCGAACAGTTTACCAACGATGTCACGATCACGCAGACGGCTGAACGCCAAACGACGATTTGCCAGTGTAGGTGTTTTACCTAAAGTGATCAGAGGCTCAGCGTACTTACGCAGCTCTTTTGCTTTTGGCAAAGTTGTTTTGATCACTTCGTGACGCAGCAAAGAGGTCACCATGTTGCGGAACATGGCAGCACGGTGGCTGCTGGTTCTGTTCAATTTACGATTGCTATTACCGTGACGCATAGTAATTTCCTTAAGTATTTATCTTATTAGAAATTAAGCTTTTTCCAAGCCAACAGGTGGCCAGTTTTCCAGCTTCATTCCCAGTGTTAAGCCTTTGGAGGCCAACACATCTTTAATTTCATTCAATGATTTTCTACCCAGGTTAGGCGCCTTCAGCAATTCGTTTTCAGTACGCTGAATCAGATCACCAATGTAGAAAATGTTTTCTGCTTTGAGGCAGTTGGCAGAACGTACTGTCAATTCCAGATCATCTACTGGACGCAACAGGATAGGATCTACCTGTGGAGCTGCTTTCACTTCAACGTCAGCAGAAGCACCTTCCAGGTTCGCAAATACTGACAACTGACCAATCAGGATACGTGCAGCATCACGAATCGCCTGCTCAGGCTCGATGATACCGTTGGTTTCCACATCCATAATCAGCTTGTCGAGGTCAGTACGCTGCTCAACACGGGCACTTTCAACATGATAGCTGACTTTGTTGATCGGGCTGAAAGATGCATCCACCATCATGAAGCCCAACACACGGTCTTCATCGTTGGCTTTTTGACGCGCTGGAACAGGTTGATAACCACGCCCCATTTCAACTTTCACTTCCAGGTTCAACTTACCGCCTTTAGTGATGTTAGCAAGGATATGATTTGGGTTCACAATCTCAGCATCATGACCCACTTCAAAATCACCCGCTGTCACAATCCCTTCACCGCTTTTGCTCAAAACCAGAATGGTTTCAGTTTTGTTGTGCAGTTTTAAAGCAACACCTTTGAGGTTAAGCAAGATATCAACAACATCTTCTTGCACACCTTCGATAGTGGAGTACTCATGTACGACACCATCGATTTTTACTTCAGTAATGGCAAAACCCGGAATGGAAGAGAGCAAGACTCTTCTTAACGCATTACCCAAGGTATAGCCAAAGCCACGTTCCATTGGCTCCAAAGTCACACGTGCGCGGAGTGGCGTTATCACTTCAACGTCAACAACACGTGGCTTCAAATAATCTGTAGGGTTATTTTGCATACAATTCCTTGAAGTAATTGGGTATTAAAAAATAAACCTTAGCCTAGACTAAGCGATTACTTAGAATACAATTCAACGATCAATGATTCATTGATGGTAGCAGGCAACTCATCACGCTGAGGTTTAGCCTTAAACTTACCAGACAATGCTTTGACGTCGACTTCCAACCACTCAGGGAAACCACGCTGCTCAGCTGCTTCAACAGCTGCTTTAATACGCAATTGTGTTTTTGCTTTATCAGCCACAGAAATCACATCACCAGCCTTCACTTGATAGGAAGGAACGTTTACGCGCTTGCCGTTAACCAAAATAGCGTTATGACGGACCACTTGACGTGCTTCTGAGCGAGAACCAGCCAAACCCATGCGGTATGCAACGTTGTCCAAACGGGACTCCAGCAACTGCAACAGGCTCTCACCAGTAATGCCTTTTTGACGGTCAGCTTCCGCGTAGTAAGTACGGAATTGACCTTCCAATACGCCGTAGATACGACGTACTTTTTGTTTCTCACGCAGTTGGACACCATAGTCTGACAAACGTGAGTTACGGCGTTGACCATGCTGACCTGGTGCGAAGTTGCGCTTTTCGATCGCGCATTTGTCTGTAAAGCATTTTTCTGCTTTCAGAAACAGCTTTTCACCTTCACGACGGCATTGACGGCATTTAGGGTCTAAATTTCTAGCCAAAATAGTTCTCCAGTAATCGATTCGCTAATCTGTGACAGCGAAATGAATTAAATTCTGCGTTTTTTCGGTGGACGGCAACCGTTATGAGGTACCGGGGTCACATCCGTAATGCTAGTGATTTTGAAACCAGCAGCATTCAACGCACGCACAGCAGATTCACGACCTGGACCTGGCCCTTTAATACGCACTTCCAGATTCTTCACACCAGACTCCTGAGCGGCTTTACCAGCCACCTCAGAAGCTACCTGAGCAGCAAATGGAGTACTCTTACGTGAACCTTTAAAACCTTGACCACCGGAAGTAGCCCATGACAATGCATTGCCTTGACGATCGGTAATCGTGATAATCGTGTTGTTAAAAGAAGCGTGCACGTGGGCAATACCCTCGGCAATATTCTTTTTAACTTTTTTTCTAACGCGTACATTAGCTTTTGCCATGTTGTACTGTCCTTAATATTTACTTTTGTTCAATAAAGATTATTTAGCTTGTTTGATCGCTTTAACCGGACCTTTGCGTGTACGCGCATTGGTTTTGGTACGCTGACCGCGCACTGGCAAACCACGACGATGGCGAATACCGCGGTAGCAACCCAAGTCCATCAAACGTTTGATATTCATGGTCACTTCACGACGCAAATCACCTTCTACAGTGTATTTAGCCACTTCGTCACGCAGCTTCTCTACTTCTGCATCGCTCAAGTCTTTAACCTTTACAGTAGTTAAAACACCAGCTGCAGCACAGATCTTCTGCGCAGTATCGCGACCAATACCATAAATAGAGGTCAACGCAATTTCTGCATGTTTGTGGTTTGGGATATTTACCCCGGCAATACGAGCCATACTTAAACTCCAATAATCAATCGTTTTTCACGATCAAACTTGTGCGTAGAAAAGAAAAGCCGCATATTATATCAGCTTCACCATGCTCTCACAAGCAATTGTTTACCATTAACCTTGACGTTGTTTATGACGTGGGTCAGTACAAATAATGCGAACAACACCGCGACGTCTTACGACTTTACAGTTACGGCATAATGTTTTAACTGATGCGCGAACTCTCATCTTACTTTCCTTTAATTAATTCACTTACTTTGCGCGGAATGTAATTCGCGCACGGGTTAAATCATAAGGGGTCATCTCAACCGTGACTTTGTCACCTGGCAGAATACGGATGTAATGCATACGCATTTTGCCTGAAATGTAACCAAGTACTGTATGACCATTTTCCAGTTTCACTTTAAAAGTTGCATTCGGGAGATTTTCAACAATCTCCCCCTGCATCTCAATGCGATCCTCTTTTGCCATCTTCTACTTACCCGTCCCCTTAAAGTTTGCCTTTTTCAGCAAGCCTTCATACTGTTGCGACATCAGATGAGATTGCACCTGCGTCATAAAGTCCATCGTCACAACAACGATAATCAACAATGAAGTTCCACCAAAATAGAACGGGGTATTAAATTTCAACACTAAAAACTCTGGCAATAAACAAACCAGCGTAATGTACAGAGCACCAATCAATGTCAAACGACCCATGATGCGGTCAATATATTTTGCGGTTTGCTCACCTGGGCGAATACCTGGCACAAATGCGCCACTCTTCTTCAGGTTATCTGCAGTTTCCTTGGGATTGAACACCAATGCCGTGTAGAAAAAAGCAAAAAACAAAATCGCTGCAGCAAACAACAAGATATATAAGGGCTGACCAGGCGACAGTTTTGCACTGACGTCCTTGAGCCAATACATGTGCTCACTGCTACCAAACCAACCAGCTAAAGTAGCCGGGAATAAAATAATACTTGAAGCAAAAATCGGTGGAATCACACCAGACATATTTAGCTTCAAAGGCAAATGCGTCGATTGACCGCCGTAAATGCGGTTACCAACCTGACGCTTTGCGTAATTCACTGTGATTTTGCGTTGACCGCGCTCAACAAAAACCACCAGCGCTGTCACTAAAATCACCGCCACAAACAGGAACATCACTAATGGAATAGAGAATGCGCCTGTTTTAGCCAAATCCAAGGTACTACCAATTGCATGCGGCAAGCCCGCTACAATCCCGGCAAAAATAATGATAGAGATACCATTACCAATGCCACGCTCGGTAATCTGCTCACCCAACCACATCAGAAACATCGTCCCGGCCACCAGTGTGGTAACTGCAGTGATGCGGAAAGCAAAGCCAGGATCCAATACCAGACCAGCCTGACCTTCAAGCGCGATCGCAATACCCAGCGCCTGGAAAGTTGCTAACAATACCGTGCCGTAACGCGTGTACTTCGTGATCTGGCGTCTACCAGCTTCACCTTCTTTTTTCAGCTGCTCCAACTGTGGTGAAACCACCGTGAGCAACTGCATAATAATCGACGCAGAAATGTAGGGCATGATCCCCAAGGCAAATACGGTAAAACGCGACAGCGCCCCACCGGAGAACATGTTAAACATGCCCAAAATGCCATCCTTCTGCGTGTCAAACAACTGCTTCAACACCGTAGGATCAATGCCTGGCACTGGAATATGTGCACCGAGGCGGTAAACCACCAATGCACCCAACAAGAACCACAAACGGCTTTTTAATTCGCCAAGTTTGCCAACGGAACTTAAGATATTATCCTGTGCCAAGCTGATACTCTCTTTTGACTACGTTTATACTTCCAGCACTTTGCCGCCAGCTGCTTCAATGGCTGCCTTAGCACCTTTGGTCAACAACAACCCTTGCACTTGCACTTTGGCTGAAACTTCACCAGACAGGTAAACTTTCACTGCCTTCACAGCAGCTGGAACCAATTTCGCTGCTTTCAATGCCAAGATATCAACCACCTCAGCATCAACCAGAGCCAACTCGCTAGTACGAATACGTGCGGTGTCTGCATGAGTCAGGGAGTTAAAACCACGTTTAGGCAAGCGACGTTGCAAAGGCATTTGACCGCCTTCAAAACCTACTTTATGGAAACCGCCAGCACGGGATTTTTGACCTTTGTGACCACGGCCACCAGTTTTACCCAAGCCAGAACCAATCCCACGACCTAAACGACGAGGTGCTTTTTTTGCGCCTGCAGCAGGCTTAATCGTGTTTAATTGCATGATTATTCAACCTTCAAAAGATAACTCACAGCGTTGATCATGCCGCGAATTTCAGGAGTGTCCTGCACTTCTACAGTGTGGTGCATACGACGCAAACCCAAGCCACGAACAGTAGCTTTGTGTGCTTCAATACGACCAATCAAACTTCTTACCAGCGTCACTTTCAAAGTAGCGCTTTCTTTTTTTGCTTTAGCCATGATTAACCTCTGATTTCTTCTACGGTCTTACCACGTTTAGCGGCGATTTCAGCCGGTGTATTCATGGATGCCAGACCATTCAAGGTCGCGCGAACTAGGTTATAAGGATTGGTTGAACCAATACTCTTTGCAACCACGTTAGTCACACCCATTACTTCGAAGATCGCACGCATTGCGCCACCAGCAATAATACCGGTACCTTCAGAAGCTGGCTGAATCAGCACTTTAGCGGCACCGTGAACACCGGTCACTGCATGGTGCAATGTGCCATTGTTCAGGTTCACTTTAACCATACTGCGACGGGCTTCGTCCATGGCTTTTTGTACAGCCACAGGCACTTCACGTGCTTTACCTTTACCCATACCAACGGCGCCATCACCATCACCAACCACGGTCAGCGCAGCGAAGCTCATGATACGACCACCTTTAACCGTTTTACTTACACGGTTAACGGTAATCATCTTTTCGCGCAAACCGTCAGTTTGCTGCTGTTGTTCAATATCTTTAGCCATTCTTTATCTCACCCTTAGAATTTGAGACCAGATTCACGGGCAGCGTCAGCCAAAGCCTTGATACGACCGTGATACTTGTAGCCTGAACGATCAAATGCAACAGTGGTAATACCTGCTTTTGCTGCTTTTTCAGCAATACGCTTACCAATCAGGGTTGCAGCTTCGACGTTGCCGCCATTTTTCAGTTGTTGACGCACTTCAGCCTCAACGGTGGATGCACTCGCCAATACGCGATCGCCAGTTTCAGCGATGATCTGTGCGTAGATATTAGTATTGGTGCGATGTACACTCAAACGTGTCACTTTCAACTCGGCGATTTTGGCACGGGTTTTACGTGCACGGCGCAAGCGGTTATTTACGTTCTTCATTGAATTTACCTTTAATGTTGAATCACTGTTCAGCTTAGTTTTAAGCTACAAGTGCCTTACTTATTTTTTCTTGGTCTCTTTGATGACCACCACTTCGTCAGCATAACGAACACCTTTACCTTTATAAGGCTCTGGTGCACGGTAAGCACGAATTTGAGCAGCCACTTGACCAACCACTTGCTTGTTGGCGCCTGTCAACACTACTTCAGTAGGAGTAGGTGTTTGTACAGTCACGCCTTCAGGCATTTTATGGTTGATTGGGTGGGAATAGCCCAACTCCAGGTTCAAGGTAGAACCCTGAGCATTGGCTTTGTAACCCACACCGATCAGTGACAGCTTACGGGTAAACCCGGCAGAAACACCTTGCACCATATTGGCCAGCAATGCGCGGGTTGTACCTGACATCGCTCTTGCATGCTGTGTTTCACCATTCGTTTGAACCAACAACTGCTCACCTTCGCGAACCACTGAAATATCAGCAGACAACGCTTGAGTCAACTTACCCAAAGGGCCGCTCACCGCGACTTCTGAGGCTGAGATTACAACTTCTACTTTCGCAGGAATTGCAATCGGATTTTTAGCAACACGTGACATATTGATTCTCCTTAGGCCACGATGCACAGAACTTCGCCACCAATACCGGCAGCTTGTGCTTTACGATCGGTCATCACGCCTTTGGATGTTGAAACAATCGTCACACCCAAACCGTTCATTACTTTAGGCAGATTTTCGCTACCTTTATAAACACGCAAACCTGGCTTGGATACGCGCTCGATCTTCTCAATCACTGGACGACCTGCGTAATATTTCAGGCTAATGTTCAAAACTGGCTTACCGTCATTGTTTTGAACGTTGAAATCGTCGATATAACCTTCATCTTTCAACACATTTGCAATTGCACCCTTCAACTTGGAAGCAGGCATTGAAACGGTTGTTTTATTCGTACGTTGCGCGTTACGAATACGGGTCAACATATCGGCAATCGGATCACTCATACTCATGTTCTATTCCTCCGTTACCAGCTGGCCTTGGTGACACCTGGTACGTGACCAGCCATCATCAATTTACGCAACTCGTTACGTGCGATACCAAATTTACTAAACACACCACGTGGACGACCAGTCAAAGCACAACGATTACGTGTGCGAACAGGACTGGAATTACGTGGCAAACTTTGCAATTTCAAACGTGCAGCCATGCGATCTTCAACACTGGCAGACTGGTCATTCACAGTAGCAACCAATTCAGCTCGTTTAGCTGCAAATTTTTTAACGGTTTCGCGACGCTTTTGCTCGCGCTCTGTCATACATACTTTTGCCATGACTTAACCTCTGAAAGGGAAACTAAACGCAGCCAAAAGAGCTTTCGCTTCTTCGTCTGTTTTTGCTGTTGTGGTAATTGTGATATTCATCCCGCGCAGCGCATCGATCTTGTCGTACTCGATTTCCGGGAAAATGATCTGCTCTTTTACACCCATGTTGTAGTTACCACGGCCATCAAATGATTTGCCGGAAATACCACGGAAGTCACGGATACGTGGAATAGCCACAGTGATCAGGCGATCCAGAAACTCATACATGCGCTCACGACGCAGAGTTACTTTACAACCAACAGGATAGTCATCACGGATTTTAAATGCAGCCACAGACTTTTTAGCCTTGGTCACAATAGGTTTCTGACCGGCAATTTTCTGCATATCAGACACCGCATTTTCCATGACTTTCTTGTCAGCAACGGCTTCGCCCACACCCATGTTCAGGGTAATTTTTTCGATACGAGGCACCTGCATTGGAGAGGTATAACCAAATTGTTCTGTCAATTTGGCCACTACTGTATCGTTATAATACTGTTTTAAACGTGCCATATTTATTCCTATGCGTCGATAGACTCGCCGCTAGATTTGAATACACGAATCTTGCGACCATCTTCCAGTACCTTAAAACCAACACGATCAGCTTTTTGTGTTGCAGCGTTGTAAATCGCCACATTGGAGCCGTCAACCGGCATTTCCTTGCTGATGATGCCACCAGTGATACCACGCATGGGGTTAGGACGAGTGTGTTTTTTCACTACATTCAAACCTTCAACCACTACATGGCCGCTTGGCAAGACGCTCAAAACAGTACCTGTTTTGCCTGCATCTTTACCTGTATTCAAAATGACCTGGTCACCTTTGCGAATTTTGCTCATTTGATTGTCTCCAAGCCTTACAACACTTCAGGCGCCAGTGAAACAATCTTCATGAAGCGCTCACTACGCAATTCACGTGTCACAGGGCCAAAAATACGTGTACCAATCGGCTCCAGCTTGTTGTTCAACAACACTGCAGCATTGGCATCAAATTTAACTAACGAACCATCTGGACGGCGAACACCTTTAGCAGTGCGCACAACCACAGCGTTGTAGATTTCACCTTTCTTGACGCGACCACGCGGCGCAGCATCTTTCACGCTGACCTTGATGATGTCGCCAATGCTGGCGTAACGACGCTTGGAACCACCCAAGACTTTGATACACTGAACGGAACGCGCACCAGTGTTATCGGCCACTTCCAGCCGAGATTGCATTTGAATCATGAGAAATAATCTCCAACTTAATCCGTTATAACCACTACCAGCCGCCCGCTTTTTGAACTTGCGCCCAAAAAACACGTTAAGGCCAATAGACCACGGTCAGTATTGGGGTGCCAGCTACATGCCAACTAAGGCGGGCACCGAAAAGTCCAACATTATACAACCAAAAAAACGCTTATGACAAGCGTTTTTCCGGTTTTATATATTTGAAGCCTTATTTAGCTTCGATTTTGCTTACGATCCAAGTTTTGGTCTTGGAGTATGGGCGGGTTTCTGTGATCGTCACAACATCGCCTTCGTTACATGCATTGTTTTCATCATGTGCATGGAACTTGTTCGATTTCACAACCACTTTACCAATCAAAGGGTGTTTCACTTTACGCTCGACAAGCACAGTCACGGTTTTATCCATCTTGTTGCTTACGACGCGGCCAGTCAAACTGCGTACAACTTTCGCTTTTTCAGTCATCATGCCTGTTTCGCCTTCTCAGCCAGCACGGTCTTGACGCGAGCAACATCTTTGCGCACTTTAGCCAGCTGATCCACTTTGTTCAATTGTTGAGTCGCCAATTGCATACGCAATGAAAACTGCGCACGACGCAACTCTACCAACTCGTTATTGAGCTCATCTGCCGATTTTGCTCTGAATTCTGAAGCTTTCATTTAACTACTCCTTAACTGCCAATTTGACGGGTCATGAATGTAGTTTCAATTGGCAACTTAGCAGCAGCCAATTTGAAAGCTTCGCGAGCCAACTCTTCGCTCACGCCATCCATCTCGTACAACATTTTGCCTGGCTGAATTTGAGCGATGTAGTAATCAACACTACCTTTACCATTACCCATACGCACTTCAGCTGGTTTTTTAGAGATTGGTTGGTCAGGAAACACACGGATCCAAACGCGACCACCACGTTTAATGTGACGAGTCATCACACGACGGGCAGCTTCAATCTGGCGTGCGGTCAAACGACCACGACCAATCGCTTTTAAACCAAATTCACCAAAGCTTACCTTGTTACCAGTAGTCGCAATGCCTTTATTACGACCCTTTTGCATCTTGCGGTATTTCTGTCTAGCTGGTTGCAGCATCTTTAGCCCTCGGCTTTCTTACTTTTTTCTCTGGCTCAGCATCGGCAACCGCAGCATTAGCAGCAGCGTTGTCACCGAAAATCTCGCCTTTGAATACCCAAACTTTAATCCCGATAATACCGTAGGTGGTAGAAGCTTCTGCCACACCATAGTCGATATCAGCACGCAGTGTATGGAGAGGCACACGACCTTCGCGATACCACTCTGTACGTGCAATTTCGATACCGTTCAAACGACCGGAACTCATAATCTTGATGCCTTGTGCACCCAAACGCATTGCATTTTGCATGGCGCGTTTCATGGCACGACGGAACATCACACGCTTTTCCAATTGCTGAGCAATCGACTGTGCGATCAATGTAGCATCTAACTCTGGCTTACGCACTTCTTCAATGTTCAGGTGAACAGGCACGCCCATCAACCCTTGCAGAGTAGAACGTAAAGACTCGATGTCTTCACCTTTTTTACCAATCACAACACCTGGACGGGCACTGTGAATTGTAATTTTTGCGTTTTTAGCCGGACGCTCGATAATAATTTTGCTTACAGCAGCGCTTGCCAGTTTCTTGTTCAAGAACTCACGCACTTTGATGTCGCCTTGCAACATCGCAGGGAAGTTCTGGCTGTTAGAGTACCAACGTGAGGCCCAGTTTTTCTGAACGCTCAAACGGAACCCAATTGGATGAATTTTCTGTCCCATATTATTCCTTTGAGTCACCGACTGTCACATGAATATGACAGGTTGGCTTCGTAATACGACCAGCGCGACCTTTTGCACGTGCACGGATACGCTTCATCACCAAGCCTTTATCGACATAAATTGAAGTCACCTTCAACGTATCGATATCAGCACCATTGTTATGTTCAGCGTTAGCAATGGCTGACTCAACCACTTTTTTGATGATCTCAGCACCACGCTTGGGCGTGAATGCCAGGATATTCAGTGCTTGATCAACTTTTTTGCCACGCACAAGGTCAGCCACCAAACGCGCTTTTTGCGGAGAAAGGTGTACGCCTTTTAAAACTGCAGTCACTTGCATTATCAGCCCCTTACTTCTTCGCTTTTTTATCAGCCGCGTGACCCTTGAATGTGCGTGTCAACGCAAATTCACCGAGCTTGTGACCAACCATGTTTTCAGAAATCAACACAGGCACATGCTGTCTGCCGTTGTGCACTGCGATGGTTAAACCAATGAAATTTGGCAAAACTGTCGAGCGACGCGACCAAGTTTTGATTGGTTTGCGATCGCGACCCGCAACAGCGGTTTCGACTTTCTTCGCCAAATGTGCATCCACAAATGGACCTTTTTTAATAGAACGTGCCATAGCGATTACCTTACATTTCTCGGACGACGACTTACGCGCATGTTATCGGTACGCTTGTTCTTACGAGTACGATAACCCTTAGTTTTCTGACCCCATGGTGACACAGGGTTCATACCGGCAGCAGTACGGCCTTCACCACCACCGTGCGGGTGATCAACCGGGTTCATCACCACACCACGTACGGTTGGACGGATACCGCGCCAGCGCATCGCACCAGCTTTACCGATAGAACGCAATGAATGCTCTTCGTTACCCACTTCACCCAGGGTTGCCTTGCAATCCACGTGCACACGGCGAACTTCACCAGAGCGCAAACGTAACTGAGCATAAGAACCTTCACGTGCCAACAGCTGGACAGAAGTACCGGCTGAACGGGCGATTTGGGCACCTTTACCTGGCTGAATCTCGATGCAGTGAATGGTGCTACCAACTGGAATATTGCGCAGTGGCAAAGCATTACCAGCACGGATAGGCGCTTCAGAGCCGCTCAACAGTTGCGCACCGGCAGCGATGCCACGTGGCGCAATGATGTAACGACGCTCACCATCCGCGTAGCACAACAAAGCAATGTTTGCTGTACGGTTTGGATCGTATTCGATACGCTCAACAGTTGCAGGAATACCATCTTTGTTGCGACGGAAGTCGACAATACGGTAATGCTGCTTATGACCACCACCTTGATGACGAGTGGTAATACGGCCGTTATTGTTACGACCTGCGTTCTTGCTTTGACTTTCCAACAGCGGCGCGTAAGGCTTGCCTTTATGCAAATCTGGTGTAATGACTTTCAATACACCGCGACGACCGGGGGAAGTTGGTTTGACTTTAACTAATGCCATGTCTTCTCTCCTTATTCGCCAGCTGCGAAGTTAATTTCTTGACCTGGCTTCAAGCTCACATAAGCTTTTTTCCAGTCACTACGTTTACCCATGCGACGACCAGCGCGCTTCACTTTACCTGCGACATTAATCACAGACACAGAAGCGACTTCGACCTTGAACACCAATTCAACAGCAGCCTTAATTTCTGGCTTGGTCGCATCAGTACGCACTTTAAAAGCAATTTGCTGATGCTTGTCAGCAATGAATGTTGCTTTTTCAGTAATTTGTGGAGCCAAAATCACTTGCAACAAACGATCTTGTGTTTTTGTAGCTGCGGTAATCATGCCAAGATCTCCTCAAGTTTCTTCACAGCACCGGCTGTGACCAAAACGTTAGGGAAACGCACCAGACTTACTGGGTCAGCATATTGCGCTTCAACCACCAATACGTTTGGCAGGTTACGGGAAGACAAGTACAAATTCTCATCAAAACCATCAGTCAACAGCAAAACACCGCCATCGATGCCCAGAGCATTGATTTTCTGTACAAATTGTTTCGTTTTTGGCGTATCAACAGTGAAACTGTCTACCACCTTCAAACGGTCCTGACGCACCAGTTCAGACAAAATCGTCTGCATACCAGCACGGTAAGCCTTACGGTTCACCTTATGGCTATAGTTTTCGTTAGGGCTATTTGGGAATGCACGACCGCCTCCGCGCCAAATCGGGCTGGATGCCATACCGGCACGGGCGTTACCAGTACCTTTTTGTGCATACGGCTTGTGTGTCGTGTGGGCAACAGTAGCACGTGTTTTTTGAGCACGGGTTGCAGTACGAGCGTTTGCCATGTAGGCAACAACCACTTCATGCACCAATGACTCATTAAATTCACGACCGAACGTCACATCAGAGGCATCTACGCCTTTTTTAGCAACCTTGCCGTTTTGATCGATAAGTTTCAATTCCATTATTTAGCCCCTTTCGCTTTGATGGCTGGACGTACAACGACATTGCCACCTTTGGAGCCAGGCACGGAACCTTTAATCAACAACAGGTTACGCTCCACATCTACACGGACGATTTCCAGGTTTTGGGTTGTGACTTTAGCATCACCCAAATGACCAGGCATGCGCTTACCAGGGAATACTCGACCTGGATCCTGCGCCATACCGATAGAACCCGGTACATTGTGCGAACGTGAGTTACCGTGAGATGCACGGTTAGAGGAGAAGTTGTGACGCTTGATCGCACCGGCAAAACCTTTACCGATGGAAGTACCCGTCACATCAACCAACTGACCAACGGAGAAAATGTCTACAGTGACATTGCCACCCACTTGGAAGTTAGCCAATACATCTTCAGCCACATTGAATTCTTTAATACCAGCACCGGCAGCAACGCCAGCCTTGGCATAATGGCCAGTCAACGCTTTGTTGATACGGCTAGCACGACGCTCACCATAAGCAACCTGAAGGCCAGTATAACCATCAGTTGCGACTGTCTTTACTTGTGTCACGCGGTTAGGAATCACTTCCAGCACTGTTACAGGAACGCTTGCGCCTTCTTCTGTAAAAATGCGGGTCATGCCCACCTTGCGACCAATAAGCCCTAAGCTCATGATCAGTTCCTTATAATAGTTAAAGTGAACGATTACAATTGACCGTCCACCGAAGAGCGCGGATTATACCGAACTATTCTTGATTTGACAATAACCTTTTCTTTCGAAAAGGTTATTTCTAATGACAACTTTAAAAATTAAAGCTTGATTTCTACATCTACGCCAGCTGGCAAATCCAATTTCATCAATGCATCTACAGTCTTGTCTGTAGGATCAACGATATCCATCAAACGCTGATGGGTACGGATTTCAAACTGGTCACGGGAGGTTTTGTTCACGTGTGGTGAACGCAGAATGTCAAAGCGTTCGATACGTGTTGGCAATGGCACTGGACCTTTTACAACTGCACCAGTACGTTTCGCAGTATCCACAATTTCCAAAGCAGATTGGTCGATCAAACGATAGTCAAATGCTTTCAGACGGATACGAATTTTTTGAGCTGCCATGTTTTTTCCTTAAAAAGAGCAAAAAGCGGCAGGATACTCCTGCCGCTCATAAAAAGAATTACTCGATGATTTTGGCAACGACGCCAGCACCAACGGTACGACCACCTTCACGAATCGCGAAGCGCAGACCATCTTCCATCGCGATAGGCGCGATCAATGTCACAGTGATAGAGACGTTATCACCTGGCATCACCATTTCGGTACCTGCTGGCAATTCAACTGCACCAGTCACGTCAGTGGTACGGAAGTAGAACTGTGGACGGTAGCCGTTGAAGAATGGTGTATGACGACCACCTTCATCTTTACCCAACACGTAGATCTCAGCGGTGAACTTGGTGTGTGGTTTGATAGAACCGGATTTAGCCAGCACTTGACCACGCTCAACTTCTTCACGCTTGGTACCGCGCAGCAGTACGCCTACGTTGTCACCTGCTTGACCTTGGTCCAGCAGTTTACGGAACATTTCAACACCAGTACAGGTGGTTTTCAAGGTTGGCTTCAGGCCAACGATTTCGATTTCGTCACCGACTTTAACGATACCACGCTCAACACGGCCTGTTACTACAGTACCACGACCAGAGATAGAGAATACGTCTTCTACTGGCATCAGGAAGGTACCGTCGATGGCACGCTCTGGGGTTGGGATGTAGCTGTCCAATGCGTCAGCCAATGCGAAGATCGCTGGTTCGCCGATTTCTGATTGGTCGCCTTCAAGGGCCAATTTAGCAGAACCTTTGATGATTGGGGTGTCATCACCTGGGAAGTCATACTTGCTCAGCAAGTCACGCACTTCCATTTCAACCAGTTCCAACAACTCAGCGTCGTCAACCATGTCAGCTTTGTTCAGGAACACAACGATGTATGGTACGCCAACCTGACGGGCCAACAGGATGTGCTCACGTGTTTGTGGCATAGGGCCGTCAGCAGCGGAACATACCAGGATCGCGCCGTCCATCTGGGCAGCACCGGTAATCATGTTTTTAACGTAGTCGGCGTGGCCTGGGCAGTCAACGTGTGCGTAGTGACGGCTTGCAGTCTCGTACTCAACGTGTGCTGTGTTGATGGTAATACCACGTGCTTTTTCTTCTGGTGCCGCGTCAATTTGGTCGTAAGCTTTTGCTTCGCCACCAAATTTCTTGGTCAACACTGTGGTGATCGCCGCTGTCAATGTTGTCTTACCGTGGTCAACGTGACCAATCGTACCAACGTTCACGTGTGGCTTGGTACGTTCAAATTTGCCTTTTGCCATGATGTTTTTCCTTTAATTCAATACTTTAAAAATCAATTATTTTTTGTTGATGATTGCATCAGCAACGTTTTTCGGCGCATCTGCGTAGTGTTTGAATTCCATGCTGTAGGTTGCACGACCTTGTGACAAGGAACGCACGACAGTGGAGTAACCAAACATCTCTGACAGCGGCACTTCAGCTTTAATCGCTTTACCGCCACCAGGCATATCATCCATGCCCTGAATGATGCCACGACGAGATGACAAGTCACCCATCACATCACCCATGTACTCTTCAGGCGTTTCAACTTCAACCGCCATCATTGGCTCCAGCAAGACTGGATCTGCTTTACGCATACCATCTTTGAAACCGATAGAAGCAGCCATCTTGAACGCGTTTTCGTTCGAGTCAACGTCATGGTAGGAACCATCAAACAGGGTCACTTTTACGTCGACCACTGGGAAGCCTGCCAGAACACCTGCTGGAATCGTTTCACGCAACCCTTTATCTACTGCAGGGATAAATTCACGTGGCACAGTACCGCCTTTAATGGCATCCACGAACTCGTAACCTTTACCAGCCTCATTTGGCTCCATTTTGAGCCATACGTGACCGTACTGACCTTTACCACCGGACTGTTTAACGAATTTACCTTCAACCTCAACCGCTTTACGGATCGCTTCACGGTAAGCCACTTGTGGCGCACCTACGTTGGCTTCAACGTTGAATTCACGCTTCATACGGTCAACCAGAATCTCCAGGTGCAATTCACCCATACCGGAAATAATGGTTTGGCCAGACTCTTCGTCGGAACGCACGCGGAAAGAAGGGTCTTCTTGTGCCAAACGACCCAATGCCAAGCCCATTTTTTCCTGATCGCTCTTGGTTTTTGGCTCAACAGCCACGTGAATCACTGGCTCAGGGAATACCATGCGTTCAAGGATGATAGGCTTGTCTGGAGAGCACAGAGATTCACCTGTGGTCACTTCTTTCAAACCGATACAGGCTGCAATGTCGCCTGCCAACACTTCATCCACTTCTTCACGGTTATTCGCATGCATCTGAACGATACGACCGATACGCTCTTTTTTACCCTTCACAGAGTTGAGTACGGTATCACCCTTGTTCAACACACCAGAGTAAACACGGATAAAAGTCAACTGACCGACAAACGGGTCTGTCATCAATTTAAATGCCAGCGCAGAGAACCCCTCTTTGTCATCGGCTTTACGGCTGGCTGGTTTGCCATCATCATCTTCACCGGTCACATCAGGAATATCTACTGGAGATGGCAGGAACTGAATCACCGCATCCAGCATACGTTGCACGCCTTTGTTTTTAAAGGCAGAACCGCACAGCATCGGCTGAATTTCACCCGCAATGGTACGCGTACGCAGACCAAACACGATGTCCTTCTCTTCCAGATCACCGTTTTCCAGGTATTTGTTCATCAGATCTTCGCTGGCTTCAGCCGCAGATTCAACCATCTGCTCGCGCCATTTTTTAGCAGTCTCAACCAGATCAGCCGGAATCTCACCGTAAGTAAATTTCATGCCTTGAGAAGCCTCATCCCAGATAATGGCTTTCATTTTCATGAGATCAACGACGCCAGTGAAAGTATCTTCACGGCCAATTGGGATCACCACAGGCACTGGGCTTGCGCGCAGACGCGTTTTCATCTGCTCAACCACTTTGAAGAAGTCGGCACCAGAACGGTCCATTTTGTTCACAAAGGCCAAGCGAGGCACTTTGTATTTGTTGGCCTGACGCCAAACAGTTTCAGATTGTGGTTGCACACCACCTACCGCACAGTACACCATGCAGGCGCCATCCAGCACACGCATGGAACGCTCAACTTCAATCGTGAAGTCTACGTGCCCAGGGGTATCAATAATGTTGAATCGATGCTCAGGCAAAGACAGGTCCATGCCTTTCCAGAAACAGGTGGTCGCAGCGGAAGTAATGGTAATCCCACGCTCCTGCTCTTGTTCCATCCAGTCCATGGTCGCTGCACCATCGTGCACCTCACCAATTTTATGGTTCACACCAGTGTAGAACAGAATACGTTCTGTCGTGGTTGTTTTACCTGCGTCAATGTGCGCAGAAATACCAATATTACGGTAGCGTTCAATAGGGGTTTTACGTGCCACGATGCTTTACCTTTGCTATCAATTCAACTAATTATTAAAGAACGAGGTCGTTTAATTAAAAACGGAAGTGTGAGAAAGCCTTGTTGGCTTCTGCCATACGATGAACTTCTTCACGCTTCTTCATTGCGGCGCCGCGGCCTTCTGAGGCTTCAAGCAACTCAGCAGCCAGACGCAAGCCCATGGACTTTTCGCCACGCTTGCGCGCTGCATCACGCAACCAACGCATTGCCAAGGCGCTACGACGGCTAGGACGCACTTCAACAGGCACCTGATAGTTAGCACCACCGACACGACGGCTTTTCACTTCAACGATAGGGCGCAGATTGTTCAACGCTGTGGTGAATAATTCCAGCGGATCTTTGCCACTCTTGCTGGCTACTTGATCAAATGCACCGTAAACAATACGCTCAGCAACAGATTTCTTACCACCTGTCATCAGTACGTTTACGAATTTGGATACTTCCTGGCTACCAAATTTTGGATCCGGCAAGATATTACGTTTGGGAACTTCTCTACGTCTAGGCATAACTATTCTCTTTCAATTAAATTTTGCTAGCTACAACACTGCAAGGCATTTCAGCCGCTATTAAAAATTGGACCAATGTCCGAAACCAACTTAACAAATTAAGCTTTAGCTTCTTTAGGACGTTTAGCACCGTATTTGGAACGTGACTGTTTACGATCTTTCACACCAGCCGTATCCAAGCTACCGCGCACCATGTGGTAACGCACACCTGGCAAGTCTTTTACACGACCACCGCGAATCAGTACCACAGAGTGCTCTTGCAGGTTATGGCCTTCACCGCCGATGTAGCTAATGACTTCGTAACCGTTAGTCAGGCGCACTTTGGCAACCTTACGCAACGCGGAGTTTGGCTTTTTAGGAGTAGTGGTGTACACACGGGTACATACACCACGCTTTTGTGGGCAGGATTCCAGGGCTGGAACCTTGCTCTTGGTTACCACTTTAACGCGTGGTTTACGTACTAACTGATTAATGGTTGGCATTGCCTTAACCTCTTCACCTTAAAAAATCCACCAACTGAGCAGGAAACTCAGGACTGGCGGCATATCAACAATAACACCTTATTGAGACAATAAGGCTATTCTGAGAAACCCAGCATTTTAATAAACGAGTCAAGGGGTGTCAAGCATTATTCATACTTGGACACCCCTTGTTTATTGCCCGGCCTGACGACCGGAAAAGCCTAAAATTACTCGGTCGCGTTGTCGTCCGTTGCGGTTTCTTCAACCACTTCTTCTGGTGCAAACATCGCTTCAGCGGCCAACATCGCCTCTGAAGGCTCAGCAACATTTGGCGTCAACGACGCGATTGCTGCACGCTTGCGAGACTCGTGATACGCCAAACCGGTACCGGCTGGAATCAGACGGCCGACAATCACGTTTTCTTTCAAGCCACGCAGATCGTCGCGTTTGCCCAAGATCGCAGCCTCGGTCAACACTCTTGTCGTTTCCTGGAAGGATGCGGCAGAGATGAAGGAGTCCGTAGACAGCGATGCCTTGGTAATCCCCAGCAATACGTACTCGAAAGTTGCGGGACGTTTGTTTTCGGCAATGACGCGTTCGTTTTCAGTCAACAAGTCTGCACGTTCTACCTGCTCACCCGGGATGAAGCTGGTATCTCCGGCATCTTGCACTTTCACACGGCGCAACATCTGACGCACAATCACTTCAATGTGCTTGTCGTTAATCTTCACGCCCTGCAAACGATAAACGTCTTGTACTTCGTCAATGATGTAACGTGCCAGTGCCTCACGACCTTGCAGACGCAAGATGTCTTGCGGATCTGCCGGGCCGTCGACAATCGTTTCACCCTTGGTGACCACTTGACCATCGTGCGCGGTCACGTGCTTGTCCTTGGCAATCAGGAACTCGCTGGTAATACCGTCCAGGTCAGTAATGACCAGACGCTGCTTACCCTTGGTGTCCTTACCAAATGACACAGTACCGGTCACTTCTGCCAGCATGCCGGCATCTTTGGGTGAACGCGCTTCGAACAGTTCAGCCACACGTGGCAGACCCCCGGTAATATCCCGTGTTTTGGAGGATTCTTGCGGGATACGTGCCAGCACTTCACCCACACCCACTTCCTGACCATCTTTCACGGTAATGATACAACCCAGCTGGAAGGTGACGTTTACCGGCGTTTCAGTACCGGCAATTTTCACTTCCACACCATTTGCATCCAGCAATTTCACCTGTGGACGCAAGCCTTTAGTCGAGCCCGCTCTTTGTTTAGGATCAATCACCACCAGTGAGGACAAGCCAGTGACTTCATCCACCTGCTTAGCAACCGTGACGCCTTCTTCAACGTTCTCGAACTTCACGCGCCCCGCATACTCGGTAATAATCGGACGAGTATGTGGATCCCAAGTCGCCAAGGCCTGACCCGCTTTAACCGTCTTACCATCATTGATGGTCAGCGTCGCACCGTAAGGCACTTTATGACGCTCACGCTCACGGCCATTGTCGTCAGAAATCACAACCTCACCGTTACGGGAAATCACGATCTGCTCACCACGTGAGTTGGTCACGTAACGCATGGTAGAAGTGAAGCCAGCCGTACCGTTAGACTTGCTCTCTACTTGTGACACAGAAGCTGCACGGGATACCGCACCACCAATGTGGAATGTACGCATGGTCAACTGTGTACCAGGCTCACCGATGGACTGTGCCGCAATCACGCCGACAGACTCGCCGATACTGATCAGCTTGCCACGACCCAGGTCACGACCGTAGCACTTGGCGCAGATACCGTAACGCGTGTCGCAAGTCAGGGCAGTACGCACTTTGACTTCATCAATGCCCAAGGCATCAATTTTCTCGACTTCGTCTTCACCCAGTAAAGTACCGGCTGCGAATACCACTTCCTGTGTTTCAGGATGCAAGATATCCAGAGCAGAGGTACGGCCTAGGATACGGTCATGCAAGGGCTCAACTACTTCACCGCCTTTAACCAGCGCCTTGGTGACCAAGCCTTCGGTGGTGCCACAATCCGTCTCGGTCACAACCAAGTCTTGTGTCACGTCTACCAGACGGCGTGTCAGGTAACCGGAGTTCGCTGTTTTCAGCGCCGTATCGGCCAGACCCTTACGCGCACCGTGGGTTGAAATAAAGTATTGCAACACGTTCAAGCCATCACGGAAGTTCGCCTTGATCGGCGTTTCAATAATGGAACCATCTGGTTTCGCCATCAGGCCACGCATACCAGCCAGCTGACGTACCTGCGCTGCAGAACCCCGCGCACCGGAGTCGGCCATCATGTAAATCGCGTTAAAGGATTCCTGACGGACAGCTTTACCGTCTTTGGTGACCACGTTGCCGTCAGCGTCCTTGACATCTTCTTCGCGCAACTGCTTCATCATGGCCTCAGCCACTTTGTCACCGGCACGACCCCAGATGTCGACCACCTTGTTGTAACGCTCACCCTGTGTCACCAGACCGGACACATACTGGTCTTCGATCTCTTTCACTTCAGCATCGGCAGCCGCAATCAATTGCTCTTTCTCTGGTGGCACCAACATGTCATTGATGCTGATAGAGATACCGGCTTTGGTCGCGTATGAGTAACCGGTGTACATCAGTTTATCCGCGAAGATCACGGTTTCACGGATGCCCACCTTACGGAAGCTGGCGTTGATCAGGCGTGAAATTTCTTTTTTCTTCAGTGCCTTGTCAATGTAGCTGTATGGCATGCCTGGTGGCAGAATTTCAGACAGCAAAGCACGGCCAACGGTGGTGTTATACCGATTGAATTTCTCGGTTTTGTGACCGGTCACATCCATCTCGAACTCACGGATACGCACCGTAATCTTGGCGTGCAAATCGATCAGCCCCTGGTCGTACACACGTTGTACTTCCTTGATGTCACTGAAGATCATACCTTCGCCACGTGCAGCCACTTTTTCGCGAGTCATGTAGTACAGACCCAACACAATATCCTGCGAAGGCACAATGATAGGCTCGCCGTTGGCTGGAGACAGTACGTTGTTGGAAGCCAACATCAAGGTGCGGGCTTCCATCTGTGCTTCCAGACTCAATGGAACGTGTACCGCCATCTGGTCACCGTCAAAGTCGGCGTTAAAGGCTGAACACACCAATGGGTGCAACTGGATCGCTTTACCTTCGATCAATACTGGCTCAAATGCCTGGATACCCAAACGGTGCAAGGTAGGCGCACGGTTCAACAACACCGGATGCTCGCGGATCACGTCCTCGAGGATATCCCAGACTTCTGGTCCTTCCTCTTCCACTTTCTTCTTGGCCGCTTTAATGGTGGTTGCCAGACCTAACACTTCCAGCTTGTGGAAAATGAAAGGCTTGAACAATTCCAGCGCCATTTTCTTAGGCAAACCGCACTGATGCAGTTTCAACTGCGGACCAACCACAATCACGGAACGGCCGGAGTAGTCCACACGTTTACCCAACAGGTTTTGACGGAAACGACCGCCTTTACCTTTGATCATGTCAGCCAGTGATTTGAGCGGACGCTTGTTGGCGCCGGTCATGACTTTACCGCGACGACCGTTATCCAGCAGAGAGTCAACAGCCTCTTGCAACATACGTTTTTCGTTACGGACGATGATTTCAGGCGCTTTCAACTCTAACAAACGCTTCAAGCGGTTGTTACGGTTGATCACACGGCGATACAGGTCGTTCAAATCTGAGGTCGCAAAGCGGCCGCCATCCAATGGGACCAATGGACGCAGCTCTGGTGGCAACACTGGCAAGATTTCCAGGATCATCCACTCTGGCTTGATGCCGGATTTCTGGAACGCTTCCAGCACTTTCAGACGCTTGGCGATCTTCTTGATCTTGGCTTCAGAGCTGGTCGCGGACAGTTCGCTACGCAATGTTTCAATCTCGCGCTCAATGTCCATGGTGCGCAACAATTCACGCACGGCTTCAGCACCCATCACGGCGTTGAATTCGTCACCGTATTCTTCCACCTTGGCCAGATAGTCATCTTCAGTCAGCAACTGACCACGGGTCAGCGGCGTCATGCCTGGGTCAATCACGATGAATGCTTCAAAGTACAGCACACGTTCGATGTCGCGCAAAGCGATATCCAGCACCATACCCAAACGGCTAGGCAAGGATTTCAGGAACCAGATGTGGGCCACGGGTGAAGCCAGCTCGATGTGACCCATGCGTTCACGACGCACTTTGCTCAGTGTGACTTCAACGCCACATTTTTCACAAATCACACCGCGGTGTTTCAAACGCTTGTATTTACCGCACAAGCACTCGTAATCTTTGATCGGGCCAAAGATTTTGGAGCAGAACAAACCGTCCCGCTCAGGTTTGAAGGTACGGTAGTTGATGGTTTCTGGCTTTTTCACTTCGCCATAGGACCATGAACGGATTTTTTCAGGTGAAGCCAGCGCGATCTTGATCGCGTCGAACTCTTCTTCTTGCGTAACCTGTTTAAATAAATCTAATAACGCTTTCATAGAGACTCTCCTAATGGCGGGGCTTAGTTACGGTCCAAATCAATATCAATGGCCAGTGAACGGATTTCTTTCACCAGCACGTTGAATGATTCAGGCATACCCGCATCAATTTTGTGCTCACCTTTGACGATGTTTTCGTACACTTTGGTACGGCCATTCACGTCATCTGATTTCACGGTCAACATCTCTTGCAAGGTGTATGACGCACCATAGGCTTCCAGTGCCCACACTTCCATCTCACCGAAGCGCTGGCCACCGAACTGGGCTTTACCACCCAGCGGCTGCTGTGTCACCAGGCTGTAAGGACCGGTAGAACGTGCGTGCATCTTGTCATCGACCAAGTGGTGCAGTTTCAGCACGTGCATGTAACCGACAGTCACTGGACGCTCGAACGCATCACCGGTACGGCCATCAAACAGTTTGACCTGTGTTTTGCCAGCGTGGAACTGCAGTTTCTTGGTGTGCTCGTCATCATCAGGGAAAGCCAGATCCAGCATGGCTTTAATGTCAGACTCAGCGGCACCGTCAAACACTGGTGTCGCGAACGGCACGCCGTGTTTCAGGTTCTGCGCAAGGTCAATCACTTCCACATCTGTCAGACCAGCAATGTCTTCTTTCTTGCCAGTGCTGCTGTTATAGATCTTGTCCAGGAAGCCTCGGATTTCAGCCACTTTGGCTTCTGCTTGCAGCATATCGCCAATGCGTTTGCCCAAACCTTTGGCAGCCCAACCCAGGTGGGTTTCCAGAATCTGACCGATGTTCATCCGTGAAGGCACGCCCAGCGGGTTCAACACGATATCCAGCGGTGTACCATCAGCCATGTATGGCATGTCTTCGACCGGGCAGATTTTTGAAATCACACCCTTGTTACCGTGACGACCGGCCATCTTGTCACCAGGCTGAATACGGCGTTTCACAGCCAGATAGACTTTGACCATTTTTTGTACACCTGGTGGCAGTTCGTCACCTTGTGTCAGTTTACGCTTCTTCTCTTCGAATTTGTTATCGAATTCGATGCGGGCCTGGCTCAAGCTGTCTTTCAACTGCTCAAGTTGACGGGCAGCCTCTTCATCGCTCAAACGGATGTCAAACCAGTCATAACGACCCACGCTCTCCAGATATTCCTGAGTCAGGGTGTCGCCTTTTTTCAGTTTGTTCGGACCACCTGTGGCCACTTTACCCGCCAACAGACGGCTGATACGGCCAAAAGTATCGTCTTCAACAATACGCATCTGGTCGCCCAGATCTTTCTTGTAGTGAGACAACTGGTCATCAATAATTTGTTGCGCACGGGCATCACGGTCGATACCTTCGCGTGTGAACACTTGCACATCGATCACAGTACCGGTCATGCCAGAAGGCACGCGCAGTGAAGTGTCTTTCACGTCAGACGCTTTTTCACCGAAAATCGCACGCAGCAATTTTTCTTCTGGCGTTAAAGTGGTTTCACCTTTAGGGGTCACTTTACCTACCAGCACGTCACCCGCTTCCACCTCGGCACCAATATAGATAATCCCGGAGTCATCCAGACGGCCCAGCATGCGCTCGGACAGATTGGAAATATCGCGGGTAATCTCTTCAGGTCCCAGTTTGGTATCACGTGCCACCACTGACAGCTCTTCAATGTGGATGGAGGTGTAACGGTCATCAGCCACTACGCGCTCGGAGATCAGAATCGAGTCTTCGTAGTTGTAACCGTTCCAAGGCATAAAGCCAACCAGCATGTTCTGACCCAGCGCCAACTCACCCATATCCGTAGAAGCACCATCCGCCACCACGTCGCCGCGGCTAATGATATCGCCTACTTTAACCAGCGGACGCTGGTTAATATTGGTGTTCTGGTTAGAACGGGTGTACTTGGTCAGGTTGTAGATATCCACACCCACTTCGCCGGCTTGCGCTTCAGCATCGTGGACACGAATCACAATACGGCCTGAGTCGACGTAATCGACCACGCCACCACGACGGGCAGTCACGACAGTCCCGGAGTCCACCGCGACTGTACGCTCAATGCCTGTACCGACTACGGCTTTTTCAGCACGCAGGCAAGGCACCGCTTGACGTTGCATGTTGGCACCCATCAAGGCACGGTTCGCGTCATCGTGTTCCAGGAAAGGAATCAATGAAGCCGCAACAGACACGATCTGGCCTGGTGCCACGTCCATATACTGTACGCGCTCAGGTTGCGTCATGGTAAATTCGTTGTGGAAACGCGCAGAGACCAATTCCTCCTTGAAGCCACCGTCTGTAGACAGTTCGGTGTTAGCCTGTGCGATCACATACTGGCTTTCTTCAATGGCTGACAGGAAATCAATCTTGCCCGACACCTTGTTGCCTTCAACCAGACGATAAGGGGTTTCCAGGAAACCATATTCGTTAGTACGGGCGTACAGCGCCAGTGAGTTGATCAAACCAATGTTTGGACCTTCAGGCGTTTCAATTGGACACACACGGCCATAGTGGGTAGTGTGTACGTCACGCACTTCGAAACCAGCACGTTCACGGGTCAAGCCACCTGGGCCCAAAGCGGAGATACGGCGTTTGTGCGTAATCTCGGACAATGGGTTAGTCTGGTCCATAAACTGCGACAACTGGCTAGAACCGAAAAACTCACGAATCGCACTGGAGACTGGCTTGGCGTTGATCAAGTCATGCGGCATCAGGTTCTCGGACTCAGCCTGTGACAGACGCTCTTTGACGGCACGCTCAACACGGACCAGACCGGCACGGAACTGGTTCTCGGCCAATTCACCCACGGAACGGATACGACGGTTACCCAAGTGGTCAATATCGTCAATCTCGCCACGGCCATTGCGCAGCTCAATCAGCACGCCAATGACAGCGAGGATATCTTCGTTGGATAGCACATTGCTACCTGTATCGCCTTGAGGGCCGACTTTTTCGTAGAAACGACGCATCCAGGTTGCTGAACGGTCTTCCAGCTTGCTTGGATAAGCACGGCGGTTGAATTTCATACGACCCACTACGGACAGGTCATAGCGATCTTCAGAGAAGAACAAACCATTAAACAAGGCCTCTACAGCCTCTTCGGTTGGCGGCTCGCCTGGGCGCATCATGCGGTAAATCGCTACACGTGCACTGTACTGGTCAGGAATCTCATCACTGCGCAATGTTTGCGAAATGAAATTACCATGATCCAAGTCGTTGGTATAAATGGTGTCGATTTCTGAAATCTTTGCCGCGACCAACTTTTCAAGCAATGATGGTGTCACTTCATCATTGGCGTTAGCAATCAGCTCACCGGTTTCAGTATCAATAATGTTTTTGGCAACTGCGCGACCCATCATAAAGTCGGTCGGTACCGCCATGGTGGTTACGCCCGCTTTTTCGATGTCACGGATATGTTTAACGGTGATACGTTTGTCTTTGGCAACCAGCACATTACCGTCTTTGTCAGTAATGTCGAATTTGGCAACTTCACCACGCAGGCGGTCTGCCACCAACTCAAACTCCACGCCTTTCGGGCCGATGTGGAAAGTGTCGGTGTCGTGGAAGGTTTCCAGAATTTGCTCTGGGGTGTAGCCCAATGCCTTCAGCAGGATGGTCACTGGCATCTTGCGGCGACGATCCACACGGAAGTACAGGTAATCTTTAGGGTCAAACTCAAAGTCTAACCAGGAACCACGGTAAGGAATAATCCGTGCAGAGAACAACAACTTACCGGAGCTGTGGGTTTTACCACGATCGTGCTCAAAGAATACGCCAGGGCTGCGGTGCAATTGGGACACAATGACACGCTCGGTACCATTAATCACGAAAGAGCCATTTTCGGTCATGAGAGGCAATTCACCCATGTAGACTTCTTGTTCTTTGACTTCTTTGACAGTTGGTTTGGACGCTTCACGGTCCATAATGGTCAGACGCACCTTGACACGCAGTGGCACGGCGTAAGTCAGTCCACGTTGCTGACATTCTTTCACGTCAAATGGCTCTGCGCCTAATTGGTAGCTCACATAGTCCAGACGGGCATTCTCTGAATGACTCACAATCGGGAAAATGGAACGGAAAGTCGACTCTAGACCTTCGTTTTTACGTTGGTCCGCTGGTACATTTTCCTGCAGGAATGATTTATAGGACTCCAGCTGCATGGCCAGCAGATAAGGTACCTCTTGAACGCTGTCACGCTTGGCAAAGCTTTTGCGAAGGCGTTTCTTTTCGGTAAAGGAATAGCTCATAGCGTCTCCTGAAATTTTTGAGGGTAGAAGACAAAACACTTTTCATCCACTGCAATGTTTTGACATCTAACTTCGCATTTAAAATCAGCCACTTAAATTAGCCGGTTAGCTTATCTATATGTGGCCACAACACACCTTTTACAACACTTCCTCTGACAATTACAGTTTATTTACAATCTGCAACGCCAGAAATGGCGAAGGCCGACGGTCTCCCGTCAGCCCAGCCAGATTCACAATTGTGAATTATTTCATCTCAGCAGTCGCGCCCGCTTCGATCAATTTCTTCACAGCTGCTTCAGCGTCAGCTTTGCTTACGCCTTCTTTAACTGCTTTTGGTGCACCGTCAACCAGGTCTTTAGCTTCTTTCAAGCCCAGGCCAGTCAGTTCACGAACTGCTTTAATCACGCTCACTTTGTTGTCGCCAGCGCCGTTCAAGATCACGTTGAACTCAGTTTGCTCAGCAGCAGCTGGAGCAGCACCACCCGCAGCAGCGCCGCCAGCAGCCACTGCAACCGCAGCAGCAGAAACACCAAACTTCTCTTCGATTTCTTTGATGAATGCAGTCAGTTCCAATACGGTCATGCCACCGATTGCATCTAAGATGTCAGCATTAGAAATTGCCATGATATAAATTTCCTAAAATAATTTGATTAAAAATTAAGCCGCTTGCTTTTCTTTTTCGTCGCGTACTGCTGCAACGGCACGAGCAAACTTGGTTGGGATTTCGTTGAGCATGCCAGCCAGTTTGGACAGCAACTCATCACGGCTCAATGTAGACGCCAACGCTTGCACGCCAGCCACATCAAGACGCTCATTAGGCATTGCACCCGCTTTCAGTACGAACAATTCGTTTTCTTTAGCGAAATTGTTCATGACTTTGGCAGCTGCGACTGGATCGGCAGAAATACCGTAAACCAGCGGCCCAACCATGTCGTCAGCCAATGCTGCAAAAGGTGACCCTTCTACTGCACGACGAACCAAGGTGTTTTTCAACACACGCAGATACACACCTGCATTACGTGCATCAGCACGCAGTTTCGTCATATTGGCAACGCCAATACCACGATACTCAGCAAGTACGATTGCTTGTGCGTTTGCTACTTGCGCAGCAACCTCGGCAACGACTTCTTTTTTCTCTGTAAGATTAAGACTCAAGGTCTGTTCTCCTTCCGTTAATGAAAGCCCGGAAAAAACCCGGGCCACTCACGGCGTCCTTGTGCAGGGCATGGAAATATCCTGTGCTGGGGATCGCCATCTGCGTTGGCTTCAAACTGCTGCAAACAGAGGATCACTCGCCCATTTGCATTCAATTTTCAATTAAGTAATACACCAACGGTCTTTGATGCTCTTGAGTGCTTATTGAAACGACATAAACACTCAAGCCCAAAGTACTTGCCCGATCCATCTGAGGACCGGGACTTGATTCAATAATGCTTAAGCGGCTACCGAAGCTTGGTCAACGCGTACGCCAGGACCCATGGTGCTGGAAATTGACAATTTCTTCAGGTAAACACCCTTAGAGCTGGCTGGCTTGGCTTTGTTCAACGCTTCAACCAGTGCAGACAGGTTGCCTTGCAATTGCTCAACCGTGAATGAAGCACGGCCAATAGTGCAGTGTACGATACCGCCTTTGTCCGTACGGTACTGTACTTGACCGGCTTTAGCGTTTTTAACCGCAGTGGCAGCGTCTGGAGTCACGGTGCCCACTTTTGGGTTTGGCATCAAACCACGTGGACCCAATACTTGACCCAAAGCACCCACGATACGCATCGCATCTGGAGTTGCAATCGCCACATCGAAGTCCAGCATGCCGCCTTTCACTTGCTCAGCCAGATCTTCAAAACCAACGATGTCAGCACCTGCCGCTTTAGCTGCTTCAGCTTGTGCACCTTGAGCAAATACCGCTACGCGTACTGATTTACCAGTACCGTTAGGCAATACAATTGCACCACGCACCAGCTGGTCAGATTTACGTGGGTCAATACCAAGGTTAATCACCGCATCTACAGACTCGTTAAATTTGGCAGTGGCGCCTTCTTTAACCAGGTTCAGGGCATCAGCCACTGGATACAGTTTGTTGCGGTCAATTTTTGCACGCAACGCATCAATTCTTTTCGCCATGTTATACACCCTCCACTTCGATACCCATGCTGCGTGCGCTACCAGCGATGGTACGTACTGCAGCATCCAGGTCAGCAGCCGTCAGGTCAGGCTGTTTTGTTTTAGCAATTTCTTCAGCTTGTGCACGAGTAATCTTGCCAACTTTGTCTGTGTGAGGACGTGCAGACCCTTTTTCCAGCTTGGCTGCTTTTTTGATCAGCACAGTCGCTGGAGGCGTTTTCATCACGAATGTGAAGCTCTTGTCTGCAAACGCAGTGATAACCACTGGGATTGGCAGACCTGGCTCAACACCTTGAGTGGCGGCGTTAAACGCTTTACAGAATTCCATGATGTTCAAACCACGTTGACCCAGTGCTGGACCAACTGGTGGGCTTGGGTTGGCTTTACCTGCAGGGATCTGCAGCTTGATGTAGCCAATGACTTTCTTTGCCATTTTTGACTCCTTAAATGGGTAATAGCGCCTCTAAAGGCTCCCCGTTAAAAAATATCGACGCCCATCAGGCGGTCGACACATTGCACAACTAGACTTCTTTTTCTACTTGTGCGAAATCCAGTTCAACTGGTGTCGCCCGGCCAAAAATGACCACAGAAACACGCAGTTTGTTTTTGTCGTAATTTACTTCTTCAACACTGCCAGAAAAGTCCTTGAACGGGCCATCGACCACGCGCACGCTCTCGCCTTTTTCGAAGGTCATCTTTTGTGTTGGGTTAGACTTGCTGTCATCCATACGACGCAGAATAATCTCAACTTCTTTGTCTTTGATCGGTGTTGGACGCTGTGCTGTCCCACCAATAAATGAAGTCACACGTGGCGTGCTTCTCACCAAATGCCAGCTTTCATCGGTCATTTCCATTTGTACCAGCACATAGCCAGGGTACAAACGGCGCTCAGAAATAGTCTTTTGACCATTCTTGAGTTCAACCACTTCTTCTACCGGGACCAGGATGTCGCCAAATTGGTCTTGTAAATTAGATCTTGCGACGCGCTCTTCCAAACCGGCCTTGACGGATTTCTCCATGCCAGAGAAGGCCTGTACTGCATACCAACGCATAGCCATTAAGCACCCCTACCCATAATCCATTGCACCATATAGGCGAAGCTGATATCTACCAGCGCCAGAAAAGCAGCCATGATCACAACCAACACGACCACAGCCAGTGTTGTTTGCATGGTCTCCTGACGTGTTGGCCACACCACACGCTTAGCTTCCGCAATAGACTCATTGAAAAAAACCAGCGCCTGCTTACCCTGAGGTGCAGTCCATGCGACTGCGACAGACGCAACAATACCTGCCAAAACGGCAAGTATCCTGACAACCATTGCTTTATCTTCAAAAAGATAAAAACCGGCGATCCCTAAAGCTAGTAACAACAGGGATAAAGCCAGTTTGATTTTATCGATCATATACTTAACTTTATGATTAACACCACAGACTATTCCGGGTGTTTGGCAGGCCAAGAGGGTCTCGAACCCCCAACCCTCGGTTTTGGAGACCGATACTCTACCAATTGAGCTATTGGCCTGTACTCTTTAAAGTGAAAGCTGCACGGGTTGTAGTGCAGCTTTCATTCACATCAACAATTACTCGATGATTTTGGCAACAACGCCAGCACCAACGGTACGACCACCTTCACGGATCGCGAAACGCAGACCGTCTTCCATCGCGATAGGTGCGATCAATGCAACAGTGATAGACACGTTATCACCTGGCATCACCATTTCGGTACCTGCTGGCAACTCAACTGCACCTGTCACGTCTGTTGTACGGAAGTAGAACTGTGGACGGTAGCCGTTGAAGAATGGTGTATGACGGCCACCTTCATCTTTACCCAACACGTAGATCTCAGCTGTGAACTTGGTGTGTGGCTTGATAGAACCGGATTTAGCCAGCACTTGACCACGCTCAACTTCTTCACGCTTGGTACCACGCAGCAGTACGCCTACGTTGTCACCTGCTTGACCTTGGTCCAGCAGTTTACGGAACATTTCAACACCAGTACAGGTGGTTTTCAAGGTTGGCTTCAGACCAACGATTTCGATTTCGTCGCCGACTTTAACGATACCACGCTCAACACGGCCTGTAACCACAGTACCACGGCCAGAGATAGAGAATACGTCTTCTACTGGCATCAGGAAGGTACCGTCGATGGCACGCTCTGGGGTTGGGATGTAGCTGTCCAGTGCGTCAGCCAATGCGAAAATCGCTGGTTCGCCGATTTCTGATTGGTCGCCTTCCAGCGCCAATTTTGCAGAACCTTTGATGATTGGGGTGTCGTCACCTGGGAAGTCATACTTGCTCAACAAGTCACGCACTTCCATCTCAACCAATTCCAGCAGTTCAGCATCGTCAACCATGTCTGCTTTGTTCAGGAACACAACGATGTATGGCACACCAACCTGACGGGCCAACAGGATGTGCTCACGGGTTTGTGGCATCGGGCCGTCAGCAGCGGAACATACCAGGATCGCGCCGTCCATCTGCGCAGCACCGGTAATCATGTTTTTAACGTAGTCGGCGTGGCCCGGGCAGTCAACGTGTGCGTAGTGACGAGTGGCTGTTTCGTACTCAACGTGCGCAGTGTTAATGGTAATACCACGGGCTTTTTCTTCTGGTGCCGCGTCAATTTGGTCGTAAGCTTTTGCTTCGCCGCCAAATTTCTTTGTCAACACGGTTGTGATCGCCGCTGTCAATGTTGTCTTACCGTGGTCAACGTGACCAATCGTACCAACGTTCACGTGTGGCTTGGTACGTTCAAATTTGCCTTTTGCCATGATGTTTTTCCTTTATTAGTACTAAATAAAGCCAATAATATTGTTTTCACAAATTATGCGACGCGGATGACAGCACCCTTGCACGCGACTACTTACCAAGCCCCATATGCTTACAGAGCGAATCTGGTGCCCATGGCGGGAATCGGACCCGCGACCTCTCCCTTACCAAGGGAGTGCTCTACCACTGAGCCACATGGGCGTTATGCCTTTTGTTATTGTTGGAGCGGGCGACGAGGTTCGAACTCGCGACATCTTGCTTGGAAGGCAAGTGCTCTACCAACTGAGCTACACCCGCACTATGCAGAACACCCAAGGAAGGTTCTCACCAACCCGCTTTACAGCAACACCTACAGGCAATCATTTTTTGGTGGAGGGGGCTGGATTCGAACCAGCGTACTCAGAGAGAACGGATTTACAGTCCGTCGCCTTTAACCACTCGGCCACCCCTCCAAAAAATCGACCGCGATTATCGCGGTTTATGTCATCAACGTCAATGTCTACTGACATAAATTTGGTGCCGGGTATCGGAATCGAACTGATGACCTTCGCATTACAAGTGCGCTGCTCTACCAACTGAGCTAACCCGGCATTTCAGGAAGGCGCAACTATATCACTTTTTTTGGGATGTGATCTAGTGCTTTTATGAATTTTTTTATTTTTTGTTGAAAAAATTGCATTCAAAATGAAGCATCGGCTAAACACCGAGCACAGCAGCCTTACTTCACTACTTTAAGGTGTGACTTTTTCGCTTGCGCATCCACCGCAGACGCTACCGGGGACACCATTTTTTCAGGCGCTGGCGGCACACCATCCACAACTTCAAAAAACATACCTTGCCCATTCTCCCTGGCAAATACGCCTCCGATCCGGTTTATCGGGACATAAATATGTTGCGCAACGCCATTAAAGCGTGCAGAGAATACAACCGCATCATTATCAATATGCAAATCTTTAACAGCGGTGTAGTTCACATTCAGCACAATCTCGCCATTTTTGACATAAGCCATCGGCACACGCGTCTGCGCATCCACTTTGACCAGCAAATGCGGCGTCAGATTATTATCCAGACACCATTCATGTATGGCGCGAATCAAATAAGCCGTGGTCGGAATCAATGTACTCATGTTGGACTTCCTTAAAAAAACAGCGCGAATATGGATTCGCGCTGTTTATGCATGACTGATGTTATTTACGCATCGCCTTTTCAGAGGGCGTCATAGCCTCTGCATACATTGGGCGCGAGAACAAACGCTCGGCATACTTGAGCAATGGCGAAGCCTGGTTTGGCAACTCAATGCCATAATGCCCTAAACGCCATAACAATGGCGTGATCGCCACATCCAGCATGGAGTACTCGTCGCCCATCAGGTAGTTTTGCTTGCCAAAAATCGGCACCAACTGCGTCAGGTTATCGCGAATGACCTTGCGTGCACGATCCGCGGTTTCCTGATTATCAGATTCAACATCCTTGATATGACTGAACAAGTCTTTTTCAAAGTTATACAAGAACAGTCTTGCACGTGCGCGCATGACCGGGTCAGCTGGCATAAGCTGAGGATGCGGAAAACGCTCATCGATATACTCATTGATGATATTGGCTTCTGACAAGACCAGGTCACGCTCGACCAACACCGGCACTTCACCATACGGATTCAAAATGGCCAGATCTTCAGTTTTATTGGTCAAGTCCACATCAATGACTTCAAAGTCCATGCCCTTCTCGAACAGCACGATACGGCAACGGTGACTGTAAGGATCAACGGTACCCGAATACAATCTCATCATAATTTATTTTCCCTATAAAAAAAGACACCAAGGCCTCACGCCTTGGTGTCAGACTTGGTTGGCAATTAGCGAATATCTTTCCAGTATTCGGCTTTGATTTTTTTCACCAAGAAGAACAATCCTGACAGGAACAGCAACACTGCCACCCCAATCCACAAACGGGATTGTTTGGCTGGCTCTGCCATAAATGCGAGGAAGTTAGTCAGATCACCGACAAACTGGTCATACTCTTGCGGATTGAGCTTACCGGCTTTGTCCAGTTTAAGGGCGTGTGTTTCGTGATCGAGCACTTGCACGCCTTGCAACTCATATAGCACATGCGGCATGGCTACCTTGTCAAACACCAGGTTATTCCAGCCAGTGGGACGTGACTCATCCTTGTAAAAGCTGCGCAGATAGGCATACACCCAATCCGCACCACGCGCACGCACTTCAACGCTCAAATCAGGCGGTGCAGCACCAAACCATTTTTTCGCATCTTTAGGATTCATGCTAATGCGCATGGTTTCGCCCACCTTCTCACCGGCAAACAACAGATTGTCTTTAATCTCTTTGTCGGTCAGGCCAATGTCCTGCAAGCGGTTGTAACGCATGTAGTTGGCGCTGTGGCAATTCAGACAGTAATTTACAAAGATCTTGGCACCACGCTGCAATGACGCTTTATCCGTCATCTTGATTGGCGCCTTGACATCAATATGCACCTCATTTGCAAACGCCATCACTGACGCCAAGAGGGCCAGACCTGCAAAGGCCTGCAAAAACAATTTTTTCATCATTAGTATGTCACCCTTTCTGGCACAGGCTTGGTTTGATCTTTTTTGGTATACCAAGGCATCAAGACAAAGAATGCAAAGTACACCACTGAACAAATACGAGCCAACACAGTCGCGCGGTCTGCACGACCCATCCATGGTCCAAATTGACCCCAGACATCACCTGGCACGGTTCCCAGATAACCCAGGATCACGAAGCTGATCACAAAAGCAGCCAACCAGCGTTTGTACAACTTGCCACGGTAACGAATAGACTTCACCGGACTCTTGTCCAACCACGGCAAGAACGCAAAGGCCACGACTGACAAGCCCATGGCTACCACACCAGGGAATTGCGAGATACCGATAGGCGGCACTGCACGCAAAATGGAGTAGTAAGGCGTGAAATACCAGACTGGCGCAATATGCGGCGGTGTTTTCAAAGGATCTGCCGGAATAAAGTTATTCGCTTCGAGGAAGTAACCACCCATTTCAGGCATAAAGAACACAATCGCAAAAAACACCATCAGGAAGACAACTACACCCACCAGATCTTTCACAGAGTAGTAAGGGTGAAATGGAATGCCATCCAATGGAATACCGGTTGCCTTGTCTTTATAGGCCTTGATTTCAACGCCATCAGGGTTGTTAGAGCCCACTTCATGCAAAGCCACGATATGCACAGCAACCAGCCCCAGCAACACCAGCGGTAAGGCGATCACGTGGAAAGCAAAGAAACGGTTCAGGGTAGCATCGGAAACCAGATAGTCACCACGCAACCACTCAGACAAGTCAGGACCAATAAACGGCACAGTTGAGAACAGGTTCACAATCACCTGCGCACCCCAGTAAGACATTTGACCCCATGGCAGCAGGTAGCCAAAGAACGCTTCGCCCATCAGCACCAGGAAAATGCCCACACCAAACAACCAGATCAACTCACGCGGCGTGCGATAAGATCCGTAAATCAGGCCACGGAACATATGCAAATAGACCACCACAAAGAACATGGAGGCGCCGGTCGAGTGCATGTAACGGATAATGTTGCCGCCAAATACGTCCCGCATGATGTATTCCACCGAAGCAAAGGCCAACTCGGCATCCGGCTTGTAGTTCATGGTCAGAAAAATACCGGTGACAATTTGCAGCACCAGCACCAGCAAAGCCAATGATCCGAAGAAATACCAGAAGTTGAAATTTTTCGGTGCGTAATACTCGGTAAGGTGTCCCTTGATGGTACTGGTCAGCGGGAATCTGGCATCAAACCAGCCCAGTAAACCAGTGGCAGTTGTTTTTTTAGTCGTTGCCATGATAGTTAAGCCTCCGCCTTTTTGTCATCGCCAATCAGCAAGGTCGTGTCAGTCAGATATTGATGCGGCGGCACCAGCAGATTTTTTGGTGCCGGAGAGCCTTTGAACACACGGCCAGCCAAGTCAAATTTAGAGCCGTGGCAAGGACAGACAAAACCACCATCCCAGTCTGCTGTCATTGCAAAGTTGTCGTTTGGTGAACAACCCAGATGCGTACAGGTCCCCAACATGACCCCGAACTCTGGCTTGATAGAACGATCCTTGTTTTTACAATACTCAGGCTGTTGCGGCACCTCCAGATTCGGATCCGACAACTGGTCATCATGCTTGACCAACTTATCCAGCATTTCTGGCGTACGACGCACGATCCACACCGGTTGACCACGCCATTCAGCCGTCATTTTCTCGCCCGGCTTCAACTTGCTGATATCCACCTCGACAGGTGCGCCCGCCGCTTTGGCACGTTCACTTGGCAGCATGCTACCAACAAACGGTACCGCTACCGCAGCAACCCCAACAGCCCCGGTGGCGGCAGTCGCTTTCACCAAAAAATCGCGTTTTTGCAAATCCACCTCAGATGGCTGGCAAAACGACAAACAGTTGTTGTCAATTTTGTTTTCTGACATTGGCTTCCTTAATCTACCCTTTTGAGGTAACAGTGAGTATAAAACTTGAGTCGCGATTATACATTTTTCGCAGAAACAAGCCAAATTTATTTCAATAAGTCATTGATATTAATCAATTAAACAGGGTTACCCAACTCAACATAAACATGCTCCAAGCCATGCGTTTGTGCAAGCCACTGCCCAAGCGCCTGGACGCCATAACGCTCAGTGGCATGATGCCCGGCACTGAGGTAAGCCGTGCCTGATTCGCAGACGGTATGCCAGGTTTGCTCGGAGACTTCACCACTGATAAACAGGTCCATGCCAGCAGTGACCGCCTGTTGAATATAAGATTGGGCAGCGCCAGTACACCAGGAGACAGTGTGTACTAACTTATCAGGGGCCCCAAGCACTTGTGGCTGCCGCCCCAATCGTTGGGCAACATGCTCTGCCACCTGCGCCAGCGACATCGGTTGCGGCAAGGTGGTCACAGGCAGCATATTCTTATCATCGAGATAGCGTGTCACCGGCCAGCCGAACACCTGTCCCAGTTGCACATTGTTTCCCACCTGCGGATGTGCATCCAGCGGCAGGTGATACGCCAGCAGGCTGATATCATGTGTGAGCAAGCGCTTGAGGCGCTGACGCTTGAGCCCAGTCACCTCTGCTGGCTCGCCACGCCAGAAATAGCCATGATGCACTAGAATCGCATCCGCATTGGCGGCAATGGCCGCCTCAATCAGCGCCTGACTGGCAGTCACGCCACTGATAATGCGCCGCACTTGGGGCCGCCCCTCCACCTGCAAGCCGTTGGGGCAATAGTCCTGGAATTTGCTTACTTGCAAAAAATTAGCCAATTCACTAACAAGAAGATTCAATTCCATCTCTGAGTCTCATATACTAGTCGTTGTTAAAGACATTCACTTATTGCACATTTCTCTTTTGGCATCTATGCGACATCTCTGGTCTATCTTCTCACAAGCAGTCACCGTTTGTCTGGGCATTTTGTTTGTCTTAAAACTTTTTTATCCCACCCTGCTCACGCAACCCGTGAACAAAACCCTGGTGATCAAGGAAACGGCCGCCACTAGCCAGGCCATGGTCGCGAAGTCCGGCTACCGCAATGCCGTGAGCAAGGCCATGCCCTCAGTGGTGAATATTTTCACCACTGCCCGCATGAGCCAAGATCCACACCGCGCATTGAAGAATGACCCATTGTTTCGTCATTTTTTCGGTGATGAAATTGAAGAAGAGGATGAACAACCTGAAAACAGCCTCGGTAGCGGCGTGATTGTCAGTGCCGATGGCCTGATCCTGACCAATAACCATGTGATTAGCTCAGCCGATCAAATTGAAGTTGCGCTTAGCGATGGCAGCAAGTCCTCAGCCACAGTGGTCGGTACCGATCCCGAGACCGACCTGGCCGTGCTCAAAATAGACCGCAAACAACTCCCTGCCATCACATTCAGCAATAGTGACCAGATGAAGGTAGGGGATGTCGTCCTGGCGATTGGCAACCCGTTTGGCGTTGGACAAACCGTGACCCAAGGCATTATTAGCGCACTGGGACGCAACCATCTGGGCATCAATACATTTGAGAACTTTATTCAAACCGATGCCTCCATTAACCCTGGCAACTCCGGTGGCGCGCTGATCGACGTCAACGGCAACCTGATAGGCATCAATAGTGCCATTTATTCCCGCAATGGCGGCAGCATGGGGATAGGCTTTGCTATTCCGGTCAGCATCGCCAAACAGGTCATGGAACAAATTACTTTTAATGGGTCGGTGACGCGTGGCTGGATAGGCATAGAAGCGCAAGACATTACGCCAGAACTCGCGGAATCCTTTAACCTCAAGAACGTCAATGGCTCCTTGATTGCTGGTGTGTTGTTAGACAGTCCGGCTGATCGCGCCGGCTTGCGTCCTGGCGACATCCTCATTGCCATCGACAACAAACCTGTGTCTGACAGCCAGGCAATGCTAAATATAATCGCCATGCTCAAGCCACGTGACAAGGCAACATTGGCAATCTTGCGCGCAGGCAAGAAAATGGAGATCAGTCTGATCGTAGGTAAGCGCCCACTACCAAGCAAAGTAGCGCAATAAATAGAAAATGGAATTAAGTCGGCGTAGCACTGTCCGCTGGCGATTGCGGTAACCAGCGTACCACCAGCAGGCCCAGTTCATAGAGTAACCACAACGGGATGGCCAGCATGCATTGGGAGACAATGTCCGGGGGCGTAAAAATGGCGCCCAACACAAAAGCGCCTACGATTACATAAGAGCGCGCCTCCTTGAGTTGCGCCAAAGTCACCCACCCCATCAATGATAACAATATGACGGCGATGGGCACTTCAAACGCAAAACCAAACGCCAGAAACATGCCGATGACAAAGTCCAGATACTCAGCAATATCGGTCATCACCGCGACACCTGCTGGTGCGCTACCCACCAGAAAGCCAAACACAACCGGGAACACGGCAAAATAGGCAAAGGCCATGCCCATAAAGAATAACCCGATGGCCGCTGCAAGCAGGGGCCGAATCAATCGTTTTTCATGTGCGTATAACCCCGGTGCGATAAATGCCCAGCACTGATAAATCATCCATGGCAACGCGATTAAAAAAGCTGCCATCATGGTCACTTTCATCGGCACGAAGAAGGGCGTGGTGACTGCTGTCGCTATCATTTGCGCCCCTTGCGGCAACTTTGCCAGCAAGGGTGCCGCCAGCAAATGATAAATGCGATCAGCAAACGGAAATAAAGCCACAAAAATGACCAGCCAACCCGCAACCGCACGCAACAAACGGTTACGCAGCTCAATCAGGTGGGAAATAAAACTTTCAGTAGGCGTCATAATTTATAAAGCGCGATCAAACAACAAACGCTTAGAGGATGGGTTCATTCGGTGGCGTATCGTTTGCCGTCTTCGCCGCCTGCCGTGCGCGGCGCTGTCTCGGCTTTGCCGCAGGGGCTTCTGCAAATAACTCGGCTTGTGGCGCTGGCGCAGATTCAGAAACCACCAATGCGCTAGGCACTGCTGCTTCAGCAGGCTGCTCATCGTTCACCGGTGATGACTTGCGTTGACGTGGTTTGCGTGACGGTTTAACCGGCTCAACAACCTTCTCTGGCTGGACACTGGTTTCGGCGATCGAATTCTCAGGCAAAATATGCTGTGCCGCATCGTCATATACCGACTGCAAGCCCGATTTTACTTCGTCTTGCAGTTGTTGCAACTCGGCAAACCTGGCTTCACGATTAACCTCATCTTTTACCTGGCTGACAAAGCGTTGCATGCGCCCAAAAAAAGCGCCCGCAGTGCGGGCGACTTTAGGCAGTTTTTCCGGCCCGATCACCACCAAGGCAACCAGCGCAATCACCAGTAATTCTGAAAACGAAATATCAAACACAATCGGTCAGTACTCACTTACTTTTGTCAGAAATCTCATCAGGCTTAGAACCTTCTTTGCCGTCATTCATTGCTTTTTTAAACTCATTGACCGCGCCACCTACATCACCGCCAATATTACGCAGCTTTTTGGTACCAAACACCAGCACCACGATCAGTAACACGATCAGCCAATGCCATAAACTGAATGAACCCATTGCAATCTCCTTAACGCGTCAACTTTTAAGCGGCAGGCCCGCCACCAAAGACATGCAGATGGATATGGAACACTTCCTGGCCACCCTCACGCCCGACATTCATCACTGTTTTATAGCCAACCAACCCTTGCTCAGCAGCCAGCTTGGCACCCAGCAACATCATTTTACCAAGGAGCGCCTGATGCTCAGCAGTACATTCTTTAAGCGTTTCAATATGTGCTTTGGGGACAATCAGAAAATGCACCCGCGCCAGTGGCCGAATATCATGAAATGCGATGACCTCGTCATCTTCATACAGCAATTTCGCCGGAATAGTGCCAGCAACAATTTTACAAAAAATGCAGTCTGCACTCATTCTTTTCTGCTCGCTTTCTCAACGATGCCCGACAGCCCTTCACGCCGCGCAAGCTCATTAAGCACATCCTGCGCCTGCAAGCCGGCATGACTTAACATCACCAGGGTATGAAACCATAAATCGGCGGTTTCATAAATCAGCTCTTCCTTGTTGCCGCCTTTGGCCGCAATCACTGTTTCCGTCGCTTCTTCACCCACTTTTTTGAGGATGCTGTCCATGCCTTTGGCATAGAGTTTGGCGACATAGGAGCTGGCCGGATCGGCACTTTTACGCGCTTCCAGCAACTCAGACAAGCGGCTTAATACGTCATCACTCATGGTAAATCGCTTTCGGATCTTTGAGCACAGGCTCTACAGTCACCCAGGTATCGCCCTGTAATTGCTGAAAGAAACAGTTATGCCTACCTGTGTGACAGGCGATGCCACCCAATTGTTCGACCGTGATCAGCACGACATCATTATCGCAATCGAGACGAATGTCGTGCACGATTTGCGTGTGCCCAGACTCTTCACCTTTATGCCACAGTTTGTTGCGCGAGCGCGAATAGTAAACCGCATGACCAGAGTCCCTAGTCAATTGCAAGGCTTCGCGGTTCATCCAGGCAAACATGAGAATTTTACCTGTGTCTTTTTCCTGGGCGATGACCGGCACCAAGCCTTCTGCCGTCCAGGCCACTTGCTCCAGCCAGCTCATCGCACTTCTATCCCATGTTCACGCATATAGTCTTTCGCTTGCTGCACAGTGAATTCACCATAGTGAAAAATACTGGCAGCCAGAACAGCGTCGGCGCCACCAACGGTGACACCCTCCACCAGATGTTGTAGATTCCCCACGCCGCCGGAAGCAATCAATGGCACATCCACTGCTTCGCTGATCGCTTTGTTGAGCGGGTTATTAAATCCGATTTTGGTCCCATCGCGGTCCATGCTGGTGACCAGCAACTCACCGGCCCCCAGACTCACCATCTTTTGCGCCCATTTGACGGCATCGAGACCGGTCGGATTACGCCCGCCATGGGTGAACACTTCCCACTCAAACGGCTGGTTATCCACTTTTTTGGCATCAATCGCAACCACTATACATTGCGAACCAAAACGACCGGCAGCATCTTCAACCACTTGCGGATTAACCACGGCAGTGGTGTTGATGCTTACTTTATCGGCCCCCGCATTCAGCAGCCGACGCACATCTTCAACCTTGCGCACGCCGCCACCGACGGTTAACGGGATAAAGATCTGCTCGGCCACACGCTCAATAATGTGCAGAATCAAGTCACGATTGTCTGAGCTGGCGGTAATATCCAGAAACGTCAGTTCGTCCGCGCCCTGGTCGTTGTAGCGCTGTGCGATTTCCACCGGATCGCCTGCATCGCGCAATTCCAGAAAGTTCACGCCTTTGACGACACGACCGTCAGTCACATCCAGGCAAGGAATAATGCGTTTGGCGCAGCCCATTTTTATTGACCACTCAGCTGGTCAGCTAATGCTTGCGCAGCAGAAAAGTCCAGTGTACCTTCATAAATGGCGCGGCCGGTAATGGCACCCATGATGCCTTCATCCTGCACGGCGCACAAGTTGCGCACATCATCCAGATTGGTCACCCCGCCACTGGCGATCACCGGAATCGTTAATGCCTGCGCCAATGCTACAGTCGCTTCAATATTCACGCCGGTCAACATGCCATCCCGGCCGATATCCGTGTAGACAATACTTTCCACACCGTAATCTTCAAATTTCTTCGCCAGGTCAATCACGTCATGCCCCGTCAACTTGGACCAGCCATCCACGGCTACTTTGCCGTCTTTGGCATCCAGCCCCACCATGATCTGGCCTGGGAAAGCGTAGCAGGCCTCATGCAGAAAACCCGGATTCTTCACAGCGGCGGTCCCAATAATGACATAGCTGATACCATCATCCAGATAGCGCTCTATCGTATCCAGATCACGGATGCCACCGCCCAATTGAATAGGGATATCCCCACCTATTGCAGCCACAATAGACTTGATCGCACCTTCATTGACAGGCTTGCCCGCAAAGGCCCCATTCAAGTCCACCAGGTGTAAACGCTTACCGCCTTTATCTGCCCAATGTCTGGCCATCGCTGCAGGATTTTCGGAAAATACGGTGGACTCTTCCATCAGTCCCTGCTTCAAACGCACGCAGTGGCCATCTTTTAAATCAATTGCTGGAATGATTAACATGTTGTTTTCAGTAGATAAATAACGAGTAGTGACTAAAACGACTGTAGCCCGTCTTAGGGCTTCCAGTTTACAAAATTACGTAAAAGTTGCAAGCCTGCACTGGCGCTCTTTTCCGGGTGAAACTGCACGGCAAATACATTGTCACGTGCAATCGCGCCGGTAAAATCAAATGGATAGGCGGTGGTCGCAGCGGTCAATGCCGTCTCATCCGGGACCACATAGTAGCTATGCACGTAGTAAAAACGGGCCTGGTCAGGAATCTCCTGCCACAAGGCATGCGGCTGAGTCTGATGTACCTGGCTCCAGCCCATGTGCGGGACCTTGAGCTTTTCACCATGCACATCCACCATTTTTGCCTGAGGAAAGCGCTTGACCTCGCCGGCATACACGCCTAGCCCAGGCACATTGCCTTCTTCAGAATGCTGAAACAACATTTGCAAACCAATACATATGCCGAGGAAAGGCTTTTGCTGTGTTGCATCCATCACTGCCTGACGCAAACTGCGCGCATCCAATTCACGAATGCAATCCGGCATGGCGCCCTGCCCCGGAAACACTACCCGCTCCGCCTGGGCAATTTGCGCAGGATCGCTGGTGACTGCAACCGTGGTATCAGGCGCTACCGCTTTGAAAGCATTGGCAACTGAACGGAGGTTTCCCATGCCATAATCAACAATGGCGACTTGCAAACGATTCATCATAAACAATCGGGCTATAACGCACCTTTGGTTGATGGCATCAAGCCGGCCATGCGAGGATCCTGGGTGGCCGCCATACGCAAGGCACGGCCAAACGCTTTAAAAATCGTTTCCGCCTGGTGATGAGCGTTTTGGCCTTTGAGATTATCAATGTGCAGCGTGACCAGTGCATGATTGACAAAGCCCTGGAAAAATTCGTGAATCAGATCTACATCAAACTCACCGATCATGGCACGCGTAAAGGTGCAATCAAACGCCAAGCCCGGACGACCGGACAAGTCCAGCGCCACACGGCTCAAGGCTTCATCCAGCGGGACATAGCTATGCCCGTAGCGCGTCAAGCCTTTTTTGTCGCCCAACGCTTTGCTGAATGCCTGACCCAAGGTAATCCCGATATCTTCAACCGTATGGTGGGCATCAATATGCAAATCCCCCTTGGCATGCACTTTCAAATCTATCATGCCATGACGGGCGATTTGATCTAGCATGTGATCCAAAAAGCCCAGCCCACTGTCCAGTTCAGACTGCCCTGTACCATCGAGATTAATCGACACAGTAATTTGGGTTTCTAGCGTATTACGCGTAACTTCGGCTTGACGTGACATATGAGAGAGGAAGGTGATCACTGAGAGTTTGCAAGTATTACACGCATTTTACAGCAAGTCTTGGCAGACAGGCAAAACCAGTTGTGAAAAACAAAAAAGCAGCCCAATGGACTGCTTTTTTGAATCGTGCATTTATCAGAAATAAAAGCGGATTATTTTGCTTCTTCAGTCGCTGGTGCAGCTTCTGCAGCAGGCGCTTCAGCGGCTGGAGCAGCTTCTTCAGCAGCAGGTGCTTCGGCAGCAGGCGCCTCAGCAGCTGGGGCAGCCTCTTCAGCAGCTGGTGCTTCTGCAGCAGGCGCAGCTTCTTCAGATTTTTTACCCAACAAAGAGAATACCAATACTGCAGCAACTGCAGCAATAATCCATGGCAGCAACTTGTTACCACCTTTAGCAGCACCAGCACCTGCACCGTGTGCAATTTTGGTGATTTCTGTTGCAGCAGCAGCAGGATCAGCAGCACCGTAGATCGCTGCACCAGCAACGACGATATCAGCACCAGCGTCAACCACTTGTTTAGTCGTTGCAGCTTTTACACCACCAGCCACAGACACTTTAGCGCCTGTTTTCAGACCGGACACCAAGCCCAAGTCAGCGAATGGAGTTTGACCAGCCGCTTGTTGGTCCAAGCCAGTGTGCACGCCGATGATGTGTGCACCCAACTTAACAACTTCCAGCGTACGGGCTTTTTTGTCTTTTACGTTGATCAGGTCGATTTGCGCTTCTTTGCCATATTTGTTGGCAGCATCAATCACGCCTTTGATGGTACCGATGTCAGCAGTGCCCAAAACGGTACAAATGTCAGCACCTGCTTTGTAGAATGGCTCAGCTTCGTAGAAGCCAGCATCCATGGTTTTCAGGTCAACCAAAATTTTGTTGTTAGGGAATTTTGCACGCAGTGCTTTCAACAGTTCGATACCGTTGTGCTTGATGCAAGGGGTACCGATTTCCAAGATATCAACGTGTGGCGCCACTTTAGCTGCTAAAGCGATCGTCGCGTCAAAATCCAATGAGTCCAATGCCATCTGGGTTTGTGCCATTTTTCTTCCTCCGAGTTTGCTCTATTTTCAATCCAATGAATCTATGCGCAGCAATCATGCAAACGCAACCGTCACTGCACATTATGTACAATAGGGTGCATCATAACCGGATTTGCCACACAATGACAATATTCGCTGGATATTTTTATGTGCGATTACAATCAATTAACCGCGATTAGCCCGTAATTTAGTACAAATCCCGCGCTTTTGACGACATCAGGCTTGCACAAGCGCACGTATTGCCTGCATCAAGGCCTGATTTTGCGACTCGTTGCCGATGGTAATCCGTAAAAAATCGGAAATTCTAGCTGGTTTTTTGAAATGGCGGACGATCACGGCGCGTTCACGCAGCCCTGCGGCCAACTGCTCACCCACATACGCCGGGTGACGGGTAAAAATAAAGTTTGCCCCGGAAGGCAACACTTCAAATCCCAACGCTTCTAGTGCACTGACCAGGCTGGTACGCGACGTGATGACCTGTTGACGCGTTTGCTGAAAGTAAGCTTCATCCTGCAATGCCGCAATGGCACCCGCCTCGGCAAAACGATCAATCGGATATGAGTTAAAGCTGTCCTTGACCCGGATTAATGCCTCAATCAACGCGGCATTGCCCAACGCATAGCCCACGCGCAAGCCTGCTAACGAACGTGATTTCGAATAGGTATGCGTCACCAGCAGATTTGGGTAACGATGAATCAGTGCGACCGCGGACTCGGTGCCAAAGTCAACATAGGCCTCATCGACCACCACCACAGATTGCGTATTGTGGGCCAGCAAGCGCTCAATTTCGCTTAATGGCAGCGGAATGCCGGTTGGCGCGTTGGGGTTAGGGAAAATAATCCCGCCATTGGGGCGCAAATAATCGCCTATCGCCACTTCAAACTGCGCATTGAGCGCAACGGTTTCAAAGTGGATGCCGTACAAGCCGCAGTAGACCGGATAGAAACTGTAACTAATATCAGGAAACAACAAAGGCAAGTCGTGCTTGAGCAAGGCCTGAAACACGTGCGCTAACACCTCATCGGAACCGTTGCCGACAAACACCTGATTGGCTTGCAGCCCATGATATTCAGCCAACGCCGCCTTGAGGCGACTGGAATCCGGATCGGGATACAGGCGCAAACTGTCTGCAGCTTCTGCCTGCAAGGCAGCAATCACCTTGGGGCTGGGACCATAAGGATTTTCATTGGTATTAAGCTTGACCAGATTTTGCAACTTGGGCTGTTCGCCCGGCACATAAGGGGTCAACTCATGAACAATCTTGCTCCAATATTGACTCATGGCTGCCTCTTATTTCAAGCGATACTCAGCACTACGCGCGTGCGCCTGCAGGCCTTCGCCATACGCCAACGTCGCAGCAATCTTGCCCAGCGTTTGCGCCCCCGCAGACGACACCATAATCAGGCTGGAACGCTTCTGGAAATCGTAGACCCCCAACGGCGAACTGAATCGGGCGGTACGTGAAGTCGGCAGCACATGGTTGGGGCCGGCGCAATAATCGCCCAGCGCCTCACAGGTGTCACGCCCCATAAAGATCGCCCCGGCATGCTTGATCTGCTTACTAAAGGCCAAGGCATCGTCCATGGATAACTCCAGGTGTTCTGGCGCGATGTAGTTGCAAATATCGGCGGCCTCAGCCAGGTCCTTTACTTGTATCAGTGCACCCCGGTTTTGCAGCGAGGTACGAATAATCTCCTGGCGCGGCATGTCGACCACCTGACGGGCAATACTGGCCTCCACCTGATCCAGAAATTCTGCGTTTGGCGACAGCAATATCGCCTGTGCCAACTCGTCATGCTCCGCCTGACTGAACAGATCCATGGCTGTCCAGTCTGGATTGCTCTTGCCATCGCTGATGACCAGAATCTCAGAAGGGCCTGCCACCATATCAATGCCGACGACCCCGAACACCCGACGCTTGGCCGCAGCCACATAGGCATTGCCTGGCCCGACAATCTTGTCTACCTGTGGCACGGTTTCAGTGCCATATGCTAGCGCCCCCACGGCTTGTGCACCGCCAATACAGAACACGCGATCAACGCCACAGACCGCTGCCGCAGCCAGTACCAATGAATTTTTCTCGCCATTCGGCGTAGGCACAACCATCACCAACTCTTGCACGCCGGCCACCTTGGCAGGGATCGCATTCATCAGCACAGAAGAGGGATAAGCCGCCTTACCGCCAGGCACATACAAGCCCACGCGATCCAGCGCCGTCACCTGTTGACCAAGCAAGGTGCCATCAGCCTCGGTATATTGCCAGGACTGCATGACCTGCTTTTCGTGATAGCTACGCACCCGGTCAGCTGCTGCCTGCAAAGCCTCGCGCTGTGCCGCCGGCAGGCTGGTTAAGGCCGCTTGCAACTCCGCTTGAGGAATTTCCAATGCAGCCAGACTGGAGGCATTGGTTTTATCAAAGCGGTTGGTATATTCAAGCACAGCCGCATCACCGCGCGCCTTCACATCCTTGAGAATGTTGGCGACCACCAGGTCTATGCTGTCATCTTGCGCGGTCTCAAAAGCCAGCAATGCCTTCAATTCGGCATCAAAGCCATGATCCTGTGTATTTAAGCGTTTAATCTTCATCATTTTCTAAACATTAATCTTTGCGGACAGCGCCCGCAAAGCTATCAATAATCGGCTGCAACAAAGGCCGATTCACTTTGTAAGAAGCCTGATTGACCACCAGCCGCGAACTGATAGCACCAATCTCCTCTACTGCTTTGAGCTTGTTGGCGCGTAAAGTTCCACCCGTGCTGACCAAATCCACAATCGCATCGGCCAATCCAACCAACGGGCCCAATTCCATCGAGCCATAAAGCTTGATCAAATCCACATGCATGCCTTTGGCGGCAAAATGCTCGCGTGCGGTTTTCACATACTTAGTCACCACCTTGAGGCGCGCGCCCTGACGGATGCTGGCTTCATAATCGAAGTCATCACGCACCGCCACCATCATTTTGCAGCGCGCAATATTCAAGTCCAGCGGTTGATACAGGCCTTCTCCACCATGCTCATCCAGGACATCCTTACCGGCAATACCAATATCTGCTGCACCATATTGCACATAGGTAGGCACATCGGTCGCACGGACAATCACCAACCGGACATCCTCACGGTTGGTCGGCAAAATCAGCTTGCGGGAAGACTCGGGGTCTTCTAATGCCTGAATCCCTGCTGCGGCCAACAAGGGCGTGGTTTCCTCAAAAATACGCCCCTTGCTGAGTGCGATAGTAATCATGATTAGTTCGATCTGCGCACTTTGGCGCCCAGTTGATTCAATTTTTCTTCGAGTTTTTCGTAGCCGCGATCCAGATGGTAAATCCGATCTATCACGGTTTCCCCCTCAGCGACCAGGCCAGCCAGAACCAAGCCGGCAGACGCACGCAAATCGGTGGCCATCACATTTGCGCCTTCCAGTACGGAGACACCTTTCACCAAGGCAGTATTGCCCTGCACATCAATATTGGCGCCCATGCGCTGCAACTCTTGCACATGCATAAAGCGGTTTTCAAAAATGGTTTCAATCACCGTAGATACGCCCTCTGCCACCGTATTCATGGCCATGAACTGCGCCTGCATATCAGTAGGAAACGCAGGATGCGGCGCCGTACGCACATTGACGGCTTTGAGTTTGCCATCACTTTTGACCGTAATACTGTTTGCGTCATGACTGATCTGGGCACCGGCTTCACGCAGTTTTTCGATCACCGCTTCGAGCAAATCAGGACGTGCGTTTTTCAAGGTTACTTCACCACCGGTCATGGCAGCGGCTACCATATAGGTGCCGGCTTCAATACGATCACACACAATATGATGCTGTGCGCCAAGCAAACGCTCCACCCCTTCGATGGTAATCGTGTCTGTGCCAGCGCCTTTAATGTTGGCACCCATTTTATTCAGACACTCGGCCAGATCAACCACCTCAGGTTCTTTGGCGGCGTTTTCCAGCACTGTCGTGCCCTGCGCCAGCGCAGCGGCCATCATGAGGTTTTCTGTGCCGGTGACAGTGACCAGATCCATATAATACTTAGCGCCTTGCAGGCGACGGTTAGGCAAGTGCAAGGTGCTGGCCTGGATGTAACCGTGCGTGATATGCATGGCAGCACCCATGGCTTGCAGGCCTTTGATATGCAAATCGACCGGACGCGAACCAATGGCGCATCCGCCGGGCAAAGACACGCGGGCAGTGCCAAAACGGGCCAGTAATGGCCCCAGTACCAGAATCGAGGCACGCATGGTTTTTACCATGTCATAGGTGGCTTCAAACGAGGCGACATCGCTGGCATCCAGTATGACCTGATCCGCCTGTTTGCTGACCTTGACGCCCATGGTGTCCAGCAGCTTCAGCGTAGACGCCACATCACGTAACTCAGGCACCCCCGTGAGCGTAAAAGGCGTTTCCGCCAGCAAGCCAGCGCACAAAATTGGCAACGCGGCATTCTTAGCGCCAGACACGACGACTTCGCCGTGCAAAGGCACGCCACCTTCAATAATCAGTTTATCCAAAATTACGCTTTCGCCAACAGTTCTTGCAATTCACCACTCTGGTACATACTGCGCATAATGTCGGCACCACCGATAAACTCCCCGCCTACATACAGTTGCGGAATAGTCGGCCAGTTAGCAAATTGTTTGATGCCTTCACGCACCTCCATGTCTTGCAACACGTCTACCGCAACAAACTCAGCACCACAGGCGTTGAGGATTTGCGCAGCCACGCTTGAAAAACCGCATTGCGGAAACTTGGGGCTACCTTTCATATACAGCACCACCTTGTTGCTGGTCACTGTCTCTTTGATTTTTGCTTGTACATCCATGATTCATCACTCCATCGTGTTAAGAACGCTTCAGGCCTGCAGTTGCTGCCATTGCGTCGGGGTATAGGTTTGCATAGACAGCGCATGGATTTCAGCGCGCATCCGGTCTCCCAGTGCGGCATAGACAAGCTGGTGCTGCTGCACCATGCGTTTACCTTCAAATGCCGGACTGACTATCACCGCATCAAAATGCGTGCCGTCATCGCCATTGACTTTCAGGTAATCGCACTCCAACCCGTTGCGGATATAAGCCTCTAATTGCGCTGCTGTTAACACAAAACCTCTCTTGTTCTACAAAATACAGTTGAATCTAGCCAGGGGTCTGGCCAGCTAACTGCGTAATTTATAACCGGATTTTAACATCTTTAGGCATAGCCACGCCAATCCGAGCAAGAAGCTAGCCACCACTGCCAGACTCAGCCATGGCGACACGTCTCCCTGCCCGAAGAAGCCATAACGAAAACCGTCTATCATGTAAAAAAATGGATTCAATTGCGAGACCGCCTGCCAGAAAGGGGGGAGCGAGTGAATCGAATAGAAAACACCGGATAAAAACGTCAGCGGCATGATGACAAAGTTTTGAAAAGCGGCCATCTGGTCGAACTTGTCCGCCCAGATACCGGCAATCACACCAAACGTGCCCAGCAATGCGCTACCACAAAGGGCGAACGTGATAATCCACCCGGGATGCACTGTTGGTACCGACACAAAACACAACGCAACCAGATAAATACTCAACCCAACCACTAAACCACGGATCATGGATGCCGCCAGAAAAGCGATAAAAAACTCCATGGTCGTCAGCGGCGTAAGTAGCAAAAAGACAATGTTACCCATCACTTTAGACTGGATCAGGCTCGATGAGCTATTGGCAAAGGCATTCTGCAACAAGGACATCATCATCAGGCCGGGCACCAGAAACGCGGTATAACTGACCTGATCGTAGACTTTGACGTGGGACTCCAGCACATGCGAAAAAATCAGCAGGTATAATAATGCCGTCAGAATGGGCGAAGCAATGGTTTGAAATGCCACGCGCCAAAAACGCAACAGCTCTTTTTTAAACAGCGTATAAACGCCGCGACGCTGCGGGCTGATTTTGTCATCCAGCCAAAAAAATGGATTCAGCCACTTCATGCCAGCACTCCTTGCTGATTCCCCACCAGGTTAAGAAAGACATCTTCCAGATCCACCTCCTGCAGTTGCATGTCCAGCACCTGCACGCACGCCTGACGCAACGCAGTCAGCACCGCTTCCACCTGCGTTAACTCCGTGATCGCCAGGACGACCTCCTCCCCGTTTTGCTGCTTGAGTAGCGGCTGTAACACGGCAGGCAAGGCCGCCGACAAGCGTAACGACAACTGCTTTGCGGCATGGCTCTTGAGCAAAGCCCGCGTACTGTCTAGCGCCACAACGCGGCCTTGCTTCATCATTGCCACGCGCTGACACAAAGCCTCAGCCTCTTCGAGATAATGCGTGGTCAAAATAATCGTATGTCCTTGCTGATTCAGTTTTTGAATAAACGCCCACAGCATTTGCCGCAATTCGACATCCACCCCTGCGGTCGGCTCATCGAGCACGATGACGGGGGGCTTGTGTGCCAGCGCCTGCGCAATCAGGGCCCGACGCTTCATGCCGCCTGACAGTTTTCGCATATTGGTATAGGCTTTGTCAGTGAGCCCCAGCCCTTCGATAATCTCATCGACCCAGACATCATTCTCGGGGCCATGTCCAAAATAACCAGCCTGGAAACGCAGCATTTCACGCACATTGAAAAACGGATCAAATACCAGCTCTTGCGGCACCACGCCCAATGCCTGACGCGCACGCTGATAATCAGACTGCACATCGTGCCCCATGATGCGGATGCTGCCGCTCGTGGGTTGCAACAACCCCGCCATCAAATTGATCAGCGTGGACTTACCTGCCCCGTTAGGGCCAAGTAAGGCAAAAAACTCGCCTTGCTCAATCTGCAAATCCACGCCCCTCAGGGCTTCAAACTGACCAAACCGTTTGGTAATTCCTGTGATTTCTATGGCAGCGGCCACGTCTATCCTTTCGCTATCCCAAAAAAAACGAAACCCCACCTCGTCTGAGCTGGGGCTGTTCGATTTTGTGAGTGGTTAATTCAACAAGAATCCATCGACACCGTATAGCTGCATTAAACTTCGCAGATTGTCTGGCACCCCGACGACTAACATGTTACCCGGGTGCGTATAGTCATGATTAAGTCTGCGCTGTATCTCAAGAATCATACTGATCGCCACAGTATCCACCTCTTTCACCCCTGAAAAGTCCAGGGTCAGTGGCGAGGCCAGCTGCAGTTTTTGCAAGTCAGCTAAAGTTTCGCTGATATTGGCAATCAGCAAATCACCTTTAAAGTGCAAACTATTTTGTTGTTGCGTCAGTTGAGCCACCCGTTTCTCCCGATTTTTTCAGACCACGCAGTTATTTACCTGTGGCTGCCTTGTTCTTGTCCGCCAGTTTTTTCGTCAGGCTATCCAGACCATTTTGGCGAATTTCTTGTGCAAACTGGCTACGGTAGTTAGTGACCAGACTCACGCCTTCAATGACGATATCAAACACTTTCCAGTCGTCGCCTTTTTTACCCAACGTGTAATCAACGGCAATCGGATCGCCACCAGGCTGCTGTATCGCCGTTTTGACGGTTGCTGTATCCGCCCCGGACTCCATGCGGAAAGGCTTGTATTCAATTACCTGATTTTTGTATTTAGACAATGCAGTGGCATAAGTGCGTAACAGCAGCGTCTTGAACTCAGCCTGGAAAGCTGTTTTCTGATCTGGGCTCGCATTGGTCCAGTTTTTACCTAACACCAGACGTGACACTTTCTCAAAATCAAAGTTTGGCAGTATCTTTTCTTCTGCCAGACTGAAAATCTTTTGCTGGTTGCCCGCTTGAATATCCTTATCGCTTTTGATGACTTCAATCACATCGTCGGCGGTCTTTTTCACCAGTTGATCGGGCGCCATTGCTGCCATTGCTACACCACTGACCAACCACATGGCTGCTGCCATCCACCACTTTTTCATCGCTATCCCTTTATATCGTTTGAGTTATTTGCCCACTTTATCAAGCGGGCTGGCATCTAACGCATCAACTGTACTTTCGGTTGATGCAGCTGCCGTTTTATTTCCATTCTCGTTACTTTCTGTCGCCTTGCTATACAAGAACTGACTAATCAGTTTTTCCAGCACAACCGCATCCTGGGTCTGTGTGATCTTGTCCCCATTTTTGAGGTTGATTTCGTCACCACCGGCTTCGAGCCCAACGTATTGCTCACCCAGCAATCCTGCAGTGTAAATGTTGGCGAACGTATCTTTGGGGAATGCATAACGGGCATCAATGTTGAGACTGACGACGGCCTCATAAGTTTTAGGATCAAACACAATATCATTGACGCGACCGACCACCACCCCTGCACTTTTCACAGGGGCGCGAGGTTTGAGGCCGCCAATATTCTCAAAGTTCGCCGTCACGGTATAGGTCTGGCCAATATTACTGGTAGTGAGATTGCCCACTTTCATGGCCAAGCCCAATAAAGCGGCCAATCCTAATGCCACAAAGATCCCTACCCATAAATCAATTGTTGTTCTTTCCATTGCTGCTCCCGCAAATATCTCGTACGTTGTCCTGCTAAACCGCGATCATGAACGAGGTTAATATAAAATCCAGCCCCAATACCGCCAGTGACGAACTCACCACTGTGCGTGTTGTGGCCCGGCTGACCCCCTCAGCGGTCGGCGGTGCATCATAGCCCTCAAACAAGGCAATCATGGTACAAGCCACGCCAAACACCAGGCTCTTCAACACGCCATTCAGGATGTCATACTGCCAGTCCACATTGGCTTGCATCTGTGACCAGAATGCGCCAGCGTCAACGCCAATCAAAGGCACTGCCACCAAATAGCCGCCCAAAATACCCACCATCGAGAACAAGGCCGCCAATATCGGCATGGCAATCACCCCCGCCCAGAAACGCGGGGCAATGACGCGTGCGATGGGACTGACCGCCATCATTTCCATGGCAGAAAGCTGCTCTGTCGCCTTCATCAACCCGATTTCAGCAGTAATGGCGGTACCGGCACGTCCGGCAAATAACAAGGCCGTAACCACCGGCCCCAACTCGCGCACCAGGGCCAACGAAACCAATACGCCAATCGCTTCCGACGAGCCGTATTTTTGCAACGTGTTATAGCCCTGTAAGGCCAGCACCATGCCGACGAAAAACGCGGAGACCAGAATAATGATCAGCGAGAGGACGCCAGTAAAATAAACTTCGCGGATCGTGAGCCGAAAGCGGCGAAAACTCTCGCCGGAGGAAATCAGCGTTAACCACAACAAGCGACCACCCGCTCCCAGACGCCAGATTTTATTGATAAAGCCCGCCCCCAGCTTGGTCAGCAGCCGTTTGATTTTATGCACAATCATTAACGCGCCCCTCTTAACAAACTGGCATGATATTCAGGCGCCGCATAATGGAAAGGAACCGGACCGTCTTTTTCACCATGCACAAATTGATGGATAAACGGCAACTCGGACTGACGCAGCTCATCGGGCGTGCCCTCGGCAGCGACAATGCCGTCGGCGACGAAATAGACGTAGTCAGCAAACTGGAACGTCTCTTCAACATCATGCGTGACGATGATAGAAGTTGCCCCCAGCACGTCATTCAGGCTGCGAATGAGGTCGCAAATAACGGCCATGGAAATCGGATCCAGTCCGGCAAATGGCTCGTCATACATGATAATGCTGGGATCCAGGGCAATTGCGCGCGCCAGTGCAACACGTCTGGCCATACCGCCTGACAGCTCTGTAGGCATCAGGGCATGCGCACCCCGCAAACCAACGGCATTCAACTTCATCAGCACCAGGTCACGAATCATGCTTTCGGGCAAGCTGGTATGCTCGCGCATCGGAAACGCAACATTTTCATACACGGATAAATCGGTGAACAAGGCACCATGTTGAAACAACATGCCCATTTTCCGGCGCAGTCGATAGATGCCTTCACGATCTTGCTCATGAACGACCTCACCAACCACTTTGACTTGCCCCTTGGTCGGCTTTAACTGCCCACCGATCAAGCGCAACAAGGTGGTTTTACCGCTTCCACTGCCACCCATGATGGCAACCACCTTACCTTTGGGAAACGTCATGTTGATGCCTTTATGCAACAATCGGCCTTTGTAGCCGAAAGACAGGTCTTGAATTTCTACAATTGCGTTCGCCATAGGAAGTGGGAGTTGTAAATCGGCTCTTATTCTAAAACAGATTCAAATTGAAAAGATGTATGTAAACCTCATAATACAAAAAGCCTGAAAAACCAGGCTTTTTGTATCAGCAATCTGTTGTATTCTACACTAAAAACTCATGCACACTAAGTAGGCCGTGCCGGGTAGCGGAGCGGCAACACCGGCACTAGGTGTGCCATTTAGGACAACACGCATGGCGCCAGCATTGCCTACACCGTCATCCAGCATGGTATCCAATTGCGCCGCATAACGCCCTAAAATCGCATCGGAACACATGGCGTGCGCACTGCTAAACGCGCCTGCTGTGACCGCTGTTAAAGCAGTCACGTTGCTGACACCCAACTGCCCGCCTTCACTATTGCGCGGCACATATTGCGTACTGGTGGGGTCGGTTGATCCGGTAACCAAGCCCGCCAATCGCAGGTGTTGCCAGATTAAAAATGATTCATCCGTATCTGTGTTTGAATTCCAAGCCCCCTGAATCAAGCCATTTTGTGTTTGCCCGTTCGTAGTCGCATTGGTGCCGTTGACATGGATATCCGCCGAATGATCATCCCCGGGTAAGACGCGAAAACGGTCTTGATAGCCATAAAAATAAGTGGGGATATTTCTAAAGTCACTGGCGAGACTTTTCACCTTGGCGTTGGCAATCAATTCTTGCCCGCGCATCACCCCGGCCAATAGCAACCCGGCGATCACCAGCACAATCGCCAATTCAATCAAAGTAAATCCTTGTTGTGTTTTCATGTTAAATCCTCCTGATAGCTTAAACCTGTTGTTAAAAGCATGACCCAAGACGCATCTGCACCGACACTATGAATAGCCCGGCACAGCAACAACTTTAACATTAATTAAACATATTTAACAAATAAAACACCAGGAATCTAGCAAAAAGACCAAAGAAAACGGGCAGATGTTTACACATCTGCCCGTTGAAATGACTACTTAAACTTAAAGCGTACCGTAAGAATGCAGCCCGCTTAAAAACATATTCACGCCCAAAAATGCAAACGTTGTCACCAGCAAACCGACCAGCGCCCACCAGGCCAACATGCTGCCGCGCAAGCCTTTCATGAGACGCAAATGCAGCCATGCCGCATAGTTTAGCCAGACAATCAGTGCCCAGGTTTCTTTAGGGTCCCATGACCAGTAGCCTCCCCAAGCCTCTGCGGCCCACATTGCCCCTAAAATCGTTGCAATCGTGAAAAATGCAAAACCGACCGCAATCGCTTTATACATCAAATCATCCAGCACATGCGGCGCGGGCAAGCGACTCGCCAGAATGCCCCGCTTTGCCAGCAGGTAAGCCCCGGCGACCATCGCCGCCAGCGAGAAGGAACCATAGCCAATAAAGTTGGCGGGTACATGAATTTTCATCCAGTAACTTTGCAAGGCAGGCACCAACGGCTGAATCTCATTGGCATGACGATCGAAGGTATACCAGAGAATAAAGCCCACCGCCGCATTGATCACCACCAGCACAAAACCACCCAATTGGCGTGTTTTAAACAATTGCTCATAGTGCAAATACAACAAAGCCGTGATCAGGCAAAACAGGATAAACACTTCGTATAAATTGCTGATCGGAATATGGCCGATATCGGGTGCAATCAGGTAGGACTCATACCAGCGCACCATCAGGCCGACAAACCCAAACAAGGTCGCCGTCCATGTCAGGGCCGAGGCCACTTTGGCGGTGAACTCTGATTTTTGGAACATGGCCAGCCAATAGGTCAGCATAGCCAATACAAACAGCACATTCATCCACATGATGGCAGACTGGCTGGCCAACAGAAACTTGAGCAAGAAGCGTTGACCACCCTGACTCAAGTCGCCCTGATAAACGTAGACGCCAATCAGGCTCAGCACAGCCACACCCAAGACCAGGCGGGCAATGGCTGGCCAGCGCCAGCCCAAATAACTAAATACCGCGACTGCCCCAAACAGAAAGCTGACCTCGTAAATATCCATGAAGCCTGCATAGCGCTGATACGAAAACACCGCACCCGCCAGCAACAGAATGGCATAGACCCAATCAAACTTGCTTAACGACTGCCAGAAGGATACTGGCTTGGATAACGTTGACGTATTCATCTTATTCCCCGATTCAATAACGCATTATGCTGAAGGTGCTTGCAACAGCGTTGAAAGTTGCTGGCGCGCACGCGCAAAATCCTGATCCAAGTCCATATTTTTACGGTTAGACGACATGGCCACCAGGACTTCGTGCTGTGCAGGTTTGATCAATAACCACAAGCGACGTTCCTTAATATAGAACATGGCAAAAATACCCAGTACCAACATCACCGAACCCAGATATACCCAATTCTGCCCAGGCGAGCGCGTCAGTTGGAAACCACTGGCTTGTTTCAGCGTGTAATTCTTGAGCTGAAAATAATACGGTGTGCCATAAAAGAATAAGTCATTCATGGCATTCAGGCTATCCTGTATAAAGATGGCGCTGGTCTGATCCTCTGCGATAGGCTGCAAGTGACGTTGTGCACGGCTCATTTGATATGCCTGCATCGCTGCACGGTTCAACAATTTGAGATAAGTTTGTGCCGCTTGCTCGCGCTGGTCTTTGGGCACAGCGCTTTCAATAATGCGCGACAACTCACTGTAGCCGCCACGCTTGAAGGTCATCAGTAGCTGCTGCAAGCTTTGCTCAAACTGCGCTCGTAATGTGGGATTATTACCTGGCATTTGCGCGGCCACCTGCTGCGCGATCGCCTGAATAGACTTGTCATCGCGTAAGGTTTGGCGCAATCGCATAAAACCGGTGATTTCCATATCGTCATCTGCGGGAATGCGCAAGTACTTGAAGTCCTCCTGCACGGTCTCACGCATGCCAGAGACGAAATAAGCGCGGCCATCCAGCATCAGAGGCTGCATGTAATTGACATACTCACGGGCCTGGCCACTGGCATTGCGCAATTTGAACGTGGTGTTTGGCCCCACATTGTGCGGCTTACCTTTACCATCCGCCGACAGATTCAGGATATTAAACTGGCGAAACTCGTTGAATTCGACTGTCAGCTTTTGCGCGCCGTCACCGAGCGAGCCTTTTTGCAAGATCACGCCATCCACATCAAATCCATCCTGCTGGTTAGCGGCCAAATCCCAGAGTTTGAATTTGAGCTGTGAGCCACCATCCTGAAAGTCAGATTGGTAAATCGCAATCCCTTTGTAAATAAAAGGATGATTCACTCTGACCGTCGCCTCAATCGGTTGCTTCAGGTCTGAATCAGTGATGAGGATATCGCTTTCAAACGATTTCGGCATCCCGGTCGGGTAATGCTCGATACGAAAGTCCTTGAGCATGACCGTAAAAGGTAATTCTTGGACCAGATAGCCATCACGCACCCGCAAGAAAGACACGTTATCACGTTCGCCTTCCGGCAAGGTCATATTGGCGCGGAATGAAAGGTTGCCCACTCCCAGCCGACTCTCAGGCGGCACCTGGCGTGAAGGAATATCGCGCGTCTCAACCTTTTTGTAACTCAGCAATTCTTGAATCTTGAACGGCAAATTGCCATCGAGCAGGCCACCAAAACAAATCACCACAATCGCGGCATGCGTAAAGATATAGCCCAAGCGCTGATGAGTCCCCAATTTGGCCGCAATCAGCACATCGCCATTACTTTGTGGCGTGGTCTTAAAAGTGTAACGCTCTGCCGACAACCAGGCGGACAACTGTGACTGTAAGGCGGTTGCTGCCGAAGCCGTCGTCAGACTGGCCTGATGCTCAAATAAACGTAAGGACTTTTCAGTGGCATGCTCTTTATAGGTTTTCCATTCCTTGAGCATGAGCGGTGTATTCCGCAGCACGCACAAGGTGGTTGAAATCACCAAAAACAGTAAAATCACCAAAAACCACGCCGCATGATAGACATCCAGCAACCCCAGCAATTCGAACAATTCAAACCAGAATTGACCGAACTTGACGATGTAATTGGTATAGGGCTCATTCTGCTTGAGCACGGTACCAATAATCGACGCAACGCCCAACAGCGTTAACAAGCTCACGGCAAAACGCATGGAACTCAGTAACTCATAAACACGCCGGGAAAATGAAGCTGGAGATTTCAAATCGTTCTCGTCAAAAAGATGGATAAGTTTGGTTGCTGGTCAGTCACGGTCTTAACGCAAGGCCCGCTGTTGTGGACGACACAAAACTGCAAAGGTTGCATACGGCTACAGTAAAAAAGGTGGCCAAAGCCACCTTTTTCGAGCAGTCAAAAATTAACGCAAACCTTGGATATAGTCTGCAACAGCCTGCATCTCGGCATCGCTCATTTTACCGGCGATGGTCATCATCATTGGTGCATTGGCGCGCTCACCCGTGCGGAAAGTACGCAGTTGCTGCAAGGTGTAATCTGCATGCTGCCCGGCCAAGCGCGGAAACTGCTTGGGCAACCCGGCACCTGTTGCGCCATGACAAGCTGCACAGGCAGGCACTTGCGTTGCAGCAATCCCGCCGCGATAGATCTTCTCGCCCAGTGAGCCTTTGCCATTACTTTTCGCCTTGTTCAGCTTAATGCTTTGGGAAGAAAAGTATTTTGCCAAGCCTTCCATGTCTTCCTGGCTTAAGGCACCGGCCATGCCGGACATCACTGCGTTGGCACGCGTGCCTTCTTTAAAATTAGTCAACTGCTTGACCAAGTACTCAGGATGCTGACCCGCCAACTTGGGGTTGGTCGTAATCACACTGTTACCATCTGCGCCATGACAAGCCGCACAGACGTTCTGCACGATTTTCTCAGGGCCATTGACCGCTGGTGCCGCCGCCGCAGGGGCCGCTTCCTCAGCAAAAACAGGCTGCAAGCCAGTTGCCAGCAATAAAAACAATCCCGCTTTAAAACTCTTTAACATATCTGAATGCCCCAACGTTTTTATTCTGCAGCATTTTATCAAACAAAGCCTGTTCGTGATAGCATGCAAGCCTGAATAGTCCACAAATCTTGAGTCAGCTCAACGCCATCATGCCTGTTTTCCAAAATGCCAGCTTTCACCTCTCTGCACACCACCTGCGGGACTTGCCCCCAGCCAGTGGCATTGAAGTAGCGTTTGCCGGCCGGTCTAACGCCGGAAAATCGAGCGCGCTGAACACTTTGGCCAACCACAACCGGCTCGCGTTTGTGAGCAAGCAACCAGGCCGCACACAGCTGATTAACTTTTTCACCCTAGGCGATGACAAGCACCTGGTTGACCTGCCTGGCTACGGTTACGCCAAGGTGCCTGAAGCCATGCGCATGCATTGGCAAAACGTGCTGTCCCGCTACCTGAGCGAACGCAGCAGCCTGGCCGGCCTGGTACTGGTCATGGATAGCCGTCACCCACTCACACCACTAGACCGGCAAATGCTGGACTGGTTCTGCCCCAGCGGCAAACCTGTGCACGTACTGCTGACCAAAAGCGACAAATTGTCGCGCAGCGAATCTACTATCACCTTAGGTAAAGTCCGCAAAGAGCTCCAAGCCAACTGGGGAAATGCCATCACCGTGCAACTCTTTTCCAGCCTGAAAAAGCAAGGGGTGGATGAAGCAGAAAAAGTGCTGGGCGAATGGTTTTTTGGCGGCGACACCCAAACGGAAGCGGTGGCGCCAGCCAGCGAATAAAAAAGGCAGACGCACAGTCTGCCTTTTTAGTGGGCCTTAAACGCGCCTGAATACCAAATCCCACACCCCGTGTCCCAACTTGAGACCCCGGTTTTCAAACTTGGTGAGCGGACGGTAGGCCGGTTTCTCGGCGTAATCTGCCGCAGTATTCTGCAACTGTGGCTCTGCGCGCAATACCTCAAGTACCCACTCGGCATACTCCTGCCAGTCAGTCGCCACATGAATGTAAGCGCCCGCTTTCAATTTTGAGCACAACAGTTTTACAAACTCAGCCTGGATCAATCGACGTTTGTGATGACGTTTTTTGTGCCAGGGATCGGGAAAGAAAATGTGTACGCCATCCAGCGAACCGTCTGCCAACATCTGCTGTAACACCTCAACCGCATCATGCTGAATAATACGGATATTCTGGATATCCCCCTCCTGCATCAACTTGAGCAGACTCCCCACGCCTGGAGTATGTACCTCGACTGCCAGAAAGTCATAGTCAGGCAAGGTTTGTGCAATCTTTGCCGTCGCATCCCCCATGCCAAAGCCGATCTCAAGGATTTTTTTGCTCTCGCTGCGCGCGAATGCCTGATCCAAATCGAGCGGCTGCGCTGCATACTCGATCCCGAATTGCGGCCAGGCCGTTTGTAATGCGCGCTCCTGGCCCTTGGTCAAGCGGCCCTGACGCAGCACAAAACTGCGGATACGGCGTTGATAAGGCGCTTCGTCAATCGGGAGGGTTTGGTCTAATTCACTCATGGGGCGCATTATACTTGAGAGGCATGATTTTGATTTTGTGATTTTTACGGTCTGTGCTTTCAGCTTCATTGCAACCAGTCGCGAGACAACAATGTGTCAATCAAGGTTGCGTGCACTCAAGCGCAAACATGGCTGATTCAAGCATATACGGCCTCCATCAACCAGCCCAAACTTAAAGCTGATGCCGCTTATCCCCTTGCAAAAAGCCCAGCAATGGCAACGAGATCCCTTTACTCAAAGCCAATACCTTGAATAATTCACCCATCTCCGCTGGTGACAACAGCTTTTGCACCGCAGCCACCTGCGGCAAATAATGGGCACTGTCTTCGGGATTGATCTGCTGTAGCAATTGCAGAATGCCGCAATTGATCAAAAACTGGGCTTGATTGGTGTATCCCGCGCAATCGAGTCCATGTGCCAATGCCGTTTCGGCCATGGCGGTAAAATCGACGTGGGCGGTGATGTCTTGCAAGCCGGGATACCGCAAGGGATCATCATGCGCATAGTGCTGATAATGACACATCAGTGTGCCCTGGTTGCGCTGCGGGTGATAGTACTCGCGGGCACTGAAGCCGTAATCAGGCAGCAAGATCAATCCTTGCTGCAACATCGCGGCGAGACTGGCGATCAATCCTTGTGCTGCAGGATTGATTTCGGTGAGATACCCTTCTGGCAACTGAGCGGCGTCGATGTGTGCGACGTCTGCTTCATTTTGCAAAGGGCGCGTTTGCCATACAAAACCATGTTCATAGCCAACCCCGCGCTCCAGCCAGCGGCCGCCATGCCACTCCACCAGCTGTACCGGGATTGCATCCAGCACTTCATTGCCAATCACCACGCCCGTGAATTGCTCAGGCAAACGATCCAGCCATTGCACCCGTGCATAAAGTTCGGCTGGCAAGCCTGCCTGCAAGCTTTCTTGCTGGCGCATCCGTAAGTTGGCACTTACCTCAAGGATGTAGTAGTGTGGGTGCAGCTGGTGCTGGGTATGCAGCGCCCGCAGCAAGCCTTGCGCCAATCTGCCAGTGCCTGCACCGAGCTCCAAAATAGCCCCCCCGGTTTCTAACAACACTGGAGCAAGCTGGTTGGCGATGGCGCGCGCAAAAAGTGGCGAAATCTGCGGGGCGGTCACAAAATCGCCGCCTATACCGAACTTATTGCCGCCGCCGCTGTAATATCCGAGGTGTGGCGTATACAAGGCTTGCTGCATGTAATCCGCAAAGGAAATCCAGCCGCCTTGTTGCTCAATATGCGCTTTGATCTGTTGGTGCAGGGCGTCGCTGTGCGCCTGCATCAGCGCATCCGGCACAGGCAAGCGGGAAGAAGTGGGTTGAACAGTCATTCAATCATTATAATGTGAGCCGTTTAGAAAAGAGTACAACGTGAAATTCAGCCCTAACAATAAAGTAGTATTGATTACTGGCGGTGCCAAGCGGGTAGGCGCAGCCATCACCCGCGCCTTGCACCAGCAAGGGGCCAATGTGATGTTGCACTACCACACCAGTCAGCAAGAAGCCGAAACACTGCAAGCAGAGCTCAACCAGACGCGTGCCGACAGTGTAGCGATCATGCAGGCCAACCTACTGCAAACGGCAGATTTACCCAAACTGATCCAAGCCACCTTGCAACAATTCGGCCGACTCGATGCACTGGTCAACAACGCTTCCAGCTATTATGCAACCCCCCTCGGTGCCGTTAGCGAAGCAGAATGGGACGAACTCACCGGCAGCAACCTTAAAGCGCCCTTATTTTTAAGCCAGGCCGCCGCCGATGCCCTGTTCGCCAGCCGGGGATGCATTGTCAACATCACGGACATGCACATAGAGCGTCCGAAAAAGCATTACATCGTTTACAGTGCCGCAAAAGCCGGCCTGGTCAACCTGACCAAATCGCTGGCGCAGGAGTTGGCGCCTAATGTACGCGTCAATGCGGTTGCACCAGGGCCAGTGTTGTGGCCAGAAGACCATCAGGAGTTTGATGAAACCTACCGGCAACAGGTCGTCAACCAGACCCTGCTTAAACGCACAGGCGAACCGGAAGACATTGCCAAGGCGGTCAAGTTTCTGGTGTATGACGCGCCGTTTATCACCGGCCATGTGCTGGCCGTGGATGGCGGCCGCCATTTAAGTATGTAACTCAGCGATGCGGATTAAAGAGCAGACCATCACTATCCATGCTGCTGCGCCCCCCAAACCCGAATTGGGGGCAGCCTGTAATGGCTGTGGTGTCTGTTGTGCGGCCGAGCCCTGCCCGGTGAGTCTGACCCTGCTCTGGCCGCATCAAACCCCGTGCCGCGCCCTGATCTGGAGTGAAGTTGAAAAACGTTATTTTTGCGGCATGGTCAGTGCGCCGGCGCAGTTTTTAAGCTGGCTGCCGACCAGGTTCAACCGTGCGGCCAGCCGATTATTCAGGCGCTGGATTGCTGCAGATACGCGATGCGATGCAGATGTCACGCTGGAATAAACAAAATCACCTCAAATAATCAAACACTTACCATTTTTACGCCTGGCTTTCCGCTATAATGCGCGCCTATGAAGATCAAACATTACCCTGACGATGTCAGCCAGAATTTTTTAAAGCTGCGCAACCAGTTGATTAGTGCTACCGGCAAAGCGATTGGTGACTACAACATGATTGAGGAAGGCGATACCGTGCTGGTGTGCATGAGTGGCGGCAAAGACAGCCATGCCATGCTCATGATTCTGCTGGCGCTGCAAGAACGCGCGCCGATCAACTTCAAACTGATCGCGATGAATCTGGACCAGAAGCAGCCGGGCTTTCCAGCCGACATTCTGCCGGCCTACTTTGAAAAACTGGGTGTGGAATATCGCATCGTCGAGGCCGACACCTATTCCATTGTCAAGGAAAAAATCCCTGAGGGTAAAACCACTTGCAGCCTGTGTTCACGCCTGCGTCGTGGCATTATCTACACCACGGCGCAGCAACTGGGTGCCAACAAGATTGCGCTGGGACACCATCGCGATGACATTGTGCAAACCTTGTTCTTAAACATGTTTTACGGGGCCAAGATGAAGGCAATGCCGCCCAAGCTGGCGACCAACCGTGGCGAATTCATGGTGATCCGCCCGCTGGCCTATTGTGCCGAGAAAGACATTGCCGCTTATGCACGCGGCATGCAGTTTCCGATTATTCCGTGTGACTTGTGCGGCAGCCAGGAAAACTTGCAGCGGCAAAAGGTAAAAGACATGCTTAACAACTGGGAACGCGAGCAACCCGGGCGCATCAATAATATTTTCCGTGCCATTGGTAATGTAGAGCCCTCACACTTGGCAGATTTTGACTTGTATGACTTCAAGCATTTGAGCCAGGCCAAAGAGGAGGATGAAGATCCCATGTTTGACCATGAGAAATTTCCGAGCAACGACATGGCGCTGACCATTGCCACGCAAGACGAAAAACATATTGCCTTTGCGCGCAAACCGTTTCCAGTTGCGGTGTCCACTGAAGAATAAAACAACTATTTGAGGATGGCAGGTGTATAAAACGGCACTTTCTTGTATGGAAGGTTGTCTAGCCGTTGCAACGCTTGCTATTATCTAGCCAACGCTTAAACAGACTACGCAATGTCCAAACTACTGATTGTAGAATCCCCTTCCAAAGCCAAAACCCTAAAAAAGTATTTGGGCGGCGACTTTGAAGTCTTGGCCTCTTACGGGCATGTACGAGACCTGATTCCGAAAAATGGCGCCGTCGATCCAACCCAGCAGTTTGCCATGAAGTACGGCATTATCGACCGCAACAGCAAGCACGTAGATGCGATTGCCAAAGCAGTCAAAAATGCAGACAGCATTTATCTGGCAACCGACCCGGATCGCGAAGGCGAGGCCATCTCCTGGCATATTGCCGAGATTCTGGCTGAGAAAAAGCTGATCAAGAACAAATTGCTCAAACGCGTTGAGTTTAACGAAATCACGCAAACCGCCGTCAAGTATGCGATTGATCATCCGCGCGACATTTCGATGGACCTGGTCAATGCGCAACAGGCGCGCCGCGCGCTGGACTATCTGGTTGGCTTTAATTTATCGCCACTGCTATGGAAAAAGATCCGCCGCGGCCTCTCGGCTGGCCGCGTGCAGAGCCCGGCCTTGCGCCTGATTGTCGAACGCGAGCTCGAAATCGAAGCCTTTAGCAGTCAGGAATACTGGAGCATCCATATGGGTGCGCTCAAGCATGCGCATGGTTTTGAAGCCAAGCTGGTGCAGCTCAATGGGGTAAAAGTCGAACAGTTCACCGTCATCAATCATGACCAGCAAGCCGATATCGTCGGCAAACTGCTGCTGGCGTCTGCCGGCAAAACAACGGTCACCCGCGTTGAGAAAAAACAACGCAGCCGGAGTCCGGCAGCCCCATTCACCACGTCAACCTTGCAACAAGAGGCGGTGCGCAAGCTGGGCTTTACCACCAGCCGCGCCATGCGTGTTGCACAACAACTGTATGAAGGGGTAGACGTGGGTAGCGGCACCGTCGGCTTGATTACCTACATGCGTACCGACTCGTTCAGTTTGGCCACCGAAGCCGTCATGCAAATCCGCGACTACGTGAAAAAGCATTTTGACGCAGACTACCTGCCTAAAGCGCCCATCATGTACAAAACCAAAGCGAAGAATGCTCAAGAGGCGCATGAGGCGATCCGCCCTACCGACATTACACGGACGCCAGCCAGTGTGCGTCAATATCTCAATGACGAGCAGTTCAAACTGTATGAAATGATCTGGAAGCGCACGCTGGCTTGTCAGATGACACAGGCAAAATATGACGCGGTCAGCGTTGATCTGGCCGTCGGCTCCGAGGCTAACCTGTTCCGTGCCAGCGGGCAAACGCTGGTCTTCCCTGGCTTTATTGCCGTCTATATGGAAGGCAAGGACGACGACAAAGACGACGAAGATGCCGAGGCCAAACTACCGCACCTGGAAACAGGCGAAGTGCTGAACGTTGAGCGTATTTATGGCGAGCAACATTTTACCGAGCCGCCGCCGCGTTACTCTGAGGCCAGCCTGGTCAAAGCACTGGAAGAATACGGTATTGGCCGCCCCTCGACGTATGCGAGCATTATTTCCACCTTGCAAGACCGCGAGTATGTGCTGCTGGATAAGAAACGCTTTACCCCTACGGACGTAGGTCGTGTCGTCAACAAGTTTTTGACCGAGCATTTTACCCAGTATGTGGATTATGACTTTACTGCCAAACTCGAAAACGAGCTCGATGAAATTGCGGAGGGGAATTTAGACTGGGTGCCCGTCATGGACAAGTTCTGGCAAGGGTTTAACCAGCAGATTCAGGTCAAGGCCGATGTCGAACGTCCGGGCAATGAGCTCATCGATGAACAATGCCCCAAATGTGGCCGCCAGTTGCAGAAACAACTGAGCCGCTATGGTAGCTTTATCGGTTGTACCGGCTACAACGCCACCCCCAAATGTGATTACAAACGCAGCCTGGATGGTGAAACCAATGCCGCCGCCGAACCGGTCGTCATCGGTCAGGACACGGAAACCCAAAAAGACATTTACCTGATGAACGGCCCTTATGGCCCCTATTTGCAGGTAGGTCAGCCCGTGGAAGGCGAAAAGAAAAAACCAAAACGCGTCAGCATCCCCAAAGAGATCCCCCTCAGCCAGATCAACATTGATACGGCGCACATGCTGCTCAGCCTGCCTCGGGACCTGGGCGCACACCCGGAAACCGGTAAAAAAATTGTCGCCAATATTGGCCGCTTTGGCCCCTACGTCAATCACGACGGCAAGTTCAAGTCCATCCCAAAAACTGAAAGCGTGTTCAGCATTACGCTGGAAGGCGCAGTCGCACTGTTGGCGGCTGCCGGGGGCCCGGCACCGCTGGCTGATTTGGGGGCGCACCCTTCAGGCGAGGGGCGTATTGAGGTATTCTCAGGACGTTATGGTCCCTATGTACAACATAGCGGGATCCGCGCCACACTGCCAAAGAGTGTGACGCCGGAAGAGTTAACCGTTGAGCAAGCGCTAGAGTTATTGGCCGAAAAGGCAGCGAAAGACGGTGGCACTAAAACTGGTAAAAAAACGACAGCTAAAAAAGCGCCTGCCAAAAAGACAACAACCAAGACAACCACCAGCAAACGCACAAAAAAAACCGAAGCAGAATAAATAAAGGGAGCTAAGCTCCCTTTATTTATTGTTGCAGCGATGGCAAGGACTAATGATTCGTCCATAAATGATCAATGTTGTCTACACCCCAGGCTGCAGCGGACTCATTGCCTACAATCTCATCCATTCCCTTGGATAAATCTAATTCAACCACGGGAATACGCGTTTTGGATTTTGTGGAGAAAAACACCTTCACGACCGGCTTGAGTAAACTGTCAGGCGATTGCCTGACCACGACAGCCAAACGACCAGACTTCAAAATTACCACAGTCCCCACAGGATAAATACCCAAGCTTTTGACGAAAGCCTTAAAGATGACCGGATCAAAATGCCCGGCCCAACTGGCCATACGTTTGAGTGCCATACCTGGCTCCCAAGCCGGTTTATATGAACGGGTCGACGTAACGGCGTCATACACGTCACAAATAGCGCCCATCTTTGCAAAAATACTAATGCGGTCTCCAGACAGTCGCTTGGGATAGCCGCTTCCGTCCACTTTCTCATGATGATGCAAACAAACATCGAGCGTGACTTCATCGGCAACATTCGCTTTAAGCAACATATCGTAGCCCAACTGCGGATGCTGGCGGACGATATCAAACTCCTGATCAGAGAGTGCGCCAGGTTTATTCAAAATATCCAGCGGAATCGCAGCTTTGCCCATATCATGCATTAATCCGGCCAATCCGGCTTTACGGATATCTGCATCAGAAAGTTTGAGCTCTTTTGCCAGGGCCGCCATCAGTGCGCATACCGCCACCGAGTGCATATACGTGTAATCATCTACCGTTTTTAGCCGTACAAGACTAATCAGCGCATGCGAATTACGCGTAACAGAGGCAGAAATTTCTTCCACGATGGGCATCACTGCTTCCGCCTCTATTGCTTTACCCAGGCGCAAATCCTGAAACATTGAGTTAATGGCTTTGCGCGAAGAAGCAATGATCTTAACCGCTTGCTCTCGCTCAGCCTCCATCGTGGTCGGGGTGTGTCTGTTCGGATCAGGTGAGGCGGGCGGTGGGGAAGGTGCCGGACCATCCAGCTCAAGCATGACCAGCTCCTTATCGGACAAGGCTGGCTGCGGAGGGGGTTCGGACAAAGTTTTTCTGACCTTAGCAATATCCAGGCCTTGGCTGACATCAATCACCACTTCTTGGATGCGGCTGGCAAGAAGCTTCTGCAAGTCTTCCGGGTCCTTGAGCACAAACTTGCTGCGCCAAAATGGATGATCCATCCACGGCCCCTTGAGCTCATGAATGTACATGCCTAGGCGCACGTCCTTCACTTTAATTGTCTTAAGCATCCCGTTTACAACCCCCATACAACTGCTAACAATTTTACAATTGATTCAGGTCAAATAGCCATAAAAAAAGAGGGCAAATGCCCTCTTCAAAATTACTTTTACGTGAATGTTGTTTACAATCCTGCCGCCGCGCGCAGTGCTGCCGCCTTGTCGGTATTTTCCCAGCTGAACTCAGGTTCATCGCGGCCAAAGTGACCATATGCTGCTGTTTTGCTGTAAATAGGTCGCAACAGGTCCAACATTTTGACAATGCCTTTTGGACGCAAGTCAAAATGCTCGCGTACCAATTGTGTCAGACGTTCATCAGACACCTTGCCGGTACCATAGGTCTCGACCATGATAGAGGTCGGTTGCGCCACGCCAATCGCATAGCTGACCTGTACCAGACACTTATCTGCCAAACCTGCAGCCACAATGTTTTTGGCGACATAACGACCTGCATAAGCGGCTGATCGGTCGACTTTGGAAGGATCTTTGCCTGAGAATGCGCCGCCACCATGGGGTGCAGCACCACCATAGGTATCCACAATAATTTTTCGGCCAGTGAGGCCGCAATCACCTTGCGGACCGCCTATGACAAAACGACCGGTCGGATTGACCAGATACTTGATCTCGCCTTTGATCAATTCTGCGGGCAAGGTCGGTTTGATAATTTCTTCAATGACAGCTTCACGAATGGCTTCTAAAGTCATCTCAGGGGCATGTTGGGTAGACACCAGCACGGTGTCAATTTTATGCGGTTTGCCATCGACATACTGGATTGTGACTTGTGATTTGGCATCTGGACGCAGCCAAGGCAAACGGCCATCTTTACGCAGTTGCGATTGACGCTCCATGACACGGTGGCTCAACCAGATGGGCAAAGGCATCAGTTGTGGCGTTTCGTTCACGGCATAGCCAAACATCAGACCCTGATCACCCGCGCCCTGATCCAGAGGATCATCATTGGCGTTATCGACGCCTTGCGCAATGTCCGGGGACTGTTTGTCATAAGCCACCAGTACCGCGCAACCTTTGTAGTCAATGCCGTAATCCGTATTGTCGTAGCCGATGCGTTTCACCGTATCGCGCGCGACTTTGATGTAATCAACATTGGCTGTCGTCGTAATCTCACCGGCCAACACAATCAGGCCGGTATTTGCCAGAGTTTCCGCCGCCACACGTGCTGTCGGATCTTGGGCGAGAATGGCATCGAGAATGCTGTCGGAAACTTGATCGGCCAGTTTGTCAGGATGACCTTCGGAAACGGATTCCGAAGTAAAAAGATATTCACTCATGTTTGACGCCTTGAAAAGTATAAAGAGTTGATAAAAGCGATCGACTAAAGGCTAAAGCCGACCGCAAAATTGGGAACGAAGATTCTACCCGAGTTTAACGGCAACAAGGAATAAATATGCGGACCATGGATGCCTTCAACGGCGTGATAAGGTATTATCTTGAGCTATGAAATTAAGATTCACCAAAATGCAGGGCGCCGGCAATGACTTTGTCGTCATTGATGCGACTCGCGCCCCAGTCAACCTCTCCCATGCCCAAATCCAGCACATCGCCAACCGCTATTTTGGCGTGGGTTGCGACCAGTTATTGATGGTCGAGTCGACGACCACGCCTGACGTGGACTTTCGTTACCGCATTTTTAATGCAGATGGTGGCGAAGTTGAGCAATGCGGCAATGGGGCCAGGTGTTTTGTGCGATTTGTCGTGGATAAAGGGCTCACAGACAAACACGAAATCAAGGTCGAAACCGCCAGTGGCGTGATTACGCTCAAATTACAAGAAGACGGACAAGTCACCGTGAATATGGGCGCACCTCGTTTTACACCCGCGCAGATCCCATTTGAGGCTGAGCAACAAGCAACCACTTATGAATTGCCATTGGCGAGCGAAACCATCACAGTCAGCGCAGTATCCATGGGCAACCCGCATGCAGTCATGCTGGTAGACAATGTGCATACGGCTGAAGTCGCCAGCCTTGGTCCGCAAATAGAATCGCATCCTCAATTTCCGCAACGCGTGAATGCTGGTTTTATGCAGGTCCTGAACGAGCATGAGATCAATTTGCGTGTCTATGAACGCGGCAGTGGTGAAACGCTGGCTTGCGGCACTGGCGCCTGCGCGGCAGCCGTCAGTGGCATCCAACTGGGTACACTACAAAGCCCGATCAAAGTCCATACCCGTGGCGGCATCCTCACCATCCAATGGGCAGGCGGAGAGTCGCCCGTCTTGATGACCGGGCCGGCAGAGATTGTATTTGACGGCGAAATTGAAATTTAAAACAAAGAACTTAAGATAAAGAACAGCAGTATCATGGAAGAAAGCATTAACGAAAACGACATCAAGCATTACCTCAAAGCACACCCTGACTTCTTTGAGCGTCATGCCCACCTACTGGCAGAGCTGTTCCTGCCCAGTCCACATGGCAAAGGCACCATTTCACTGGCTGAACGTCAGCAAATTGCACAACGTGACAAAATCCGAGTCTTGGAGTCTAGATTTACTGAGCTGATCCTGACTGCTGAAGAAAACGAAACCACCGCCAACAAAGTACACGAACTAACATTAGGGTTACTTTATGCCAAAGACGTGCCGGCCTTGCATGCGCATCTGGTCGAGTTTTTGTCCAGCCAGTTTCAGTTGCCAAATACGCAACTCAAACTATGGGCCAATGACGCCCATGCGCCAGACAGCCTGTTTATTGCGGCAGAAGACTCGCTCAAAAACTGGGCCAAAGACTTGAGTCAACCTTACTGTGGCACGCTGCCGACGATGGATATTGCTGGCTGGTTTAGTGAAACCCCGGCTTCGCTGGCCGTGATTCCGATGCGCTACCAGGAAGTGACGTTTGGTTTGATGGCCATCCCCAGCGAGCAACGCAGCCGCTTTTATGCGGGCATGGGCACCCTATTCCTTAACCGCATTGGTGAACTGGTCAGCGCCTCGCTGGCACGCTATATCGTATGAAAGCCCCCGCTGAGGTTTCCGCCAAGAGGGATCTTCTTGCGGCAATTGTCAGCGTAAATCAACCATGGCAACGCGGCCAGATTGCCGCGTTAGCTGTGACCCAGAGTCCGCATGAACAAGCATGGTCACTCCAACTGCGGCGGGCACTGGCTGCCGCTGACTCATATTTAAAGTACTGCGGATACTCGCATGCATGAATTGCTAGATGACTACCTCGATTTTCTGCATTTCGAGCGTGGTCTCAGTGAACACACCCGCAACAACTACCAGCGTGACCTCGAACAACTGCTCGCGCAACACGGGCACACGCTGCAATCGATCACCCCGCAACACATCCGTCGAAGCATCGCCACCCTGCATAGCCAAGGCCTGAGTGGCCGCAGCATCGCGCGCATGCTCTCCAGCTGGCGCGGCTTCTTCCGTTATCTGGTCCTGCATCACCAATTCCCCTCCAATCCTGTCATCGGCTTGCGCGCACCCAAAGCCGCCAAAACGCTGCCACACGCGTTATCCATCGAGCAAACCATCAAACTGGTCGAACTGGAGGGCGATACCGCCATCATTGTGCGCGACCGCGCCATGCTGGAACTGTTCTACTCCTCAGGCTTGCGACTGAGCGAACTGGTCGGCCTCAACCTGGACCGGCTGGATTTAAATGAAGGCATGGTCACCGTCACCGGCAAAGGCAATAAAACACGGATGGTCCCGCTGGGTAGCAAAGCCGTTGCTGCACTGAAGGCCTGGTTGGCCCAGCGACCACTGTGGCTGCTCAAACAGCCACAGCAACCCGCGGTCTTCATTAGCCAGCAAGGTCGCCGCCTCAATGGTCGCAGCATCCAAAAGCGCATCAGTGACTGGGCCATCAAGCAGGGCCTGCATAACCAGGTGCATCCTCATATGCTGCGTCACAGCTTTGCCAGTCACGTACTCCAAAGTAGCGGTGACTTACGTGCCGTACAAGAAATGCTTGGGCACGCCAATATCAGCACCACCCAGGTGTATACACATCTGGATTTTCAGCATTTGAGCAAAGTGTATGACGCTGCACACCCGCGTGCCAAAAAAAAATAAATGGCTGAATCAATGGCCTAGCCTTTACCCTAGTCCTCACATGGTTTTGCAAGTGCATAAATTGTGGCAAAATAACCCTACTAAATTGGTAAACTTTCTACCAGTCTCGTGACTCTAAAGTCACATCGCCTGCGTTTAGTCATGACAGGCAGTTATTTCAATCAAACCTAAAAAAGGAAATTCCATGGAACACGTCTTACCAGCATTGCCTTTTGCAAAAAATGCATTAGCCCCACACATGTCTGAAGAAACTTTTGACTATCACTATGGCAAACACCACCAAGCCTACGTCACCAACCTCAACAACCTGATCAAAGGCACCGAGTTTGAAAATGCCAGCCTGGAAGAGATTGTGAAAAAATCTTCTGCTGGCATCTACAACAACTCTGCACAAATCTGGAACCATACCTTCTTCTGGAACTGCCTGTCTCCAAACGGTGGTGGTGAGCCAACCGGTGCATTGGCTGCAGCCATCAATGCCAAATGGGGCTCTTATGAAGAGTTCAAAAAAGCTTTCCAAGCTTCAGCAGTCGGCAACTTTGGTTCAGGCTGGACCTGGTTGGTGAAAAAAGCCGACGGTTCTGTAGACATCGTCAACATGGGCGCCGCGGGCACCCCATTGACCACAGGCGACACTGCATTGTTGACCATCGACGTTTGGGAACACGCCTACTACATCGACCACCGCAATGCCCGTCCTAAATTCGTGGAAACATTCCTCAATCACTTGGTTAACTGGGAATTTGCAGCAAAAAACTTTGCATAACGATTGATTAAGTATTTGGTGATAATGAATACGTAACTTAAGGCCCCAGATATAGTGGGGCCTTTGTTTTTCAGGTGTCAATCAAAGTATTTGAGTAGGAGTGTTGCCAAGAACAGATTAATCGCCACTAATTTTGTAGCCACTGATAAGCCGATTTGGACTGCTTAAGTCTATGGGAGCAATTTTTATAATTTATATTTTTATCAAAACTTCTTTATCAGGAAGTGACTCAGCGTTATTGCTGTCAAGTAATTTTCTAAGATAAGGGCCAATCAGATCATTTGAAGTATTTAAATTTTCAAGCAACTCGATTTGATTGATGTGAGCTTTGAACAAGTTTAAGTTTTTCTTAGTCTGCTCAAGTATTGCTTTGTCTTGATTTAAAATGATTTGGAAAAGCCTTTTCAAGACCGTCTTTTTAACAAATGCAGGGGTAATCCCTCGAGAAGTTGCAATACGAGCATTGATTAATAGTTTACTTTTATCAATTGGAGTAAACCATGTACTTACTACAAGTTGAATATTTCCTGATTTATCTCTGTATTCAATTTCAGCAAAATTAGGTAACTTAAAACGACCAACACTGACTCCTCTGTCTTTTTCGAATAGTCTTGAAATTAATCCCGACTGCAATGACTCGCCAAGATAGTGAACTTCTACGCCATTCGCAATATTTTTGATTTTTGCTAAAACGGTCTGTCTTTTATTAGCATGCCTTATCCAGCCCGAGTGAACAAAGTGAGTATGAAACCCATCTAGAAAGTTTTCTAGTGCATCGACAAGATCACATTCAACATTGTCGTGCATGAAGAAAACATCCATCTTGTTTTCTCCTAAAAGTGGCTGAGGTGGTGGATTTAATTTTTTATTTTCTGACAAACTCACCCAAATAAAGCCAAAATCCTCACGAGTGTTAATTGGCTTTATCAACGTCTTACTTGCACACGGATTATCGAGACCAGGCACCTTAGTGCAATTTCCATGCTTATTGAACTGCCAACCGTGATATGGGCATTGTATCTCGTCATCAATCACCTTCCCTAGACTCAATGGGGCCGACCTATGAGGGCATCGATCTGGCAGGCAAGATATCTCTCCTATATTGGAACGAAATATAACAATAGGTAAGCCATGAATGATAAAGGATAGGATCTTACCTTTGCCTAGATAATGAGAAGGTACAACAGGCCACCAGCCCTCAGAAAAGGTTGTATTCATAGCTTCATTTTCTTCATGATTGGTACTGCAATAGAATGTAATAATTTACCCAATATGATCCATGCAATACGCTTTCTCCAAGACAAATGACTTGCATAAACCATGCTGTATTCAATCTCTGGAACACCTCCACGCAGCCTTTTAAATTCTGAGGCACCAGAACTGAAGTTCAGTACTTTTTTCTGTTTAATTGCTTCTGATATGCATAAGTGTGTAAGTATTCGGTATAAGCCAATTTGTTTAGGAAGAGATGTGTCATAACCTACGATTGGCGCAGTAATAATTTCATTATTTTGAAAAAATCCTATTACCCCATCAATTCTTCCATGCTTATTTTTTAACACGAGATAGTTTAACCAACCAAGCTCTTGTCCAGCTTTTAACCAGGAGGACTTATATTGAGGATTAAGTTCAGTGTATTTTCTTAAATATAATGCATTGTAGAGTTCTTCAATACGATCAAAATCTGAATCCACTAAATGACTACCATCTACAACTTTGTATTCACTTTTTTCTAATATGGACTTATCCATTCGAAAGTTATGTCGAGCTTGAATGCTTAAGGTCGTATCCTTTCTACAGTCATATAAATAGACTTGACGACTTGGTATGCTTATATAGCCTAGTTTTTTGAAGCTATTTAATAAAGATGCATTGCAATACTTGTTCAGAGATCGAAAAGCTATAGCCTCATTCGGAAAGGCTTTTGATAGAAAGTTGGTGGTGTCATAGATGTTTTTGTCATCCCAAAAACTTGGATAAATATTTGTGGATAATAACCAGTTGTTAACATATACGATGCCGTCAATCTTTGACCATCTGAGCATGGCACCCACAATATGTATCAAGCGCTTCACAGTCAAACTTAGCAGCCAGTTGTTAATGCGATTAAGTTCTACTAGCGCATATTCAATATATGCAGACATGGGTGAAACCACATAACAATTTGCATCAGATGTATTGCTGAAATTGCTGCTTATAGGAAAAAGATGCTCATCAGTATCGATCACTGATATTGTTGTCTTAACATTATTGATTGCATTCGTAATGCCTAAAGATTGAAGCGTAGAAACGAATTCACAAGATTTAAAGTCTTTGTGTTTTGTGAATTGCTCGAACAGCTCACGACTAACTAATTTCACCCAGTTACTTTCACATTGTGAGCATTAGTGAATATCATGCCCATCCCACTCAATATCTGCAGTGGCTCCACTTAGCAATGAGGTTCGGCGCATGAAGGCCCTAATAAGAACCTCAATTAAACTGAACCCTTGAAACAATATTGGGGCCAGGTCATTTCTTCTTCCAATCACATCACGAGCTTTTTGGAAGTCCTGCCAAAATGTTTTTCTGCTTAAAAGTTTTGGGGCGGTCAAACTCAACATGGCCAGAGTTAGCATTCTAGAATCTTTGGATGGGTGCACCATTTTTTGGTGATGAGTATTGATAACGGCCTCAACGATGTCATCAGGGTGATCACCAAAAAGGTGAATCCCACTCGTGGCTCTTGGGTTGCATTCAAGTACAAAAAATTTGTCATTTGCATCTTGGATGAAATCAAAGCCAACCTGTCCTGTGTACTTTGTATCGGCACCGAATTGCTGTACTAATTGAAGGATGACGGGTGGGTTTTCCACTTCAAAGTAAATTCCTGAGCCACGGCCAACACGATAGCGCGGATGGTAACAAGCATGCGCAGTCACTTTACCTTTGTTTAGGACGCTAAAACTACAATACTCTTTACCATCAATGAATCGCTGCCCAACCCATGGATATTGAGAGGTTGCTTTAATGCTTTGTAATTCTTTTTCATTCGGTTTTATCAACGTTTGTGTTGCAAACCTTGAGTAGGCTGGTTTCAAAACCCATTCTGAGGGGTTTGATATCAAGGTTTTAATTTGTTCTATGTTTTCTAAAATATGCGTCTCAGGCGCCTCAACTTTCCAACCCTTTGTCAGCAGCGAGAAATGACCTTTATGGTGTATTTTGTTTAACAATGAGAAGTCGCTAGTAAAGATTTCACATTGAGGACATGCAGCACGAATGAGATCTTGCCCCCATGAAAGGTAAAACACCTCTTCACAGGTTGGCAGTATTAAATTAATTTTTTGATTTTTAACAATATTGATGATGGAGCTTATCCAGGCGTGAGGATAAGTTTTTGGTTCTGGTAGTCTGAAGTATTTTCTAACGGATGCGCTTGACCTCGTGATTGGCGCAAGCAATGAATCTGCAGCATATACTCGCCATCCATAGCTTGCAAAAGCTCTAGACCACTCTAACGCTGCAGGAGCTCTTGCCCCCAATATCAATACATTCACGACACCAACCCCTTCACCTTGATTATCCTTCTTCGCTTGTCTGTCAATGGATTTGGTGGCATCTCAAACGAAATATCCCATTGAAGCACACTGGTATTCACGCCCATTTGCTGCAAGTCATGATGAATACTATCGATGATTGTGTTTGTCTCTTTTGCGCTTATGTTTAAATGCAATTGCAAGCGAACATCAGATAGTTGCATTAATCGATAATCAGCGGTCAGCGGTAGATGTTTGGCGATAATACGTGACATGACATCTGCAAAAACCGGAATTTTATGACTTGAAACCCCTGGCAATTGCAGTAAGTCGTCACATCTACCTTCAATGGCTTTGATTGCTCTGCAAGGGCTTTTACATTGACATGAGCCGTGACTTGCAATAAGAATGTCATTTAAGCGGTAACGTATAATCGGTTGAGTCGTGCGGTTAAAGTCCGTAATGATAGGAATAAATCTCTCATGAGACTCGTCTAGCCACTCTGGTTCTATAAACACGTATTCTTCATTCAAATGTAGCGTACCGTATTCGCAGGTATACGCCAGAAAACCTTCAGTTGCCTGATAAATCTGATGAACTTTTGCTAAATGCTTTTCAATGATAGTTTTATCTTGTTCTTCCAACACCTCTGCTACGGATATCACCCTTTTAGGGGCAATATTTAAGCCCCCGTTTTCATTTTTTAATGCTAGGGCTCTAAGTACTTGCGCTGGGGCAACAATAATCGTTGGGTTGAATGTGCTGAGTTGGGCAGTCAGCAAATCGAAATGATCGAACAAATCGAAATAGCGAAAAGTTAACCAACGCGACTGTACTGATTCATAAAGATTACTATTTGCCCTAAGGAAAAATGCTACGCGTTCACCTGAAAAGATACCCTCAGGCAATGACTTTGATAGGATGATTCCCGCCCACTGAGCTGTTTCATTTGCGCTGGCAGCAAAAACGCCTCGTTGACCAGAGGTGCCTGAGGATAACCCTACCGTGACTCCATTCAATGTCGGCTTGAAATCCCTAGAAGATTCTGCATTTAGCGCCACTTCAAATACTTTTTCGAGCTTTAGTCCAGCCGTATTCATGAGGTCAAAGTTCGCCATCATGATGTTCTTATCCATCATTGGCCATTCGCTCAATGGTCGAGAATGATATTGCCTAAAGTATGCACTGCGTTTTGATATTGTTTTTAAGAACGTATTGAGTTTAAGCGTTTGATATTGCTCAAGACTTTCTCGGGTTGTGAACTGGGTTCTTTTTGCATGCCAATATGACCAAAGTACTTTTATGCGTTTCATCATGCAAGGGACTCACTTTGATGTGTCAGCATGATGGTGACTTGGTTTTGCGTATGCAATTGGTGTAATTGATTGAGGGTTTGATAATATTCTTTTCGATTATTCTGTATCAAAAATGAAAGTTCAGAAGGGCCTCTTAATGAGATGTAAGCCTCTTTGGTCCATGCCGCATCGGATGCCAGCAACACCCATCCTTGTTCGGTTGCTATAAATGCGCCTAAGTGTCCAATCGCATGCCCTGGCAACGCAACAATCAGCACTTCTCCATCCCCGGTTAAATCCCATCCAGCCTCAAAAGGACGTAATTCATTAGGCAATGCGATGTTGGGTAACTGTTCAACAAACGATAATCTAGTCTCAATATCTGTTGGGATTAAATCTGGTAGATGCCCTTTTTTTAATGCCAACATTCCCTTGAGGTTTTTGATGCTAGTCCACGCTTGATCAGAGCAGATAATGTTGGTGCCAGAGAAATCAAGCAAACCAGCTATATGATCAGCATGAAAGTGAGATACGATGATTCCATGAATGTCTTTTGCGCTGATTCCTTTCGACTTCAATTGCAACACAAGCGATTGTGCAGGGTTGAACGTGACAGGGGTTACCATGGAATACAGTCGATAAATGCCATGAGATGCATCCATAAAATGTTCAGCATATCCTGTGTCCCACAAGAAATAACCCACTTTAGTGCTAATCAAATAAGCGCTTGATGGAAAACACTGGCTTTTAAACCCTGCGCCTTTTAGTACCATGCACGCTGGATGCGTACAGAAACCAGCTTGAAATATTGAAATTTCAGCCATTTTCATTCTCTCTTAACCACTTGGCAGTGATTTTAATGCCTTCATCCAGACTAAAAATGGGGTTGTAATCTAGCATTGTTTTAGCTTTATCAATGCTTAAAGTCATGTCAAACGCTAAAATGCCAGCACTGTAAGATGTTAGCTTTGGCTCTTTATTTGTGACCTTAGCGATGATCTCTAACAATTTGGCCGAGATTGAGGCGACTGGGTAAGGGATATGTTTTACCAACATGTTGTAATGCAATTCATGTACAAATAACTTTTCAAGCACGTGACTGATTTTTGTGGGCTCATCGTTAGTGATATTAAATATGTTGCCACTGGCGATGTTGGTTGAGTTCGTTGCCAACCACATAGAGTGAACCACGTTACCGACAAATGTCATATCTATTACAGTTTTACCTGCCCTTGGCAGAGGCAGTTTTCCATTCTTTTGCTTCAGTAGCGTGAGTAATCTTGGCAACAAAACCCTATCATAAGGTCCAAAAATAGCTCTCGGCCTGAGTATTGTGTAATGAATGTCTTTGTTATTTGTTGCGGCCTCTAATACATGCTGCTCAGCTTCCAGCTTTGTTCTGGCATAATCGTTGACGGGTATTTTTGCTCTAAAGGACTCTTCTATTTCATATCGATGTTTGTAATCAAAATAAATAGCTGGAGTTGAGATATGAATAAATCTTCGAGTGTTTGATGTACGCGCAAAATCTAATAAATTAATCGTGGCCTTGATGTTATGCCGTTCAAAGTCTTCCGATTTGCCCCATGGCGATGATAGTGCTGCGCAATGCCAAATTGCATCAAATTGTTTGAATATGCCAAGCTGGTTTAGGCTATCTTTATTGCTTAAGTCAATCGCATAAAAAGTGGCACCTGCATCTGATAAAACCTCACCTTCGCTTACGTTTCTACCAATACAAGTCACTTCTACGTTATTTTTAAGAAGAAAATCAACACAATTTCGACCTAAACCGCTTGTGGCTCCTGTGACTAAAATTTTCATCATTAAAAATCCAATACAAGACCACCAATACTGATTCCCGCGGCTGTACCAAGCATGAGCGCTCTACTTCCCGACACAAAGCGCCCTGTAGTAAGCGCCTCATGCAAAGCCGTTGGCAACGAGGCGCCTACTTGATTACCATGTGTTTTGTAGATGTTAATAACCTTGTCTTCTTCTAAGTCCAAATGCTTAATCATGTGAGCCATTCCTAAATGGCTCGCTTGATGAGGGATAACTACATCGATGGTCTTTAAATCGGTGTTCGCTTGTTTTAGCAAATTTTCAAGAAATGCAGGCATGTGTTTCATAGCCAGCTTCATGACTTGCTTTCCATTCATTTTAAAAAGAAAATCTTTTTCGCTTAGCGATGTACTTGGATTCATTCTTGTACCGCCAGCTCGGATTTCACATAAATCACGGCCTTGTGTAAAAGTTTTCAGCTCGAAAGCTACGATACCTTGTTTGCTGTGACCTCTCTCAATAATTGCAGCCGCAGCACCGTCACCAAAAATTAATGAAGCCTCAGGCTCACTCCAATCCAGCCCCCTTGACGCTTGATCTGACGACACTATGGCAATCCTTTTATAGCTGTTTGTGTTTAATAATGATGCAGCTACTTGCATTGCCGTTAAAAAACTCAAGCAACTTGCGTTCACATCGAAAACAGGGGTTCCTGCTGGGAGATTAGCTTGATTAGCGATGGCGGATGCTGTTGTGGGTAACGCTTGCTCTTGCACTCCGCAAGCTGATATTAAGAGGTCAATATCAGTATTTTTTAAAGATGCATTGCTTAAAGCAGCGCTTAAAGCTTTTGCACCCAACCAACTCTGCGTTTCTCCTACTGGTGAAAATCTGCGATGTATGATCCCAGATTTTTTTAAAGTATATCCTTCTGGTTTATTCAACCGAAAATCGAGCATCTCAGAAGTAATGAGGGTTGCAGGATCTGCTTTACCTGTGGAGATAATCTTAATATTTAGCATCCCATCAGCCTTTTTATTTTTTAAGTATTTTGATTCACGTAATCAATCACGCGCTGGAGTACGTCCTTCATATTTTGCTTATTTATCCAAAAATACACTTCTTTCCCAACCTTTTCTGATTGAAGTACTTCCGCCTGCTTAAGTAGTTTTAGATGATGTGAAACTGCTGTTCTACTTAGCTTTGATACTGAAGCTATTTGAGTGACATTCAATCTTTCACCTGGCTCAAAAGTAAGCAATATTCTTTGTCGCTGCTCATCTCCGAGTGCTACAAACATGAGTGATACATCAAGCCATTCAGAAGGTAGTGTTTTTATATAACTTTTCATGACTAAATGTTTAAACAAATAGTTATGTTTGTCAACTTTTTTACAACTGAACTAATATTTAGTTAGGAAGTAGAAATGTATTGATATTCTGAGATTAGTGGCCGCTTGAGTTGCGTAAACCGCGGATTACGTATTTTTCAATAGCAAATAAATAGTTTCAAAAAAACCTCAAGCTTTCCGCATGAGGTCTTTTCGTCGTTAATGATCAAACGACACTATTCGAACATTAGAATAAATCGGCCCTCTCGTGCCTGCACCGCCAAAATGGGTACTGGTGCCTATGTGCAGATAATTGAATTTATCTACAGGCTCATACTGCAAACCTTCAAAGTGTAATACCTTGTCGTCGATCCAGGTCGTCACTTTGCCATCATGCCATTCCACCCTGAAACGATAGGTATGCTGCGGGTCAAACGGTCCATCAAAGGGCACCCATTCTTTGGCTTTACCAAACCCTCGGGCGTGATATTCGATCTTGAACTGTGCATGCGCTTTGCCTACCCTGAGTTCCCAATTGTCTGTTTCCGGCAGATTCATCCGCTCGTGATTATTAAAAAGGTTGCCCCATAACCCAAGGAAAATATTTTTATTAGCCGTCAATTGTGTTCGAGGATCAAAGTTACGGATATCAACTTCAAGCAATCCATGAGAAGACATCGGCGGAATTTTCCAGACGATCCGATCATTGTCATTGAGCAGTGTCCATCCTCCGCCATCAACAAACTGACCGCCTTGTACCTGCCCCTGGCTGTTGCCATGCAAGCTGTCAGAGAGTACCACCTTGCCAACTTCGTCCCTTAAGTGGGCTTTGTAAATTGCGGTAGAACCATCCTCAAATGCCACCTGAAATGCCAGACCATCGGATGTTGCAGACTCCAGACTGAGATTAAAGCTTTTTGGGGTTTTACCGGAAAGCTTGATTTCAGGATGCACGATGGGAAAGCGACTTCCCTTCTTCCAGGCATAGATACTCGCATGTCCCTGGGGATTTTTTCCAATAAAAAATACCCGATCCTTAAAGATATTGGGTTTGCTAAAGCTGCTGAAGTTGACTGAGCCACCGGCCATTTCTGCCTTGTTATCCGCTAACGTGTAGAGTTTACTGTCTATCCATGCATACATGCCGTTTAAGGTATTGTCTTTGGATGTCGTTTTGAACGCATAGTTTTGCGTCGCAAAAGAACGGTCTACAGTGCCGTCATTCAGGCCCTGAAAGGTTGCGTCAGGTGCATTGGGGATAGGGGTTGAAGCGTCGACCAGAGGAAGGAGCGCACCACTTTGTTTGACGTAGATCCCGGTTTTCCCAAGCTGGTCTGAAGCAGTCAACAACACGCGATCATGGCTGACTGTCACATCATCCATTGCGCCAAAATAGAGCGACTGATGCGGGATCTTTGTCTTCCAGTCTGCAACAACACTGAGCTGCCCTGTTTGAATATCGTATTGATAAGCACCCTGATATTGGCGCGTTTCTTTCTTCTCCTTGACGTCGCCCCGGCCGACAAATACAACTGTCCTACCATCGAAGACCGGGCGCTTGAAAGCGGTAAATCTGATTTCGCTATGGGGCATCAGGGTGTTGAGGTCAACAATTTTGCTAATCTTGCCTGCTGAATAGTGGTAAATGCCTTGTTGATGATCTGTTCCTACTCCACGAAAAACCAGTTGATCACCCACGCCCATCGGTGCGCCTTCAAAACTAATGAATTTGCCCACGCCTCCGGGGATCTCATCCAGCGAACTGACCAGCATATCGATATTGCCCAGCCTGCTTTTAAAAATACCGGTTAATCCGTTGTCCCGTGTGGCAGAAAAGAATATGGCGTCACCATCAACCACCGGCGCGGTTGCAAACTCTTTAAACTTGCCCCCTTCTCCCGAGAATATCGTGCTGGCATCGGCAATCAGCTCAAAATTAACCACAGGGACTGGGCCTTCTGCTGCGAAGACTGGATGCCAGGCCAGCATCAAAACCAAAAATAGTGTTTTACCAAACATCAAAACAGCACCTCCAGGCTCACCCTGGCATTGGCTGGCATGCCAGGGAAAATGGATTGTGCGCCATTGCCGAAGTAATAGACTTTATCCGTGATATTTTCTGCGTTAAAACGCCAAATTGCTTTATGGCTACCCAGATTGTGTTTGTAACTGGCACCTATATCGTAACGGGTATAACCACTTAATTTGAAGGTATTGGCCGGGTCACCAAACACCTCACTTTGGCTGAATGCGCCGCCGTAGATGGATAGATTCCTGAATGGTCCGCTGGTGAAATCATAGGAAGTCCACACCTTGAAGGCATTGGAAGGTGCCTGGTTCAGCGCATTGCCCTTGTTGGTGCCCTCTTTGATTTCGGAATCAAGATAGGCATAAGAGGCCATGATATTCCAGCCATCCGCCACTTCGCCAATCGCTTCCAGTTCAAAGCCTTTGCTTTGTACCTCGCCTACCAGCGTCACGGTGTTGGCAGCGACATCGGTAAACGTTAAATTGCCGCGGGTTAACTCATACACGGCGGCATTGATGGCCAGTTTGTTATCCAGCCACATTGTTTTAATACCAGCCTCATATTGCTTACCGGTTTGGGGGTCAAGCACCTGTCCGGCATTCGCAAAGGTTGGGCCCACACGCCCATTTGGATTGAAAGCACGGCTGTAGCTGGCATACAAGGTGACTGGCTCGAAAGGTGTGTAAAGGAGGCCTGCACGGGGAGTAAAGTCACTGTTCCTGACGGTGTCACTTGCCGCTCCTGTTGCTGGGAATTTTGAACCTTGACTGAACCGGTCATAACGCCCGCCAATCATCAGGTTGAGCTTGGAGGTCAGCCCTATAAAATCCTCAGCATATACCCCCTGAAATAAATTGTTATTTTCTTGGGTAGGTAAGGCAACCATTGGAAGAGGTCTGCGTACAAAAGTGGCAGGATTAAAAATATTGGATGCATAGACATTGCCACTCCCGCTTTGCGAGTGGATAGTACGCTCCAGATCCACGCGCTGATAGCCAAAAACCGTTCTGTGCCGCATGCCCCAAATTGTATTATCCCCGATCAAATCAAAGATATAGGAACGTGCATCCACATCCTGGGTCGAGCGTTGCTCGGTCACGTTGAAATTACCCGTCAAAACATTGGGCGCGGATTTGTTAGATTGATGTCGATCAATAAAATAATCCTGATAGGTATACTGATGTTTGAGCTTCCATTGATCGTTCAATTTCCAGTCTACCTCATACCCCAATGTGGTATTGACGGAAGATTGACTGCCCCATGGCAGCTCAAAGTAACGGCTTCTCGGCACATCATTCACGGCACCACGATAATAAAACTGGCCATTATCCCAAGGCGTGTCACGATTGACATAGTCGGCAAGCAAAGTGACTTTTAAATTATCAGTCACTTGCGCATCCAAGACCAAGCCAAGCACATCCCGATCTAAATAAACATTATCTCTAAAGCTGTCACTGCGCTCCCTCGCGACGTTAATCCTGTAGCCAATATGCTCATAATCCGGGACACGTCCCCCTGCGTCCAATTGCATGTGATTGTAGTCATAACTGCCCTTGCTCACCTTAAATGATGTAAACCTCTCTTGTGTTGGTCTTTTACGGATCAAGTTAATCACACCACCAGGTTGTGCGCGTCCATACTGAATGGATGCGGGGCCCCGCAAAAACTCCACCCGGTCCAACAGTTCAACTGGCTGATCAAGCAAACCATACAACGGCTGCCCATCGACAAAATACCCTGTTTCGTCGTCCAGCAGAAAACCTCGCGACCGAAGTGCAGCTTGTCGTCCTGCATTAAAACTTTCCTGATTAATTGAGGCAATATTTTTAGCCACATCAGCAAGCACTCTCACCGCTTGCTGATCCATGATTTTCTTTGGTATGACAGTGACTGAAACTGGAGACTCCTTAATTTCGAGCGGAATTCTGGATGCAGTTGAAGACTCCTTCTGCAAAAACTGCTGACCAGGCTCATCAATGATGAATTTATCAGTCACCTGGACTTCGGGTAAAACAGATACATTTTCTTCCGACTGTCTAACCGTTTTTTTGAGTAAAAAACTATTGGTTTCAATTTGCATGACCGACAGGCCGCTGCCTTGAAGCAAAACATCGAACCCCTGATGCAGACTGTAAGCGCCATTGAGTCCCATCGTCTGCTTGTTTTGAGTTAACTGAGGATCAAATGACAGCAGTACACCGGCCTGCGCGGCATACGCAGATAGCGCCGCCCCTAACGGACCAGCACTGATGTTGTAAGATTTTTTTGTAGTTTCTGCGACGGTGTTTTCAGCGGCGATCAGTGGCGTATGCCAGGACTGAGTCAACACCAAGGAAGCGGCAACCATCAAATGCAAGCGGCGCTTTTTGCCTGGTTTTAATGGAAGAAGATTTGAATGGGTAAATAACATATTGCACTCCTGAAAATATTGTTCTCATTAGCTATGCCAATCGAAAACTCAAAAGTGACAATACATTTATAAAAATTTACTGATTCAGAGGCAGGATCATTATCAAAAAGCGTGTGTAGCGCTGAATTCTGACTGGAAATGTGTGTGCCAGACTGCGTAATGAAGCGTCGACATCATCTACCGAAAATGATCCTGAAATCATCAACTGCTCAATATCTCTGTGGCATTTTATAATTCCGTAACGGTATCTTTCCATTTCTTCGGCAAAATACTTGAGCGGCATATTATCCAACTCCAGATACCCTCTCTGCCAAGAGGGGGATAAGACACTTAGCCGGCGCCTGAAAACAACACTACTGGAATACATGTCAATTTCTTGCTGAGGATGGATGAAAACGTGTTCACCACTTTGTTGGGGGGCTAGCTTGAGCACGCCCTCAAAAAGGGATACACGTGAAAATTGATCAAATCGCCGAACATTAAATGCAGTACCCAATGGAAGAATCCGACCATGACCGGTTTCAATCATCAATACTTGCGTTTTTTGATCTGACTTGGAAGTCGACACCAACACCTCACCATGATGCAATTGAACCATCATGGTGTGACGAGAAGAATGAATCGTGACCGCTGTTTTAGTGTTCAAAACAAGGTTGGTGCCATCCTTGAGGGTAATATTTTTTCGCTCTCCAACGTCAGTAGAATAGCCATCATTAATCTGTCCAAACAAAGCCTCTTTGAACACATATCCGGTTGGCAATAACACAGCGGCAAGTAATCCCAGCGTTTTGATTGCTTCTCTACGCTGACGATTCACTTTACTTGGTGGTCGGCTAAGTACCTCAACGCCAAGATTGGATGGAATCCCCTCAAAGATGGAGAGCTTGCGTTTAATGTCTTCCCAAGCTTGCCGATGCATATCGGATTCACACATCCACCTATCCCATGCCTGCCGCTCTGCGTCAGTCACATGCTCGGATGAAAGCAGTACATACCAATTCACCGCTTCCACAACGACGTCTTCATGGGAGCGCATATTTAATTTTTATGCTGCATCAGATGTAGTAATGCTGTTGAGATATATTTCCGCACACTACTCACTGACACTTGCATTTCATTCGCAATTACACCGTGAGCCATGCCTTCCAGTTGTGACAGCAGAAAAGCCTTCTTCACTTTTTGTTCCAGTCCATCCAGGATTAAATCAATTTGGTATAAGGTTTCTAAAATAATCGTCCGGGTTTCCACCGAATCATGAAAGTCTTCAGAATGTTGGCTTAAGAATTCCAGATACTTGGACTCAATCTCTTTCCGCCTGAAATGATTAACCATTAAGCCATGAGCAAGGTTGGTTAAAAAAGCGCGCGGCTCGATAATCTTATTTATGTCGCCCTTCAAAATTAACTTCAAGAAGGTATCGTTGGTTAAATCATAAGCATCTTCTACATTTCTGAGACGCTTTTTTAGATAAGACAAAATCCAGTGATGGTGGTCGGTATACAGTTGTGACACTAAAGTAGTTGACGAATGACTCATTTTCTAAACGCCCTATGATTATGAAAAATAATGAATCATGACTAGGAGCATAATCATTTAAAGGCACAAATCATTCCAATAAGCTAATCTATTGATTTGGTAAGATAAAAATTTGATTGCGATTAAAAATCGGCTGAAAGCATAAAATAAACTTCTGGAAGGTGGCTGCTATCAACCTTTTTTAAGGCAGATTATCGTTACACTTAGGATTCAAAAGGCGGGTTAAATTACGTATTAATTTTTTGAACTGATAGTGTCTTGTGAAGCACACTGACGAAAATTACGCATTTATCAAAGCTTGTCTATTTTTCTAAATCTCTAAACCCAATAAAACTGGACTGATGAATTACGTATTAATTAACGTTAAATAGTCGTTGGCGACAATAAACTAAAAGTCGCAAACATTAACCTGTATATTAAAAGCGTTGTTTGGTGATACCAAACACCTGCGCTAAAGCCCCGGACCTTCTTGGGCTTTATTTTTTCCTGGTTGATCAGTTTGAATAGAGACGCTTAGTAAGCATGCCTTTGTGAGGTGAGGCTGACCTTCTCTGAAAGTATTTTCTCTGTCATTTACCAGTGAGTGATTGCATTTTTATCGTATTGCACGATTTTAATCACGCCCAAACTTGGACTTAACGCACTATCAAAGTGCATAAATATTGATCACTTTTATAGGAATTCCATTTAAAACAAGGATTTACTGACTGGCATATTAGTTGCTAGTTTAGTCATGTGGGGCAGCAGGTATGAACGCTGCATTACCTAATGGTTGGCTAGGGTTCCGGCTTACGTGAGTGAGTGCTGGTCCGAGAGCTGACGACCTCCAAGAGGTTACACGGCGGGATAAAAGCCCGGGAGATAGCAACATTTTGAATGTTAGCTGCTCCCTTGCCGAATAATTTACTTGGAGTTCTCCTATGCTAGTTCGACGCTTTACAATCGCACTGACGCTGCTTTGCTTTTCTCTGTTCAATACCACAGCATTCGCTGCTGACTCAAAAAAACAATTCAATATTTGCTGGACCATTTATGCTGGATGGATGCCATGGGATTATGCGCAAGCAAAAGGCATCGTCGCCAAATGGGCAAAGAAATATGGCATCACGATTAAAGTCACTCAGTTGAACGATTATGCTGAGTCCATTAATCAATACACCGCAGGGCAATTTGATGGTTGCAGTATGGCCAATCTTGATGCATTGGTTGTGCCAGCGGCTGGTGGCGTTGACTCCACCGCATTAATTGTCGGCGACTATTCAAATGGTAACGACGGCATTGTCATTAAGGGTGCGAATAAACAGATCAAGGACCTCAAGGGGCAAAGCGTACACTTGGTTCAATATTCTGTATCGCATTACTTACTGGCGAGAGCCCTGGAACAGGCCGGACTCACCCAGAAGGACTTGAAGTTAGTCAATGTCTCAGATGCAGATGTTGTCGCCGCCTTTAGCACGCCGTCTGTCAAAGCCATGGCAACCTGGAACCCTCAACTCTCTGAGTTAGCCACGCTGCCAAATACTTCAAAAGCATTCACCTCCAGCCAGATTCCTGGCGAAATCATCGACTTGATGGTCGTCAATACAGACACTTTACGAAAAAACCCCTCGCTAGGAAAAGCTTTAACGGGTGCATGGTTTGAAGTGATGGCACTCATGAAAGCAAAAGATAAAGAGGCGTTGCAATACATGGCAAAGCACTCTGGCACAACCCTGGATTCATACATGCAGCAAATTTCCACCACCGCCCTGTTTTATGAACCTGCTGCCTCACTGGCCTTTGTCAGGGACGCGAAACTGCCAACGGTGATGCAAAAGGTCTCTAGTTTTTCTTTCGAGAATGGTTTGCTGGGGCCTGCAGCAAAATCCGCAACCGCCATTGGCATTGAATATCCCAACGGCGTCGTCACCGGTAACAGCAAAAATATCAAGCTCAGATTCACTGACACGTATCTGCAAATGGCTGTGGATGGCAAGCTCTAAACAGGTCAATCATGAGATTAATTAATCAATACCCCAGCAGGGGGACGAGATGGATGCTTGCCGCCACACCAATGATCTTGATCATTGTTGTGTATTTGGTGAACTCACATCTTCGCCTGGTTGAAAATCCAGAGGACAAGCTCCTGCCTAGTGTTTCTCAAATGTGGGAAGCCCTGAAGCTGATGGCATTTACAGAAGATCCCTCCACTGGGACCTTTCTGATGCTGGATGACACCTTGTCCAGTTTGAAGCGACTAGGGATGAGCTTGGCCATTGTTGCATCGCTTGGGTTAACGCTCGGTATTTTATTAGGGTCGATCCCGTTGTTACGGGCATCACTCTCCCCCTTGGTCGCGATTATCTCCATGGTGCCGCCGCTGGCGATTCTTCCCATCCTGTTTATCGTGTTTGGCCTGGATGAGCTCTCTAAAGTCATGCTGATTGTGATCGGACTCACGCCCATGCTGGCGCGCGACCTGGAACAACGGGCACGAGAACTGCCCAAGGAAATCATCATTAAAGCGCAGACCTTAGGCGCTAACTCATGGACGTTAATGATACGGGTGGTACTACCGCAATTACTGGCAAGATTGATGACTTCCCTGCGCTTACTGATGGGCTCAGCCTGGTTGTTTCTGATTTCTGCGGAAGCCATCTCATCCACAGAAGGCTTGGGATATCGCATCTTTCTAGTGCGTAGATATCTGGCAATGGATGTGATCTTGCCCTATGTTTTGTGGATCACCTTGCTCGCTTGGCTGACAGATTATGCCCTCAAAAAACTGCATCAAGTCTGCTTTCCTTGGGCTGAAGGAGCGGACGCATGAGTTTTATAGAGTTTAAGAATGTGTGGCGAAGCTACGGAGACCATGTCGTTTTAGAAGGCCTGAATCTGAAGGTTGAAGAAGGCGAGTTTTGCACGCTGGTAGGCGCTTCAGGCTGCGGAAAATCCACACTCCTGCGCATGCTGCTGGGCCAGGAGACCCCGACCAAAGGTGAGATTCTTTTGGATGGGCAAAAACTCCCGGCAGAGCCAGACCCCTCCCGCGGGGTGGTATTCCAAAAGTACTCGGTGTTCCCGCACCTGACGGTTCTGGAGAATGTGGTCATAGGCATGGAGTTTTCCGCATCGCCTTTTTGGGGGCGCCTGTGGGGCGCTAAAAAGAAAGAAGCAAGACGCAAGGCTACGCAAATTCTCAGCCGTGTCGGGCTGGATCACCATTTGCATCAATACCCGTCTGCGCTATCTGGCGGCATGCAGCAACGCCTCGCCATCGCGCAGGCTTTGATCGCTCAACCACGTATCCTGTTGCTGGATGAACCCTTTGGCGCGCTGGATCCTGGTATTCGCAAAGATATGCATGCACTCATGTTAGAGCTATGCAAAGAGACAAAATTGACGGTCTTCATGGTCACCCATGACTTGTCTGAGGGCTTTCATTTGGGCACCCGATTGATGGTATTTGATAAGGTCAGAGTCGATCCACATGCACCCAAAGCCTACGGTGCGCGTATCACCTACGACATCAAGCTCAATCAGGACAGACGCCAGCAACAAGCGCAGGTGGCGACCTTGCCCACCCATGTGCTTAATCAAACGAATTAAAAGGTTTACCGATGAACAACGATACAAATACATCTAGCATCCTCTACGAAGAGCTTGTTCCAGGCGGAGGTCACACCTCCTTCATCCTGAAAAAAGACCAGGTTTTGCGCATGACCGACGTCGAAGGTCACGCCAATGTCAGCCTCATGATGTTGAATGCACATCAACACAGCGAGCGGCTGAACTTACCAGACACCTTAAAAGCGCAACACACGGCCAAGCTCACAAAAGGACATTGCTTTTACTCGGACATGGGGAGAGTACTCGCCGCCATCACAGAGGATACATGCGGTTGGCATGACAGTTTGGGCGGGGTGTTAAACGCTCAAGAAGTCCTAGCGAAATATGGCGTTGGCCGCTATCAGGAACTCAGAAATAATTTCTATCGTAATGGCACGGATAATCTGTTGGTTGAGATGGGTAAATGGAACCTTGATCTTCAAGACTTGCTCATGGTCGTCAACTTTTTTAGCAAAGTGACCGTGGATGACGAGGGATCCCTGTTCTTTGAGCCCAACCATTCTTGTGCAGGTGATTACGTGGAGTTGTATGCACCAATGGACACCTTGGTGATTCTGACCGCCATTCAACATCCATTGGATCCCAATCCTGAGTATCACCCCCGCCCCGTGCAACTGTCATGGCGCAACGCAGAGAGCGAAAGTATCAGTGAAGTGTGTCGACAGTCACGGCCAGAAAACGGTCGTGCTTTCCATAACACTGAACGCTTCTACCTGTGAGGAAAGAATCAATATGAACATCATCTCAAGCCCATTAGCTGCTGAAAAAGCCTTTTTTCACCATGTCATTCCGGCAGGCGAACCTTATTTGTTTGAAGTCAAAGCAGGACAGACATTCAGGCTGTTAGACACTGAAGGTAACCAGGCCGTGGATACCCTTTTTTATAGCGCGAGCAATCCAAGAGAGCGTTATGACGCGCAACGGACCATGCGTAATCAGAACAAGGTTTACCTGACGACCGGTACAACGCTGTACTCAAATCTGGGCAATCCATTAGCCACGATTGTGGCAGATACCTGCGGTCGCCACGACACCCTGGGAGGCGCATGCGCTCAGGAAAGTAATACCGTACGTTATTCACTCGACAAGCGCTACATGCATAGTTGCAGAGACAATTTCATGTGCGCCTGTTTGCATGATGGCAGATTGAACAAGCGGGATATTGGCGCAAACATTAACTTCTTCATGAACGTTCCGGTCACTCCGGAGGGCGGCTTGACCTTTGCAGATGGCATTTCAGCGCCAGGCAAATATGTGGAATTAAAAGCGCACCAGGATTTAATTGTGTTGATCTCGAATTGCCCACAACTGAACAACCCATGTAATGGATGGAACCCAACCCAAGCGGAGGTGTTTGTATGGAACTAACATTCAAAAAGAAGATGATACGCGTCTTTCGAAAAGTGCTTGATGCCTTGTATCAAGGCATGACAGCAAGAGCAGACTTCTCTAAATAAACATGATTTAGTCAGTCACTTAACGGCTATCCAAATACTCACCTAGCCAGTGGATCCCGCTGTGGACGACCTCAGCGCGGTTTCGTATATGCGGGACGACCCGCCCTCAGAAGATCATTTGTATGTTCAATAAACTACTGATTGCAAATCGAGGGGCGATTGCTTGCCGCATCCTCCGCACCCTAAAAGCCCTGAACGTGAAAGGGGTGGCGGTTTATTCAGAATCGGACATTGCCAGTTTACATATTCAGCAGGCCGACGAGGCGATTAGCCTTGGGGAAGGTCCCGCTGCAAATACGTATCTCAATGTGGCGCGGATACTTGAAATTGCAAAAACCACCGGCGCGACTGCCATTCATCCTGGGTACGGTTTTTTATCTGAGAATGCAGCGTTCGCAGAAGCTTGCGAACAAGCGGGCATCGCCTTTATTGGCCCAACCCCGGAACAATTACGCGTATTCGGGCTTAAGCACACGGCAAGGGCCATTGCAAAAGCCCATCAGGTGCCCATGCTGGAGGGCACCGAGTTGTTGGAGAGCGTGCACGAGGCAACCGCTGCAGCCAAGCAGGTAGGTTACCCGGTAATGCTGAAAAGTACCGCGGGGGGGGGTGGCATAGGCATGCGCGTGTGCTGGAACGAACGCGACCTTGCCGAAGCGTTTGAAGCCGTAAGGCGCTTGGGACAAAACAACTTTAGTGACTCTGGTGTATTTATTGAAAAGTACATCGAACGCGCCAGACACTTAGAGGTGCAGGTGTTTGGGGATGGCAAAGGTGAGGTCATTGCCTTGGGGGTGCGTGATTGCTCAGTGCAGCGCAGAAACCAAAAAGTATTAGAAGAAACCCCGGCGCCCAACTTGCCGGACGGCATGGCGCAGGCGCTATGTGAAGCGGCGATTAAATTAGCAAAAGCGGTTAATTACCGCAGTGCGGGCACCGTAGAATTTGTGTATGACAGCCTTGCCGAGCAATTTTATTTCCTCGAAGTGAATACCCGCTTACAGGTAGAGCATGGTGTTACCGAGCAAGTATGGGGCGTTGACCTGGTGCGTTGGATGATTGAATTGGCGGCTGGCGACTTACCGCCTTTGTCAGACATTCGCCAAACACTGCACCCTCATGGTCATTCAATACAAGCGCGCCTGTATGCGGAAGATCCTGGAAAAGACTTTCAACCCAGCCCTGGTTTGTTGACCAATGTTGCGTTTCCTCCCGCGGATGGAAAAGCATTGCGTGTAGACACCTGGGTTGAGGCAGGGTGTGAAGTGCCACCCTATTTTGACCCCATGATTGCAAAAGTGATTAGCTGGTCAGCCACCAGGGAAGAGGCCAGAAAGCGCCTGGATGACGCGCTTGGTGAGACCGTGCTATACGGCGTAGAGACCAACCGTGACTACCTCAGACAAATATTATCCGACCAGCCATTTTCAGAAGGCCATCCCTGGACGCGCTGTCTTGAGGGTTTAGCCTATCAATCTCACACATTTGAAGTCCTTGTTCCGGGCACGCAAACGACCATTCAGGATTATCCTGGTCGCCAGGGATATTGGGCCGTCGGTGTTCCGCCCTCAGGCCCAATGGATAGCCTGGCTTTCCGTTTGGGGAATCGTTTGCTGGGGAACGAAGAACGTGCCGCCGGATTGGAAATCACCATGAGTGGTCCCACCTTGCGCTTCAATACGGATGCCGTTGTCGCTATCACGGGTGCAACCATCCCGGTAAAAGTGGATGGCGAGCAGGCGCCACAACATGTTTCTCTCCACATCAAGCGAGGGTCAACGTTAAGCTTAGGCAAAATTGCCGAAACAGGCGCCCGCAGCTATTTGCTTTTCAGGGGCGGCCTGGAGATTCCTGAATATTTGGGCAGTAAAAGTACGTTTACGCTGGGCCAATTCGGCGGGCATGCGGGGCGCGCTTTAAGGGCCGGGGATGTCATCCACCTGCCAGCATTAGAGGATGCTGCTGCGGGCATCGCGCTACCGCCAGACCTCTACCCTCCCCTTGCTGAGACCAGACAGATCCGAGTCATTTATGGGCCGCATGGCGCCCCGGAATATTTCACCCAGCGCTACATCGATCAGTTTTTAAACACAGATTGGGAAGTGCATTTCAACTCCAGCAGAACCGGTGTTCGCCTGATTGGACCGAAACCTGAGTGGGTCAGAGAGAGTGGCGGTGAAGCGGGTTTACACCCATCCAATATTCACGACAACCCCTATGCGATTGGTGCGGTTGATTTCACCGGTGACATGCCGGTGATTCTCGGGCCTGATGGGCCCAGCCTGGGCGGCTTTGTCTGCCCGGTGACGATGATTGAAGCAGATTTATGGCACTTGGGACAACTCAAGGCAGGTGACAAAGTTCGCTTTATCCCGGTGACCATCGCCACCGCCAGACAGGCTTTTAAAGAACAACAGCAACAAATCGCAGGCCTGAGTCCAATCACTGCATCTTGGCAGGCGGCAGAACTGCAGACCCCTATCGTGCTGGAAATTGGGGAAAAGGATGCCAAGCTCGTCGCAAGACTATCTGGCGATACGCACTTGTTGATTGAGATCGGCGCGCCTGAGCTAGACCTTGTTTTGCGATTCAAAGCGCATGCTTTGATGCAAGCCATCGAACAAAGTAATCCTGCCGGCATTATTGACCTCACCCCTGGCATACGCTCCTTGCAAGTGCATTACCAGCCTGAACAGCTGCCATTAAAAACATTATTGGCGTTGATCCAAGAAATTTGGGGCAAACTCAGTTCAACGCAAGACATTACCGTGCCATCCAGGGTAGTGCATTTGCCATTGTCCTGGGACGATCCCGCTTGCCAATTGGCGATCGAAAAATATATGACCACCGTGCGTAAAGATGCGCCTTGGTGCCCGAGCAACCTGGAGTTCATCCGCCGCATTAATGAATTGCCGGATATTCAAAAAGTGCAGGAAATCGTTTTTGACGCCAGTTACCTGGTCATGGGGCTGGGTGATGTTTACCTTGGCGCGCCAGTCGCGACCCCTTTGGATCCAAGGCACAGATTAGTCACTACCAAATACAACCCGGCCAGAACCTGGACGGCCGAGAACTCCGTCGGCATTGGCGGCGCTTACATGTGCGTTTACGGTATGGAGGGCCCAGGGGGTTACCAGTTTGTGGGCCGCACCCTGCAAATGTGGAGTCGCTATAAAAAGGTAGCTGCGTTTGAAGGAAAGCCATGGTTATTGAATTTCTTTGACCAGATTCGCTTTTACCCCGTGTCGGCCGAAGAATTACTTGTCATCCGGCGTGATTTTCCACTCGGTCGCTATCCATTAAAGATTGAAGAGACCAGCCTCAATCTCTCGCAATATCAGTCCTTCTTAGCGCGGGAAGCATCATCTATTCAAGCTTTCAGAACCCATCAACAAACCGCATTCGATGCGGAGCGTCAGCGCTGGATTGACACTGGCCAGGCCCATTTTGAAGTAGATGAAAATTTAGCCAGTGACACTGAAGAATCCACCTTAGCCGAGGGGCAGGTTGGCGTGGAAAGCCATATTGCCGGCAATTTATGGCAAGTCGTTGTGCAGATTGGGCAACAAGTGACCGCTGGCGAATCTTTAGTCATTCTTGAATCCATGAAAATGGAAATTGAAATCCAAGCACCTGTCGATGGTGTCGTGGCAGAGATACGCGTCTCCCCTGGCTCACCAGTCAAAGCCGGGCAATGTGTGGTCGTGATTAACGAAGCTTAAAGGACATTGAAATGAAACACCCATATAACCTGCAATTGGATGCCCTTAAAAATGCGTATGCCAACCATGCGCTCTCACCCCGTGAACTCATTCAAGCATTACGCGAAAGAGCGCTCCAGTTAAATCCAGAATACAAGCTCTTCATCCACATTCTGACCGAAGAAGAATTAGCGCCATATCTGGCAAATCTAGAAGCTACCGGGCCGGAAAGCTTACCGCTGTATGGCGTCCCGTTTGCGGTCAAGGATAACATCGACCTGGCGGGCGTTCCGACCACGGCGGCATGTCCTGCGTTTAGTTACATCCCGGCAAAAAATGCCACCATTGTTGCGCAGTTGATCGCACTAGGCGCGATCCCCATCGGTAAAACGAATCTTGATCAGTTCGCGACTGGTCTGAACGGCACCCGATCCCCCTATGGAGTCTGCCGCAATAGCGTCCTTGCTGAATACCCAAGTGGTGGTTCAAGTGCAGGCTCCGCGCTGGCAGTGGCATTGGGACTAGCATCGTTTGCACTCGGCACAGATACCGCAGGCAGCGGGCGTGTTCCAGCGGCGCTCAATAACCTGATTGGATTGAAAGCCACCAAGGGCTTGATTTCAACCGCTGGCGTGGTGCCCGCTTGCCGCACGCTGGATTGCACGACCTTTTTTACCGCGACCGCATTGGAAGCAAGCAAACTGCTCGCACTCACTGCGCATAAGGATCCGGAAGACGAATACAGTCGTGCCAATGTAGGCTGGAACACGGGCAGATCGTTTGGCATGCCCGCCACTGGATTTAAGTTTGGCGTCCCTAAACAATTAGAGTTCCTAGGTTGCGCTGAAAGTCAGGCCCTGTTTGAGCGTTCAGTCTCCACTCTTGAGACCATGGGAGGCATCGCCATTAAAATAGACTTCAGTGCCTTTCTGGAGGCTGCGAAGCTTCTTTACGAAGGCCCTTGGGTCGCTGAGAGATACAGCGTCGTTGGCGAGTTGATTGAGAACAATCCAGAAGCGGTGCTGCCCGTCATCAGAGATGTGCTGCAGAAAGCGCCAACTGCCACGGCGGTGCAAGCGTTTAAAGCGCAATACAAATTACAAGCGCTAAAAGTCAAGACGGATGCCATTCTTGCCAACCTGGATTTCATTATCACGCCGGCCTATCCGCGCCCGGTCACCTTAGCCGAGCTAGCGGCAGAGCCTGTAAAACGTAACTCTGATTTGGGGACTTACACCAACTTCATGAATCTGCTCGACTATGCGGCGGTAGCGGTTCCGGCTGGATTCATGCGGAATGGCCTGCCTTCAGGGGTGACTTTGTTTGGGCGGGCATTCTGTGACCAGTATCTTTTAAGTGTTGCGGACAGTTTTCAGCGCACCTCAAAACTACCGCTGATTGGTCAATTCGAATACATGGCCGCGCCCCCGACAACATTGGCAAAAAATGATCGCTCACAACTGCTGGTGTGTGGTGCGCATTTAGAAGGTTTACCCTTGAATTGGCAATTAAAAGACAAAGGCGGGCAATTGCTCAAGAAAACACAGACCGCCCCTGCTTACCAGTTTTTTGCCTTGGCGGGCTCACCGCCCAAACGACCAGGGTTAAGAAGAGTTGCAACCGGTGGCCGGTCATTTGAGGTGGAAATCTGGGAAATCCCCACCCAAGAGCTAGGCGCCTTTCTAAATGATATTCCGGCGCCATTAGGACTGGGCAAGGTTGAACTGATAGATGGCTCATGGGTCACCGGATTTATTTGTGAGGATTACGCCCTGGAAACTGCAGATGAAATTTCTCAGTTTTCTGGATGGCGAGATTACTTGCAACACCAGTAGCTTTGCTGGGTCTGTCAGCGAACCGTTGACGTTTCCCTGATTCATTCAAAAATCTTTTTTGCTTTTAATAGGGATGTTGCACAAAAAGATGACTATCTTTAGCGCAGTGGGGAAGCCATCCAGCCATTGCGTTTTCACAGGACAGCTTGGCTTCACTTTAGGACAATTTATGGCTTGGTTACAACTTTTCGCCGCTGGCATTCTGGAAATCATCTTCGCTTACGCGATCAAAGAGTCTGATGGTTTTTCAAAACTGCTACCGTCACTCATGACGCTGCTTACAGTGATAGGAAGCTTTTGGTTGCTGTCTTCAGCGATGCGCACCATCCCCATGGGCACTGCTTACACTCTTTGGACGGGGATTGGTGGCGTTGGTGCATTTATCGTTGGCATCACGGTGCTCTCTGAACCCATCACAATGTTGCGATTACTTGCAGCAACCTTAATCATTTCTGGGCTGATACTCATGAAAGTTGGCGGATCATAAACCATGAAATGTCAACAGCACTCGCCCTAAAGGGTCGCTCACTTAACGCTCACCTTGCGTGAGACGACGTATTTATTCTTTCAACATCGCGTCTGTGATCAAGCAGACTCTGCTGATGTAGCTTACTTCGTTGCAATTACCCAAGCTTGTACGATTCAAGCCCAACCTTAGGCAATCTACAGCGCGCAACCCATCATTGCGAAAATGGGATAGTTGAATTCACACGAAACTCGCATGATACGACCATGATTTTTAATTGCTAGGGGAAGCTGTCATGAGCGTATCGTTAAAGCCAACGCTGAATGGTTGGCATTTATGGGGACTGGCCGTCGGGCTGGTGATTTCTGGCGAATATTTTGGCTGGAGTTACGGCTGGGATAAAGCGGGAACCTTGGGTTTTTTGGTGACCACGCTCTTTATCGCGCTGATGTACACCACCTTTATTTTCAGTTTTACCGAACTCACTACTTCTATTCCACATGCCGGTGGGCCGTTTGCTTACGCCAGACGGGCTTTTGGTCCTAAGATGGCGTATGTTGCCGGTTATGCCACCTTGATTGAGTTTTTATTCGCACCGCCGGCCATTGCGATGGCGATTGGCGCCTATCTGAATGTGCAATATCCGGGCATAGACCCCAAGCTTTTTGCCGTGGGTGCTTATATTGTATTTGTCAGTTTGAATATTGTTGGAGTGCATATCGCTGCCACCTTTGAACTGCTGGTCACCTTGCTCGCGATTATTGAGTTATTGGTGTTTATGGGCGTGGTTGCCCCCGGTTTCTCGATGACAAACTTTGTCGCACATGGCTGGGCAGGTAATGACGTTTTTAGTAGCGCAGCGATTCCAGGCATGGTGGCGGCGATTCCATTTGCCATTTGGTTTTTTCTCGCCATTGAAGGTGTTGCCATGGCGGCAGAAGAGGCCAAAGATCCGAGGAGAACGATCCCCAAAGCCTATATTGCCGGGATTCTGACGCTGGTGTTTCTGGCTATGGGTGTCATGCTTTTTGCAGGTGGTGTGGGTGACTGGAGAACCCTGGCCAATGTCAACGATCCTATTCCACAGGCAATGAAAGTGGTGGTGGGTGAGAACAGTGGCTGGTTACATATGCTGGTTTGGATTGGCTTGTTAGGATTAATTGCCTCTTTTCACGGAATTTTGCTTGGTTGCTCACGGCAGATTTTTGCCCTGGCACGCGCCGGATTTATGCCGAAATACTTTGAAGCCACGCATGCGCGCTTTAAAACACCTCATCGCGCATTGGTTGCGGGGGCAGTGGTCGGCCTGGCAGCTATTTTGAGTGATGACTTACAGTTTAATGGCATGACGCTCACGGCAAACTTGATCACGATGGCGGTATTCGGGGCCATCGTCATGTATATCGTTTCGATGCTGAGCTTTTTTGCGCTGAGAAAAAACGAGCCTGCGCTGGATCGCCCGTTCCGCACCATGGGTTATCCGCTGTTTCCGGCAATTGCCTTGAGCCTTGCCGTGATCAGTTTGCTGACCATGGTCTACTACAATCAGGCATTGGCGCTGGTGTTTGCCGTGCTGATGGCAGTGGGCTATATTTATTTCAGCCTGACAAAAGGGCAACGCGACACCGCGACTGACCGTTAAACGCGGACAATCCATGCAAGGTACGTAAAGGAGTCCCCTGTTGATTCCTTGGAGAGTGAGAAAAAGATGGCTTACAGTTACAGCGTTGGCGTACACCAGTATCAGTTTAAAGACTTGAAAGAAGTGCTGGCAAAAGCCTCACCGCCGCGTTCTGGCGACTTTCTCGCAGGCGTGGCTGCAGAGACTTATGTCGAACGGATGGCCGCCAGAATGTGCCTCGCCAGTGTGCCGCTCAAACGCTTTTTAGAGGAGTTGTTGCTGCCTTATGAACAAGACGAAGTGACGCGCTTGATCATTGATACGCATGATGCGCAGGCATTTAGTGAAATCAGCCATCTCACCGTAGGCGACTTTCGAGATTGGCTATTGCTGGATACCACGGATACCGCCACGCTGTCACGGGTTGCCAAAGGCATCACGCCGGAAATGGCGGCAGCGGTCAGCAAACTGATGCGCAACCAGGACTTGATCCTGGTCGCCAAAAAATGCCAAGTGACGACCGCATTCCGAAATACCATCGGTCTGCCGGGTCGGCTGTCTGTGCGCTTGCAGCCCAACCACCCGACCGACGATGCCCGCGGTATTGCCGCTTCTCTGCTAGACGGATTATTGTATGGCTCCGGAGATGCGGTGATCGGCATCAACCCGGCCACCGATAGTATTCCTGGCTTGATGAACTTATATTACCTGGTTGATGAAGTCATTAATCAATATGAGATTCCCACCCAGTCGTGCATCCTGACCCATGTCACCAACCAGATTCAACTCATTGAAAAAGGCGCGCCGATTGATTTGGTGTTTCAATCGATTGCCGGCACCGAGCAAGCCAATAAAACGTTTGGCATTAATCTTTCCATTCTGGATGAAGCTTATTCTGCAGCCTTGTCACTGCAACGCGGCACGGTAGGCCAGAACGTTATGTATTTTGAAACAGGCCAAGGCTCGGCACTCTCGGCCGACGCCAATTTTGGCATGGACCAGCAAACCTGCGAGGCACGTGCCTATGCGGTTGCCCGCCACTTTTCGCCCTTACTCACCAATACGGTGGTGGGCTTTATCGGGCCTGAATACCTGTACGACGGCAAACAAATCATCCGCGCTGGCTTGGAAGATCATTTCTGCGGTAAGTTGCTGGGCCTGCCGCTGGGGTGTGATGTCTGCTACACCAACCATGCCGAGGCAGATCAAGACGACATGGACACCTTGATGACCTTGCTGTCTGTGGCAGGAATTACCTTCATCATGGGCATTCCAGGGGCGGATGACATCATGCTTAATTATCAGACCACTTCCTTTCACGATGCGCTCTATTTGCGTAAAACACTCAACCTGAAGCCAGCACCGGAGTTTGAGCAGTGGCTACAACGCATGAACCTGATGGATCACACCGGCATGATCCGCCCGGTAGACAATAGTCATGCCTTGTTACAAAATAAACCCAAGCAATTAATGAGTGCCCCTTAATATGCATCAGCCACCCGCAGACCCGAGCACAGGCATCGTCAGTGAAGATCCCTGGACGCAGCTTAAAAGTTTTACGCAAGCGCGGATTGCACTCGGCAGGGTAGGTAGCAGCCTGCCTACGCAAGAAGTCCTGGATTTCAGTTTGAGCCATGCATTGGCCAGGGATGCGGTTCATCTTGGCCTGGATACCCAGGCGTTGATGGCGCAAATTCAAGCGACATTGTCAGTCGATGTCCATCAGGTTCAGAGCAAGGCGCCAGACCGGGCTTCTTATTTATTAAGGCCCGATTGGGGCCGTCAACTGAGTGAGGACAGCGGGCTACACCTCAAAGCTGCCAAACCAAAACAAGCGATTGATTTATTACTGGTGGTGGCGGATGGCTTGTCTTCACTGGCAATCAAAAATCACGCGCTGCCGTTATTGCAAGAAATTCATGCGCAAGCCCCTGCGGAATGGCATCTGGGGCCGGTGGTGATTGCCTCCCAGGCCAGGGTTGCACTGGCCGATGAAGTGGGCGAAATGCTAGGCGCAAACATGGTAGCCATGCTGATTGGTGAGCGGCCTGGACTCAGCTCGCCGGATAGTCTGGGGATTTATTTGACGCATCAGCCACGGCGTGGCCGCAGTGATGCGGACAGAAACTGTATTTCCAATGTCAGGCCAGATGGCCTGGGTTATGCCGCCGCCGCAAAAAAATTGTTATGGCTGGCAAAAGAAGCCAACCGTTTAAAATTGTCAGGCGTTGCGCTCAAAGATGAAAGCGATGTCGTTATGATTCAAGACGCGCCTTCGAGCCAATAAAGCTAAATCACTGCATTACTCATGAAAGCGCTTGAAGGTTGTAGAGGGCGCTTCACCAAACATCTTTTTATATTCCTGCGAAAAATGTCCAAAATGCCAGAACCCCCATGACGTGGCTGCCTCCGTCACAGAATTGGCGTGCCTCAGCATTTGGCGGACACCATTGAGCCGCTCGGTGCGCAGGTAGACGATCGGACTTTTCTCCAGGGTTCTTTGAAAATGATATTGCAAGGTGCGGTGGCTCATGGCCAAAGACTCGCACAACTCGACGACGGTGATAGGATCATCCTGGCGTTCACGCACGATTTTTCGGGTTTTGGTGACCACTTGCCAGGATTGATGCTGATAATAAACGGTCCTCGGCGCCGAATCGTCACAGAGCAATGTATCGGCCACCATTTGCAAAGCCATCATTTGTGTTTCTTGCACCAGCGTAGGGTATTGAATAAAGCCAGGCAGGGCCTTGAGCGTCGTGAAAACAGAACGCACAAATCGGACCAGGTTCTGATACTTTGTTTGGCTCAAATATAAAATCTTGGCACTCTTGCACTGCTGGTCCAGTCGCTCCTGATCGTCATCTGACAAGTACTGCATCAGAAATTTTCTCGAAATCACAATCAGGCCGATGGTGAGGTTTGCGGGCGAGACAAACTCAAAACCGTTTCTGCCAGAAAAAATATGCACCGCCTGCTGTTCGCAGAGGCTGCCACAAAACATACCCTTTTGAATGCTATTCATCGGCACCCCGATGGAGATTTTTTCCTCATCCAGATAGCCTTGTTGATGGAGTTGCTGATTAGTAAACTCAAGGAATAATGACACCTCAGGCAAGTGCACATGGGTCAAAAAGCCATTAAAGTGCCCGGCCGAGAGCTGTGAGTAATCCTGATGCCAGCCTTGCAGGAACTGAGACTGCTCATCAAAATCCTGACTTTCCCTATGCAAATATTTTGACTGTGGCAGCGTCAATAATGCCGCAGTGCGCGCGCAGTGTTCTAACATTATGGTATCCCTGAGTCTGCTTTATTATTGTGTGAGCTAACTGTAGTGCTGTGTTAGCAAATAACATTCCAACTCTCCTGTTTTAGCACACCGCCCAGCATTCAGCTCGCCATGCAGGTTTACAAAGCATTTCCTGCGCGCTTTTATTTCGTAGCATTGGTTACCCTCATCACAAAGTTATCAATCCAGGTGCAATTAGGCATGCTGCGCCTATTTTTAGTGCATGGCATGGGCGCAAAAAGCACTGTCTGCGCATCAGGTTGCTCACCTAATCCTCAAACCTCCCATCGCCATTTTTATCTGCATCTTTGCCGATTTGGGATAGCCGCAGGGGGCTGCAATCCGCAGAATGAGCTCACATTATTCATTAACAGGGACCCTATTTATGCGTAAATCTATCCTTTTTGCTCTTGCACTCGTCTCCGCAAGTTTCGTCTCCACGCTTAGCCAGGCAGAAGAAAAGTCTGCCTGGACATTGTCCAGAAATGTGGCCTTTGTGTCGGACTACTACTCCCGCGGCATCTCTCAGTCATGGCACAAGCCTGCCGTTCAGGCCGGGATGGATCTTGCCCATGAGAGCGGCTTTTATGCAGGCGTTTGGGGGTCTAGTATCACGCCACAAACCTATGTCGACAGTACCACCGAGATTGATATTTACACGGGCTACAATGGCAATTTCGCTGCAGTTGAAAAGCTCGCCTGGTCAGCTGGGCTGATTGGCTACCTCTATCCAGGCGGCAATTGGAACAAATGTAACTGTAAACGCAGCGACGGGGTTACCAGAGTGGGTAGCCAGCGCTTTGACACTTATGAAGCAAATGTTGCCCTCAGTTATGACTGGATTAGTGCAAAAGCCTCTGTCACGCTCACGGACTGGTTTGGCGCCAATAAGAGTACCGGTTTTGACAGTGATAGCCGTGGCTCCACTTACATCGAGTTAAATGCCAACTATCCGCTGCCGTTTTATGACCTGATTCTGGTGGGACACGTTGGGATGCTTGATGTAGCGGCCAAGGTAACACCACTCTCTTATGGTGACTACTCTGCTGGTAAAGGGAATCCAGACAACACTGACTACAAAATTGGATTGAGTAAAACGCTGGCAGTAGCGAATACGACTGGGCTGAACCTTGGCGTGTACTATGTGGGGGCGAATGACACTGGCTACTGGAGTCCCCAAGGTTACGGTGGCTCCAGTTTTAATGGCGGAAGCCGGTCCAAAGACCTGACAGATAATCGCTGGATAGTCACGCTGAGTTCTACCTTCTGATCAACACCGCGTTTGATCCGTGGTCGCGCGTCAGTCTGATGCGACTGGCGCAGCCTGGAGCGCCACTCCAGGCCGTTAGCGACCACACACAGTCCTCTCTCATACTCCCGGTTGACCGGGAGTTTTTTTATGTAAGGTGCGTGAGAGGCTGGCGCTGCCAAGCATCAGCCTGTCATGACAGACCGTCCGGTTGCGACCAAACGTTCAAAATCCTGCGTACGCTGCGGAACAGAGAAATAATAGCCCTGGAACGTATTACATCCCAAACGTGTGAGAAGGTCGAGCTGCGCCTCGGTCTCCACCCCTTCAGCCAATACGTCGAGTTGCAGGCTGATCCCTAGTGAAATAATGGCATTGACGATACTTTGATGATCCTGGCCCTGCAACATGTCGCGTACAAACGACTGGTCGATCTTGAGCTGATCAAACGGGAAGCGCTTGAGATAAGACAGTGAAGAATAGCCCGTGCCAAAATCATCCAGCGAGAAACTGACACCTGCTGCTTTGAGCGCGGTCATTTTGGCGATGATATCTTCCACATTGTCGATCAACATGCTTTCCGTCAACTCAAGTTGAAGTCGGCCCGGGGCAATGTTGGCCTCGGTCAGCAATTGCTGCACCTCCGTGACAAATGCTGATTGCAGGTACTGCTTGGGGCTGACATTCATGGCCAGCACCATTTGACTGAGTTGCGGATGGAATGCCCACTGCTGCAATAAGGCACAGGCCTGCTGCAAGACCCAGCGCCCCAGGGCGACAATTTGTCCGCTAGCCTCGGCGAGGGCAATAAACTCACCGGGCATGATCAGGCCACGTTCAGGATGTTGCCAGCGCAACAGTGCTTCTGCACCGACCATCTGATGCTGTCTGTTATATTGCGGCTGCAAATGCAAGACAAACTCCCGCTTTTGTATGGCCTCATGTAACTCAGCCTCCAGCGCCACACGCTGCCTAAGCTCGGTTTCCATCTGCACATCAAAAAATCGGTAGCCATTTCTGCCGGCCTCTTTGGCTTTATACATGGCCATATCGGCGCGTCTGAGCAGTTCATCGGTCTGACTCATGTCAGGATCAAACAGGACGACGCCGATGCTGGGGGTCGTGTAATGCTGGTAGTGATCGAGTTTGAACGGCTTTTTAAAGGCGCCTACGATCTTTTCACAGATTTTGCGCGCCTGCTTTTCCGCTTGGTCCGCCGCGGATGACAAACTATCGAGCACCACTACAAATTCGTCACCGCCCAGGCGACTGACTGTATCCTGCCGCCGCACAGAGTGTTTAATGCGTTTGGCGACCTCAATCAGTAAGGCATCACCTACCGCATGGCCATGGGTATCGTTGAGTGTTTTGAAGTTATCAATATCGATAAACATCAAGGCACCACCGGTTTTTTTAAGTTGGGATTTATGGATATGGGCCGCCAGCCTGTCTTGCAGCAACAGCCGGTTGGGGAGGCCGGTCATGGTGTCGTAGTAGGCCAATTGGCGAATTTGCGCATCGGTGCGCTTGCGTTCACTGATGTCCCTGAGTACAGCCACCCAATGCGTCACACGGCCACGCTTGTCATGCAGCGGCAAGGCATCCATTTCCAATGAAATGCCGTTACCTTGATGATCGACAGTCACCACTTCTGTTTTAATCGGTAATTGCTGTTGCCAGGCTTCCTTAATGCGTTGCAAATCGTTGGCAGGCGTACTGTTTTTAAACAGCTCAAACGGCGAAAGATGATTGTACTGGTCCACGGCCAAGCCGGTGATACGTGTAAACGCTTCATTTAAAAAGACAATTTTTTGCTGTAACGGGGTGTGTACCGGCGCCTCAGTGATCATCACCATATCATTCAGCCGTGATACACCACTTTGTAACAGCTTCAATTGTTCATCGGCCTGCTCGCGCTCAATCGCCAACCCGAGAATATGGGCATAACTCTCGACCATGTCCAACTCGGCTGTCTCTGGCAAGTGGCGAGACTGACGATACATTGCCAGCATGCCAAGCACCCGTTGGCTGCGTGAGAAAATGGGCAGACTCCAGCAGGCACGCAAGCCATGTTTCAGCGCAAGGTCTGCATAGTCAGCCCATAGCGGATGCGTGCTGATGTCTTCGGCTATCACCCGGTTCTGCGTCAAACTGAGCATCCCATAGCCTGCAACAGGTAGCTGACTCATCGCTTGTGCGTAGCTGGCTGGCAAGCGGTGCGAGGCGGCATGATGCAGATGCCGCCCATCTTGGTCCATCTGCAAAATCACACAATACACCTCGGAAAAATGCGCCTCGATGAGCTGCACGGCCGCATGCAAAATCTCAGGTAAAGGGATATCCGCGAGCAGCATCGCCTGTATTTTGTCTTGTCCCTGCTTGATCGCTTCAAGTTGTTTTTGTACCGTAATATCCTGTAACGAGCCTTGCACCTGAACAATCCGGCCGTGCTCATCGCGCAACGCCTGCCCCATTGCGCGCACCCAGAACCGGCGGCCATGCACGGTGACCTTTTCCAGCTCCAGATCATAAGGGGTTCCCTCCGACATGCATTTCTCAAGCGCGCTGGACATGATCGCCCGATAGGCTGGTACAAAAAGACCCATGCCTTCCTCAAGGCTGGGAGAGTATCCAGGTGGCAATTCATGTAAGGCCGCCACTTCGTCAGACCAGCGCATACGCTTTGTAGGCAGGTCTATGACCCAGCCACCGATTTTTGCCACATTGCCCGCCACTTTGAGCAAATACTCAGTCTGGCGCCGCTGATCTATTTCCTCTTGCAAGGCCCGCGTTCGCTCAGAGACCTGCCGGCGCATTTGCAGGTTCCACAACACGGTGACAGCCACCACCAGCACGAGTGTAAACACCCCGCGTATCAGCCAGTTCACATAGGGGCGTTCTATAGAAACATCATGGTGGTAGATAAAGCCTTGTAGTTGCGCATTGGCAGGAACCAGCCCCAGCGCGGCATAGGTCTGGGCAATCGACTGCCAGCGCTCTTCATTCATATGTCCCCAGGGCACCACCTCAGACAACACATAAGGCGCCATTAAACGCGCCTCCTGCAACAGAGACTGTTGATTGATGTCGCGTTGCGCAACGCCAGGCATGCTGGCTATCGCATTGGCCATGGCCTCTTGATGATTGAACGCGTACTTCCAGCCTTTTTTGGTGGCGCGCAAAAAAGCCTCAACCCGTGCAGGATGTTGCAACAGCTCCTGTTCAGTCGTGAACAGTACATCGCCATAAAAATCTGCGCCATAGGCCTGGTTGCTAAGAATAGCGGGGGCATAGCCTCTTTGCTGTAATTGCATGGGCTCATCCATCGCATAGGCCATCATGGCGTCCACGCGCCCCTCAATCAAATCATCCAGATTTGAGCGATAAGGCAGAAGCGTCATTTGGTGAATATCCAGATGTTGCTTGAATAGCATGGCCTGAAATTGCAAACGGCCATGTTCACCCGAAAGCATAATGCGTTTGCCGATCAGGTCTTGAGGCCGCTTGATTCCGCTGTTTTGCAAACTCAGTAACACATACGGGGAGTGCTGAAAAATGGCGGCCAGAGCGATTAGCGGCTGGCCAGACAAGCGTGAAATCAGAATTTCGGAATCGCCGATGGCGTAATCTGCTTGATCAGACAAGACCTGCTTTAAGGGATCGATGGACTGGTTACCCTCGATAATCTCGACCGCCAACCCTTCATCACGGTAGTAACCCTGTTGCAAGGCAGCGTAATAACCAGCGAATTGAAACTGGTGATGCCATTTGAGTTGTAAGCGGATAGGCTCAGCCGGGGGTGCCGCATAGGCGAATGCTGACCAAACCATGGCCAGCAGCGAGGTGCAGACTAAAACAATCCATCGGCGTGTCATGCGGATCCAGACAACATGAAAGATATCCTGACTGGATGCGAGGTGTTCTGTCAGGCCCAACTGTATTTATACGGCAGTGGTATGCAAACAGATTGCAGAAATAAACACAGAATCCATGAGGTATCCGGAGAATTGATCTCATTAATGCTCCGGGTGTGAGTTAACAAGCCGGTTTAGACCGGCATGCAGGCATTGCCTGTGATCTCAGTTGCTCGTGTAAAATAGCGGCAAATCAACGTCAGCACGGCTTGTTGCACTGAATTTAAGGGGAAGATGGTTGAAACTCGCTACTTGGAATATTAACTCGCTGACCGTGCGTTTGCCGCATGTGCTGGACTGGCTCAGTGCGAATCAACCGGATGTACTGTGCTTGCAGGAAACCAAACAGGAAGATAGCAAGTTTCCGTATGCGGCGCTCAAAGAGGCTGGCTACAATGCCGTGCATAACGGCCAGAAAACCTATAATGGCGTGGCGATCCTAAGCCCGCATGCAATAGAGGCTGTTCACCTGGACTTGCCAGACTATGCTGACACGCAAAAACGCATAATTGCGGCCACCATACAAGGCATTCGGGTGATTTGTGCCTATGTCGTCAATGGCCAGGCAGTAGACTCAGACAAATACCATTACAAGCTGGCATGGCTTAATGGACTGCAAAGCTGGCTTCAAGCAGAACTGAGTCAACATGAAAAACTGGTAGTTCTTGGCGATTACAATATTGCACCAGACGACCGTGACTGCCACGACCCGCAGGCCTGGCTGGGCCAGGTGCTGGTAAGTCCGGCTGAGCGGGCCGCCTTTCAGCAATTGCTGGCCTTAGGCTTGCATGATAGCTTCAGGTTGTTTAATGATCAGGCAGGCGAGTTTAGCTGGTGGGATTACCGCATGGCCGCCTTCCGCCGCAATATGGGCATGCGGATTGATCACATTCTCGTCAGCAACGCCCTCAAACCACACTGCGAAAGCTGTGTGATAGATAAAACACCACGCAAGCTCGAACGCCCCAGCGACCATACGCCCGTGGTGCTGACCCTGGCCAACGCAAGCCCTTAAACCGTTGGCATCACAAACTTGATGCCCTGCAACACCTCCAGAATGCGTGACTTAAGCCGTTTGTTCATGTCTTCTTCCATCACCTGCAGTTGCATCGCCACCAAGGCAGCGACTTTTTCTTGCATGCTGGCAGCATTGACCGACAAGTCGTCCTGCATGCCCTGCTTGAAGGCCTCCAGTTGTTGTGCAGACAGTTCGTTAAACACTTGCTGCAACGATTGTTTATAGTCTGCAGCCAGAGTCGCCGCAGCCAGCTCGTGGCTGGCGGACAAGCGAGACTTGGCTTGTTCCTGTAATTGCTGCAAATGCGTCTCCAACGCTGCTTCCAGTTGGCTACGCAATGCCAATACTCTGCTTTCGAGTTCGGTTTGCTGTTGCGCCAACAAACTGGCGAGCCGTTCATCCAGCCATTGCTGGCTATTGGCCTCCAACCGCTCAAGCAGTGTTTGTTCGGTGGTGGCAAATGTGGCCTGCTGCGACGCATTCAGCTGGACCAGCTTATCTTCGACCGCCTGCAACTGTTGCTCGGACTGACTTTCCAGCGCCTCGGTAAACGCTTGTTCCCGTTGTTGCATCTGAGCGAGCTGCCCCTCTGTCAGCGCGCTCAGGCGCGCCTCCAGACCCTCCACCTGTTGCTTGCTGACATTGCCCATCGCTTCACGAAAAGCTTGCTCAATCGACTGTATGCTTTCGCCGATTTGGGTTTGTGCCTGTGACAACACGGTCTGTTGCAACGCGTTGGCATACTGGGTCAGCCCTTGCTGGTGCTGCGCGAGCGACTCACTGGACTGCTCGGCCAACTGCGTCGTGATGAGTTGCGTGATCTCAGGCAATAAAGCCTGTTTGAGCTGTGCCACCAGTTCGTTCATGTCTGGCATCACCACCTCGGCCACTGGCGCCGCAGATTTTTGAACAACTTTGGTTAACACCGGAATTTCTGAAGTTTCCACACACCCTCCCCGTTATGCTTGTGACTGCATGGACTTGATATGCTGAATCTCATAGCCCCGATCACGGTAAAACGCCCAGCGCTGGCGACCAGTCGCTTTTTCAGTTTCGTCTTGCCCAATGATTTCGAACACATGTCGAAAACGGCTAAAAAACTTGGGCAATGCTGTTTGGCAGTTAAACAATAAATCATCCTGCCGGATCTGCTCAGGCGCCCAGGCAATCTGCACAGGCGTCAGCGCTGCATGGTCGGCATCGGCGAGCACATGCGGTAAAAAGCCTTCAACCGGCTGCTGCCAAAGCTGAGTACTCAACTGCTCAGCCTGCTGACGATCTGACAAATAGACGGTGACACTGCGCTGCCTGGAAAACGCCTGCGATATTAAATGTTGCATCAATGCAGGCGTATCCGGCACATCCGTATAAAAACGAATTTTGGTCATGCCTTTTATTGTGCGGCTTGCGCCAACAGATAACTCATGAGCAAAGGCACTGGCCGGCCAGTGCCACCTTTTTCCTTGCCAGATTTCCAGGCAGTGCCTGCGATATCCAGATGTGCCCAGTCATACTTTTTGGTATAGCGCGACAGGAAGCAGGCGGCTGTAATACTGCCGGCGGCGCGCCCGCCAATATTGGCCATGTCGGCAAAATTACTGTCCAGTTGTGCTTGATAGTCATCCCACAGCGGCATTTGCCAGGCACGGTCACCGGCTTGCTCCCCCGCCTCCAGCAACGCTTTGGCCAGCTGGTCATTATTGGCAAACAAGCCACTGACATGATGGCCGAGTGCAATCACGCAGGCACCGGTCAAGGTTGCAATATCAATCACCGCGGCAGGCTCAAAGCGCTCGGCATAGGTCAAGGCATCACACAGAATCAAACGGCCTTCGGCGTCGGTATTCAATACTTCTATTGTTTGGCCAGACATACTGGTCAAAATATCGCCAGGTTTGGTCGCGCGGCCGCTTGGCATATTCTCACAGGTCGGGATCAAGCCAACCACGTTGAGTGGCAGCTTCAACTCACCCAAGGCCTTGAACACGCCAAACACGGATGCCGCGCCGCACATGTCATACTTCATCTCATCCATCTCAGCCCCTGGCTTGAGTGAAATGCCGCCAGTATCAAACGTAATGCCTTTACCCACCAGCACCACCGGTTTTTGCGATTTTTTACCGTGCAAATGCTGCATGACAATAAAGCGCGGCGGCTCTTCGCTGCCACGGGTCACGCCTAAAAATGAGCCCATATTGAGTTTTTCAATCGCAGCCTGATCCAGCACTTCGACCTTGAAGCCATATTCCTTGGCTAACTTTTCAGCCTGCTTGCCCAAATAGCTGGGCGTACAGATATTTGGTGGCAAATTGCCCAGGTCTTTGGCCAACGCCACGCCCTGGCCAACGCTCTGCCCTTGTTTCAGCCCCAGCTCGGCCTCGGCTTGTGCGGATTTTTCAAGCAACACGCTGACGGATTGCAGCGGATGCGGCTCCACCGATTTCTCTTTGACCGCATTCACTTTGTAAGTGGCATCGAGCGCCACCTCAGCCAAAGCTGCCGTTTTTTGCTGCACACTGACTTTTTTCAACGCAAGCGCGGCAAAGTCGGTGGCGAGGTGATCTACGCCTGCTGGCAACGCTTTAATCGCGGCGCGGAAACTGGCACGCAATCCTTTGAGATTCAGCTCATCGGCTTTACCCAAGCCGACCAGCAGCACTCTGGGCGCCGCGACGCCTGCCAACTGGCGCAACATCAGAGTGGTACCAGCCTTACCTTCCATATCGCCAGACTTGACGGCCGCCGAGATGGCTTTCTCAGTGGCGCCATCCAGCAGCTTGGCTAAATCGCTGAGTTTACGGCCTTCAAAAATGCCCACCAGCAAGCAATCTGTACGCAATTTTTCCGGGGAAGTGCTTTTTATGCTAAATTCCATCTTTATCCTTTTTGGTTCCATGCAACTAGCTTAAGTGATGGTTGTATTATCTAGTGTTTTATGCTGATTTCAAAGCGGTGCATTTAAATTGAAAATTTTCAAACGTGCATTGTCTGCAGAGCTCATGTCTTCTGCCTCTGCCATCTTCCTGATTATCCTCGGCATCGTTGTCGCCCAGCGCGCTGGCAATATCGTACGCCAGGTCTCCAGAGGCATTTTACCTAACGATGCCATTGGCACCATCCTGACCTTTAGCCTGGTGCAATTCATGCCCATGATGATGTCGCTCGCCGTTTTTCTGGCCGTGCTATTGACGCTGACACGCTGGCACCGCGACTCGGAAATGGTGATCTGGATGTCCGCAGGGCTGAGTTTAAGGCAATGGGTCTTGCCTATCATGCGGTTTCTGGCACCGATTGTGCTCATCATCAGTCTGTTCAGCCTGATAATTATGCCTTGGGCCAGTGGCAAGGCTGACAGCTACCGCGAGCAGCTCAAAAAACGGGATGAACTGTCATCAATCAGCCCCGGGACCTTTAAGGAGTCGAGCGCGGGCGATCGCATTTACTTTATTGAGAGCTTTGACAAGCTTGGCTACGAAGTCAAAAACGTGTTCGTCCAATCCAAACAAAACGGCAAAATTGGCATTATTACTGCGAATCGTGGCAGCCGCTACAAAGCCAGCAACGGTGATAATTTTTTACGGCTGGAACATGGCCGGCGTTATGAAACCACGCCCAACAGTCTGGAGGTCATGACCACCGAGTTTGAGCGCTATGATATCCGGGTCGAAGCCAAAGAGACTGCGCCCGCCACCACTACCGCGCAGATCAAGTCCACGCAATCGCTGCTGAGCGATGCCAGCGCCGCAGACCATGCCGAGCTGCACTGGCGCATGGCGATTCCGATCTCAACCATCGTCATGGTCCTGCTTGCCATCCCGCTCAGTTTTGTCGATCCACGTGCAGGCCGCTCGCTCAACATCATGTTTGCGATCCTGATCTTTATCATCTACAACAACCTGCTCAGCATTTTTCAGGCCTGGATTACGCAAGGCAAAATTTCGGTACTGGTGGGATTGTGGCCCGTGCACCTGAGTTTTATCCTGCTCGGCTGGTATCTTTACCACCGACGCAAACATCTGAAACCGTTGATGCCGGGCTGGCTCAAACGCACCCCCAAAATCGCTAAGCCATGACCCTGACCCGTTTAAACCGTTATTTCTGGCAAGAGATCAGCTTCAGCATCATGCTGGTGCTGTTGGGCCTGCTTGCCATGTTTTCGTTCTTTGACCTGCTACAGGAGCTGGACAGCCTGGGACGAGGTCACTATGGCATCAACAGCATGCTCACCTATGTCGCCCTCAGTATCCCTGGCCATATATACGAGGTGGCACCAGTCGCCGTATTGCTGGGCATCGTCTACACATTGGGCGCGATGGCCGGGAACTCGGAGCTGATTGTCATGCGCACCAGCGGCATTTCATTGCAATCCATTGCCATGATTCTGCTTAAAATCGGCCTAGTGTTTGCATTAGTGACCTTTCTGATTGGCGAGATCATTGCGCCCATTAGTGAAAAACTGGCGCAGCGCATCCGTATTCAAGCCACCGATTCCGTCGTCGCGCAGGACTTTCAATCCGGCCTCTGGATTAAAGACGGCAGCAGTTTTGTCAATGTCAGCTCGGTCATGCCAGACACCAGCCTGGTCGATATCCGCATTTATGATTTCGACCCCCAGTTTAAGTTAAAGCACATCAGCCATGCAGAGAAAGGCTACTTTCAGGATGACCACTGGGTGCTGTCTAACGTCACCCAGACCAATATCAATCACAGCAAACAGATTCAGGATAACTCGATCACCTCACAGTTTTTCAAGCAGACGCGCTGGGAGTCACTGATCCGGCCAGAACTGTTGAATGTGCTGCTGGTATTGCCAGAAAAAATGTCGGCCTGGAACCTGTATAGCTTCATTCAATACTTACATCAAAATGGACAACGCAGTACCCGCTATCAGGTCGCACTGTGGGCTAAGCTGGTCTATCCACTGGCCTGTTTGGTGATGGTGGTACTGGCCTTACCATTTGGCTTTTTGCAACAGCGTGCCGGTGGCATCAGCGCCAAAATCTTTGCCGGTATTTTTCTGGGCGTGGTCTACCAGATCATGAACCGCGTGTTCGTTCATTTGGGTGTGCTCAATGACTGGCCACCGCTGGTGAGTGCCATCAGCCCGACGCTACTGTTTTTGCTGGTCGGCCTGGGCATGCTTTACTACGTAGAGCGGCGTTAAAACGCGCCTGACTCGTGCTTATGTGATGCGGATTATCCGCGTGCCTAGCAGCCGGTCATGCAAAAACTGCTGCTCGCGATCCAGTACTGCCCACCACAATGTCAGCCCAGCCGGGAGCAACAACAGTGTTGCCACCCCATAGCGCAGCAAAGCCAGGCGCCAGTCCAGCAAGCTGCCCTCGGCATCTACCACTTTCAGCTTCCAGGTCTGGCTGGCCAGCGTTTGTCCGCTCACCACCCAACAGCGCACAAAGTAAGCGCCTATCGACAGCCACAACAGCATCTGCAAACCTACACGCCGCAAGCCATGACTGGCATCCCCCACCACCAGCACATAAGCGGCGGTCAGTGCCAGGGCCAAGGCCAGCATCAACAAGGCTTCATAAATCACGGCCAGATATCGTTTAATTAAATATTTCATTGCGCGTCTGCCCACTTTCGCCGGATAACAAAAACCCCGCACATGCGGGGCCTATTTCACACAGGATAAACAGGGGATCCTGACTTATTTCTGATCCCAGCTATCTTCCCACATGCAGTGCTTGATTTTGTGACGGTTAGCAATCAGCTCATCAATGCTAGGCTCGTCGTTCAATGCGCGCTTCAAGGCCAGCTTGATCGCTTCGTAGTTGTTTTTGTACAGATCGGCTTTGTCCAGATTGGCTTCTTTGGCACAGCCCGGATCAATCCACAGCAAGGCAATAATGCACAGATCATTGACCAGCTCTTTAGGAATAATGCCTTCGATCACTGCATCGGTAATGCCATCAGCCACACCGGCTTGCACCACACCACCGAACAATTCGATATTCAAGGAATCTTTCAAGGTGACTTTTGGCACCATCATGGTCGCTGGACGCACCATCTGGTTGATGTCACGCACGGCAAACATGGCTGTGTGGCCTTTGGTTTGCGCCATCATGTTCGCGAAAGCCGTACCCACTGGGCCGTCCACGGAACCGATCACGATTTCTGGCATCGCGGCAGTCACGTCCTTGCCTTCGGAAAACACGGTAGCTTCACCCGCTTTAAATACGATTTTTGACATGAGAATTCCTTTGTATGTCTGGATGTTGGAGAAAATTCAAACCGTGATTATATCAGTTCAAGCTGCATATCGACATGCAGGATATTGGCATCCAGATACGGCTCGCTGCAAACAACAAACCCGGCTTGCTCATAAAAACCAATTGCATGCCTCTGCGCCGACAAGCGCACATCGCTGAGCTCCCATTGCCGACAGATCTGTATTGCCTGCAACAGCATGGCCTCGCCAATTCCTCGCCGCCGCCATGCGGGCAATACCGCCATGCGGCCTATATAGCCCCCGGGCAGAACGCGGGCGCACGCCACGGCATCATGCGCGTAATGCGCTAACAGATGCACTGCAGTGTCATCCGCAGCATCCCACTCCAGCGCTTCGGGCACCTGTTGTTCATCTATGAAGACCTGTTGCCGTATCCGGCTACAGTCTGCCCATAAAGGATCTTGCTTACTCAGTGTACTGATTCGGAGCTCAACGCGCTTTACAGACATGACAGTCTCCAGAGCAAATATTGCAATTGTCACAGCCCGCAGGCATCATACATCCTTTATTAAAACAGGATTTGAGGAAAAGTTATGTGTCGTTTTCAAACCGCAGCGGCCAGGATTTTACTGGGGCTGGTGTTTTTTGGGGTGGTGATTTTAAAGCTGATGGCCATTTTAAATACGCCTGATGGTTATCTGCAATACCAAATGATGTTAGGGCAATTTGGCCTGCCAGCCGTGTTTGCACCATTGCTTATTTTCATTCAGTTTGTGTTTGGCCTGTTGCTGATCGTGGGGTACAAAACCCAACTATCTGCACGCGTTTTGGGCGTGTTGGCGGTATTTATGGCACTGGTGCTGGGCCAGGCTTCGCTGGACGCGTTTTTTGCCTACCTGGGCATCGCCGGTGGCATGTGGTTGTTGAGTATTTATCCGCAAACTGCTTGCAGTCTGGATAACCGCAACAAATAAACGATTCAGTCGTAAAAAGCCGGGTTAGCCCGGCTTTTTTTATCCCTTGATTTTGATCCCCAGCTGTTTGAGCTTGCGATAGAGGTGTGTCCGCTCCAGCCCCGAAATTTCTGACAACCGGCTCATATTATTTTTGACCAGCCGCATGTGGTACTGGAAGTAAAAACGCTCAAAGTCATCGCGCGCTTCACGCAAGGGCTGATCCAGATTAAGCGGCATATGCTGCTCGGACGACTCGCCGCGCTGTCCTTGAAAATTGGCCAGAACACGCTGCACATCGGTCTGGGTAATGCTTTCACCCAAACTGGTCATGAGCAGGTTCTGTACCACGGACTCCAGCTCGTCCAAATCACCTGGCCAGTCAGCATTGCGCAGCGCATTCAGCGCCGCCACATCAAACGCCTTGTAGTCAATCTTGCTGGCTTCAACCATCAGGGTCGCCATCGCATTGACCAGATCGGGAATATCCTCTTTGTGCTCATCCAGGCAAGGCACCTTCACCGCTGACCCGGCCAGCGTTTGCAGCAAGGCCTGCTCCAGCATGGCTTTTTCAATCAGTTGCGGCAAGCCATGCTCACTGGCGCAAATCACGCGTACCCCGTATTTTTCGGATTTATTGATGAGCAGGTGCAGGCCTTTTTGTTCGGTCTTGCCCAGTCTGGTGACTTCATCGACAAACACCACGCCTTCACGGGCCTGCTCGAGAATTTCCATCGGTGCGGTGACCAGCTTCTCATACTCGGTCAAGGCCACCCACGGCGTATTCTGCGGACGCAAAAACTTGGCGCACAATGGCACGCTGCCGCCTTTTTTACCAATCAGGAACAAGGTGTTTTTATGGCGCGCCAGCTGCTCCAAGCGCTGCTTGAGCTCCTGAATGACGGCACTTTTGCCAAAGCTGGACAGGTTAATTTCGGTATGCGCCAGATGCTCGGTATGTTTGATCGCTGCGCCTACGGTTTTGAGCAGCTTTTGCAAGGCAATCGGTTTTTCGAGGAAGTCGAACGCCCCGAGTCGAGTGGCCTCGACCGCGGTATCTATGGTGCCATGCCCAGACATCATGATCACCGGCATGGTCAGCAAGCCGGCATTGGCCCATTCTTTAAGCAGACTGATGCCATCGCAATCAGGCATCCAGATGTCAAGCAACACCAGATCCGGTCGCTGCTTGAGCCGCTCGTCCCTGGCAATTTGTGCATTTTCTGCCAGGCGCACGACGTGCCCCTCATCCCGCAAGATATCGCTTAATAACTCCCTGATGCCGATTTCATCATCGACGACCAAAATATTACGTGAAGCCATGGTACTTCCTTACACGATGCGCTCAACGCGCCGACGTTGTTGTTGTTTATCGACCGGCAAGCTGATGGTGACGCTGGCGCCCCCTTGTGGCAGATTATCAATGCGTATCTGTCCACGCTGCTCTTCTATCATTTTTTTGACAATGGCTAATCCCAACCCGGTACCGTGTGACTTGGTTGTGACGTAAGGTTCGAACACCCTCGCCATCACCTCGGTGGGAAAACCACTGCCGTTATCCGTCACTGACAATTTTATACGCTCGCCATCATAATCGGTCAAGATCACAATTTGCGGTTGTTCAGTTTGCACCAATGCATCCTGGGCATTTTGCAGCAGGTTATGCAGGATTTGGCGCATCATGGTGGCATCGGCATAAATCTCGGGCAGCTGCTCATGCAGGGACAGTACCAGCTTGACCACAGAGGCGTTATAAAGGCGGCTCACATCGCGGATCAAGGCATTCAAATCCAGCCTTACTAGTTGGGCGGCAGGCGTTCTGGCATACTCACTAAATTCGTTGACCATATTCTTCATCGCCTGCACCTGGTTGACGATGGTATCGGTAGACTTAAACAGCATCTCCGCATCCTTTTCTTCCAGTTTGTCGCGCAGCTTCAGCTGCAAGCGCTCGGCAGACAGCTGTATCGGTGTCAGCGGATTCTTGATTTCGTGCGCCAGCCGTCTGGCTACCTCGGCCCAGGCGGCATCGCGCTGGGCTTGCGCCATGGCGGTCACATCATCAAACACCACTACCAGGCCGTGCCCCGCCCCTTCCGGCAACCGCGTCACCCGCAGCATCAGCATCTGCTTGCCATGCACCCCTTCAATTTCGATCTGGCTGCTTAAATGCCGTTCATGATGGTCAAATTGCAACGTGTCTTCATAGTGCTGCATCACCAACGCTGTAAAAGGCGTGAGGTAATCATTTTCGGCCGCAATGTCGGTAAAGACTTTGTTTTTAAAACCCACCAGCGAAATCCCCAAAATATTGGTGGCAGCCAGATTGTAAACACGCAGCTCCGCCTGTTCATTAATGGTCATCACGCCTGAGCTTAGGTGCGACAAAATAGCTTCCAGGTAGGCACGTGCAGACTCCACATGCTGACGGCTCTGTTCAGAGGCATTTTTCGCTTCCTGCAACTGTCGCGTCATGCTGTTGAACGACTTCACCAGCACACTGAGCTCATCCTTGCCAAATGAGGGCAGCTGCTGCGAATAATCGCCACTGGCAATCAGCCGGGTCCCCTCCGCCAGTACCGTCAAGGGTTGCGCCATGCGCCGACTCAGTGCAAATGCGATGGTCAATGCGCCCAGCATGGACAGCAGCAAAATCATGGTCAGCGTCAGCATGAAAATGTCTTTGAGTGACTGCCGGCTGTACGACAAGGTCTGGTACTCGCGGTAGACCTCCTGCACCGATTCGGCAGTATTCGAAAGCGCCTTGGGCACCGGTTGCATCAATTGCAGAATCCGCATCTCGCCCGTGATGCCCAAGGTTTCCACTGGGATCAGCACGCGCATGTACAAGCCTTTGCCGGGGATAGGCTCGATTTTGCCGTAGATACGGCTACGTGCCTGGCGTAACTGCGGCACAGAAGGCAGCTCAGGTAAAAAGCTGCTGGGGTCAGAGCTGCTGACAGCCAGAATCGCACCTTGCGGGGTCAGTAATGCCGCGTCCTGGACGCCGGCTTTTTCACGCAGATCGTTCAGTTGTCCATAATGTGAGCGGGCCGTTTGCAGTGATAGCGAGACCGCCATGCTTTGCGCCTTTTCCTTGACGTCCTCCAGCATGATATCCAGCGCCCGTTGCCCCAGATTCAGCCCCCCATCCAGTGCGGATTCGACCTTAACGTTAAACCAAGACTCAATCGAGCGTGACAGGAAGTTCACGGAAACCAGATAGACGATCATGCCTGGAATCAACGCCATCAGGGCAAAAGACACCAGCAATCTGAAATTCAGCTTGCTGCCTACCTGTTTGGCTTTGGTGGTCTGGTAAAGATGGCGTAACTGATAGGCAATCACCCCCAGCAACAACACGGCGAGGCCAGCATTGATATACAGCAGGATCAGGTAATAATCCCCACTGATGGCGGTGTTGGCACTGGCGAGAGACAGCAGGTACAGCAGGGCTGCCGCCAGTAGAATGGACAAAATCAGGACATACCGCATAGGGCTAACGCTGGGTGTCCTTTACCCACCAGCTAAACGTCGGCGTGACCAGCTCCCAGTCACTTTCGCCCAGGGCATCCAGCTGCAAGGCTTTAGGCAGCTTGCTGGTATCCAGATGCATTTTGAGCGCCGCCTGATAGGGCTGATTTTTTTCTAGTGTGGCATGCGGCGTCAAGCGCCAGTCGCGGATCAGGCCCAACTCACGCCTGGCTTCAGCCAGGCTGTCGAATCCTTTTTGCTGTTGCGGATAATTAAGCAGATATTGCTTGGTCAGCGCGTGATAGTTGAGCGTGACGGCGCGACGCTCGGTCACCACCTCATCATCAAACCAGTACTTCATGGGTTTGATGATCTGGCATTCATACAAAAATGTCAGGGCGATGCCCTTACTCAAAGCTTCCTCAAGCGCGCGGCCAAAATGGATGTCCAGATCCGCATCCAGCGCCCAGGTATCTTCACGCAATACCAGCTCGGCACTTTTGACATGGGCATGATTGTTATTGGCAGCCAGTGCCAATGCTGTCATGGTCAGCAGAAAAAAAAGCGCCGAATAATATTTAATGTTTTTGTAAAAGCGCATAAAACAATCCGTCATGCGCGGCAGTGGGCAGCAATTGCCCGCCAATTGACTGCTGGCAAGGGAGGCCCGAGGCATCAAACTGCACTGGCAACCTGACCGCATCTGCATGCATGGTTAAAAACTGTTGAATCTGCATTTCATTTTCTTGTTGAAAAATCGAACAGGTGACGTACAGCAATTTACCGCCTTTTGCCAGCATATGCCACAAATTCAATAATATTTGCTGTTGCATCTGGGCAAATACCGTCAAATCCTGTGGCCGACGCAACCATTTCATATCGACATGCCTGCGCACGATGCCTGAGGCGCTACAGGGCACATCAGCCAGAATGCGGTCAAATAACTGACCATCAAACCAGTCGGCTTTTGCCGCATCGCCTGTCCTGACCTTGGCTTGCAAGCCCAGACGCTGCAGGTTGTCGTGGACACGGCGCAGGCGCTCTGCCTCCACATCCAGGGCAAGCAAGTCAATATCACCGGCTTCAAGCAAGTGACAAGTTTTACCGCCCGGCGCGCTACAGGCATCCAGCACACGCATACCTGCTTGCACATCCAGCAAAGGAACCGCCCACTGTGCGCCGGCATCCTGCACACTGAGCCAGCCTTGATCAAAATACGGCAGCTTGTGCACCGGCAACGGCTGCTGCAACTGAATCGCCGTACCGCCCAGCGCTTGCGCCGCAATCCCCGCATCATCCAGCGCCTGCATATAGCTGGCGACATCCGTTTTGCGCAGATTAATGCGCAACGTCATGGGGGGGTGGCTGTTGCCTATGGTCAGAATCGACTGCCAATGCTGAGGATATTGTTGTTTGAGGGTATCAATCCACCATTGCGGATAGTTAAATTGCACCGCTTCCGACTGACTCACTTGCGCCTGCAAGGCTGACCGTTGGCGCAAAAAATTACGCAATACCGCATTAACCAGCCCTTTTGCCCAGCGCAGCCCGGTTTTGCCCGCGGCTTCCACAGCCTGATTGACCACCGTAAAATCATCTTCGGCCCCATGCAACAGCTGCGACAGGGCAACCAGCAAAAGCGCGTGTACACGTGCATCCGTCACGGGCTTGGCCGTCAGCGCCTGCAAATAAGCCGCGGCTTCGGCATACAAGCGCAAGGTGAGGTAACTGTAATCCTGTGCAGCCGCCTGCTGTTGCGGCGTCGCTGACTTGACCCTGCGCAATGCCTTGGGCATGGAAACAGTCAGGTTATGTCCGGCCAACACTTCGGCCACCGCAGATGCGGCTATGAGCTGGGCAACTTGCAAAAGAAGACTCTGGTGAAAAAAAGACTATTCTACTTGATGCGCCCAAAATACACAGACAAAAACACACACAATAAAAAAGGCTTTCTTGCGAAAGCCTTTTTTGTCTGTTGAAATCGCGTTTAATACTGGTTAGCCAACGCCAGCAAACGGCGGATCCGCTCTTCGGTCTGCGGGTGGGTGCTGAACAACCCCGCCAGGTCTGCGCCTGATAAGGGGTTGATTATCATCATCTGCCCGGTTTCCGGGTGTTGCTCGGCAGTCATATTGGGAATCTGGTGCGCATAATTGTGAATTTTCTCCAGCGCGGCCGCCAAGGCTTTCGGGTCGCGGCTGATCTCAGCCCCCATGCGGTCTGCTTCGTATTCGCGCGACCGTGAAATCGCCATCTGGATCAGCGAAGCGGCCAACGGTGCCAGAATCATAATCAAAATACCAATAATGGGATTGGGTCGGTCTTCGCCCTCCCGATGCCCGCCAAACATCAGGCCAAATTGCGCAATCGATGAAATAGCCCCGGCCACGGTGGCGGAGATAGTAGAGATCAAGGTATCGCGGTGTTTCACGTGCGCCAACTCATGTGCCATCACACCGCGCAATTCGCGCTCACTTAAAATCTGCATGATGCCGGTGGTGGCTGCCACGGCCGCATTTTCGGGGTTGCGGCCAGTCGCAAAAGCATTAGGCTGGCTTTCATTGATCACAAATACACGCGGCATGGGCAGTTGCGCCCGCTCGGCCAGCTCTTTGACCATGTTGTAATAATTGCGGAACTGCCCATTGCCAAAATTATTTTCAGCATTGATCTCAACTGCGCCATACATTTTCAGCACCGCCTGGTCGCTAAACCAGTAGGCATAAAAGTTCATGCCGCCTGCCAGTAACAGCGCCAGCAACATGCCGCCCTGGCCACCCAGCGCGCCGCCCACCGCAACAAACAGGGCAGTAATCGCGGCCATCAACACAAAGGTTTTGGTCCAGTTACCTAACATAGTGACTCCTTCACAATTCGGTGAGTAATATCGACTTTAATATGCGGGGATGACAGGCATTTTTCAATGCCTGCACCAGATTGACTAGAAAAAGCGGTCGCCGACTTGCACATGCTGACCTTGCACAAACTGTTGTGCCGTTTGGCGCTTGGCACCCGGCATCTGCAACTCATGCAGTTCTAATGCGCCGTCGCCACAGGCCACCTGCAGCGGATGCGTCTGCAACACAGTGCCTGGCTCGCCTTGACCCGCCACGGCTTGAGCAAACCACAGTTTGCAGACTTGATCATTAAATTTGGCTGTAGCGACCGGAAAGGGATTAAATGCACGAACCTGACGAGACAGTTGCTGGGCAGATTGCGTCCAGTCAATGGCTGACTCGGCTTTTTCCAGCTTGTGCGCATAGGTCACCAGCGCCTCGTCCTGTACTTCAGAGGCCAGACGACCGGTAGCTTGCAAGGTCTGCATCGCCTCGACCATCAAGCGCGCCCCTTCGCGACTGATCGCATCATGCAAGGTCTGCGTGGTATCGGCTGCAGTAATCGCCACCGACCATTTACTGATCATATTGCCGGCATCCAGCTTGGGCACCACCTCCATGATGGTGACGCCCGTCTCGGCGTCCCCAGCCAGAATGGCCCGGTGGATGGGCGCAGCCCCGCGCCAGCGTGGCAGCAAGGAGCCATGGATGTTGTAACAGCCTCGCGTCGGGATGTTCAGCACCGCGGTCGGAATAATCAGGCCATAGGCCGCAACGATCAGCACCTCGGCGTTGACCGCGGCAATCTCGGACTGCACCTCGGCGGGCTTAAGGCTTTCTGGCTGAAAAACACGTAAGCCGTGTTGCAAGGCGAGCTGTTTGACCGGACTCGCTTTTAACTGCATGCCACGGCCCGCGGGGCGGTCTGGTTGCGTCAACACCATGACGATGTCATGGCCCGCGTCTATGAGTCCTTGCAAAGCCGGTACTGCAAACTCCGGGGTCCCGGCATAAATAATACGCATGCAACCTTCCTGACTTAATAACTGTTGCGCTCGATTTCACGCGCGTGCTTGACCATTCTGGTCCGGATACGGTTACGTTTGAGCGTGGAGAGATACTCCACAAACACCTTGCCCAGCAAATGATCCATTTCATGCTGGATACAGACGCTCAGCAATCCATCCGCATCCAACCTGAAAGTGTTGCCATGCACATCTTTCGCTTCGACGGTAATAAATTCAGCGCGCGTCACACTTTCATAGATGCCGGGCACTGACAGGCAACCCTCTTCATAATCCTGGCTACCTGACTGGGCAATGATTTTAGGATTGATCAGCACCAGCAAATCGTCTTTTTCCTTGCTCAAGTCAATCACGATCAACTGGATGTGCTGGTCGACCTGCGTAGCAGCCAAGCCTATGCCTGGCGCATCATACATGGTCTCAGCCATATCGCTGACCAGTTGCTGTAATGCCTCATCAAATACTTGCACCGGTTTGGCCACCGTATGCAGGCGTGGATCCGGATATTGCAAAATTGGAAGTAGTGCCATGCTCTACAAATCTTTCCATTCAAATAGTTTGTGCAAAAACAGGGCAAAACGCCTGCTTTTTCACCTTGATCAGAACTTTAAAGCCATGCTAGATTGGTTGATATTGCGCAGTGGCTGTGCGCAGGTACAGCCCATCCATTTGTGTCGCATAAAACAGAGACGCCACATGACGAAAATTGTTCAAATTATAACCTCGCTTGCGCTGGCTTGTAGCAGCTTATTGTTACAGGCAGAAGAAATTCCGTTGCGGCCGCAGCACCCCGACCGGCATGTCGTCGTCAAAGGCGATACCTTGTGGGATATTTCGGCCAAGTTTCTGAAAAATCCATGGCAATGGCCACAGATTTGGCAATTAAACCGGTCTAGCATTAAAGATCCGCACTGGATTTATCCGGGGGATGTCATCGTGCTCGACACCAGCAGCGGCCAACCCGTACTCAAACTGGTGCGCGAATCTGTCACCCTGGAGCCTGGCATGATCGTCACGCCAATCAAAGGCGATGCCATCCCCGCCATACAACCCAACATCATCCAGCCCTTTTTGACCAAGCCCATGCTGATTGCGCCAGAAGCGCTCAAGTCAGCGCCCAGAATTGTGGCGGCGCAGGAAGAACGTGAGATTCTGAGTCCTGGCACACGCATTTATGTGCAGGGCCTGCCAGACGCTCCACGCAACGCCTGGGCGATCTACCGCGAGGGGGAGGCGATCAAAAACCCTGAAAATGGTGAGCTGCTGGGCACAGAAGCGCATTATCTGGGGGAGGCCAAACTGCTGCGCTCAGGCCAGCCTGCCACCTTGACCGTAACCCAGGCCAAAGAGGAAATTGCGGTTAAAGACAAACTGATTGCGATGGAAGACTCCCTTAGCCCGCCTTATCTGCCGCATGCGCCCGAAGGCCAGATTGAAGGCCAGATTGCACGCGTGAGCGAAGGCATCAACGAGACTGGCTATGGCCGCGTGGTGGTGCTCAATCGCGGCGAAGCGCAAGGCCTGGAGCGCGGTCACGTGCTTTCGGTGCTGCGCAAAGGCGCCAGCATGGTAGACCCCGAATCCGCAGACCCTAAACATCCGGTCATGATCCAGTTGCCGGATGAGCCTGTCGGCTTGGTGATGGTCTTCAAAACCTTTCCCAAGCTGTCATACGCGCTCGTCATGCAAGCCTCGCAACCTATCCATGTAGAAGACGTGGTGCGCACCCCCTGATCTCAACACTGATGGTCACAGATCCTGAAGAGAGCGCAGCCTGGATTGCCTTAAGCCTGGTCGAAGGGCTGGGCAGTGTCACCTATTGCCAGCTATTGCTGCACTTTAAAACACCGCAGGCGATTCTGGCCGCCTCCTACAGCAGCTTGTGCGAACTGGTCAGCAAAGACGTCGCCGAAGGGATACAAAAAGCGCCAGAAGACCCGCATATTGCCAAGACACTAGACTGGCTCTCACAACCAGATAACCACCTGATCACACTGGCGGATGCCTACTATCCGCAACGCCTGCTCAGCATAGACCAGCCCCCGCCCGTGCTCTATGCCAAAGGCAACCTGCAAATGCTCAAGCGGCCTGGCCTGGCCATTGTCGGCAGCCGCCACGCCACACCGCAAGGCGAGTCTACCGCCGAACAATTTGCCGAAAGCTTGTGCCGGGCCGGATTTGCCGTGGTCAGCGGGCTGGCATTAGGCATAGACGGCGCCGCACACAGAGGCGCGCTCAAAGCAGATGGTGCCACGATTGCTGTGGTCGGCACCGGGCTGGATATTGTCTATCCCGCACGGCATAAAGCCCTGGCCCACCAGATTGTGCAGTATGGCTTGTTGCTCTCCGAGTACCCACTAGGGACGCCATCTTTGACGCACAACTTTCCCAGACGCAACCGCATTATCAGCGGCCTGTCTGAAGGCTGTCTGGTGGTAGAGGCCAATATTGATAGCGGCTCACTCATCACTGCACGCCTAGCGATCGAACAGGGCCGTGAAGTCTTCGCCATTCCCGGCTCCATTCATTCGCCGGTGTCCAAAGGGTGCCATGCGCTGATCAAACAAGGGGCAAAGCTCGTCGAGTCCACCGAGGACATTGTCAGCGAATTGAAGCATGTCCGCCTGCCCAACCCCGCACTTTCGATTAGCCCGAATGGGTCACTACCCGATTGGACTAATCTACCCGCCGAAGCCAGTCCTGTCCTGGCTTGCATGGGGTTTGACCCCATCTTTGCAGAGCTCATTGCGGCCCGCGCCGGGTTGACGCCCGAACAAGTTTCCACCATGCTAACACTACTTGAATTAGAAGGTGTGGTCAGCCATCTCGCCAACGGCCAATTCCAGCGATTGGTTTAAAGCTCGGCTCAGACCCACCCCAGTATCGCTGCTATTCGCTAATGATAGCGGAGCAGCGTGTTTGAGGAGAATTTAGACATGTTGGAAGTACTGATATTTATCTATCAAAATTATTGGGATAAGCATGATGCCTTTGAGCTGAAAGAAACAGACGAAACCATCATGGCCTATGAGCTCTCCCAGGCCGGGTTTAACCACCAGGATATTTTACACGCCGTGGGCTGGGTGAAAGACCTGCGTCGCTCGGTGCAACAGCCGCAATACCAGCACGACCCGTTTGCGATTCGCGTCTATTGCGAGATGGAACGCAACAAGATCAGTGACGACAGCCTGAACTTTCTGGGCTTGCTACAAAGAAGCGACATCATCACGGCTTATGAGCGCGACCTGATTATTGATCGTGCCATGGTCTTGCCGCAAGAAACCTTGAGTATGGAAGATATCCGCTGGATCACCATGATGGTGCTGTGGGACGAAACGCGCAAACAGGATTACCTGTTTGTTGAAGATGCCTTGTTTAACCCGCAAGGTTTGTCATTGCAATAACCCAACAGAACGACACAAAAAAAGCGCGGCTGATTCAGTCCGCGCTTTTTTGTTTGCCCGTATTGTTACGACTACAGTTGCCGGATAATCTGGCCAATAATGCCCGCCTGGTTCAGGGTGTAGAAGTGCATTTTATCTACGCCTGCCTCAATCAGTTTGGTACAGATATCAGTGACCACCTCCGCGCCAAAGGCGCGCAATGAAGCCATATCATCGCCATAGGCTTCCAGTCGCATACGCAGCCACCGTGGAATCTCGGCACCACAGACACTGGAGAAGCGCGCCAGTTGCGTGTAGTTATAAATCGGCATGATGCCGGGAATAATCGGTGCAGTGACACCCAGCTTCTGCGCCGCCTCTACAAAACGGAAATAGGCATCCACATTGTAAAAATACTGTGTAATGGCCGAATCCGCGCCAGCGTCGATTTTACGCTTGAAATTCTCAAGGTCTTTTTGTGCCGAGCCGGCCTCCGGGTGAAACTCGGGGTAAGCCGCCACCTCCAAGTGAAACCAGTCGCCGGTCTCGGCGCGGATAAAACTCACCAGCTCATTGGCATATTTAAAGTCCCCCGCACTTACTTCGCCTGAAGGAATATCGCCACGCAAGGTCACCAGTCTGTTGATGCCTTTCGCCTGATAGGCTTGCAGCAACTCGCGGATTTCTTCTTTGCTGGAAGAAATACAGGAGATATGTGGGGCTGCACCATGGCCTTCAGCCTGGATTTCGAGCACACTGTCCATGGTACGGTCGCGGGTTGAGCCCCCCGCACCAAACGTGACGGAGAAAAACTCGGGAGAGAATACGGACAGCTCTTTGCGTACTTGACGCAGGTTCGCCATGCCTTCTGCCGTTTTAGGCGGAAAAAACTCAAAACTATAAGCGATTTTTTGATTCACTGTTTTCTCTTTTATTTCTAAACGCGTGATTTCAGGCAGATGCGGGGATGGTCAGGTGTCAGTCTTTTTCGTTGAACACAATCGCACTCAGGATCCAGGCAATCACGCTATACACCAGGGCGCCTATGACGCCAGTCATCACACTATTGACGACAAAGCCTTGCAACAGATGGCCGACAAACCAGAAGAGCAAACCATTGATGACTAACAGAAACAATCCCAACGTCAGCAAGGTAATCGGCAAGGTCAACAGCACCAGAATCGGCTTCACCAGCATATTGGCCAGACCAATCACGACAGCAGCCACCAGCGCAGCGCTGAAATTGGCCACTTGAATACCTGGGACCAGATAAGCCACGGCCATCAGTGCCAATGCATTGAGTACCCAAACAACCAGTAGTTTAAACATGCCGCCTCCTTGGATGAAAGATGAGGCAAAGTGTACACCAAATCTGCGCCAGAACATCTGGCGCAGGGCGGCATGGTTTAGCGCACGCTGAAAAGCGCGTGATTAATAGCGATAATGCTCAGGTTTGAATGGGCCGGTTTTGCTTACGCCAATATAGGCTGCTTGTGCATCGGTCAAGGTGGTCAATTGCGCATTGAGTTTCTTCAACTGCAAGATCGCCACTTTTTCATCCAGATGTTTAGGCAGGGTGTAAACGCCAACCGGATACTTGTCGGCCTGGGTAAACAATTCAATCTGCGCAATGGTCTGGTTGGCAAAGCTGGAGCTCATCACATAGCTTGGATGACCTGTGCCGCAGCCCAAATTGACCAGGCGGCCCTTGGCCAGCAAGATGATGCGCTTGCCGTCCGGGAAAATCACGTGATCGACTTGTGGCTTGATCTCTTCCCACTGGTATTTTTCGATGCTGGCAACATCGATTTCATTGTCGAAGTGACCAATGTTACACACAATCGCCTGATCCTTCATTTTGGCCATGTGCTCATGCGTAATCACATGGTAGTTACCCGTCGCTGTAACAAAAATGTCCGCATGTTCAGCCGCATAATCCATGGTCACAACGCGGTAGCCTTCCATCGCGGCTTGCAGGGCACAAATCGGGTCAATCTCGGTCACCCAAACCTGGGCTGACAAAGCACGCAACGCTTGTGCAGACCCTTTACCCACGTCACCGTAACCGGCAACAACGGCAATCTTGCCTGCGATCATGACATCGGTCGCACGCTTGATGCCATCCACCAGAGACTCACGGCAACCATACAAGTTATCAAACTTGGACTTGGTCACAGAGTCATTCACGTTAATCGCAGGGAAAGCCAACTTGCCTTCTTTATGCATTTGATACAAACGGTGCACGCCCGTGGTGGTTTCTTCGGTCACGCCTTTAATCGCAGCCAACCGCACGGAGTACCAGGTCGGGTCTGTTTTCAGCTTGGCCTTGATGGCGTTGAACAAGCAGATTTCTTCTTCTGAAGTGGGGTTCGCCACCACAGACACATCTTTTTCGGCACGGCTACCCAAATGCAGCAACAGGGTCGCATCGCCACCATCATCCAGAATCATGTTGGAGTAGCCACCATCCGTCCACTCAAAAATACGGTGGGTGTAATCCCAATACTCTTCCAGCGTTTCGCCTTTCACGGCAAACACGGCAGTGCCCGTCGCGGCAATCGCAGCGGCGGCATGGTCCTGGGTTGAGAAAATATTGCAAGAAGCCCAGCGCACTTCAGCACCCAAGTCCTTCAGGGTTTCAATCAGTACAGCGGTCTGGATAGTCATATGCAGAGACCCAGTAATGCGCGCGCCTTTCAGTGGCTGTTGCGCCGCGTATTCTTCGCGGATTGCCATCAGGCCAGGCATTTCAGTCTCGGCAATCGCAATTTCCTTGCGACCCCAGGCGGCCAGGCCCATGTCTGCGACTACATAATCTTTGATATCAGCTACAGTATTCATGTTTCAAATCCTTAAAAAAATGAAAACTGAGCAGGAAAAGTTCGATAAGAACCGGTGGCAACGTTGTTCACCTTTTTTCCGTGCTCGCACAGTGAAAAGTGAACGCCGTTGAGATGCTTTACAGCAAATGCTCTGAGCCTGGGAGTCGAGTGACTCTCGCAGCGTTCCTCAGAAGTTGCGAATTATACGCGAACCCAAGGATTTTACAAAAAACAAATCCTGAGCAATCAAAGAACAACCACTGAAAAACTGCTCAAATAGCTGCCTAGAAATACCCTCTTTACCGATTCATTAAATTGACCGAATTACATGCTGCTACTCTGTCAAATCAGTTTCACCCGCCTGTGCCATGATGACATCACGTTCTCAAATATCCTCATTTAGTATAGAAAGGTGATTACTATGACCATGTATCAAGTAATGGATGAAGAAAATCATTGCATCGCAACCTTTCATCATTTTCAGGAAGCCATGTATACCGCACAAGATTTCACCCTGTGGGATGATGAACATTACTATCATGTCGAAGAGCTGGATTTGGCCGTCGCCTAAGCAAACCGTCCCGACATCAAAAGAAAAAAGCGCCAGTTAAGGCGCTTTTTTATTGGGGCTGACACAACACCGCCAGCCTCGCATCAAGGCAAGGTTTTCATCGCCACTTTGAGCTCTTCAGCCTTTTCGGCATCCAACTGTGTCAGTGTATCCACATTGGCCAAGGCTTCGATATGTTTACCGTTGGACTCCGCAATCAGTCCCAGGTAATAAAAAGCCTGACTATGCTGATCGTTCATGCTGACGACACGGTGCAAGTGTTGCTCAGCCATGGTGAGATCCTTGGTTTCATATTCAGCTGCAGCCAGATAAAACCAGGCTTCTGTATTATGAGGTTCCTGAGTCGTCCATTGCTGGGCAATCGCTTTCAGGCCATCCCAGTCCTTGTGCAGGTAAGGAAACACCACTTTCATGAAATAAGGCCATTCAGCTGCCGGCTTGCCCCAGAAAGGCAGCTCGCTTTTGACCACAATCGGGCCCGCTGGCTGCGCGATCAAAGCCTGAACCCAATCAATCGACATGTAATAGTAGTAGGCATCTTTACCAGGGCTCTTGAGTGTAATCAGGCCGATCAATGCGCCCGTCTCATCAAACAGACCGCCACCACTGGCGCCTTGCCTGAAGCTGCTGGTCGCACGCACAATCACGGAGTCATCCATGGCAAACAGCCCCTTCACCACCCCTTGGCTGCTTACAGGCGCGGCGACAAAACTCGGATAGCCGATATTAAACACTGCTTGCTCGTATTTGAGATCGCGGCTGGACTTCATGGTGACTGGGCTAATCGGCAGGTCATCCATTTGCAGCATGCAAACATCATGCTTCCAGTCCGGTTTGACACCCACGGCATGGTAAGCCGCCCCGCCACTGACCACGCTGATACTGGTGGCATTGGCGACCACATGGCAGTTGGTCACGACCTGATTTTCAGCCACCACGACGCCTGAACCCAGCCCGTATTGCCCATTTTTCAGGCCGACCTGCACACGTAGCACGCGGCTGTTCAACGCCTGCATGAGCTCGGCAGAAGGCTCTGCCATCAATGGGATTGCCAGGCAACCTAACAAACATCCGATCAACCATTTTGCCATGTCTTGCTCCAATCTGCGAAGGTAGGCAACAAGGAATGCACTACCTGTAATACGTTTTGGAAAGCTTCTTAAACTGTTAATAGCAAAACGTATTCCAAGCTGGAGAATGCGGCCTCATTTACCGCCAGACCATGGGGAGACCATGAGAAAGAAAGGAGAGATTTTATATTTATATATAAAAATCAATTAGATACGGAAAAATAACTGTCGTATCACTGTAGTCGCTCAGTCGACTGCTTGAGCGAGCGGCCAGAAGTGCCGCAGCAGACCGCTCAGCACACGCACAAAATCAGTGCGCAAAATCAGTGCATGCACTACCGAGTCGCACGCCTTATCGGTTTCGCAAACATCAGCAACGGGTGAAAGGCTAAAACTGCAGTGAAAGCTGGGATGCTGCCGGGCTTTGTGCACTCACGGAAGCCGTACTCCGATTTGATTTTTTGCGGAGACTGCCACGGTCTACCTTGGGAAAATGGCGCGATTTGCGCGAAGCATGCCGCTGCAAAATATCTGCGACAGCATGCGCTGGCATGGTCTGCCTGATTGCAAACCAATCCTGCTTGGCTGTCTGGATGGCCTCGCCAATATCAACCATGGGCGCAGGATAGTCGCGGCCAATCAGGCAGCCATACCGCCGCTGTAAACTCGGAGGCATGCGCCAGGGTTCAAAAATCCAGCTGTCTGGCACCTGTCGCAAAACAGGCAGCCACTGGCGGACAAACACCCCCTGAGGGTCCTGAGTCAAGGCTTGTTTAACCGGATGGTAAATGCGCAATGTATTGATGCCGGTCGTGCCAGACTGCATTTGCACTTGCGGCCAATGAATCCCCGGCTCGTAATCAACAAAAGCTCTGGCCAGATGCAACCCGCTTGGCCGCCAGGGCAGTTGCAACAAATAGCTGGCGGTACTCATGAGCATGGCGCGCATGCGAAAATTCAGCCACCCGCTTTGATTGAGCATCTGCATGCAGGCATCTACCAGTGGCCAGCCAGTCTGGGCAGCCTGCCAGGCTTGTAAACGTAAGGCGACCCCAGCATCGGGTAACCGGGACTGTAGTGCCTCGAAGCCCCGGTAAAAACTCTGGTGTTCAATCCGTGGTTCGCTTTCAAGCTTTTGCATAAAATGGCAATGCCAGTGCAAGCGGCTTTCAAAACTGTGCAGCTGACGGCGCTGTTGCACGTTTTCAGTCTGCTGCGCACGGGCCCGGGTAGCCTGTACCACGGTACGCAGGCTCACAGCGCCCCATGCCAGATAAGGTGACAGGCGGCTACAGGCTTGGACAGCACTGAGCGGGCTGGAAATCCCCCGCTGATAACCATGTACGCGGCGCGTCAAAAAATCCGCCATCACCGCCTCAGCCACTACTATACCGCCAACCTGACGTTCCGCTTGCGCGTGGCCAGCCACTGCTGGCAACCGCTCCAAGCCATGATCCGGTAACCGAACAGCAAGTCCGGATGCAGGCACCGCAATGACAGGGGCCTGCATGCGTAACGCCCACTGCGCTTGCCACTGTTGCCGGTCTGACAGGCGTCTCACCACCCCATTCTGCGGCCATTCCTGCCAGACGATGCCTTGCATCCTGCACCACGCTTGTACCTGCTGGTCGATGGTGTAGGTGTGTTGATTCCCGGTTTCTTCATGGCTATACAGTCCGGCGATCCCGAATTTTGCATGCAGCCTCTGTAACAGCGTCAAGGGGTCGTGATGATAGACATGCAAATGCAATCCCAGCTGTTGCAAGGCATGTGCAAGGTCCTGCAAACAGTCGCGCACGAACATGGCCTGACTGAGGCTGGCATCCTCTGCCGACCACACTTGTGGAGCCCAGATAAAGAGCGGCAAAACCGGCCCAGCCTCACAGGCGGCAGAGAGCGCGGCATGATCCGCGACACGTAAATCGCGCTTAAACCAGACCACATGCACATCACGCAGAGGCATGCTGGCCAATCCAGTCGCAAATATCTTGCAGCAATGGACTGTTGCCGCGCAGGGGTCTGGCCAGCTTGGCGACCATATCCACATGGTTGTAGTTGGCATAAGTCAGCAACTTGACCTCGCTGCCTTGCGCCTCAAGCGCACACGCCAGATTGATCGAGTTTCTAGGCCAAACAGTTTGGTCTTTCAGGCCGGCCAGCAGTAGTAAAGGCGGATGTTGGCCGCTGACAAAATGGATAGGCTGTGATTGCCACTCCTGCTCAGCAGGTGCAAAAATCGCGCGCAAGGTATCCGAGGTGAGCGGCAAAAAATCATAAGGTCCGGCCAGGCCTATGGTGCCTTTAATCGCCGTAGGCGATAATCCGGCAGCCGCCAGATAGGTGGCATTCAAGGTCAGCATGACGGCCAGATGTGCGCCCGCAGAATGCCCCATCAAGAAGACACGCGACGCATCGCCTTGATACTCGGCCACGTGTTGCTTGACCCATTGCAATGCCAGCGCGGGGTCTTGCATCAATTGCGGAAACTTAAGTTCGGGATAGAGCCTGTAATCGGCAATCACAACCAGCATGCCTTGCGACGTCAACGCCTCTGCCACAAACAGGTAATCTTGCTTGCTGCCAGACTCCCAGCTACCGCCATAAAAAAACAACACCACAGGGCGTGGTGTTGCAGCATGGTCACGTGGCTGATAAATATCCAGGCGCTGCCTGCTGTGCGGCCCAAAAGCGATATCGCGATGGATACGCATACCTTTATCGGGAATCACCGCGTTTAACAAAGTGACTGGCCGACAGGCCGAAAGCAGCAGACCGGCCAAGCCAGTCAACCAGCTACGCCGCGTCAATTGAAGATTTTGCAGATTCATAGGCATTGATGACCATGCCCAAGATAGAAAATTCCCGTCGCAATAATGATCGCTATCGTTAATGATTGGCAATATAGACGCGGTTACGGCCCTGCTGCTTGGCCGTGTACAAAGCAAAATCTGCCATTTTCATCAGCTGCGTCAAGCCATCCTGCGTCCCCAATTGCGCGGTAGACACCAGCCCAAAAGAGGCCGTGTAGTGAATTTGCTCTCCTTGCTCACTCATCACACTGTGATCAATTTCCGAGCGCAAGCGCTCAATCACATGTGCCGCTTCATGCAGATCCGTCATCGGCATCAGAATACCAAACTCTTCGCCCCCCAGACGCCCAACCATGTCGCTGGTACGCAAGGCACTCACGCAGCGCAGGCAGAAGTTCTGCAAAACCAGGTCGCCAGCATGATGTCCATATTGGTCATTAATCTTTTTAAAAAAATCGATGTCCACCATGGCGAATGAAAACGAGGAGCCATAACGCTGATAGCGCCTGATTTCTGACTCCAACTCATGAATGAAGTGCCGCCGGTTGGCGATCCCGGTTAAAAAGTCAGTAAAGGCAAATTTGTCTGCTTCAAGATGCAAATGGTATATGCGGCCCCCAACAAAGAGGCCTACCAGCAAAAACAGGGTCACCAGCAGCGCTGCGTAAGTGATGCCTTGATGGGTGTGCCGCTCCATGCGCTTTTCACTCTCGGCCACATACTCGTTGGCGCGCAAGTCCGCATGCGCGAGTATGGCTTCGTTGAGCTTTGCCACCTTGGCAAAGCGCGCATTCCAGGCCGTCTCAATCAGGGTGCTTGCTTCGGCATACTGCCCGTCAGCCAATTGCTTGATTACCGAGGCTGTCATTTCGTCCAGCGCTTGAATATTCTGTTTGAGCAGCGGTAATGGCGCGCGATCTCCCGAATAATTACGTTCTATGCTGGCGATTTTTTGTTGGGCAGCGGCCTCATGCCCCTTAATCGCCGCCACGGTATTGATCAAATGCACGCTGTCCGCCTGAATCAGCGTGGCATAGAGCAAATCGCTTCGGATCTGATGCAGCTGAGACTCCAGCGCCTGCGCAGCGTTGGAAACCGTAAAAGACTGCTCATAGAAATTGCGAGTGGTCTGGTGCATCTCCCGCATACTGGAAAAATAAATCCAGAGGAACAGCAGCACACCGATCAGAACGATCATAAAACCGGCGACAAGGATATACAAGACTGCTTTTCTACGCCTGATACTCATATCATGTACGCCGCCAAAGTCGCCAAAGAAAAGGTTATGTGCTGAGCAGGGCCGTGATAAACGCCCACTCTTTGGGATCGACCGGGGTAATCGACAAGCGGTTCCCTTTTTGCAAGACACGCATGGTGGCCAGGGCGGGCGTTTCCCGCATCTCTTTCAAACTCAGCAATCGCGTTTTGCGCACGAGCTTGACATCTACGTTCACCCAGCGTGGACTTTCCGGTGTAGACTTGGGATCAAAATACTTGTGCCCTTGCACAAACTGAAAGCGGTCGGGATAGGCCAAGGTACTGACCTCGCAAATGCCGACGATGCCAGGCTCAGCACAATTGGAGTGATAAAACAACACGCCATCGCCCACCTTCATCTGGTCACGCATGAAGTTTCGCGCCTGATAATTGCGTATCCCATACCAGTCTACAGTTTGATTGGGGAATCCCGCCAAATCATCAATGGAGACATCCGAGGGTTCGGATTTCATTAACCAGTAACGCGCCATGCCTGAAAACCTTCTTTACACATCTAAATGCCAGTATCATAAACCAAGTTAGAGCACAGTTGAAAATCATGACAAAAAACGTTTTAGGCACCCTTCTGATCCCTTGCAGTATGCAACCAGTCACAGGCTTTATGCGCGATGGTTGTTGCAGTCACCACCCGGAAGATTTAGGTAAACATACCGTCTGCGCAGAAATGACAGATGAGTTTCTGGCGTTTTCGCAAGCGCAAGGCAATGACTTGTCCACCCCCAGACCAGACTATGCATTTCCCGGGCTCAAGGCTGGTGATCGGTGGTGCCTGTGTGCGAGAAGATGGCTGGAAGCCAGTGAAGCCGGTTACGCGCCGCCAGTGATTCTGGAGTCTTGCCACGAAAACTGCCTGGAAATCATTAGCCTGGCGGACTTGAAATACCATGCCTTAAGATAACAAGACAAAGGTGCGAGAGGGGATGTGCTAAGGGGTTACCTGAGCCGCTAATCCTGAACCAAAAAAGTTCAGGTGGTAACAGCCTAAGGTACATTAGGTTCGCACGCCAAGGGCGTCTTAAAAGACCGCCCAACTTAGTGCGATCGCACCGCACCTGATGAGCCGAAACCTATAACAAAGACTAGTTCAAGGAATTTTGGACTCAGGCAACGCCTTAGCACACCACTTTTATGATACGTCATTTAATACTAATGACGGTTAAAATTTTGTGAAATGAAGCGGATTACAATAATTTGTGCTGGCCGGACAAAACATCATCGATCTGCTGCTGCATGGTAGAAATGCGCTTTTTCACATCGCCCACATCAACCCCGCCGCTACGCGTATTCAACAACTCATGGGTAATGTTCAGCGCGGCCATGATCGCAATGCGCTCCACACTCACCATCTTGCCCACATCACGAATTTCGCGCATTTTACCATCAAGGTAACCCACCGCCTGCAATAAACTGTCGCGCTCTTCGTCGGTACAGGTCACGCTAAACGCGCGGCCCATGATCTCGATATCAATCGGCTGTTTGGCCATGACTAACGACCTTCCTCAGGCAATGCCGACAACAACCGCTCCAGCTGTACACTGGCTTGCGTCATGTTCAGCTTTAGAGATTGTGACTCCTGATGCAAACGCGTGACCTCCTGACGTAACTCCACGTTTTCGTCACGCAGCTGGCTGCACAAAGCAATCAGCTTCGTCACACGCTCTTCAAGACTTTTTAAATCGGCATCCATCAGCCCATTATCTTTTAAAAAAACGAGTGTGGTCAATAGCTAAGCGCATTTTTTCAAAGTAAATTAAGAATTTGAAGCCCCTCGCAAGATACCATGCAACTGGTCAAAGTCACTGCTTTAGACTAGAATGCCGAACAGTTGTCAGGTGCCTGCGTCTGCGTTCTTGCAGACAAGGGTGAAACTGGGAAACAGGTGCGCGAACCTCGTTCGCAATGCCTGTGCTGCCCCCGCAACGGTAAGCAAGTGCGGGTCTATCCATATGCCACTGAGTAAAAACTTGGGAAGGCGATAGACCAAGACTTGCCAGCCCGGAGACCGGCCTTACAACCCAATTGCAATACCGCGGGGTGACGGTGTCTGATCATAATGAATGCATGGCTTGCCAACAAGCGATGCATTTATTCATTTTCTGTCGATTCCCCGGTATTGAAAGTCAACCCACATGCGGGGTCGCATGTGATACAGGGATAAGAAAATGAAAAAAAAGCTTTTTTATAGCGTCATGGCTACGCTATTCGCATCACCCGTCTTTGCTGAAGATTTAGAACTAGACTCAGTGAGTGTTAAATCTTCGGGCTTTGAGCGCAAAGAATCACAAACCACTTATGCCAGCGAAATTCATACAGCAAAACAAATTGCAGCATCAGGAGCCAGTACTCTCTTCGACTATCTTGCACAACAGAGCTCATTGAACATTAGCTCCAACTTCGGTAGCAAAGCCACACCAAGCATAAACTTACGCGGCTATGGGAGTGAAAATGGCTATCAAAATGTAGTGATTACCGTTGATGGTCAACGCTTAAATAATATCGACATGAGCCCACAACTATTGGTTGGCATTCCTCTTGCAAACATTGAAAGAATAGAGATCAGCAAAGGGAGTGGGTCAGTACTTTACGGTGATGGCGCAACAGCAGGCGCCATACAGATTTACACGAAAAGCCGAAACGGGGCCTCTGTCATGACCAGTGCTGGTAATTATGGGCAACGCAATCATGCTATTAGTGCTGGGTTTTCTAGTGAGCACATAGATTTATCGGCGAGTGCATCGCATGATAGTCACGACGGGTTTAGCGCCAAAGATAGAACAGGCCACCGCGATGCATACGACTCAAATACTCAACAAGTAAAACTTAGGATCAAACCAACAGAGCAACTAGCTGTTTATGCACAAGGCTCCAGCACTAAAAACGATCTGCGTTATCCCAATCCGATGTCCAAAGCACAATTTGAGGACAATCCATCCCAAAATGGTCGCCCGGCTACGTCATATACCCATCAGGAACTTAATTCAGACCAGTGGCAGATTGGCTTGGACTACCAGATCAATACAGATTCATCGATAGAGATTACTCACTTTCGTGAGGATAAAGCATCTATCTATCCGAGCTATCGGCCTCATTATGACTATGAAGGCACTAAAGCGACTTACAAGTACACGAATGATCAATGGTCAGTGATTTCGGGCTTCCAAGATTTTAATGGAGCAATTAAAACATCCTCAGATCTCACGAAAAAGAATAACCACGGATTGTTCATATCATCAGAATTCAAACCGCAATCCATTAAAGACCTTACACTATCAGCGGGATTACGCAAAGAACAGGTCTCTTACACTTATACCCCGAATGGAGGAGACTCCCTCAATCGCTCCATCCAATTGAGCGCATGGGACCTAGGTGCCAACTACCAATTGATGCCGTCCCTCTCATTATTTAGCAATTACAACTACGCTTTTGAAGCTCCAGACATTAATCGATTTTTCGGTTATGACGCGTCATTCAACGTTGTTTTCAATGGATTCATCAAACCACAAAAAGTGAGAACACTGAACATTGGTCTCAACCACACAACTACAAACAACCACCTCAAATTAAGCGCTTTCAGAGCCAATTTGGATAACGAGATTTATTATGACCCATCTGTACTTGGTATAAATACCAACTTAGACAAGAGCCATAAACTCGGCTTTGAGTTACAAGATATTTATCACCTGAGTAATGAGCTTAATGTAGGCCTGATTTATACATACACCAAGGCCATTATTGACAGGGAGCTTCAAGAAAGCGGCACCCTCATCAAAGATAAGAATCTGCCAGGCGCCCCCAGACAGTCTCTCGTTGCAAATATTAATTGGAAAATATTTACAAACACCAACCTCAATCTCAATCATGTTTGGCGCTCACAAGCTTACGTTTATAACGATTTTTTAAACAATGCTACGCAAAGGCAAAGTCGTTATGAGTCAACCAATCTTTCGTTAAATGTTAAGGTGCAGCAATACACCGTTTTTGCTGCAGTCAATAATTTATTTGAGCATCAAAACAATATTCAAACAGCAGTTGACTCTCTCTACCCAATAGATTTTGTTCGTACTTGGCGAGTAGGCCTAAAAGCCGACTTTTAATTCCATTGTTGATTAGCGTCACTCACGCCCCCTCTTGAGTGCCCTCCAACACTTGCTAAGGAAAATCAAATGAAAAAAAGAACATTATTAGGCATTATCACAACGATCTCTTTTAACATCTATGCCGCAGACAACACACTGACTTCCCTGGATGAAGTCGTAGTTACCTCCAGCAGAACGCCACAATCAACCAAAACAGTCACTGGTGATATTACAGTGATTGATAGTGAAGAAATTAACCGCCTACAAGGCGGTGCTTTGGCAGATTTATTGAGACTGCAACCAGGCGTTCAAACCTACACAAATGGTGGCATGGGGACAAGTAGCAACATTTCACTACGTGGTACCAATGACAATCAACTGATTGTATTGGTTGATGGCGTGCGCATCAATTCCGGGACGACTGGTACGACCGCCTTTGAAAATATCCCCTTGGCACTCATCGAGCGGATTGAAATTCTACGCAGCCCTGCTTCTAGCCTTTATGGCTCAGATGCAATCGGCGGCGTTGTTCAGATTTTCACGAAGCGTGGCAAAGGCAACAAAACCCATCTTTACGGCAGTGCGGGTGCCGGTAGCTATGACTCATATACTGGGAATGCTGGCTTCGATACTGCCTATAAAGCGCTAAAACTCGGTGCACAAATCAGCAATTACGACACGCGTGGGATTTCTGCAAAGAAACATCCCCCCTCTGTGATTGATAAAGATAGAGATGGATATTACAACTTTAGCAGTTCGACATACGCAAATCTGACATTCGCACCCGGCCACTCCTTGGGAATACACTACCTGGAAAGCAAAGGGCATAATGAATACGATAATGCTTATGCGGGCGGAAACTATCTGGAACGTCATCAACAAGGCTATGGTGTTGCACTCAAAAACGCGATGACTGAGCACTGGAACAGCAAATTAGAGTACAACATTGGTTTTGACCGATCATTTAGCGTCAGTAGCGCAACGCTCAATAGCAATATTGAAACTGAACAACGCCAACTATCCTGGCAACACGACTATAGCCTCACTCATGGGACTTTTACCTTCGCTTATGACAGGCTGGAACAAGATGTATTAACTCAATCGAATGGCAGCAACTTGCTGAAGAGGAATCGCAACAATAATGCCTTTGTTTTAGGCTACGTGGGTAGCTTTGAAGCACACAGCACTCAACTGTCACTGCGAAAAGATTACAACAGTCAGTTTGGCAATTACACAACGGGCGGCCTCGGTTATGGTTATGCTTTATCCCCAGAATGGCGCTTAACTGCCCAGTATGGCTCATCCTTTAGAGCACCAACCTTTAACCAACTATATTATCCAAGCTTTGGCAATGCCAACCTGCCCTCAGAAAAAGCAGACAATATTGAGGCCAGCGCTCGATACCAAGGTCAAACATTACAAGCCAAGCTGACAGTGTTTGATAACCATATCCGCAACTTTATTCAAACCCTCAACTCAGGTTGCCCAGCTGGATTCAGCAATGGTTGTGCAATCAATGCCGGCAAGGTAGAAGTGCAAGGTATCACGTTGGAAGGCAGTCTACCTATTGCTGAGCAATGGCTAGTCACAGCCAATGCGACAGTGCAGTCACCGCGTAGTGATGCCACTGATAATCTTTTGGCGAGGCGCGCTCAGCGTTATGGCAATTTTATCCTCCAGTACAAATCAGGACCATGGAACTGGGACAGCGAAGTTTCAGCTTCATCAATGCGTTACGACGATGCCGCAAACCAATTCCGCTTAAGTGGCTATGCGCTCTTGAATACAACTTTGGGGTATCAAATAAACCCTCACTGGAAACTGCAAATTAGAGCAAATAATATCTTGGACAAAGACTATGCGCTTGCATCAACTAAAACCGTTTCAAGACCCAACAACCCTTATTACAACACCATGGGCTCAAATGTTTTTATCAGCCTTAACTACGACCTGAAGTAACTCAGGAAAAGTGGATTTTGCCCAAGCCCGTGCGAATTGGGCTAAAATCCACGTCTTATAATTAACCTTAATTTTGGAGTCGTTGGCATGCCACGTAACCTTTCAACTCAGTCTCTGGCAATTGGCTTTCTCATTGCCTTGATGGTCATTATCACGCGTGGTCATCATTTTGCTTCGATTGATTTTTTACCGAGCGCTTCTTATGCAGCGTTTTTTATCGCGGGTTATTACCTGCGCTCAACGCTGGTGTTTGTGGCCTTGCTGGGATTGTGTGCTGCGCTGGATATGGCAGCCATCACCTGGGGCGGTGTGAGTAATTTCTGCGTGACCCCTGCTTATGGCTTTTTGTTGCCGGCTTATGGCAGCATGTGGCTGGCTGGCCGCTGGACTGCGTCGAACACTACCTGGCAATTTAGCAGCCTGTTCAAGCTGACAGGGGCAGTATTGCTGGGATCTGTGCTTGCTGAGCTGTTTTCCAGCGGTGGGTTTTACTTCTTTGGTGGCCGCTACGCCGAACCAACCCTGGTTGAGTTTGGCGCGCGTCTGGTCAAATACTTCCCGAAACAAATCGAAGCGATTGCATTTTGGGTCGTGGTTGCAGTGATTGCACATGTGGCATTTGGCCTGGCCAAGCGCTCCGTGCGCGAAAACGCTTAAGTATTACGCACCATGGAAACCAATGATCGCGACAGTCGCCACAAGGCGCGCATGATCCGCAAAAAAGCGGTCATTGATGAAAAAATCGAGCAGGCCAATCAGGAGAAAGGCCTGCTACTCATCCTCACGGGCAACGGCAAAGGCAAAAGCTCTTCTGCCTTTGGCATGGTGGCCCGCTCGCTGGGCCACGGCATGCGTGTTGGTGTCGCCCAATTTATCAAAGGCCGTTCAGATACGGGCGAAGAAGCCTTTTTTCGCCAGCACCCTGCTGTCACCTGGCATGTGCTGGGCGAAGGCTTTACCTGGAACACACAAGACCGCCAACGTGACACCGAAACCGCCATGCGTGGCTGGCAGATTGTGGCCGGGATGCTGCAAGACCCGGCCATTCAGCTGGTGGTGCTGGATGAGCTCACCTACACCTTCAAATATGGCTACCTCGATGAACAAATGGTGTTGGATGCCATCGCCAAACGCCCACCCATGCAGCACGTGGTCATCACTGGCCGCGGCGCTTCCGAGGCATTGAGAAACGCTGCCGATACGGTGTCTGAACTGATGGATGTCAAGCATGCCTGGCGTGCAGGCATCAAGGCCCAGGCCGGGATAGATCTGTAATGCAAGCAACCGCGGCAAGCTGCCGGGCCATGTTAATGGCGGCCCCGGCGTCTGGGCAAGGCAAAACCATGGCTACCGCGGCATTGGCGCGCGTGTACCGCAACCGCGGCTTACGCGTGCAGGCGTTCAAATGCGGGCCGGACTTTATCGACGGCATGATTCTGCAAGTAGCGACTGGCAAGCCAGTGTATAACCTCGACCTTGGCATGTGTGGTGAAGCCGATGCACAACGGCTGCTGCACAAGGCCGCCCAAGACAATGACGTGATTCTGCTCGAAGGGGTGATGGGGCTATATGATGGCAAGCCTTCATGCGCCGATATTGCCGAGCGCTTTGGCATCCCTGTCGCATTGGTGCTCAATGCCAAAGCCATGGCACAGACAGGTGCCGCGCTCGCCTATGGTTTGTATGGCTTTCGGCCCGCCCTGCAGCGCGCCGGAGTGATTGCCAACCAGGTCGGCAGCGAGGGCCATGCCAACATGATTAAAGAAGCGCTCCCCGCGGACATCCCCTGGCTGGGTGCCATGAAGTTTGACACGCAACTGAGTTTGCCAGAGCGCCACCTCGGTTTGCATCTTGCCCAGGAAATCACGGACATAGACCAGCGCATAGAAGCCGCTGCGCAACTTCTGGGGCAAGACATGCCATTGCCGCCGAGCGTGCAGTTTGCCGCACCCGAACAGCAGGCGATAACACCATTATTGCAAGGCAAAACCATTGCCGTGGCCAAAGATGCCGCGTTCTGTTTTACATATCAGGCCAATCTGGATCTGCTACAGACACTAGGCGCACAGATTGCATTTTTTTCACCCTTGCACGATACGCAATTACCGGCTGCGGATGCTTACTGGCTGCCGGGTGGCTACCCGGAATTGCATCTGGAGCGACTGCAACACAACCACAGCATGCGTGAAGGCTTACGCGCAGCCGCCGAATCAGGCAAACCCATATTGGCCGAATGTGGCGGCATGCTGGCACTCGGTGAAACACTAAATGGACAACCCTCCTTCGGCCTGCTGCCCGGCAACGCTGCGCTTCAGCCCAAATTGCAAGGCCTGGGGACGCAGCATGCAACCTTTTCAGCGGCTGACAACGGCGCAACCGGCGATGACGCGGCGACGATAGGCGCGCACACTTTTCACTATGCCCGCTTTGACACCGACTTGCCGGTCATTGCGCAAGGCAAAGGTAAATATGGCGCAGGCGAGCCGGTCTATCGCCATCAATCCATCACTGCCAGCTTTCTGCACTTTTACTTCCCGTCCAATCCGGCTTTAGCGGCCCAGTTTTTTCTGTCATGAGTTTCGCCTACCCTGATACCGACAAAGCGGCGATTTACAAAGTGATTGCCGAACGACGCGATATGAGGCATTTTTTGCCCACGCCTATCGCCCCCGAGTTATTGCGGAAATTACTGCAAGCCGCCCATCACGCGCCCAGTGTCGGCCTGATGCAGCCATGGCGGTTTATCCGCATCAGCGATGTCGCATTGCGAAAAGCCATCCACACGCTGGTCGATGAAGAACGCAAACTCACGGCCCAGGCCATCGGCGAAGTTGAAGACACGGCACGCATGGCCGAATTCATGCGGCTCAAGGTGGAAGGCATTCTCGACTGTGGCGAGGTGCTGGTCGCCACCTTGTGCGACCAGCGTGAAAAACATATTTTTGGCCGCCGCACATTGCCAGAAATGGACCTGGCCTCGGTCAGCTGTGCGATTCAAAACTTGTGGCTGGCTGCACGTGCAGAAGGCATAGGCCTGGGCTGGGTCAGCCTGTTTGACCCGCACCAACTGGCGCAATTATTGAATCTGCCCGAGGGCGCCAAACCAGTCGCCATTTTATGCCTGGGTTATGTGAATACCTTTTACAAATCGCCCATGCTGGTGGAAGAAGGCTGGACGACAGAAAAACCGCTCGCTGACATGCTGATGGAAAACGGCTGGCAACCTCATGAAAGTACACACACATGAAACGCTGGCCACAACGCATTGTCTGCCTGACCACCGAAACGGTGGAGGTACTCTACCTGCTAGGTGAGCAGGACCGTATTGTCGGTATTTCCGGCTTTACCACCCGCCCGGCCATCGCCCGCAAAGAAAAACCCAAGATCAGTGCCTTTACCAGTGCCAATATTGAGAAAATCCTGGCGCTGCAGCCTGATCTGGTGCTGTGCTTCTCTAACTTGCAGGCAGAGATTGCCGCGTCACTGATCAAAGCCGGTTGCCAGGTGCATGTGTTTAACCAGCGCAGCCTGGATGAAACACTGCAGATGATACTCACCGTCGGTGATCTGGTTGGGGCCAGCGAAAAAGCAGAAGATTTAGTAACACGCTACCAGGCACAACTGGCCGCTGCCCGCCAGCAGGCAGCCAATTGGCCGCGCAAACCCAAGGTCTATTTTGAAGAGTGGGATGAACCCATGATGTGCAGCATCCGCTGGGCGGCTGAATTGATCGCTGCTGCCGGCGGGCAAGATTGCTTCCCTGAATTGAGCGAGTTTCACAGTGCCAGGGACCGCCAGGTCACCGCAGCGCAAGTGATCGCAGCACAACCGGATATCATCATCGGCTCCTGGTGCGGCAAGAAATTCCAGCCGGAAAAAGTCAAAGCGCGCGAAGGCTGGCATGCCATCCCGGCCATCCAGCATGGCCATCTCTATGAAATCAAGTCGGTCGATATCTTGCAACCAGGCCCTGCGCTGTTTAGCGAAGGCCTGGTGCAATTGCAAACCATTATTCAACGCTGGCAACAACAAGGGGGTCATGCATGACTACGCACCTGATTTTAGGCGGGGCACGCAGCGGCAAAAGCGTCTATGCCGAACGGCTGGCCTCGGCACTTGAATGCCCGGTCACCTATATCGCGACTGCCCAAGTCTACGATGACGAGTTTGCCAAACGCGTGGAGCATCACAAAACCCGCCGTCCGCCTTACTGGGGATTGGTCGAAGCGCCATTCAACCTCGGGCAGACCTTGCTAGACAACGACGCACCAGACACCTGCCTGATTGTCGATTGTTTAACCTTGTGGCTGGCGCAATGCATCTGCCCGGACTGCGACAAACCGGAACGCTTGGACTGGCAGGCAGAAAAACAGGCGCTACTGGCAGCCTTGCCGCAATTGCAAGCACACGTATTTTTAGTGAGCAACGAGGTCGGCATGGGCATTGTGCCCTTGGGTGAAATCAACCGCCAGTTTCAGGATGAACAAGGTCGCCTCAACCAGCACGTGGCAGCGGTTGCAAACCACGTGAGTTTTATTGCCGCTGGCTTGCCATTAACGCTTAAATAACAAGAAAGACCTGTATGAAAAGATTGTCTCTCGCCCTGCTCGCTTTAGTCACCGCCTTGGCTGCAGAGGCGCATGTGCCCTTTTTAAAACCTAACCAGTTCAATGTGACGCATCACCGCCTGACCATTGAATCTGCGTTTACCGAGTTTCCATTCCAGGCCGACTTCGCCATGGACTCGCCTAACTTCACCATCACGTCCCCTGCCGGCGAAGTGACTGCCATCAAACCGATCGCCAAAACCAAAGCGGCGGTGTATCTGGAGCCCGAATTAAAAGAAGAAGGCAGCTACCGTATTAGCACCGGGCAGCGTGTCGGCCCGGTTTACAAAGCCGTCGAGACACCGGATAAAAAACTGTATTTTGCGGCCGACATGAAACGGGTTAGCGGCAAGCCGACCACCATGAACTATTACAGTTATGCCGACACTTATATTTTCAAAGGACAACAGAAATACAAACCTGTGCCTTTAAACAAAGGCCTGGAAATTATCCCCTTGGCCTCGCCCAATGGTGTGCAATTAGGGGGTGAACTCAGCTTGCAAGTCCTCGAACATGGCAAGCCGGTGCCTAATGCACGCATTATCGTGGTCACCGATAACGAGCACTTTAGTAAGCGTCGCATAGAGGACCTTTACGATGTCGAAAATGTCAGGCCGTCCAACCTCCATGCCAATCAGCAAGGCGAGTTTACCTTCAAACCGCATAAAGCCGGGTTGAACTTCCTGTTTGTGACGGTGCATCACCAGCTTAATGAACACCTGTGGGAAAGTCTGAATGCTTCACTGACCCTGGAAGTGAATTTACCGCCAGAGACGGCAAACAAGCCTTAAAATGACTGCTTTCAGGCATTGAAGGGAAACAGCATGCAAACGACGACTTTTGAACTGAGAGGCGAATACATCGCGCTCTGTGACTTGCTCAAACTCGAAGGGGTGGCCGACAGTGGCGGTCAGGGTAAGTCTATGGTGGCGGAAGGATTGATCAGGGTCGATGGCGAAATTGAGCGCCGCAAAACCGCCAAAATCCGCGCCGGGCAAGTGGTGCAGGCGTTTGAACAGACCATCCAGGTCGTGGCTGCTTAATCTGGCTTAAAGTCTTGCGGCAGATAAGCCGCCAGCGCGGACCAGTTGAAGTGCTGCTGCACACTGTCTGCCAATTTTTCCAGGCTCTGCTCGCGCAATTGCGTGTAATCGTAAGCCACTTGCCCAGACAAACCAGCCCATTGTAACCAGGCAGCGCAAGCTTGCGGATGGTCAAACAGGCCATGGATATAACTGCCTGCCACCTGGCCATCTTCGGATAACGCTCCCTCTGCCTGGCCACTCAGCAGATGCACCGGGCGTGCTAATGCCCGTCCGGTACTGACGCCCATATGAATTTCATAGCCTTGCAATTGGGCATTGGCAAACGCCAACTGACCTGACACCTGCTTGAGCTGTTTGTGCACCTCAAGGGTGGTTTCCATTTCCAGCCAGCCCAAGCCGGCACTACTACCTACCTCGCCCTCCAGCCCTAGTGGATCATGCAATTGCTGGCCCAGCATCTGAAAGCCACCGCAAATGCCCAGCACTTTGCCACCATAACGCAAATGGCGCGCTATCCGGGGCTCCCAGCCATGTTCACGCAAGGCCGCCAGGTCACCGCGTACATTTTTGCTACCAGGCAGGATGATAAGATCAGCCGCCGGCATCTCTTCACTCAACCGCACAAACCTGAGATCGACCTGCGGGTGCAAACGCAAGGCATCAAAATCAGTATGGTTGGCGATATGCGGCAATACGGGTACCACAACCGTCAGTTGTGTACCCACTTTTTTCGTGTCGCTCTTGGCAACCGCATCTTCGGCTTCCAGATGCAAGTCATGCAGATACGGCAATACGCCAATCACGGGCTTGCCTGTGCGTTGCTCCAGCCAATCCAGCCCTGGTTGCAGCAAGGCAAGATCGCCGCGGAATTTGTTAATCACAAAGCCGACCACTCTGGCCTGTTCGCTTGCCGATAACAACGCCAGCGTACCAACCAGGTGGGCAAATACGCCCCCCTTATCAATATCAGCCACCAGAATGACGGGGCAATCCACCGCCTCAGCAAAGCCCATATTGGCAATATCGTTAGCGCGCAGGTTAATTTCAGCCGGGCTGCCCGCGCCTTCGACCATAATGCATGCATATTGCTGCTGCAAACGCGCATAGGATTGCAGCACCGCTTGCATGGCGGTCTTTTTGTAGTCGTGGTAAGTACTCGCTTCCTGGTTACCCACCACCCGGCCATGAATGATCACCTGGCAGCCGGTATCCGAGTTAGGCTTGAGCAAGACCGGATTCATATCGGTATGCGGCGGCAATCCGCAGGCCATGGCCTGCACCGCTTGCGCACGGCCAATCTCGCCGCCGTCTTCAGTCACCGCCGCATTGAGCGCCATGTTTTGCGGCTTGAATGGCGCCACCGCCACCCCGCTGCGGTACAATACGCGGCACAATCCGGCCACCAGCGTACTTTTACCGGCATCCGACGTGGTGCCTTGAACCATTAATGTTTTCACTGCCTGCTTATCCATCCCCTGATTATCTCACACTCGCCGGGCTTGCCTGTGGCGCGGTGCTGCTCGATTTCTGGCTTGGCGAACCCAGGCGCTGGCACCCATTAGTCGGTTTTGGCTGGTTAGCGTCCAGGCTTGAAAAACGGTTGAATCCTTTATCTAGGCAACCGTTACGCGGCCAATATATCAGTGGTATCGTTGGTGTGCTACTGCTGGTGTTACCAGTGCTGATTGCGGTGGTATTACTGATGCAAGTCTCCGTCTGGCTCGCGCTCGCATTGCATGTGTATTGCCTGTATTTTGCCATTGGTCAGCGCAGCTTGCGCCAGCATGGGCTGGCTGTTTATCAGGCCTTGCTAGCCGGGCAATTTAAGCAGGCACAGCTTGCCACCTCGTATATGGTCAGCCGCGATGTGGAGGCGATAGAGCCGGTCAGCGCAACCATAGAATCCGTGTTGGAAAATGGCAACGATAGTGTATTCGGCGCCCTGTTCTGGTTTTTTGTCGCGGGCGGCCCGGGCGCGCTGGCTTACCGCCTTGTGAATACGCTGGACGCCATGTGGGGCTATAAAACACCACGTTATTTTTATTTTGGCTGGGCCGCCGCACGGCTGGATGATGTATTGAATTACATTCCGGCCCGCCTCACAGCCATCACCTATGCATTGCTCGGACACACCCGCCTTGCCTGGCAATCCTGGCGATCCCAGGCACCGTTATGGGATAGCCCGAACGCAGGCCCGGTCATGTCCGCAGGGGCAGGCGCACTCAACGTGCAGCTGGGCGGGCGCGCCCGCTACCATGGCGAATGGCATGAACGCCCACGCCTGGGCACCCACACACCGCCCACCGCCGAGGATATCCCACGCGCCTTGCAACTGGTGCGCAATGGCATGCTGAGCTGGCTGATGGTGGCGCTATTGATTGGAGGGTTAGCCTATGCTTGAGCACGGCGGCAACCTGCAGCAAGCTGCGCAGCAATACGACAGACCACTGGCCGACTGGCTGGATCTCTCGACCGGCATCAACCCGCAACATTACCCGATCGCCGCACTGCCTGCCGACTTGTTTCATCGGCTGCCTGCTGCGGCGGACAGTTTGCACGCCATGGCAAAAGCCTATTACGGCGCACCGCATGTGCTCGCCTGTGCGGGCTCACAAGCGGCCCTGCAAGTGTTGCCGCGTTTGCGCGCGCCTTGCCACGTCGCCATGCCGCGCACCATGTATCAGGAACACGCACATGCCTGGCAACAAGCTGGCCACCAAGTGCACTTTTTTGAACAGTCCCCAGACGACGTCCTGTTGCAACAATGCGAGGTGTTAGTGGTCTGCAACCCCAACAACCCGACCGGCCAGAAGTACGCCGCTAAGACACTGCTTGCCTGGCATGCCGCATTAGCGCGGCGGGGCGGCTGGCTGGTGGTGGATGAAGCGTTTATGGACAGCACGCCACAACACAGCCTCGCCAGCCAGAGCGGTCAGGCAGGGTTATGGGTGTTGCGTTCACTAGGCAAGTTTTTTGGACTGGCCGGGCTCAGGGTCGGCTTTTTACTGGGGGAGCCTACGGCCCTGGCGCAAGTGGCCGCCCTGCTTGGTCCCTGGACCCTTGCCGGCCCCAGCCAATACCTGGCCGAGTTAGCCCTGGCGGATCGGTCATGGCAGCAACAGATGCGTGCACAGTTGCCTGTGCAATCGGCGAACTTAGCGCAACTGCTGACGCAATATGGACTGACCCCTTACGGCGGCACGGATTTATTTCAATATGTACAACATCCTGGCGCGCACCAGTTTCACCAGTCTTTGGCCCAACATGGTGTGTGGACGCGTTATTTTGCCGCGCCACAAGCGCTGCGGTTTGGATTGCCCTCTGAGGTCGACTGGCCGCGGTTGGCGCAGGCGCTAGCATCACTTGCCGTTTAACCCATTCACCGCCTGCAGAATGGCAGCCAGGTCCCTGGCATGCGGCGCCTCACTTGCCTGCAAGCCCTGCCATACACCCTGCTGATTCTCCAGCGGCTGATTCTGGCTCACCTTCCATTTGCCAGTCAGTTGCGTGATTTCTATCGAAATGCCCACGGTCGCCTGCATCATCCGCTCAATATCGTCAGCCGGTGCATCTTCAAGCTGCCACGGCTGTTCAAACTCGGCCTCATGCTGCGCAGTCAGCGCCCGCAAATGCTCGCGCAACCAATCAGCCTCTTCAATCAACCGTAATTGACCTTGCACGTGGACCACCACGTAATTCCAGGTAGGCACCCCTTTTCCACGCTGCGTTTTGCTGGGGTACCAGGAGGGCGAAACATACGCATGCGGACCATGAAAAACCGCCATCACGGCTTGCGCTGACGCATTCTGTTGCCAGTGTTGCCAAAGCGGATTGGCACGCGCCAAATGCCCGCATAAGCGACCGGCCTGCAAAGACAGCGGCAGGTGGTTCACCTCCAGTCCGGTCGGCAACGAGGCAATCAATGTCGCAAAAGGATAGCGATGGATCAATGACAGCAGGGCTTCGTCACTCGGTGCAGAAAAATGTTTAGGGAGATACATTTGATTCATCCTGCGACTGAGCCTTAGCCTGTGACTGACTTGTGACCTGCGATTGATTGGTGACAGGCGATACCCACAACACCTGCCCCCTGACCATCACAGCCGCCTGTCGCGTTTGGTTACCAGGGTCGCATCCCAAAGGACGAGTCAGGTTTTTCAGGCATACCGGCGGCTGGCTGGGGGATAGCGCTTGTTGGTGAAAGGGATGTGCAGGGATCACACATGCAGCCAGTAGTGTCAGCACCAGCACACTGCTCAGAACCAAAGACATGATGACGCTCCTTCATGAAAGATAGCGTGATCGTAATCGCCAAAACCAGTACACTACATATACAATTTATGCATCAATCTACAAAACTGTACAGGCCCATCTACCATGCCAGTCACACAGCCGCTAATCACCATTAACCCGCTTGAACCCGTACCACTAGTTGAGCAAATTGTCAGCGGGATCCAGCAACAGATCGCACAGCGGGTGCTACGCACCGGTGCGCGCCTGCCGTCTATCCGTGATTTTGCCGCGCAACATGGGGTCAGTCGCTTTACCGTGGTCGATGCTTACGACCGCCTGGTCGCACTGGGCTACCTGCTGTCGCGGCGCGGCTCTGGCTTTTATGTGGCGCCCGTCACCCCCTTGCAAACGGCGGTGACGGACACGTCTTATCTGGAGCGGGCAGATGATGTATTGTGGCTGTTGCATAACACGTTCAGGGATGTGCCAGAGGCGATCCGGCCGGGCTGCGGCTGGCTACCCAAGGATTGGCTTGATCAAAAAGTCATTCAAAAAAGCCTGAATGAATTATCCAGAAAGTCTGGCGGTTTTTTAACCAGTTATGGCGACGTCAGCGGCTATTTACCGCTCAGGCAGTTGCTCGCCCAAAAAATCCTGGGCGAGATCGGTATCCACGCTGAAGCCTCGCAACTGCTCATCACCAACGGCGCTTCGCATGGGCTAGACCTGATCGCCAGACTGATGATCAAAGCGGGCGATGTGGTGCTGGTGGATGATCCCGGCTATTACACCTTATTTGGCCTGCTCAAATCCATGGGCGCCCAGATTGTTGGCGTGCCGCGCGGACTCCATGGTCCCGATATCGCACAGCTGGAGCAGCTGTTGCACATACACAAGCCCAAGCTATTTTTCACCAACACCGTGCTGCATAACCCGACCGGCACCAGCACCAGCCTGGCGGTGGCACACCAGTTGTTACAGCTGACAGAAAAATATGGTTTTTATCTGGTGGAAGACGATATTTATGGTGACTTTCACCCGCAAACGGCGGTCAGGCTCGCCGCCCTGGACCAGCTCAACCGCGTCATCTATGTCAGTAGTTACTCCAAAACAATTTCTGCCAGCCTGCGTGTGGGCTTTATCGCCTGCCAGGCAGAATTGGCGCGCAGACTGCTAGACCTCAAGCTCCTGACAGGGCTGACCAGCTCTGAAATCAACCAGCGCGTGATGTACCAGATCCTGGTGGAGGGCAGGTATCGCAAGCATATGGAGAAAGTACGCAACCGCCTGGCAGTCAAAAGAGGGCAAGTCATTCAGGCGCTGGAGCAATGCGGGCTGACGCTTTACACCGAACCGGCCGGAGGCATGTTCGTCTGGGCCAGCCTGGGCCATGGCAGACAGGCGGCCGAAATCGCCAGTCTGGCGACCAGACAGAACGTCATGCTGGCCCCTGGCAACTTGTTCAGACCGTATCAGGAGCCTTCGTCATGGCTGCGATTTAATGTCGCACATTGTGAGCAGGACAAGATATTTATCTTACTCCAAACAGTGTTAGCGAGCCGCGAGTGACTGGCGAACTCACCTCATCGGAATGCCTGATAAGATGTGCGCGTTGATGGTGATTGCCCCAAATGCGTTCCGATACCCGACCATCGGAATGCCTGATAAGATAGACTGCGGCCCTTCCATGCGAGGCATTTTGTTCCGATACCCCACCATCGGAATGCCTGATAAGATGGTTTTACCCATACTTGGGCGGCCAGCCAAGTTCCGATACCCCACCATCGGAATGCCTGATAAGATACAATCATCCAGCCAAAAAGAGTCAGCTGCGTTCCGATACCCCACCATCGGAATGCCTGATAAGATCCAGAGTCAGGTTCACCAGCAGCTTCAATAGTTCCGATACCCCACCATCGGAATGCCTGATAAGATGATTTGCAATACAGGTATGTACTTTGGTTTGTTCCGATACCCCACCATCGGAATGCCTGATAAGATGCCCTTCATGGGCGGCTCGCTCTCGGCCTTGTTCCGATACCCCACCATCGGAATGCCTGATAAGATCTCGACGGCCCAATGGCTACTTGTCAGATTGTTCCGATACCCCACCATCGGAATGCCTGATAAGATGATACGTAGCGATTTCTTGTTATAACCCACGTTCCGATACCCCACCATCGGAATGCCTGATAAGATCCCAGCTGCGCCAAATGCCCCAAACGCAGCGTTCCGATACCCCACCATCGGAATGCCTGATAAGATGCGGTTGATCTGTGAAATGATGAAGTTCAGGTTCCGATACCCCACCATCGGAATGCCTGATAAGATCATGACTCGCCGCGCTCCTGCACATTTTGAGTTCCGATACCCCACCATCGGAATGCCTGATAAGATAATGAACAAAAAACTACTGCAGCTAATTAAAGTTCCGATACCCCACCATCGGAATGCCTGATAAGATGATTGGCCTACTTTAACAAGTAATGCAATAGTTCCGATACCCCACCATCGGAATGCCTGATAAGATCTTTTCCGGCCACGTCGATCACTTTCGACAGTTCCGATACCCCACCATCGGAATGCCTGATAAGATCAGTTGCCCGGGGAGTATTTGTTAGCCTGCGTTCCGATACCCCACCATCGGAATGCCTGATAAGATAACCGTCGTAGCTCTTGTGACTGTAGTACTGTTCCGATACCCCACCATCGGAATGCCTGATAAGATATGCATTGTTTTGTGAGCATTTCAAACCAGTTCCGATACCCCACCATCGGAATGCCTGATAAGATCAACACCATCAGAGATAGCGGCATCGGTTTGTTCCGATACCCCACCATCGGAATGCCTGATAAGATGTTCAGCTCTGACTGGTCCATGCTGGTTCTGTTCCGATACCCCACCATCGGAATGCCTGATAAGATGTGTTCTGCGTCAACGACGGCAGCCCGTCTGTTCCGATACCCCACCATCGGAATGCCTGATAAGATGTCGAATACGCCTTGCACAGGCTCGCCATTGTTCCGATACCCCACCATCGGAATGCCTGATAAGATCACACTGCCTGTAACCGTGCCATTTGGCCCGTTCCGATACCCCACCATCGGAATGCCTGATAAGATTCACTTTCGCGAGTTGGTCGAACGGTTTAGGTTCCGATACCCCACCATCGGAATGCCTGATAAGATACGTAAGGCGGTGGCTAAAGCGCGAATGCAGTTCCGATACCCCACCATCGGAATGCCTGATAAGATAGATTGTTCGCAACCTATTGATTTAAAAGGGTAGTAGAAGTTAAAAAAGCTCAACTTGCTCAGGCATGCTGGGCTTTTTTCTTGTCGGCTTGGTCCCAAAAAACTCTTTGGTCATGCCATATTGTTTGTCCGTGACAATAAAAAATGCGACTTGTGCATCTTTTGGGATAAGCGGACGTAGCCTAACGATGGTCGCTTCTCCCACCGCAAGTGTTGGAAAGTGATGCACGTACAGTGAGTTTTGCAGTTGAACAAAATTTTCTTGTAACAAGCAGCGCCTAAACACACTGTAATCATGCCGCCCTTCTTTTTCGGTCATTGGGCAATCATATACACAAATTACCCACATAACTCGCCACCCATTTACGCCCATGTTTCGTCGTCAGTTTCCGTAACTAAATCTTCTGGCAAACTCAGTTGCTTTCCCCTCCCATCTAATACGCGTACAAAGCTGGCAATAGTCTCGTTAATTGCAGATGGCAATCGATAACCCGCACCATTGAACTTTACTTCTTGCATAACAAACCCCAAGATTTCTTTACGCGCTTGGCTATTAAATTCACCCGCATTGTTTAGGTAAACGTAACGCTCCACCACAAAACGGTATGGCTCAATAAAGTCATCAGCCAAGTTAAAGGGGTTTTCCATACTGCAATGCCCTAAACCTAGTGAGGGGTTTAAGCCAGCCATTACCAAGCTGCGCGCTATCATAGATCGCAAGACTGCATAACCAAAATTTAGGCGAGCATTTACAGCATCATCTGCCCCCTGTTTCTCACGAGAGAAATTTTCGTCAAATAAATGCGCCCAGTAATGCTTTGCGCCTTGTCCCTCACATTTTGTTTTGTCGGCAGGTTGAACCTCTTGCGCCAGACGTTCTAATCTTAATGCGCCTTTGCGGTTCAAAAAACGTAAATTAATGGCTTGCGTACTGAGTCTTGCTTTTACCAACGCTTGCCAAAGCTTTGCTTTACTTTCGGTGCCATCTAACACCATTTGTTGACGCAAGCGTCGGACTAAATCGCCATTGCCCACTTGTGGTAAAAACCATGCGCATGGATGGTGAGCTTCGTCAGTCACCATCACGCTTGCTCCTGCTTCGGCAAGACCACGTAATGCCTGCACAGAAATTTGAATAGTGTGATGATGTAAACACAGCACAGCAATGTCTTTTGGTAAGACATGGTGATCATCAAACCCGTCACGCCTAATTCGCAACCTGCCTAAATCAACTGAAATTGAGGCAGGATTTTCAATTAGCAAAATACGGTGCTCAGACAAAACTAGTCTATCCTTTTTAAGCGAAGCACTTGAGTAAAAGAAACTTTCTTCTTACCAGAACCTGGCTCTTTGATTGCATCAAATGCACGTGGGTCAACTATGGGTATTAAGAATAAATTTCCTTCAATTGTGAAATATCCTATACGGTATTTTTTACCAACTTTGCTATCTAACACCGTATCATTTTTATGTAGTCGCACCATATTTTCCGCTAGCGGCTGATGTTTACATTTCATAGCCTGATGCGTATTTACTAAAGTTTGCTTGCCTATGCGACCATCAAATATTTCCGTTTCAAGATAGGCATATCCTGCATTTGGCAGACGCTTAGAATGTTCACGCCCATCTTTACTTGTGTGGGCAATAATCGCTACATCATCTGCATAATTGCCTGTAAAGCATTTTACTTTTTTGATTTCTACTCGCTGCCCATATAAGGTTTGGTAAAAAGGCATAGCTAAAGCTTCTGGAGCAGTTTTTCCCGAGGCTACTCTCGCATCAAATGCTTTTAGAATAATCTCTTTAACTGTTGAGCTGACAATATTTTCAATTGCTTTGTGTGCTTGCTCTATAGTACCTTTTCTACGGTCAATTAAATCTGCAACCTTTATGCGCAATGTGAGCCTTGCTTTATCTTCGTTAGATTTAACCGCAGCGCCATAAGCTGTCTCTTGAAAAATTGCACCATCTGGATAACGATCTGGTTTAATCGAAATTGGACATTCACGCACAGCAGCCAATGCAATTTCCCGTATGTTTTTTATAGGTGGTTCAGCTACCTCCAACTTTGGTTTATAACCTCTCATCTCACGCTCAGAATCCAACTTGTATTGCCGCGCCATTTGTTGAAACAAACCACGCGAAGTGAGGCCGATTGTCATAGCGTCAATCAAATGATGTCTATGGTCTATACGCTTGTTAAGCTTGCGGTCCGTATGGCGCGCTTTATCTATATGTCCATGTGCATCTAAAACCTTATGCCCCTCCCACACATCTCGATATTTCTCAAAATCTTCAACGCTGACCACTTGCATTTCTTCATCTAAAACCGGTAAGCCTTCCTCAGTTCGTGCTTGTGGAATAACTGTTTCCAGCTTCCATTTGCGTCGTAACATTGCAGTGAGTTCTCCGCGAGAAACGGAAACCGGGGTTTTGCAGATGCCTTGCAACCATTGCGCGGCCTCTTTGGCAATCCAAGATGTTTGTTGAAATTGACGATCAGCAAACTCTGCAATCGACTCATCCGTGAGCACTTCAGACTCAAAGTCTTCCAACAGCAATAATTTGGACTTGCGATATTGTTTGTTATCTGAAAAGTACTTTGCCCGCACCTTGATGACTTGCCAACGCTCCGCATCATGCCCCCATGCTTGAGCAGGTGTTTTATTGCCTTTCTCCTGATTACAACTGCGGTGAGCCAATACAATTTCGCTTCGTTTTAAACCAACCTGTGTAAGCGATTTTGGCAAAATATGTTCGTATTCTGTTTCAGCACCACTCAGCGCGTCGCCCAAGCTGATTGGTTTTGTGCAATAAGGGCAATGGCCTTTGCCTTGCTCTACCCATAGCAAATAGCGGCGAATACGTGATGGCGTAACCGTAACGCCATGCTCACGGATTTCTGCTTCTGCATCTAGACGAGCTTTACGATTTTTATTGTTTTCACTTTCACGCTCATTACGTTTGCTGATTCCCACGCTCATTTCCCGGGACATTTCCACAACGATTTGCTCTGGCTGAGTCCCCAAATCTACCATCATACGATTAAGCACATAGCGCATTTGCCTTAACGAACCATCAACGACAGCATTACCTGTACTAGGCGCAAAATCCAAACTATCTTTTAGTGCTATTGGTTTGTTAAAGCTTTCAGGGTAACAGACACGTATCGCAGCATCTTCATCAGGTCGCATTTCGCCTTGCCATTCATTAGGCCACCATGGTGAATCCAACCACGCTGTAAGTTTATTTAGCGCTTTAATTGAGTATGAGGCGCGGCCACTTTCAAAGCCCATTTTGCTCAGCCGGTCAAATTTGTCATGGCTTTTTAACAAATTGATAAACTCCACAAGCTTCTCCGGCAATTTGCGCATAGTGCCATCAGCTTTTGCAAAGCGTGTGTACCACAGCGGATCATCAAGTTGCTCAGGTGAACCTAAATCCGCTAAAAAGTTAATGACTTGTATTTGAGTGCGCGCATCTAATGCCAACCATGCATCACCTAATTCTAACTTGCGAAATATATGGTTGGTTTTGTTACCAGGGATTTCATCGCGACTCAATCTATCTAAATTCAGACCTTTAGTGTCAGGCCTTGGGCAACCAGCAACATCCAGTGCTTTATAAATGGCATCAAACTTCACCACTTCTTTTTCATCGCACAATTGGCGAATAACTACCTTTTGTGCTGCGGATAGTTTTTCTGCTCGTTTACCCACACCCCAGCGTAAATCAGCCAGTGTTTTTTCAATTCGAAAATGCTGAAAAGCGAGTTGAGCGCGAGGTGCTCTTGCAAGTGTAGGTTCTAAGCTACATTGCCCAACCATACCGCCTACCGCTTTTAATGGGCGCTGGTGAAAAATGGCATTATAAAAAATATCCTTAAGCGGCTTGCCTTCATGCTTGGAATTAAGGACTGGATAAAAGGCAGATTGTGTTTGCCAAATTTGTTCAAACTCAGCCACCAACTGGCTTCTCAGCGCATACAAATTTTTGCCTTCAGTGGTTTTATCTTCAGGCTCTTTTATTTTGAGTTTGGTTGGTTTGCCATCTAGCCATCGCTGATATAAAAACTCACCAAGCGTCACCTCATCAAAACCTTTGCTTTGCGCCAGAGCTTGCATTTCAGTCTTAAGGTCATGGTTGCCGCCTTCAACCTCCCCAAGCTTTGCACCTTCCTTTTTTGGGCGAAACTCACCTCCGTAACCACGCCGTTTGCCTATACGAATAAATACACGGATTAAGTTGGATAAATCTATTTTCTCTCTGGCCGCCTTAGCACGAATTTCTAATAAAGTACGTCCGCTATCAATGGACGGCCCTAACTGGATGTAAAGCAAGGATGCCAATGCAGCAATCGCTTTGGTTCTTCCTAAACGTCTATCGATTTGGCGACGTTGCATGCGTGCAGCACGACGCCCCGCTTTTTTAGACTTAAGTCCTGACTGACTTTTTTCTAAAGGCTCATCGAAAATACGAACATGCTTCCAAACTAGTTCGAGCGGATTATTGTTTTCATCGAGTGAAAACGCCGCCACACCAAGTGAAGCGGTCCCTACGTCCAAACCAACTCTGTATCGCATGACACCCCCTTTTATTTGCAACTTGTTGTATTATGCAAATATATCAGGTATTCCGATGGTGGGGACTATCGGTAACAAGGGTTTAAAAACCCACCGATATAAGGGGCGAACTTAGGTTCGCCCTTTTCTTTTCGTGATTACCGATTCACAAACTCAACCTTGGGAATCACTCCTGACAAATCCAGCCGTGTAAGGCTGGCGTAATCGATATGCAACCGGAACAAGCCTTTGAGTTGCATATTCAGCACATGCGCAATCAGCGCGCGTATCATGCCGCCGTGGGTGACCACCAGCACATGTTCACCGGCATGGCGGGCTTGTATCTCTTGCAAAAAGTCCACACCGCGCGCCTGTAACTGGGCAAAGGTTTCGCCTTGTGGCGGCGAAAGTTCGGCATAGTTTTTGGCCCAGACATCAAATCGCTCACGCGGAATATCGTTCCAAGCCTGCATCTCCCATTCGCCAAAGTGCAGTTCCTTGAGGCGCACATCGGCCTGAATGTCTCCGGCATGCCCCAGGCCGTGGGCCAGACCCAGTGCGAGTTTGTGGCAGCGCTGCAAAGGGCTGGTATAGAGGGCGTGGAAAGCATCGGCTTGCAGCTTTTGCTGCACGCTGGCCAACTCGTGATGAAAGTTGGCCGAGACATCGACATCGCTTTGTCCGTAACAGATGCCTTCAGCGATTTGTAAACTGGTGTGTCTCACCAACGTCAATTTCATGCCAAGCGCTCCCAGGCCAGCAGGCCCAAATAAAAAGCGACTTCAGTCAGTTGCTGTGTCGCACCCAGCGTATCGCCGGTATACCCTTGAATCTGTCGTAACATCGTTTGCCGCCACATCTGCCAGACCACGAGCACAGGCAAGCTGGTGATCAGTAAAAAATGTCCGGCAGCCATCAATGACTGATTGATGCCCAGCATCAGGGCAAAGCCCAGCCAGCACAGCAGGCCGAAGACGCTGGCGTATACAATATCCTGCCGGGTCAGCGTAGTGGCTAGCGGTTTGGCCTTGCCCGCAGTGCGCACATAGTTGGCCGTCGCCATCACATACACCGCCGCCAGTCGGCTCAGGGCATGGCTGGCAATCAGTGCAAACGGCAAGATGGCGGGCGCAAGGGCAGACAAAGCCTCAAACTTGAACAGCAAGATGCCCACCAGCGCAATGGCGCCGTAGCTGCCAAGGCGAGAGTCATGCATGATCTCCAGCTTGCGCTCGCCCGTCATGCCTCCGCCCAAGCCGTCCGCACTGTCGGCCAGGCCATCTTCATGAAAGGCGCCTGTGGCAAGGATGGTGGCAGCCATGCTGCACAACACGGCCAATGCCGGGTTGAACAGCCCGTGCGCCAGCCACCAGACCATGGCGGCCAGTAAGCCCACCAACAGGCCGACTAGCGGAAAATAGCGGGCCGCCTGATTCAGATCACTTTCTTTAAAATCAGGCAGTGCGGGCACCGGGATACGGGTAAAGAAGCCCACGGCCAGCAAAAAGGAACGCCATTGCGATTTCACTGCACTTGCTCGCTGACGCCAGCACTCTCAAAGCTGGCCATTTCGGTGAGAAAGGCAACCGCTGACTGCAACAGGGGATAAGCCAGTACGGCACCGGTGCCTTCACCCAGACGCAAAGACAAATGCAGCAAGGGCTGCGCCTTGAGATGTGCCAGCATGATGCCATGGCCACTTTCGTCGGAACAATGCGCAAATACGCAATAGTCGACCACCTGCGGATAAAGCTTGGCGGCCACCAGCAAGGCCGAGGTGGCAATAAAACCATCAATGAGCAAGGTGACACGGGCTTCGGCAGCGGCAAGCAATGCCCCAACCATCATGGCGACTTCAAAGCCGCCAAAAACGGCCAATGCATGCAGAGGATCGCTGGCAGGCACATGATGCGCTTGCAAGGCGGAAGTGAGCACCGCCAGTTTGTGCTGCAACCCTTTGTCGCTGACACCGGTGCCACGCCCCACACATTGATGCATGGGCAAGCCACACAGCACACTCATGAGGCAACTGGCGCTGGAGGTATTGCCGATGCCCATTTCGCCCAGTGCCAGCACATTACAGCCCTGGGTAATGGCATCCCTGGCAATTTGCGAGCCGCGGTAAATCGCCTGTGCGCATTGCTCGGCCGTCATCGCCGGCTGATGCAGAAAACTGGCGGTGCCCATGCCCACCTTGGCATCAATCAACTTGGGGTGCGGGGCGAATACGGCATTGACGCCGCTATCCACCACATGCAGCTCAAATCCATGCTGGCGCGCAAACACATTAATGGCGGCACCGCCATTTAAAAAGTTGAATACCATTTGCGCCGTCACCGCTTGCGGATAAGGGCTGACGCCTTCGGCGACGATGCCATGATCACCTGCAAACACCAGCATGGTGGGCTGTTGCAACACCGGATGTACGGTTTGCTGGATCAGCCCCAGTTGCATAGCCAGGGCTTCCAGCCGCCCAAGGGCGCCTAACGGTTTGGTTTTTTGGTTAATCTGCTGAACCAGCGCGGCTTGCAAGGTCTGGTCTTCGATGGAGGGGATTTGAAATGTTTGCATATTGTTATTTTACCGGGCAAAAAGGTCAGTCTGGCAGAATTGTTAAACGCTTTGGCATCTACACCGCTGCCTGGATAAAAAAGCCCCGCAACTGCGGGGCAAATGACTAAGGAAACAACACGTAAATCAACCCATTTTGACGGGAACATAAAGTTTGCTGTCCCCACGCATGACCAATAGGGCCACATTCTTGCTGTTTTGCGTTAACTTGTCCTGTAGCTGGCTGACGCTCTTCACCTGATCGCCATTGACGGCCAGAATGACGTCACCTGGCTGGATGCCGGCATTGGCGGCAGGACCTTTGCCCACCTCTTCCACCAGCAGGCCCTGCTTAAGTTGCGTCTGCGCCAGCTCTTGCGAAGTGAGCGGGCGCACACTCACCCCTAATCTGGCTTGCTTGCTATCCATGCTGGCAGCAGGGTCTGCCTGCGCAGTTTGCATTTCATCAATACGCACAGTCAGTTTCTTCAGCTGTTTGTTGCGCCAGACTTCAACGCTGACCGTACTGCCCGGCTTGATACTGCCCACCATGGGCGGCAAGTCGCTGGAGCGGTCTATGCTCTGACCATTAAACTTCAAGATCACATCACCAGGTTCTAGGCCGGCTTTATCCGCAGGGCCATTTTTCTCGACATTGCTGACCAGGGCGCCGTTGGGGGCCTGCAAGCCAAATGAAGAAGCTAAATCCTGGTTAATGGCTTGTACGCCGATGCCCAGACGGCCACGACTGACTTTACCTTTTTCGAGCAACTGCTGCTCAATGCCCATGGCCACATCAATCGGGATCGCAAATGACAGGCCCTGATAGCCACCGCTACGGCTGTAAATTTGCGAGTTAATGCCAATGACCTCACCATTCAAGTTGAAGAGCGGCCCGCCAGAGTTACCGGGGTTAATAGCCACGTCAGTCTGCAGGAAAGGTACATAGCCTTCGTCTGGCAAGGCGCGGGATTTGGCCGAGATAATGCCTGCCGTCACCGTGTTGTCAAAGCCGAAGGGCGAGCCTATTGCCACGACCCAGTCCCCCACATTGCTGCTTTTGGTACTGCCAATACGGACAGTCGGCAAATCTTTGGCATCAATTTTCAGCACCGCCACATCGGTCAGCTTGTCCACACCAACCACCTTGGCTTGGAACTCACGCTTGTCAGACAGTTTAACGGTCACCACATCGGCTTTATCCACCACGTGGGCATTGGTCAGGATTACGCCATCAGACTTGACGATAAAGCCTGAACCCAAGCCATTCATCGGCGTTTCGGTTTGTGGCATATTGGGCTGAAAACGGCGGAATAACTCAAACATGGGGTCACTAGGATCCATGCCCGGAATCCCGGCGGTTTTCACGGTGCCACTGACGCTGATATTGACCACTGCAGCGCCCTGGGTAGACGCGATACTGGCAAAGTTAGGCAGCGTGATATAAGCACTTGGCGCGGTCATGGTTTTGGCCGACACCGGCGCAGTCGCCTGCGCATGATTCACCAGCGTGTAGCCTTTCATCCAGTAGCCAGCACCAAACAGTGCTGCCACGGCCAAAGGCACAGACACCCAATGCGTCAATTTTGATTGTAAGAACGATTGCATCACAGTTTCCTTTCTTCTGCATCAATCAAGTTGTGTCCTTTCTTGCAGGACCATTCAGCGCTTATGAGCTTTAAAACAGGGCCTAAGTTTCCGAATTTTTGTAACCGAATTGTATCGGGAGAAATTCCCGCTCACCGTCACACCAACATCACCCCTAAAAAGGGTCCGTGTTACACTGCGGTCTTTGCTTTTTTGAGTTGGAATGGCAAAGCTCGCCCGTTTTTTAAAGCCTTATTGGCCGCGGCGCATGACCGGGTCGATGCGCGACTACGCACGGGCGGCGCTGGGCGCGGGCCTGGGGATTTTGCTCACTGGCGGGATGGCCGGCCTGGTCATCGCAGAAGCGCCAGCTGCAGACTGGCATACTGCTGTGTTCCTGATTGCGCCCATGGGGGCCTCCGCCGTCATTTTGTTTTGTTTGCCATCCAGCCCGCTGGCACAACCGTGGGCCTTGCTGGCAGGCAATACGCTGGCCGCCTTAAGCGGGGTATTGTTTGCACAATGGTTGCCAGATTTTCCGGTCGCCGCCGCAGCGCTTGCCATGCTGTCGGCGATTGCGCTGATGTTTGCCTTTCGTTGCCTGCATCCTCCTAGCGGCGCGGTGGCCCTGACTGCCGTGCTGGGCGGCGAATCAATCCGGCAACTCGGCTTTGGCTTTATCTGGTGGCCTGTGCTGGCAAACAGCCTGTTACTGGTACTCACGGCCTGGATTTACCATCGTCTGACCGGCTATCGTTATCCGGTGGCGGATCATGACCATGCCGCAGCGACGCCCACGCACATGCGCTACCAGTTTGGATTCACGCCTGAAGATTTGCAGCAGGCACTGGGGCAGTCTCACGAAGTGCTGGACATTCACCCATCGCAATTACAACACCTGCTTGAGCAAACCGAATTGATTGCCTACCACCGTAAACTGGAAGCGATTACCTGCGAGCAGATCATGCGGCCAGTGGAGACCACCTTTGAATATGGCGACCCTCTGGAAGCCGCCTGGCACACCATGCTGGCGCAGACCGAGCCTGCGGTGCCTGTAGTAAACAAGGCAAAACTGGTGATAGGGATATTGAGCCTGTCAGACTTTGTGCGGCATGCCCAGGCGAGCAGTTATCGCGAAGTGGGGCCAGCCCTGCAGCGACTGATCCGCTGGTCACCCACCACCCATAGCGACAAAGCGGAAGTTGTCGGCCAAATCATGACCACGCCAGCCATCACCATCCAGGCCCAGATGCATCTCATGCATACCATTCCGCTCATGACCAGCCATCACTTGCAATTGCTGCCCGTGGTGGATGCCTCCAACAAACTGGTCGGCCTGCTGACACAAACCGACGTGATCCGCGCACTTTACCGCTAGGACTTGCCCGCCTGTTTACGCGCCGGTTTTTCCAATTGCTGATACGGCACGATCACTTCGCGTGAGGCAAGCACAATCTCGCGCAAGAAACAGAGCAGTCCCAATATCAGTGACGCCATCGAGATAATAAACGACACCATCACCAGGTGCGGCAAGCGCAAGCCGGTTTCCACCGAAATAAACATGCTGGCGATGGAGACACAAATACACAAGGCGGCAAACGTGGCCAGGCCAATCGCCCGGCGTAGCCATTTGGTGCGCCTGACAATAATCTTGAGCTCATCCTTGAACCGCTCACGCTTCTCCTCCGGCGTATCGGTTAAAAACCTGGCACGGTCAATCGAGCGGCCCAGGCGGCCAATTAACACGCCGAGAATCGACCCGATGCCAGTGAGTAAAAACACGGGCGCCACCGCATCACGGATCGCTTCCGACACACTGTGGATTTCTATCATGGTATTAATCATGCGCTGGCAAACTCAGGAAAAAGGAAGGCCTATTTTGACATGAAAAACACCAGACACGCGTGCACCATTTTAGCCAACTGCGCACCAACACAAGGCATGCGCGCAAAGCAGGTAGCGTTTATTTGACCAATCACCAGCGAAATCATGTCCCTCAGGTTTTAATATTTAAATAAAAGCATTTTTCTTGCCATTGTTTTGCAATTCGACCCCGCTAAATGGGAACCATTCTTGCTATAAATAGGCGGAATTAATTGCAATCATGGAAGAACACTAGAAATATATGCACCCACAACCTTTGACTGAAGAGCTCGCCAGCCATTTTAAAAAGGTCAACGATTTCCGTTCACACATCTACCAGCTACAAAATGCCTGGGACAGTCTTGCGCTGATGGCGCAACTGTCTGGCACAGGCTCCGAAATGGAAGAAACACGCACGGCATTCAACAAAATCTCGAATGCCGTGTTACGCCACCTGTCAGAAGAAACCTTGCACAAAACGGCGGCACAGCTGACATCCAAGGCATTTGAGGTCATTAACCTGCTGATCCGCAACCTGTTTGAACGCACGGCGGATATCGGCTTTTTTGCCACCGACGATGATGTCAGGGGCTACCTTGAAAAACATGCGGCAGGCGCAGTCACGGCGCATGAGCAATCGCGTATCACGCACCGTTTTCAGGAATATCAAAACAAATATACCGTCTACGAAAATATTGCCCTTTTTGACATGGCGGGCAACTTGCTGCATCAGCTGGATGCCTCTCAGCAGACGCTGGTAGACCAACACGCAATTTTCAAGCTGGCAGCACAATCCAGCGCGCCGTATGTCGAGTATTTTTATGAAACCGAAATCAACGGCAAACCTTACCAATCCCTGATGTATGCGCATGAAGTGCGCAGCAGTGATGGCCTGCGGTCTTTAGGCGTCCTGTGCTTGTGCTTCAAGTTTGTGAACGAACTGCAAACCATTTTTCAAAACCTGATTTCTGGCTCGGACTGGACCATAGGCATCCTGCTGGATGAGCATCGTCACGTGATTGCGTCTAGCGATCCGCACCAAATCCCCATCGGCATCACCCTCTGTGCAGACACGGACAAGGACTGGTTTGTGGCGCGATTTGCGGGCCGTGAATACCTGTGTGTCACCAAGCAGGCCGAGAATTATCAAGGCTACTCAGGGCCAGGCTGGCTGGGACAAGCCATGATTCCGCTTGAGTATGCATTCAACCAGAGCATGCAGGGCATGATCAGCAATATTGATGCGGAAATCTTGCGCAAGGTGATGCGCAGCCCGCTGATTTTTTCTGAAAGCCTGCTGAATATTCCAAAACAGGCGGCCAACATTCAGAGCAAGCTGAACCAGTCGGTGTGGAACGGCAATATCTGGCAGAGCAACTACGTCAACACCCAGCAAAAGAACTTCTCCAAAAGCCTGCTCTCGGAGATCAGCAACACCGGACATAAAACCCAGCAAATTATTGAGGGCATGGTCTCTGAGCTGTATCAGACCGTGGTCTCGGTGATGCTCGAAAACTCCAGTTTTTATGCGCAACTGGCGGTCGAGATCATGGACCGCAACCTGTACGAGCGAGCGAATGACGTCCGCTGGTGGGCGCTCACCCACGTCTTCAGAGAGTGCCTGGGTAATGCCCAGCTCTCTGCACAGGATAAAAACCAGATCAGCTCAATTCTGCGCTACATCAATGGCTTGTATACCGTTTACGACAACCTGATCGTCTTTGACCGGCAAGGCACGGTGATTGCCGTGTCCAACCCACGTTACAATGAGTTGATCGACAGCCAGCTCACCGAAGAATGGGTAGGCCGCACACGCAGCTGTACTTCCAGTCAGGACTATGTGGTGTCGCAGTTTGAACCGACGCCCTTGTACAACCATCAGGCAACCTATATTTACGCAGCGCCGATCCGGCATTTGGATGGCAACAGTATTGTCGGTGGCATAGGCATTGTGTTTGACAGCAAGCCGCAATTCCAGGCCATGCTCCGTGATGTGATTCCACGCGACAAAACCGATACCCCGGTCAGCGGCAGCTTTACGCTGTTTGTCAACGAACAGCTCAAGGTGATCTCCAGCACGCATGCAGACTTTGCCACCGGCGATGACTTTGCGTTGATGCCGGAAATCAGCAATCTCAATGAAGGCCAGCGACTGTTTGATATTGCCATTTACCATCACACCTACTATGCGGTAGGGGTGCACGCGGCGTATGGTTATCGTGAATTCAAGGGGGCAGAAGACAACTACCGGAATAAAATTTTTGCCTTGATCTTTACCCCGCTTGGCAATGTCAACGAAATCAACCAGCGCATCACGGCAGAGTCGCAGGTCATCCACAACAAATTTAACCCCAACCTGTTCCTGCAAAATGCTGAAGACAGCCAGGAGTACGCAACCTTTTATGTCGGCAACAGCTGGCTAGGGATAGAGGCCCGCTTTGTCCGCGAAGCGATTGACGAAGTGCAGTTACGCACGCTGCCAGAGTCGGCGCCGTTTATTGCGGGCATGCACCCCTATGGCGATCAGGTCATCCCTATTATTGACCTGGCGCGCATGCTGGGTCACGCGCACTACTTTACCGATTACCGGCAGATTGTGGTGATTGAAGACAAGGCAGCCGCCCTCAAATTCGGGGTCTTTGTCTCGGCGCTGGGCGAGATTCCTTACCTTGCCCCCAACCAGATTCAGCCCATGAATACTTTTTTCAAGGGGATTAGCAACAACCCCGGCATTGCCATTGCCAATCTCGCCCAGCAAAGCATGCTGACCCTCATGAATGCCCAAAGCCTGTGGGAAAAAGTCACTATCGGCCAGCAAAGGCAAACTGAACAGGCGATGCTGTAATGCGTGGCCAGATCAACTGGGACATGATGCAAACACAAATCGTCGATGCCTTAATGACCTCACAGCAACAACGGCTGTTGGATACGCTACTGGATAATCTGGATGGCATGATATACCGCTGCCTGTATGATGATCAGTGGACCATGATTTATGTCAGCAAAGGCTGTGAGTCGCTGACCGGCTATGCTCCGCAAGACTTGATCCTGAACAAGGTCAAGTCCTACGAACGGATCACGCACACTGAAGACCGTGCACAGGCGCGCAAAATCATTCATGAAGCGGTCAGTCGCAAACAACGGTTTGCACTTGAATACCGCATTGTGCGTGCCGATGGCGAAATCAGCTGGGTGGCCGAACGCGGCAGCGGCGTCTTTGATCCCGAGGGCAAACCCGTCGCCCTTGAAGGCATTATTCAGGACATCACGGAACGCAAACGCATTGAGCAGGCGCTCTACAGCACCGAGCAAAAATACCGCTCCATGTTTGAGAACTCGACGCTAGGCATGTTCCAGACCACAGAATCTGGCACCTACCTGAATGCCAACCTGGCGCTGGCCAAGCTCTATGGCTATGCCTCGCCGGCGGAGCTGATCAGCGACCTCAACAATATCAGCACGCAACTGTATGTAGAAGACAGCCGCCGTCACGACTTTACTGAAGCCATCCGCCTGCAGGGGCGTGTGCAGAATTTTGAGTCGCAAGTCTACCGGCTGAATGGCGAAACCATCTGGATCTCGGAAAACGCGCATGCCGTCTATGATGCACAAGGCAGTATTCTTTACTACGAGGGCACGGTCGAAGACATCACCGACCGTAAAAACTATGAGTTGCAAATCCGCCAACTGGCGGTGACAGACAACCTGACCGGGTTGTTAAACCGCCATGCTTTTAGTGGCAAACTGGCCAGCCTGATTGCAGAAGCCGACAAGTTTCACTACAAAATAGCGATTGCCTTTATTGACCTCGACCATTTCAAACTCATTAACGACACGCTGGGCCACCGTGCCGGTGACAAGCTGCTGGAGAACGTCGCACAACGGCTGATTCAAAGTACACGCCCGACGGATGCCATTGTGCGGTTTGGCGGCGATGAGTTTGTCATGCTCTACCCCGGCCTGCGCTCGGCAGAAGATGCTCAACCCTTGCTGTCACGGGTAATGGAAGCCATTTCGCAACCGATTGCCATTGGCGACTATGTGTTTAACATGACTTGTAGCGTTGGTGTCAGCATCTACCCGGACCATGCCCAAGACATTGATACCTTGCTGACGTGCGCCGACTCTGCACTGTATAGCGCTAAAAATGCCGGTAAAAATAAAGTGCAAATGTTTAGTGGCTCCCTGGCACAGCAACTGGGCGAACGTAACGAAATTGAATATGGCCTCGGACACGCCCTGCAACGGCAAGAACTCATGCTGTATTACCAGCCGCAAATCAATATGCAACACGGCAATATCAGCGCGCTGGAAGCCCTGATCCGCTGGCAGCACCCGGAGCGCGGGCTGATCCCGCCTGACCAGTTTATTCCGGTGGCTGAAGAAACCGGCCATATTTTTGCCATTGGTGAGTGGGTCTTGCAGACTGCCTGCAAGAAAATCAAAGCCATGCAAACCGAATGGGGCTATCTGGTGCCGATTGCGGTCAACGTCTCGCCTATCCAGTTTTTGCGGGGCAACCTGGTGGAGACAGTGCAGCGGGTCTTACGGCAGGAACGCGTCCCGCCACACTTGATTACGCTGGAAGTGACCGAGAATGCGCGCTTTAAGGATGAAGCCATGTTTACGCGGACATTGGAGCAACTCAAGCGTCTGGGCGTTTGTATTGCCATTGATGACTTCGGCATCGGCTACTCCAATATGGCCTATCTGAAAAACTATCCGATTGACGAACTCAAGATTGACAAAGCGTTTGTGCAGGACCTGGAACAAAGCGTGACCAATGGCAATATCCTGCTGGCATTGATCAACCTGGGTAAAAGCTTGCATAAATCAGTGACCGCAGAAGGCATAGAAAACGAGTACCAGCACCGCTTTTTATTGCACAGCGGCTGCGATGTCGGCCAGGGCTATTACTACAGCAAGCCCTTGTCGGATGAAGCGCTGGCACAGTTCATGCGCGAGCAACGGCCCAAGTTTGACCATTTGCAGGTGAGCCGCTAGGCGGTCACCTGCAGGTCTTCACCCATTGAGCTTAGGCAGAGGTGTTTTCAATCTCGGGTAAACTTTCAAATTTAATGGCAGACTCAAAAGTATCAAGCCGCTTATAAATAGATAACAATTCTATAATTGTGGTCCATGAATTGACTAGATACTGAAATGAATTACTTACCTCACTAAATGCTGTAAGAATTTGTTGCAAGATACCAAATGTTATTTTTCCTACAGCAATTGTTGGAACTAGGATAACAAAAACAAAAATATTATCAGCCTGAATATATAAACTTCTTGCGACATTAAAGTAAACATAATGGAAGTACATAATAAAATAATTATGCCGAACCTCTGAATATAACTGTTTAAGTGTCAAAGGCTGGGCTCGTTCAGGATTATCTTCGCCATATACTAATTCTTTTCTATAAGCAGCTTCAACACGTTGGTTCTTAAAATAAAGTCCTGGCAACTTAATACCAACAACCGCCAATAATGATGTTCCAAAAATGGACCATATTATTGCCGCGGTAAATAGAGGGGAAGGAATAGCCCCTACTATCGGCAACTCTGAAACATATTGGGATAAACCCCATAAAATAGGCAGAAAAGCAAATAAAGTCATAATCGCATCGACCATTTTGACTCCAAGGTCTTCCATGATGCTAGCGAAACGCATTGTGTCTTCCTGAACCCGTTGTGAGGCACCTTCAATATGTCTAATAGTGGACCACTGCGAGGTGTAATAATCATTCATTGCTGTTCGCCACCTAAAAATATAATGACTTACGACAAACTTAGTAAGCACAAACATCGTGACAGCTATAAATGCCACCTCAGCAAACTGTCCTATCAGTTTATAGAGCTCCAATGGAGTGACTTTTTGAGCCGCATTTTGGTTGAGTGCGATTTGAACGGTATCAAAGAATGGTCTGCGCCAGTTGTTAATAGCAACTGATACCTGAACGGAATAGTAAGTTGAGAACAGTATAAAAGCAGTACCGACAATCGACCACCATTGCCAGCGGCTAGGTTTAAGCTTGAACCACATCAGCGCAAAAATCGCGACGCTCACCAGGTAATACAGATAAAACAGCTTGAACGGGTCAGTGACAAAATGCCCGAGTCCGATCACCGGCTCCTTCTCTACCATGGATAAACCCAATGCCGTGCCAATGGCAGAAGAATACTCGAACCATATGCCGCAACAGACCATTGCCCACAGAATGACAGACGGCCAGAACCAGCGGGAGTCGGGAAAAAAGGATTTGAACATAGGCGATTGATATTCTTATTAACAAGTGTTCAGTGTATTGGCTCTTGCCCTGGCCTGCAACAAGGTCATGCAATCAGATTGCATCAAGTTTTGCAGATAAAATAACGTCCGGCAACAAAAAAGCCCCCATGTGGGAGCTTGAGTATTGTGCGGGCAAAATGTTCAAATCTTTTACATAGCCGATTTTAAAACGGTCGTGTTAACTGTAATTGCCTCTAAAACAGCACCCTAAAGGGGAGTTGCTTTGATAGCTGGCGCGTTGAAGCATGGCTTTAGCCTTGGGTGAAGATTTGTGGCTGACCAGCCGCCGTTTTACCGGCGTTTTTCTTGCAGGCTCCACCTTACCGGGTGTGGCTTGAACTGGCGTGGCTTGTGCGGCATCAACCATGGCTTCACTAGCCTCAGCCAATTGCACGTGCTGCTCAGGCTCAGGCTTAGCCCCTTCACCTGCATTCACAGCTTTAAGAAAATAACGGTTATCGGCAGGCGCTTCATGTTCAAAGGTAATCATCATCAAGGCCAACATGTTGAGGAAAATCAGTTTGGGAAGCATGTACGATTTGTGGGAATGCATTTTATGCTCAATATTTTAAGGTTGAGTCAGGCACCATCTTAATGGTAAGCGCCGCACTTAGACGTAGGCTGCCGCTGATTTGCCTGTCAGAAAATGCTTACTCGCACCGCACCGAAAACGTTTTTGATCCTGACAGGTCTTACCGCTTAAGAATTTGTTACTTAAACATCCGACAGACCTGAATAAAGAATAGAGGGGTTATGAAGTCAATCTTGCTCACCAGCTTGCTTTTGCTGACCAATGTTTTAAATGCTCAGCCCAGTATTGTTGATACGCTGGAACTCGGACACTCGATTGTCATGGTCACCACCGACTTGCCGGATGGCTCAAACGGCAGGGGCTCTGGTGTAGTGGTCAGCCCCGAATACGTGGCGACCAACTGTCATGTGATTGCCAATAGCAAAGGTGTGAATATCGCCAAATTTAGAGATGGTTATCAGCCGATAGGCCTGAAAGCCAACTGGAAGCGCGATGTCTGCCTGCTCAAGTTTGACCCGCTGCCATTCAAACCCATCCCCATGCGAGACAGTCAAAGCCTGCAATATGAAGAAGAAGTCTTTAGCATGAGTTTTCCAGCCGGTGCGCCAGTGCCCCAGCTGTCTTATGGCGCGATCAAGGGCATTTATCCGTTTGATGGCAGCCTGATTGTGCGCTCGAACGCCTCTTTTTACATGGGCTCTAGCGGCGGCGCCTTGTTTGACCAGCACTACAACCTGATCGGCCTGACCACGTTCAAAAGCCCGGGCCAACCAGCGTTTTATTACAGCCTGCCGGTCGAGTGGATCAAGGAGTTGATGGCGGCGCCTGAAACCACGTCACTCAAAACCAATGATGTCCCTTTCTGGGCGTTGCCGCTGGAACAACGGCCTTATTTCATGCAGGTGGTAATTCCCTACCAAAATGCAGACTGGCGTGATTTGAAAACCATTGCCGGACAATGGACGGGCCAAGAACCGGCTTCTGCCGATGCATGGTATTTTTTAGGGCTGGCGGAAGAAGGCTTGCAGCATTATGTGCAGGCAGAGCAGGACCTAAAAAAAGCCTATGACCTTAACCAGCGCGATGTTGATGCCATGCTTGCGCTGTCCAGAGTCGCTTTTGTGCAAAAAGATCTGGCGACATTAGAGTCTATCCAGCCAGCGATTCAGGCGATAGACCCGGAACAAGGCGAAAAAGTCACGCAACAAATCCAGGCCTTAAAGAAAGCCAGTCCCTGAGCTGGTCTAATCTGACGCTGGCCTGGCTTTTAAAACTGCAACACCAGCATCGCGCACAAACACACTGTCACCAGCAGCGTGATTTGTGTGCGCAGCTGGTAAAACCAGCGTTCAATCAGCCCCTCAGCCACCAGCTTGCGGTCTATCAGCCATAAAACGATAAAGGCGGCTATCTGCACCAGATATTGGGTGACCGGCACCACAAAAAACAGGGTAGCCCAGGCAAGTAGGGCCAGCAAATTGCTGGTGACCAGCAAATTCAGGCGGGTGTCTTGGGCATGGTTCAAAAACAAGCCCCAGTGTATCCCACATAAAAATGAGATAATAACGGCGCCATAGGTCAGCGCCAGATAGCCGGTATGATAATGCGCCATCCCCTGCATCTGCGCTACCACGGCGCCCGCAAAAGGCAGCGCGCCCATAAAGGTCAATGTTTTAGCCAGCTGAATATGTATAGGTCGCATGTGTTTTCTCCTCTTTGCAGCGATGTGACCATGGTCAATCATTTTGGTTTTGGGGCTGCAGACGAAAAAGCCTGCATGGCATGCGGGAACTAAATCAGCCGTTAAGCGCTCATGCCATCAACATAAAATAATACACGGATACACACCATGAACTTTCATCACGCATTGCCCGTGATTGGCACTTGTATGGCCATCACCTTCTTCAGTCCGCTTACATCTGCCGAATCCCGCATAGACCGGCAAACAGAAACTGCCGTACCCAGAGCACAAAACCTGTATGGGATTGGCGTTGGCGTCCTGCCAAAGACCTCTGGCTCTGATGAATACCGCGCGCTGGTGTTGCCGATTATTAACGCGAATTATGGCGACCGTTTTTTTATCAATGCCCTGCAAGCGGGCGCCTGGTTAGTGGATAGTGAGGATAAACGCTTACGCTTTGGCCTGTCTGCCGAGGCCAAGTTTGGGTGGGATGCCAGCAAGGGCGACCGTACGCGCGGCATGGATGACCGCGACTTTTCGATTTTTGTTGGGCCGCTGCTCCGCTGGCAAACCGACTATGGCACATTGAATGCGCAATGGACCACGGATGCCAGTGGCAACAGTAATGGCCAGCAGTTTCAGGTGCAATACATCAAGAGCCTGTTACGGTCGCCAAACTTGCGCCTGAATGGCCTGGTGGGGGCGACCTGGAACAGCCAGAAATTCAACAACTATTACTTTGGGGTGCGCAACAATGAGGTCAACGCCAGTCGGCCGTTTTACCGTGCGGGATCCGGCGTTGAATGGCAGGCAGGCATCAATGGCATGATGCCTGTGATGACCAATCACTCACTGCTGTTTGGTGCATTCATCACCCGACTCAGTGATGAACAATACGACAGCCCGATCACAGAAACACGCATACAACCCATGGCTTACGTCGGCTATAGCATCCCGTTTTAACATAAATCGCCCATTGCGGCGGACATGCCGACGGAGGCTTAATGGCGGCCATTGGCATTGAAAAAGGCCCAGATCACGTCGTTGGCGTCAATCGCCGTTGATCCAGCCTCCCCACCACGGGGTTTGCTGCCCCCCGGCCAGGAATGTCCGCCGCTGTCGGTGACACAAAGCTGCACGGGCGCCAACCCGCCACGATGCACCTCACAATAGGCACCGCTGACTTCAAGGATACGCTCTGCCTGTGGATTGGCCTGGTTGAGCTTTACCCATTTCTGGATAGTGGCAGGCACCGAATTAAAACTGACATCTGTCATGGATTTCTCGCCCGGACCACCATTGAATGGGACATGGTCATCGTCTTTGGCGTGAATATGCAAAATCGCCACCGGTTTGCTGGGCAGACATTGCCTGGTATTGTCTGTCCCGGCGACAGCCGCGATCGCGCTGATGGTGCCTGACAACTCGCAGGCCAGCCGATAAGCCATCATGCCGCCATTGGACATGCCATCGACAAAAATGCGGTTGGCATCAATGGCTGTCTTTTGCTGCATGGCTTGAATCATGGCCCGGATCACACCCACATCATCACTTTGTTTTTTGAGCGCTGGACCACAACAGTTACCGGCATTCCAGGTGGCGAACTTGCCGCCCGGCAACCGGCTGTAACCATTAGGAAACACGGCAATATAGCCATGTTTTTCGGCCGCAGAAATCTGGTGATAAAACCGTTCGGTGGCCTGCACCTGCATATTGCCCATCCCGCCATGCAGCACCAGCACCATGGGCAAGGCCTGGCCTGCGCCGACCTGCTTGGGCACATGCACGAGATACTCGCGCGTCTCACCACCAACATTGACCTCAAAGGCATAATCGCCAGAGGCGAGATTTGCCCGGCACAGGGCGGGCAAACAGGTTACACTGCACAGCAAATACACCATCAAGCGCCGAAACCAGGACATGGGGACCCCCTCAACCAGAACAGAATATTGTCATGAACGCTCAAGTATACGATGATGTTGACGCAGCGCTGTAGCTGAACCCACCGCCTTATGTTAGAAAAGCATTTTTTAGACGATCAGGCCCAGATGCATACGCACCTTCCCTCTGACGCCCCCCCTGTAGGCCTGCTGTTAGCCGCTGGCTTCTCCCGCCGGTTTGGTGCGCAAAACAAACTCTTACAGCCCTTGCCTAATGGTGAGTGCATGGCAGTAGTGGCCGCCCGCAGCCTGATCACCGCCTTGCCTCACAGTGTCGCCGTGATACGCGCCAATGTGCCTGAGTTGAGTGCCGCACTCAAGGCCTTGGGATTGATAGTGGTCGAATGTGGCGAGCAGGAGCAGGTCATGGCCGATAGTCTCAAGCTGGGGTTGAACACCGTGTTAACGGCCTTTCCGCAGTACGCCGGCGTGGTGATCGCCTTGGCAGACATGCCCTTTATCCAGCCGCAGACCATACAGCATGTCGCAAATGCCTTGGCTCAGCATCCATTGGTACAACCGGTCATGGCGGGCAAGCCCGGCCATCCGGTGGGTTTCAGCCGTGCACTGATCCCTGAATTACTTAGGGTGGAAGGTGACCAGGGCGCGCGGGAGGTGGTGCGCGCCCATCAGGCACAGAGCATACACATTGCGTGCGAGGACCCGGGCATCTTCAGGGATATTGATACCCCCGCCGACTTGAAATGATCAGGCCATCGCCAGCCTGTGCGCCCGTGAGACCAGACCCGTTTGCTGCAAGTGCGCGCGTTCCTGAATCAGCTCAGCCAGGATAGACACGGCAATTTCGGCCGGCGTGCGGCTGCCGATACGCAGACCGACCGGGCCGTGCAGGCGGTTCACCTCTTGCTCGGTGAGGTCAAAACTGCGCAAGCGCTGTTTGCGTTTTTCCTGATTTTTGACGGAGCCCAAGGCGCCAATATAAAACGCGTCTGACTTGAGCGCTTCAAGCAACGCCATGTCGTCCAGTTTGGGATCATGGGTGACGGCCACAATCGCCGTGTGTGGATCAGGCGCCATCTCCAGCACCACATCATCCGGCATGCCGGGCAACCAGTCTGCGCCTTCCACATGCCATTCAGCACGCATTTCCTCACGCGGATCGCAGATCATGACGTGAAAATCCAGCGCTTGTGCCATGGCCGCCAACACGGAGCCCAGTTGGTTGGCGCCAATAATCAGCAGCCGCCATTGCGGGCCAAAATAGCTGTGAAACCAGTCACTTTCCAGATAAGGCTGACCTTCAGGCAACACGTATTGATGCCGCACTTCGCCGCGATGCACATGCACCGATCGTTTGAGCAAGCGTCGCTGTGACAAGCTCTCCAGCATAGGCGTTAATTGTGCCGCCTGCGTCAGTGGCTCGGCAAAAATCTTGAGCTGGCCGCCGCAAGGGATGCCAAAGCGCTGTGCTTCCGCCTGGTCTACACCATAGTCGAGAATCGCAGCCCGCTGCGGCAATTGCTGGTGACGGGCTTTGTCTGCCAGGTCATCTTCGATACAGCCGCCAGAGACAGAGCCGACCAGATGGCCATCTTCGCGCACCACCAGAATGGCGCCCGGCAACCGGGGGGCCGAGCCCCAGGTCTGGATCACGGTAAACAGATGCGCGCCATAGCCCTGGTCCAGCCAGTCACGGGCACGTTGTAACACTTCCCAATCAGAGGACTGCATAGGGCTTAAGCCAGCTGATCACCAATCGGCAACCGGCGGATACGCTTACCAGTCGCAGCAAAAATGGCGTTGGTCACGGCAGGTGCCAGCGGCGGCACGCCCGGCTCCCCCACCCCACCCATTTTTTCGGTGCTGGGCACAATATGCACATCCACTTTGGGCATATCTTTCATGCGTAACACCTGGTAGTTGTGGAAGTTGGATTGTTCCACCTGGCCGTCTTTGAAGCTCACCTCGCTACTGAGCGCGGCACCCAACGCAAAGGCGACACAAGACTCCATCTGCGCTTTGACACCATCCGGATTCACAGCCAGCCCGCAATCAATCGCCATCACTACGCGGTGCACTTTGGCCTCACCGTCTTTGACGGAGACTTCGGCCACCTGCGCGACATAGCTGCCAAACGACTCGTGGACGGCAATGCCACGGAACACGCCAGTAGGCAACGGTTTGCCCCAGCCCGCTTTATCGGCCGCCAGATTCAGTGCCGCCAAATGACGGGGATGGTCTTTCAGCAACTGGCGGCGATACGCCAGCGGATCCTGTTTGCTGGCATGCGCCAGTTCATCAATCAGGCTTTCCATGACAAAGGCGGAATGGCTATGCCCGACCGATCGCCACCACAACACCGGCACATCACTTTGCACCGAGTGCAACTGCACCTCATGATGCGGAGTGCCTTTCACATAGGGCGAATCAGCCACGCCTTCCACCGAGGTGGCATCAATGCCGTCCTTGATCATGACGCCTTCAAAGGGCGTGCCTTTGATGATGGACTGTCCGACCAGCGTCTGCTGCCAGGCCAGCGGTTTGCCCTGTTTGTCGAGCGCGATACTGGCTTTGTGAACAAACATCGGCCGGTAGAACCCCCCCTTGATATCGTCTTCGCGGCTCCAAACCGTTTTCACCGGCATGCCTGCCGCTTTGGCCACTTCAACCGCTTCAGACACAAAGTCTGCACGGGGATTGGCGCGACGGCCAAAACCGCCCCCTAAAAACAGCGTGTGAATTTTCACTTGTTCTGGTTTCAGGCCCAGAATCTTGGCAGCTGACGCCTGGTCCGTGGTTTGCATTTGCGTCCCGGTCCAGATTTCACAGCCCTGATCAGAGATTTTGACGGCACAGTTCAAAGGTTCCATCGGTGCATGCGCCAGATAAGGCAACACATATTCCGCATGTATGGTTTGCTTGACCTGCTTGCTGGCCGTGGCAACATCGCCCGCTTTCGCAGCCTGCAAGCCTGGCTTTTGCGCCAGCGCCTGATATTGCTTGAGCAAGGCGGGGGTATCCGGTTTGTCATGCCCGGCTAGCGCCCACTCCAGCTTGAGGGCCTCGCGCCCCTGCTTGGCGGCCCAGTAATGCTCGGCAATCACGGCAACCCCCGTGGGCACTTTGACCACCTTGATCACGCCCGGCACTTTGCGTGCAGCGGCATCATCCAGGCTTTTGAGTGTGGTGCCAAACACTGGCGCACGTGCCACCATGGCGACTTTGAGTCCTGCAAACTGCACATCCTGACCAAACTTGGCCGTGCCATTGATTTTTTCTGCGCTGTCCAGACGCTTGGTGGCCTTGCCGATCAATTTCCACTGCTCCGGTTTTTTAAGCGTGACGCTGGTCGGTGTCGGCAATTGACTGGCGGTCTCCACCAGCTTGCCATAACTGAGCTTTTGCGTGCCGTTGATGACAAAACCATTTTCGGTGCGCAAGCCAGCTACTGGCACCTTCCATTGCTTGGCCGCCGCCTCCAGCAACAGAACACGTGTCAATGCGCCCGCCTGGCGATAGCGGTCAAACTCTGACCAGGTGGTGGAAGAGCCGCCGGTAATCTGGATACCATAGGCGGTATGCACATAAGCAGGCGCCGCAGGCGCATGCTCGACCTTGATCTTGCTCCAGTCGGCATCCAGCTCATCTGCAATCAGCATGGGCAAGGTGGTCCACACGCCCTGCCCCATTTCGCTATGCGCCAACATCACGGTAATACTGTCATCGGCGCCGATGCGCAAAAAGGCATTCGGCGCAGGTAGTGGCAGCGCTTCTGCCGCATTGGCTACGCCCATAAAGCGTTTGGCTTGCGGAATACTGAATGCCACCACAAGGCCGCCAGCGACCAGGGCCGTACTTTTGATAAAACTGCGGCGTGAGAGATTAATGAGATCATTCATGGGGTCTCTCCTTAAGCCAGTTTGGCAGCGGCTTCATGAATCGCTGCCCGGATACGTTGATAAGTCCCGCAACGGCAAATATTGCCACTCATGGCCGCATCAATATCGGCGTCGCTGGGTTTAGGGTTTTGCTTGAGCAGTGAGGTCGCAGACATGATCTGGCCGGATTGGCAGTAGCCACACTGCACCACATCAATCTGTTGCCAGGCGGCTTGTACGGCCTGGCCCACCTTGTCGTCATGCATGGCTTCTATAGTGGTGATTTTTTTACCCGCGGCCGCACTGACCGGGGTCACACAAGAGCGAATGGCCTGACCATCCAGATGCACAGTACAGGCTCCACATTGCGCCATGCCACAGCCAAACTTGGTGCCGGTCATGCCAGCCACATCGCGGATTGCCCATAAAAGAGGCATGTCATCGCTCACGTTGAGCTCGGTCTCTTTGCCATTGATATTGAGTTTCATCGTGTTTGTTCCTTTTTAAAATCTGATGCTGCAGTCGCAAAACCAATCTGAGGTTGGCTATCGTGAAAATATACTAACATACATGATTGTATGTATGGGCGTCCCGGAGCTGCATAAATTTAAATTTAATCGTGTTAAGTCTACAGTGTGCAGCCCGTGATTTAGCTGGTCGCACAGCCGCTTTACATCTGTCGATCCAATCAGGACGAGATCCTGAAACAGTCTTTACATTGGCTTCACTCCCGTCCGCCTGCTGGTGCCGGGCGATTTACTTTGTCTGCAAGTCAGGGCAGAATCAACCGCTTACCGTGAACACTCATCCCTATGAATACAATCCCCATGTCACGCTTGATTAGGAGAACGCCATGACGAAAGCCATTATTCTGCAACCGGGCGGCGGCTACCAAAATGTCACCGTCGGCACACGCGAAGCCCCTGCGCCAACTGCCGGGCAAATCACGGTCAGGCTGCATGCCAACTCGCTCAATTACCATGATTTTGCCGTGGTCAGCGGCATGTGGGGGCCCAGCGAGCCGCGTATCCCGATGGCGGATGGCGCCGGTGAAGTAGTCGCGGTCGGCGCAGGCATCACCGAATTCAAAGTAGGCGATGCCGTAGTCAGTACTTTTTTTCCCAGCTGGCAAGCGGGCGAACCGCTGGTTGAAGGCTTTGCCACCGTGCCAGGCGATGGTGTGGATGGCTACGCGCGTGAAATCGTTACCGCCAGCGCGGAATCTTTTACGCTGGCCCCCAAAGGCTGGAGCCATATCGAATCCTCCACCTTGACTACCGCCGCCCTGACGGCCTGGCGTGCGCTGATGTCTGATGATCAGCTCACCCCTGGCGATACTGTGCTGGTGCAAGGCACGGGCGGCGTTTCCCTCTTTGCCTTGCAATTTGCCAAGCTGGCAGGCGCAACCGTGATTGCCACCTCGTCCAGCGAAGCCAAGCTGGAAAAACTCAAGGCCATGGGTGCAGATCACCTGATCAATTACAAAACCACCCCGGCCTGGGGAACGCTGGCGCGCGAACTGACGGGCGGCCGTGGCGTCGATCACGTCGTCGAGGTGGGCGGTCCGGCCACCCTCGAACAGTCCATGCTGGCGGCGCGCGTCGGTGGCCACGTCTCTGTCATTGGTATTTTGACCGGATTGGCGGGCGACTTTCCTCTGGTCACAGCCCTGATCAAGCAACTGCGCCTGCAAGGCGTGCTGGTGGGTAGCCGCAGCATGCAGCAAGCCATGATCAAGGCCATAGATGCGAATGGCCTGAAACCGGTGGTGGATAAGGTGTTTGCGCTGGAGGAAATGGTGCAGGCCTTCCAGTATCAGGAGACCAATCAGCACTTTGGCAAAATTTGCCTGCAGATTTAACGGAGTAAAGCCCCCTGCTGCCGAAAAACGCGGGGGGCGTCGCCAAACTGCTGCTTAAAGGCTCGGCTGAAATGTGCAAAATCGTTAAAGCCGCAAGCCAGCGCGATCTCGGAAATGCTCCGGTGCTGCCAGGCCGGTTGCTTGAGGTATTGCGCACTCAGCGCCAGCCGCTGTTGCCAGACATAGCGCATCAAAGACGTCTGTTCATCGGCAAACAATTGATTGATATACCGGCTGGAAAATCCGGTGGCAGCGGCAATGGCGTCACTATCCAAGTCTGCATCCTGTAGATGCTTACTGAGCCACTGCTTGATTTGCAACAATGACAAACTGCGGCCAGGCGAACGCGGCAGCGCATGGTCTTGCAAGGTTTCAAGCGCATTGCCCAGCATGTCCAGCATAGGCGCCGCGCTGGCTTCAAATGCCTGCATGGAGAGTTGATTCAGCTGACGCGTGAGCTGTTGCAAAAACGGCGACAACATGGCGGTCATGCCGTGCTGCAATCGCATGGGCATCGCCGTCAGATGCCCGGCCTGCGGCAAACGCTGATGCAACAAGGTTCTTGGGATGGAAACAATCAGCTTGGAAAACGCCTCTGGACAATGGATATAGTGCGGCACCGTGGCATCATAAATAGTCATGTCGCCAGGGCGCAAAAACACTTCCCGCCCTTGCTGTTGCAGACAATACCGGCCTTGCAGCAACAGGACGGCAAAATAATTATCCAACTGCGGACGACTGATCTCTCGCGTCCCGCGCTGGATGGTCAGGCTGTTGGAATGGATCACGGATAGTTGCAACGCCTGCCAAGGATAGAGCGTCATCTCGTTGTAAAGTGGGGCTGCCGTGGGCGGGACGATGTCCACCTCTGCATATTCACGTCCAATCACCTCACACAACCATGCCTTGCGCTGACTGGGTGCGACCAGATCGGAGCTATATTTGCGACCTGTCGCTGCGACTACTGTCCTTGCTTGCTGCGCCATGACCCTCTCCTTTGCTGAGCGAAATTAAGTCACAAACAGCTAGATTTCGCAAGCGAGTCATCTCCGTTTCAGTCAAGCCTGAGCTCCGTCCAGGTCAAGCAGGCCATGACAGATCGGCTATGCTGGGGACACGATATCCCCCAGGAGACTTTGATGCAATCGACCCCACAAGCCCACCAGATGTTATTGAAAGGGGCCGCATGCTGGCTGCTGATGGCGTTGTTACTGGCATGGTGTATGGTGGGCCTGAACTTTGGTGTGGCCCCACTCAAGGCGATTTTCGCAGGAAAGTTCACGCGGCTGTTGCAAGCACATATCGATTTTCTGCTGATGACCGCCCTCATTTTTGGCATTGCGGCCAGCCGGGTCTCTTTGCCATGGCATGTACGCTGGGCGATGGTGATAGGCGCATTTACCAACTCCAGCCTGTTTTTACTGATGGCCATTTTCCCGGCGCTGGACAATCCTGAGCTCCCGCCGCCCTTGCTGTTTCAGGGTTATTTGTTTGCCAGCCTCTTTACCACCAGCTATGGTTTTGGCAAAGCCTCTGTGCTGATGTTAAAGTCTGGGTTGCAAGCAACGCCTGAAGCTTAGCGACGGTTAATCTTGAGCAAGGCATAAAGCGGACACCACTGGATCAGCCCAGTCGCCAGCGGCACCAGCCCAAACCAGCCCCAGGCTGGCCCCTGAAAAAACAGGGTCCACATCAGCAATCCGGCGCCAATAATCACTCTTAAATACTGTTCCAATTGCCCGATATTATCTGCCATGCCAGCCTCCTATATTTAGCGGCGCTTAACGCCGTTAATGACAGGACAGCGCTGCATAAGCCTGGTGTTGGGTCAGATAAATCTCACCATTGAGCTGCTGCCTGAGAGGAGCATGTTGCAACATATCCATCACCGGGCCTTTGACCTCGGACAAATGAAAGCCAATTCCCAATGCAGATAAATGGTGGTTGATGACTTCCAGCACCTCCAGGGCACTGCCATCTACCTCGTTGACGGCGGAGCACATCAGGATCACATGTTTCAATGCCGGGTTATCGGCGACCACTTCGAGCACTTTTTGCTCGAGATAGCGCGCATTGGCAAAATACAAACTCTCATCCACGCGCAAAGTGATCACATCCGGGCAGACACTGACCGCGTGCCGCGCCACGTTTCTAAAATGCTCGGTACCCGGCACCTGCCCGACAATGGCAATGTGCGGCCGACTGCTGCGGTATAGATGCATGGCCATGGACAGCAACACGCCTGCACTGATGCCATGTTCAATATCGACCAGCAAGGTAATCATAAAAGTCACCAGCAAGGCGGCAAAGTCGCTCCGGTTACGCCGCCAGGTCTCGATAAACACGCGCCCGTCCACCAGGCTCATCACCGCAACGATAATCGTGCTGGCCAAAATAAATCTGGGTAACGCACTGAGCCACGAGGCCAGAAAAACCGTGGCCAGCCACATGCCCAATGCAGTAAACAAGCCCGCTGCCGGCGTTTGCGCGCCCGCATCCATATTCACCACCGAGCGCGAGACGCCGCCGGTGACCGGCTGCCCCCCACTCAGACTGGCCGCCAGATTGGCGCCGCCCAAGGCAATCAGCTCCTGATCAGGGTCTATGCGTTCGCGCCGCTTCATGGCCAGACTCTGCGCGACAGAAATCGACTCCACCGTGCCGATGATGGAAATCAGCAAGGCCGGGGCCAATAAAGACTGCCACATTGCCAGACTCCCATGCGGCAAGGCCAGCGCAGGCAGCCCGGCGGGAATCTGCCCCACGGTCCGCACCCCGGTGAGCAGGGCCCAACCGGCATGCATGGCAATCGTCCCGATCAACACCAGCAGCGCAGGCACTGCCCGCACCAACACCTGCGCCCAAAACGGCGAGCAGCCCAGGCTTAGCAACAGCGATTGCCCTTGCCGCCTGGCCAGCACCAGCAATAGCAGGGTGAGCACCGACAGCATGGCCGTAGCAAGATGAATCTGCGGCCATTGCCCCAGCATACTCTGCCAGAGCGCCAGTACATGACTGCCCTCGGCCCGGATACCGAGCAAGGTGGGTAGCTGGCTACTGGCAATCACCAGGCTGGCGCCAGCAATAAAGCCGCTCATGACGGGGTGCGATAGAAAATTCGCCAGAAAGCCTAATTTGAACATCCCGGCCAGCATCAGAAACAGGCCAGACAAACACGCCAGGATCAGCGCCGCTTGCAGCCCCAGCGCGGGACTCTGTGCTGAATAAGGCGCCACTGCGGTCGCAGTCATCAGCGCCGCCACGGCCACGGGCCCCACCGCCAACGTCGCACTGGTGCCTAACAGGGCATAGACGATCAACGGCAACAGGCTGGCATACAGGCCAACTTGTGGCGGCAAGCCTGCCAGGATGGCATAGGCCAGCGCCTGCGGAACCAGCATCAGGGTCACCGTCAGCGCCGCCATCAGGTCATGCATGGCCTGCTCGCGCCGATAATGCAGCCCCCAGCGGAGGGCGGGCACGTAACGGGCCAGCCGAGTCAACATCGCTGTGCTCATGCCGACTGCTTGATCATCACTTGCCCACAGGCCTGGTTGGCAGGCAGGGCCACATCAATTTGCTTGGGATACGCCAGCTTGAGATTGGCCATGATATTGATAAATTCCGCGCGGGAAGTCTGCCCGCCCAGCCGCTTGTTTTCACGCTTCTCGTGGCCGACCGTGGAGACCGTCCTGCCTTGATAATCGTGGCCGGGAAAAATCAGCGTATCTTCTGGCAAGCTGAAAATTTTGGCATGTATGCTGTCATACAATTGCCCGGCATCGCCTTGCTGAAAGTCGGTGCGGCCACAGCCATCAATCAGTAAGGCATCGCCGGTAAAAATGCGGTCACCGACCAGATAACTGACGCAGCCGTTGGTGTGCCCGGGCGTGTAACGGACCTCGATATCCAGCGTGCCAACTTGCAAGTGCACGCCATCGGTCACCAGCACATCGCCGCATTGCGCGCCAGCATCACGATGCACCACACTTTTACTGCCCAGACGCTCGCGCAAGGTGGCGGCAGCGGTGACATGATCGGCGTGCACATGCGTTTCCAGGGTAAACACCAGCGTCAACCCATGCTGTTGCAAAGCCGCCACATACTTGTCTACCTCGCTGCCTACGGTATCAATCATCACCGCCTGCCGGGTTTCTTCACAGCCTAGCAGATAGGTATAAGTGCTACTTTCAGGCTCAAAAAATTGCTTGAAAATCATCCGCGTGCTCCTTATCAAGATGGCGTTGATTCAGCAAAACCAGTGCCAATGCTTCAATAAAAATTTAAAAACAGTCAAATCAATGACTTATATAAAAATATCACTTGCCCACCCCCGCCAAAAATGTTTCAATGAAACACAAAACCACAATCATGAAACGTTTCAAATAAAAAAATGGAACAAACCACCCCCGATTTTTTCAGCCAGCAGGCCGGTCTGAGCCGGGCACAGGGCGAATCGCTGGCCCGCATGATTTCATTGATCATGCCAGATGCAGCCGTGTTTACCGTCGATGCTCAAAAGCGGATCAGCTACTGGAGCCCGGGTGCCGAAAAACTGCTAGGCTTCACTCAGGCTACGCTCCTGGGTGAAAACTGCCTGACCGCCAACCGCTGCGAACAGTGTATGCGCGGCTGTGGTCTCACCGAGTCTGGCAAAGTCGAGGGCGCTCCCCTGCTGCTGCACCGGTCTGATGGTGAACGACAGGCAGTGTTGAAATATGCCATGGCCTACCTGCCAGAAGATGGCGCGTTTGCGGGCGGCCTCGAAATCCTGCTGCCCCAGCAGGCGGACGCAGGCAAGACCGCCGCCCAATCCTCGCTGGGTGAAAAATATGGCTTGATCAGCCATGCGCCCGAAATGCAAAAAGTGTTTGAAATGATACGCCGCGTGGCAGTGACAGACATCCCGGTGTTGATCCGCGGCGACTCCGGCACAGGCAAAGAGCTGGTGGCCCGCGCCATTCATGGCGAGAGTCCGCGTCACCGCGCCGCCTTCGTCGCCATCAACTGTGCCACGCTCAATGCGGGCATGCTGGAGAGTGAGCTGTTTGGCCACGTCAAGGGTGCCTTCACCGGCGCCATTCGTGATCACCAGGGCCTGTTTGGCCGGGCCGAGGGCGGCACGCTGTTTCTGGATGAAATCGCCGAACTACCTTACGAATTACAGGCCAAACTGTTGCGCGTACTCGAAACCGGTGAATACCTGCCCGTCGGGGCCAGTCAAGCCATGCAAGCCAATGTCCGCATTGTTGCCGCCACACATAAAGCCTTGCGCGAAGAGGTTAAAGCCGGGCGTTTCCGACAGGACTTGTTGTTCCGCTTGCGCGTGGTGCCCATCTTCTTACCCAGCTTGCAGGCGCGCAAACAGGATATTCCGCTCATACTGCGACATCTGCTTAAACAGCAATTTACCGGGGAACTACTGCCCGTAGTGAAGGCCGCCGCCATGGAGCAACTGATGGCCTATGACTGGCCGGGCAATGTGCGCGAACTGCGCAATGTGTTGAATTACGCACTGGTGATGTCGGATGGCAAACAGATAGCCACCGCAGACTTGCCGCCCGAACTGCAAACGATACCCGGGTCAACACAGGCAATGGCAGCGCCAGTCGCCAAACCAGGCCGCCAGGCGCTTTCAGAAGCCGCCATCGTGCAAGCCGTCACTGACTGCCAGGGCAACCTGACCCAGGCGGCCAAGCAACTTGGGATTGGCCGCACCACACTGTGGCGTTACCGCAAACTTTGGCAAAAAGACTGATACGGTCACAACCAGCCGCGACGCACCGCCAGCGTATGCACGGCCATTCCCGCCAGCATGCTGGCGACAAACAGCCAGACCGCCGGGCCACCCGTCAAAAGTGAGGCGATGGCTGGGCCGGGACAAAATCCGGCAATGCCCCAGCCGGTGCCAAAAATCACCGCCCCCAGCACCAGTTTGCGGTCAATCAGGCGCGTGCCTGGTAACTGCACAGGCAAGCCCAAGACACTGGTGGAGTGCCTGGCCGCAGACTTGAAGGCAAAAAAGCCTACAGCAATCGCACCCATCATCACAAATGCCAGTGACGGATCCCAGTCACCGGTCACATCCAGAAAGGCCAGCACCTTGGCTGGATTGGTCATCCCGCCCACAATCAACCCCACACCGAAGATCAGCCCGGCGATCAATGCCATCAGATTTGCCATCTTGCTTCTACCCTATCATCCACACATGGCGCCATAGCCAGACCACCAGCATCGCCACCAGCATAAACGTCAACGTCGCCACCAGCGAACGTGGCGACAGCCGTGACAAGCCGCAAACCCCATGACCACTGGTGCACCCCGACCCCAGGCGACTACCGAAGCCCACCAGCAATCCCGCCACGATCAACCAGGGCGTGGACGCCTGAATCTCCACCATAGGCAACGGCCGTGCCAGCAGATAAACCAATGGCGACAGCACCAGACCCGCGACAAAAGCCAGGCGCCAGGCCCGGTCACCGGCGGCGGCCGACCAGACCTGACCCACAATGCCACTGATGCCAGTGACCTTGCCCAGCCAGCGGATCATCAGCAAGGTGGAAAAACCTATGAGCAATCCACCCATCAGTGATTGCCAGGGGGTAAAAGAAATCATGCTTTTTTCTACATCCTCAACAGCGTTTATGAACAGGTCTAGCCAGCGCCATCATCCCTCAATCGACTTCGTCGGCCATGTCCTCATGGGCGGGTTCCGCAAGCTGGTTACATTCAAAACCGGCTTTTTCCAGCGCAACCCGATACTCGCAGCCGGGCAAATGCCCTTCCAGCTTGCCGTTGATATGGGTGGTTTCCTGCTTGCAGTAGGCGCAACGGTAACGGTGGGCCTGGCCTTCAAAGTGCTCTTGCGGATAGTCGATATAAAACAGTCGTTTCATGTTAATTGCTCCTCATCACAGCACTAGACAAGACCTATGCTACGCTGTCGACAGGAGGCTGGCAATACACAAAAAATCGCCTTGAGCAAGATTTTTCATCAAATAATTTTAACGTGCAGATTTTAATCAGGCCTAATTTCACACATAAAATCAAATAGTTAAGGCACTCACCCACAGCTCACCATAAAAGTTATCCACAAAAAATGTGGACAGGCACACTTAGCCACGACTATGTAAGGCAGCGATTTCCTGAATGTCCAGATCACGTTCCATCAGATGCAGCAACTCGTCATGAATCTGCCCCGAGCGATGCAGTCTAAGCAGCTCTTCACGACCGGCGGCTACGGCGGCCAGTACCACATTAAAATGCGCTTTGCGGAGGTCATCGGGCAGACTGTCTTCATGTTTATGTTTGTCTGACAGGCTTTGCCGGTAGCTGTATTGTTCCAGCAACCGCGGGTGCATTAATGCACCATGTTCGTTATAGGCCAGTTTGTTAACCACTGAAAACTGTGCCTGCTCAATCCGGGCCCACACCTGTGGCTCATTAAGGTAAATGTGCTCATGCTTGCTCGCCTTCAGTTTAAATGCCCGGATCACCTGACCAATTGTTGTCCCCTGCACCACCACCGTCACCAGGATCACGGCAAACGCGCACATCAGCATCAAGTCGCGTCCGGGCACCTGGGCGGGGACCGCCAGTGCTGCCGCCAGCGTGACCACGCCACGCATGCCTGCCCAGCTTTTGACAAAAGACTCGCCCCAGGTGCTGTGTCCATGCGCCGCATGCGGCTTGCGAATGAGTCTGGCCAACCCATCAACCATGAAAATCCAGACAAAGCGCGACAAGATCACCACGGCCAGCACCAGCAACACTTCCAGTCCATAAGCCTCCAGGGACTTGTCGGCATGGGCGACACGCTCCCAGACGCCGCGCAAAGAGAGGCCGATAAAGATAAATACCAGCGATTCAAAGATAAAAATCATGATTTCCCAAAACGCGGCACCGCGCCGGCGCGCTGTGGCCGACATGATTTCATGCTGGTGCCAGCCCAGCATCATGCCGTAGGTGACCGTGGCGATCACGCCTGAAACACCGATGTGCTCGCCCACAACATAACAAATCCACCCCGGCAAGGCCGAGGCCAGCACCATGAGTTTAGTGCCATGCAGATAGCGCAGGGTTTTAAACACCAGATAGCCCATAGCCGCGCCAAACAATACGCCCCCAACACTGAGCCAGGCAAAAGTTTCGAGCGCACCGCTCAGTGAAAACACGCCGGTCAGCAAGGCGACAATCGAAAACTTGTACAGCACCAGCCCGGTGGCGTCATTGAGCAAGCTCTCGCCTTCGAGCAACACCAGCAGCTTGCGTGGCAAGGCCACGCGTTGCAGCACGGCTTTGGCGGCAATCGCATCCGGCGGTGACACAATTGCGCCCAAGGCAAAACAGGCCGCCCACGGCAGGCTGGGATTGAAGCTATGCAAGGCCAGCCCCACCGCCAGCGTGGTGAACAGCACCGCACCAATCGCCAGCAGTAAAATGCCGCCCAGGTGCCGCCTGAACTCATGCCAGACCGTGAAATAGGCACCCGCCATCAGCAACGGCGGTAAAAACACCTCCATGACCAGGGCAGGATCAATCTCAAACGCCGGTAATTCTGGCACCAGCGCAATCAGGGCGCCACCCGCCAGCTGTGCTACCGCAGGCGGCCAGCGCAGCCGGTTGGCCAGGACTTCGAGTGCAATAATCGCCACCAGAAAAAACAGGATTAAATTGAAATAAAACGAATTACTCATGATAGACCGAGAGGGTCAGGCCCTCATGTAAACAGATGAAACCGCACCACTGAGGCGCGCCAGTGCCGCTAATCTAACACAGGCAGCTTGCGCCAGGCTTGCGTTAACAGGATTTGTCTGTTGTGAGTGTGCGGGGAAGCGCCTGTTTGACGCAGGCTTGAACTTGCATGCCCGCAATGGCTCAAACCAAAGAGCGCCCTTTTCAAAGATGAAGTGGCCGCACTGAATGCCATCAAGTTGGAGTAAGATGATGGCAGTCCGACACAGGATAAGGAGTAAACATGTTTAGCTTGAAAAAATGGATATGGCGGCAATGGCAGGCCTGGCGCGGTGCAGATCGGGCGTATGCCAAATATCTGGCGCATTTTCAGCATTACCAGTCGCAAGTGGTGGATCCCGTCTTGCAACAAAGCTTGCAACTGCAACCCATGAGCAAAGAAGCGTTTTTGCAAGCCTGGCAACAAAAAGGCCTCAAGCCTGCGGGTAAATCCTGCGGCTGCAAACCCGGCTGCTGCGGCTAGGCCCTGATGGACATGATCAACACGCATGCCGGCAAGTTGCGGGCAATTGGCTATGATGCAGGCAAGCGTGCATTGCGCGTGAGGCTGGAAGACGGCAGCACCCTCGAATATGCCAATGTCGGCGAAAGCGTCTGGCGTAGCTTCAAAAGTGCCAGTGCCCAATGGAGTGACTACCGCGACAACATTGAAGAAGCTTATTGTTACCAACGGGTGAGCCCCTCCGTTACCTCTGCCCCGACCGTGGGCCGCAACCTGCTGGATGATTTGTTCCAGTCACCGCGGGGACAAAGACGCATTCAAGCCCAGCTTGCCGCAGATTGAGCAGCCGTTTGCCTGGCCTGTTGCCACCATAACAATATCGCCAGCACCGCCACCCCCGTTAGCAAGGTAAAACTCATGGTGTAGCCATAACGCTGCGCGACCCAGCCTGCCATGGCCGGACTCAAGGCTGCCCCCAGGCCCTGGATGGTCAACACAAATCCCAGCCCGACATTGAAGTGCCCACTGCCTTGCAACATCTTGGCCACCAGTCCTGGCAAAGCCACCCCTAACAGCCCCGCGCCGACGCCATCTAGTAACTGCACGGGCACCACCGCCCAGGGCGAGTTCCAGGTCGACGCAATCACGCCGCGCACCGGCAAGGCAAGCAAGGCCAGCGTGACCAGCCGTTCGTAACTAAACTGCTCGGCATAACGCCCGGCCAGCAATGCCATGGGGATCATCACCAGTTGCGCAATCATCACCGTCAAAGCCGTAAACAGACTGGCGTTGACCAGACCTTGCGACACCATGGTTTGCCCCAGCAAAGGCAGCATGGCGGCATTGGCCAGATGAAACAGCATCATGATGCAAGCCAGCATCAATAAGGGGCGTGACTGCAGCAATGCCTTCCATACGGCACGGCCAGAATCACTGACCGCAGCATGTGACTCCAGACCGCGCGCCGCATGGTAATCAATCTCCTGCGGGCGAATGCGGCGGATGCACAGCAGCGCCAGCACCGCCATCACCGCCAGTAGCATAAAGACGGCAGACAAGCCCCAGAAATAGCCAAGCACGCCAGCCACGGAGACTGACACCAGGCTACCGGCATGACTCCAGGCCTCGTTCTGACCAAGCTGCCTGGACAAATATTTAGACCCGACCAGGCCCAGGCTGATACTGGCAATCGCGGGCCCAATCATGGCACGGACCACACCGGTAGCGGCTTGCGACAAGGCAATCGCCGCAAACGAGTGCCACAGCAACAACACCAGGCAACCGACCACCATCAGGATGGCGCACACGGACAGCCACAAGCGCTTGGCATGGGTGCGGTCCATCAGGGCACCCGCCGGGATTCCCGCCATCATGGTTGCCAACCCGCCTATGGTCATCACATAGCCAATCTCATCCGCCTGCCAGGATTGTGCCAATAAATACACGCCGAGAAAGGCGCCCAGCCCGTCGCGGACATCGGCCATGAAAAAATTCATCACCGCCAGCCATTGCCGTGAATCTGCAGGCATTTTGAATAGACGCATGCTTTTCTCCTTACACCACAGGGGCTTTAAAGATAAAAAAGGCGCCCAGACCAATGAGGGCAAAGCCGACAACATGGCTGGAGGTGAAATGCTCGCCGAGCGAATACACCGAAAACACGGCAAACACACTGAGCGAAATGACTTCTTGCATGGTTTTGAGCGCCGCCACCGAATACACGGTATGGCCGATCCGGTTGGCCGGCACCGCAAAACAATATTCAAACAGGGCAATCAGCCAGCTCACCACAATCACCACATACAGCGGCTTTTCGGTGAACTTGAGATGGCCATACCAGGCCACTGTCATAAACACATTGGAGATCAATAACAATAGAATCGGGGCTAATTTTGCAATCATGATGCATCCTGTCAAAAGAGTGAGTCCAGCGTGGGCGGCGGCCTTTGGGCAGCACCGCTGTTGCCCAAAGCGATTTAAGTAGCACCTAACTTGCTTAAAGCGCAGGCGACGTCGGATGAAGCGTTGGCCTTGGCTAAATCAGGGACTAGCACTGGCCGGCTACCGCAGCCGCTGGCTGGCAAGCGGGGGCCGCGGGCGCATAGAGTGGCTGCATCGTAGCGGCGGAGCTTCCCATGCGGATCGCCTCCAGCGACACACCATTGGCCGTCTTGGTCCCTAGACCAGCCACCGCAATACGCAGCCCTGGGCGCAACGGCACACTCAGGCTTTCAGGCGGAAAGTGAACAATGCTCTGGTTATCCAGGATGACACCATCGACTTCGCCGCGCGGACCATTCAGGATCAGATCGACCTTGCCTTCCACCTGCAACGGCTGCAATGACTGCGCCCGCAAATGTGGGGGTAACAATGGCAGGTTATTGGCGGGTGGCTGGTCCACCACAATATTGCCGGTGGTCACATTGATAATGGCATCGGCTTTAACAATGGCTGGCGTTTCAGCATGCCCGAGAATACGCACATGCTGACCGGGTTGCACGGCGCCTAGCAAGGCCTGCGAACGGTGCGGGGGGAATTTGACAATCACGTCATTCGCCAAGCGCAAGCCATCCGCTTCCCCATACGGATTAAACAGGATGGACTTGACAGTCGCCTCAGCTACCGCGGGCAGCGCCGCCGTCGCCTGTAAATCCAGCGCGCCTGCAGGCGCAAGCGGAGCGGGGACCATAGGCGCAGGCGCCAGTGGTGCTGATGCGCCTGGTCCCAGATTAAGTGGCGCAGGCGTCAGCGGAGAAGAATTCGCAGCTAAGGGCGGCAAGGCAAATGCTTGCAGGGTCATACTTAGGGTGGTGACGAGCAGCGCGGCACGCAGAGGACGACTGCCGCGTGCAAGATGGCTGCTACGTGTACATACAGAAGAAGTTAACATGAAATGCTCCTTGTCATGGATAGAGGTTATCTCCTCTATTGCAAGGGGCATGCCAGATAAAAAATCATTTTAAATCAATTACTTGAAAAATAAACCCTGGCACACTTGTCCGCTTTGGTGACACAACACTGTCCGCTGGGCGGACAGCTGTCAGCGCTTATGTCAGGCCATGCTCTTCGAGCTTGCGGTAAAGTTGCTGACGGGACAACCCCAGTTTACGCGCCGCTTCACTGCGGTTGTCACCGCTCTCGCGCAATGCGCGTTCTATCATCTCGCGCTCGACTTGCTGCAGGGTCTCGGCCAGCGTGCCGGTGGCGGCGCCACGACCAGAAGCGTCTGCCGCTTGAGGACGTGGCGTAAAAGAAATATGTTCAGCCTCGATCCAGGCATGATGACTCAAAATCTGCGCGCGCGCGATGGTGTTGCGGAGTTCGCGGATATTCCCCGGCCAATCATGTTGTACCAGCTGTTGTGCGGCTTCAGCGGTCAGACGCTTGGGGGTACCCGCAGCTTCACTGGCCAAAAAATGCTGCGCCAGCAGCAACAGGTCTTCACCGCGCGCGCGTAGTGGCGGCAAGGCAATCGGCATCACCTGCAGCCGGTACCATAAATCTTCACGAAACTGCCCGGCGCGGACGGCGGCAGGTAAATCTCTATGGGTGGCAGCAATGATGCGCGCATCCAGCGCAAGCACCGTTTGCGCGCCGACCGGGCTAAACTCGCGCGCCTCCAGCACCCGCAAAATCTTGGCTTGCAGCGCCAGCGGCATATCGCCAATTTCATCGAGGAACAAGGTGCCGCCAGTCGCTTGCCGCAAATAACCTTTACGGTCAGCCACCGCCCCTGTAAACGCACCTTTGACATGCCCAAACAGCTCGCTTTCCATCAATTCTGCCGGGATGGCGGCACAGTTGACGGCGACAAAAGGGCCATGGGCGCGCAAGCTGTTACGGTGCAGTGCGCGGGCCACCTCTTCCTTGCCGGTGCCGGTCTCGCCCAAAATCAGCACGGTTGCTTCGGTCGCCGCAGCCAGGCCGATGTGTTTGAACACCTCGCGCATGCATTCACTGTTGCCAATCAAGCGTTCCGCCGTTGGGTTATCTGCGGTTAGCGTGGCGTCGGCCTCCAGGCTGGACTCAAGGTCAGCGCTGCGCTCGGGCAGTGCGCGTTGCAAGGTTTCCATCAGCTTCTGCCGTGACACTGGCTTGGTCAAATGGTCAAACGCCCCCAGCCGCATGGCCTCAATCGTGTTGCTGCCACTGGCATAGGCGGTAAGCATGATGCAGGGCACCGCCTTGATCGCCTGCGCCTGACGCAAAAACGACAAGCCGTCTTCCCCGGTGAGTTTGAGATCGGTGATCACCAGCTCTACCGGCGCCGTCCGCAAGCAGTGCAGGCCCGCCTGCACATGACTGGCTTCCAGCACATGGTGCCCCAGGTCAGAGAGCATTTCAGCCAGGCTGCTTCTAAAGGCGGGGTCATCGTCAATAATCAGGAGGTGTGCCATGGCAACTCAATCTCAAAACGGGCGCCCGCGGCAGTATCGGCCAAGCGTAGCTCGCCGCCATGCGCCTGGACAATCTCGCGCGCCAGGGCCAGGCCCAGGCCGGTACCACCACTGCGCGCCGTACTAAAAGGTTCAAACACCTGGGGGCGCAAATGCGCGGGCACGCCACTGCCATTGTCGGCCACCCACAATCGCAGGTGCCCCGAAGTGACGCTCTCCAGCCCCAACTCAATCTCGCCTCCCACAGGGATATGCGCCAGCGCATTCAGGATCAGATTGTCCATCACTTGCGCCATTTTATCCGGGTCGAGCACGGCCTGCGCTTGAGCACGTGTCACCACGGCATCACTCAGGGTTAACTTCCAGCGTGCGTGCTGCGCAGTCAAGGTCTCTTGATGCAAGCGGGTCAGGCTGGTCAGCCAGGCGCGCAAATCCACTGCCTGCTTATGTAGTTGCAAGGGATGGGTCAGTGCCAGCAAACTGGAGATCAGGCTTTCGAGGCGCGAGGTTTGCGCCAGCACCGCCTCAAAGGCACTCTGGCTGCGTTGCTGATAGCGCTCAGGGGCCGCGGCCATGGCATTTTCAACCTTCATGCGCATGGTGGCCAGCGGATTACGGATTTCATGTGCCAACCCGGCAGAGACCCGGCCCAGCGTCGCCATGCGCTCAGACTGTGCCAGCTGTTGCATCAGTGTAGCCATCTGGCGCTGCCAGCGCAGCAGCATCCAGGCCAGCCAGGCGCCTGACATCACGACCAGGCCTATCAGCAGCGCTAACGCCAGGCTCAAATGATTGAGTACCTCGGCCTGAATCAGCAACACGCGTTTCATCACCCAGGCGACAGACGTGCCGGGGGCTTGGGTCAGTGGGCAGGCAGCAAACACAATGGCTTCACGCAAGCCGGGGCGCACCTCCAGAATCAACTGGTGGCTGCGGCTGGCTAGTTCGGCGGTGGCAGTGATTTTTTCAAGTTCGGCCACCGGTGGATCACGCTTGACGCCGGTGCCATCATAGGTGGGAAAGGCATATGCAAACACGCCTTGGCCTGGCCGCCAAAAGCCGCCTTCACTGCCAGGCTCTTCGCGCAAGGCAAGATCTATCACCACCTGCCAGCCTGCCTGCGCAGAAGCACTCTCCAGCCTCGCAAGGTGTACCCCATGTTGCATGGCCTGGCAGCTGGCAGCCGCATGCAGCCTGGCCTCAGCAATCTGCGAGGCCGCGCCCTGGCGGCTCAGTTCGATCAACAGCCAGACCAGCAACGCCGAGACGGCCGCAATCACAGCCCAGAGCAGGAGCAGGTCTCGGCGCACCTTGTGGGTATGGGTCTGCATAAAAAGCCTGTGTAGAGTCGATGGTGTGAGTAAGAAGGTTAAAGCGGCAACCACACGGTAGCACATCACTCACAGCGCTTCAATCAGGCTGGCGCTGACAAGCCTTGGCGGCTGACCAAGCGCACCGCAGGACTGTACCCCGTGCGATTGTAAGCCCGCTGTAATCCAGCTTTGTTAGTCTGGCCATGGCTGTTAGTATTTCTGTTCCCACTCACGTCTGGAGTCGATGATGACGGATGACGCATTGATCATTGATCAACGTTTTGGTCTGGGCGCACGCGCCGCGGCCACTACGCCCTCAAATAGTGTCTCGCAGGCATTGCTGGACGAATTTAGCCGTTACCAGGCCTTGCCGCCATTGTGGCAGCAATACCAGCAAGCGCTGCCGTCCATCGAGCAAGAGATGCAGGAAATGCGCATGATCAATCAGGCCGAATCGCCTGAGGACAAACTGCAGTTGCGCCGCCAAATGCGTAACGAAGCGCGGGACAGCTATACCGAGGCAGTCCAGGTGCGGGCACAAGTGGCGCAGCAGACCGATACCCCGTTTGTGGAAAGACTGGTGCATTTCTGGTCCAACCATTTTGCAATCTCGGCACAAAAATCGCAGGTCACACAACTGGCCGGATTGTTTGAACTGCAAGCCATCCGTCCGTTTGTACTGGGCACGTTTAAAGACATGTTGTTTGCGGTCGAGAAGCATCCGGCCATGTTGATCTACCTAGACCAGCAGCAATCACGCGGGCCACAAAGCGAAGCCGTACAACGGCAAATGCGCCGCCAGCCGGACAAGAAAAGCGGCCTCAATGAGAACCTTGCCCGCGAAATTCTGGAACTGCACACGCTGGGCGTGCGCAGCGGTTATAGCCAACAGGACGTGACCGAATTTGCACGCGCCCTGACCGGCTGGACCGTGTCCGGCCCCAAGCTCACAGGCGAGACCGATGCGCGCTATCCTGGCTTTGTCTTTAATGAGCGCGTGCACGAGCCTGATGTCCGTCAGTTACTCGGCAAAACCTATGCGCAACCTGGCGTGCAACAAGCCGAAGCCATCCTCACTGACTTGGCCGCCGCCCCGGCCACGGCCACGCATGTGGCGACCAAACTGGCCTGCCATTTTGCTGGCGACCAGCCACCGCCCGCTCTGATTAACCGGCTACGCGACACCTATCTGCAAACCGGGGGCCAACTTCCGGCACTGTATCGCGTGCTGATAGAAGCGCCGGAGTGCCGCGTGCCCACGCCGGTCAAGTTCAAAACCCCATGGGAGTGGCTGATTAGCAGTGTACGGGCGCTGGACATTGACCTTTCGCATGTCCGCGTCTCGCAAGTCATGACCCAGCTGGGACAACCGATCTGGAAACCAGGCTCCCCCGCCGGTTATGACGATGTGGCCGAAAGCTGGCTCGCCTCCAACGCCTTGTTGCGCCGGGTGGAGTATGCGCAGCGGCTGGCTTCGCTGACCAAGCTGAGCATGCCACCCGCGGTGCTGGCCAATACCGTCCTGCGCGGCAGGCTCAGCCAGGAGACCTTGCAGCAAGTGAGCCGCGCCGAATCTGCGCACACCGGTTTTGCCCTTCTGCTGGTCAGCCCTGAATTTTTAAGGAGATAGCCATGCAGCGCAGACAATTTGTGAAATTATGCGGTGCCGGGCTGGCCGCCTTCTGGCTCCCCAGCTTGAGTTTTGCGGCGGCGGCGACCGAACAACGCTTTATTTTCATCATCCAGCGTGGCGCGGCAGATGGTTTGAACACCGTGATTCCGTATGCAGATCCCGATTACCAGCGCTTGCGTGGCGCCTTGGCCGTGCAAGACATCAATGACACCAAGCTGGACAGCCTGTTTGCGCTACACCCGTCGCTGGTCACGGCCAAGGCGCTTTACCAGCAGCAACATGCACTGTTTGTACATGCGGTGGCCTCTGCCTACCGCGAGCGTTCCCATTTTGACGGGCAGAATGTGCTGGAAAGTGGGGGGACGCGTGCTTATCAGCTTAAAGATGGCTGGTTGAACCGCTTGCTCGGCCTGCTGCCGCCCGCCCAAAACGAGGCGATTGCATTCTCCCCCACCATTCCGCTGGCCTTGCGCGGCAACTATCAGGTCGATGCCTATGCCAGCGCCAAGCTGCCACAACCCTCCGATGATTTACTGTTAAGAGTCAGCCAGCTTTACCAGCAGGATGCCCAATTACATGCCGCCTGGGAAAGTGCGATGCAAGTCGAGAATATGGCGGACAAAGGCATGCAAGGACAAAACAGCCAGCAGCCAGCAGCGCTGGGTAAAATGGTTGGTGATTTTTTAAGCCGGCCAGACGGCCCGCGCATTGCCATGCTGGAAACCGGCGGCTGGGATACCCATAGCGCCCAAAACAGCCGTCTGAGCAAACAGTTGTCCGACCTGGACACTCTGCTCGCCAGCCTGCAAACCAATCTGGGGAGTCACTGGCAGCAAACGCTGATCATCGTCGCCACCGAATTTGGCCGCACCGCCGCCGCCAATGGGACAGGCGGCACCGACCATGGCACAGGCGCCGCCATGCTGGCGTTTGGGGGCGCCCTGCCCGCCATCACGGCAAGCAATCGAAGCTGGCCAGCCGGCAAAGTCATCGCCGACTGGCCCGGCCTCAAAGACAGCCAGCTGTATCAGGGGCGCGACTTGCAACCCACACTGGCGCTGGATAAGGCAATCACGGCATTGGTGAGCGCACACTATGGCTTGGAGCCAGGCAAGGTGGCCCGCACACTGTTTCCGGCATCCAGCTGATGTTTTTGCAGGGCGGCCCATAACAAATACACCCGGCAATCAAACTCATATTGCATGTAGTCGGGTTCCATATGCAGACAGAGCTGGTAAAACGCCTTGTCATGCTCGCGCTCTTTGAGATGTGCCAGTTCGTGTACCACGATCATGTTGAGAAATGCCAGCGGCGCCGTTTTAAAAAAAGCCGAAATCCGGATTTCTTTTTTGGCTTTGAGCTTGCCGCCCTGCACCCGCGAAATGGCGGCATTGAGCCCCAGTGTCTGCTTTTCTATGGTGAGCCGGTTGTCGAAATAGACCTTGTCGAGCAAGGGCGCGTTTTTCAAATAGCGCTGCTTGAGCGCATTACAAAAATCATACAGCGCCTTGTCACTTTGAATCGTGTGCGTCTCGGGATAACGCTGCTGCAGATAATTGCCCAGTTGGCCCTGGGCATGCAACTGGGCAATTTGCGCACGTAAATGCGCGGGATACCCCGGCAGAAATTGTTGAATCAAGGTCGCAGACATGCCGCCATTTTAAACGGCAACGGCCACAACATTCAAAAATCAGTTACATTGAAAAATCGGAAGACAAATCCATGGTGTTGGGACCAGTGTCCTCCTGATAGGTAGATGTCGTCACCGGCGGTGCTGACGCCCGTTTCCAGGCATCATATGCCTGTTGATCGACAGGACTCAGCTGCGCGATGGCCTCCGCATTCAGGCTCGCAAAAGGGCGGCCATCTTGCGTCGTCGCGCCCGCATCTGCCGCGCAGGCCACCCCGACCACTGCAGACAAGATCGTCGCCAATATCCATACATTAGTGAAAAGTCTCATTGTTGGCCTCTTGCATACCTATGACCGCATAGACTAAGCCAGCTGCCGCCAGGCCACAACGGGAAAGCTTCCTGTTAACAGCCGCTTAAACCAGTTCATCCTGCGTCAGGCCAATCAAACCATCACAGGCCGGCCAATTTTCTGCCTCATCTACCGTCGCGCATGCGCGGTATCCATCAAAAATGCCATGAACACTGCGTACGTGCAAAGACCATATAGATATCGCGTAAATATTGCAGTATGCTAATTACTCTGCTATGGACAATCGCACTTCGCCCTGGTCAACATTGGTAGCGCAAAAAACATCGCATGATCACGCATAAAAAGTTATTAACTCGCTTGACCGTTGTGCTCTGGATAGAACTTGTGCTCGCACTGTCTGTGCTTGGCGGCTTGATTGCGCTCAATATTTACCATGAGCATGCGCAAATTGAAGCGAATGAACGCGACCGCCTGATTACGCAAGCCAATGTCATTTCAAAAAACCTGGCCTTCCAGTTTCAAGGCGCCAATCAAGCCTTACTGGCCATTATTCAAGAAATCCCGGAGTGGAAACATCAACAGCAAGTCGCGACCAAACGCTTGACAACCATGGCGAGCACCATGCCAGGAATACGGGGATTTGACGTGTTTGATGCCGATGGAACACTGATATACACTAGTTTTCCAGAATATCTCGGCATGAACTTCAGTTACCGTGATTATTACCAGACCGCCCGGCGGGTTAGTGATCCCGACAGGCTTTACGTTTCCCCTCCTTTCACCGGCATGAGCGGTAACTATATACTCAACCTGACCCGGATCATTCCTGGCAAGCAAGGTGAATTTTCCGGGATTGTCACTGCCATCCTGGATCCCGAATACTTTAAACCGCTGCTAGCCTCTGTGTTATACACGCAGGATAGCCGCAGTTCCCTGATACACAGCAAAGGCGTGCTGTTCATGAGCGTGCCCGATAACGGGCTCAAGCCGGGCACAAATCTGGCAACCCCTGGTTCATTTTTTACCCGGCATATCCAAAGCGGCAAAGCGGTGACCGTATTTAGTGGTCAATTATATTCAACCCGGCAGCAGCGTATGGTGGCTCAAACCACACTGGCCCCCGGCGACCTCAAACTGCATAGCACACTCATGGTAGCGGTCAGCCGCGACCTTGAACGCATTTTTAGATACTGGTACGAAAATGCCATGATTCAGATCATCTGTTTCAGTATTTTTGCACTCTTTACATTCACTATGTTGTTTGTATTCCAACGCCGTGAAAGCAAACACGCGCGAATGGCGGCTGAACATTCACACGCCCTGTTTCAATCCGAAAAACTGTTTCGCTCAACCTATGACTCCGCAGCCATCGGCATGGCTTTGCTAGGCCTCGATGGCAGGTTTATGCAGGCAAATCGGGCCTTATGCCATATGCTGGGGGAAGATGAAGCGGCGTTATGCCAGAAAACCATCCAGCAGATCACCCACCCTGACGACCACCAACTTGACCATCTGCTGCTGGACTCGCTGCTCACTAGCCAGCGAGATAACTATCAGGTAGAAAAGCGCTTTTTTCATAGCCAAGGTCATACGCTTTGGGTATTGTTGACCTACTCCTCCATTAAAGATGAAGCCGGCCAGCTCCAGCACTTTGTCGTACAAATACAAGATATTACTGAGTACAAGGCGCTACAGGAAAAATTGCAGAAGCAAGCCAATCAAGACTTTTTAACCGGATTGCCCAATCGACGCCACTTTATCCAAGAGGCCAATATCGCGCTGGCAAGACTCAAACGCCGTGGCGGCGCCATCGCTTTATTGATGATAGACATCGATCATTTCAAGAAAATTAATGACAACTATGGCCACCAGGCTGGCGATGTTGTATTGCAAGCGTTTGCCCGGCAATGTCAGACGCAGCTGCGCGATATTGATTTGATCAGCCGCTACGGTGGCGAAGAGTTTGCGATCTTGTTGCCCGACACGCAGAAAGAACAAGCGATAGAAATCGCTGAGCGCTTGCGAACGACTGCAGCCAACACCGAAATGCACCTTGGAAATCACCGCGCTCTTCATCTGACAATTTCGATTGGCTTAGCTGCCACCTCTGATACCAGCACCAGCTTGGAAAAGCTGCTGGTCAAGGCAGATGCGGCCCTCTATCACGCCAAACAGTCAGGACGTAACGCCGTCAGTGTTGCGCAAGCAGACGCCCCCTGACAGCCCTGCTCCGCATGAAATAACCACCTCCGCAAGGGTAGTCACCCTTTTGGACTATCCCGGAGTCCGTCAGATGCGTGTAAAATTTAACGCATTACAAAAACAAAGCTTAGCCCGCTGCACGTTTAGATTTGCAGCAAAACCGGTGTCGCGACACGCAGATGACGCATGCCCCAAGTGAGTAATGAGTATCAATGATTAAAAACATAAATGCAGTCACCATGGGAGATTGGGTATGCATGATGAAAGTGGAGACGTTGCGCGTGCCAATCTGCGCTTCCGACAAGTAGTAGAAGCCGCCCCGACCGCCATGGTGATGGTAAACAGTCGCGGCCTGATCGAACTCGTCAATACACAGACAGAGCTCATTTTTGGCTACCCAAGAGAAGAGTTGCTGGGACAAAGCATAGACATTTTGTTACCTGAGCGCTTCCGCCAACAGCATCCGCATCATCGCGCCGCCTTTTTCTCAGACCTCAGACCTCGCGCTATGGGTAGCGGACGTGACTTGTATGGCCGCCGCAAGGATGGCACCGAGTTTCCTGTCGAGGTCGGGCTCAATCCCATCGAAACCGATGATGGCGTCAAAGTCTTGTCAGCCATTACCGACATTTCGGCACGCAAGCGCATGGAAGCGCGCTTTCGCCAGGTCGTCGAAGCCGCGCCCAATGCCATGGTGATGGTGAATAAAAATGGCTTGATCGAAATGGTCAATCCGCAAACAGAACGTATTTTTGGCTACCCGCGCGAGGAGCTGCTGGGGCAATCCATAGATATGTTGCTGCCCGAGCGCTTGCGCCATCAGCATGCCCATCACCGGGCCTTCTTTTTTTCCGAGCTGAGCCCGCGGGCGATGGGCACCGGGCGGGACTTATATGGCCGCCGCAAGGACGGCAGTGAGTTTCCTGTCGAGGTCGGGCTTAATCCGATAGAAACCGATGACGGCGTCAAGGTGCTGTCGGCCATTACGGACATTTCTGCCCGTGTTAAAGCCAGTGAAAAGCTGGCGCAACACCGTGACGAGCTGGAGCGCAGCAATAAAGAATTGGCCACTTTTGCCTATGTGGCCTCCCACGACCTCAAGTCCCCATTACGCGGCATTTTCCAAATTTCGCACTGGATCGAAGAAGATCTCAACCAGGGCAAAGTGGAGGCCATTAGTGGTCACATGTCCCTGTTGCGCGGACGGTTGCGCAGAATGGAACGCCTGCTGGATGATTTACTGGCCTATTCGCGCGCCGGACGTTTGGAAGGCAGCGTCAGCCAGGTCGACCTTGGCAAAGTAGCGCAGTCCATTTTTGAGATGCAAGCCCCGCCTGCAGGCTTTAGCCTGAAGATGGCAGACGATTTGCCCACGTTTTATACGCTGGCCACCCCGCTGGAACAGGTGCTGCGCAATCTGTTTAGCAACGCCATCAAACACCACGATCAAACACGCGGCAGCATTCAGTTGCAATGGCAGCAGGCCAACCCGCATTACTATGAGTTCAGCGTCATTGATGATGGGCCGGGTATCTCTCCAGAATACCAGGAGCGGGTTTATATCATGTTCCAGACCTTGAAGCCGCGCGATGAGGTTGAAGGCAGCGGCATGGGATTGGCGCTGGTTAAAAAAATCGTCGAAGCCTATGGGGGCAGTACCAGCATCCGCTCCGATGGTCAGCGAGGCTGTGCCATCACATTCACTTGGCCGATCAATATCGAAGAAAGGTTGATGCGTGCAAATCCCGCCCAAACATCGTTATAAGGAAATATCGTTGCTGATTGTTGACGATGACGACATTGATGCCATCTCGCTGGAGCGCGCATTACGCAAATTAAGACTGTTGAACACCCTGTTTCGTGCCCGCGATGGCCGTGAAGCGCTGGAGTTGCTGCGTTCGGGCCAGATTCCTGCACCCTATATTATCCTGCTTGACCTGAATATGCCGCGCATGAATGGCCTCGAGTTTCTGGAAGCCTTACGCACGGATCCATTATTAACCCATGCTGTGGTGTTTGTGCTGACGACGTCAAAATCAGACGAGGACCTGGTCGCAGCCTACCGCAAACATGTCGCGGGCTATGTCTTCAAGCAGCACATGGACCGCGACTTTATGGAAGTCATGGGGCTAATTGAGCATTATTGGCGCATTGTTGAGCTGCCAGCCACGAAGGAGTAACCATGCGCCTGCTACTGGTAGATGATGATGAATTGGACCGCATGGCGGTGGTACGGGTGTTGCAAAACCCATCACTGGTGAAGGATATTGTGCATGCAAATACCGCGGTCAAGGCCTTGAAACTGTATGAAGAAAACGATTTTGATATCGTACTGCTCGACTACCGCCTGCCCGATATGGAATGTCTGGATGTGTTAAGCCAACTCACACAACACACAGAAAAGCAGGCCGCCGTCGTAATCCTGACCGGCATGGAAGATAACGAGACCATAGAAAGAAATTGCATCTTCGCCGGGGCCCAGGATTTTTTACTCAAAAAAGAATTGTCTGAGAGACACCTGACCAAAGCGCTGGTACACGCGCAAGCCCGCCATGCCCTGAACAACAAGTTGATTGAAACGCACAAGCGATTGAAGTATCTGGCAGAGAATGACCCGATGACCGGATTATCGAACAGATATTATTTTGAAGAGCATTTGCGCAATGCCATGCAACGTGCGCATCGCCTCAACGTTCAACTCGGCTTAATTTATCTGGACATTGATAATTTCAAGTTGGTCAATGACAGCCTGGGACATGACTCTGGCGATCACCTGCTGAAGCAAGTCGCACAGCGACTGCAGGAAGTGGTCAGAGAAGGCGACATGGTCTGCCGCCTGGGAGGGGACGAGTTTGCCATTATCGTGCACGATCTGGAAAATGAAACCGCCATCGGCGCCTTATCGCAGCGCATCCTCGAACAGGTGCGTGAGCCTTTTGCGCTGAATCAAACCGAACAATTTATTACCTGCAGCATAGGCATTGCCACCTTTCCCCGCTGCGCAAGCACGGCAGAAGACATGTTAAAGCGTGCCGACCTGGCGATGTATCATGCCAAGCGTGCAGGGCGAAATGGCTTTCACTTTTTCAGCGAAGTACTGCAAGAGCAGATTATCCATCGCATGATGGTAGAGAACGAACTGCGTTCGCAACGCCTGCAAAACCAGTTGGTGCAGTACTACCAACCGGTATTGAATGCACAAGACTTTACCGTGTGCGGTGCAGAAATGCTCATGCGCTGGCAGCATCCCACGCAAGGTCTGCTGCCACCGGCGGTCTTTATCGATGTGGTGGAAGAGCTTGGCTTTTTTGCCGAGATCGACAGCAGAAACCGGCAACTGGCCTGCTTACAGTTTGCACGCTGGCGCCAGAACGGTCTGATTGACGCGGACTGCGTACTCGCAGTGAATGCCAGCGCGCAATGGTTACAACATGAACACATGCTGACTGAAATTGAGCGTGATTTAAGGCAGATTGACCTGCCTGGCAGCTGTTTGTTACTGGAGGTTACCGAAAGTGTACTGGTGTCTGACTTTAACAAAACCTCGGCAAGACTCCGTCACCTCAAGCAGTTTGGGCTCAAGGTGGCACTGGATGATTTTGGCATAGGCTACTCGTCCATGACCTATTTGAAACACCTGCCTGCCTCTATCCTGAAAATAGACCGCAGTTTTGTGCAAAATGTGCCAGAAAATGAGGCGGATTGTCGCCTGCTCAAAGCCATGATCGTCATGGCCAAAAGTCTGGATCTTGAAGTCATTGTCGAGGGCATAGAAACCCTGCCACAAGCCACCCTGTGCCGAGCACTGGGTGCAGACAAGCTGCAAGGATTCCTGTTTGCAAAACCCTTGTCGCCTGAGGACTTTGAACATTTTTTAAGCTCGCATCAGCCAGCCCGTTACCTGTCACTGTATGGCGAGCCAGACCAGGCAGGATGAGTTAACATTGATCAGGCAAGCGCCCAGCCATCCACACATCATTTTCAGCAGGCGCCACAAAACTTAGTGATCCGATTGATACTCGAAACAGACATACATAGATTGCAGCAGGCGCTCAAGCCTGTTCACAGCCCCCGACGATGATGGAGAATCCGCCATGACCCAAGACCTCAAAACATCCAAGCTCGAAGCGCACTTGCAAGCCATCGAGGCCCATAAAAGCCTGCTGGAGAAACTGCATTTACATGATAACCAACCGCTGGATGAGGTGAATGCCTCACTGCAAAGATTGACGCTGACGCTGGAGGAATATCTCAAGCTGGTCGGCCTGCCTTAAACCGTTGCGTGCTGAAAGCCCCTAGCATCCCTTTCAGAACCAGCCTCGCGCAGACAACGCTTTGTACCCTTTTCCGGAACCGCCATGCCTATTTTAGACAGAATCCAACACTACAACGCCGGCCGCGACCCTGAGCGTCTGCACATGAAACTGGCCGCCATGTGCAAAGACCCGTTTGTGTTTTTGCGCGGCACCTGCCATTTGTTTTATGAAGACTGGCACCCAGCCCTCGCAAAGCTAAAAAGCCCTGCCGCCTGGATTTGCGGCGACCTGCATCTGGAAAACTTTGGCAGCTACAAAGCCGAAAACGGCCTAGCCTATTTTGACCTCAACGACTTTGATGAAGCCGCCCTGGCGCCTTGCCTGTGGGAGCTGACGCGCTTGCTGACCAGCCTGCTGGTCGCCCAGGACACACTCAAGCTCAAACCCAAACAAACCACTGCACTGCTTGACATCATGGTGCAGAACTACGCGCAGGCACTGGCGGAAGGCAAACCCAAATGGGTAGAGCGCAAAACGGCCCGTGGCTCGATCAGGCATCTGTTGTCAGACTTGAGCAAGCGCAGCAATCAGGCCTTTATCGAAAGCCGGACCAATGCCAAAGCACCGGATACACTCCTGATAGACGGCAAACGTGCGCTGGCCTTGGACAAAGCGCAAAAACAAGCCGCTTTGGAAAAATACATGAAGGCCATGCAAGTGCAGGATAAAAAAGAATTCTTTTATCCGCTGGATATTGCGCGCCGCATTGCCGGCACTGGCAGCCTGGGCCTGGAACGCTATGTCGTGCTGGTGAACGGCAAAGGGCCAGAGCGCCGCGCACTTATAGACATGAAAGCCAGCAACCAGAGTGCACTGAGCCCTTACCTGAACACCGCAGCAATCAAACTCACGCAACCTGACTGGACACTGGAATCTCAACGCGTCGCGACCATACAGGCTGGCGCCCAAATCCTGCCGCCTGCCCTTCTCAAAGCCGTGTGCGTAGACAAACAGTCTTATTTGATCAAAGCGCTGCAACCCTCGCAAGACCGGGTAGACCTCACGCAGTGGGATGGCAAACTCAGCGTGCTGGATAATATTTTTGCCAGTATGGCCGCCCTCACCGCCTGGGCTCATTTACGCAATGCCGGTTATCTGGGCGCCGCCAACCGCGAAGCCTTGATGGCGTTTGGGGCGCAAGTCGCCGACTGGCGAGGCCCCGTACTCACGCTGGCTAAACAGGTGGCCGATCAGACCATTCATCAATGGCAGGACTATGTGAGCGCCTACCAGGCCGCCTTCAAGAAATCCTCTTAATTCTGAAGGATCAGTGACGCCCAAGGCTGCTTGAATACGGGTGCCGCCTGCTTTATGCCATGCGTCATGGCCGCACGCTTTTTAGTCCAGTCGCGAGCCGAGATGTGGTGCTTAAGTTTGTCTGCGTAGCTTCAGGCATGCGCTCCCATCCACCCAGAACCTTCGCCCAAGCAAACGGGTCATAGTGTTTGTCTGTTTCATCAAGGAACTGCCATGGACCATGATCCGATACAGGAAAACGACCTCGTAATGCTGAGCTATACCAGCATTGCCGACCACCTGATGTCCAGCCAGGAGCTGATCCAGCTTCTGGCGATGGCGCGAGAGAACAACCGCCACCTGCACATCACCGGCATGCTGCTGTATATGGAAGGATGTTTCTTTCAAGTGCTGGAAGGGGAGCGGGCGGTGATCGATGCCCTCTATGAAAAAATCGCGCATGATCAGCGCCACCATCATGTGATGAAGCTGATTGAAGAACCCATTGATGCGCGCAGTTTTAACGACTGGAGTATGGGGTATCGCCATGTGACGCGTGAAGACTTGGCTCATGTGACTGGATTGACCGACTTTTTGGATAGGGATCAACCCGGTTTTGACGGCATGCACAGTGAGCGGGCAAAAACCCTGATCAACGCATTTAGACAGGGTCGCTGGCAGACACGTAATACCCAACAATACCGTTATCAGCACGTCGCCTAAGTCTGCTGCTTCATCTACGTGCACACCTCAACCTCACGTGCACAACACAGGTCTCCACATGGGCGGTGTTGCCTGGGTCAAACACTCCCGCAACGCTGCTCGGATTCACGTTTAAGGAATGGCGTTTTGACTGAAAACCACGCCTGACCCTGCAGGAATCAGAATCGCTGCCGTAATAACTGTATCCTAAAAATTAGGGCGGTTCTGTGTCTGTTTTTGTTGCCTCAACCTGACTACGATAAACACCATCCGCAATCCGCGCAACCCACTGACAGACAAGTTGAATCTCGCCTGTTGTCACTGTTAAACGTACTGACGCAATCTTACTGGAAACTATGTCGCAATCCAAAGCTGTGATTAAACCGTATCACCACCCGGCCGCTGGCTGGGGCGCATTGAAGCAAGTGGCCGCCCAACTGGCGCTGCAAAAAATCCCGGTCAAAGGCGTGATGACGCTATTGTCACAAAACCAGCCCGATGGCTTTGACTGCCCAGGTTGTGCCTGGCCGGACAAAGAGCACACCTCTACCTTTGAGTTTTGTGAAAACGGCGTGAAGGCGGTGGCCGCCGAAGCCACGGCCAAACGTGTTCCACCGGCTTTTTTTGCCCAGCATACGGTGACGGAACTGATGGGCTGGAGCGACTTCGACCTGGAAAATGAAGGCCGCCTGACCCACCCCATGCGTTATAACGCGGTCACCGACAAATATGAAGAAGTGTCCTGGGACGAGGCCTTTGCGCTGATGGCAACACAGCTTAACGGTCTGGATCATCCAGATGAGGCCGTGTTTTACACCTCGGGCCGCGCCAGCAATGAAGCCGCCTTTCTCTACCAGCTGTTTGTGCGTGCATTTGGCACCAACAACTTTCCTGATTGCTCCAACCTGTGCCATGAATCCACCAGTATTGCCTTGCCTGCCACGGTGGGCATCGGCAAAGGCTCAGTGACCCTGCATGACTTTGAGCATGCCGATACGCTGCTGATTTTTGGCCAAAATCCGGCCACCAACCATCCGCGCATGCTGGGTGAGTTACGTGAAGCGGCTAAACGCGGCGCACGCATTGTCGCCATCAACCCGCTCAAAGAGCGTGGCCTGGAACGTTTTGCCGACCCGCAAAGCCCGTTTGACATGCTGAGCTTTAAAGGCAGCAAGATCAGCAGCCTGTTTATCCAGCCCAAGCTGGGCGGGGACCTGGCGCTGATCAAAGGCATGATCAAATTCGTCATCCAATGGGATGATGAAGCCATTCTGCATGGCACCGAGCGCGTGGTCGATGTCGATTTCATTGCCGAACACACCAACAACTTTGCCGAGATTGCCGCAGATGCGCGCCAGGAAAGCTGGGAGGTCATCGTTGAAGAATCCGGCGTCCCCTTGGCACAGATTGAGGAAATTGCCCGCATTTATGCTACCGGTGATCGCGTCATTGCGACCTGGGGCATGGGCATTACCCAGCACAAACATGGCGTCGCCACCATTAAAACCCTGGTCAACCTGATGCTGTTGCGCGGCAATATCGGCAAGGAAGGCGCAGGCCTATGCCCGGTACGCGGCCATAGCAATGTGCAGGGCAATCGCACGGTAGGCATTTATGAAAAAATGCCGCTGGAGTTTCTGCAACGGCTGGACCAGGTGTTTGACCTCAATGTCCCCAAAGCGCCAGGTTATGATGCGGTAGGCGCCATCGAAGCCATGATTGCAGGCAAAGTGAAATTCTTTTTTGGCCTGGGCGGTAACTTTTCAATCTCCACGCCAGATACTGACCGCACCTGGCAAGGCATGCGCAATTGCGAGATGACCGCGCATGTCACCACCAAGCTCAACCGTAGCCATCTGGTGCATGGTAAACAGGCCTTGATACTGCCCTGTTTGGGTCGCACCGAAGTCGACACGCAAGCCACAGGCCCGCAAGGCGTGACCGTGGAAGACTCCATGAGCATGGTGCATATTTCGTATGGCATGAACAAACCTGCTTCCCCGCACTTGTTGTCAGAGCCCGCGATTGTAGCGCGCCTGGCCGCAGCAACGCTCAAGGCAAGCAGCATCCCCTGGCTGGCGCTGATTGAGGATTACAGCAAAATCCGTGACCTGATTGAACAAACGCTGCCGGTGGCGTTTAAAGACTATAACGAGCGCATCAAACGCCCAGGGGGATTCCGCCTGCCCGTGCCGTCTAGCGAGCGCATCTGGAATACCGCCTCTGGCAAGGCTGAGTTCACGCTGCAAGCCATCCCTAAAAACTCGCCCATCCATCAGGCCCGTGAGCAATATGGCGATCAGTTATTTGTACTGATGACCACCCGCTCACATGACCAGTACAACACCACCATTTATGGCATGGATGACCGCTATCGCGGCGTCTTTGGCGAGCGCCGTGTCATTTTCATGAACCCGGCCGATATCACACGCCAGGGCCTGCAAGCCGGGGACTGGATCAACCTGGTCAGCGTCTGGCAGGATGGCATCACGCGCCGCGCAGACAGATTTTTGGTGGTGGCTTACGATATTCCGGCAGGCTGCCTGAGTGGCTATTACCCGGAAACCAATAACCTGGTGCCGCTGGAAAGCGTAGCCGACGATTCGCGCACCCCGACCTCCAAATCGATTCCGGTGATCATCGAGAAAACCACTGCCCCCGAGGTCGCCCATGCTGCTTGAACGTGACCACACCCTACAGTCCATGCTCGAGGCAGAGGTGACGCTGCCCACTGCGGTTGAAGACTCGCAGGCTCGGGAAGACAGTTCAATCAACCTGACCCCGCTGGACCCGAGTGCGGTCATGCTGCTCAGCATCCTCGAATGCCTGTATGCGGAACACAGCCAGGGCCGCGCGCACATGCCGCTGGCCGCGCTATGCAAACGTCTCGAGCTGCGCATGAGCACACTGCAGCGACTGTTAACTGCGCTCGATGACCAGGCGCTGGTCAAGGTATGCGCACAAAAGGACCGGCTGGTGGCCAGTCTGACTGCCACTGGGGCTGAGGTTGCGCTGGCCTTGCAAACAGCCTGATCTTTTTTAACTCACCCAGGTGCGTTTAAACAGGGCAAGCGTGTTTAAACGCAGGCTGTTGTATCGTTGTTCTGGAAAATCCTCGCCCGCTGGCTTCACGTATAATGGTGAACATCTTGATACTCGCAAGCCTTGCCATCCATGAAGCTTTACGTCTCGCTCGCCGCCCGCATCCGCGCCATGATAGACGAAGGCGTCTTGCGGCCAGGTGAAAAAATCTTCTCGGTACGGCAAGCCAGCCAGCAATATGGCTTGAGTATCAGCACGGTGTTGCGTGCCTATTTGTTGCTGGAGCAAGAAGGCGTCATCAGCAGCCATCCGCAATCCGGCTATTACGTCACCCCACGCAAACGCCTGCAGCAAAAGGCCGCCTCGCCGTTAGCCAAAGACCTGAATCTGGCCGAAGTCGACGCCAGCAAGTTAGTCCTCACTACGCTTAAATCCATCCGCGAATTTGGCACAGTGCCGCTGGGGTCACCATTTCCTGATCCGCAGCTATTCCCGCTCAAAAAAATCCACCAGTATGAAAAAGCGCTGACCGATGACCAGGGCGAATGGGGTGTCTTGAGTGATTTGCCCCCAGGCAACGAGTTATTACGCCAGCAGATTGCGCGGCGTTACCTGGCGCATGGCATGGATGTGTCGCCCGATGATATTGTCATTACCCACGGCGCAACCGAGGCGATTACCCTGTGCCTGCAAGCGGTGGCTAAAGCGGGCGATACCATCGCACTCGAATCGCCCGGCTACTATGCGCTGGCACATACGGTAGAACGCCTGGGCATGAAAGTCGCCGAGCTACGCACTGACCCACTGACGGGCATAGACCTCGACGCCTTGCAGGCCGTGAGCAACAACGTGCGCATTGCCGCCGTCATCCTCACCACAAACTTCCAGAATCCGCTCGGCTTTGCCATGCCAGAAGCCAAAAAGCAGGCACTGGTGAGCTTTCTGGCAGCGCAGCAAATCCCGCTGATTGAAGATGACGTGTACAGCGAGCTCTATTTCAGTGACACGCCGCCCAAGCCGGCCAAAGCCTATGACCAGCAAGGCATGGTGCTGCATTGTTCGTCCTTCTCCAAATCGCTGGCGCCTGGCTACCGCGTCGGCTGGACCGTGGCCGGACGCTACCGTCAGGAAGTCGAGCGGCTCATGTTTCTCAACAGTCTGTCACTGCCTTCGCCGCCACAAATTGCCATCGCCAAATTCATGCAGCGCGACAGCTTTGAGCAGCACCTCAAACAATTGCGCCACACCCTGCGCTCCAACTACGTGCTGATTCGCAACGTGATCGAGCAAAGTTTTCCGGCGGGCACTCAGCTGTCCGTGCCACAAGGCGGTTATGTGATCTGGGTCAAACTGCCACCCAGCATTGATGCGCTTGCCCTTTACCGTGCCGCGATTGATAACGGCATCACCGTCGCGCCAGGCACCATCTTCTCGCGCAAAAAAGAATTCACGCACTACATCCGCCTTAACTTCAGTCACTTGTGGACACTGGCCATTGAACAGGCCGTGCGTGAAGTGGGTGCGCTGGCGAGTGCCATGCTGGTCAACGATTCATCCGCGCAGTGACTACCCCCGATGCTTGAGGGCAGTGCACCAATGGCCGATGCACGGATGAGCATTAATGGTTTTTGTAGCGCCGCTCCAGCCAATCATCCAGCGAAGCCTTGCCTGCCCCGCAAATCGCCAGCCAGGTAAACACAGCAAAGTAAGTCGCCTCCTCAAAGCCGAGCAAGGTTTCCAGCGAATCGATATCGGCCAGTTTTGCCGAAATAATCGCTACCACCATCACCACCGCCAGTGCCCCGCCACAAATACGCGTCATCAAGCCCAGAATCAGGCCTAACCCACCGAAAAACTCCCAGCCGGCCACAAATGGCGTCATGAATTCTGGGAAAGGGATGCCCCAGCTTTGAAAGTTCTCAATAATGGCGGGTAGGTTATTCAGCTTGCCCCAGCCCGTGAGCATAAAGGTGTAGCCCACCACGACGCGGGCGACCAACGGGCCCAGCCATTCAAAATGCGCAGCCACTTTTTTCGGCCAAGCGATCAATCCCTCAAACAAGATATGCATGTGTTTCCTCCTTTTGCAGATGAGCGGTGTCAGCCGCGGTAGCGTCAATCGTCGCCGCCACCTGAGTTGCGGCCAGCAAGCCGTTTCTCATCCATTTTGAAAAATAGGCCATGACCTCGGGGCCTGCTGCGTCATCCAGACCAGCTAACGCCTCGCCCACGGTCGCCCCGCCAAACAAGGCAGTCAGCAATGCGAACTCCTGCGCCTCCAGCGTCATGCGCCAAACCACATCCTCATGGCGATACACCACCAGATACTCGTCAACGGCTTCGTCCATCGGCGTCGGCACCTCGTCCATCACGGCCTGATAGTATGCATTCACACCGTGGCTAAAGTGCGCCAGTGTTAACGCTGCTCTGGGCATCAGTTGCAAGTCCATCAATCCATCCGGCGTGAGCCCCTTTAGCTGCGAAGCTTCCAGCACAGGCGTTTCAGCCGGGTCCATCATTTGTGCGACCAGCGTTTCCAACTGGCAGAGCGCATGGGCAAAACCATGCTTAGGCAGCGCAATTTGCATAAACGCAGGCAGCTTGAGCGCAAAGCGGCCGATATTAAAATGGTCTGGTTGCACCGCCGCAATAAAATCCCACAGCAGCCGGTCAAAGACTGGTGGCGTTAAATAATGCGCCAACACCGGATAATCTTCGGCCACCACGTCAAACAAGCGGTAACGGTACGCCTCGGTATACACCGACAACTGTGCCTCTGGCGCAAACTCGGCCTTGGCGCGTATCCACTCTGTCGGACGACTGTCCATGCGATCGCCCAGCACAATGGCTTGCTGAAAGTGGGTTTGCGCCTGCAGTAAAGACGGTTGCATGGCTGGGGTAGATGCCTCAACCGACTTGGCTGACTCTGGCAAGGCATAGGCGCTAGCCTGGCTAGCCACTTGCCGGGCTTTCTCCAGCTCAGCAGCCAACACCGGAAACTCCGGGATCTGGTCATCCCACTCAATCATGGTATTCGGCACGCGGCCAGCCCGGTGCACCACATATTGGTACAGCCCCCACACAGCCTCCGTCACATGGTCATCGTGGGTATCAACGATGTGACTGCCTTTGTTGCGGTGCCCCGAAAGATGCACCTGAATCACCCGCTCCATTGGCAGGGCATCCAGATAGGCTTGTGCATCCAGCCGGTGGTTGTAGCTCGTCACATAGACATTATTCACATCCAGCAGCAAATGGCAGTCTGCCGCTTGCGCCATGGCCGCAATAAACTCGGCCTCTGGAATGGTGGAATGCTTGAACTCCAGATAGGTAGATGGATTTTCGAGCGCGATTCTGCGGCCCAGCCTGTCCTGCACCTGGCAGATACGCTGCACAATATGCTTGAGCGACTCTTCGGTGTAGGGCAGCGGCAGCAAATCATGGGTATTTTTATGTGCCACACCAGTCCAGCACAGATGATCCGACACCCAGGCCGGTTGCACCCAGTCAATTAGCGCCTTGAGCTTGGTCAGGTATTCAGAATTCAATGCATCTACACTGCCGATGGACATCGACACACCATGCATGACGATCGGGTATTGCTCCTTGATACGCGCCAGATTGCGCTTGGGCTTGCCGTCGGTATCCATAAAGTTTTCAGAAATAATTTCAAACCAGTCCACCTGCGGCTGCTGTTCAAAAATATACGGGTAGTGCGTGGGTCTGAGGCCCAGTCCAAAGCCCAGATTGGGGAATGCATTTGTTACAGGATTGGTCAGCAGCATGACAATTCACTCCTTGCAAAGCGGCAGGGCCACTGCCCCGCCACCTTGAAATGATTCAAGAAAATGACCTGCTTACTTACTGCCGTCCGTGGCGCATGAACCATGCCCTTTACACGCATTCTTGCCATCACCGCCCTGGCCTTTACAGGAATTTTTGCCTTTGCATGCATGCTTCTCTTTACCGTCAGCAGTTTTGCAATTGGCCTTTTCCATCTTGGCGTTATCTTTGCTATTGCAGCCAGACTTGCCTTCATCCCCAGCAAATGCAGGGCTGGCACTCATCACCGTTGCAGTGAACAAACCTAACAATGCTGCGCTGGCCAATTTTTGAGTCGTTTTCATACTATCTCCTAAGGATTCAATTAAAAAGTTAAACAGAAAATGTGTTCTGTAACCCTTAGTCGAGGCAAGCAACGCGGCCTTACAGATTTTTTGAAAATAATTTAAAAATAGTTGAGTGCTTGCAAAAGGCGGCCAGAACAGCGCCGTCCTGGCAACAAAGATTGTGTCAGTGCCATGTTAAACTGGGGCCAACATTTCACAGGCAATCGGCATGATTCAATACAACCCCAAAGACTGGCTGACCTTCATCTTTCGTTTTCACGAGTCAGATACCTTCCGCCAACTGATGCCGATGATGCTACTGATTGGCGCCTATGCCGGAGGCGTCGCCTATCTTGAAATCGAATACTGGAAGCTGGCCGACAGCAGCCATGTCAAAAATCTGTCGCTTATACATACCACCGTCGGTTTTGTCTTGTCCTTGTTGCTGGCCTACCGCACCAATACCGCCTACGACCGCTGGTGGGAGGGCCGCAAAGCCTGGGGGTCGCTGGTCAATAACAGCCGCAATCTGGCAATCAAGCTATCGGCTTACCTGGGCGATGACCACGACCGTGATTTTTTCAGAAAAATTATCCCCACTTATGCCACCGTGCTTTCCCAACACTTGATGAATGCCGAGGTGAGCAAAATGCTGTTTGAAGGGCTGGATCTGGACATTGACCACCATGAGCACCACCCGAACCAGATCGCCAAGCGCATTTTTCAACAAGCCAACTTGCTTTATACTTCAGGCAAAATCAGCGGTGACCAGTTTTTTATTATTCATGACGAACTCAAGTCCTTCACCGAAGTGTGCGGGGTGTGCGAACGGATCAAAAACACGCCCATCCCCTACTCTTATAGCGCGTTCATCAAAAAATTCATTTTCTTCTACGTGATGACGCTACCGTTCGGCTTTGTGTTTAGCCTGGGCTATTACGTGATCCCGGTGGTGGTGTTTATCTTTTACGTCTTAGCCAGTCTGGAGCTGATTGCCGAAGAAATTGAAGACCCGTTTGGCACCGACACCAATGATTTGCCTACCCCCAAAATGGCGGCAAATATCAAAAAGCACGTCGAAGAGCTACTTTAAACGTCATAACAAGTATTTATGCTCATCATATTTGTTATGATGTAAGTGCATTTTTGTTAAAGCCTGCGCTCATGAACTTAAGTTTAGTGCATCGCGCAAGCACCCACTCCCGGTAAACTGGCAGCGATACCTCCATGCTGAACGACCTGAAAAATATCCTCGCCTCCATCAAAATGACTGATGTGCATCTGTGGCTAGGCCGTCTGATCATCTGGTCGGCGGCCATCATCACCGGGCTGGTCATTGTGTTGTTTGCCCGTGCCACCGAGTATGCCATCGCCTGGTTTGATCAGATGCAATCGGCGCTCTGGTGGCTACCGCTCATCGTCATGCCCGTGGTAGGCATTTTTATAGTCTGGGCGACCAAGCGCTGGTTTGCCGGCGCTGCCGGCAGCGGCATCCCGCAGACCATGGCGGCGCTGTCGTACGCAGAACATCAGCCGATTGGCCATTTGGTATCGATTAAAATTGCGGTCTCAAAAATGGGGCTGGTCATCCTCGGCCTGGCCGCAGGTTTTTCCGCAGGCAGAGAAGGTCCTTCGGTACAAGTGGGGGCCAGCATCATGCATGCCTTTCGCCGTTTTTTGCCGCAAACCTTTCAAATCGACCCTAAACACCTGATTCTGGCCGGTGGGGCCGCGGGCATTTCGGCGGCGTTCAATACCCCGCTGGCAGGGATTATCTTTGCCATAGAAGAGCTCAGCCGCAAATTTGAGCAAAGAACCAATGGCGTGATGATTTCGGCCATTGTCTTGTCCGGGCTGGTTTCGATTTCATTGCAAGGCAATTACACCTATTTTGGCAGCCTCAGAGTGAGTCCGATTGATACGCAAATTTTGCTGCCCGTGCTGATTGGCGGGCTGGTATGTGGCGTGTTTGGCGGCATCTTCAGCAAAACCCTGATCGAACTCACAGAAAACCTGCCCGGCAGAATCACCCGCTTGCGTACCCGTCATCCGCTATACTGGACGGGCTTTTGTGCGCTGCTGGTGGCCGGCCTGGGCATTGTCAGTCATGGTGCCGCCAATGGCTCAGGGTATTCACTCACCAAGGCCATGCTCAATGGCTCCATCAATGAAACCTGGTACTACCCTGTGGTCAAATACCTCTCTACCATCTTCACTTATTTAAGCGGGATCCCCGGCGGCATTTTTGCCCCGGCGCTCTCTATCGGCGCGGGCATAGGCTATGACTTAGCCAGCATTTTTCATTACCACCACCTTACCATTGCCTTTAGTGCCTTGTGCATGGCCGGCTTTCTGGCCGGCGTAACACAAGCGCCCATCACCTCGTTTATTATTGTCATGGAGATGATAGACGGCCATGAAATGGTGATCAGCCTGATGGCGGTGTCACTGATTGCCACCGTCACCTCGCGCATCTTCAGCCGCCCGCTTTATTCGGTACTTGCTGGCCAGTTTACCGCTGGCCCGCCAGATCAAAAGCGGCTGGATCACCCCTGAGGCCAGGCAGCCGTCAGAGAACCACTAGCCGACCAAGTTTCGGCGTAGACTGGTGACCTCAATGACCGCGCAGGTAGGCAGGCGAATCGTTTGCCCGCCTCGCAGATGCCGTGCTTAGTCAACCTCACAACGTCAGGAGTCCGCCTTATGGAAGCGTCACTACACAGCCTCAACAATCTGTTTGCCCAACTCGGCTTGCCGAATAGTGATGCCGAGATTGAACAGTTTATCCACACGCATCGTCAACTGGCCGGCACCATTTCACTGGCGGATGCCCCGTATTGGACACCGGCGCAAGCAGCTTTTTTAAGAGAAGAAATATTGAAGGATGCGGACTGGGCAGAGGTCATCGACCAGCTGAATGCCAGGCTACATGCCAAATAAGGCGGAATGACTGTGCGGCTAAGCCTGTACAGCCTCTGATAAAAAAGCCGCACTAGGTGGCTTTTTTATCGGGCATGTCTGCCGTGCAAGGCCTGATACATCACCGGCAAAATAAATAGCGAAATCACTGACGAGAAGAACAGCCCCCACACGATCACTGTCGCCAGCGGGCGTTGTACATCCGAGCCCAGCCCCGTCGCAAGCGAGGCGGGCAGCAAGCCCAAGATCGCGACCAATGAGGCCATCATGACTGGCCGCATGCAAACGCTGGCGCCCTCAATAATCGCGGTATGCAAGGCCTGCCCCTGCGTTGAGTAGTTTTTAATGGTTTTAACCATGAGTACCCCGCTCATGATCGACACCCCAAACACGGCGGCAAAGCCAACCCCGGTAGACACATTCAGATGCATGCCGCGCATGAACAGCGCCAACAGCCCGCCCGCCAGCGCGGCGGGCAACACAGACAACACCACCAGCGTATCGCGATAGGATTTAAAAAAGAAAAACAGGATGGCAAAGATGATGGCCATGGTCAGCGGCACCAGCACCTTGAAGTGGTTGGCGGCACGGTCCAGATTTTCATACATGCCGATCCAGCTCATCCGGTAACCGTTTGGAATCACCATTTTTTGTGCCAGCAACTGTTGCGCTTCGGCGACGAAGCCGCCCTGATCGCGGCCACGGATGTCGCTGCGCACGGTGATTCTATGCTTGCCATCACCGCGGGCGATAATCGTTTGCCCATCTACCACACGGATGGTAGCGACCTGCGACAGCGGGATCGTCACGCCATCGGTGTTGGTCACCGGCAAGCGTTCTATGGCATTGACAGAGCTGATGGCCGCCTTGTCAAACTTGGCCACAATATCAAACCTGCGCTCGCCTTCGTAAATCACGCCCACGGGTGCACCGCCAATCGCATTATCAATAAACGCCGAAAGATCATGAATATTGACTTTGTAGCGCGCGCACAAGGCACGGTTGGGCGTAATCACCAGCTGCGGCTGCGGCCCCTCCTGCTCGATATTCACATCCACCGCACCGTCCACCGTTTTCAGCCAATCCTCGGACTGCCTGGCCAAGCCCAGTAACACATCAAGGTCTGGCCCGGAAAACTCCACCGCCATATCGGCCGAGGTGCCGTTGGAATCCTCGGTCACACTGTCGATAATAGGCTGGGTAAAGTTGAATCGGGTGGTTGGAAACTCATTTCTAAATGCCTGCCCCAGGGCAACAATCAACTCGGCCTTGGTGGCAAACTGCTGCCAGCGCTCATGCGGTTGTGGCACAATCATCATCTCGATCCGGCTTGGCGGATACGGGTCGGTGCCGCTGTCATTGCGGCCGGTCTGAATGGTGGCATACTTCACCTCCGGGTACTGCAGCGCAATTTCGCGCAAGCGCTTGCCAAACAGTGCGGTCTGCTCAAGCGATGTCCCCTCCGGGAAATTGGCGCGCACCCAGACCACGCCTTCATCCATATACGGTAAAAACTCGCTGCCGATTTTGGGCACCACCCAGACCAGCAGCAAGATCAGGCTGGCAAACACCGCCAACAGCGTTTTCGAGGCATGGCGCAACAAGTGCGTGATGCCACGGGTATACCACTGATTCACGCGCTCGAGGACTGGGTTGTGCCGCTCCTTGAATCCCTGTTTAAAGATCATCGTCGCCAGCACCGGCACCACAAAGAATGAGAATAAACTGGCGCCTATCAGTGCAAAAATAATGGTCATGGCCATGGGCCGGAATAACAAGCCCTCAATATGCGTGAGCGAGATCAGGGGCAAAAAGCCACCAATAATCAGCAAAATTGAAACGAATACTGGTTTTTCCACCTCCAGCGTGGCATTGAGCACCGTGAGCTCCACCGATGGCGGATCCGCGGCATGATTGCGCTCATCCAGACGTCTGGCTATGTTTTCAGAAATGATGATCGCCCCATCCACCAGCACACCGAAATCAATCGCACCCAAGGACAGCAAGCCAATCGGGATATCGGTCAAATACATCACCAGCAAGGCAAACACCAACGCCACCGGAATGGTCAAGGCCACCAGAATAGCCAGCGAGGGCCGTCCAAAAAACAAGAACAGCACCAGCAACACCAGCGCAATGCCTAACACCACGCTATGCGTCACCGTATGCAAGGTGCTGTTGATTAGCTCACTGCGGTCATAAAATGGCACCAGCTGGACGCCCTTGGGCAGCATGCCGTCGTTCAGCTCCTGTATCGCCTGTTTGACCCTGGCCAGCACCTCGGAGGGGTTTTCGCCTTTTCTGAGCAAGACGATGCCTTCGACGGATTCATCCACCGTATTCTTGCTAAAAATCCCGGCCGGAATCTTTTTGTTGATTTGCACACTGGCCACATCGCGCACGTAAATGGGCTGGCCATCGATATTCTTGAGAAAACTATCCTCAATATTTTTCTTGCTTTTGATCGCACCTTCACCGCGAATGACAAATGACATACTGCCTCGCGACAGCAGGCTGCCGCCCGAGTTGGCGTTGTTTAATTGCACGGCCTCAATCACATCATTCACCGACACATCGTAGCGACGCAATTGCGAGGGATTCAGAATAATGCCGTACTGTTTCTCATAGCCGCCGAAATTGGTGACCTCGGCTACCCCATCCGCCCGTAACAGCCTGGGGATCACCACCCAGTCATTCAGGGTACGCAACTGCACCAGGTCGCTGCCCTCACCGCCGGTCAGCTGATAGCGCACCATCTCCCCATACGCCGTCGCCAGTGGCCCCAGCTCGGCCTCAGCCCCCGGCGGCAGCGTAAACAGTGACAGTTTTTCCTGCACGCGCTGCCGCGCCCAGTAACTTTCGGTGCCTTCCTTGAAAATAAGCTGAATCACCGACAAACCAAAGATGGTTCGCGAGCGGACGGTCTCCACATTGGGGACATTTTTCATCAGGATTTCGAGCGGCACAGTGACCTGGCGCTCGACATCCTCGGGTGCCTTGCCCGGAAACACCGTAATGATCTGCACCATTTGCGATGAAATATCCGGATAGGCATCGATTTTCATGCGCGACAGGGAATACAGGCTCAACAGACTCAGCGCCGCCAGCACGCCGATGACGATCCATTTGTACTGCAATGCCTGGCGAATCAATTTCGCCATCATGATGCAGCACTCTCATCCGTATTCACAATCTCTACCGCCTTGATGGCCAAAGGCTTGAGCAAAATGGCGCCATGCGCAATGATGGTGTCGTGTTCTCGCAGCCCGGACAGGATTTCAACCGATTTACGGTCAAAATTATCGCCGATGGTCACTTCCACCAGCTTCCAGGTATTCGGCTGACTCAAGACAAAGACATAATCTTTTTTATTGAGATGAATCAGGGCCTCATTCGACACCAGCATTTTTTTGCGCTGCTCAGTGCCTAACTGGATATCGGCAAACATGCCGGGCCTGAGCTGATGCAGGCTGTCCTGCAGCGCATAGTAAATGCGTAAGGAACGCTTCTCAAATGACACCAGCGGAGAAATACTCGCCAGCTTGCCCGCAAAAGGTTTATCCGCATTGCCGTAAAACACGGTGGTCAGGGCCTGGCCCGCATACACCTTGCCGGCATTCATTTCCGGCACATCGCCCGCCACCAACACTTCATCCGCCTTCAGGCGGATCAATAAATCAATGTCTATGCCCTGCTGAAACAGCTGACGTTCCGCATCCGCACGGTTGTTTCTTGCCTGGTTTAAAGCGCTCTGAATATCAAACAGCGCTTTCTGCCCTTCCAGCTGCGCCTGTAGCAAGTTGGCTTCGGACAAGCTCAAGTCTCTGGCAGCTTCTGTGCCGATATCCACCAGTTTTTTCAGGCGCTCCACCTCTATCCGTTGCGAGTGCAACTTGGCCTCGTTCAACTCGGCAGTTTTCTTGTACTGCTTGCTCAAAAACTCGATTTCATTGCCATCGTTTTTCCAGTTGGCATACAAACTGGAGATTTGCTGATTGATGAACTCATACTGCTCATCGGCGGCCGCGCTGGTCGGTTTTCGTTTGGCAATAATGCTGCCTGTCACGGTCAAGTCCGGCAAACTGACCGCTTGCAGTTGCAGCTGCTCGCGCAGAATCTTGCGATTAAAGGTAGAAGCCGGATCAATCAGGATTTGCCCGTTCCGCAACAGCGTCACTGCCTGACCCTGCTGGGCCGGTGCCGATGCGACCGCAGGCTTGACCGAGCGTGTAGCCATGTAATAGAGGCCGGCACCTACTATTCCCAACAACACCAGTGCAACTAGGGCGCCTTTTTTTTGTAATTGACTCATTTTAAAACCTGCTTCCCAATGGCTGCATTCAAGGCGTAGAGCGAATGCCAATAGTTGGATAACGTCATAATGTGTACGCGATTGGTTTCCCGGTAGTTTCTTTGCGCATCCAACAACTCGAACAGACTCTTGCCGCCCAGCGCGTAAGCCGCTTTCATCTTGTCACGGATCACTTTAGAAACACCCAGCTTGGTGTCGGCCTCATTGACCAGCACCAGATACGAAGCGTCATAAATGTGGTAATTTCGCTCGATTTCAGACCTGAGCTCAATCAGCTGCGTATCCAGATCCAGCTCACTCTGTCTTTTGAGTGATTTGGCCTTGGCAATATTGCCCTGGTTGCGGTCAAATACTGGCAACGAAACATCCACGCCTATGCCCCAGGCATTCTGATCCGGGAAACCAATCGCCTCTTTCTGAAACTGGCGGGTCACCCCCAAATGGGTCACCACCGAGGGATAGGCCTTGACCTCTTCGAGCTCGATATTGCCGACTGACTGTTCGATTTGCCGCTTTAGCATGGCGATATCCGGCCGGTTTTCCTCGGCCATCTGGATCAAATACTCAGGATCACTGATCGGCTGCGGATGCTCAATCTCCAGGCTGCCAACCACGTGGATGGCTTTGTTCTTTTGCATGCCCAGAAAGGCCTTCAGGCGGCTAATGGCATTTTCCACAGCCACCCGTTTGGCGCGCAACTCGGTTTGGCTGGAGAGCAAAGACAAATTCACTCTATCCAGCTCGATAGACCCGGCCCCGCCGATTAACACCCGTTTTTCCGTCAACGCTTTCAGGGCCGCCAGCTCGGTGAAATCCTCCTGCGCCAGCGCTTGCAGATTTTGCGCCTCCAGCACATCGTAAAAAGCTGCAATCGCCCCAGCAATGCGCAACCGGATAGTGTCATTCACACTCGCCCTGGCCACCTCCACACCGAGTTGGGCAGCGCGCATCTCAGCCGCACGCTTGCCAAACACAAACCAATCAATCGGATATGCCACCCCGAGATCAAACTGCGGAGGGCCGCCTTGGCGATTGACGTTAAAAGACTGATTCAGCGGCATCAAGGTATTAGAGACGTTCATCACCGGGTTAGGCGGCAACTTGGCCGTGACCAGGTCCGCCTCGGCCTGATAAATGCCTTCCACCGCAGACTTGATTTGCGGGTCTGCCTGCAGCGCGAGATAGATGGTTTTGTTGAGATCGAGCGCCGTGTCTTCCAGCTGCTCAGCAGCCAGCGGTGAATGATTTTGATCGGGTAACCGGGCGGAGAGGCCGTCTTTGACAAAAGCGGGCGGCGCAATAACCTCCGCTGCAAAAGCAGGCATCTGCACGGCTGCCAACAGGAGCAGTAACAGCGGTCGGAGATGCGGAAACAATGACTTCATAAAGGCGGCATTTCAAATGTCGTCCATCATGAATCCATTTTGTGAAGGATTTATTACAACCGCCTAAAATGCCTGGTTTTCATGCCTAAAGCGCCTTTGCATGCCAGCCAGCATCGTAGCGAGATTGCAAGCCTGCAGCACTCATACAATCAGTGCGCTGACACCCTTGCAGAAAAACGGTTGAATGCTCACTTGTACCACACTTAAAATAGGTCACTATGATCGCCCGCTACGACTACAATCTACCCCCAGCACACAGCATCGTAAGGTTGCAAAACTTAAGCGTCACCGAGCAATCCCGGCTGCTGCCACAAGTGTTTGCCCTTGCCCGCGAGCAATACCCGGAATGGCCCGCAGAGCAGTTGCCTAATTGGCTGGCTGCCTTGGCGGGCGGCAATGCCAACGGCACCAAAATGGCTGTGTCGGTGGTGCTGGATGCGCAGGGTGAAGTCGCTGCCGCCAGTGCGCTGGAGCTGTATCGCAACGGCACCGCCATGATCAACTACAGCCTGGCCCGAAAAAGTGTCGAGCATGCTAGTGCCGAGCGTGATAGTGCCAAGCATAGTAGTCCCGAACAGAGCGCCGCGCTGATTTACGCCGCGACCAAAGACATGGCGGCGGGGATTCAAGCCTTGCAGGCACAAGGTGAACCCATCCACTTTGTCGGCAAAGAGCATCATTTGCAAAGCCTGCGCGCCATTGCGGGCTATTATGCGGTGGGCCAGGTGCCGATTGACGGCCCGACCTCTTTGCTCACGCGTGCGGTGAAATATTACGAGGTCGCCTATGGTGACCCGAAAGAAGTTGAAACTCAGGCTAGAATAGACCATGCGATGATGCTGGCTGACCCTAAAGCAGGCTACTCCCAAGAGGAGAATGTGCACCTGTGGCTGCTGGGTGACTTTATCCCCAGCGCGCCCAACAAGCCCTTGGCCGAATCGCTGCGAGCGCTGGCAGACACCTATGCCCAAGAGCACAGCATCTTCCGCGAAAAAGACATACGCTTAGACCCTGGCTACAGATCGCTACACCAGCTGGCTGACCATTTGCCAGCGACGGCCACTTATCAACAAGCCGTAGAGGCCTCGGCGGTAGGCGCGGCGCAATGGCTGGGTTTGATTGCATAACAGCCTTGCCGCCGTTTGCTGCGCACCCTATCCATCGCTACGACACCAATGCGTATCGTGCATTCAAATTGAACCAATCATTTCAAATGCTATTCAATAAACAAGCGCTGCCTGGGGATTTACATTCCTCTCTGTGTGCGTTTACTTTCCAATCTCTAAAGATGCGCTTGATAGACAGGCCACGAAACCAATCACGACAGACATGACCAAACCTCCTCATCGCAGCCTTCTACTCAGCCAGGATCACATATCGCTCACGCGTGAGCAGATACGGGCTTATTTTCATGAGACCTCAGATGTCTATGAAGCCTTGTTTACGCTGCTTAGCAACGAGCAAGCGTACTACGTGAAACCCATTGCGCTGAGACATCCGCTGATTTTTTACTACGGCCATACCCACACCTTTTTTATCAACAAGCTGATTCTGGCCGGGCTCATCACCGAACGCGTGAATCCCAGGTTTGAGTCCATGTTTGCGGTCGGCGTCGATGAAATGGGCTGGGATGACGTGAACGAGGCCCACTACCAATGGCCAACGCCAGCGGAGGTGAAGGCCTACCGTACACAGGTGCGCGAAGTGGTTGACCAACTGATCACGCGCCTGCCTTTTGAGCTGCCGATTGATTGGGAGAGCCCATGGTGGCCGATTCTGATGGGCATTGAGCATGAGCGCATCCATCTGGAAACCAGCTCGGTACTGATCCGGCAACATGCCTTACAGTATGTTCGCCCCTCCCCCGCATGGGCACCCTCTGCTGCGCGGGATGTGGTCGCCCCTGAAAATCGCTTGGTGCATATCCCGGCGCGTGAAATTGTGTTGCGCAAGTCAGACACGTATTACGGCTGGGATAATGAATACGGTCAATTTCACGGCCACTGCCCAGCCTTTGAGGCGGCCCAATACCTGACCTCTAATACCGAGTTTTTAAGCTTTGTGGAAGCGGGCGGCTACCAGGCAGAGGCCTACTGGCAAGAAGAAGGCTGGGCCTGGCGCACCTATACGCAAGCCGAGCATCCCACGTTTTGGATCAAACAAGCCTCCGGCTGGCAACTGCGCCTGCTGACGGAAGAAATCGACATGCCATGGAGCTGGCCGGTAGAAGTCAATTACCATGAGGCCAAAGCGTTTTGCAATTGGCTGTCTGCACAGCGGGGCAAACCAGTGCGTCTGCCCAGCGAGCAGGAGTGGTATAGTCTGTATGAACATGCAGGCTTGTCCGACGCCCAGGTCGCCAACGGCCATCATGCCAATCTGTTTTTAGACCAGGGTGCGTCTTCTTGTCCGGTCAATCAGTTTGCACACGGTGAGCTGTATGATGTGGTGGGCAATGTCTGGCAATGGACAGAAACACCCATTTTTCCGTTTGATGGCTTTAAAGTACACCCGTTGTACGATGACTTTACCACCCCGACCTATGATGGCCGCCATAATCTCATCAAGGGCGGCTCCTGGATATCAACGGGCAACGAGGCGATTAAAAGTGCACGCTACGCCTTTCGCCGACATTTTTTTCAACATGCAGGATTCCGCTATATTGTGACTGATACCCCCGTAGAAAATAACAGCTCGTATTACGAATCTGACAAGCAGCTGTCCGAGTATGCCGAATTCCATTATGGTGACAGCTATTTTGGCGTACCCAACTTCCCCAAAGCGCTGAGCGATTATGCCCTGCAGCATTTGCAAGCCAAACCAAAACGCACCGCACTAGATTTGGGCTGTGCCACCGGCCGTGCCACTTTTGAGCTGGCCACACAGTTTGATCACGTCACCGGCATAGACTTTTCTGCCCGCTTTATTGGCTTGGCGTTACAAGCGGCCGAACAGGGCGTGTTGCGTTACACCATGGTCAATGAAGGCGACTTGGTCAGCTACCAGGAGCGCACACTGAGTGCCTTAGGCTTAGACCAGGTGGTCGATAAAGTGGAATTCTGGCAGGGCGATGCCTGCAACCTCAAGCCTCAATTCACCGGCTACGACTTTATTCTGGCTGCCAATTTAATTGACCGGCTGTATAGCCCGCGCCAGTTCTTAAGCAGCATTCACGAACGCCTGAATATCGGCGGCGTACTCATGATCACCTCGCCGTATACCTGGCTGGAAGAGCACACCCCGCGTGAGGAATGGATAGGCGGCTACAAGCAAGATGGCGAAAATGTGACCACGCTGGATGGCTTGAAAGCGCTGCTAAGCCCACACTTCAAACTCATGCAAGCCCCGGTAGAGATTCCGTTTGTGATTCGTGAAACCCGCCACAAATTCCAGCATACGCTGTCAGAAGTGACGCTATGGGAGCGCGTGCGTTGAGCAGCCGCTTTGACCAGCCCATCGCGCGTGAAGGTAGCGGCGCATTAAAATACGATGGCCGCCAGCAGACCTTCGGCACCACCGAGGTCATGCCCATGTGGGTGGCCGATATGGATTTTGCCGTGCCCGCAGCAGTGACCGAGGCGCTGCAAGCGCGCATCGCCCATCCGGTGTTTGGTTATTCCCTGGCACCCGACAGCCTGTATCAAGCACTGATTGATTGGCTACAAATCAAGCACGGTTGGCCAGTCCAGCGCGAATGGATTGTGCTCACACCCGGCGTGGTGCCCTCGCTCAACCTGGTCGTCGCTGCCCTCACCGCCCCCAACGACGGGGTGATCGTGCAACCACCCGTGTATTTTCCGTTTTTTTCAGCGGTCACGGGCCAGCAACGGCGTTTGCTTGAAAACCCGTTACGCCTGACCTCCGATCACGCAAACCAGCCGCAATACCAGATGGATATGGATCACCTGACGGCGTGCGCGCAACAGGCGCGCATGCTGCTGCTATGCTCACCGCATAATCCGGTAGGTCGGGTGTGGCAAACGGCAGAAATGGAAGCCATTTTAAGCATCGCTAACCAGCACGACTTAGTTGTGCTCTCCGACGAAATCCATGCCGATTTAGTCTATGCAGAAGCGCAACACCAGCCCTTAAGCCGCCTGGCCATGCAAGCCGAAACCGCCGAGCAAACCGCGTTGTCCCACCGCGTGATTACCGCCGTCTCGCCCAGCAAAACCTTCAATATTCCAGGCCTGGGTCTCTCAGCCTTGATTGTGCCAAACACCGCGCATCGGCAAGCCATTCAACGCCAGCTCAACACGCTGGGCCTCTCAGTGACCAACCCACTCAACATGGCCGCCTTTGAAGCGGCCTATCGCGGCGGCGACAACTGGCTAAATGAGCTGATGCCTTATCTGCAAGCTACGCGCGATGCGGCAGTGGCGTATATTCAGGCAGAGCTGCCCAGTATCAAAGTCATCGCTCCGCAAGCCACTTATCTGCTATGGCTGGATTGCCGCGCCCTCAATCTGCATGACGCCGCATTAAAACGCTTTTTTATTGAAGAAGCACAACTCGGCCTCTCGCCCGGTGCGATGTTTGGTCATGGCGGCGAAGGGTTTATGCGCATGAACATAGGCACACCCCAAGCCAACGTGCTCGCGGCGCTGGCGCGATTAAAAGCCGCCTGCAGCCGTCACGGTCTCTCAACTTAACTACTCCCCTCACCACACGCTAGGAACAGCCATGACGCAAGCAGCTAAAACGATGTTGGCGCAGTTATTCAGCAAAGTAATCTCCACCGCATTGATGCTGTGCGTGCTGTGTGCAGCCAGCCTCGCGCAGGCAAACACGCTAGAAGAAGCCAGACAGAAGCTACTGCAAAAAGACTATGCCGCTGCCCACGCCATTTATCTGTCGCTCGCCAGTCAAAACGATGCCAAAGCCTGCTACAACCTGGGCCTGATGTCGCAGAACGGCGATGGCGTGCCCAAAAGCATGGACGAAGCGGTCAAGTGGTACACAAAATCGGCCGAGTTGAATTACAAAGAGGCGCAGTACACGCTGGGTTCACTGGTGTTTCAGCGCCAGATTCAAAGCATCAGCTACCCGCAAGCGGTGGCCTATTACGAGCAAGCAGCCAAGCAAGGTCATGTGAAATCGCAGCTCAATTTAGGCATGCTGTATTTGCGGGGCGAAGTGATTGCGCAAGACATGCCCGCCGCCGTGCACTGGTTAAGCCTGGCCGCCAGCAACAACAATAGTGAAGCCCAGGGCTACCTGGCCGAGCTTTACCAGCAAGGGGCCGGCGTAGAGCAAAATACCCTCAAAGCGGCGATGTGGTTGATATTGGCAACCCAAAACGAAGAAAAACGCCTGGTGAATCGCCACAGCAAAATGCTGAATTATCTTTATGCGCAAATGAGCGAAGAGCAAAAAGCCGCGGCCACCCAATTGGCCACGCAATGTAAAAGCCAGCAATTGCAAGGCTGTTAACCAAGGATCCCCGATGCCAATCACCACCCTCCAACGTGCAGACCGGATGCGCGGCGCCCTCTGGGGTATGTTTATTGGCGATGCGCTGGCCATGCCCGTGCACTGGTATTACAACATCGCCGCCCTCTGGCAAGACTTTGGTCAAATTCGCAACTATCAAGCGCCAAAAGCCAGCCACCCCAGCTCCATCATGCCCCTGGCCAGCACAGGCAAGGCAGGCCGCGGCACACAAGCGGGCGACATTGTCGGCAGTGTGATTTTAAAAGGCAAAAAACAATTCTGGGGCCTGCCTAACGGCCACTATCACCAAGGCATGCAGGCAGGCGACAACACGCTTAACCTGCTGTGCGCCCGTGTGTTGCTGCGCTCCCTTATCGCCCAGGGCCAGCATGATCCCGCAGACTTTTTGCAAGCCTATGTGCGCTTTATGACCGAGCCTGATCAGCACAACGACACTTATGCTGAGTCATACCACCGTGATTTTTTTGCCAACTATGCCAAAGGCGTGGCCCCGGAAAAATGTGCGGGCGACGAAGGCCACGATACTGCTTCTATCGGCGGCCTGGTGAATATTCCTATGGTGGTCATGGCCAGCGTGAAGGCGAACGACCTGGCCGCCTGCAACCAAGCCGCCTTAACGCAACAAAACCTCACCCACCGCTCAACCGAGTTAGAGCGCCATACGCTGGCACTGAGCCAACTCTTGTTTGAAATTTTCAACTCACCACACCCTGACAACGAACAACTCGCCAGCGCTGCGGCCAGTCAGTTAGGATTCCCGGCCGCCAAAGTCGTGGCGCAAGTGCGCGCCACACAAAAATCTGACCTCGACGTGATTGGTGGCCTACTCAGCCCCGCCTGCTACATAGACCAGTCGTTTCCATCTGTGCTCTACCTCGCCACCCGCTACCACGACGACTTTGAAAGCGCGCTTATTGCCAACACCAATGTCGGCGGGGATAACTGCCACCGCGGTGCGGTGCTGGGCGCGATTTTGGGTGCTTCGTTGGGGTTGGAGGCGATTCCGCCACGCTGGATCAAAGGCCTCACCGCACACGATGCCATTCACCGCGAGATTGAGCAGTTTGTGGCACAGTTTGCCTAAACATTTTGACTAATCAGGCGGTGAAAACCATGCTTACAAAAATATTAGCAATCCTCTTTATGATGAGCTGCAGCGTTGCCTTTGCTGCCAATGACTTAAGCTTTATGACTGAAGGCAAACCATACAACGAGGTCAAGCAAACGCTGATTGATCAAGGGTGGGCGCCAATCAAAAACACCAAGATTGATCGGGCTAGTCTATACGCGCAAGAAATCTACAACATGGGCATGACAGAGGTCACCGATTGCATCTCGATGGAAATTGACGGCTGCACATTCCTCTACCAAAAAGGCAAGCAGACACTGGAAATCAAAACCATCACCAGGCAGTTGAGTGTGGAGTCTTTCCGTATGTATAAGAAAAATACGCGGTGAATGCTTAAGGCAATTGTTTTTATGTAGCTCCCGCGCATGGTGCGTTGTATTTGAAATGAACCATGCTGCGCACTGAAAGCGAGTCCGCCCTACCGCGTTGGCATAAAATCATCGCTCACCGTCAAGTTAGCATTAAAAAAGCTATCCCAGGTTTCAGCAATCGGCGTGATAATGCGCTCGTTACCAAGTGCACGCACGTTCACCAGTTTCACATCCTCTGGCAAGCGCATTTCAGCAGGCAGGCGAACAGCTTGCGTGCGATTGTTAATGAACACCGTGCTTATAGCCATCGTTCATCCCTCTCGTCAAAACGTATGTAGCATTAGCGTATAGCAAGAAAAATATCGTTGCAAACCTGCTTGGGAGCCGCATGAAAGAATAGCGACCTGATCACGTCGCATGCGTCTTTAAGGTAATAAAAACGCGGAGATGTGGCTTGGCTTACAAGAGTGTGAGACCTGCTTAATTCAAAGCGCATTAAACTGTGCGGCAGTCAAAATAGAGATGCCTTGAAAAGGATGCAACACCAACAAGTCAGCATCGCCCGTGATGATCATCGATGCACCACCATTCACGGCGACTTCTAAAAATTGATTGTCTTTTGGGTCACGGCAGGCATTCACGGGATAGACAATATTCACACGTTCATACATGCGACTAAACAGTCTAAAAAAAGCTTGCCTGTCTTCAAGCGAAATATAGCGGTCAAACTTTGGGCGAGATAATACGTCCGCCAGTTCATTGAGCGTAGACTCAGACACCAGCAATACACCTTGCTCAAAAGCTTTACGCACGGCAATTGACGAAACGCTGTTCGGTAACAGCAAATAACGGATCAAAGTATTGGTGTCACAGACTACCCGTAACGCCTCACTCATTGGTCAGCAACTCGGCTAATTTGTCCTCGGTTAAGCCGTTTGCCACCGCCTGCTGCCCCACACGGTCACAAAATGATTGAAACTCAGCCAGATTCAGCCCGCGCAAGCGTTGATATTCAGCGGGAGAAAGCACAATCGCAACATCACGGTTTTGACGACGAATCGTCACTGGCTCGCGCTGTGCCGTATCAATTAAAGCCGCCATATTTTGTTTAGCATCTGTTGCAGAAACATATTGCATAATCAACTCTCCTGTTTGCCTAATCATAGTACAAAATGTCTATTTTGTACATTTTGCACAAACTATCACATTTAGTCTTGAAACTGCGTCGGAGAACAAATACGTGTAAGGCATCAACAAGTCACACGACCAATCCACTCCAGCCAATTGATGGAGTCTCGTCATGAACAAACAATCTCTGCTCACCGCTTTATGCGCCATCGTGTTTGCATCAAACGCCCTTGCGCAACCACAATGCAGTGCCGTCAGCGGCCCACAGACCAATGCCCTGGTGGAGCTATATACCTCAGAAGGCTGTAGCAGTTGCCCACCCGCTGACCAGTGGTTAACGCACCTGAAAACGCAAGGCAATCAGCTGGGCAACATCGTGCCGATGACCTTACATGTGGATTATTGGGATTACATCGGCTGGAAAGACACCTTTGCCAACCCTGCCTTTGCCAGGCGGCAGCGTGACATGGCCGCGTCAGGGCATGCGCGTGGTGTGTATACCCCACAAATTGCCATCAACGGGCAAGATAGCCGCAGCTGGTTAAGTGAATCGCGCTTTGAAAATGAAATTGCCAGCATCAATCGCATGCCCGCTAAAGCCGAAATTCGTCTTGCAGTGAATTCACCCACACCAAAGTCAGTGCAAGTATCCACAAACATCAAAACCGCTGAGGCAGGGCCATTGGTCTATTACCTCGCGCTACAAGAAAACAACCTGCAATCCACTGTCAATGCAGGTGAAAACCGTGGCGAGCTGCTGCGCCATGATTATGTGGTGCGCCAGTGGTTAGGGCCGTTTAAGGTGGGTGTCGATGGCAAAATAAGTGCTAGTCATGAAATTCAACTTCAACCAGCATGGAAGCAACGTGACTTGAGTTTGGTTGCCTTTGTGCAGAATTTAGCAACGGGGGAAATTTTGCAGGCTTTGGGGTTAGGGCTATGCGAATAATTAGCAGCATGATTCTTTAATCCGCAATAAACCCTTTTTGGGATAACTTGCGTATAAAGTCATGGGTAAAGTAATTAAGGGGAGTTTTCGAGCCCTCAAAATTAACTCCGACCAGCGTGTATTTTTCCTCTATCCCTTTCCCAATAATCATCGTGTCACCACCTTGCGGATTTTTACCGTATTGCACTGCGTTATAGGCGAGTTTTAGGTAAATAGTATTCTCAGAAGTGTTTTTGATATGGCTGATTCTGACTTGAATAAGCCCATCGACTCTTTTCTGCGCAAATTGTTGCGCTATAAAAGTGTTGGAATCGATCCGAGAGTTTAAATTTATAGCCTGTTCAGCATCTGTGTGATGTTCTTGTTCAATCTCAGTCTCTAAATACTCTGCTAACTTTTTTGAGGTCTCCAACCAAGTGGCTCTAACTTTTTGGTCCTTAGGATCATCATAGGTTGGATTAAACCCCTCACCCGCCATAATCAGGATACCCAGTTTGTTTTTATCAGGATTAGCGACATGCTCTGGGAGTGATGAACAACCCACCAATGTTAAGACCGATACAACAACAACCAATATGAGTGGTTTTAAAATGCTTTTCATAATTGAATTGGTTCTCTTTTTAATAACCCATGCAGAGACAAAGCAAAATAGCCTATGAATATTAATTAACTATGAATCGCATAGTCTGATTCTATAAGCGCTCGACGGCCCAGTAAGTCCCAAAAATGTTTAAAAATTCAGCCTAAATTGGCTCCCAGTGCTAATCAGAAAATCACGATTTGCGCCAGGATCAATAAGACTTATCTTCTATGAATGGGTGGGTTGATTGAATTTGCTTTGAATTCGTTTTAATTTCGATCTTGCCTTCTTTAGCAGTTTCGAAAATTATCGACATCCGCGTCTCAGTCTCACTATGTTGGAATATCTGAGCTTTTGTATCGTAAAGCATCATTCCACTTCCATCACCTACCGTAGTAGCTTTGAAAAGACCATTCGGCACAATAAAATCCATGGAATAAGTTTGGGAAATTCGGGCAATACCATTATCGATAGCCAGTAGCTTATTATCGATATGCATTTTAACGTCTATAACGACTATGTTACCGATCGGCACTTTGAGTGAAATTTCTTGAGGCGTGCTTTTGCCCAGTGATAACTTCAGCGTTTCAACATTTGTAATTTGTGACATGGTTGATGATGCTATTTTTTGAACTAGCTGATTGAGCTCTGGTGGCAATTCTTTCATTCCGGAGATTTTGACTGACTCTTCTAATATTTGTCCGGAAGCGTTAATTGAGCCTGAAACATGCATGCCTTTAACATCAATCGGCTGCTGAACCAGTGTATCTTTCCCAGATTGATCCTTTCTATATGTTTCTTTTTCCAGAAAGCTAACTTCCAATGGATATGTTTGATCTGCTTGCAAGCTACCAGTAATTATTCGAATTTTATTCTTCGTAACAAGGTGTTGGATTTTAGGCTCCATGGTTAGCTTACCTTTTGAGTTCGCAATGATTCCACGGTCCTCAAGTACTTGTAACGAATTCACTGATTCATTCGTAGACTCAGAGATAAAGTCTGTATTTGGACTTATCCTATATCGAAGCTCAATCTCTTGGGTTTCTGCCTTCAGGGTATGAGCAGTAAAGACAAGGAGTACTAAATTAAAACTAATCAGATTGCGCATAAAAAATGAAGTTACTTTTCTTAGAAAAGAATTGCTAAAAGAACGACTAGTGCAAAAATCAGAAAGCAAACTGATAAGGCCCAAAAGATTACATAAAACCTGTAATTCCTTGGTCGATCAAACACATCTCCAATCACTGGTGGAGTTTTGGCGTTAGCCATTACCCAGTAGTGCCAATAAATTGGATTCATCGGGAAAGTCGTTAGTTTGACTCTGGCGAGTAGCGCAGCAATTATCAAACATACAATACTCAAAGCGATGTAAATCCAGAAAAATCTCATTTCATCGGGGATAACGCCACCTCGAAAATAAGTAGGTCGATAAGATGAGTGAATATGCATGAGATGCTTAAGCTAAATTACTTATTGGTTTTGGCTTTAATGAGAGCACTAAGCGATTTAATTGAAAGTCCCTGTGTTACCTGTAATATTTTTTCAACCTGCTCAGAGCTTTTCTGTGTGGCTTCCCTAGATATATTTTCTTTAACTCGCAACTGAGTAGCTTCTTTTGTGAAATACGGACGAGCAGGATTACCGGTATTTTTGACGATCAGCATGTCTAGGAAATTACCTGCATAATCGATCGAAGCGCATTTAATAAATGCAGGTAGCCAGTGAGATTCTAGTGCTGCTGGATAGCAGCTTTTGAGGAATGCCTCGACACCATCTATGCCTTGTGCTGAGTATATTCTGTCAAAATCCCTTATAGCAAAATCGATGTTTTTATTAATATCGAAGGGCTCAAAACCCACCCCGTAAATCATTTCTGCATTGCCAGTACTTTCGAAGACAACTTTATAACTGTTTTTTCCATTGATGGTCGCTTCACAAGTAATCGTTGCTTTATTTGTAATGTCACCAGTCACTGAACATGAACCAACTGCAGGCCAAGATACTGGTGTTCCAGAAATAACCGTTAACACCTGATCTACTTCTAACTTGTAGTTATCTGCGGCAGGTTGCGCGTCTTTACCCCCTGAAAATGAAACCGGAAAATCAGAAACAAATGAAAATGCTGCTCGCCCATTTTGATAAGACGTATTCGTTGCTTTCCCTTTTTTGCATTGCTCGGTGATATCTTCATCGTTTTGCTTAGCTGAAATACATTCGCCATTTAAGAATGCCATGTATTTAATAAGTATGTCTGCACTTGCATTAGAGGATAAGAAAATACCCAACATTAGCAGGCATAAGGTAGCTCGGCCTCTGAGAATAAGCATCCATGACCCCCGTGTATGGATTAACTGATTGATTAGAGAAGCTTACTATTTTGGCAACCAGAGCTTAAGCACTCTCGAATTCGGTCTTGCAAAAACTGGGAGCGTTTTATGGTGATACTGGAGGCGCAATTCAGATTTACGAAGAAAGCTTCGCCATCGCGCTTGGAACAACTACTATTTCTTTCCGACATCCATGAAAGTTGGCCTGACTTTAAAGCCTTTTTACCATCAGCGTCCAATTTTGAATTTAGCTTTTTGAAGTTTTCATTCAACTCTTTATCTGCTTCTTGGTAAACCTTATTTAAGCAATACAAACCGTCGAAATCATCTCTTGGTTTATCACAAGCTGAGTTCGCAAATGCTACTCCTGAAATACAGAGTAATAGAAATGTTGTTATTATTTTCATGATGCCCCCAATGATAATTTTTGTTAGAAATTTAAGAAACCATACTACTGTTGGATCATGAAGTATTTATTAACGAAGACTAATAGATACATATCAACCCAAGATTTTCACTTCTTAAGTTTCATTCCGGATTAATTTACTGTGGCCCCACCCATTCTGATGATAACGCTTTGTTCCATAGCTACTCTTCTAAACTATAGCTTTAATCAATAAATTAAAAGCCGCAATCCGCGGCTTTTAATGAAATAAAAAATGTTTAATGATTGATTATGGCTTAACCTTTTGGTGGGTACGGGTCATTACCATAGCTATTTCTTTCACGTATTCTGCCATTTTGGCCATGAATAAATACTTCTGCATTTTGGTTAACTGCTATTGCCCGTGCCTTTTCAATTGCCTCACGTTGAGTAGGATGTACTGAAGTAACTTTATTATTACCTTCTCCTCTGACACCCCACCCACTCCCATGAGTTACTACATGTTGATTTTTTCCCATCGCATTCACCTCGATAATTAATATGGATATTCCAGACAGGGCATTTCAGCCCTGTCTTGACGCTCTAATTAACTTGGCATACTGCGCCAATGTTGACAAACATGTTCAATCTTGCCAAAACGGCGACGAACATACTTACGCACTTTGACGATTTTTGGTTTGATAAATGTAAACATTTAACACTCCTAATCAAATAGTTAGGAGAGCAATATATTGCCTATATCCACTAATTAGCGTATGCTGATTAGACGTCTTGTGGACGGTAATAGGGACAGAGGGGTGCTCTCACCACCATGTCTATAAGTCAGTAGCGCGCCAACGCTACTGACTTTTTTCTTAAATAAGCCCTTTACTTCTTAACTGCTCATATCTCCTTCTAGCAGCCGGCTCAGACACTCCAAACTGCCTTCTTATTAATTCAATGTCAAAGAGTTTTAACTCTAAAATCACGTCTAAAGGCATTGTCATTTCTGCAGCAAATTGATCGGCTTGCCACTCGGAGTCCATAAAAGGCTTCATGTCTTTGGGAATGTCTTTCCTGTGCAGCTCTCGACTATGCCCAAGTATTAAATGGCCTAATTCATGAAAAATAGTGAACCTTGTTCTGGGGTCATTTGAGCATGCTTTATCATATGTAAGCTCTGTAAGATAGATTGTTGCAGTCTCAGGAATACAACATGCTTCACTATGAAAAGAAAAGCCTGGCATATCTAAATCATCCACAACATCGATAGTTACACCATATGAAGATAACCGTTCTAAGAAGCCCTCCAGATCAATTGCATCGTTACCGAGACCAAGAGCGTCTCTCACAACCACCGCTTTTGATCTAATATCGTTAATACTTATCGGATTAACTACATACCCACGCAACTGATAAGGTTCTGTCATTATTATTTATCCTCTTCAAGACCTAATAATTTTGCAAATTTTTCTAGTGTTTCAGAATCAAAGCTCGACCTTGCAAACCCCGCGATTAACATTTGCTGTCGTGAACTTTTACCGGCAATCGATACACTTTGATTAGATATGTCCGCATATTCTGCAAGCTTCTCAACAACAATTCCTCGTTTCAAAAAATAATCATTAATTTTAGCTATCCACTCTTCAGAAATATTCTTGCGCCCCGTCTCAAGGCCACTCAGAAAAGCAGGTGATACATTTAGTTCTTCCGCCATAGTTGAAAGTGTTTCGTTTGCATCCAATCTAGCCTTTCTGACAACCCTACCAAAGTCAGTAAGTGCCATTGCGATCTCCTAAGTTAAGTTTATTGGCATAAGAAATATACAATAAAAGGTTAATTATTTCAACCAATTTGGTTTAAATAATTATCTTAAAAAAGGGCTTACGCCCTTTTTTAACCACACTTACTATCCCCGCAGTTCAAGCAAGTCATACATCCATCCATCAAAATACTTGCTTTGGTATTACACTTTTTGCAAAGCTGGGCACCTTTGGGGAAGCCTTCATCATTTGACTCTTCACCTGACTTGGCGTGTTTTTCCAGGTATTCGGCTTTTTTCTCTTCAACCAGTTTTTGCTGGTGTTCGTCTAAGCCTGGCTTTTTCAGCATGCCGATTTCTTGCAGGTGTTTTTCTACCACTTCACCAATCTCGGCCACCAGGCTAGGCACAAACTTGCCGCCTTTTTTGAAGTAGCCGCCGCTGGGCTCGAATACGCTTTTGAGCTCTTCAACCAAAAAGGTGACATCGCCGCCTTTACGGAACACGGCGGACATGACGCGGGTGAGCGCGACGATCCACTGAAAGTGCTCCATGTTTTTGGAGTTGATGAAGATCTCAAACGGGCGGCGGTGCTCTTGCGGCGTGCCTTCGTTCATGATGACGTCGTTGATGGTGATGTAGAGCGCGTGCTCGGTCACCGGGGTTTTGATCTTGTAGGTGTTACCCACAAGCATATCTGGGCGGCTTAATGGTTCGCCCATTTGGATAATATTCGTGACAGGCGCTGCTGCGGCCTCGGCTGCTTTTTTGTCTTCATCGGTCACCAGTTTGTAGGCGGTGATTTTTTTGTCGATCTTGATTGCCATGTTGTTCTCCCTATTGGAGCTTAATTTTTTAATAAATTCAAACTATTTCATCCAAAATTCTATGGATTGACCGTAGCGAGCGACTCGGGGGCTAGGCGCAAAGCAGTTTTAAACCGGAGTGTACAAGCAAGTACATGAGGATTTAAAACCGCTTTGTAACACCGCACCCGTGAGCGCAGTAGGTCAGGCCTTAGAATTTTCCGTAATAGCCTTCCTTGAAGGCGTCAAACAGGTTAGCCGCAGTGTGGATTTCTCCGTCATATTCAATCTCTTCATTCCCTTTGGCTTCGATCTCGGTGCCATCTTCCAGCGTAAACTTGTAAGTGGTGCTCTCTAAATCTTTCTCGGTCACCAGCACGCCCTGGAACGCCTCTGGGTTGAAACGGAAGGTCGTGCAACCTTTCAGGCCCTTGTCATACGCGTAGAGGTAGATGTCTTTGAAATCCTCAAAGTCGTAATCGGTGGGCACGTTAATGGTTTTGGAGATGGAGCTATCAATCCACTTTTGTGCCGCGGCCTGAATATCCACGTGGGCTTTTGCCATGATGGTGGATGAATCGAGGAAGTAATCCGGCAATTGCTCTTCTGGCTTGTCGCTGAACGGCATGGCGCTTGGGTTCACCAGCTCGCGGTAGGCCAGCAGCTCGTAGCTGAATACGTCCACTTTCTCTTTAGACTTCTTGCCTTCACGAATCACGTTACGCGCATAGTGGTGGGCAAAGCTCGGCTCGATACCGTTGCTGGCGTTGTTGGCCAGGCTTAAGCTGATGGTGCCGGTTGGTGCGATAGAGCTATGATGCGTAAAGCGCACACCCTTGGTGGCGATCTGGTTACGCAGGCCTTCTGGGAACTGCTGCATATAGCGGCTGTATTTGCCCAGCAACACTTTACCTGCCAGTTTCTGGCCGACCTTGATGCCATCAGCGGCCATTTCCGGGCGCACGCGCAGCATGTCGGCGGTGACTTCAAATTTTTCATCCATGATCGGAGCCGGGCCTTTTTCTTCAGCCAGCTGCACGCCGATTTCCCAGCCCACTTCGGCCATGATGCGGGTGACTTCTTCTGTGAATTTCACTGAGTCTTCTTCACCGTATTTCATTTTAAGCATGGTGAGTGTTGAACCCAGGCCCAGGTAGCCCATGCCGTGGCGGCGTTTGCGGGCGATTTCCTGGCGTTGCTGCTCGAGTGGCAAACCGTTGATTTCGACCACGTTGTCGAGCATGCGGGTGAACACGGCCACCACTTCGCGGTATTCGTCCCAGTCAAAATGCGCGTTGTCGGTGAATGGCTCGCGCACAAACTTGGTCAGGTTCACTGAGCCCAGCAGGCAGGCGCCGTAAGGCGGCAGTGGTTGCTCACCACATGGGTTGGTGGCGCGGATGTTTTCGCAGAACCAGTTGTTGTTCATCTCGTTGACGCGGTCGATCAGGATAAACCCTGGCTCGGCAAAGTCGTAGGTGGAAGACATGATCACATCCCACAGACGGCGTGCCTTGATGGTTTTGTAGATGCGGCAAGCCACTTTACCAGCCTCAGGGCCTTCGGTTTTGGTCAGGTATTTGTGTTTAACCGGCCAATCACGCCACACCACTTGTGATTCGTCGTTGACGTTAAGACCGTCAATAATGGCTTCTTTTTCAGTCACCGGGAAGGCCAAACGCCATTCGGCATCGGCTTTGACGGCCTCCATAAATTCTTTGGTGATGAGGCAGCTCAGGTTGAACTGACGCAAACGGCCGTTTTCACGCTTGGCCTTGATAAAGTCAGTCACGTCTGGATGCGAAATATCAAAGGTCGCCATTTGTGCACCACGACGGCCACCGGCGCTGGACACGGTGAAACACATTTTGTCGTAGATATCCATAAAGCTTAATGGGCCGGAGGTGTAAGCGCCCGCACCGGCCACAAACGCGCCTTTTGGACGCAGGGTGGAGAACTCGTAACCAATGCCGCAACCGGCTTTGAGTGTCAGGCCAGCTTCGTGCACTTTGCCTAAAATATCGTCCATGCTGTCTGCAATCACGCCAGACACGGTGCAGTTGATGGTAGAGGTGGCTGGTTTGTGTTCTAACGCGCCCGCATTAGAAGTAATGCGGCCTGCCGGAATCGCACCACGGCGCAAGGCCCACAAAAACTTTTCGTGCCATTCATTTTTCTTTTCTTCAGTGGTCTCGACATCTGCCAGCGCGCGCGCAACGCGGCGATAAGAATCGTCCATGTCCTGATCCACATGTTCGCCCGACTTGGTTTTGAGACGGTATTTCTTGTCCCAAATATCGAGTGAGACGGGCTGCACTGGAATCTCCACGGCAACGCCTTCTGACTGGACTTTCTTTTGTTCAACAGCTTTTAACATCGAGTTCTCCCACACCTTGGTGATTCTTATTGGTTTGACAAACAGGGTTATTACAACAAACATCCGCCACAAGCTTGGCAACGGCTGGGGCGGGATGCGTTTTGGAACGGGGCCAGGGTATGACAAGCTTTGTTGTGTATTTATGCCGCTTGCCCGGCCTGCACATCGACATGGGTGCGGGCCCTGACCAAACACAATATCTTGTGTTGCTGGCGATAATTTATGCCTATAGCTAGTTGCCGTCAACCGATTTTTTGCGCTTTTTTTGATGCTTTTTTTCGTGCAACATCTTGCATTTTTTTAAGCGTGATAGAAACAGGCGCTACGGCATAGGTGAGTCATCACTCACCTGCTTTTGCTGGTGTCGGCAATACGCAACAGGTCAGTGTTGGGCAAATATGCGAAAATACCGCCATGCCTAGATTTGTCTATACCCTGCTCATGACCGTGGTCGCCGTCCTGCTGCCGCTCAAGCTGTTCTGGCGCGGCCTCAAGCAGCCGGAATACCGCCAGCATGTGGCTGAGCGCTACGGCTTTTACCGCCAATCGGTGCGTGGTCCGCTGATCTGGGTGCATTGTGTCTCGGTGGGCGAAACACGTGCCACTCAACCGCTGATTCACGCCTTGCTGAGCACCTACCCGCAACACCAGCTGCTGATCACGCACGGCACGCCGACCGGCCGCGCGACCAGCAGCCAGTTATTCAGCGCCGAGATTGCCAGTGGCCGTGTCCTGCAAGCCTACCTGCCGGTAGACACGCCCGGCGCAGCCAGGCGCTTTCTCACTCACTTTAAGCCGGCATTCGGCGTGCTGATGGAAACCGAGCTCTGGTTTCATTTAATTGACCAGGCCAGCCGCCAGCATCTGCCCATGGCCTTGCTCAGCGCCCGCCTCTCGGAAAAATCCGCGCGCGGCTATGCCAAACTCGGCAGCCTCACCCGCCAGGGCTTGCAGCAACTCACCCTCATCGCCGCCCAAACCCAGGCCGATGCCGAACGCCTGCACACCCTGGGCGCCGCCCAGCCGATGATTTGCGGCAACCTCAAGTTTGATGTCACGCCCCCTGTAGACAGCACCGACAAAGGGACGGCCTTGCGCCAGCAACTAGGCCCACACCGCACGGTATGCATGGCCGCCAGCACACGCGAAGGCGAAGAATCGCTGATTCTCGACGCCGTGCAAAGCCTAAATGTGCTCACCCTTCTGGTGCCCCGCCATCCACAACGCTTTACCGAGGTGGAGGCGCTGCTCAAAGCCCGTGGCCTGCGCTATGTGTTGCGCACCGAACTGGTCCAGCCCTTGCCTGCCGATGTGCAAGTCGTGCTGGGCAATAGCATGGGCGAAATGTATACCTATTACGCCGCCAGCGACTTTGCCGTGATGGGCGGCAGCCTGCAACCGCTGGGCGGGCAAAACCTGATTGAAGCCGCTGCCATGGGCGTACCGACCATACTAGGGCCGCATATGTTTAACTTTGCGCAAGTGGCGCAAGCGGCGGTCATGGCGGATGCGGCGGTACAGCTAAAGGATGTAAGTGAGTTGCATGGGATGATTGCGGCACTGGCAGCGGATAAAGTGAAAGTGCGTACGATGGCGGAAGCAGCGAAGGGGTTTACCTTGCAGCATAGAGGGACAACGGAAAGGTTGATGGCGGCGATCGCGCCGTTATTGAAAAGGTGATTTTTAGGCAAATAGTAGATCACATCGTTTAAGCCACATTTTATTTCGCCCGTAGGCGAGTTACTTTCTGTTGCTTGCCCCACAGAAAGTAACCAAAGAAGAGGGCACCCAGCCATCACGGCCTAAAGGCTCCCTTGATTTCATTACTCGTCAGTCGCGGTTGCAGAACTCAACCTGGCAGCTTACACAACCCGTAAGCTGCTGCGGGATTCAAACAAGCTGCAACCTTATTCCGCCTGCCAAGCAATGAAATCAAGCGTGATGGGATGGGATTCATCTCGCCAAACGCTCACTGTTGAAGCTTGGACCGTTCAAAAACTCAAATTCGTTCTTTAATTCACAAAAGGTGGCGCTCACGGATTTTTCGGGCCCCTATCTGCCGCGCCGAGTAGCGCAGGCAAAACAAGAATAAAGGGAGCGACTGTTCGAGTCCCGCAGCAGCTCACGTATTTTGTGAGCTGCCAGGTCGAGTTTCGTGACCGTTTGTCCTAAGTCCAGCAAAGCAGCGGACGAAAGTCCTAAACTGAGCAACGCAGGGAACAAGCGGAAGCTAGGGTGCATTTCTTTTGGTGACTTATTCTTTGGGCAAGCAAAGAAAAGTCACTCGCCTAGAGGCGAAAAAGACCATTCCATACGACAAGAAATCATCCGCGTGGGCATGCATGCCCACCCTACCTCCTAAGAGTCTCATTTTGAGCCAATCAGCGGCCTGCCAATCCATATCATGACCTTTTAAACCCAACAAAAAAGCGCACTAGTGTGCGCTTTTTTATCTGCCATCAACCCCTTTACCCCAGGTTAGGCGCTAACCACCGCTCCAACCAAGCTTTATCCACATTCCTTCTCTGTGCCATGTCTTCCACCTGATCATTGCCAATCTTATCGACACTGAAATAGCGCGACTCAGGGTGCGCGAGATAGAAGCCACTGACGGCGGCCGCCGGAATCATGGCGTAGCTATCGGTGAGTTGCATGTCAATTTCTTCTGCCTGCAACACCTTGAACATCTCGGACTTCACGGTGTGGTCCGGGCAGGCGGGGTAGCCGGGCGCAGGGCGGATGCCGCGGTATTGCTCTTTGATCAGCGCTTCGTTGCTCAAGTCTTCATCGGCGGCATAGCCCCAGAAATCAGTGCGCACACGCTCGTGCATGTATTCGGCAAAAGCTTCAGCCAAACGGTCGGCCAGTGACTTGAACATGATGGCGTTGTAGTCATCGTGGTTTTTCTCAAACTCGGCCAGGCGTTTTTCCATGCCCAGACCCGCGGTGACGGCAAACAGGCCGATGTAATCATCGACCCCTTTAGGCGCAATAAAGTCGGCCATGCACTGATTGGGGCGGGCGACGCCGTCGATGACCGGTTTTTGCGTTTGCTGGCGCATACCGTACCAGGTCAAGGCGACCTGACTGCGGCTGTCGTCGGTGTAGATTTCGATATCGTCCGTATTCACCTGGTTAGCGGGCAGCAAGGCGATCACGCCATTGGCGCTGAGCCAGCGGCCATCAATGATGCGCTTGAGCATGATTTGCGCTTCAGCAAACACCTTGGTGGCGGCTTCGCCGACGACTTCGTCCTTTAAAATCGCCGGATAAAACCCGGCCAGGTCCCAGGTCTGAAAGAACGGACCCCAGTCGATATATTGCGCGATGAGGGCGAGGTCGATGTTTTTGAACACGCGGCGGCCAATAAACTTGGGTTTCAGTGGCGCATAATCACCCGTGAAAGTGAGTTGCGCGGCATTGGCGCGTGCTTCAGCCAGGCTTAGCATGGGCACGCCTTTTTTATTGGCGTGCTGCTGGCGGGCTTTTTCATAGTCGGCCTGAATCTCGGCCAGGTAAGCTCCGCGCGTTTCTGGCGTGAGCAGGTTTTGCATGACGCTGACCGAGCGTGAGGCATCGGGCACATAAATGACCGGGCCGGTGTAATTGGGCGCAATTTTCACCGCAGTGTGCGCACGGGAAGTGGTCGCGCCACCGATCAGCAAGGGAGTTTGCTGCTCGACAAAATGCGGGTCGCGCTGCATCTCTTTGGCGATATAGGCCATTTCTTCGAGCGATGGTGTAATCAGTCCACTCAGGCCGATGATGTCGGCGTTTTCACGCTTGGCCATTTCGAGAATTTCAGCGGCGGGCACCATCACGCCCATGTTCACCACCTCGAAGTTGTTGCACTGCAACACCACTGAGACGATGTTTTTGCCGATATCGTGCACATCGCCTTTGACCGTGGCGATCACTACCTTGCCCTTGGGCTTGGCGACCATGCCGGTGCGGCGTTCTTCAGCGGCTTTTTCTTCTTCAATAAACGGGATCAGGTGCGCCACAGCGGATTTCATGACGCGGGCGGACTTCACCACCTGCGGCAAAAACATCTTGCCCTGGCCGAACAGGTCACCGACTACGTTCATGCCGTCCATGAGTGGGCCTTCAATCACGTGAATCGGGCGGCCACCCTTGCTCATAATGTCCTGACGCACTTCTTCAGTGTCGGCGACGATAAAGTCGGTAATCCCATGCACCAGCGCATATTCGAGGCGCTTATTGGCAGGCACCGGGTTTTCAGGGGTGCCGCGCCAGGCCAGCGTCGCTTCCGCTTTTTTGCCGCCTGCGACCAACGTGCCGGCGATTTCTATCATGCGCTCGGTGGCCGCTAATGGATTGTCAGGATCCACCACGCGATTAAGCACCACGTCTTCGACGCGCTCGCGTAGCTCAGGCTCAATATCGTCATACACACCGACCATACCTGCGTTGACGATGCCCATGGTCATGCCGGCTTTAATCGCATGGTAGAGAAACACGGTATGAATGGCTTCTCGCGCTGGCTCGTTGCCGCGGAAGCTGAAACTGACGTTGGACACCCCGCCGGAAATACGCGCATAGGGCAGGTTCTGCTTGATCCAGCGTGTGGCTTCGATAAAGTCCACAGCGTAATTGTTGTGTTCTTCAATGCCGGTGGCAATGGCGAAAATGTTCGGGTCAAAAATAATATCTTCAGGCGGAAAGCCAGTGCTGACTAACAAATCGTAAGCACGCTTACAGATTTCAGTTTTGCGTTCAAACGTGTCGGCCTGGCCTTTTTCGTCAAACGCCATGACGATGACGGAAGCGCCGTAGCGGCGGCACAATTTGGCCTGGCGCAAAAACTCGGCTTCGCCTTCTTTCATCGAAATCGAGTTGACGATGGCCTTGCCCTGCACGCATTTCAGGCCGGCTTCAATCACGCTCCATTTGGAGGAGTCGATCATGATGGGCACGCGGGCGATGTCCGGCTCGGAAGCGACTAGGTTGAGGAAATGCGTCATGGCCTTAACCGCATCCAACATGCCTTCATCCATGTTGATATCGATGACCTGCGCGCCGTTTTCCACCTGCTGGCGCGCCACGCTGAGCGCTTCTTCGTATTGCTCGTTGATGATCATGCGCGCAAACGCTTTCGAGCCGGTGACGTTAGTCCGCTCACCCACGTTGACGAACAGCGACTGCTCATCAATCACAAACGGTTCCAGGCCTGACAACTTGGTCGTCACCGGTAAGGTTGGCAGCTGGCGTGGTGGCAGGTCTTTAATCGCGTTATAAATGGCGTTGATATGTGGCGGCGTAGTCCCGCAGCAGCCACCGGCAATATTGATAAAGCCGCTTTGCGCAAATTCTTTGACCAGGCTGGCCGTGATATCCGGCGTTTCGTCAAAGCCGGTGTCTGACATCGGGTTGGGCAGGCCCGCATTCGGGTAGATACAGACAAAGGTATCGGCGACCTTGCTCAGCTCTTCGGCATACGGGCGCATCAGGGCCGCACCCAGTGCACAGTTGAGGCCGACGGTCAGCGGTCTGGCATGGCGCACTGAATGCCAGAAGGCAGTCACGGTCTGGCCGGAGAGGATACGGCCAGAGGCATCAGTCACGGTGCCCGAGATCATGATCGGCCAGGTCCTGCCCTGTTCTTCAAAGAAACTGTCGATGGCAAATAGCGCGGCCTTGCAGTTAAGCGTATCAAAAATGGTTTCCACCATGAGGATATCGGCGCCGCCTTCGACCAGGCCACGGATTTGCTCCAGGTAAGCAGTCACCAGCTGGTCAAAGCTGACATTACGGGCCGCGGGGTCGTTGACATCCGGCGAGATGGAAGCGGTTTTTGGCGTGGGCCCGAGGGCGCCTGCCACAAAACGTGGCTTGTCCAGCGTGCTATATTTGACGCAGGCGGCCTTGGCCAGCTTGGCGGCTTCGACGTTCATCTCATATACCAGATGCGCCATATGGTAATCGTCTTGCGCCACACTGGTGGCACCAAAGGTATTGGTTTCAATGATGTCGGCCCCGGCCGCCAGGTATTGCTCGTGGATTTCCTGAATCACCTGCGGTTGCGTGAGGGTCAGCAGCTCGTTGTTGCCTTTGACAAACAGCTCGCGTTCGCCTGCCGGGCCCTGAAAATCCTTGAAGCGCTCGCCACGGTAATCGGCCTCGGTCAATTTGTAGCGCTGGATCATGGTACCCATGGCACCATCCAGAATCAGGATGCGTTGGGAAAGCGCCTCACGGAGCCATTGTTCAGTCGCGGAAACCGGCAGTTGCGTCATGCGTATCAACTTGAAAACAAAAGCGATATTTTATCACAAGCACAAGGCGGCTCCTTGCCTGTCGGCGCAAGGCGTAATCTGGAGCATTGGGTGGAAATCCCGAGCTCGCCTAAACCGGATAGGCGAAATAAAAAAATGCATTTAACATAGCGCTGACTCAACGGCGTATGGCTTTATCCATCACGCAGGGACCACACAGACAAACGGACTCACAGATGATTTCAGGCTTGGTACAACTTTTTTTATGGCAGGGGCTGGGCGAGCTGCTCAGTAAATTCTTTTTACCCGGCATCCCCGGACCGGTGCTGGGCCTGCTGCTCTTGCTGGTGTTTTTATGTGCCCGTGGGCAGGTGAATGCCGACCTCGGCCTGGTGGCCGACAGTTTCCGCCAGCATCTGGGATTGTTGTTTGTACCCGCCTCGGTCGGCGTGCTGCTGTTTTTGCCCGAGCTGCAAACGCATGCCCTGGCGGTAGGCACTGCCCTGCTGGTGAGCGTGATTCTGACCATTGCCGTCACCGCCATTGTGCTCAAACTATTCTGGTATGTTTCACTCAAGCGCAATAAGGGGCACCGCCATGAGTAAGCGCCTGCCAATTGCCGAAATCTGGGTCTACCTGTCGGGTGACCCACTGTTTGCGCTGATTATTACGCTGGCCAGTTACCAGCTCGGTTATCTGCTGTATGTGCGCGCCAAGCGTCACCCACTGGTCAATCCGGTCGCGATTTCGGTGCTGCTCACCTGCCTGACCATAGACCTGCTGGACATGCCGTATGAAAAATACTTTGAAGGTGCGCAGTTTGTGCACTTTTTGCTGGGCACGGCGACCGTCGCCCTGGCAGTGCCGATATACAACGGCTTCAAGCGCATGCAAGGCAAGATTTTTCACATCTGGGTGGCGCTCACCGTGGGCAGTACGGTGTCTATTGCCAGCGCGGTGGCGATTGCCAAGCTGATGGGCGCGACCGACAACATTGTGGGCAGCATGTATGCCAAATCGGTGACGGCGCCGATTGCCATGGGCATTGCCGAGCGCCTGAACGTGTCGCCGACACTGACGGCGGTGTTTACCGTGATCACCGGCATGCTGGGGGCGATTCTGGCCCCGTATATCCTCAATGCGGTCAAAGTTCAGCAGTGGTGGATACGCGGCACGGCGATTGGGGTGGGCGCGCATGGTCTGGGCATTACGCGCGCGTTTAGTGTCAATGAAGAGGCCGGGGTGTTTGCCAGCATGGCGATGGGGCTCAATGGCGTGATCAGCGCCATCGGCCTGCCCATCGTATTGACCTATTTACGGCCACATTTGGGCTTCTAGCTGACACCCAGCTTACAAACGGCCATTTTGGCCGAACTTGGCGCAAAATCGTATTGTCATTCCAAACGTAAAAGGGTTTAATGTAAGCATTGTAAATCCCATTTACGGCGATCAATGTGTGAAAGCGTCACCTGGCTGATCAAAACGATTAGCCAGTGAAAACAGTGCCTTATCACAGCAATAAACCGTAAACATACACCCCATACTAACAACCATTGATGATAGCCATTCACTGAATATATGGATAAACCTCTGAATACAGCCGCATACAAGCTCAGACTGTGGGTCGTCACAGTGCTGCTGGCTGTGCTCGGGGTGGCCCTGGTGGCAGAGTTCTCTGACCACTCCAGCTACCGTGATGATGTGGTGCGCGTGCGGATTGCCGAGATTAGCGAACCTTCCGCCGATGGTGAATCGCCGTTTCCCTCATTATTGCCTTTGATTAACCTGCCCGCAAGCTTCGTCATTGCCTGCGTGATTCCGTTTGCGCTACTGGCTTTGCCACGTCAGCGCCTGATCAAACACCGCACGGTGGTTCGCCACCTGCACTCACGGGCTCCCCCCGCATCTGTTTAGGCCACTCTGTGCCCATGCGCATGCTGTTACTACCCGATTCAAGTTGATAGTGTTTGTAACCGATGCGCCCTCCCTGTCCTGCATCATGCCCGGTGACATGGTACTGGCGCCCAGAGTCCAACGGTGGGTGAACATTCCCTGGCGGCATACGCCTACAAGATGCCAGATGGCTGTTTAACCAGTATTCCTCTTCAATTTAATTAAGATAAGAACACACTTATGATGAAACAGCACTTAATCGTTTTAGGCTTGCTTGGCTCCCTGCTAGGCGCTTGTCATAAAGAAGAAGCGCCCAAGGAAGAGCTTCCCAAACTGGAAGTCACCACCCCGATGCGCAAAGACACCACGCTGATTAAAGAGTATGTCTGCCAGATTCATGCCATCCGGCATATTGAAATGCGCGCGCTGGAGCGTGGCTACTTGCAGGATATCTTTGTCGACGAAGGCAAATATGTCAAAGCTGGCCAGCCCATGTTCAAGATCATGCCGAATATCTACCAGGCGGAATTGATGCGCGCCAAGGCTGAGGCCAATGCCATTCAGATTGAATACGAAAACACCAAGGCGCTGGCCGAAAAAAATGTTGTGTCGCTAAACGAGCTGGCGATTGCCAAAGCCAAACTCGACAAGGCGCTGGCTGAAGTGAACCTGCACCAGACGCACTTGAACTTTACCGACATCAATGCGCCGTTTGACGGCATCATGGACCACCTGTTTGTGCGGAAAGGTAGCCTGATGCAAGAGGGTGACTTGCTGACCACGCTGTCTGACATCAGCAAAATGTGGGTCTACTTTAACGTGCCAGAATCCGAGTATCTGGACTTTAAAGCCCGTCATGAAGATGAAAAACAGGTCAAGGTGCATCTGCGCATGGCCAATGGCCAGGTGTTTAACCAACAGGGGGTCATCGAAACCATCGAAGCCGACTTTGACAACAAAACCGGTAACATCGAGTTCCGGGCAGGCTTCATGAACCCTGAGCGTCTGTTACGTCATGGCGAGACCGGTAACATCATGATGGATATCCCTTACAAAAACGCCATGCTGATTCCACAAAAAGCGATTTTTGAAATTCTCGACCAACAGTATGTGTTCGTGGTGGGCAAGGATCACAAACTGGAACAACGACTGGTTAAAGTGGCGGCTGACATTCAAGACATGTCCATCATCGAGAGCGGCCTGCAAGACACCGATCATGTGTTGATTGAAGGCCTGCGCCGCGTCACCAAAGGTGACAAGATCATTGAGGACTTTAAAACACCCGACAAGGTTGTTCCTGAACTGAAGCTGTACGCAGAATAACGAAACATCAGGTGAACACATATGCTTAACATATTCCTCAAACGCCCAGTACTGGCCATCGTACTGTCCCTGCTCCTGACGTTTACTGGATTCTTGTCCATTAAAAGTCTGCCGGTCGAGCAGTTTCCAGACATTGCGCCACCGCGCGTATTGATCTTCCTGGCTTATCCTGGCTCCAGCGCCAGCGTGCTGGTGCAATCGTCACTGATTACACTGGAGCGCGCCATTAACGGTGTGCCCGGCATGAAATACATCGTGTCCGACGCGACCAGTGCGGGTGAAGCCACCATCCAGGTCTATTTTGACCAGGGGGTAGACCCGAACGAAGCGATGGTGAACACCAAGGTCAGGCTGGACCAGGTCATCAACCGTCTGCCACAGCTGGTACAACTGGAAGGGGTGATCCTGAACAAGGTACAGCCCAGCATGTTGATGTACGTGAACATGTACAGTACCGATAAAAACGCGGACCAGAAATTCCTCTACAACTACTCACAAATTAACGTGATTCCTGAAATCCAGCGCGTGAACGGCATTGCCTGGGCGCAGATTTTGGGTAGCCGCCAATATGCCATGCGGGTGTATTTAAACCCTGACCGCATGCGGGCTTACAACGTGTCTTCCAAAGAAGTCATGGATGCGATGTCCAACCAGAGTTTGATTGGTCGTCCCGGCCGTTTGGGGCAAAGCTCGGGGCTGCAGGCGCAAGCCAAAGAATACACCCTGGTGTATAGCGCCAGCCGCTATGAAAAGCCTGAGCAATACGAAAATATTGTGATCCGCTCCACACCCTCAGGTGAGATTCTGCGCCTGAAAGACATTGCCAAAGTCATGCTGGGCAGTGAGTTCTACGACATTTACTCCAACAAAGACGGTTATCCTTCTGCCTCGATTGTGTTGAAGCAAAACTACAACACCAACGCGAAAGAAGTGATTGAAAACGTCAAGAAAACGCTGGAAGAGCTCAAACCCACCTTCCCGGCTGGCATGACCTATGAAATCAACTACGACGTGTCACGCTTTGTAGATGCTTCTATCCACAAGGTCTTGCATACGCTGGTTGAAGCGTTTGTGCTGGTATCACTGGTGGTGTTCATTTTCCTCGGTGACTGGCGCTCTACCCTGATTCCGTTGATCGCGGTGCCCATCTCGCTGATCGGGGCGTTTGCCGTGATGAGCTCCTTCGGCTTGAGTATCAACCTGATTACGCTGTTTGCCATGGTGCTGGCGATCGGGGTGGTCGTGGACGATGCGATTGTGGTGGTGGAAGCGGTGCACGCCAAAATGGCTTCTGACCATGTCGGCCCTTACGCCGCGGTACAACGTGTATTGGGTGAAATCGGCGGCGCAGTGGTCGCGATCACCTTGCTGATGACCTCGGTATTTGTGCCGATCACCTTCCTGCCGGGTCCGGTGGGTGTGTTCTACCGCCAGTTTGCGATCACCATGGCGTCCTCCATCGTGTTGTCAGGCATTATTGCGCTGACCCTGACTCCCGTGCTGTGCGCGATGATCTTGAAGAATACGCATGGCCAGCCCAGAAGCCGTAACCCGATCAACCTGTTTTTGGATCTGTTCAACAAGGGCTTTGACAAGGTGACCGACTACTATACGGCCTTCCTCGGCAAACTGGTCACCCAACGTGCCTTGACCTTCCTCGTGATCGGGCTGTTCTCATTCGGGATTGTTTCCATCGTTAAAATCATCCCGGAAGGGTTTATTCCGGGCGAAGACCAGGGCATGATTTATGCGATTATCCAGACGCCACCAGGCTCTACCCTTGAGACCACCTATCAGGTGTCACAAGAGCTGCAAAAAGTAGCGAAAAAAATCCCTGCGGTGCAGTCTGTGACCGCCCTGGCGGGTTACGAGGTGCTGACCGAAGGGCGCGGCTCTAACGCGGGGACGTGTATTATCAACCTCAAGGACTGGGAAGAGCGTAAAGAGACCGTGGCTGACGTGCTCAAGTTGCTCGAAAAAGCCACCGAAAACTTTGGTGCGCGGATTGAGTACTTTGAGCCGCCTGCAGTGCCTGGTTATGGTACCGCTTCCGGTCTGGCCTTCCGCTTGCTGGATAAAACCGGCTCGCTGGACTACCAGAAGTTTGATGAGATCAACAAAGACTTCATGAAGGACCTGGCAAAACGCAAAGAACTAACCGGTTTGTTTACATTCTATGCGGCCAACTATCCACAGTACGACTTGATCATTGATCCGCAACGTGCCATGCAGAAAAAAGTCACGATTGCCGATGCCATGGACAACCTCGACGTGCTGGTGGGCAGTACCTTTGAGCTGGCATTCATCCGCTTTAACTACTACTTCCGGGTGTATACCCAGGCTGCGCCTGAGTTCCGCCGCTTCCCTAGCGACATCCTGAACTACTATGTACGCAATGAAGATGGCGAGATGGTGCCTTACTCAGCCTTCATGACCATGAAGAAACAGCAGGGTCCTAACGAGATTACCCGTTACAACCTGTTTAACTCTGCGGCTGTCCGTGCTGAACCAGCCGTTGGCTACACCACCGCCTCAGCGATTAACGCGATTAAAGAAACGGCCAAGTCATTGCCTAAAGGCTACTCGGTTGGTTGGGAAGGCCTGAGCTTTGATGAAGAGCGTCGTGGTAACGAAAACATCATTATCTTCATGGTGGTGCTGGTATTCGTCTACATGGTGCTGGCCGCCCAGTATGAAAGCTTCATTATCCCGTTTGCGGTCATGCTGTCCTTGCCCGCAGGTATTTTCGGCAGCTTCCTGTTGCTCAAAATGACCGGGCTGGCCAATGACGTGTATGCGCAGATTGGCCTCATCATGCTGGTAGGCTTGCTTGGCAAGAACGCGGTGCTGATCGTGGAATTTGCGGTGCAGGCGCGTGAAAAAGGCGCTTCCATCAAAGAGGCCGCCATCGCCGGGGCAAGAGCACGTTTCAGACCAATCTTAATGACCTCGTTTGCCTTTATTGCCGGCCTGATTCCATTGACGGTCGCGACCGGGGCCGGTGCGATTGGTAACCGGACCATCGGTACCTCGGCCTTGGGCGGCATGTTATTCGGGACGCTCTTTGGTGTGGTCGTGATTCCTGGCCTTTACTATATATTCGCCAGCTTGGCGGACGGTAAAACGCTGATCCGCAAGGAAGATCAGAACCCACTGACTGAGTCCTACGAGTACAACAGACATGAAGAAGAAGACGAACATGACCACTAATAAATATCTGTATTGGCTGGTAAGCGGTGCAGTTGCAGCCATGCTGCAGTCCTGTGCGATCCCCAACATCATGACCAAGGAGGCCGACACCGCCTTACCCGCGCAATATAGTGGTAAAGCGGCCGCGGCCGACACCCAAAGCAGTGCCAGTGTGAGCTGGAAAGAGTTCTTCCAGGACCAGAATCTGGTCTCTCTGATTGATACGGCTGTGGCCAACAATAAAGAGATTCAGATGATGGCGCAGCGTATTTCGATGGCGCAGAACGAAATTCAGGCCAGACGCGGTGCTTACCTGCCTTTTGTGAATGCCGGTGGTGGCATCAATTATGAAAAAACCAGCAAGTTTACCCGGCTGGGTGCGGTCGAAGATGGCCTCAAGATTCATAATCAATCCTTCCCGACCTTTCTTGGCGACTACCAGTTTGGGCTGGTAGCCTCCTGGGAAGTCGACATCTGGCACAAACTGCGTAATGCACAACAAGTTGCCGTGCTCGACTACATGGCAACCACAGAAGGCAAAAGCTTCCTGGTCACCAATTTGGTGGCTGAGGTGGCCAACAGCTACTACGAGCTGGTCGCGCTGGATAACCAGTTGCTGACGCTGCAAAAAAACATTGAGATTCAGCAGAATGCGCTGAATGTGATTCGTGAGCTGCAGAAATACGCGCGCTCAACCTCACTTGCGGTCAAACGGTTTGAAGCCGAAGTGAAAAAGAACCAGAGCAAGCAGTACGTGATCAAGCAGCAAATTACCGAGGCTGAGAACCGCATTAATATGCTGCTGGGTCGCACCTCGCAACCAATTGCACGCAACAGCGATGGCTTCATGGAACTACAGCCTAAAGCAGTCGAGACTGGCCTGCCTTCACAAATGCTGGCCAACCGCCCGGATATCCGTCGCTCCGAGCTCGAACTGGCAGCGGCCAAGCTGAATATTGACGTGGCCAGAGCCAACTTCTATCCCTCGTTCACCATGAACGCCGGACTGGGCTTTCAGGCCTTCAAGCCGCAGTATTTGCTGAATATCCCAGATGCACTGGGCGCTTCACTGGGCGCGGGCTTGATGGGGCCATTGATCAACCGGAACGCGATCATTGCCGAATATAAAAATGCCAGTGCCTCGCAAATTGAAAAAGCTTACGAGTATGAGCAAACCATCATCAATGCTTATATGGAAGTGGCGAATCAAATTGCCAACGTCGATAACCTGAGCAAAAACTTCAGCCTGAAAACCGACCAAGTTAACCAGTTGACGCAGTCGATTGACGTGGCCAACCAGCTGTTTAAAAATGCCCGCGCGGATTACGGTGAAGTGCTGCTGACGCAGCGTGATGCGCTGGATGCCAAAATGGAGTTGATAGACACCAAGCAGCAACAGATGTCTGCCATGATCAATCTCTATCGCTCTTTGGGCGGTGGCTGGCGTTAAACGTTACCCAAACCAAGTCTAAGCAGATCGCCCAGTCTAAAGCAGGCGATCTGACAAAACAAAGGGATTCCGCAAAACGGAATCCCTTTGTTTTTGCTGCCCTGCGAAATCAATCCACAACTTCAACCATCCCTTTTGCCTAAGTCAGCTAGACCACCTGAGCGTGGCAATGCTTGAGAACATTCAATCGACCTCGGCACGCAAGTAGGCTACATGGCACATGTGCTGTCTTAACGATGCATATGTTACACAGCCTAAGTTGAATAACGAGTAAACACCACTCAGCCAATCCGCTCAAAAGCGACCCTCCCCATGACAAATACCCTTGCTGCAGGATGAAGGCACGCCTGTTTAAACAGGCGTGTGCGTAACGAGCGCTGTAGCAGAGCGCCGGAGGGAGGAGTCGTGAAGAGATGCGCCGTATGTTGAGTGACGCTGACAAGCACTCATCCGTGCCCGACCAAACAGGCCAGACGCGGATAAGCCATTAGAAAGGTGCTTATTTACCGAGCAGGTTATCCAGTGAGCGCTGGTCCAGTGCGCCCAAATAGGTCGGGCATTGCTGGCTGATGACGGCGACCCAAGCTGCACAACCGTCCAAAGGTTGCTGGCTGGCTGGCACGGTCAAACCAAAATCTGCTGGTTTGCGCGGCGGGACTGATTTGTTGCCAAACCACATGACGCGCTTGTCCTTAGACAACGCGAAACAGCTCTTGGCCGCTTCACGCAAAGCCTCGCGCGCATCGCTCAGGCTGCCGCAAGCCGCACTGCCGTCAACTTCCATCAACTGCGCACCGACTTCATAGCGGGTTTGGTCCACAGTCAATATCGTACCGGCAGGCTTGTATTCATTCATGACCGCATAAAAACCGAACAGAAAAATCAGCATGCCCAGGGAAAGGCCGCGATGCTGCTTCTCAAATACCTCAATGCCAAAATAATTCACCGCCAGCGCCATCAGCGTCAAGGCAAATGCGGCCATAGCCACCATCTTGTGCGGAATCTGTATTTCATAAATCCCCCAGGCAAACGCAATTACCGCGATGGCAAGGGTGACAATCCGCATCATTTTTTTATTCATTGCAACACACGCTCCACTGACTAAAGATAGAGGCAGTAGTGGCCCTCGCCACCGCTCACCCACGCGCAACATCTTAACCGATTTGCCTGAATGATTGATATTGATGCAGCCCGAATGTTCGCAAAGACGGTGCCAAATTAAGCTTGCTGTAAGTTTGCCGCCAGCCAATGCTCAATCACCACCACCAGATACGCCTGTTCCTCCAGGGTCAGCGCTCGGCCAGCAGGAATCTGGTGCCATTTGGATAAACATCCTCGGCAACATGTGGCGGTAGCATGCTGCGCGACAAACACCGGATGTCCGCTCATCGGCGTTTGCTGACCGTCATTGGCCGGAGTAGCCGGGGCCAGCCGCTCGGCAATAAATTTTTCTGCATGGTCTAGCACCACCGCCAACCCTTTTTGTTGCAAATAGTGCTGGTCTTTGGCGTTGAGTTTGAAGCGGGCACGGAAATCGGAGCGTTGCAGGGCTTGAAACAAGGCTTCGAGATCGCGCATGGCCTACACACCACAATCAGTGCAACTGCGAAAGGTGCAGATCTCGCAGTTTTGGCGCCTTGAACGCCGTCACACCTACCACTGCCAGCGTCATGCAGCCCCCAAACACCACCGAGGGCACCAGCCCCATGAGTCTGGCGGTGAGCCCGGACTCGAACGCACCTAGCTCATTGGAAGAACCGATAAAAATGCCGTTGATGGCCGAGACGCGGCCGCGCATGCCATCGGGCGTGGCCAGTTGCAGAATGGTTTGCCGTAACACCACCGAGACGCCGTCCATCATGCCGGAGATGGCCAGGATCAGCATGGCTAATTCAAAATTGGTACACAAGCCAAATGCAATCATGCACACACCAAAACCAGCCACGGCAAACAGCAGCCAGCGGCCACTGTGCTCATGAATCGGGTGTTTGGCGAGCCAGACGCCGGACACTATGGCGCCCAGTGCGGGGGCGGCACGTAATAACCCCAGGCCTTCTGGGCCCATCTGGTAGATATCGTGCACAAAGGCAGGCAGCATGGCGACAGCACCGCCAAATAGCACGGCGAACATATCGAGCAGTTGCGCGGCGAGCACCACTTGCGTACGGCGGACAAAGCGCAAGCCTTCAGCGATGCTGGCAAAGACTTTCATTGGCTCATGGCTATGGTGCTCGGTCACGCGCAAGGCCAGCGCAGCCACACATGCGGCCAGTGCCAGCAGTGCAGACAGCCCATAAGCGATAGATTTGTCAGCAAACCCAATCAGCAAACCGCCGATGGCGGGACCGACAATGAGCCCAATCTGAAACATGGAGCTGCCGATGCCAGAGGCCTTGGCGATGGAAGCACGCGGGATGATCAAGGCAAATAACGTGTTATAGCTGGGAGAGATTAACGCACGGGCAAAGCCGGTCAGGCAGACCGTGCCATAGATCCACCAGGCAGTATGTGCTGGCTGTTGTTGCGTAATAATCACCAGTAACCCGGCGTTCACCGCCAGAAAAAAAGCCGACACGGCGGCAAAACCGCGGCGCGAGAAGTAATGATCCACGGCATGCCCCGCAAACAGCGCGCTACCCATGTAAGGGACCACTTCTGCCAGGCCGACCAGCCCCAAGGACCAGGGATCGTGTGTCAACTCGTAGATATGCCAGCCGATGGCAACCATCATCATCTGGTACGACAGCACCATGAGGATGCGGTAGGCAAGCAACTTGGGGAATGCATAGCCCTGATGGGCAAGAATCTGGCGGATGGACAAAGACATAGGCAAGATTATACGCTATCGCTTCACATGGCTGCGGCGTGCAAAATCGCCTACAATCTGCAAGCGGGTGCGGTGAATCAGGCAGTAGGCGGTAACGCTGATGAGCCGTCGTTGACTCCGTGCGACTCTGCCGATATAGATGGGGCGCACCCGCAAGTCTTAAGCAACCGATTAAATGCGGCAAGATTTAATCGGGTAAGATGCCGGCCTGCTATCGCAAGCAGTCTGCCCCTTAACTAAAGGTTTATTTTCATGACATCACGTATTTCAGTATTCAGTTTGTGTTTTCTCTGGTTTGTGACGCTTTGCGCACATGCAGAGGAAAGTTTCGTCACCAAAGAGCCATTCAGGCAACCGGCAAAAATGCCTTCGGCCATCGTGACTTTGCTGGCGCAAGAGCCGTCGGTGGCCAATAGTGCTAGTTGCGGGGAATCCAAGCCTGCCGCTTTACTGGAAACGCAAGTGTTACGCCTGAGCAAAACGGCAAAAGCTTATTTGGTGAAACCAGCACATGCTTGCCTGTGCCGCGATGCCGCTTGCCCGGTGTGGTTGTTTCAAATGAGAGGGGCGGCGGCCAAGCTCATTTGGCATACCCCTGCCGCAATCAAGGTGGCCGTATTAGACAAAAAATTTGATGGCTACCAAAAACTGGGCGAAACCGACGGCGATGCAGCGGCAGGGAGTGAGACGCACTGGTCTTGGGACAATACGCGTTATAAACAAACCTATAAAAATACCTGGACCATGGACGCCGACAATAAATGCCGCTTGGGCGAGGAAACGATCCATCTGGTGGATGGAAACATTGTGAACCATACCATCAAGTGTCCCCAGGACTAACCCACGAGAAGCTCATGCGAGGCTAAGATGCGCATCGTGATCCAGAGACTGTTGCTGGGACTGGCATTACTGCTGACATCCCCCGCCATGGCGGCGGACACCATGCAACTCTGGATCACCGTCGATTGGGAAGGCTTGTCGCTGGATGAAGACAATCTACAGGCCATGCAACGCTTTCGGCAGCAGTTTCCAGACATTCCGATGTTGCATTTGGTCAATCCGGTCTATTTTATCCAGCCTGGGGTCCATCGCGCCCAGGTAGGCAGCCTGATTCGCAGCACGTTTTTACCGCAAGACACGGTGGGATTGCATCTGCACCCCATGCGCACATTGGTTGAGTATTGCGGGCTCACCTATCAGGCCACGCCCTCGATTTCTGGCCGTGATGAACATTGCAGACAGGCTGGCTGCGGTCATTCTGTCAGCCTGGAGTTTGCTTACAGCGAGACCGAGCTGACGCGGCTGGTGCATTGCAGCAGTGATTTGATGGTGCAAAACGGCTTTAACCGACCCCGGCATTTCCGCGCCGGCGCCTGGCAACTGGGGCCCAAGTTGCAAGCCGCACTGGTTGCGAATGGCTTTTATTGGGATAGCTCGCGCATTGATGCGCGCTTGCTGACCTCGCGCTGGCCCAGCGACAGTCCCCTGATCAAGGGATTGCAACAGCTGCATGCGGGCAGCACACCGCTGGAACAACCGTATGCTTTGTCTTATCAATTGATGGAATACCCGGATAACGCCGCCCTGGCGGATTACACCAACACGCAACAACTGTTGCGCCTGTTTGAGGCTTTATTGAACCATGCCCCTGCCGTCATGGTCTTGGGATTTCATCAGGAATCGGCTGCAGACTACCTGTTGCAACTGGAGCGCGCCATTCCCCACATGCAGCGGCTGGCAAAACAGAAAAATGTCACGTTGGTGTGGATGCCCTAATCGCCGCGAGAACGCATGGACTTATTTGCACAAGATACTCCCTCTAAGGTGATGCTGGCCCCCGGTGCCTGCTGGCTATCCGGCTTTGCGCTGCCCTGCATGCCAGTGCTTTGGCCTTGTCTGGCACAGCATCTGTCTGCCCATCCGCCCCGGCAGATGATGACGCCCATGGGTTACCCGATGTCAGTGCGCACCAGCAGCATAGGTGATTGGGGCTGGGTAGGCAGTGCGGCTGGCTATGGCTACCAGGCGGCTGACCCCGCCAACCATCAACCCTGGCCAGCAATGCCGGAGGTGATTTTACAGCTGGCTGCGACCGCCGCGCAGCAGGCAGGCTATGCCGGCTTTGTGCCCGACAGCTGTTTGATCAACGTGTATGCTCCCGGCAGCAAAATGGGCTTGCATCAGGATAAAGATGAGCAGGATTTTACGCAGCCGATTGTGTCAGTGTCGCTCGGGCTGCCCGCCACATTTCTATTTGGCGGCCCCAGGCGGACGGACAAGCCGGTGAAAATCCCGCTGGTGCATGGCGATGTGGTGGTCTGGGGCGGCGCCAGCCGGCGCTTCTATCATGGCGTGGCGCCAGTCCAGCCTGGGCAGCACCTGCTCATTGGCCCGCAACGCATTAACCTCACCTTGAGAAAAGCGCGTTAGCATCTCGCCCTGACAACGCCTTAAGAATAGCCGCATAAACGCTGATGAAGATCAAAAACCCCGCTCACTTCCGGGTTGCATCTGTTTTTCAAAAGAGTAAACTGAAACTGTCTTATCTATCCAACATTTGCTGAATGATCCAGCAAACACTCGATAAGACCCTTTCCGAAAACAAGGAGTTTGTCATGAATTTACAACTTACAGGACACCATTTAGAAATCACTCCAGCACTGCGCGAGTACGTATCATCCAAGTTCTCGCGTATCAGCAATCACTTTGATCATGTGATTGATGTCAAAGTCACCATGTCTGTTGAAAAGCTTGCCCAAAAGGTTGAAGCGACATTGCATGTGCCAGGCAACGACTTACACGCCGCCTGCTCAGACGAAAACATGTACAGTGCCATCGACATGCTGACCGACAAACTTGACCGCCAGGTCGTGAAACACAAGGAAAAAAATGGCGACCACCACAAATCCGGTGGCGCTGTGAAACACCAGTTAAGCTCATAAGCCTTAACGCCATTCTCTACCCGACCGGGTAGAGAATTCACCCCGCCCCCGCTACTTTTACGCCGTTTCACGCCACCCGAATCAATTCAGTTGTAAAATGAGTCCAACACTTTGTTGATGCGTTAACAACTTATGGCTCAAATCTCTGTAGCCGATTTATACAAGCAGATTCGCAGCAAACTCAAATTGAAATGGGTAGCAGGCGAGTCTGGCGGTCAGAAAATTCTCAATTCAGGCACTGTGACCAAGCCTTCACTGGCACTGGTCGGGCATTTGAATTTTGTGCACCCCAACCGGGTGCAAGTGTTGGGCTGTGCCGAAATGGACTACCTCGGTGGGCTCAGCATCCTGGCCATGCAACAGGCGGTAAGCAACCTGTTTTCAACCGACCTGGCCATGGTCGTGGTCGCCAATGGCGAAAAAGTACCCTCGGTCATGCTGGAAGCCGCACAACAATCGCAAACCCCCTTATTCACGACGCCCATGATCAGCCCGCAACTGATGGAATTACTCAGCCATTATCTGGCGGTAGCGACGGCAGAAACTACCAGCCTGCATGGTGTGTTTATGGAGGTACAAGGCTTTGGCGTGCTGATTACCGGCAGTGCGGCGATTGGTAAAAGCGAGCTGGCGCTCGAGCTGATTTCACGGGGCCATCGGCTGGTGGCAGATGATATTGTGGATTTTTACCGGGTCTCGCCCGAACGCATTGAAGGCCGCTGCCCGGAGCTGTTGCAAGACTTTCTGGAGGTGCGCGGTCTCGGCATTTTGAATATCCGCGCACTCTATGGCGATAATGCAGTCAAACCAACCAAACCGCTGGATATGATGATACAGCTGGAGCTGGCCGACGAATTGAAGCCGCAGGACCTGGACCGGCTCAGTGCCAACCGGCAGACGCAACAAGTGCTGGATGTAGAGATCAGCAAGGTGATTATCCCGATTGCGGCCGGGCGCAACATTGCGGTACTGGTAGAAGCCGCCGTACGCAATCACATGTTGCTGTTGCGTGGTGTCAATGCCACCAAACAACTGACACAGCGGCAAAAACAGATCATGCTCAGAGAAAGCAAATTACGATGACATCCACAGGGTTAAGCACATGCAACTGGTGATTGTGACCGGGCTCTCCGGCTCGGGTAAAACCATTGCCTTGCGCGTGTTTGAAGACAGCGGCTATTACTGCATTGATAACCTGCCTGCCACCTTGCTGCCGCATATCCAGAGCCATGTGGCCAACCGTGATGCGGCCAAAGTGGCGGTGAGTATTGATAGCCGCAGCATTGCGATTGAGTCTTTACCCGACATCCTGAAAACCCTCAAGAGCCAGGGCATTGCCGCGCATCTGCTGTTTCTGGATGCCAGCCTGGAGACGCTGGTCAAGCGCTTCTCTGAAACCCGGCGCAAACACCCGCTCAGCACGCCAGATCAAGCGCTGGCCGAGAGCATTAAACATGAGCGTGATTTGCTGTCTGGCCTGAATAATCTGGGCCACCATGTGGATACCAGCAACCTGTCATCCAATGCCTTGCGCAACCACACCCGGGACTGGATGCTGCAAATTGAACAAAGCTATTTGCCCGCCCGCTCGCATTCGCTGGTGCTGTCGTTTATCTCGTTTGGCTTTAAACATGGCATTCCACTCGATGCCGACTTTGTGTTTGACGTGCGCAGCCTGCCCAACCCGCATTACGATCCGATTTTGCGACCCTACAATGGCACGCAGGCGCCGATACAGCAGTTTTTGCAAAATGAAGCACAGGTGCTTGAAATGCAGCAAGACATTCAGCACTATATCGAAAAATGGCTACCAAGCTTTTATCACGACCATCGCAGCTATGTCACGGTAGGCATCGGCTGCACCGGGGGGCAACACCGTTCCGTCTATCTGGTGGAACAATTGGGGGCGTATTTCAAGCAACAGCATCAAGTCATGATTCGCCACCGCGAACTGCAGGATGCCGCCGCGATCGCTACCCCGTAACGAGACTCTGAAAGTACATTTATGATTGGTGTTTTGATTATTGCGCACGGTAGCCTGGGACCCAGCCTGATTGACTGCGCCACACATGTGATGGGCAACCGCCCGGCACAGCTGGATTATCTGGAAATTTCAAAAAATGATGACCCGGCAACGGTACTGCCCAAGGCGCAGGCACTGGTGCAAAGCCTGGACAGTGGCCAGGGGGTGCTGGTGTTGTCAGATATTTATGGCGCAACCCCGTGCAACATTGTCACCAAACTGCTGACACCAGACGAGACCGAGGGCGTGGCTGGCGTGAACCTGCCTATGCTGGTGCGCGTACTCAACTACCGTCACGAGGGTTTGCACTCCTGCATCCAGAAGGCCCTCAGCGGTGGCCGCGACGGCGTTGTCCACTTTACCAAAACCACTTGTCATCACGCACAATAACCACATAAACCATGGCCAAACTTTCTTTAGAAATCATCAATAAACTCGGCTTGCACGCACGCGCCTCCACCAAATTCACCCAAACTGCCAGCCAGTTCAAGAGCGAAGTCTGGGTGGAAAAGAATGGCCGTCGAGTCAATGCCAAAAGCATTATGGGCGTGATGATGCTGGCCGCCGCCAAGGGCAGCACCATTGACATTGAAGCCACCGGCCCGGATGAAGATCAGGCGCTGGCCGCACTCGAAGCACTGGTTAACGACTATTTTGGCGAGGGTGAATAATTGACCAGCTTTAGCATGCATGGCGTCGGGGTATCGAGTGGCATTGCCATCGGCCATGCACACCTGATTTCGCATGCCCTGCTCGAAGTCGTGCACTTCAAAATTGAGGCGTCTGCTATCGACGAGGAAATTGCCCGCTTTGAACGTGCAATCGGTCTGGTCAAGCACGACCTGGAACAGCTCAAAGCACAACTGCCCAAAAATGCCCCGGCTGAACTGAGTGCCTTTATCAATACCCACTTAGCCATGCTGACTGACAAATCATTGTCAGAAGCGCCTAAAGCCATTATCCGTAATGAGCTGTGCAACGCCGAATGGGCGCTTAAACAGCAAATGGACGATATCGTCGCCCAATTTGACGCGATTGAAGACGCCTATTTGCGTGAGCGCAAGCAGGATGTGGTGCAGGTGGTGGAGCGTGTGATCAAGGTCTTGTTGGGCCGCGACCAACTGGCCGCCAGCGAGAAAAAACTGCAAGCCAGACAAGAGCGCGCCATGATTCTGGTGGCGCATGATGTCTCCCCGGCAGATGCCATCCAGTTCAAACATCACCAGTTTGCGGCCTTTATCACCGATGTCGGCGGTGTCACGTCACATACGGCGATTCTGGCCCGCAGCCTGAATATTCCGTCCATCGTTGCCTTGCAGCGCGCCCGTGACCTGATCAATGACGGCGAACTGATGATAGTCGATGGCAGCGAAGGCGTGGTCATCGTCAATCCTGACCCTGAGGTGCTGGCGGAATACCAACTCAAGCAAAACCAGTGGCAACTTGCCCAGCAAAAGCTGCAACGGATTAAAACGACCAAGGCCGTCACCGTGGATGGGGTGGCGATTGACTTGCTGGCCAATATTGAAGTGCCGGACGATGTGGTTGCCGCCAAAGCCTCGGGCGCCGTCGGCGTAGGCTTATACCGGACCGAGTTCCTGTTTATGAATCGCAGCGAAATGCCCGATGAGCAGGAGCAGTTTGAAGCCTACAAACATGTGGCGGAGGCCATGAAAGGCCAGCCGGTCACCATCCGCACGCTGGATATTGGCGCCGACAAACAACTGAACCCGGATGAAGTGGTGACGGCCATCAACCCGGCGCTGGGCTTGCGTGCCGTGCGCTATTGCCTGGCCGAGCCGCATATTTTTCACAGCCAATTCCGCGCCCTGCTGCGTGCCTCGCACTATGGCCAGGTGAAAATCCTGATTCCCATGCTGTCCAACCTGGCAGAACTGCGGCAAACCAAACTGCTGTTCGCCCGTGCCAAAGAATCGCTGCGCCAGCAAGGCATCCCGTTTGACGAGCAAGTGCCTATCGGCGGCATGATCGAAGTACCGGCCGCCGCCATCAATGCTGACGCCTTTGCGCAGGAGCTGGACTTTTTGTCCATAGGCACCAATGACCTGATTCAATATACGCTGGCGATTGACCGTGCCGACGATGCGGTGGCACATTTGTATAACCCTTTGCACCCAGCCGTCTTGCGCTTGATCCAGATGACGATTGCCGCCGCCGCCAAATATGACAAGCCAGTCTCTGTCTGCGGCGAAATGGCGGGTGACATCAAACTGACGCGCTTGCTGGTCGGCATGGGCATGCGCCAGCTATCTATGCATCCGGCGCATATCCTGAGCGTGAAGTCGCAAATCCTGCAGAGCGAAGAAAACGTGCTGGCCAAACAAGCCAGAAAAATTCTGTCGCTCAATGATCTGGAGAAAATTGACCCACTGATTAAAAAATTAAATGGCGAAGTGCACTAACGCTGCACGGATGCCCTTGTATTAAACAAAACTCATCACCATCATCAATATATACAATGAGCCAAATGCGAACATTTGGCGAATAATACGCCTCTATCATCTATCGCATTCAACAAAGGATTTGCTGTGAGCACCAACCCATTACTTGCTTTTAGTGGCCTGCCCAAATTTAACGATATCCGTCCAGAGCACGTCTCACCCGCCATTGACCAGTTACTGGCAGAAGGCCGCGCCCTGGTAGAGCGCCTGGCGACTGCCAGCGAGACGCCCGACTGGCAAAACTTTGTGCAGCCGATTGAAGACTACTCGGAAAGACTGTCTCGCAGCTGGGGGCCGGTCGGGCACATGAACGCCGTGGTCAACACGCCAGAACTGCGTGAAGCCTATAACGAAAACCTGGCCAAACTGACCGATTTTTACAGCGACCTGTCGCAGGATGAGCGCCTGTACGCCAAATACAAGGCCATCCAGGCCAGCGCGGGTTACGCACAATTGAGCCGGGCACAACGCAAGATTATCGACAACGAAGTGCGTGGCTTCAAACTGGGCGGTGCCGAGCTGCCGCCAGCCGAAAAAGTCCGCTTCAAGGAAATCGCCGAGCAACTCTCAAAACTGGGCAGCAAGTTTGAAGAAAATATCCTCGATACCACCAACGACTTCAAGCATCTGGTGACAGACGCAGCCGAGCTCACGGGTTTGCCAGAAGACGCGCTGCAAGCGGCCGCCGAAGCTGCAAAAGCTGAGGAGAAAACCGGCTATCTGTTTACGCTGCATTTCCCGTCTTACATGCCGGTCATGCAATACTGCGACAACCGTGCCCTGCGTGAAACGCTGTATCGGGCCTATGCCACGCGCGCCTCAGAATTCAGTAAACCCGAATGGGATAACACCGCCCTGATCGCTGACCTGCTCAAACTCAAGCAGGAAGAAGCGCAACTGTTAGGCTTTAAAAACTATGCTGAACTGTCGCTGGCGACCAAGATGGCAGATACGCCAGCACAGGTGATTGAATTTCTGGACACCCTGGCCAAGCGGGCCAAACCCTATGCCGAAAAAGACATGGCCGAACTCAAGGCCTATGCCGAAAAGCTGGGCTTTAGCGACATGCAGGCCTGGGATGTGTCCTACATCAGCGAAAAACTGCGCCAGGACAAATACGCGTTTTCCGATCAGGAAGTCAAACAATACTTCCCCGAAGACAAGGTGCTGGCAGGCCTGTTTAAAGTGGTGGAAACCATTTTTGGCGTGCAGGTGCGCAAAACCGATGCGCCGTTATGGCATAAGGATGCGGGTTTTTATGAGATCAGCGACCAGCAGCGCCAGCCAATTGCCTATTTCTATCTGGACTTGTATGCGCGGCATGGCAAACGCGGGGGCGCCTGGATGGATGAGTGCATTACCCGCCGCAAAATTGCCAATGGCATAGAGCTGCCGGTTGCCTACCTGACCTGTAACTTCTCGGCACCCGTTGGCGACAAACCTGCGCTGTTCACCCATGACGAAGTGATCACGCTGTTCCATGAATTTGGTCACGGCCTGCACCACATGCTAACCCAGGTCGAGGAATACAGTGTTTCCGGCATTAAGGGCGTGGAATGGGACGCGGTCGAACTCCCCAGCCAGTTTATGGAAAACTTTTGCTGGGAATGGGACGTGCTGCGCCATATGACGGCGCATGTCGACACTGGTGAGCAACTGCCGCGCGCACTGTTCGACAAAATGGTCGCCGCCAAAAACTTCCAGGCCGGCATGCAAACCGTGCGCCAGATCGAGTTTTCATTGTTTGATATGCGTTTGCACAGCAGCTTTGACCCGGCAGGCAAGCAGACGGCACTCGACGTGCTCGAACAGGTGCGTGATGAAGTGGCCGTGTTGCGTCCGCCGAAATGGAACCGTTTCCCCAATAGCTTTAGCCATATTTTTGCAGGCGGTTATGCCGCAGGCTACTACAGCTACAAATGGGCAGAAGTGCTATCTGCGGATGCCTATAGCCTATTTGAAGAGCTGGGCGTGTTGTCTGCCGAGGCAGGCAGCCGCTTTAAAAACGAGGTGCTGGCACAAGGTGGCGCACGTCCGGCCATGGAGTCTTTTGTTGCCTTTAGAGGTCGCGAGCCGAGTATGGATGCGTTGTTACGCCACAACGGCATGGCAAATTAATCACTTTGTACATCTAGCCAAGTGTCAGACACTTGGCTTTTTTACACGCACCCGCTATGCTAGCCAGATCGTTTTAAGGATTAAAAATGTCTCGTCTGCCCCTCTGTGTGTTACTGATTGCCTTGTTGCCGGCGGTGGCGTTTGCCGCCAAAGAAGAAGCAGATGATATTCAAGCCAAAACCGCCAATGGCGATGAAGTGGTGCTGCACGCCAATGGCTACTGGGAGTTTAAGGATGCCAAAAAAGCCGAGGAAGCCAAAGTCAAAGTCGAGCAATTTGAGCGGAGTAATAGCTGTCCCTTGGGTATGCGGCCCAGCTTTTTGGGTGTCGGCCGTTGCATCGCGTTTGACGATCCCATCCTCAAGCGGGGTTCACTGAGCGGCAAGGGCCGCTAATTTGCGGCCACGCGAACCTCAGACAAGCACTAAAACAGGGCAGCCATCGCTGCCCTGTGTCATTTTCAAATATCCCGCGCACAGCAAGTGCAGGGCACGGGCCGCAAGCACAAGCCATTGTGCGCAATATTTAGCCAACGTCCCCCAGTAGGAACGCCACTTGCTTATTTCAGGTTTTAGATGCATTGATGGAGCCTCATGATTAATTCTCTCGATTTTGCCCGCCACGGCGACAAACAAAACTCCGCCTTTTTTGAAGAGTATTTGCAAAAGCTGCTCGAAGAGCGCGACCAGCTCGGGCTGACCGACATGATTCAGGAAATCGATGCGCTGATGATTACGGTAGACCCTGATCATTCGATCCAGTACATCGCCGAACTGTCTTTAATGACCTCTTACCATTATCTGGTGACACTGGAGAGTGAGAAGCACTGGACGCATATTCTGCGCATAGACCTCGACTCACCGGATTTACTGGTCCGAGAGGTGAAAGACCCTAACTTCAGGGGGATTTTCCGCGCACTCAACGAGATCTATCCTGTTGGGGCGCGCAAACCAAATAGCCGCTACATGGGTGAAATCATCCGCGTCACCAATATGCACGAGGTGGTGAAGTTACAGGAAGAACGCGAATTCCGCTTTTTTACCCAGGACGAAGTGCGCAAACTGGAATTGCCGGGCAATGTGGCGATCAGCAAACCTTCGCCCTACACTCATAATATCGTTGGCTATATGAAACGCGAGCCGGATGAATTACGCGTGTATGCGCTTGGTATCAGTACCATCCGCGCCGATGTGCAAGCCGCGTATGAAGAGGCTAAAAACCTGCAGGCCAAGCTTCGCATAGACGATTTGATTTTGCCGGTGGATCACCTGGCCACCCGCGTTTATAGCCAAAACCGTGAGGTGGCGATTCTCGAATACCTGTCCTGGTCCAGCTACTTTTTCTGGGGCGCCTATAACATCTGGGACCAAAACTCCTCCACCAATGTCACCAAGAGCGTGCATGGCTTCCCGGAAACCAAGAGCCCAGCCAAAGTGTTTACCGCCAACAATACGCCTTACTTTGTCAACCACCTGGAAAAACTGCCCTCGCCGACCGAAACCTTTGTGCGTAACTATGGCCCACGCTTGCACCATATCGCCTTATCCGTCAAAGATGGCACCCGGGACGGCAAGGAAAATATCGAATTTGTCGTCGATGCCATTGCCAGCCAGGGCAAAGGCTTTCTGCTCGATGTGATTGGCTCCAAGGAAGAAGGCCTGAAACAGATTTTCTCTAATGCCTCTGAACACTCCTCGCTGATTATTGAATATGTACAACGCTATGACGGCTTTGATGGCTTTTTCACCCGGGATAATGTGGCCAAGCTAACCGAAGCCGCCGGGGTGGAAGAAGGCGTGCTGGAGCAACAGGCAAGATTGAGTCAGCGCGCTGGGAAATAACTGACGTGCACAGGTTGATCTATACTTAGACTCTTTACGCTCAGGCTTTGACGCCTAGACCAAGGATTTTGTATGGATCACGCATTCTGGCACAGTCGCTGGCAAAGCCAGCAGATTGGCTTTCATCTCGACCAAGCCAACCCACTGCTGGTCAGCCACTTTCATCATCTGGCATTAACGGCCGGGCAGTGTATTTTTGTGCCCTTGTGCGGAAAATCGCTGGATATCCCCTGGCTGTTAGACCAAGGACTACAAGTGGTGGGCATAGAACTGAGCCCACTCGCGGTGAAAGCGTTGTTCCAAGAGCTGGCGCTGACGCCAGAAGTAGAAGAGATGGGGGCGATCACCTGTTACCGTGCAGGGCCACTGACTGTGTTTAATGGCGACTTTTTTGCCCTCAGCCAGACACAACTGAAGCAGGCGCAAGTAGGTCAGATAGATGCGGCCTATGACCGCGCCGCACTGGTGGCCCTGCCCGCTGACATGCGCCCACGCTACAGCCAGCATTTGACCGCCTTGACCGCACACGCCAAACAATTGCTGGTGAGTTTTGACTATGACCAATCACTACAAGCCGGACCACCGTTTAGTGTCGATTCCCAAGCAGTGCAACAACTGTACGGCAAGGACTTTAAATTAAGCCTGTTGGCCGATGTGCCGCTGGCGGGTGGCCTTAAGGGCAAATGCCCGGCACAAGAACAAGTCTGGTTGTTGCAGGCCTTATCGTAAAATGCTGCTAATGATTGAATAATTAAATATCAAGACATACTAAAGTAATATGAGTCTTTGGCGAACCTCCAGATTGTATGTACTACCATTTTTATGTTTTTTTTCTTTCATCCTACATGCAGAAGAGGATAGTAACTGGTGTAATACTGCCAATACAGATTATGTTATTGAATGGGATGTAACAAACTCAAAAGATTTATTCGAAAGAACTTTGCTGGTAAAAAATAAATCATCCGGCAATATTTTTGCCACTTTAAATGGTGAAGCTAGTCCCACTCCGGAAATTAGCCAGAGTTTTTATCTTGATGATTATAACTTTGATGGATGCCAAGATATTTCATGGGTAAGCGGAATGAATGCAAGAGGCGATGTCACTTATACGGTTTTTTTATACAGTCAACACACCCGCAAATTTATTTATTCTGACGACCTGTCAGCAATATCCAATCTGAAAATTAGCCAACAGCCTAATTGCTTGTCTGAATCTGAGGCGAATACCTATGAAGACTTTTATGGTGGCACTAGCTCAACTTATTGTTGGATCAAAGGTAAACTTGTGGAGACAGAACGCTCTGAATTATCACTAGACTCTGAACACAAATGCGCAAAATTTCGACAATTTAGGCTTAATAATGATGGTTTTTTAAGTCTCACCGGGGAGTCTTGTGAGCGTTTTGTGCCCTAGCTGATTCGAAAGCTTCACGTCAAACAATTTATGAACGTCTCGTGATTCTGATGCCAGTGCTGCAAGCTTTCCACCACATGAAACGCCTGTGCCCGCACCAGATCGCCCGGTTGTTTTAAATCAGGCACAACAATCACGCGCAAGCCTGCGGCAATAGCGGCTTGTGCGCCGAGCTCACTGTCTTCAAACGCAATGCATTCGTCCGCTTGCAAGCCCAGTTTTTCCAGGGCCAGCAGGTAGATGTCCGGGTTGGGCTTTCCGCGCTGGACCTCCTGGCCACTAGTGACGTGGTCAAAGTAATCCAGCACGCCCGTATGGCTCAGACGGTGGGTAATATGCGGGATGGGTGAAGAAGAAGCGACACTGCAGGTGATACCTGCGTCACGGTAAAACTGTAATAGCTCAAGCACACCCGTTTTGAGCGGGAACACATGGTTGCGTGCATCAAGATAGGTGTTCAGGCCAGCAATCACCTGCTGCATATGATGTTCGCCGTTGAGTTGCTCTGCCATGATCCGGCTGGAGTCTGACCAGATCCGCCCCACCAGTTGCACATATTGCTGCTCGGTATAGGTAATGCCTATGCTGGCGGCGGCTTCAATACAACCTTGCATGATGATACGTTCAGAATCGATCAGCAGACCGTCCATGTCAAAAATTGCGGCTTTAATCACTGGCAAACCCGTTAGGCGAACAAAGCGTTATTTTATCGCGTCTTTGCAGGTGGGATCACAGGAATATCACGCTTGCTCGGCGTAGGCCAACGGCGTGACGGTGACACTGACCTTGAGTTGTTGCTGACCGCCGCCCAGCACCACGCCGCGCATAGGTGAGACATCACCAAAATCGCGGCCCCAGGCCACGGTAATGTGCTCTTGCTGGACCAGACAATTATTGGTCGGATCAAAGTCTACCCAGCCATAGACCGGGCAATAGACAGATACCCAGGCGTGCGATGCATCGGCGCCGACCAGGCGCGGCTGGCCTGCGGGTGGATGGGTAAGGATATAACCGCTGACATAACGGCAGGCCAAACCGATAGAGCGTAGCGCGCCTATCATCAGATGGGCAAAGTCCTGACACACACCGCGGCGGCCTTTGAGCACCGTATCCAGCGGGGTAGAGACATCGGTGGCTTGTGGGTCAAATTCAAACTCGGTATAAATTTTTTGCGTCAGCGCCATGGCGGCTTCTAGCAACGGTCGCTGCGGGGTAAAGCAGCTCAAAGCGAAACTGGCCAGCGCTTCGCTACAGGTCACGCGCCTGGTGGCATACACATAGGGCGCAGCATCCAGGTGGTGTGTGTCCTGATCTTTTAACAAAGTCTGCACCTGCTCCCAGGGCGGGCTTTGCACAAGCTCAGCCATCTTTGGCCGTGGCTGGATATCGACCTGGAATCTGGAGGTGACTTCGAGTGACTGGTGCGGTGTCAGTAGCGTGAAGTAGTCATTGTGATTGCCGAAGAAATCCAGCCGCCGCGACTGTTCCGCCGGCTGCGGCTCACAGGCCAGCGTATAAGAAACGCATTGCTGAAACGCGGTTTGCCGGGGCATTAAATGCAGTAATTGCTGCGATTGAATCACAGGCACATCGTAGCGATAAATGGTTTGGTGTTCGACCTGATAGCGCATGCGTGTCCTTAATGCCCAGAGATGACGACCGGACTGGCATAGCTGAAAAAGCGCAGGCTGAGGCGGTCAGACAGCGTTAAAGTCACCTCGTAGGTGTGATTGAGCCAGGCTGACAACTCTGGACTGCCTTGCATAAAGCAGGTGTCCGGGTCCAGTTGCAACAAGGCTTGCCAGCAGGCTTTCAGCTCGGCGGCAATGCCGCCTGCATTATCATGGGCATCCATCTCTTCGAGATATTTCACCAAGCCCTTGATTTGAAAAACGATGGCATTGGGATTATTGCCATCCATCAACAGTAAATCCAGCACAGGCAACCATTCGGGTTGCGAGGCGTAGCGGGCACGGTAAGTGACCAGGTTATTGGTCACTTGTAGCAACCACTCAAGATTACTATGTTGTGGCATTTGCAAGGCACGGCTTAATAACACACACATAAACTGCAAGCGCTCAATCCGCCGTCCGAGCGACATAAACCGCCAGCCCAGATCACGCGTCATCCAGTCCATGGCAAAGCCGGTCAAGGTGACAAAATGATTCACGGCCTGCTCGATATACGACATCGCATCCTGCAAGGTGGCATGCGCGTGCCGGGTAATAAACTGCCGTGACAATACGTTCACGGTCCGCCAGTGGTCATTGGAGATGCGCTCACGCAGGTTGAACGCCTGTTGATACAACTGCTGCACGCTGGTGGCCAGACTGCCGGACTGCTGCGAGAACACGGCCTGTACCAGCAACGGCTCAATATCATCATCACTGTACGGTTGCCATTTCGCCCATTCTTCATCATCTTTAGGCGAGGGCAACAGGTCAAACCACTGACACAAGCCCTGCATGGTCGGCCACTCGCCTTCGCGCGACTCCGGCGTGTATTCGAGCAAGGCGCGCAAGGTGGCGCGTAACATCATGGCTTTTTGCAGGTTGCGCACGGAATAGCGGCCATACCAGAACATGTTTTCTGCCATACGGCTGGAGAGCGAGGTATTTTCACGCACTAGGTCCTGACTGGAGGTGGTTTTGCGCAACAAACTGAACGCCGACTGCGTAAACTCCGAAAGTACCCAGGTGTCTTTGCTGGTGCCGCCACGCTGCATGGTCACCACGCGGCTATCTTTGCCGCTGGCGACGCGGGAAAGGCCGCCTGGCATCACCGCATAGCCATTGGGGGTGGCAAAGGCATAGACACGCAAACTCACTGCCAAGCTGCCCATTTGTGGCTGGTGATGATGATTGCTCAGCACAGGCGCATGTGAAATATCCACTTGTTCCTGGGCAATATAATGGCCGGGCTGCGCACGCAGCTTGGCAATCAGCGCCTCTTTTTGCGTGGCATTGAGATCCTCACCAAAAATGGGCGAAGATTGCATTTGCGGGTAAGCCGGTTTGATCACCAGATCATCCAGATGCTGGATCACATATTCAAGCGCCGCAGATTCGCCACACCACCAGGTCGCTACCGAAGGCATGTGCAACGACTCACCTAGCAGCGACTGGCACAAGTTGGGCAAAAAGCCCAGCAAAGCCCCAGATTGCAACAAGTTGGCGCCCAGCGCATTGGCAATCAGCACATTGCCCAGTCGGGCGGCCTGGGTCAACCCGGCCACGCCTAACAGCGACTCGGCGTTGAGTTCCAGCGGGTCACAATAATCATCGTCAATGCGGCGCAAAATGGCGTGCACAGGCTTGAGCCCGGCAATGGTTTTGAGCCAGACCACGCCGTTGCGCACCGTCAGGTCGTTGCCTTGCACCAGAGGATAGCCCAGATAACCAGCTAAAAATGACTGCTCGTGGTAGGTTTCGTTATACGGTCCTGGTGTCAAAATCACCACCAGTGGCGGCTCCCCCTGACTCAGTGGGGCAATGCCAGGGACAGTCTGTGCCTGATTTTGTGCAACGCGGTGCCCCCAATGTGCCAGACTGTCACGCATGCTGGCAAAAAAGCCGCTCAAGCGCTCAATATTGAGGTCGCGGAACATTTCGGGGAACACACTGGAAATAATAGTGCGGTTTTCCAGCGCATAACCAGCTCCGGTGGGCGACTGGGTCCGGTCAGACACCACCCACCACTGCCCGTTGGGCGAGCGCGCAATATCCACGGCATAGTTATGCAGGGCAATATTGTCGTAATGCGGGATGCCGACACAAGACGGCAAAAAGCCGTTATGACCGTAAATCAGCGCCGGCGGCAGTTGACCACTGGCAAACAGGCGCTGTTCACCATATACGTCCAGTAACACCTGATTGAGCAAGGTGGCACGCTGCGCCACGGCAGCAGCGATATGCTGCCATTCGTGCGAGGGGATAATCAGCGGCAAGACATCCAGATCCCACGGCCGCTGCACGCCGTGCGTGTCTGCATAGACGTTATACGTCACGCCATTATCACGAATCTGGCGCTGCACAGCCTCCATGCGCTTGCGCATGACGGCAGGCTCTTCACTCTCCAGCTGAGAAACCAGGGCCTGCCAGTGCGGACGTGGCTGGCCCCTGCCATCCAACAGTTCGTTATAGCGGTCAGAAAAATAAAGTTGATTAAGCACTGGTTGCATGCGTGGTTAGGCGAAGATCATGGTGCGACTCAAACGCGCGGCCTCTTAAACAAGACCTTGAGTGTAACAGGATGTTCACACATTCGGCTGCCATCGCAGGTCCAGCGTAAATGGAAAACGTGGATTCGGTGGTTCTTTTACCACAGTCACCTTGCCCGCCGTATGGCCATGCGCCCAGAATCGTGCAAAACGCCGTGCCTCAGCTTCATTAGCATTCACCGGGAACGTATTGTAATTGCGCCCCCCCGGGTGCGAGACATGGTAGGTGCATCCTCCCAGGGATTTTTCACTCCAGGTATCGACCAGATCAAACACCAGCGGCGCTTGCACCGGAATGGTCGGATGCAGCGCTGACCACGGACTCCAGGCACGGAAGCGAATGCCAGCCACATATTCCCCGGCATGGCCGGTTGGTTGCAGCGGCAAGGGTCGGCCATTACAGGTCACCACATGGCGGCCATCGGTCAGGCCCCGCACACGCAACTGCATGCGCTCGACGGAAGAGTCCACGTAACGCGCGGTGCCACCACCCGCCATTTCTTCACCCAGTACATTCCAAGGCTCTATGGCCTGGCGCAATTCCAACTCCACGCCATGATAGGCCGCGGTGCCATAGCGCGGAAAACGGAACTCGACAAAGGGCTCAAACCAGCGCTGTTCAAAGGCATAACCTGCATCGCGCAAATCGGCCACGACATCGGCGATGTCTTGCGTCACGAAGTGCGGCAACATCCAGCGGTCATGCAGCTCGGTGCCCCAGTGCACCAGTTTGCCGGTATATGGCGTTTTCCAGAAGCGGGCCACCAGCGCACGCAGTAACAGGCTTTGCAGCAAACTCATGCGCGCATGCGGCGGCATTTCAAAAGCACGGAATTCCACCAGCCCGAGGCGGCCAGTCGGGCCATCCGGCGAATAGAGTTTGTCGATGGAAAACTCCGAGCGGTGCGTGTTACCGGTTAAATCCACCAGCAAATTGCGCAGTAGCCGGTCAACCAGCCACGGCTGCTCGCTTTCTTTGCCTGCGGGTAAGGCTTGTTCCATCTGCTGAAAAGCAATCGCCAACTCATACAAATTGTCATCTCTGGCCTCATCCACGCGCGGTGCCTGACTGGTCGGGCCAATAAAGGTCCCTGAAAACAGATAAGACAAGGCGGGGTGATTTTGCCAGTAGGTAATCAGGCTACGTAATACATCCGGGCGCCGCAACATGGGGCTATCCGCCGGCGTTTCCCCACCCAGCGTGACATGGTTACCGCCACCGGTGCCGGTGTGGCGGCCGTCCAGCATGAATTTCTCAGTGCCGAGCCGACACAGACGCGCCTCGTCGTACAAGACGTTGATGTTTGTCACCAGCTCTTTCCAGGTTTTCGCCGGGTGGATATTCACTTCGATGACGCCGGGGTCCGGCGTCACGCTGAGCAACTTGAGCCTGCTGTCGCGCGGCGGGGGATACCCTTCCAGCCACAGCTTGAGTTTCAAATCGGCCGTAGTTTGCTCAATGGCACTTAGTAAATCCAGATAGTCTTCCAGTCGACTCACTGGCGGCATAAACACATACAGTCGGCCATTGCGCACCTGTACGCATAACGCGGTATGGACCACTTCCCGGGCCAGCGGCTGCACTGTTTTGTGCTTGATCCGCACCGTGGGTGATTTGGCGGTCGCCAACGCTGCCTGTGGCTCAAACGGGTCCAGGGGAAATTCTGGCTCCATCTCTGCAGGCAACTGCCATGGCAGCGAGGACAAGGGCAAGCGCAAGCCCATGGGCGAGTCACCACCCAGCAGATACAAATGTTCGCGGCGCAACGGCCACTTGCTGGTCAGCCATGCCCCGGCAGACTGGCTCTCGTCCGGCTTGAGCGGCATAACATAACCAACCACTTGCCCCAAGCCCTGGTTGAGCAAATCTGCCAGCCGTTTGCGCTCTGTCGCATCCTGCAAATCCAGCTTGAGCGGATCGAGATTCACCGGTAACTGCTGCTCTTGTTGCGCGAGACTCATCACATCTTCATATGCGGCAATCACACAAGCTTTGGGAAAGCCCAACATGTCGGCCAGATGCCGGGAAAAAGCTTCTGCCTGCGCTACGCCATAGCCGTCATTATGACCTTCGGCTGAAAACAGGCTGGCATCGCGCCACACCGGCTTGCCATCCGGGCGCCAGTAAATATTGATGGCCCAGCGCGGCAAAGGCTCACCGGGATACCACTTGCCCTGGCCATAATGCAAAAAGCCATCCGGGGCAAAGTGCGCTTTCAGACGCAAAGCCAGGTCACCGGCCAGCTGGCGCTTGTGATCTCCCAGTGCAAGAGTGTTCCATTGTGCGCCATCCATATCATCAATCGACACAAAAGTCGGTTCGCCGCCTTGCGTCAGCCGCACATCGTGCTTCTTGAGCTCAACATCCACCTTGTCACCCAGCTTGAGGATGGCCTGCCAGTCCGCTTCGCTGTAAGGCTTGGTCACGCGCGGGTCTTCGTGAATGCGCGTTACTGTCATCTCATGCGTGAACGTGACCTCGGCGATATCGGTAAAGCCAGTCACTGGCGCTGCCGAGGAAGGAATCGCCGTACACGCCAACGGAATATGCCCCTCTCCGGCCATCAGTCCAGAGGTAGGATCTAACCCAACCCATCCTGCGCCGGGAATAAACACCTCGGTCCAGGCATGCAAATCGGTAAAATCCTTGTCGGTGCCACTGGGGCCATCCAGCGCCGCAACGTCGGCCTTGAGCTGAATCAGGTAGCCGGAAACAAAGCGCGCGGCCAAGCCCAGGTGGCGCATGATTTGCACCAGCAACCAGGCGGAGTCCCGGCAAGACCCTGTGCGCTTCTGTAGAGACTCTTCCGGGGTTTGTATGCCCGGCTCCATGCGCACGGTATAGCCGATTTCAGCCTGCAAACGCTGATTGACGGCCACCAGAAAGTCGACAATGCCGACTTCGGGTTTGATCACGGCTTGCCGCATTTCCGTCATCCACGCCTGCAACAAGGGCCCGACCGGATCGGGCTGCAAATAGGCGGTCAGCTCGAACGCCTGCTGCGCGGTATAGTTAAAGGGGTAATGCTCGGCATATTTCTCGACAAAAAAATCAAATGGATTGATGACGGTCATATCTGCCACCAAATCGACCGTAAAGTCGAGCTCACGCACCATTTCGGGGAATACGTAACGGGCAATGTAGTTGCCGTAGGGGTCTTGCTGCCAATTGATAAAATGCTGTTCAGGATTAACCGTCAGCGAATACGACAAAATCGGCGTGCGCGCGTGGGCAGCGGGCTTGAGGCGGACTTCGTGTGGCGAAAGATTGACCAGGCGGTCAAATTGATAGCGGGTGCGGTGATGTAAAGCGACGCGTATAGCCACTGCTGATCCTCAATAATATTATGATTTTAAGCAGTGTGATGCAGGAAATATGCCAGCCACGCCAAAACCCAGCGCGTGGCGGCAATTAAACGCTAACCCTGATCGACTTACTTGCTGCCGCCTACCAGATTTTTGACCGCGCTCACCACATCGCCTGGCAGCACGACAATTTTGCTATTGTTGGAGTCGGCCATTTTTTGCATTGATTGAATATAACGGTCCCCCAGCAAAAAGGTGGCGGAGGTATTATTTTCCTTGACCGCCTCGGCAATCATTTTAATCGCCGCTGCTGAGGCTTGAGCCCCCACCATTTGCGCCTCTGCGTCTTTACGCGCGGCTTCCAGGCGGGCTTCGGCATTCAAGATCAAAGACTGCTTGGCGCCTTCGGCTTCTGTCACCACCGCCACACGCTCCCGCTCGGCCGCTGCCTGACGTTCCATCGCATCCTGCATATTTGCAGAGGGTTTGATGTCTTGAATCTCCACACTTTTCACGGTGAGACCCCAGTCCAGCGCCTCATCGGCAATCGCTTCTTTAAGCTCAGCCTTGATCCGGTCACGCGAGGTCAGCGCATGATTCAGGTCCATGCCACCGATGATAGAACGCAAACTGGTTTGTACCATATTGCGCATGGCTTCACGAAAGTTTTCGATGCCATAGACCGCACGCTCGATATTGGTCACTTTGATAAACGCCACCGCATTGGCCAGAATCACCGCGTTATCACGGGTGATCACCTCCTGCTCTGGGACATCGAGAATGATGTCTTTGGTAGTCACCTTGTAACTGACGTTACTGAATACCGGGTTGATCACATTGAGGCCTGGCTTGAGAATGCCGGCAAATTTACCGAGCCGCTCGACCACCCATTCTTCGCCCTGCGGCACAATACGTACCCCTTTCACGATGGCGATCACTACCAGTACGATGACAATGACACTGACTTCGGTCATAACGACTCCCCTCAATAATTAAAACGATTAACCGTGGTGGGCAGGCGCCACACGCAAGCTGTTGCCTTCCACGGCGACAATGATTGCCGCTTGTTGCACAGCCATGGTCGTATCGGCATAAGCTACCCATTCGCGGCTACCCAACACCCCTTGTGCAAACCGGATCTTGCCCGGTTGCATGGGAGAAATAGCCTCAATCACCACGCCTTCACGACCGATTTCCTCGCCCTGCGCCTGTCCAACCCGCAAGTCAGGCTTGCGTTTCTCCAGCTTGCGCATGATGGCCAAGGCCAGTGCCGCCAGCACGGCATAATTGAGGGCTTGCAAGGCTAATGACATCTCAGGCCAAAACAGGGTGAGCGCTGCCATTGCCAGTGCGGCAATGCCTAGCCATAACAAGTACAAGGTGCCGAGTAGCATTTCTGAGCATAACAGCACCAGGCCCAACCCGCACCACCACCATCCTGTCTGCATAACCCGCCCCCCCAAACCACGATGAATAAACGACCACGAATCTTTGAGCGCATGGTATCACTACTTGTGTCAAAATGGGGGAATGACTCAACCGCCTGTCCGCCTTACGCTTGCGACTGACCGCCGGGAACGGCTGGCACAAATCCGCACCTGCTTTCCGCAGGCCAGCGGACCAGATTTGGACGACCGCTGGCAAGGCGGCCGCGTCACGGCATTGCAGCGACTGGCGGCCATTGATGCCGATGCGTATCACCAGACCCGGAATCATCTGGATGGCGCAGCCACCCGGCTTTCGCCTTACTTGCGCCATGGCTGCCTGTCCTTGCAAGAGACGGTAAACAACGTCCGCCAAAGCGCTGGTAAGCGCGGTGTCAAATTGATTGCCGAGCTTAGCTACCGCGACTACTTCAGGCAAGTCTGGTACCGTTTTGGTGAGGCAATCAAACAACCCATGGAGTCACCTAAAGTGGCCCTGGGCACACAACCCTTGCCTGACTTTATTGCGCAGGGATTCACCGGGCTGGTATGCATGGATGAAATTGTGCGTCAGCTGCGACAAGAGGGTTACGTACACAACCATGCCCGCATGTGGTTTGCAGCCTATGTATTGCACTGGTTAAAAGTAGACTGGCGCCAGGCGGCAGACTGGTTTGAACAAAACCTGCTGGATGGTGACCTAGCTTCCAATCACCTCTCATGGCAATGGATAGGCGCCAGCTTTAGCCATAAACCTTATTTCTTCAACAAAGAGAATATCGTCAAATTCGGCGGCGGACACTGGTGCCAGCAATGTCCTGTGCGTTGCCCGTTTGATGCCAGCTACGAAACATTGCATCAACAATTGTTTGGCGCCCCTCCGCCGCAAACAGGTGATGAGGCTGCTGCCAGCCACAGCGCGTATTTGCCTGTGGAAATAACAGCGCAGCATTTGCCCCTTCGTGACGACAGTGCAGTGGTTTGGCTTCATGACGAAATGTTATCGCCAGAGCATGCTCTACTAAAGAGTAAGGCCCCTCGCGTCTTTGTATTTGACCCTGCACTTTATGGGCAATGGCCCCTGAAACGCCTGCAATTCATGGCCGATTGCCTGAGCGAAATCCCAGAGACAGACATATGGCTTGGCAGCACAGCAAAAGTACTGGCAAGCTATTCGCAGAGGCATATCATCAGCCAGAACACTCCGAACGCGCTGCTCAAAGCAGCGGCCGACGATGCACGACTTACTTGGCTACCAGAACCCAGCCTCTATGCCACCCACTTCAGCGACCATGAGCTGATGCGGTTTAGCCGCTACTGGAAAAAAGTTGAGCCGCTGGTGTTTGCCAACGACGATTAACGATTTTCAAACGATCCAGCCGCATAAGAAAAAGCCGCCCTGCAAAGGCGGCTTTTTACTCACAACAGCTCGATTAGCGCTGACGACGACGTTGCAACCAACCCATCAGAAACAGGCCAGAAATCAGCATCGAAACATTGGCTGGCTCAGGCACGGCACTGACGGACAATGCCTGGTTCACAAATTGACTGCCATTCAAGTCTGCATCGGTAAACTTGAACACGAAGAACTTGTTGTCCCCTGCGATGCCTGGCACAAAGTCATTATCATTGGCCACGTACAGGGTGTGATACAGCACGCCACCCTCCATGATGTCCTCGCCAAAAGTCATGCCTTCGAGCTTGGCAGGTATATTAGTATTGCTGATACCAGCATTCACAAGTGCTGTTTTCAGGTCAAGGAACAAGCTTTTTTGCACAGCATAGCTCTGCAGGTTATTTTGGCCACTGATGCCAGCACCACTGTTCAATGAGCCAATATCTACCGCTTGGTCACCCACGACGCCATCGCCATTTGCATCATTCAGGTCGATTTTGTAGATACGTTTCACATCCGCCTTGGAACCATCGCCCGCGCCCTTGCCATCACGCTCAAGCACAAAGAAGGTATGGTCATTGACCGCCAGAATCTCGCTGATGTTGTAGCTCTTGTTTTTATCAGAGAGGAAGTTGTCATAGACATACTGCTTGGTAGCACCCGTTTTCGTATCAATCGTCACGATACGGTTGGTACGACCACCATCGCCACCATCCTGAATCAGCGGGCTTTGCTCAAAGCCAACCAGTGTTTTGCCATCAGGCGTAATGGCCAGGCCTTCCATGCCTTTGTTGGCCACACGGCCGCTAGTATTGCCACTGATTTCATTCGCACCCTGGCTGCTCAAGTTTTGCGCAGTAAATGCAGAAGGCAAGTTGTAGACATTGGTTCTAGCGCCGGTCGCACGGTCAAACTGATAGACATAAGGGCCATATTCATCGCTGATATAAACGCTTTTGCCATCGTTAGAAACGCGGATGGCCTCTGGGTCGAAACGGCCATTATTCGAGTTGCTGGAGTTGGTACCCGCCAAAAAGTTATCTGAACGGCCATTGAAATAATATTTACCTGCATTTACCGTCGCGCCACTGCCCAATGTGTAGTTTTGGCCGCCCACGCTACCCGTGCCAGCAGCCCCGGTGCCGTAGTTAAGCGGCGTATTGCTGTATAACAGCGTGGTGCCAGTTAATGTCGGGGTCAGGTTATAACTGTAGCTCGTGCCATTGTAGGTTTGTTGCAAACTGAGGTTGAGCGTTTGAAAGCGCGAAATGTAAGAAGTGGTATTGTCTACCAGCGGGTTGTACTCGCTAGCATTCGGACCACGGTCTGGCAACGCCAGGAAAGTACTACCCCCCGCCCAAGCCAGGCCAGAACCCATGCCACCCAATACATTCTGATGATCCACACCGTTTTCCAGCATGCCAGTGAAACTGGACAAGTCCGTGGTCCCGGACAAACTGCCAATCGCGATCAATGAAGGGGTTGCATTTGCCAATGCAGGCAATGCCAGTGAAATCGCCACAGTCATGGCGGCTAATTTAAAAGTCATGTCAAAACTCCAGAATTAAAAAATTTTGACTAAATTAATCGCTGGCAGTGAATTTAATATGACAGGACTAGTGCTACGGGGACAGGTGCTCCAGAACAAGGGGGCGGCTGTGGTAAAATCCCGCGCATGACTACACAAACCAATACATCCAGCTCTACCCGCGAACTCGCTAAATCTTTTGATCCGAAAACCATTGAAAGCCAGTGGTATGCTTTTTGGGAAGGCAAAGGCTATTACGCCGCCGGCATGAACCCGGAGGTCAAAGATAATTTCTGCATTTTGCTGCCGCCTCCCAACGTGACCGGCACGCTGCACATGGGCCACGGTTTTAACCAGACCATCATGGATGCGCTGACCCGCTATCACCGTATGCGCGGGGATAACACCTTGTGGCAACCAGGCACCGACCACGCAGGCATTGCCACACAGATTGTGGTCGAGCGCCAGCTCGATGCGCAAGGCGTTTCCCGCCACGACCTCGGCCGTGAAAAATTCCTCGAAAAAGTCTGGGAATGGAAAGAATACTCAGGCGGCACCATCACCAAACAAATGCGCCGCCTCGGCACCTCGCCCGACTGGAGCCGTGAGCGTTTCACCATGGATGCCGGCCTCAACAAGGTCGTCACCGAGAGCTTTGTCCGTCTGTATAACGAAGGCCTGATTTACCGCGGCAAGCGCCTGGTGAACTGGGACGTGAAACTAGGCACTGCCGTTTCTGACCTAGAAGTCGTTCAGGAAGAAGAAGACGGCTCGATGTGGCATATCAACTATCCGCTGGCGGATGGTTCCGGCCATTTAACCGTAGCGACCACCCGCCCGGAAACCATGCTGGGTGATGTGGCGGTAATGGTGCACCCTGAGGATGAGCGTTATGCACATTTGATCGGTAAAAACGTGATTCTTCCATTGTGCAACCGCGAAATTCCGATTATCGCGGATGATTACGTGGATAAAGAGTTTGGTACGGGTGTGGTGAAAGTCACGCCTGCGCATGACTTTAATGACTATGCGGTGGGGCAGCGTCATAAGTTAGAAATGCATGTTGTTATTGGACTTGATGGCTTAATGCGAGCTTGTGCCGATATATACACGTATGATGGACTTCCAGTTGTAATGACAGATTTGCCATCAAAATATGCGACCTTGGATAGATTTCAAGCTCGCAAGTTAATTGTTGCTGACCTTGAAGAGCAAAACTATTTAATCAAAACAGAAAAACATAAGCTCAAAGTGCCACGCGGTGACCGCACCAATGTTGTGATTGAGCCTATGCTCACCGACCAATGGTTTGTTGCCATGAGCAAGCCTGGCAAAGATGGCAAGAGCATTACCGAAAAAGCGCTCGAAGTCGTTGCTAATGGTCAAATCAAGTTTTACCCTGAAAACTGGGTGAACACCTATAACCAATGGCTCAATAACATTCAAGACTGGTGTATTTCACGCCAATTATGGTGGGGGCATCAAATACCAGCTTGGTACGATAGTAATGGCGGTGTTTTTGTTGCTCACTCAGAAGAAGATGCAATAAAGCAATTTAAGTCGAAGTGTGAAAAACTTCTGGAGGCTGACCCAACTGATTCATATGCACTTGGCGGTCTCAAAGATCCAAAATTACATCTTACCCGTGATAACGACGTATTAGACACTTGGTATTCCTCTGCCTTATGGCCATTCTCAACCCTGGATTGGACCGGCGACGAGGCACTGGATGCGCAGAATCAGGCCTTGCAGCAATTCTTGCCGTCCTCAGTGCTGGTCACTGGGTTTGACATTATTTTCTTCTGGGTGGCCCGCATGGTCATGATGACCAAGCACCTGACCGGAAAAATTCCGTTCAAGCATGTCTATGTGCACGGCCTGATCCGCGATGCTGAAGGCCAAAAAATGTCTAAGTCCAAAGGCAATGTGCTGGACCCGATTGATTTGATTGATGGCATTGATCTGGAATCGCTGCTGAAAAAACGCACCACCGGCCTGATGAACCCCAAAGATGCGGAAAAAATCGAAAAACGCACCCGCAAGGAATTCCCCGAAGGCATTGCCGCCTACGGTACGGATGCTTTAAGGTTTACTTTTGCCAGCTTGGCCTCACCGGGACGTGACATCAAGTTTGACCTGCAACGCTGCGAAGGCTATCGCAACTTCTGCAACAAACTGTGGAACGCCACTCGCTTTGTGCTGATGAATACAGAAGGCAAAGACAATGGCTTTGGCGCCGAAAGTTGTGACGCGGGTGGCCGCAAGTTCAGCCAAGCCGACCGCTGGATTGTCAGCTTGTTGCAACGCACCGAAGCCGAAGTGGAACGCGCTTTTAACGACTACCGCTTTGACCTCGCTGCCAAGGCGATCTACGAGTTTGTCTGGGACCAGTATTGCGACTGGTATCTGGAAATTGCCAAAGTGCAGTTACAAGGTGGCACTGAAGCCGAACAGCGCGCGACCCGTCGTACCCTGTTAAGAGTGCTGGAAACCATCTTGCGGCTGGCACATCCGATTATTCCGTTTATCACCGAAGAGATCTGGCAGACGGTGGCGCCGATGACCGAACTCAAGGACAAGTCGCGTGGCACTGAGAGCATTATGTTGCAGGTCTACCCGAAAGCGGATCTGGAGAAAATCGACGAACAGGCCGAAGCCTGGGTAGCCACGCTCAAAACTGCAGTGGAAGCCTGCCGCAGTCTGCGTGGCGAAATGAGCATTTCACCTGCGGCCAAAGTGCCACTCATTGCCGCGGGCGATGCCGAGGCACTGACCGCCTATGCGCCTTACCTCAAGTCGCTGGCCAAGCTGGAAAATGTAGATATCGTCGCCGACCTGCCAGAAGCCGATGCACCTGTGATGCTGGCGGGTGACTTCAAATTGATGCTCAAGGTGGAAATTGATGTTGCCGCCGAGAAAGAGCGTTTAGGCAAAGAGATCGCCAGACTGCAAGGCGAAATCACCAAAGCCAATGGCAAACTGGGCAACGAAAGCTTTGTCGCCCGCGCCCCGGCAGCCGTGGTCGAGCAGGAAAAAGCCCGTCTGGCCGAGTTTAGTGCCAATCTGGAAAAACTGCAGGCGCAGCTGGCCAAACTCAGTTAATTGGCTCGTCGACATACCGCCTGAGTGCGAACAGCTTTGGCGGGTTGGACGTATCTGGGTAGATTAAACAATGAGATAAACCAATTGCTGTATTGGTGGTCTAGCTTGAAATGAACCCGTTAATTGTGAGCACGATCACACGATCTGTCTGCGCTTAGACACAATGGATTTGAGCACAAAAGGAAATATGGCTGACCTGCTTGAAAATGATCCCCGAGAGGTGCTGTGCAGTTGCAGCGGCACCACGCGTGGCCTGATTATCGAGTTGGTCAGGCAAGGCAAAGATCTGGATGGCATCTCGCGCTATTCTGGCGCGCTGTCAGGCTGCGCTGGCTGCGAATGGGAGATTACGGAACTGGTGGCGTCGTTACAGTCTCAGCCCACAGATTCCGCCTGACCACACACCGCGCAGGAAGGGTCTTTTTTGAGGCGTATGGTGCGCCATTCTGCACTGAGCGCATCCAGCAATAGCAACCTGCCTTTCATGGTCTGGCCCATATTGAGCAACACCTTAATGGCTTCAGCAGCTTGCGCTGTGCCTATCATACCCACCAGCGGAGCAAATACACCGTTGTCTGCACAACGCAACGCCTGGTCATCGCCGACGTCTGGATACAGGCAGTGGTAGCAAGGGCTGTCAGCATGGCGGAAATCAAACACACTCAATTGCCCTTCAAAGCGGATGGCCGCCCCCGAGACCAGAGGCTTTTTACTCTCAAAACAAAGCTGGTTGAGCAAGTAGCGCGTAGCAAAGTTATCCGAGCAATCAATCACGACATCTGCTGCCAAGACCCGTCCGGCAAGCGCCTCGTCATTGAGCCGTGTCGTTTCGACATGGACGTTGACTTCAGGATTGAGGGCCGCAATCGTGGCCTGGGCCGACAAGGCCTTGTTTTGCCCAACTGCTGCCGTGGTATGGATAATTTGACGTTGCAGATTGGTGAGGTCTACCTGATCAAAATCACAAATGGTCAGCGTGCCTACCCCGGCTGCGGCCAGATACATCGCCACCGGGGCCCCCAAGCCGCCAGCCCCCACGATCAGGGCATGACTTTGCGTGAGCTTTTCTTGCCCTGCATATTCAATTTGCGGCAACATGATGTGCCGACTGTAGCGTAACAACAAATTGTCTTGCATGTATTTTCCAATTATTCATGGCAGGCGTTGCGCTTGTACCATTTGCTGAATCAACACCTTGGGCGACAGCATGATCAGCCGGTCATCAAACACGGTCGTACCGGTTTGTTGTTGTGCCTGATCAACAAAGGCCAGGTCGCCATCTGCATTTTCACGCTCATCCGCGTGCTCGGGTGCGGGCATGGCATAGGCGCCGCCGCCAGACACGGATTGTATGCCACCCAGCCCGTTTTCGCCATGTGAAAGGATAATCGCCACCGGTCGGCTAGACCCGCTGGTGGCCGGGCCAGTCTCACTGCTGACTTGAATATTGCTGGCACCTTCGGCCGCGGCTACCGAGAACCACTGGCTGTGATGAGTAAACGTGCTGTCTGCGCGATAGCGAAAGAAACGGCCCCAGGCATCGGTGGCGACCACCCCTAATTGCTGCGATGGCAACCAACCCTCATCACTGGCGCAGGTCTGGTTGGATAATACATTTTCCCACCCATCGGGCGGCTGGTCGGTATCAGGACACGGCAGGTAATGATAAATCAGGGCATGGCCAAGCAAGGCCTGTTGCGCCGTATTCAGCCGCTGTTCGGTTTGCTGATACTTTTGCAATCCGTATTGCACCTTGAGGGGCGTCATGAGCCAGCCCATCATCAGGCTTAAAATCACCAAGGCGATCGCCATTTCAAGCAGGCTGAAGCCATACAGGGTGGATTGCGGTCGAGGAGAATATGCAGTCATGCCCTTCATCTGGCGATTTGCTCCAGTTGATCATTGCTGGGTGCATCCCATGCGGTGACGCCAGTCAGACCCAGCGCAGCGACTGTCGACATCTCGATAAAATTGGCATACTCACTTTTTTGCGTAGCCGTCTGTCGTAATTGCCCGGCTAACATCTCGCCGGACACAATTAAGAGCACTTGCGAGGACCGCGGCAGATAAAACACCTGCTCCCGCCAGCCATTTTGCTGAAACCAGTGATGCATGGCCTGACCATCCAGCGTGGCTTGATTTGCAAGTGGGCCATGCAGGTCGCCATCGACCGGCAAGCGGCCCAGCGTCGTTGTTTGAGCAGACATACATTGCCCAGCTTGCAATGATTGTGCACCTAAACAACTCGCGTCTGAAATGGATGCTGGCACAGGTAAAGGCGCACATGGCCTGGACGTGCAAGTAAATGCTCGCTTAAGCTCTGATAACACCTGCTTTTGCATGACTTGATGCATGCGACTTGCCGAGATTGGCCAGACCACGTCATTAAATTGTGTAGTCGGAGGCGACATGACAAAGCCGTGATCGCTGTGCTCTGTCGGGTTGGCATTATCCAAGGTCCCATCACTATCCAGATACTCCTTAGCACCATCGTCAGGCTGCAAGCGGCGTTGCTGCCAGCCATCCTGCCTCAACAGCGGCTGCATGGGAGCAATTACCACAGCCACAACGCCATTGCCCACACTTGCATCCCAAGTCGGCCCATTGTTGGCCATCACGCTCCAGCTGCCCTGCGTGTCCAGATTCAAAGGACGCAGGCGCGGATTATTTTTATAGCGCTCTGACACTGCGTACCACAAGCGCTCGCCACTGCCATCACGCAAGTCGCCTAAACCCAGTGTTTTCCAGGGTAACCTGCCCAAGCGGGCGGAGTTACTGCATGAGGTTTCGGCAATGCCGTCGTTATTGCGGTCTGGGCAAGGCAAATCGCCCGGGCGAGGGCAATTCAACTCACAAGGCGTGCTGCCCAAGGGTTGCTGCGCATAGGCAAGCAAGGCCTGCTCGGCCTTGGCCAAGGCCGTCATGGTTTTGTGCAACGACGCCTGACTGGAAAACTCACGGCCCACCAAGGGATAAACCAGCATGCCCGCCATGCCGGACAACAGCAGCAAAAGCGCCCAGATCGCAATTCCTCTTTGAAAATGTGAATAAACAATCATGGCTGTACAGATGACGGATTGGGAAACACGTCAGGGAAATTAAACAGATGAAGCTCACATTGCGCATCAATCTGAACAAATGAAGGCGTCACTGTCCAGACACAATGATGGACTTTAATCGCACCTGCATATTGTTTGGCCAACGCTTGTAACCATGCCAGCATATCTGCTTCATGCTTGACCGACCATGCGAGCTGTAGACGGCTAAGCATCACTTTGATGTCGGCTTGCTGGCCAGAAGATGCTTGCGGCAAACACAGGGCAAGGTCACAAGGAGTGGTCGGCAAGAACTCATAGCGAAGATGACTCAAGCCAGATGCCTGTTGCATTTCGGCAAGGGACTTTTCCCATGCAGGCACATTCAAGGGCGACATCACCCCGATGTTTTGCCATTGCTCGCGAAGCGCCAAATAGGTAGCGATCTCTGCAGCAAAATGCTGCTGATAAGCCGCTTGTTGTTGGCGTTGCTGCCACTGTGCCTCTAGTTGAGACAAGACTTGTTCGGCTTCTTCACGTCTTTGATACTGCAACAGGGTACACACCACTAACAAGCTCATCACGCCTAACCAAAACAAGAAGGTTTGTTTTAATGGCGCCCACACTTGCAGAACCATCACCACCCCTCCTGTTGCACGGCTGCCCAAGTCAGCGTGAGCATCGGCTGCAACCCCAGCATGGCTAGCGGATCTGTACTGCCCTGGCGACCATTCGTCGTGCTTTGCTGACTGGAGTTCTCTGTTTGCAGCTGCTTGACTGATGGCAACTGATTTAAACGCTGCATCAACTGTTGCCATTCAAGTACGGCACGCGTGTGCTGACTTGTTTCTCGTTGTTGAAAAGTCATTTTCAACAACTGAGTTTGATGCGCATCAGGGTCTGCTGATTCAGGAGGCTCTGCCTGCCATTCGAGTCGGATCAGTTGCCAATCACGCAAACCACTGAGTATCGGCTGCAAGTCATGCAAGGCTTGATCGGGCAATCGGGCGGAGGCGCTGATCGCTTGCATCGTGCGGGTTAAGGCATGAATCGCTGGCAATTGTTCAGCGCGCAGTCCCCCGGCGAATGGCATCGCCTCTGGCTCATCCAGCTGGGCCTTGACCAGCCCGGCTTGCGTATTCAGTTGCTGAGTTGCCAGCGCATTGAAGCCGGCTAGCAGCGCCAATAGCAACGCAAGCCCCACGCCTGCCACGTGGATATTTCGTTGTAACCGCTTGAGTTTCTCTGGCAAGAGACTGGCCTCAGGGGCCAAGTTAGGGAGCACCTGGTCTGCCAATATCGCATGCATGGCGACCCACTCGACCGCGCGGAGACCGGTAGGGAGCGAGCCTTGACCCACGGCCGCAATGAGCGCGGCCTCAGTCAGAGGTTGATATTGAAAAGGGGCGGGTAAGGTGAGCCTCTCAGCCTGCTGTATTTCTGCGATGATGCAAAACACCGGCAGACTTGCAGATTCGGATAAGCCAAACTGGCTGAACAGCTCACGATGCAACTGAGTCAGCGCCGGGATCACAGAAGCCACATCCTGCATCCCTTGTGTTGGCATTGAAAGGCGGCGCCTTAAACACAACCGTTGATGCTTGAAATAACTCAAGCACAGGGTCGTGTGCTCCGCGTGCACACAGATGCAATCACTCAGGCGTTGAGCGTTTGCAGGCAAGCAATATGGCAACAATATTGCTTGCGTATAAATGCCTTGCAGGCTGAGTGCTGCCGCTTGCAGCGCGTGCAAGCAGTGAATCAGTGGTGGGGAAAACAGCCCGGCAAACAAAAAGCGGTTTTCTAAACGGCTCGTCTTGATCGTTTCCAGTAGAAAGGCGGTATGCAAGCCTTGTGCATGTGGCCAAGCCGCCAGCTTGCGCTTGAGTAGTGCACGACCAGCCGCCCCTCGCACCACAGGCATCAGCTCAAGGTGATAGTGCTCCTCTGGCAGATCGGTTAACACCGCCACACGCGCGCCTGGGAAAGTTTGCAGCCACTCTAACATGGCCGCTAGCCCTGCCTCATCCGGACCAAATGAACGCAGCTCGCAATACTGATTGCGCTTAAATAAGACCAGCCGCCATGCTTGCGCATCGATCAGGAGAATGAAACGCTGGCCGGACATCTTTAGTACCTGATGGTTGAAAAACTGTCATAGACCGGCAACATGACGGCGGCCATCAAAAACAGCAACATCAAACCCAGTGAAATGGTCAGCGCGGGCTCCAACATACGCAATAGCGACTGGATCCGCACTTGCACGTCCCGGTCATAATAGTCAGCCAACTGAAACAACATGCGATCCAGTCCACCTGTGGTTTCACCCACCTTGAGCAGGTGTAGCATCAGTGGCGGAAACTGCCCGGTAGCCGCAAAGCTGGCGGTGAGGCTTTCACCGGCCTGTACGCGCGCAGACACATCCTCAAGTGCGCGGGCCATGACACGCTGCGTCAGCAAGGGCTGGCACCATTGCAATGCCTGTAACAGCGGAATCCCGGCCTGGTACATCAATCCAAGAAACCTGCACAGCCGCGTGATCACCCATGCTCTTAGCAAGCGGCCAAACACCGGCAATCGCAACATCATGCTATCCCATTTATAAGCCCATTTTTCCGAGTGCCGCACGATTAGAGTCACACTCACCAGGGACAGCAATATCGCCAATAGCAGATAAGCCCCATAGTGCATGACACCCTCTGACAGGGCTAACAAACATCGTGTACTCCATGGCAGAGACTGCCCCAGGCTTTGCAAAAAACCTGCCATTTGCGGCACCAGAAAGGTCAGCATCACGTATGCGGCAATCATCACCATCACGCATAACACAGCGGGATAGCTCAGTCCCCGCTTGATTTGCGCACTCAGCTCAAATTGCCACGTGAGGGTGGCCTTCAATTGGCCAAATGTTTCAGGGAGCTGACCCGTCCGTTCACCAGCATTGACCAGTTGATAAAACAAGGCTGGGAAGACCTTGGGCTGCGCTTGCAACGCTTGTGAAAGTAATTTGCCCGCCTCAAGATCGCGCAACAAACCACGTAAGGCCTCGGCCATCACCGCCTGTTCGGCTTGTTCTGCCGAGACCGCAATGGCCTGACAGAGAGGCAAGCCGGCTTGCAATAGCTGCTCCAGCTGCACACAAAACACGATCAACATTTTGGGGTGCACGCGTGGCTGTCGCCAGCGCAATGGCTCACCCAGCTTCACCGTCAGCAATTCCAAGCCTTGCTGCTGCAGGGATGCAGCCAGCGCCTCTTCAGAGTCGGAGGTGCCATAGCCCCGTGTTAAGTGGCCCGTCTTATCAATCGCGGTGTATCGGTAGCTTGTCATCGTTTTAAACAGGCCTGCTTACATCCAGCACATTGGCCTCAAGCACACTTAAATCGACCACTCTTTTTAATTCTTGCAGACTAGTTTCGCCTGCCATCACTAATCGCACCCCCTCCTCGGCCAGCGTGGTGTAACCATATGATCGTGCGTTCTGCTGTAACCTTGGCAGCGAGAGTGGCGTGAGCGCCTCCTCCAAGCCAGAATGCATGGACAAAATTTCCATCACCACAGTCCGGCCTTGATAACCACTTTGTCGACAATGCTGACAACCAACCGCTTCAAAACACGTGAAACTTTCAGGAATGCACGCTGAATCGATGTATTGAAACATGGCTAAAAGGTGTGGGTCCGGGGAAGCTTGGCGCTTGCAGTGTTGACATAAGCGTCGCAATAAGCGCTGGGCAATCACCCCAACTAGGCAACCGGCCAGGGTATGCGGCTGAATCCCCAAATCCTGCAAGCGTAAAAAGGCAGCTGCAGCATGATTGGTATGCAAGGTGGTCATCACCAGATGTCCGGTCATGGCGGCGCGCACCGCCATAGCGGCCGTGGCTTCATCTCTGACCTCGCCAATCAGCATAATGTCGGGGTCTTGTCGCAAAATGGCGCGCACACCAGTGACAAAATCCACCTTATTGGCTTCGTTGACGGAGGTTTGCCGCATTAAATGGTGCGGATACTCAACCGGATCTTCCAGGGTCATGATATTCACCCCGGTCTGATTGAGATGCCCAAGCATGGAATACAGTGTGGTGGTTTTACCGCTCCCGGTCGGGCCCGTCACGATTAACAAGCCCTCCGGTTTTGCCAGCATGGCTTTTAAAGACGCCAACTGCGCGCAGCGTATACCCATCTGCGACAGCGGAATAATGGATTTATGCCTGTCCAGCACGCGCAGCACCAAGTTTTCACCATGCAGGGTAGGATGACTGGAGACCCTGAAATCGACCTCGCGCCCGCACAAGAACAGATTCACGCGGCCGTCTTGCGGCATACGCTGCTCAGCGATATCCATGCCAGCCAAGACTTTGAGGCGCACACACATGGCGGGCCAATAGCGATCGTGCAAACAGCGGATCTGCCAAAGCACGCCATCAATGCGGTAGCGTATCCTGACAAACGCCTGTTCAGGCTCGAAGTGGATATCCGAGGCGCCTTGTTTGACGGCATCGACCAAGATGGCATCCACCAGCCGGATCACGGGATGAGAGGCGGAAGCCACCGGCGAAAGACTAACTGCAGCCTCTTGCTGCTCGATTTCCTGCAACAAGCGCTCTAGCGACAGGCTATGTCCATAACACCGATCCAGCGCCTGCTCTATCTGGACTTCGGTCGCCAGAACAGGCGTCAGTGTAATGCCACCACCTAATAAATGTTTCAGTGCTTCAATCGCGTGTGCGTTCTGGTGATCCTGTACCGCAATCCGCAACGATTGCTGATCTGGTGTCAGATCAAGCGGTAACAAGCGATGTTGCCTGGCAAAGGTTTCTGGCACTTTGGCAATCCACACCGGGTCGGGCATCACATGCTGCAAATCCACACTCTCTTGCACATGCAGTTGCGCCAGCACATCTCTCACCATGGCGTCGGTGACAAAGTGCAGCCTAACCAACTGCTGGCCAAGCAACAATTGCTGCTTGCGTTGCTCGATCAGTGCAATATCGAGCTGATCGCTAGTAATCATGCCTTTCGTCAGCATCCACTCTCCGATCCGCATCACTCTTGCTCCAGTAGTTGCGCAAATAAAGCAGCATTGGCTTCGACCCCTGGCATCAGTTGCCGAACGCGCAGCCAATAGTGCTCATATTGCGCCTGATCACCCAGCCCTTGACTGATATACAGCATGCCGACCAATGCCTCGAGTTGATGCGGATCTTGCGCCAACAGTTGCGCATAAAGAGGCTGCGCATTTTGCAGTTTCTCCTGCTGTAATGCCGTACGCGCCTGCGCCAGAAGACTGATGGAGGACAAGCTCGGCAATGGTCCACGCTGTACCTGCATGACCCAACGAGGCGGGGTATTTTGACGGGGTGAGGGTGATGGGCTCTGCGCAGGCTCACTCTGACTGGGTGTGGCTACGGAAGGTTGCTCAGCCTTTGCTGGCGCATGTAAAGCAAATACGCTAGGTTCCTCCTGCAATCGAGACTTTTGCTCACCGATTGGTGACGGCTTAACCGGAGTGACGAATGGCTTTGCATCTACCCATCTGGGCGCAGCATGATTGTCCAGCGCGGATGCCGCTGAAAAGATATCCCAGCCTTGTCGCACTACGCAGCAAGACGCAATGATCAGCATCAGCCACAACAATCCCATGATACGCCGCTCAAGCTGCTGCCAATCGGTGATCATCAGCGATTTTGCATATGCATTTTTATTTAAGCGCAAGGGGCGTTTTGAATCAGCCAGCCATGCTCGAACATCCATCATGATGGCTCCTCGACATTCATTTCAAATGCATCAGCAGGCAAAGCGTCTGGCAGCAAGGGTTGAAACGATCGCAAATCGCCCGTGTTAACATCGGCCCGACCAATCACAGTGGGCCGCAAAAACACAATCAGCTCGGTCTTTTTGGCGGCCTGATTTTTGCCAATAAATGCCTGACCGATGACAGGCAGTCGCGAGAGGCCAGGCACGCGGTCACTAAATTCACGCTGATCATCCTGCATCAGGCCGCCTAAAACAGCGATATGGCCGCTGGCAACATTGAGCACAGACTCCATTTCCCTTACCTGGATTTCGGGCACGCTACTCACAATCCGACTGCTGCCACTGCCTAATTGCGGATTGGGGTCTTCGACATAGCGCAGCACCTTGGACACCGTCGGCCTGACATTTAAATTGACGCGCTGGCGACTATTGATTTGTGCCGTGACAGCCATGACCAAGCCTACCGGCACCGTATTGGCCGTGGTCGTCACTGCTTGCAAATTAGCACCGCTATTACTACTGCTTTGCGAAATTTGCGACTGGATGGTGAAGTAGACCAAGTTATCGACCACCTTGAGAATGGCCGTCTGATTATTGAGCACCATGAGCTTGGGACTGGAGAGGACACGCGTTTTGCCAAACTGCTCAAGCAAGGTGACACTGGCACTTAAATTACCAAAGCGGCTGAGAGGATTTAAGTAGCTCAACATAAACGCCACGTTGCCATTGTTCTGGCCCAAGGCATTTTTACTGTTATTGCTCTCCCACTGACCAGTGGTGCGGTTAAACTGGGCCGCATCGCTGCCCAAAGATTGCGAAAGCAGCCAGCCCCGTTGTTGCGCCGAGGCTGACAGGCGACTCCAGTCTATGCCCATCTGAAAACTTTTATTGAGCTCAACTTCTACAATGGTAGCTTCAATCAAGACCTGCCTGGCGGCAACCTGCATCACAGATTCCAGATAGGCTTTGACTTGCGCCTGCTGACTCTGCGAGGCACGTATGGTCAAGATGCCGGTTTCGGCGTTTGCAATCAGTTTGGAAGCCCGCCAACGGCGTTGCGCTTGCTGCGACTTTTCTTGCAATGGTGATGGTAAGACGGATTCTGCTGTGGTTTTGAGTTCACTGACTGCGGCGCTACCTGGCGCGCTATCAGTACCGCTCGCTGGCATGATCACGGTTGCGGGCAGGTGATCCATCACTTCTGCCCGAGCACTACCGGCTTTATCTGTTTCATCCAGCAGAAGCTGCACATTGTCTACCACGCTCTCCCACAGGTGATAGCGGGATTGAGAGGTGACTGCGGTTCTGGAACTATTACTACTGCCGCCTTGTGCCGGCAATGCTTGCACCTGCGCATTACTGTTACTGGCTGCGGCCATGCCGCCACGGCCAGCGCCATTGATTTCACTGGCCACGCCAATATAGCCATAGGTATCGCGGCTCATGTTCACATAATTGAGTTTGTAGCTACGAATCACCGGCGTGTCCGGTGTCACCAGCCACACCCCGTCTGACCATTCATAATACATATCGACTTGCCTGGCCATGCGCGCAAGAATGGCGGCCACCGACTGCTGCTGGGCATTTAAAGTGACTTTACCGCTCAAGGCTGGATGCACATCAAAATTCAGGCCGCTTTCTTGGGCCAGCGCAAACAGGACCTCCTGTACGGGTGCTTCGCGGACGACCAGATTGATCAAGACGGTGGGTATAGCAGACTTGAGCGCGGGGGGCTTGATGGCTGGGGTAGAAACAATGTCTGCCGTATCAATTTCCGGGAAGCTAGCCGAACCGTTGTCGGCCTGAGGGGTTGAAGGGGTTGAGGGTAAATGCAACTGCGCATGCGTAGCGCTGCCCGGGGGCTGGCTTTTACAGGCAGCGAGTCCAATCACCAACCACAGGATGAGCGCAATACGCATCAACCCCCTCCAAATGATTATTGACATTTTTTAACATATATTAAATATAAGCAATGTTAACTGTCAATCCATCCGGCGCAATCTGGTCAACCAGTGCGAGAGAGGGTGTTTAAAAAAGCTCGATTTCGCCGCTAATGATGCTGTAGTTGAGTAAGCCTTGCTCAACCAGGGATTCGTAGCAGCAGACCTGGTCTCTGCCATGCTCTTTGGCATAATAGAGTGCTTCATCTGCCCGCTCTAGCACAGTGTTCGGCAGCAAATGCGGTGACATTTTGGAATAACCGATACTGATGGTAACTCGCCCGACTTGCGGGAAACGATATTCAGCAAGGGCTTGCTGGAAGCGCTCTAGCAGCATGACGATGTCATCTTTATCAGCACATGAAAATACGCCCACAAATTCTTCACCACCAAAGCGGAACAGCAAATCGCCATCACGAAAGGTTTCCTGCATGAGGCGGGATAAAAGCAGTAACACTTCATCACCAATCAAATGACCATAGCTGTCATTGATCTTTTTAAAGAAATCGATATCAAAAATCACCAGATAATGGTGTAACGGAAACCGGAATTCTGGCTTGTAGTCATTGAGCAAAATCTTGCTCACACACTTATCAAAGGTTTTGCGGTTAAGCAACCCAGTCAGTGCATCCCGCTCGTTTTCAATAATCAAGCCGGCATAGTGATTAAATACCTGCAAACATTGTTCGACCAGCGCGATCGCTTCTGCGGTTAACTGCGCATGCTGAATCAACAGTATGGCATTTTTATGGGCAACACTTTGTTTGAGCGGAAAAATGTGCAACTTGCCCGCTGCAGTGTCCAGGCAAACAGATTGCCGAGTTTCCTGATCCAGGTAATTTAAAAGCAACGCATAAACATCGCTAGGCCACGCTTCAAAAGCAGGATCCATCTCATCTTGAGAGTCCATCACCGAGACCAACTGCCGACGCGACAATACCTGCATCCGGATCGGCTTTTCCTCGGCAGCAAAAATACACATCCAGTGCTGCATCAACGAAAGCAGCGCTGGATCCAATGCAAGGCTCTCCCTGACCTGTGTCAGGCCGATCAGGCTTTGCATAAATTTTTTCAAATTTAAATGACTAGGCATGTGTTCGACAGATGTTGTTTCGAACACTTTAACAAAGGGAAGAATGATTCTTAATTAGGAAAAGAACCGATTTGTAGGACTAAATTGTGAGGTTGAAGCAGAAAAGTGAAAATGGGGTGGCTAATCGGGCTCGAACCGACGACAACCGGAATCACAATCCGGGGCTCTACCAACTGAGCTATAGCCACCACTGAGAGAAATTGGCTGAAATTTTGGCCTGCCCGACAGGAATCGAACCTGTAACCCCCAGCTTAGAAGGCTGGTGCTCTATCCAGTTGAGCTACGAGCAGATAAAGTAGTTACATGCCGATCAGGCAATCCAGAGAAAACTGGTCGGCGTGGAGAGATTCGAACTCCCGACATCCTGCTCCCAAAGCAGGCGCGCTACCAGACTACGCTACACGCCGAAAGCAGAAATATAACCGATTTCACGAATTTGTGTCAATCTCGATGTGATAAAATTATCTTTTTTACGACAAATTTTTTGCTCATGAGCGCTCAGATTATTGATGGCAAGCAAATTGCGAATCAACTATTAGAAGAAATCAAATCCAAAATCGACCAACGGCTAGTTGATGGCAAACGTGCTCCTTGCCTGGCCGTTGTCCTGGTCGGTGATGATCCGGCTTCGGCCATTTATGTGCGCAACAAGCGTCTGGCTTGCGAAAAAGTAGGGATCGTCTCAATTGCGCATAACCTGCCAGCCAACACCACGCAAGAGGCCTTATTCGCGCTCATTCAAACACTGAATGCCGACCCTGACACTGACGGCATTCTGGTGCAATCCCCGCTCCCCCATCATATTGATGAGTCTGCCATTCTGGCGCTGATAGATCCGGGCAAAGATGTGGATGGGTTTCACCCCTACAATATAGGCCGCCTGGCGGTACGCCAGCCCTTATTACGTTCCTGCACGCCTTACGGTGTCATCAAGATGCTGCAAGCCAGCGGGATCGCGATCAAGGGGCTGGACGCCGTTGTCGTTGGCGTATCTAACCACGTTGGGCGCCCCATGGGCCTGGAGCTTCTGTTGGCCGGGTGCACCGTCACCAGCTGTCACCGGCACACCAAAGACTTACAAAGCCATATTAGTCGTGCCGATCTCATTGTATCCGCGGTGGGCAAGCCTGGCTTGGTCAAGGGTGAGTGGATTAAACCTGGCGCTATTGTGGTCGATATTGGGATTAATCGCCTGCCTGATGGCAAGATCACCGGCGACGTTGACTTTGCGATTGCCAGCCAGCGTGCCAGCCATATTACGCCGGTGCCTGGTGGCGTCGGCCCAATGACTGTAGCCACGCTGATGGAAAATACCTTGAAGGCGCTGGAACTCAGTGAGCAAGCTTAAGCCGAAGCAGTCTTGCCCTTGCGAATAGGCTTTGCAGGGGTTTGAAACTGGTGTAAACTCGCGCGATTGTTGATTGACGTAATGCAATAAACCATGCCGCTACAGGCATTCACTATTCGAAGTTTCGTTCGTTGGAACCATCATGGCAGATACCGTTAACAAATCCTTTACCCCTTACCAGCCCGCCGCCGGTGAGGAATACATGAATAAAAAGCAGCAGGATCACTTCCGCAAAATCCTGAATGACTGGAAAGCAGAATTGAGTCACGATATTGATCGTACCGTGCATACCATGCAGGACGAAGTGACCAGCTTTGCTGACCCGAATGACCGTGCCAGCCAGGAATCTGACATGGCGCTAGAACTGCGCAACCGTGACCGTGAGCGCAAACTGATCAAGAAAATCGACGAAACCTTGCGTAACATTGACAGCGGTGACTACGGCTACTGCGAAGGCTGCGGGATCGAAATTGGCCTCAAGCGCCTGGAAGCACGCCCAACCGCCACCTTGTGCATAGACTGCAAAACGCTGGATGAAATGCGCGAGAAACAAGTCGCCAAATAAGGCTAAAGCTATCAAGCAATAAAAAAGCTGCCTAAGGGCAGCTTTTTTATTGCACTTGTTTTATTGCATCGCAATGCATCCACGCACTACCAGTGCTCCTCAACCGCAAACAAGCGTTTGTGCTCACGGATGGCATAACGGTCAGTCATGCCGGCAATGTAATCAGCCACCGCCCGCGCCTGATCCTGCTTGGCTGCCAATTGGTGCTCGTCAGGCATCAAGGCCGGATTATCCATAAAGGTCTTAAATAACTCTTCAATAATCCGCCTGGCCTTGGCACTCATGCGATTTACCCGGTAGTGCTGATAGAGGTGCTTGCGCAAAAACTGTTTTAATTCGTGATTCTTTTGCACGACCGGCTGGCTAAAGCCGACTAGGTAGGCGGGTGCTTTGCGCACATCGTCTACGCTGCCCGGATTCAACTGCGCAATCGCTTGCTGGCTATGCTGACATAAATCAACCACCAGCACATTGATCATGCGGCGGATGGTTTCATGGATGAGCCGTTTTTCCTCAATCTCGCCATATTGCTTTTTAACCTCATGCATATTTTCGGCAAATAGCTGGATATTGGATAGCTGTTGGATGGTGATGAGGCCGGAACGTAAGCCGTCATCCACGTCATGATTGTTATAGGCAATTTCGTCAGCAAAGTTGGTGACTTGGGCCTCAAGGCTGGGCGACTCACCGCGCAAGAAACGTTCACCGACATCGCCTAGAAGTTGCGCATTTTTGCGCGAGCAATGTTTGAGGATACCTTCACGGACTTCGAAAGTGAGGTTTAAGCCATCAAAACTGGCATAGCGGTTTTCCAGCAGATCGACCACGCGCAAGGACTGCAGGTTGTGCTCAAAACCGCCATAGTCTTTCATGCAATGATTGAGCGCATCTTGTCCGGCATGGCCAAACGGGGTGTGCCCAAGATCATGCGCCAGCGCGATAGCCTCGGCCAAATCTTCGTGCAAGCCCAAAGTGCGCGCGATACCGCGTGTCAGTTGCGCGACCTCGATACTATGCGTCAGACGCGTGCGAAACAGGTCACCTTCATGGTTTACAAATACCTGCGTTTTGTATTCGAGCCGCCTAAAGGCTGTGGAGTGAATAATCCGGTCACGGTCACGCTGAAAAACATTGCGCAACGGGGACTCCTGCTCGTCGACCTTGCGGCCACGAGACTGTTCTGGATGGGCAGCAAAAACGGCGAGTGTCATCATGGGCTTTCTGAATCAGGCCGCCAGCGACAGCGTCTGTTTAAGTTTATCTGCATCGTAATCAGCCGTGATCACGGCTTTGCCTATCGCCTGTTGCAGAATCAGGCGAATGCGGCCATCGGCCACTTTCTTGTCCAGTTGCATCAAACGCAAATACTCATCCGCGCCCAAATCAGGGGCAGTCACCGGCAAGCTGGCGGCTTGCATGATGGTTTTGATACGCGCGACTTGTGCCGCATCCAGCCAGCCCATGCGTTGCGATAAGTCAGCCGCCATCACGGTACCCGCTGCCACTGCCTCGCCATGCAGCCAGACACCGTAACCCATGGCGTTTTCGATGGCATGACCAAACGTATGGCCCAGATTGAGCAAGGCACGCTCGCCTTGCTCATGCTCATCCGCAGCCACCACTTCGGCCTTGTTCTGACATGAACGGTAAATAGCATAGCTGGCTACTGCATGATCCAGCGCCATCAGAGCGGACATATTGATTTCCAGCCAATTAAAAAAATCAGCATCCCGAATCAGCCCGTACTTGATAACCTCAGCCACGCCGGCAGACAACTCGCGTTGCGGCAAGGTCCTCAAGGTATCAATATCCGCCAGTACCAGCTTGGGCTGATAAAACGCGCCTATCATGTTCTTACCGAGCGGATGGTTGATGCCGGTTTTACCACCGACACTGGAGTCCACCTGCGAGAGCAGCGTCGTAGGCACCTGAATAAAAGGCACGCCCCGCAAATAGGTTGCCGCAGCATAGCCGGTCAAATCGCCAATCACCCCTCCACCCAACGCAATCAGCGTGGTATTCCGCTCGCAGCGGTGTTGCAGCAGATGATCATAAATCGTTTGCAAGGTCTCATTATTTTTATAGGCCTCGCCATCCGGCAAAATGATTTCAATCACGCTCACGCCTGCCTCTCGCAGCGGCTGGGCAATACTCTGCATATACAAAGGCGCGACCGTTGTATTACTGACAATCGCCACTTGCTTGCGCTTGAGGTGAGGCAATATCAGGTCTGCCTGATGTAACAGGCCATTCCCAATATGGATAGGATAGCTACGGTCAGCCAGGCTGACGGTTAAGGTTTGCATGACGGCTCCAACGCTTTCAGGGCGCTCTCAATTTTTTGGATAATCACTGCGACTGGCTGATGACCGGTATCGACGATCAGGTGTGCAGTCTCGGTATAGAGTGGATTGCGGGCATGGAACAATTGTTCCAATTTGGCTTTGACATCGACATTCTGTAGCAGCGGTCGGTTTTTATCATTGCGCGTGCGTAAATACAGCTCATTCACATTTGCACGCAAATAAATCACATAGCCATATTTTTTGAGAATTTCGCGGTTTTCCGAGGCGATGATGGCACCACCGCCGGTGGCCAGCACGATATTTTCCTGCTGCGCAAACTCCTCTAGCGTGGCGGTCTCGCGCTTGCGGAAGCCAGCTTCGCCTTCCAGCTCGAAGATGGTCGGGATTTTAACGCCCGTGCGCTGCTCAATGACATGATCCGTGTCGTAGAAGGTCTTGCCCAGACTTTTGGCAATCAATTTGCCAACTGTGGTCTTGCCTGCCCCCATCAACCCGATCAAAAAAATGTTATTTGGTATTTGCGTACCCATAAAAATGCCCAACTGATCAGTTGGGCATTTTAAGGCAAAGCCTGTCTGCTGTCAGTAATCGTTCAGCAAGCCATGCAATGATCAGTTCAAGGCCAGCGTCTCGTCCATGACTTTAGGCGTGATAAAGATCAGCAACTCAGTTTTATCTTCCTGTCTGGTGTTGCGCTTGAAGGCATAACCCACCACAGGCAAGTCACCAAAAAATGGCACCTTGTCCGTAGATTTACGCGACACTTGCTCATAAATCCCACCTAATACCACGGTCTCACCGTTACCCACCAGCACTTGCGTTTGCACGTTTTGCGTGTTGATCGCGACACCGCCGGGGGTATCCTCACCCTTACTATCCTTGCGCACATCGAGATCCATAATAATTTTCTGGTCTGGTGTAATTTGTGGCGTCACCTCCAGGCTCAACTCGGCCTTTTTAAAGCTGACGGCTGTCGCCCCACTGCTGGTCGCAGTTTGGTATGGAATCTCCACGCCTTGTGCAATACGGGCTTTTTGCTGATTGGCTGTGGTTACGCGCGGACTTGAAATCACTTTGCCGCGTGCGTCGGCTTCCAGTGCAGACAATTCCAGATTCAGCAACAAGTTAGCCGAGAGCTTGAGCAAACTGAGCGCGATGCCGCCATAAGCATTGGTGACCGGCAAATTGGACATGAGATCAGGCTGACCATTGGAGCTAATAATATAGTTGCCTATCGTGGCACTTTGTACCGTGCCTCCTTGAGCACCCAAGGTATAGGTCCCGTTACTACCCGCCGTCGTCGGTGCCGTGAATGCGGTTGCCTTGTTCCCCAAGCCTCCGCCGATAGAAAGATTGGTATTGCTACCCGGTGTACCGGTTTGTGAAATACCAAACCGTGCGCCCAACGCTTTGGAGAAGGTATTTGAAGCAATCACCATGCGTGACTCAATCATCACCTGCTTCACAGGTACATCCACCTTGTTGATGATGGCTTGCACCTCGTCCAGCTTTCTCGGCGTGTCCTGCACAAATATCGTGTTTGTCCTGGCATCAAAGGTCACACTGCCACGTTGAGACAAGATACGGTTCATCCGTCCGCCTGAAGAGCCGCCAGCACCACCACTCATAGACAAGCTGGCACCACCACTGCTTCCGGTGGTGCCCGTACCACCCCCCAGCAGCATATTTCTGAAATCCATGGCTTTCTGATATTTGAGCGAAAAGACTTCTGTACGTAATGCTTCCAGAGTCTCGCGCTCGGCTTCTGCGGTCAGCTGTGCCTTCTCTTTCGCGGCAAACTCCTCGGCCGGCGCAATCGAGATCACGCTGCCATTGACGCGCATGTCCAACCCTTTGCTTTTCATGATCACATCCAGCGCCTGATCCCAGGGCACATCTTTCAGACCAATGGTCACGCTGCCCGAAACCGCATCGCTGACCACAATATTTTTACCGGTGAAGTCAGCGATCACTTTCAACACATCCCTCACATCAACGCGCTGGAAGTTAAGTGATAACTTTTCACCTGCATAGCCCTGCTTGGAGCCTTGAATCAGCTTGTTCGGGTCTTTTGCCAACGGACGGATATCCACCACCAACCGTTTATCGGTCTGGTAAGCAGATTGCTCCCAATCGCCTTGCGGTTCAATCACGATTTGCGCTTGATGCGCGTGACGTAATGCATCCACATACAACACGGGGGTATTAAAGTTAATCACATTTAAACGGCGTTGCAGCGCTTCGGGTAACTCGGTATCGGCGAAGTCAATCACCACGGTTTTACCGGCATTACGCACATTCACGCCCACCCGGCTATCCGACAAATCAACCAGTATCCGGCCTTCACCATTTCTGCCACGCACAAAATCAATGTGCTCAATTTTATGTGCTGCACCCGACGCTTGCTCCGAAAAGCGTTTCGCTGCAGCCGCAGCGACTGGCACCTCCTGAGCCTCCTGAATCAACCCGACCATCAGGGATGCACCCTGTAATTGCAATTGGTGCTGTACAGATTTGGTTAAATTCAACACCACACGACTACGGTCATTGCTTTGCGCGATCTGTACCGATTTCAATACCCCCTGATTGATCGGGATCACATTTTTCCCTGTCGCATTGATGGCATTCGGCAGATCAAAAACCACTCTGGGCGGATTACTTAAGGTGAAGCTAACAGGCGCGCTTGCCAATGGTTGCGACAACTGCAACTGCACATTCAGCTTGGCTCCGGGTTGCAAGGTAGCTTCAACGGCCTGCAGCTGGGTTTTTCCGTCTGTTGGTTCTGCTGCCACAAAACCAATCTGGGCAGCCATGGCGATCAGCAATGCCAATCGGACAATATGATTAGGAAATATTTTCATCATTGATGTTCCTGCAGTTCCAACGTTGTCATTTGCTCAGACCATTCACCGCTAACCGGGTCTTGAATCGTCTCTTTTACCTTCAGTTCATATTTCAGGCTTTGTCGGTTCTCACCCAAAGCCGTGACCACACCAAACCGCTCTCCCAAATGAGACCCCGGCCTGACCTGGTAAATAAGGTTATCCGGCGTTTGGATGGTGGCAAACATAATGCTTTTCTTGCTCATCACGCCGACAAACTTCAGACTTTCGAGCGGATAGGCTTCCAGCGGCTCTTTAGGCCGTTTCAAGTCAGGCTGATTCGTGTTGTGTACCGCGGCTTTGCGGGGCACAAACGGATCATGCAACGCACCGTCTGCGTTGTATTGTTTGGGCGCAAACCCTTGTACCTGTGGCAATGCCTCTATCGGCGCCACCATGGTCTGGTTTGCTTCATTCATAAACTGGGTGAGATCATCATCCTGCTTACTACCGCATGCGGTCAGCAGGAGCGCCAATCCAACCAGAATCCATTGCAGATTGATCGTCATTTTTTAGCCGCCTTGCTTTCCAGTGCCTTACGCGCCGCCACTTCCTCGGCATCGAGATAGCGATATGTTTTGGCAACGGCCTCCATCACCAGCATGTCTTTATGTGGCTGCTTGTCATCTTTGCCTGCAGGCTGAATATGCAAATTATGCAAGGTCACGATGCGTGACAGCTTGGCGACCTCTGTCACAAATGCGCCCAGATCATGGTAATGCCCCAACACCTTGATATTGATGGGCTTCTCGGCATAAAACTCGGCAAATATTTCAGGCAAAGGCACAAAGCCTTCAAATGAAAGTCCCTGGCTTAATCCAGCCTGATTGATATCGGTCAGCAAGCCATCCATTTCGGATTTATCCGGCAATTGTTTCAACAACGTGCCAAAGGTATGCTGAATCTCGACCACCTGTTGCTCATAGGCATTCATTCTCAAAGCCTGGACTTTCTTGGCCAGGTATTCATCACGCAGCCCCTGCTCTTTTTCCTTTTCTGCTTTTAATTCCTTGAGATTGGGATTGAGCAGAAACAAGTAGCCAAGTAACAGCAAGGCAGCAGCCAGCATCGCCAGCAAGGCCGCCTTCATTGGCACCGGCAAGTTACCGGCATTTTTTAAATCAATATTGTTAAAGTCAGACAATTGCATACGAGGTCATCCTTTAGCTGGCACCGGGGTTTGCTTGTCCGCCGTAGGGGGAGCATCCCGCTTCAAGGTCACGCGCAAGACAAACTCATACTCCTTGATTGCTTGTGCGTTTGTGATGGCTTTGATTTCAACCAGGTTAGGGCTGTGCATAATGGTTGAGCTAGCCAGGTTATGCACCAGCGTCGCCACTCGGGCATTGGTATCGGCCACACCTTTGAGCTCAATTTCATCCTCAAGCTGTTTTACGCTCTTGAGATAGACACCTTCGGGTTGCTGTCTGGCCAATTCATCCAAAATGAGCACCGCCTGGTTACGGTCACTTTGCAAGCCCTCAACAATCTGCTTGCGCTCCAAAACATGCTTGATCTGGTCCTTCAGTTTGCCAATATTGGCAATTTCGGTATCCAGCCTTGCCATTTCGTCTTGCAGCCGCTGATTCCGTGCTTGCTGTGCCTGGATTTTGCTGTGGATATAGCTCCAGCTCACAAATAAAATGGCTGCGGCGGCGACGGCCACCAATGCCGCCATCAAGCCAAACTCACGTTGACGCTCGGCACGCCGGATCTGACGATGCGGCAACAAATTGACTTTAATCATGCGTCCACCCCGCGTAACGCTAGACCACAGGCAATCATGAGGGCTGGGGCATCTGTCTCAAGCTGGGAAGGTTTAATCTTGCTGGCCAGCGCCATGCCCTGAAAAGCATTCGCCACCAAACTATGCACGCCGGTTTTTTCTTCAATGAGTGCCGCCAAGCCATCGGTTGCGGCCACGCCACCGGCCAACAACAGATGATCAACTTTGTTGTATTGGGTGGAGTTAGTGAAAAATGAAACGGCTCTGGCAGCCTCAGCCGCCAGGTTTTGTAAAAACGGCTGCAACACTTCCTGCGCATAAGAAGCTGGCAATCCGCCTTGACGCTTGGCGATTTCGCTTTCTTCAGGCGACAAGCCAAACCGGCGCTGAATCTCTTGCGACAAGGTCGCCCCACCAAAGGCTTGCTCTCGTGCATAGACGGAGTGTGTGCCTACCATCACATTGATATGGGTCACAAAGGCACCGATATCCAGAATCATGGTCACGGTTTTTTTACTGTGATCAGGCAAATGTCTCAAAATCTGACGGTAAGCCGTTTCTGTCGCATAGGCCTCAACATCCATGATCTGCACCTTGAGCCCGGCTTCTTCAGCCACGGCCACCCGGTCATCGATTTTCTCTTTCTTGGCCGCCACAATCAGCACCTCCACTTCATCGGTGCTTTTCCCCATCGGGCCCAAGATCTGAAAGTCCAAATTCATTTCGTCGAGCGGGAACGGGATGTACTGATTTGCCTCAGACTCGACTTGCAGCTCCATGTCTTCTTCGCGCAATCCGGCAGGCATAATCACGCGCTTGGAAATCACCGCCGCAGTTGGCAAGGCCAAGACTACCTGACGTGCACGCGAACCCAGCAATCGCCAGGCGGCACGCATGCTCTCAGCCACCTGGGTGAGATCATTGATATTGCCGTCACTGATTGCGCCTTTAGGCAACGTGACATTGGCATAGCCATCCAGCCGGAATTGCTGCTTGCCAATGGCACTGAGCTCCACCATCTTGACGGCGGTTGCACTGACATCCACACCAATAAAACTGGTTTTTTTGCGCTGTAAAAAGCCCAGACTCAACGGTATTGCCCTTCATAAATAGTTACATGCCCGACTTGCTATGCATCATCCATGCCAACTCATGCATTCGAGTGGGTAAACAATGGCTTACATGTATTTTTGCGAGTCAGGGAAATCCTGATTATTTGCATGATTCCATAATTAACTGCCTATGAATCAGCAAAAAAAGATTACAATTCATAGGTAATTCTCTCGATGGCAGCAAGACGCATGAATTCAAGAACCTGGTTGCAGTCCCTTCTTTTTCTCTTCATTACTGGCAGTTTGATCGTCGCAGCCTTGCTGGTATTGATGATCAGCATCCTCTATCCTTCCCTGCCTTCGATTGATGCACTGACGGATTACCACCCCAAATTGCCCCTGCGGGTCTATGACGCCGATGGCGGCTTGATGGCTGAATTTGGTCAGGAGCGCCGCGCATTCGTACCGATTGAACAAACGCCCAAAGTCATGAAAGACGCCATTCTGGCGATTGAAGACCGTCGCTTTTACCAGCACAACGGCATTGATACCACAGGCATTTTGCGGGCGATTCGCAACAACCTGACCGGACGCGGGCACGAAGGCGCCAGCACCATCACCATGCAGGTGGCTAAAAACTTTTTCAGCAATCCAGATACGCCACGCAATCTATGGACCAAGATTAAAGAGGCCTTGCTGGCGATCAAAATTGAACATGCCATTAGCAAAGACAAGATTCTGGAGCTCTATCTCAACCAGATTTATCTGGGCGAACGGGCGTATGGTTTTGCGACCGCCGCCAAAACCTACTATGACAAAGACTTGAAACAACTGAACCTGGCCGAAGCCGCGTTACTGGCAGGCTTGCCCAAAGCGCCGAGCAAATACGACCCCTACATTCATCCTGACTACGCCATCAACCGTCAGCATGAAGTACTCCGCGACATGCACCGCTATGGCATGATCTCTGATCAAGCCTATCAAGAAGCATTAAAAGCACCGCTTAAATTCCAGTCATCCAGACGCCAAATCCAGGCACTGGGCGGGGAATACGTGGCCGAGATCGTCAGGGCAAGCTTGTATAAACGCTATGGTGAGAAGGCTTATACCAGCGGGCTGCGTGTTTACACCACTATCAATAGCAAACACCAGGCTGCTGCCAATACGGCCATGATTCAAGGCATCATCAATTTTGAGTTGCGGCACGGGTTCCGCGGCGCAGAGCAAATGTTGCCATTACCGGCAACACTCAGGGCGTCGGAAGCCGCTGATTTATTGCGTGATTTTGTCACTTACAACCAATTTGTGCCCGCCTTGGTCACCAAGGTGGAACCCAACCTGCTCACTTTGGTCACCAAGCGCGGCCAGGTGCTCAAGCTGCAGGACAAATCATTGCTGCTGGTCAAAAACCATATGCCGCCCGCCAAACCCACCCCCTTGTCACTCAAGCCGGGCGCGGTCATTCGCGTATATCAAAACGGTGAAGAATGGTCGGTAGTACAACTGCCAGAAGTGGAAAGTGGCTTTATGGCACTCAATCCTGAAACCGGACAGGTACAAGCGCTGATCGGTGGCTTCAGTTTCCAGCGCAACAAATATAACCATGTCACCCAGGGTCGCCGTCAACCCGGCTCCAGCTTTAAACCATTTATTTACTCTGCAGCGCTTGAAAAAGGCTATTCCCCTGCCAGTGTGTTTGAAGACGCACCGATCAGTTTCACCTCCACCGAGACTGGCAGCAACAGCAGCTGGGAGCCGCGCAACTACGATGAAAAATATGCTGGTCCGATGCGTTTGCGTGAAGCACTGGCGCAATCCAAAAACACCATCTCAATCCGGCTTATGAATGCGATTGGCGCGCGTTATGCCCAAAACTACCTGCGCAAATTTGGCTTTGACCCCAAGGATCACCCGGCCTATCTGTCTACCGCCTTGGGCGCTGGCTCAACCACGGTCTGGCAGCTGACGGCCGCGTATGCCACCTTTGCCAATAGTGGCTATCAGGTGCATCCTTACCTGATCGAAAAGATCACGGACAGCCGCGGCAAGGTGATTCAGGCCGTGCAACCAGGCAAACATGTCTCCGCCGAGCGGGTGATTGACCAGCGCAACGCCTTCATCATTACCACCATGCTACAAGACGTGGTGAGAGATGGGACTGCGCGCGCAGCACTGTCATTGCGCCGCCCCGACATTGCCGGTAAAACTGGCACCACCAACGACCAGTTTGATGCCTGGTTTGCTGGCTACCACCCAAAAGAGGTGGCAGTCGCGTGGGTGGGTTATGACAACCCGCACAACCTGGGCCGAGGCGAAACTGGTGGCCGCGCAGCTTTACCTATCTGGATACGCTATATGCAGCAAACCCTGTCAGGTCAGCCGATTTATCAATACAAAGTGCCTGAGGGCGTCTTGCAATTGAAAGTAGATGCTTACACCGGTGCGCAGATCAGCGAAGACGATGCGGGCATTTATGAGTATTTTTATGAAGAGCACTTGCCACAATCCAAACCCGAAACACTGCCTGGCTTGTTTGACCCGGAGGGTGAGCATGCGCCCGAAGAGGAAGAGCCCTCCTTTTTGGAGCGCCTGATCGGCGAACACAGTGGCAACAATGAGGATAGAAAACTGCCAGCCAATCCGGCAGCCAAGCTGCTGAGCCCGAATTAGCAATCAATCTACGAAAAGCCTAAAGTATGTTTGATGATTTTACGAGTGACTTGAGGCAAGAAATTGCCCAATCTGCCGCGCGCCTGATGTTTGAAGAAGGCATCAGTGACTATGCGCGCGCCAAACGCAAAGCCATCAAAGCCATGGGCATCACGCAAGATGCCCCCTTGCCGACCAACGGCGAAATTGATGCGGCCTTGCGTGAATATCACGCGCTTTACGCAGATGAAAGCGATGCAGCTCACCTGCTGGAACTGCGGCAGGCCGCGCTGCATACCATGCGGCTATTGCAGAAATTCCAGCCCTACCTGACCGGCGCCGTCATGGAAGGTACCGCCGGGCCCCATGCCGATACCGAAATCCATGTCTTTGCCGAGAGCGCCAAAGAACTGGAAATCTACTTGCTCAACCAGAATATCCCCTACCGCCTAGACGAACAGCACTACCGCATGTCAGACCGTCCGAGCAAACAAAAGCACGAATTGCTACGCAAACGGGTGCCGGTGGTACTGGTAGAAACCCGGTACGGTACGCAACGCATCAGTATTTTTGAAGCCGACGACCTGCGTACCGCCCCGCGTAAACACGGGGAAAAGGCGGGAATACACCGGATGACGCTGGCGCAGGTGGAAGCGCTGCTGAAACCGATCCTGACTGAATAATAAGATTGCCGCAGCTCGACTGCGAGTGACATCCCTCATTTAACAACTCAACCTGCTTGCAGAGATTCCCGTGCTCTTGCCTGAGGAATGCCTTCAAGTGCTGCTCTCCTCACCTCAACTGCATATTGAACGCATCGTCTTCAAGGGGCATTCATCGCCAGCGGACCGCTAGGATGACCAAGCACAAGCTGCGTGGGTGTTGCGCTTGCAGGATGAGGCTGGACTGACCTTTGAAGAAGGCACCCTCAACCTGAAAGCCGGAGATTGTTTGAATATTGCCGCTAAACACCGGTTGAAATGGACCTAGCCAAACAGAGAGACCCTCTGGCTAGCCGAGTTTTATGAAGGATAAGCGTTACTGGCCAGGTTGTTAGGCAGCATAGAAAATCGTTGCGTAGGGAGGCAGCCTGCACAGTAAACAATGCGTGTTTTCTTCTGATAGCCAATCCCATCGCAACAAGTATCTAAAGTGTGCGATCACTTTAGATACTTGTCCTCAGAGAATCCTGAGAAAAACCTGAATAAACGCCTGAGTTTTTCTGATCCAGGCATCCGCACCGCTTCTTAAATCACTCAGCGCATAGATTTGATCAAGTAGCCTCATCTGCCTTGCACGTCATTCGAGGCTACCCTACTGCATGCTAATCTGCGTATACCCCAACACCGTTCCGGTGGCAAAGGTCAGGTCTATCAGGGCAATCTGATAGTCATTAATGGCGCGAATTTCCTTGATCTGCGCCTCGCCTAGCCGGGTCAGCGTTTCCAGCACTTCGGTCATGGTACGCAAGCCTTCATTAAACTGCTTGAGTTCGGCTTCGTAGTTATAGCCGGCGATCATCACCTGCTGGCGTGCCGCGAGGATGCGCTGCCAGTTTTGCTCAAGCTTATCCAGGGCGTCGTGAATTTCGCGTTTGACGGTCAGCGCTTGCAGCGTTTTGTTTGTCAGGCGCTGCATACGCTGGGCAATCGCTTTATCCAGCTTGGCTTTGCGCGCTTCATTGCTCACCGGCATTTCAAACTTCAGGCCCACGGACCAGTCATTGTATTGGCCATTCAGCAAGTCCTGACCGATATTGCCTACCCGGTTGGCAGAACTGGACAGGGCGCCGTATTGGTAATCCAGCGTAAACATCGGCAGGGTCTGATTTTGCAGATAATCAATTTGTAATTGATCTGCGCTCAGTTTGAGCTCCTGATCGAGTAGCTCGATGCGGCTATCCAACGCATCTTTGAGCAGTTTTTCACGGTCGAACTCAAACTTGACCAGATTGGGCGTGGTAGAAGGTACCCACGGCAAACTAGTCATGCCTTGCTCCGGCAATTCGTTGAGCAGGAACTGTAACTGGCGCTGGGCCAGCTTGAGGTTGGTTTCGGCAATAATCAGCGCTTCCATGCGATCCGCGACACCAATTTCAGCACGGTTGACTTCAATCGCGGCGGTGAGACCCTCCTGCACGCGGCGTTTGACCATGGCCAGATTTTGGCTGGCATATTCGTACTGATTGCGGCGCACATCCAGGGCCGCCCAAGCCTCGTATAAATCCCAGTAGGCTTTATCCACCATGGTGACTATACGAATGCTTTGCAACCGCGTTCTGAGCTGGGCGCTATCCTGATCAAGTGCTGCAATGCGGATACTGGCCTCGTTCACCTGTCGCCCGGCATTACGCAACAACGGCTGGCTAAAGGAGAAGCGCAATGCACTGCGGTATTGGTCACTGGGCAGACTGCCCTTGCTCTGGTAGTTTTCCAGTGGCGCACTCAGGGTAACGCTACCACCCGTTCTTAACGGCACTTTGATGCCCGTTTCCAACTCCCAAAACTCCTTGTTTTGGGCTGCCGGATTCAGTTTGACCAGCTCGCTATCCAGCGCAGGATTATCCGACTTGAAAATCACTTTGTCGCCCGCCATCGCAGGCAAGTCTTTCTGGCCATATTTGGCGTAGGCAAAAATGACCTGGTCAAACTTGGCCTGCTCTTCACGCAACGATTGCGCGGCAATGGTCGGGTCGATTTTGGCCACTTGCAAATTAAGATTATTTTGCAACGCCTTCTGCCGCACATCCGCAATACTCAGTTGCGGCCCTTGCTTGGGCGCATTGCTGAGCATATTTGCAGTTTCTGGCGAGTCAAACGGTTGCAGCGCACTTTTCAGGTCTATCACTACCGACTTATTGCGTTGTTGCTGCTGCTGTTTGACCGCATCATGCAGCGGCACACCCTTGCCCTTGGCATATGGCTCCAGGCCGCGGCCTTCTGTGTTCTGCAATCGCTGGCGCGCCCGGCTGTCACTCAATGACTCATCCGCACCGACAACTGTGGCCAATAGCATACTGGCCAGACCAAACAGCCTGGTCAAAACCGGTATTTGCACACCACGCTTCATTTGCTTACCCCAACGCCAGCCGGTAGATTGAGTGGTGTCGGCTCATGCGGGATTCTGGGCGGGAAGCCATTGAGCAGGCGCCACAATTCATAGCCTATCGTCACTTTCTCCAACAATACCCAACCCTTGGCACTGATACCCTGACGCAAAAAGCGGGCTTCTGGCCATTGCGGCGTGCCTTCTTTATGGATCACCATGATACGGAAATGCCCGGTGCCATTGTCAGTCGGGTCGACGAAAGCAATTTTTCCCTCAAAAGTGCCCACACCGACTTGCGCCCAGCCAGGCACCTGAATCGCAGGCCACCCCTCAAATTCGAGACGCACAACACTGTCGCGAGTAATCAGTGGCGCATCGCGGCCATCAACCCATAACTCCACGGCACGCTGCGAGGTATGTGGCACAATAATCAGCAAGGGATCACCTTGCTTGATTATCTGGGATTGTGAATTGACCGGTAAACGGAAAATCGTGCCATCTCGGGGCGCGATGATTTTCTGCATGTTTTGCCGCGCCAGTGAAATCTCGGAGCTGTGCAGGCTGTTTTCAGCATCTGAGACCTCGCCTTTGATTTTGTTGATATTGGCCGTGACCGAATCCAGATATGCTTGCGTATCGGCACGCACCTGGCGGATTTCTGCTTGTGCCGACTGCGCCTCGGCCATGGCCGATTGCAGTTGCGCCTGCACGCTATTCAAGTTACGGCTGGCAATCGTATGGTCACGCTCAGCCACTTCGGTGTCTCGCTTGGAAACCAGGCCATCGCCCAGTAGGCGTTGCATACGCTTGACCTGCATCGTGGCAGCATCCAGCGTCGCTTGAGCAGAGTTCACCGCTTCACGTGCACTGAGAATTTTTTGGTTAGCGACATCCAACTTGTATTGGGCGGCGGTGATTTTGGCATCACGGCCGGCGGCCAGGTTGTCACGCTGCACCGAGTAAGCTGATAACTCGCTTTGCTTGGAAGCGAGTTTGTCCTCCAGGTTATCGCGCTGCGCTTGCAGGCGCTGCCTGAAGTTAGGATCAGTATCGCTGATTTCCAGCAATACATCGCCTTGCTTCACTTGCGAACCCTCTTGCACATACCAGTGCTGGATGAGCCCGCTCACGGGGGCATCGACGGTTTGCACCCGCTCGGAGGGAGAGTAGGCCGTGACCTTGCCCAGCGCGGTCACGTTTTGTTGCCATGGCAGAGGCAAAAAAGCAAGGGGCAGCACAACAAGCAGCCAGGCCATCCGTTTGATCCAAACCCTTAAATGCTCAGGGGTTTGTACGCTTTGTGTCAGCATACTTTCAACCGTATTACTCATGCTGACCTCCTGCCACGTCTGTCGCCGCTTGGCTTTGCAGATGAATGACTTGTTTGCATTGCTGGGCGATATGCTGATATCGCGTGGTGATCAACACCATCCAGTCCTGCTGGTGACGTTTAAGCAACATCAGCACCTGATCCAGCTCATGTTGCGCCAGTTGATCCAGCAAGCCATCAATGATTAATACATCCGGTTGACCCAGCATCGCACGGGCAAGCATTAACCGTTGTAACTGTGTATGCGTCATCGGTGCGCCAAAGTCAGTCAACACCGTTTCTACGCCATTGGGCAGCTTGCTGATTTCTTGCCACAACCCAAGCACCTGCAGTAACTCAATCACCTGATCAAGTGTCACCTCTGGCCGTTGCAACCTCAGATTATCCAGAATAGAGCCATGCTGCCACTCGACTTTGTTCGCCACGCCAATCCGGTCACGCAAATGTGCCAGGTCAAGCTGGCGCACATCAATGTCGTTGTAGCTGACATGTCCTTGCAGCGGCTGCCTCATTCCGGTGATCAGCTCCAGCAACGTCGTTTTACCGCTGCCTAAGCCACCGATTAACGCCAGGCTCTCACCACGTTGCAAGTTAAAACTCAGGTTGCTGACCAAAGCGGCTTGATCCGCGTGTTGAAAAGTCAGCTGATGCACCTTCAGGGTAGTGTAGCCTTCCTGACCTGACTGATGCTCCCCAGAGCGCTCTACAGGCAAGGTTTCCAGCACACCAAGTTTATCGACCGCCGCAAGCAGATCATAGAAATACTCCAGCTTGGTCACAAATCGCACAAACGCAGAAAGCACCCCAAAAATAATCAGCTCTGCGGCAACAAACTGGCCCAGATTGATCTGGCCTTTAATCACCAGTGTCCCGCCTAATATCAGCATACCCGTGCCAATCAAGGCATACAGACCCACCGCGCCTATCAGTTGCATCATGAGTACTTTAAAGTGCTTGGTCCTGACTTGCAGATAGCCTTCTGCAAGCTGCGCGGTATTCGCCGTGTTGCGCTGAGTCGCACCATAAAACTTTGAGAGCCATTTATTGCGGGCAATGGTTTCCAGCCAGGCCGCCATTTCATATTTGGCTTTAGACTCTTTGATCGATGTCTCTTCTGCCTGTTTACCCAGGCCAAAAATAATCACCCACAACACAATCAGCATGAGGATGACCAAAATGCCAAAATACAGACTATAAAAAAGCAGCACAATGCTGCCGATGATGCCTTGCAACAAGGCGGTCAAGCCAACCGTGAGCAAAGTCGCCATCGATTTCTGCACGGTTTGAATATCAAAATAACGATTCACCAGTTCTACCGGATTGAATTTGTCATACACAGAAATATGAATTTGCCCGGTATTTTGCGCAATCTGTAAGCTATACCGTACAAAAAGCCGTCGTTGAATCATCTCAACCAGAAAACTCTCAATGGCATAAATCGCACCAGACAACGCCAGCAAACAAAACAGGATAAACCCCACGACGTACAGCGGCTGCAATACGCCGCCCATGGTGACGATATTCACCATCGCCTGCACGGCAACAGGGGTCGCGATACCCAGCACACCATAAGCTGCAGTTAAATAAAACAGCAGCAAAATGTCCTGTTTTTCAAATGAGAGTAATTTGACGACTCTTTGAAAAGGGCTGAGAGATGTTGTATGAATGTTTGCCATAATAAGAATTGTTGTTAACTAGGCCCTGTAAATGGATAACAACCGTTTATATTAGTTCCCAAAAAAAAACGGCTCTAACTAGAGCCGTTTCTTTATACCACACAACGATTACAAGCTGTAAGCACGCTCGCCATGTTCAGTCGTGTCCAGACCTTCGCGCTCATATTCTTCACTCACACGCAGACCGACAACCGCATCTACCACTTTGTAAAGAATGACGCTCACAATACCTGTCCAGATCAAGGTCACGACCACTGCGATGATCTGAGTAGAGACCTGACCACCCATCGTCACACCTTCTGCGTAACCAACACCACCCAAACCTGGTGACATCAATACGCCAGTGCCAACAGCACCCCAGATACCGGCCAAGCCGTGCACACCGAACACATCCAGTGAGTCATCGTAGCCCAGTGCACCTTTCAGTTTAGTCACGCCCCACAGGCTGATAAAGCTGGCAGTGAAGCCGAGGATGATGGAACCCATCGGGCCGATAAAGCCGCAAGCAGGGGTAATCGCAACCAGACCAGCGACTGCACCAGAAGCGGCACCCAGCATGCTTGGCTTACCTCTGAACAACCATTCAGCAAAAATCCAGCCCAGTACAGCAGAACCTGTTGCCAATTGTGTATTGATCAGCACCATACCGGCAATGCCATCAGCAGCCAGTTCACTACCGACGTTAAAGCCAAACCAACCTACCCACAGCAAGGAAGCACCAATCATGGTCATCACCAGGTTGTGCGGAGGCATGGCTTCTTTACCGTAACCAATACGTTTGCCCAACATGATGGCACCAATCAAGGCAGCGATACCAGCGTTGATATGTACGACAGTACCACCAGCAAAGTCTTTGGCACCCAGCTCTGCCAGGTAACCACCACCCCATACCATGTGTGCGATTGGGATGTAGGCAAAAGTCACCCACAATGCCGTGAACAACAATACAGCAGAGAACTTCATACGCTCAGCAAAACCACCAACAATCAACCCCGGTGTAATGGCAGCAAATGTCAGCTGGAAGGTCAAAAACACGTATTCTGGAATGGTGCCTGAGAGGCTTTCTGGTGTAATACCCGCCAGAAACGCCTTGCTTAATCCACCGACAATCATGTTACCTTCGCTGAAAGCCATGCTGTAACCATACGCAGCCCACAATACAGAAATCATAGAGAAGACAACAAACACTTGCATCAGCACTGACAGCATGTTTTTCTGACGCACCAAACCGCCATAGAACAAAGCCAGGCCAGGAATCGTCATCAAAATCACCAGCACAGTGGCAACAATCATAAACGCGGTATTACCCACATCCAGGGTTGGGGCTGGTGCTGCTTCAGCAGCAGGGGCAGATTCGGCCGCTGCAGGCGCTTCGGCCGCAGGTGCCGCATCAGTAGAAACGGTTTCTTGTACTGTGATGGTTTCAGTCACAGTTTCTTCTGCATAACTGACTGGGCTTGCCGCCAGACCCATCACGGCGACCAGCGATAATATGGAAAGAATTTTCTTCATAACAGAAGCCCTTTCTTATAGCGCATCCGGACCGGTTTCGCCGGTACGTATACGGTAAACTTGTTCCAAATCGAAGACAAAGACTTTGCCATCGCCGATTTTGCCTGTTGCGGCTGCTTTTTCAATCGCGTCTACGACCTGATCCAGCATGTCATCTTTGATCGCAACTTCGAGTTTAACTTTAGGCAAAAAATCTACGACATATTCAGCACCACGATACAACTCAGTGTGCCCTTTTTGACGGCCAAATCCTTTGACTTCAGTGACAGTGATGCCTTGTACGCCGATATTGGACAAAGCCTCACGCACCTCATCAAGCTTGAATGGCTTGATTATTGCGGATACAAATTTCATTTGCTTCTCCCGTTGTTAACTCTGGCAGGCACATGCCCGCCAGATCTAAAACTTGCTTACTTAGAATGTACGGCCAAGTGTCAAAACAAATCGACCATCATTCAGATTTTTACCCTTAGCGCCGCCGTTAAAGCTTGAGCCTCCATAGCCACGATCACTCCAGTAACGAGAGTTATCCGACTCTACCCAATACACGCCAGCGTTCCAACCTTCTGTGGCACCAATCTTGAAAGCCTTACTTAACCCAATTTTCCAGTCTGTGTAGTCTGGATTATCCGCCATGGATGTGGAAGTGCTAGGACCACTGCCGCCACCGATACTTGAGAAATCAGCCGCAAGATTTAATTTACCAGAAACATTTAAACGCCCTACGTGACCAATCAGAGTTAAATCCCACCATGGCAATGGATAAGCCGCGTTAATTTCAAAATATGTAGATCCTTTTGTACTACCATCCCAGCCTGTATTTTTATCAGCACCGAACCAGTCAGTCAGAGTATAAGAAAGTTTAGCGCTAATCCAATCATATGAAATACCCGCATTAAATTCATATGTATCCCAACGCCCGCCTTTTGGAGTTTGACTGAAGCCTGCAGGATCACCGGCTAAGTTGTATTTTTTCCAAGAACCACCTGGATACAGGTAGCCATAAAGGCCAACCGTGTAACCCAACTTCTCAACTGTCGGAATTGTTCCATTAAAACCAGCATAAACATCAATTTCGGTGTTTGCATCAGGATAGGTATTCGGTGTTACACCTGAACCCCAGATACCGGCATAGAAACCGCTTGAGTGAGTAATGTCCATACCGCCTTGTACAGTCGGCTTATGCCAGGATTGTGAAATACCACGGAAGTAGTAGTCTGATACCACGCCGATGTTACCTGTGGCAGTCCAATCGGAACTGCTTTGTTTTTCTTCCATGTATGGTGCTTTTGCCTCTTTAAGCTCTTCATGCAAAACCTGTGGCTCATCGGCATGTGCGAAATTAGCGAAAGACAGTGTCGCAAGTACAGCTGTAATTAACTTAGATTGGCGCATTTATTTAGTCCTCTCTCTGTGAAAATCTTGATCGAATTGTTGTAAACGAGAATGAAACAACATTGACCTAAAAGCAAAGCACGTGCCAACCTATATAATCATTAAAAATCAATAAATTAATGAAATTATTTAATCAAGAAAGTTAAATTAATAGCGCAACAGTCTGTTATTTATTAAAAACATATAAAAATCAACTATTTGCATACACTTTTTTGATGTGCTTACATGCTAAAATAGCCTCACAAGGAGAGCCTGCCATGCTATTTTCAAATGAAAAAATTAAAGAATTATCTTTTAAAATCAAACAACTAATTGATTCAAGCCCCATTTCAGAGCTTGAAAGCAACTTGCATGCACTAATTCAGGGCATGCTCCCCAAAATGGAACTTGTTTCGCGCGAGGAATTTGATATTCAGGCCGCTTTGCTGGCACGCACGCAGCAACAATTAAAACAGCTTGAAGAAAAAATCAGCCAGCTAGAACAAGCCAACGCCGCCAGAAAGTAAAATTTAATTTACAATTGTTAGCATTCTTTGGTGCGGGAGTGCTACATGAGTTTGGCCGTGTTATACAGTCGGGCCCTGAGTGGGATGGATGCACCAGAAGTGGTGGTAGAAGTGCATCTCGCCAATGGCCTGCCCAGCTTCACTATCGTCGGGCTGCCAGAAACCGAAGTGAAAGAGAGCAAAGACCGGGTTAGGGCCGCGATTCAAACCGCACAGTTTGAATTCCCGGCGCGGCGGATTACAGTTAACCTGGCACCGGCAGATCTGCCCAAAGAGGGTGGCCGTTACGATTTGCCGATTGCGCTTGGGATTCTGGCTGCCTCCGGGCAATTACCTAAACAAGCACTGGCAAACTATGTTATCGCTGGCGAACTGGCACTGACAGGCGAGTTAAGGCCGATACGCGGCGCCCTGGCGATGACTTACCAACTGATTCAGGACCCGGCGCACAAAAGGGCGGCGATTTTGCCCCAGGAGAGTGCACATGAGGCAAGCCTGGTAGAGGGCTGTTCCATTTTTGCCGCGAATAGTCTGCTTGAAGTCTGTGCCCATCTATCTGGTAAACAATCGCTGTCCCCTCACCCGCTGGTGCTGTCAGAATCCTCATTAAGCTTTCCGGATTACTTCGAAGTCAAGGGTCAATTACGCGCCAAGCGCGCCCTGGAAATTGCTGCGGCGGGCCAACATAGTTTATTGATGAGCGGCCCGCCAGGCACAGGCAAAAGCATGCTGGCGAACCGGTTTAATAGCATTCTGCCTGACATGACTACGCAGGAAGCGCTGGAAAGTGCGGCAATTTTGTCACTGACCGGCCAGTTTCCGGCCAGCCAGTGGAAAAAGCGGCCATTCAGGGCGCCACATCACACCGCCTCTGCCGTGGCACTGGTGGGTGGCGGCAGTGTGCCCAGACCCGGAGAAATCAGCCTCGCCCATCACGGCGTATTATTTTTGGATGAGCTGCCTGAGTTCGATAGGAAAGTGCTGGAGGTGCTCCGCGAGCCGCTGGAAAGTGGCAATATCACCATTTCTCGGGCAGCCAGACAAGCAACTTTCCCGGCCCAGTTTCAATTGCTTGCAGCGATGAATCCTTGTCCATGTGGCTATTACGGGCACTATAACCAACGCTGCCGCTGTACGCCTGAGCAAATTCTGCGCTATAAAAACAAACTGTCCGGCCCGCTGCTGGACAGGATAGACATGAATATTGATGTGCCAGCACTCAAGCCAGAAGAGTTGTCACATGACCATCATGGTGAGCAGAGTGCGGCCATTCGTGCACGCGTGATTCAGGCGCGAGAGCGTCAACTGATGCGCCAACAGAAGCCGAATGCTGCCTTGGGTGCGCTTGAGATTTCCACCCATTGCCAATTGGGTGAGCAGGCGAATCATTTGCTGCAAATGGCGGTGCAAAAGTTTTCACTGTCTGCCCGCAGCTATCACCGCATCCTCAAGGTCGCCAGAACCATCGCTGACCTGGCGCAGGCCGAACACATTCTGGATAAGCACATTGCAGAGGCGCTACAATATCGGCGTCATGACTATTGAAAGCGTATTCCACATGCAACTTTATGATGCCAGTATCGCCCCGCTGATTCGTAACCTGCAAAATCTCGAGCACATCCTGCGGCAAGGGGAAGCCTATGCAGAACAGAAAAAAGTCGCACCAGAAGTGCTACTGAATAGCCGCTTGTATGTGGACATGTACCCATTAATCAAACAGGTGCAACTGGTGAGTGACATGAGCAAAGGGGCGGGTGGACGACTGGCAGGCATAGACATTCCGCAATACGCGGATGATGAAGCGAGTTTTGAACAGCTCTACGCCAGAATCGCCAAGACAGTCGCGTTTCTCGAAGCCATCAAGCCTTCACAGCTGGAAGGCGCCGAGCATAAAGAAGTGGTGTTAACCATACGTAAAGTGGATCTGACCTTCACTGGCTTGGATTATCTCGAAAAATGGGTCATGCCCAATGTCTATTTTCATGTCACCACGGCATACAACATTTTGCGCCATCTTGGGGTGCCACTGGGCAAAACCGACTACCTGGGTCAAAAGCGCTGATGCCTCAAGGCCGTTTGCGCCAGTAGCCCGGTTGCTGGTCTGACTGCAACATGGCTTTACGGCGCAATGTCTCATAGGCTTCGCTGTCTGAAATTCCTTGGGCAGAGGCCATTGCTTTCGCCTGCTTGTTCGCAGCAACCACCCAGTCAGGATTTTCCTGATAGCCCCGGTCTTGCATGCAATGTTCCAACACGCGTGACTGTCTAGCCGCTTTTTCCAGCTTCTGGAAGGGTAGTTGCTCTGGTAACGCGGCCGCTGCCTTACTGGCAATCAAATCACACTCATTGATAGTATGAGCCAGCGCACTTTGCGCAGGTGAAGACGCTGGCAACTGCAGCGATTGCCAATACCAATACCCCACCGCCGCCAGCATGGCCATTAACACAACCCACATAAACCGACTCGCACGCATGCATCCGACTCCTTTTTGTTGTTCAACCCTGCCAATATTTTAAGCCAAACCGGCCGACAGCCCTTATAAAATCTGGATTGCTTCATTAAAGCGTCATACAAGACCATTAACATAGATTTAAATGATCGCATGAACAAATTAATTCAAGAATGGAAACCTGATGACGTTAATACAAGTATACATAAACAGAACTAAAGGACGCCCCATGAAAGACTTGCAACAAGACGAGCCGCTGACTTATACCGCCAGCATGCCAGAATTGATGACGGCGCAGGACATTATGTATCTGGCTGAAGATATCACTGCAGACAGCAACATTCAGGCAATTTACAAACCTGCTGAGCTGACGCTGGAAGTCGTGTAAAACACACCGGCAGTTTGCCTCACACCGCTACGCAGTTCATAGCGTGGCATAGCATCGCATGTTGCTTGCCCAGACACCCAACTGGTCCAGCCCCCAACTGATAGACACCCGCCTGACGTTTGCCTACAATAAAACTTCTCTTCAACCGGACGAGAAGGAGGCAACCATGTTTTTAGGCGCAGCAGGCATCTACACACTGATTGGCATCGTCGTCGCAATTTGCCTGATATTGTATGTATTTGCAAAAAAGGTAAAGTAATCCGTATCACATAAAAAAGCCCCGTTTACGGGGCTTTTTTATTGCACACCTCAGATTGGTTACTGGGATTGGTTACTGGATCAATTCACGCCAGCTTTGCTTGGTGCCATAACTACCATTGCTTTTTTGCTTGAAAATCACCGTGGCCTTGCTGGATCCCGACAACCCAAATATCTGGTCATCCAGGCTTAATTGCTGCGGGGTAGGGTCATTACTGCCAGTCACCACAACATGCGGCACGCCATTCCCGTCATAGACAATATTAAACCCAACGGCGGGTGTGGTCATAGGCTCAGAAATGGCACCGCTAGGCAACAAAGAGCCGCCTTTTTTATAGTTAAAGAAGTTAAACCAGCCATAGCCGGCACCACTACAAGCCTCACTACTTGGCACGAGCGTTGGCATCATCAGGGCGCCATTCAGCAGCAATGGATCCAGATTGACACGTTCCCCTGCAGGAAAATCCAGCACCCAGCCATAGCCAGAATCAAAATTCACCGTGCCAGTGGAGGTCACCGTACGATCCCCGCTTAACACTTGCGTCGTTAACTGACTACGGCCAATTGGCGTGGTCTGGCCGCCATCCTTAAACACATAGACAGAGTTCTGAGGCGTATTGGTTAAATCGGCAGGCTCCAGAAACTTGCCGGTACCCACCATGACCACCATATTTTTATCGACCTTGCCCAACTCTGGCTGGGTAGTCACTTTTTGTGCAGTACCGCCACCCGCAGTCAAGCTCGCAATTTTATTGACGGTATTGGTATTGATATTAAAACGCCAGATATTGCCATTTAAATCGCCACCATAGACATTTAATACCGTGTTGTTCTCAAACATTTGCTCAGCGTAGCCGGAAATTTTTGCCAAGCCGCTCGGGTTGGCAGCATCCCCCTCGCCAGTCGTCAATGTTTTTAACAGGCTGCCTGTTCTGGCATCGAGGACATATAAATAGCCACGGCCATCGCCGACCGGATTGTTTGCAACAAAGGTGCCATCGTTGAGTTTGCGAGCATTGGTGCCGTTGTTGTACCCAGAAGTCAAAAGCACCACCCACCGCCCATCCAGCATTTTAGTCACCATCGGGTTACCAAAGCTGTAGCCTAGCGTATTGTTTATGCCATCTGGCTGAGCATAAAACTCCCAAAGGACTTGTGGGTTTTCCGGTGTGGTCACATCCAGCGCAAAATAGCCACGCCCGCCCCCGTTTAGCCCGGAAACCAAAATCGTACGCCACTCCGCATTGTCCCCGGTGCAAGCTGAGATACAGATATCCGTGACCACCGGGCTGCCATTGACATAATTGGTATGGTAATTGGCACCATATTCCTTATCTGCCAGATTGGCCAGATTCGGAATGACTGGAGATGGGATAAAAGCCCATAGCTCTGTGCCGTCATTGGCATTGAACGCATGTAGCATGCCATCGTTAGCCCCGACATAGACGGCGGCTGTACGTGTTTTAGCCCAAGTTTTGTAAGCTTTATAGCCGGGATCGAGATAATCAACGTTCGAAGCCCTGAAATAACTGGGGCGAGATTGTGAGATATCGCCCAGTGTTGCCTGCCGCTCTCTGAATAAGCGGTTGGCAGGCGCTGTATTCATACTGTTGTCTTCATAGGTCTTATTCCCAATCAGGTAATCAACCAGCTTGTCGGCTTTTTGAGTATCTGTCATTTTCGGATCGGTGGCAGGCAAGGCTTTCATCTGGCTTAAAGCGTTATAACCTTCTTCCAGTTTAGTTCTATACGCTGCCGGTAAATTACCAGGTTTAAAGTCAGCACGGGCATTGTTATTGTTAAAGTAAATTTTACGTTGCCCAATTTGCGTTTTGAGCTTGCCATCACAGCTACGGGCAATGGGCACATAGCATGCTGTTGCGTCACCAAAATTCAGCACTGATCCCAGAGAACCGTTAGCGTTGCTACAAGTTGAATCGGTGGAGTTGCTGGTTTTGCAATACAAGTTACTGTCTGGTCCGGTATAGGCTGTAGCTGGAGAGGTACAGGCCTCGGCCGCCACATTTTCCACACACCAAACTGCGGTTTCTGAGGTTTGCAAGGAATTGGTATTGACCGTCCGCGCTTCCAGGTTACCCGTCCATTTTACTGACTGATAACTGGCCACATACTGGAAGTTATCACCATTGGTCGGCGCCAGGCTACTGGCCGCAGCCGCGGCACTCGCACCCTGGATGGATTTAATCTCCGACAAACCCTTGGCCAAGGACTCGCGCAACAGTTTGGGGTTGCTGGCACTATAGTAGGTGCCGCCAGCATTCACAGCAGCATGCCATAAATCATCAATGCGGGTGCCGTTTTCCGCCAGAGTGGGATCAGGCCAGTTTTTGCGCATGGGCATCGCGCTTAAGTCTTTAAAGTCGCCCATGGTCTGCGTTTTATAATCATCGGTATAAAGCAGGGTCCCTGCAATGCCCAGGCCCAAGGTCAAGGTGACCATGTTTTGCTTGGGGTAATCCGTCGCCGTGCCACAAACGGATGAACCCAAAGATCCCGTGCAATTGGAGAGCGTGCTGTCACGGATATCCGTGTCATAAAAATACTTGGCCGTATCCGCCAAGGTATTGGATTTGTTACTGCTATCAAACTGTGGCGCAGGCGTACTGCCGCCATCCTGATTACCTATCGCAGTTGACCCATTAATGCGCGTAGGATTGCCGGTATCGTTCCAATAGCCGTCTGTGGTCAACAAGGTAAAGTTGGATTGGCAGGCATACTGCATCGGATCATCGGTTCCTAACGTCTTTTTGCCAGCATAGTGTTTGCCCACATTGGCAAGGGCAGTGCGCAACGGCGTCCCGCCACCAGGATTGACTGCAAACAATTTATCGTACCAGGATTGCTTTTGCGAGCTGTCAAAAGGAGCCAGCGGCAGATAATTAGAAGATGAATTATTAATCGTCACAAATCCCACCCTATACCTGGAATCCAGGGCTTTAAACGCTTGGCTGGCGGCAGTTTTCATCGAGAGCATGCGTGTACGATAATAGGTGACCCAATTAGCATAATTGGTAAACTCTTCGCTATAGGTGCAAGTAGCCGCAGCACAATCGGTTCGCTCGGCGCCTTTGCTGGTTGCCCCCGGCGCGCTATAACTGGTTTGGGCAGTCGTAATTTCCTGATATATCAGGCTGCCAGGAATATCCGTGTTATTTGTGGATAACTGTGTGGCCGTATAGCTGCCTCCCGACCCGGAAAAAGTCACTTGTATCGGACTGGCCGGGTTGAGGGCATCCCCGGCAAAGGTACTAAAATCAAAACTACTGCCATTGTTGCTGATGACAACATTGCCTGCCAATTTGCAAGCGCCTGTCATGGAGGAGTTACAGAGATTATTTTGTACGCGGCTAGAGACTGTCGAGGCGTTGGAACTCGAGGTGGTCGCGGCAGACAGCAACTCAATATTATTGATTTTGACGCTGGTCACTCTCACCGAACCACTGATACTAAAACTCAGCCGATACCGCGCGCTTGGTTCCCTCAAGTAAACATAGGTATTGCTATCATTCACTGTAGAGACATTATTGCGGATGCCCTGGCAACGGTCTTGCGTCCCACCACTGGAATCAAGTGTTCTTTTTTTAGAGGCAGCATCCGAGTTACACCAGCGCAAGGTGGCCGGATAATTATAGGCAACGCCATTCACCGTGGTTTTAGTTTTTGAAACTACACAACTGGTCAATGCAGGCGTGGTACAAAACTCACCCGGCACATAAGCGTAGTAATAGGCTGATGAGCCTCGCGTAATATTGCCATACACTGTGGTGACGTTTTCAGAAAAACCACTGAACGAGGTTTTATTGGCAAGGCTCGTCCCCAAGTAATTGAGCGGTGTACTGTAGGTCACTTCAGGGTTATAAAACTGTGTATTGTAGGCCGAGTTACTAAATAACCAGTCGGCGGCATCATAGGTATACCAGGACCAGCCGCTGGAATAGGAACGGCCATCAGGATCATCCGCGGCCCAGTCAGGGGTATAGTTGAAGCCCATACTGCCGGAGTTATCCAGCACAAACATCAGATTGGGTTTTACATCCGAGCTCCCGGAAGTTTGCAGCGGCATGGTGGCCAGGTCGAGAAACTCCGCCATGACCAAACCAGGCAATGCTAGTATCAGGAAAACAATTGTATGAAGGCAACGTGTTGGTTTCATCATTCCACCTGTTTAGTTGGAGATAAATGACTGCATATAAGTCACCGTATTTTTAGGGCCAGCGATACGCAAAGTAACGCGGTAGAGTGGCGAGTCCGAACTTGAGACGCAACGTTTGAACAGCTCCATGTTGTTGATATTGTGTGAGCAGTTTTCACCATTGTTGGGCGAGCTGGCCATCATGCAGCGCGAAGCATTGGTGGCTGCACTGCCTGCATTAATTTCGGCATTGCTGAAGTTACACATGCGCTCAATGACAAAGCGAATCTGATTACCCTGACGGTCCATGCCATTACGAATTTCGTCATTGCCGTCGGTCTGGTTAGGGACCTGGCTACTGTTGCTGTCATCCCAGGTCATGGTAGTGAGCTGCTTGCCATCACAAATTTGTGCATCCGGATTAGTATCAAACTGACTGCAGTTTGCGTAATAGCCAAGCTGCGGATGATGGGTGGTACTCACCTCAAGCACGACGTTTTTGGCAATATATTCAGTAATCCCTTCTAGCACGACATTGGCCGTGGTCGTCGCGGATTGGCGATAGACGAGGTTGCCGGACACCAGCGCATTGGTATCTACGCTACGGATCAAGGCAACGGCAGCAATAGACATCACTGCCAGCGCCAGCAAGGCAAAAAACAAGACGATCCCTCGCTGCGCTAAGGGCAGCCGGGCTTGATTGGAAGGGGTATACGGATCAGAGCGCATCACGATTCCAAAGAATATTTCTGAGAGGAATGTTGGCCTCAAAGGTCCGGTAGCGATACTGTTGCCATTGAGGCACCGCTGTTAAATCGACATTGGCAGGATTGGCATCTGCCTGCCAGACACAGACCTTGGCGAGCCCGGCAACGGAACCATTACAAGCCTGGCTAACGGCTTTTTTCTGTAGATTGCCATCCCTGGTCACCACCGCAATGCGGATGGCACGGATACGGTTTCTGTCGATGAGCGAAATCGTGTCACCAAAGATGCCGGTGGCATCCACCCAGCGGTCAACCCGGTTTAAAAAGCCGGCAGCCGTGGCCGAGGGCGATGCAGGATCAATGGTGTCAGAGATGCCATATTGCGCCTGCAAGCTCACTATGTCACTGGCAACAGGGATCGCAGCGGCATTGGGGAAAGGATCTGTCCCTGGCGTGCCGCCGCTCCTGGTCAACTCCAAGGTGCCACTAACACGGTACTCATACTGGTTCCAGGCGCCCAGGCAAGAGAATCGTACCCAGTCAGCCCCGTTCAAAATCGTTACCGGGCTGGCGGTGGGTGGCGTATTGAGCTCGCTCAGCGTATTGATGGTCCGGTCAGCGTTTAACTTTTTCAGCCTGGCCAGACTACAGTTGGGACTGCTCGGCGTTTGGTGATAGAGCACCACATCGTTTTCCTGGCAGCCAATCAGGCGGCCATCCAGGGTAGGCGTAGTAATCGTGCCCGTCGCACGCAGTGACGCACCTCCGCTGGCCGGATTACCATAGCGAATGCGCACAATATCACTGCCTGCGCCGCCATCCACAATCACCACGGGTGATAAATTGATGACGACGCCCCCTTGATTGATGGATGTCTCTATCGGGCACAACAACGGGGATGGGTCTGAGCTGTTATAAACCGGCAGTCCATATCCGGCATTCTGAGCATCACGCTGCATGTAGTACATGGCCAGCACGCCATTCGACTGAGCATCGCTACCGCCGGTAATGGCACGTTTTCTTGCTTCAAAACCGGTAAACAGGTTGCTGATCGCCAAAGTAGCCACCAGGCCAATCAGCAACCCGACCAGGAGCTCTACCAGGCTAAAGCCTGACTGCAACCGCTGTGATTTTGTGCCTACCCTATTCATCTGCTGGCCTTTGCTCAGGGTGTGACATCAAACAAATAGCTGGACGCATTAACTAAATGGCGCGTGCCGCCCGGTACTTGCCAGCCCACCGTGACGGTGATCATGCTGTTGGTGATGGCAGAAAAACTCAGGGTGCCGTTGGGTAACTGGGTTTTAATACTTTCCGTATCCACCTGGCTGACATAAGTCGCAGCATCACCGCCATAGGCCATCAGATTGGCAATATGGGTCTGTGCAATCAGCTGTGCCTCGGCACGGTAACGATTGTCACTGCTATTCTTGATCATGGCGCTTTGCAAGCCAACCAGGGCCAGCACCCCCATGCTAAAAATCACGACCGCCACCATCGCCTCAATCAATACAGATCCGGCTTGCTGGCCCAAGGTGCGTCGCGCCCTGTTAATGGATGTTTTTAACATGCGCGGGTATCCCCAACCGTGGTCACCGCAGGGTCGCAAACCTTGACGTTGCCGCCTGCCGCCAATGTCACTCTCAATGCTTTACGTTCTTCTGCCTTGACCTGGCTGTTACTCACATTCACCATGGTCAGCGCATCCGGGCTGGCCGGGTCGCGCGTACCAAAACTGCTAAACACCGCGGTATAGTTATCTGCAGTCACGGTGACATTGCTGGATGCGCCTTCGGTGGCACTTTTCTGGGTGATGACCGCTGGGCAGGCTGGCGTGATGGCAACGCAGCCAATCTGCCAGGCACTGTTGGTTTGCAATGTGAATTTCACTCGACTATTACGCTTGATCGCTTCGGCACGTGATTGCTGCAGACCGTTCCTGACAGACTCGGCCACGGTTCTGATTTGCGAATTGCCAATCGCCGTCTGAAAAGCCGGGATGGCAATACTGGAGACCGCCACCATCACAACCACGGTGACGACCAGCTCAATCAAGGTAAAGCCTTGCTGCTGCATTAGCAACTTCCTGAGGATGAAGTCAGCCAGCAAGTGGCGCCAGTGGTGCCGTCGTAAATAGAGGTCTTGGCGTTATCCTGGTTGACGGTAAATGAAAAATTACCCATGTTCTGCGCTGATTTGCCAGTCGCTTTCAGGGTATAAGTCGTTGCTGACTGGTTATCAATCGAGTAATCGAAATACTTGGCATCACTTGGGTTGCAGACAAAGCCCACATAGGTAAAATTATCCTGGTAAAACTGTTCGACCTGCACACGGCAATTGGCCAGATTGGCAGGTGCCTCGGCCGCATTGCCACTTTTGACATAATCCTGGTAACCCGGCACGGCAATGCTGGCGAGCAAGCCGATAATGGCCACCACCACCATGACTTCAATCAGACTAAAGCCTTGTTGTAAAAGACGCTTCATGAATATCCCCTTTTTGCACAGCCTTATCATGCAAACAGCGATTCTTCCTGTCTAGCAGTAGCCGACTAGCGGTTAACCCTGGCCGACAAACGGTAGCCTTGCCCCGAGCGAGCGCGACCAGGCATGGGCCTGCGCAGCTTTAGTGGTAAAATCTGGCTTTATTTTGATTGGACGCCAGGATCATGTTTGCCAGCTCTACAAAATTAATAGCACTTGCGCTGCTGTTATGCACACTGAGTGCTTGTGGCCTCAAAGGCAATTTGTATCTTCCTGAGCGTCAGTATCCTCAACCACAACCGCCATCAGACAAGTCGCCATCGTGATCCCGTTTTCAACCCAACAAGGCCTGCTGCATGCCGAAAATGTAGCCTTGCGTGATATTGCGCAAACCCACCAAACCCCCACCTACGTCTATTCGCGGGCAGCACTCACCCAGGCGTTTGAGCGTTTTGCCGCCGGGCTGCGTGGGCATGACCATTTGATCTGTTTTGCCGTGAAGGCCAACCCTAGCCTGGCGATACTGAATTTGTTTGCCCGCCTGGGTGCCGGCTTTGACATTGTGTCTGGCGGAGAGCTGGCCCGTGTAATTGCAGCTGGCGGTGACCCGAAAAAAGTCGTGTTCTCTGGCGTAGGGAAATCCCACGCTGAAATTGAGGCCGCCCTTGAAGCGGGGATTTATTGCTTTAACGTAGAGTCTATCAATGAGCTGGACCGTATCCAGCAAGTGGCGGCTCGCTTGGGTAAACAGGCCCCGGTTTCGTTGCGGGTCAATCCAAATGTGGACGCAAAAACCCACCCCTATATCTCTACCGGCCTCAAAAATAACAAGTTTGGCGTGGCATTTGAAGATGCACTGGCTTTGTATGAAAAAGCGGCGCAATTGTCCAACATTTCCGTGCATGGCGTCGATTGCCATATCGGCTCGCAGATTACCGAGCTATCGCCGTTTCTAGATGCGCTGGATAAAGTCCTTGGTTTAGTGGATGCGCTGGCGGCCAAAGGCATCCCTATTCAGCATATTGATGTCGGCGGCGGCGTAGGCATTACCTACAGTGACGAAACCCCGCCGGACTTTGCCGCCTATACGGCCGCCATCCTGCAAAAACTGGCGGGCAGAAACGTCAAGGTGCTGTTTGAACCCGGCCGCGCGCTGGTCGGCAATGCAGGCGTATTACTGACCAAAGTCGAATACCTCAAGCCAGGTGAGACCAAAAACTTCGCCATCGTCGATGCCGCCATGAACGACCTCATGCGCCCCGCCTTGTACGACGCTTTTCACAATATCACGACCATTGCCCCGTCTGCGGCACCCACTGCGGTCTATGAAATCGTAGGTCCCGTCTGCGAAAGTGGTGACTTTTTGGGCCATGACCGGACACTGGCAATTGCAGAAGGCGATTATCTGGCCATACACTCTGCCGGTGCTTATGGCATGAGCATGGCCAGCAACTACAACACGCGTGCACGTGCCGCAGAAGTACTGGTCGACGGCGATCAGGTGCATGTGATTCGCGAGCGCGAGCAGATTGCTGATCTGTTTAAACTGGAGCGCGTCTTGCCGTAAGATTGGCCGGCATTGCAATTTTCAGCAGTAATCAATAAAAAAACCGAAGCATTTGATTGCTTCGGTTTTTTTATTGTTAAAAGATACGTGTTAATCAAAAATCACGGTCTTGTTCGCATAAAGCAGAATACGATGCTCAATATGCCAGCGTACGGCTTTGGAGAGCACAACCCGTTCCAGATCACGGCCTTTCTGAATCAGGTCCTCCACCTGGTCACGGTGAGAAATACGCGCCAGATCCTGCTCAATAATAGGGCCCTCATCCAATACCTCAGTCACATAATGGCTGGTCGCACCAATCAGCTTCACACCGCGCTCAAAGGCACGGTGATAGGGGCGCGCACCGATAAAGGCTGGCAAAAATGAATGGTGTATATTGATAATCCGCTGAGGATAACGTGCGACAAACTCGGGGGACAGAATCTGCATATATCGTGCCAGCACAATCAGGTCAATCTTGTGTTGATCAAACAAGGCAAACTGCTGTGCTTCAACCTCAGCCTTGGTTTCCTTGGTCATCGGCAAATAGTGAAACGGGATGCCATAGAACTGCGCCAGTTTTTCCGTATCTTTATGATTACTGATAATGAGCGGAATCTCGCAGGCCAGCTCGCCACTATGATGACGGTGCAGCAGGTCTACCAGGCAATGATCATATTGCGACACCATGATCGCCATGCGCGTTTTTTGCTCAGACAATTTGAGTTGCCAGGTCATGGCAAAGCGTTGCGCCACCGGGCCAAATGCCTGCTCAAAATCGGCCACCGCCACATTGAAATTGGTCAGGTCCCACTCGACGCGCATCAAAAACAGATTATTTTCCGCATCCTGATGCTGGTCTGCGTGTAAAATATTGGCATTGTGCTCATACAAAAATTGCGCAATCGCCGCCACAATCCCTTTGGTATCCGGGCAGGTAATCAGCAAGGTAGCAGTGTTTTTCATAACATGGGCTTTAAGCGAGCAACAAAAATGCAGATTATACCTGATGCCTGCCAGCCCTTGTGGTTGAGCTTGGCAGTTGCAGGCGCAGACAGCAGCAGACTCTTGACGGAATTCATTATGCAAACAGAAGTGACACCTGAGATCGTATTGGCCAACCCGCGTGGCTTTTGTGCGGGCGTAGACCGTGCCATTATTATTGTCGAACAGGCACTCGAAAAATTCGGCGCGCCGATTTATGTGCGCAATGAAGTGGTTCACAACAAATTTGTCGTCGGTCAATTGCGCGACAAAGGCGCCATTTTTGTCGATGATCTGGAAAAAATTCCGGCAGGCAGCATTGTGATTTTTAGTGCGCATGGCGTTTCCAAAGCGGTGCGCGCAGAGGCAGAGTCGCGCGGCCTGACGGCGTTTGACGCCACTTGTCCGCTGGTGACCAAGGTGCATATCGAGGTCGCCAAAATGCGTAAAGATGGTCTGGAGATCATTATGATCGGCCACAAAGGCCATCCAGAAGTCGAAGGCACCATGGGCCAATCCGAAGCAGGCATGTATCTGGTGGAAACCCCGGAAGAGGTGACCGCCCTCACTGTCACCGACCCTGACAAACTGGCCTATGTGACACAAACCACCTTATCGGTGGATGACGCCACTCAGGTCATCAACGCCCTCAAAACACGCTTCCCCAACATTAAGGCACCCAAAAGCGATGATATTTGCTACGCCACGCAAAATCGGCAGGACGCGGTCAAAATCATGGCCAAAGACTGTGATCTGGTGATTATTGTCGGCTCACCCAATAGCTCTAACTCAAACCGTTTGCGTGAAGTTGCCAAAAACCAGGGCGTAGAAGCTTATATGGTCGATAATGCCAGCCACCTGCAAGCAGACTGGTTACAAGGTAAAAAGAAAATCGGCATTTCTGCCGGTGCCTCAGCCCCTGAGGTGTTAGTACAGGAAGTGATTGCTGCTTTGAAAAACATGGGGGCTAACCAGGTGGAAGAGTTGCAAGGGGTAGTGGAAAACGTCGTGTTCCAGCTGCCCAAAAACCTGGTCAATGCAGAGAAGCGCAGCACGGTTTAAACGCTTGCCGCATTGATTGGCTGGCCGTCCCTTGCTAAGATTGGCAAACAATGTTCGCCTTGTTTGCCGGTGTAGCTCAGTTGGTAGAGCGGTTCATTCGTAATGAAAAGGTCGGGGGTTCGATTCCCTTCTCCGGCACCATTCACACATCAAAAACTTCCGACCGGCCACCGGCAAAAAAAAGCCCAAGCCATTTCAGCTTGGGGCAAGCAATATCCTCGGGAAAGGATAGTCGGGAAACTCGCATGTGATTGTTGTTAACTGCCATTGCGATTGAATTCCACTACACTGATTCACGTATGCATGATTTGTGCCAAATCATTTAAACAGTCCAAGCACTTGATTTTAATTGAATAAATCTAGACATGGGGCGCACTCGCCCACACGAATTGATTGATATCAACCACCAATCTGGTTTAATAGAACCAAATTGGTGATTATGGAACGCGCGAACGGCGCAGGTCGGAAAACAGCGGGAACAGCAAAGGCAATAACAACAGCGTGAACAAGGTCGCGGTAATTAACCCACCGACAATCACCACCGCAAACGGCCGCTGGGTTTCGGAGCCAATGCCATGCGAGAGCGCCGCTGGCATCAAGCCCAACCCGGCCATCAAGGCCGTCATCAATATCGGGCGCAAGCGGGCAACCGCGCCTTCAATCACCGACTCTGACAGTTCTCTGCCTTCGCGCATCAAACTCTTGATCTGCTCGACCATGATCACCCCGTTTTGCACCGAAATGCCGGCCAGCGCAATAAAACCGACGGCCGCAGAGACGGACAAATGCAGTCCGGCCACGGCCAGCCCCGCCAGGCCGCCCACCAGCGTAAACGGAATCATCAGCAACACCAGCAAGGCGTTTTTGACCGACTTGAATGCCCAAAACAGCAAGACAAAAATCAACAACACTGACAAGGGCACAATCACCATCAACCGCTTCATTGCCCGTTGCTGGTTTTCAAATTGCCCACCCCAGGTCATACTATAGCCAGGCGGCAGTTTGACCTGTGCCTCGACCTGCTGCATGGCTTCTTGCACGAAACTGCCCTGATCGCGGTCTGTAATATTGGCTTTGATCGAGACAATACGCGAGCCTGATTCGCGGCTGACACGAGAAGCCCCTTCTTTGATGGTCACCTCGGCCACTTCGCTGAGCGGGATGCTACCGTTTCCATTTGGCAAGGCAATCGGTAACTCGTCAATATCATCCACAGAATCGCGGAAAGGCCTGTCCAGCCTTAACGTGACATCAAAATGCCGGTCGCCATCGTAAAACGTATTGGCCGGATTACCGGCTAAAGCGGTTTGTACCGTATTGTTAACATCGCCCGCCATCAGGCCATAGCGCGACAATTGGGCACGGTTCAGCGTGATATCGAGCTCAGAGTTGCCTGAAATGCGGACTGCCGCCACATCGGTTGCGCCACGGACGTGATTGATGACATCGACCACCTCTGCCGCTTTCTGCTCGAGAATCGTTAAATCGGGGCCAAAAATCTTGACTGCAATTTCACCTTTCACGCCAGACAACGCCTCCTCCACACTGTCCTGAATCACTTGCGAAAAGTTGGTAGGCACGCCCGGAATCTCGTGGATACGGCGCGACATATCCTTGATCAGCGATTCCTTATCGGCAAACTTCCATTCGCTGTGCGGCTTGAGATCAGCCAGAATCTCCATGTGATAAGGCCCCTTAGGGTCGGTGCCGTCATCTGGCCGTCCGACATGCGACACCACCAACCTCACCTCTTGGTAGCTATTCAGAATCTTGCGGATTTCTCGCTCGATCTCTTTGGTTTTTTCCAGGCCAGCCGAGGGTGGCAAATCAACGGTGAGCCAGATATTGCCTTCATCCAGCTTGGGGAGGAATTCCGAGCCTAACATGGGCGCAGAGAGCACGGATATAACCAAAATGCCCCCGGATAAAATGACTACCCATGCGCGGCATTTGCGGGTTTTAAGCAAAATATGACGATAGGCATTTTGCAAGCTTTGCATCCAGTGGCTGTGCTTTTCCGCCATATCCTCACGCTTCATGGTGTATGACAACAAGGCTGGCACCAGCGTCAAAGTCAGGATAATGGCGCCCAGCAAGGCAAAACTCAAGGTGAATGCCATCGGCGAGAAAATTTTTCCTTCTACGCGTTGAAAGGTAAAAATCGGCAAAAAGGCAGTGATGATGATGGCTTTGGAGAACAGAATCGGGTGCCCCATATCAATCGCCGTGCTTTTAAGCGTCTGCATGCGCCAGGCCAGCCCCATATTGCCTTGTGTTTTATCCACCTCAGCCACCGCCAGGCGCACCATCAGCGCCTCTACCAGCACCACTGCACTGTCAATAATAATGCCAAAGTCTACCGCCCCGAGCGAGATCAGGTTAGCGGAGACACCGCGTAAATCCATGACAATAAAGGCAAATAACAGGGATAACGGAATCACCGAAGCCACAATCAGGGCGGCGCGCCAGTTGCGCAAAAACACTACCAGAATCGTCACCACCAGCAACGCGCCGACAATCAGGTTTTCTGCCACGGTATGCACGGTGTGGTGAACGAGGCCGGTGCGGTCATAAAAAGGCACGATTTTGACGCCGGGCGGCAGGGTCTGATTGACCAGATCCACCTTCTCGCGCAAGGCGTCGATCACTTTGGCGGCATTCTGGCCCTTGGTCATCAGCACGATGCCTTCAATAATGTCATCCTGCTGATTAAAGGAAACGATGCCCGAACGGGGGCGATCACCAATCACCACTTGACCAAGATCGCTGACCAGAATCGGCTTGCCATCCCGCGTATCCACCACGGATTGCGCAATATCATCCAGACTGCGAAACAGGCCGATGCCACGCACCACCAGCGACTCGTCGCCTCTGTGCATGAGTCCGCCACCCACGTTACTGCTGTTGTTGCTGACCGCCTGGTTAACCTGATCAATACTCACATCAAACTTTTTCAAGCGGTAAGGATCCAGCTTGATTTGGTATTCCTTGACCGTCCCGCCAAAACTGGTGATATCGGCCACCCCTGGCACCATGCGCAATTGCGGGATAATTTTCCAGTCCTGGATAGCGCGGATTTCGCGTTGCGGCATCTCTGCCGGTGCTTCAACCAAATAGCGGTAAACCTCCCCCACCGCCGTCGTCAGCGGTGCCAGCGTGGGTTGCAAGCCGATGGGCAAGCTCACCCCTTGTAAACGCTCTAACACCTGCTGCCGCGCAAAATAATCTTGCGTGCGCTCGGCAAAAGTGAGGGTGACCACGGAGAGCCCGGTAATAGACACCGAACGGATTTGTGCCAGTCCCGGCACCCCGCTCATCCCATGCTCAATCGGCAGTGAAACGACGCGCTCGACCTCCTCTGGCGCCATGCCCGGCGATTGTGTCACGATAATCACGTGCACATCTTCAACATCGGGGAACGCTTCAATTGGCAGGTTTTGCACCGCAAACCAGCCAAAAATCATGAGCACAACCGCGCCAATCAGCAGAAATACACGCTGTTGCAGTGAGAAGGTGATCAAGCCTTTTAACATCGCCTATTTACTCACGGACAAATCTGAATTGAGCAGAATGGCGCCGCTGGTCACGATGCGCTCACCCGGGTTTAAGCCGGTTTTCACGGTGGCATATTCCCGCCGTTGTAAATCCAGCACGACTTTACGCTTGCTAAAATGCAAGGGCTGCTCTTCTACAAAGACATAGCTGTAGAGTCCCTCGGTAATCAGGGCACTGTTGGGCACGCGGATGACGCGATGCTGGCTGGTATCCAGCGGCGTGATGCGCGCATACATTTCTGGCTTGAGCTTGCCTTTGCTGTCGAGCAGGCAACGCACAGGAATCCGGCGCGTGGCCGGGTCTACCATGATGCCTATTGTTTTAATTTCGCCGTCAAACACCTCGTCAGGATAGGCATCCACCTGGACACTGAGCTTTTGCCCTTGCGAAATCCGGCTCAAGTCCCGCTCTGGCAAATCGATACTGGCCCAGACATGGCTGGGATCCGTGATCAAAAACAAAGGATCTGCCGCATCGGGGCGGACCTCGCTGCCAGGATTCACTTTCCGGTCAACCACCACCCCCGCGATTGGCGAGCGCACGACATAGCGATCACTTGCCCCGGTCGACACCCGCAGGTTTTTCAACCTCGCCATCGCGCGCTCATGTTCTGCACGCGCACTCGCCCAATCCGCCTGTGCGACTTCCATGTCTTTTCTGGCCAGCACCCCGCCTTCAACCAGCATGCGGCTACGCTCCAGCGCCTGTTGCTTGAGCCCCAAATCGGCCTGCGCCTTGCGCACATCCGCGACCGCCGCCCCCACATCCGGCGAGTCCATCACCAGCAAGGGCTGACCGGCTTTCACGGCTTCGCCGACTTGTGCCTGAATATTCAGCGCTCGTCCGGCCACTGGCGAATACACCCGTGCTGTCCGGTTTTCATCAAACACAATCTTGCCGTTGAGGGGCTCGGTCACCGGCACCGGGATCTCGGTGACGGGTTCAATTTTGAGACTGTTTAATTGTGGCGAACCCGACGTCAGTACAATCTGGTTGGCTGGTTGCGCGGGCACTCGGGCATTTTTGTCTGCAGCCATGGCTGAAGCCATGCAAATCCCTATCGCGCACAAGATAAATACGATCTGGCGCATCGCCTTGACGGTAGCAGGGGGGGAAGCCATGGAAGTGAATGAGCGCATCATAAAATTATTCTTGATAGACAAATGCCTGGCGGGTGGCCGCTAACCAGGCGGATAAGGACTTGGCATAATCAGCTTTGACGCTGACTGCCTCCAGTTGGAGCGTGCGTAAAATACGTCTGGCATCGAGCAAATCCATGACATTCATGGCGCCATGCTTGTAAGCAAACTCTGCCGCATCTGCTGCGTTTTGCGCTTCACGCAGAATGCTCTGGTCAAAACGTCGATTTTTATCAATCGCGGCATCCAAATCTGCTTTGGCCTGCCTCATTTCGGCAATCGCCGCCGCCTGCACACGCTCTCTGGCCTCGATTGCACTGGTATAGCCAACTTCAGCCCGTGCGGCCTCGCCCTCATACTGATAATTGGTAAACAAAGGAATACTCAATGAAGCGCCTATGGTATCTGGTGCCGATCCAGGCTCCTGCCCGGGAAAATGCTGGTAAGCAAACGACCAGGTAAAATCTCTGACCTTGAGCGACTCCGCAAGCTTTCTGGTCTGCTGGGCCTGCTCCATGCGCGCTTCAGCAGCCTTCACATCCGGACGTTGTGGTAACCAGCCAGTGTCTTTCTCAGCCGCTGGATTGGCCGAGGGCTCTGTAATCAGGGCGGGCCAGGGGTCCGTCACACGGAGCTTACTCGCATCCTGATCCTTGCCAAGCAAGTAAGCCAGCATGGCTTGCGCTTTTTGCACAGTCGCCTCAGCCTGGCGCAAATCATTGCTGGCCCGCAGGGCATCTACCCGGATGCGCGCTACATCCGCCGACGCCACATCGCCTGCTTTCAGACGCAATTGCGCTGCCTGCAGTGTTTTCTCGTAACTACTGACATTCGCCTGCTGAATGAGCAGACTTTCCTGGGCAAGTTTGAGATCAAAATAGGCATTGGCCATGGCCAACGCCTGTTGACGATAGGTTTCCCCCAGGTCGAGCCGGCTCGCTTTGACCGCACTTTCCGCCACGGCAGAACGCAGTGCCCGCTTGTCACCACGCTCATACAACTGAGTGACCTGCACCGCCGAGTTATAGGTTTGATCCAACAGGTCTCGTTTGCCGTTTTGGTTTTTATTGCCTTGGCCGCGATTGAGGTTGAGACTGGAAAGGCCGAGTGACAAGACCGGGTTTGGTTTTTGGCCAGCAATCAGGGTATCGGCTTCTGCACTTTCAATCGCCCGCTTGGCAGCGAGCAGATCACGGTTATTGCCTGCAAACACAAGTTCTGCCTGTTGCAGGCTGAGCTGGTCCCATGCAACTGCTGGAGCGACACCGGAATCCGCAACCGCCTCTAAACAGACCATCAGCAACACGCAAAGCCAGCCCTGCTGACGCCTCAACATAACACCTATCCCTGTGCTCATCACTTAAATTTTTATGGTATACACCTGATTATCCTTATCATAGTAGGCTTATCTGCTTACGACAATCTTTCACTGAACGCATCCTGACAAAAAAGAGTCTATTGTAAACACCGTCAGCCATGGACAAGGCCGCGGGCTTTATAGACAATCCTCCTTATGACACAACATTTCAAGATTCCCGTTTCCGCATTGGTATTGATTCATACGCCAGATTTGCAAGTCCTGTTGATGGAGCGTACGGACAAACCGGGATACTGGCAGTCAGTGACCGGGAGCATAGAAGCAGAAGAATCGCCCTATCAGGCAGCGATCCGCGAAGTGCGGGAAGAAACCGGCTTGGACGCGCTGGCTTACGACTTTGAAGATTGGCACGCCAGCAATGTGTATGAAATCTATCCGCATTGGCGTCACCGATATGCGCCCGGCGTCATGCAAAACACCGAGCACCTGTTTGGCTTGTGTCTGCCGGAACCACAACCAGTCACGCTGGCGCCAGACGAACACACGCACTATGAATGGGTGGACTGGCGGCAAGCGGCTAAAAAAGTCTTCAGCTGGACGAATGTGGATGCCCTTAGACGACTCGGTGAAAAACACCGTTTAACACTGTAATTGCCAGCTTTGCAATTGGGATAAATCCACATCGGTTGTAAAATAGCGTTTTACCCTCAACTAATGGCTATGACCATGCAAACCGCCACTATCAAATTTGAAAAGTTCCAGTCGGCCAAAGACGATGACTGTCAGGCCCGTATTCTGGCTGCCCGCGAAAAGCTGGGTAAGCGACTGGTGATTCTGGGCCACCATTACCAGCACGAGAGTGTTTACCGCCATGCGGATTACTCTGGCGACTCACTGAAACTGTCTAAATATTGTGACAGCCTGGATGCGGAATACATCGTCTTTCTGGGTGTGCATTTCATGGCCGAGGTGGCTGACATCTTGAGCCGCCCGGATCAGGTCGTGATCTTGCCAGACTTGGCCGCAGGCTGCTCCATGGCAGACATGGCCAATCTGGCCAAGGTTGAGCGTAGCTATCGCGAACTCAGCAAAGTCCTTGATTTTGATGAAACCATCACACCGGTCACGTATATCAACTCCGCGGCAGACCTGAAAGCCTTCTGTGGTGAACATGGCGGCATTGTGTGCACCAGCACCAATGCCCCCAAAATCCTGGAGTGGGGCTTCAGCCAGCGCGAAAAAATCCTGTTCTTCCCGGATCAGCATCTGGGCCGTTGGAGCGGCTACAAAATGGGTATCCCATTAGAGCAAATGCCTGTCTGGGATCCAGATCTGCCCATGGGCGGCTTGACCGAACAGCAAATCAAAGACGCAAAAATCCTGCTGTGGAAAGGTCATTGCTCAGTACACCAGATGTTCCGCAAACAGAATATCGACCAGTTCCGTGCCCAGCATCCAGATGGCAAAGTCATCTCTCACCCGGAAACGGCGTTTGAGGTCTGCATTAACTCAGATTATGTTGGCTCTACAGAATACATCTTGCGTACCGTGAGTGAAGCCGAGCCTGGGACGAAATGGCTGGTAGGCACCGAATTGAACCTGGTCACACGCCTGGCCGAAGAAATGAAACCGCAAAACAAGCTGGTTCAGTTCATGAGCCATGTGGTTTGCGAATGCTCAACTATGGCACGTATTGACCCGCAACACCTGGCCTGGTGCCTGGAAAACCTGGCCGAAGGTAATGTGGTCAACCAGATTAAAGTGCCCGCGCATGAAGCCAAACTGGCCAAACTCACACTGGATAGAATGCTGGCCGTTTCCTGATGCGTGATTGCCCGCTGTGCCAACCAACCCCCTACGACTTGCTATGGCAGGATGATTTTTGCCGGGTAGTGTTATTGCACGACGCAGATTACCCTGCCTATTGCCGGGTGGAATTAATTGCACACGTCAAAGAAATGACCGACCTGCCTCCCGCAGCGCGAGCACGCACCATGAAAGTCGTGTTTGCTGTCGAAACAGCGCTGCGGGAAGTCATACATCCGGATAAAATCAACCTGGCTAGCCTGGGCAATAAAACGCCGCATATGCACTGGCATGTGTTGCCAAGATTCGAGAGTGACAAACACTTTCCGAATAGCCACTGGGGCAGCGCTATGCGGGATTCCGAGAGTCAGCCTATGAGACAGGATGTTCGGGATCACCTACAACGCGTTGTAACTATGCGAGTGGAATGTGCGCTCAATAGCTAAAGCTTAAAGAGCTCCTCGATATTTAGGAGTTAGTGTTGCAACAGCTGTTGTAACGCATACCAACCCTCATCACTATCGTAATCACCATTTCGTGCGGGTGCACTAAGCATGCTTCTTAAGCCAGCTGCTTACGCCCCTCAACCATCCCAGTAAATCATCCACGTAGGTGTACAGCACCGGGATCACCACCAGACTCAGCACGGTTGAAGTAATTAATCCGCCAATCACCGTAATCGCCATTGGCGCGCGGAAGCTAGGATCCGCACTCCAGCCCAGTGCAATCGGCAGCATACCGGCAGCCATGGCAATGGTGGTCATGACAATCGGCCGCGCACGTTTATGGCACCCATCGATAATCGCATCAAACCGGCTTAACTGGCGCTCTTTTCTGGCCATGATGGTGTACTCCACCAGCAAGATCGAGTTTTTGGTCACCACACCCATCAACATCAACAACCCAATCACACTCGGCATGGAGAAGCTGTTGTGGGTGACCAGCAGGGCAAAGAAGGCCCCACCCAGTGACAAGGGCAGCGCCCCCAAGATGGTCACTGGTTGCAGAAAGTCGCCAAACAGCAAGACCAGCACCACATAGATGCACATCACGCCGATGACCATGGCGCCGCCAAAGCTGGCAAACAACTCGTTCATGCGTTTGGCGTCACCTGACTCCAGCTGCTTCACGCTGGGCGGCAGCGATTGCATGGCGGGCAGCTGTTGTACTTCACGCATGACCTCACCAATCTGACGCTTGTTGAGTTCGATATCGAAGGTCACATTACGCATGCGGTCCATACGGTCAATTTGCTGCGGCCCACTGCCCATGCGAACGGTGGCCACGGTTTCCAGGCTAACACTGCCGTTGCGTGCGGGTACCCGCAGTTGGGCAATTTCTTGCAAACTGGTGCGTACACTGGAACCCAATCGCACCCGGATTGGCACCTGGCGCTGAGGCAAATTGAGCTTGGGCATGGTATTGGAGAAGTCGCCAGAGGTAGCAATGCGAATCACCTGTGCAATCGACTCTACCGTCACCCCCAGCTCGGCGGCCTTGTCGATATCGGGGATGATCTGCACCTCTGGCCGTTGCAGGCTGGCACTGGATGTGATGTTGCCGACACCGCTCAAGGTACGCAATTGTTGCTCCAGCTGTTGGCTGGCATTACCCAGCGCAATGCCATCATCGCTGGCCAGTGTGATCTGCAGTTTTTCACCGGATTCCCCAATGCCGACGTTGACACGTGCGCCAGGCAAGGCCTTGAGTCGCTCACGTAACTCGGCTTCAATTTCGGATTGCTTCTGATGCCGCTCACTACGATCCGTCAGACTAATCACCAGGCTGCCCTTGCGCACATCCGTACTATTCTGCGAAGCATTGGGGCCACCCCCACCGGTACTGGCCGTGCCCGCGGCGCTAAACACCGCTTTCACTTCCGGGTGCTGCTTGACGATCTGCTCTGCCAGACTAACCACTTCGCGCGTCTGTTCCAGCGCGGTCCCCGGCTGCAACTCAATATTGACCTTGGTTTGGCTACTGTCAGAGGAAGGCACAAAGCCTTTAGGCAACAGTGGCATCAAACTCAATGAGCCGACAATGAACAATACAAATGCCAGCACCACGGTTTTGCGGTGGCGCAAACACCACTCCACACTGCGTAAGTAAGCGCGCATAAAGCCAGAAATTTGCTCTTCCTTGACTGGGTGCGGTTTTAACAAATAGGCTGACATCATCGGCGTCAACAAACGGGCGACGACCAGCGAGCCCATGATCGCAATGGCCGCCGTAATGCCAAACTGCTTAAAGAATTTACCCGGTATGCCGCCCATAAATGCGGTGGGCAGAAAAATCGCCACCAGCGTAAATGTGGTGGCAATCACCGCAAAGCCGATTTCATCAGCGGCCTCCATGGCAGCCTGATAAGGGGATTTGCCCATGCGCAGGTGGCGGACAATGTTTTCGATTTCCACAATGGCATCATCGACCAGAATCCCCACCACCAGCGCCATGGCAAGCAAAGTAAGAATATTGAGCGAGAAGCCGAAATATTGCATAAATGCAAAGGTCGGGATCATGGATAAAGGCAGAGCGACGGCGGCAATAATGGTGGCGCGCCAGTCGCGCAAAAACCACCACACCACCAGAATAGCGAGCAATGCCCCCTCGTACAGCAATTGCATGGAGCCGTGATAGTTATCTTCTACCGGCTTGACCATGTTAAAAGCCTCCACAATCTTCACTTGTGGATGCAAGACCCTGAATTTTTCCAGCGCGGCACGCACATCTTTGGCCACCGTCACCTCACTGGTGCCTTTGCTACGCGTAATTTCAAACCGGATGACTGGCTTGCCATCATAGCTGGCATAGGTGGTGCGCTCGGCATAGGTATCAATCACCTCCGCCACTTGCGACAACTTGATGTGGCGACCATCGCCGATGGGAATATCCAGATTGCGGACTTCATCCGCACTATGCAAGGCGCCCAGGGTGCGTACCGACTGAATATTGTCGCCAATATCCCCTCGCCCGCCCGAGGCATCCTGCTGTACGCGTTTGAGCTGTGCAGACACATCGCTGACATTGACACCCAAACCCGCCATCAAGGTCGGATCAAGATTAACCTGCACTTCGCGGTCTACGCCACCGGTACGCGTAATCTTGCCCACGCCATTCACTGCCAGCATGGCCTTGCTCACTTCGTTGTCGACAAACCACGATAGCTCGCCTTCATCCATATTGTCAGCCGAGGCGACGAAAGTGAGGATCGCGCTGCCCGAGGTCGTCACTTTGGACACGGTAGGCGTCAGTACCGCAGCGGGCAACTCCGAGCGCGCGCTATCAACCGCATTGCGTACCAGATTCAGTGCCTCTTCACTGTTGGTATCTATAGTGAACTGCACACTGATGCTGACACTGCCATCGGTAATTTTGGTGGTCATATGCTCGATCCCACCAATGGTCGCAATCTTGTCTTCAATCTTGCGGGCCACTTCGGTTTCCAGCTGTGGCGGGGCCGCGCCCTCCAGCGTCGCACTGACCGAAATCACCGGCAGCTCAATATCCGGAAAGTTCTGTTTGCCTAATTGATTAAGTGATTTGAGACCAAGAAAGCTCAACACCACGAACAGCAGAATGGCGGGAACCGGACTGCGGATAGACCAGGCTGAAAAATTCATTTTGCAGCCTCAGGTTTGGTCACCGTCACGATTTTGACCCTATCCCCATCGTTGAGAAAAGCGCCACCACTGAGCACCAGCGCGGCCCCTGCCTCCACGCCACCAAGCAACTCTATCAGCTGCTCGCGGGTACGGCCGGTTTGTACCTTGCGCTGTGCGACCTGGCTGATACCGTCAGCCCCGGATGGCGCCAGTTCAAACACATAGGCAAAGCCATCGCGGTAGGTGACGGCACTCAGTGGGACCGCCAACCCTTGCTGCTGGCCGATATCCACCTGCCCCTGCACATACATGCCAGGTTTGGCACTGCCTTTGGGAATATCCACATACACCAGCGCATTACGGGTATTGTTGTCGACGGTCGGCGAAATCAACCGCACGGTCCCGGCTACCTTCTTGCCGCCCGGCAAACTCAGGTTGACCGCTTGTCCGGCATGCAAAGCGTTTTGCTGATCTGCATTCACCTCACCGCGCCACTCAATACGACTTTGCCGCACCAGCCTGAATAACTCCGCCCCGGCCGACACCACATTCCCCAAATTGGCAGAACGTGATGAAATGACGCCATCGTCAGGCGCCACCACTTTGGTCTGGCGCAAGCGGATTTTCTGGTTCTCCAGCTCCGCCTCGGATAAAGCGAGATTGGCGCGTGCCGTCTGCTCGGCAATCATGTATTCATTGATTTTTTGCGCCGATAGCGCGCCACTGTCCTTGATTTCGCGCGCACGGTCTGCATTACTTTTTGCCTCGGCCAGCGCGGCCTTGTCTTTTTCAACCGTGGCGAGCTGTTTTTGCAAATCCGCCCTGACGGTTTCATCGGCCAGGACAACCAGCAACTGCCCCTTGCTCACTTGCGCGCCGACATCGGCCAGCACTTGCTGTATGCGCAATCCGGCAATTTCCGCACTGACCAGGGCCTCTTGCCAGGGATAGACGCTGCCATTTAGCATCAGAGTCGTCTGCCATTGCACCTTCACGGGCCGGGTGACCTCCACGCTCAGGGCGGCTTTGCCCTTGCCCGCTGACTGCGGCGCATGTTCTGTTTCAGTTTGATTGACGGCCGCGCGGTTAGCACGTTTTTCTGCCAGCTCGGCCTGATGCCGCGGATGTTGCCAGAACCAGGCACTCACACCCACCAGCACGGCCGCAATGATTAAGAATTTGGTTTTTTTTGTCAGTCTGCTCGCCATTTTGATTTACCTTTTTTCCATGGGCTTGAGGATGATGGGTTTCACCGTCGCCTGTGTTTCCAGCCAGTCACCACCAAATGCCTTGTATAACGCAATCCACTGCAACACACGGTTTTTTTGCTGGGTGATAAGGTTCAGCTCGGCATTAATTTTTTGCCTGCGGGCATCTTCGAGTGACAATAAATCCAGCCCGCCTGATTTCCAGTTGATCTCGGCGGCCTTGAAATATTGCTGATATTGCTGGGCACTGGCCTGCTCGGAGGTGGCACGGCGGGTAGCACTTTCCAGATTCACCAAAGCCTGCTCTACTTCTTTGACAGCATTACGCACATCCTGCTGATAGGTTGCCAGCAAACTATCGTAATTGGCACGCGCTTCTGCCAGATCCGCACGCAAAGTGCCGCCATCAAAAATCGGCAACTTGAGAGAAGGGCCATACGACCAGGAGTCGGTGCGTGTCACCGTGCCATTAAAGTTGGTGCGGCGATAGCCGATCGATCCGGTCAGGGTCAGGCTAGGGTACATCTGGGCTTTGGAGACGCCGATATTGGCACTGGCTTCCGCCAAGTTGCGCTCATCAATGGCCAGGTCTGGGCGCCGGGTCAGTAAACTGGCCGGCAAGGCCTGCACGTCAAACATGGCAGGCTCTGGCAAGCTTTTGCCTTTCGCCAACCATTGACGCAACTCAGGCTCAGGCAAATTGGTCAACGCCACCAGCGCTTTTACCAGTCCATCACATTCGGCTTGCTGCCCATCCAGCGTAGACTCACTGGCGCGTGTCGCTGCCTCTGCGAGTGCGAGGTCTGACGGAGCGGAGAAACCAGCCTTGGCAGAAATGCCTGTCAAACGCGCGGTCTCTTTACGAGAGTCATAGGCCTGTTGCAGGGCGTCTACCGATGCCTGGCAGGCACGGTAATTGACATAATTATTTGCTACCTCGGCGGCCAGGCTCAAGCGTGCATCGTGCCAGGCAATTTTCTTGGACTCCAGTTGCGCTTTGGCTGCCTGCTTGGCGGCTTTCACCTTGCCAAACAAATCCACTTCCCAGCTGGCATCCAGTGAAATCGAATCAACTTCAATGGTACTGGCCGGAAACGCGCCACCACCACCGCCTTTACTCTTGGTGGCACTGCCGGTGCTAGTTAAATCAGGGATCCCTTGCGCACGGGCAGACAAGACATTGGCGCGCGACACACGGATATTGGCCAGCGCAATTTCAAGCGAGGGACTTTCTTTCTGTGCCTCAGTGAGCAGATGGTCAAGCACAGGATCGTTGAATTGCCCCCACCAATTGTTCAGCGACGCCAGATTGCCGCCATGCGGCAACGGCGCTTGCCATTCTGTAGCTACCTTGGGTTTTGGGCGGATGTATTCATCCATCACCGAGCAACTCGCCAGCGGCAAACACACGACAGCCAACCATAGCGGCAGGCGACGCAGGTTTACCGCAACCTTTAAGACAGGCTGCTTCATTTTTGTTCCATCCCGTGTAATCCTCTCAAGAATAACTGCACCACAAATGCAATGTGTGCTTCTGCATCCCAATCTGCTTCTTGCACCCCGAATAATGCTTTATGGCGAGGGCCGGCGATCAGTAGCTCGCAATAAGACTCAGCCGCCCGCATAAAATTCAGTTGTGGCAACTCGCCTTTATCCGCATACGTTTTAAAGATATTTGCCAACATTTGATAAATGCGCTCCGGCCCCACTTCTTTCACAGCACGCGTCAACTCTGGCAAATGAGAGACTTCTGAAACCGCAATCCTGAAAAAAGACACCATGCGCGGTTCAAGGACTTTTTTCAACATCAGGCGCCCGATATGCGTGAGCACCATGGCCAGCGACGGGTCGGCTAACTGGTCAAGATTGGTCATGGCACGCACATCCTGCTCCACCATGTGCTTGAGCGCCGCGATCAATAACGCATCCTTGTTGCTGTAACGCTCATAAATGGTTCGCGTCGAGACGCCACAGGTTGCGGCAATCCGCGCAATACTGGTCCGTGCCACACCCTCGGTCATAAACAGTTCGAGGGCCTGCGCCAGAAATTGGGCGTGACGCTCCTGTGTTGTCCCGGTTTTTGGCCGCCCCACCTTAGGTTTGGCTGCGGCTGTGCGTGTAGAAGGCATGTCGTCCTGCGTATCCATAAAATAAAAATAAAACGTTTTATTTTCAATTTTATGAAGATTCTAAAAAAGCGCAAGCAGTTTGTTGTATCTGGCTGGCTACAAAGCGCTTAAGAGCATAGTTTAGTTTGTTATACTCGCTGCACTTTTTAATCGCAGGCAGTCGCCATGGCTCTCAAATCCACCATTTATAAAATCAATCTCAATATTGCGGATATGGACAGGCATTACTATCAAACGCATATGCTGACCTTGGCCAAGCACCCCTCGGAAACAGAAGAGCGACTGATGGTCAGACTGCTGGCGTTTGTGCTCTATGCGGATGAAGCCTTGCAATTTGGCAAAGGCCTGAGTGACGACGATGAGCCGGATCTCTGGCAAAAAGACCTTACCGGGGCAATAGAACGCTGGATAGGCGTCGGCCTGCCTGACGAGCGTGAGATTCGCAAAGCCTGCGGAAAAGCCAAGCAAGTGGTGCAAGTGCTTTATGGTGGCAGAACTGCAGAGATGTGGTGGGAGCAACACCAAAAAGCCATGCTTAAACTGGATAATGTCACGGTGATTAACCTGCCGGAAACCCAGGCACTCACAGCCGCTGCCTCACGCAGCCTGAGCATGAGCGTCACCATACAAGATCAGCAATTATTAGTGAGTCATGACAACGGGAGTTTTGAGCTTTCTCCCGTCATCCTCAAGGCCTAGCATCCTTCTTCCGCCTTGGAAGCTGATTGAGCACAGGCTCAAAAACAAAACCCTCCATGGATCACATGAAGGGTTTTTGTTGCACCGGCACAGCCGACACTCAACAGCACTCAATTAAATTCAGTCTGCCGGTGAGCCCATGTATGGACGCTTGCCAATAAAATTCAGGCGCATTTGCTGGTGCTTATCCAGACCTTTATCCGGGTTATCTGTGATCAAGCCTGTGCCTTCCCATTTATCTTCAGGGCTTTGCTGTTTTGCCTGTGGGGCTTTACTGTAAGGCCGCTTGCCGAGGAAGTGGTTCTGATGCAGATTGTGTACACCACTCTCAGCGTCAGAGGTATCGCCTGCTTGAACATTCGCCATGAAGCCAAATGTTACCAGTACTGCTAATAACAATTTACTCATTTTACGCTCCTTAAATCGCTCATTCTTTAATAGTTTTTACCGTTAGGGTGAGTACCGGTCAGGTTTATGGTGGCATAGTTACCTGACAACTACCTGACTAAAACGCACGTTTGGACAATTGATGCATTTTCATCACTTGCTGCGCTTGTGCGGGTGCAGGATTTACAACCAAAGTCGCACCTACCCAGGCTTGATCAGCCGCTGCGCTAGCCACCACGGCAGGTGTGGCATAAGGCCGTTTGCTTAAAAAATGCTGTGTATGCGCGGTTTGTTGAATATTTTTCTCACCTTCAAATGCCACGGCCGTTGAGGCCACGAACAAACTTGAAACCATAAAACCCACAGAAATAAATTTACGCATCATGTGTCTCCTTATACGGTTAATGTGATTCATGTCTTCTCGTTTACATGTTTGCTCAATCACGATGGTTTGCATATTGCCAGCCAGCAGACAAGAAAGAATCTCTCGATATACGTAGTTTGGTATATACCTAACGGCATATATCATTATTTATGATGGCTATTGAAAGTAAGTGCCTAGCCAACCAATGCGCTGAAATTGCTCGCCAGGTGAATGCCAGCAAACCAGAGGTATGCTCAAGGAAACAAGCGATGCTCGGCGGGCCAAACACCGCCATACAAGGCTTCAGGATGGCGTAGCATCAGGCGCTGCCTGATCTCGCGTAACCTGCGCAATGGGACGGATACAACCATGAGGATATTGCCTTGCTCCAGCTGTTGACTGTGGGCACGCAAGCGATACCCTGGCGCCGCAGTCGCGATGGCCGCTGCCCACGCAGCACAGGCGAGTGCTCCAATGACCATGCAATACGGAATCACGGTGAAAGCAACTTCGCCAAACCACCACGGGAAAAAGCAGGCGAGTAAGCCGCTTAACAAGCCAACGATTGCGCCAAAGACAAACCCGGCCATCGCACTATAAAGAACATCGGATTTTTCTACGGCACCGGCTTTTGGTAATTGCGCTAGCAAATGTTCATGCCGGGCATGAAAATGGATGTGATTTTCATCAATGCGATCAAGCAGTAATTCATTCATCACGGCCTGAGCACTGTGAAGATTGGGTAAAACAAAATAGAGTCTGCGTCTCATCGTGTTCTCCTATCCATATTGTCATCAATATATTGATGGATAGAAGAATGCGTTGAAGATTCACTTTTTAACACCTGTATGGCTGAAACAGGCTCACGCCAACAGAATCACTAACGGTCCTCTAATTGGCCGCTCCATACACGGGCCAGTTTTGATAATTTATAGCGCATGCCTGTGCTCTCATTAGAAAGCGCATCCAGAAACAATGACAGCCGACGCGATTTAATCACAGTATAAAAAGTAAGCAGGCTGACAGGCACAAAGACGATACCAAAATATGCCAGCTTCTCCAGCAGAGTGGTTTGGGTCAGGTCGATTAAATTCATGCCCAGCAAGCCACTGGTCATGGTGCCGATGAGGCCCAGAATAGTGACCACGGTAAGGCGGACGACCGTATCCGCCTGCCGCTTGATTTCTTCGCCTTCCAGATATTCGGCCATATCCATAATGCGGCGGCGAGTTTTCTCAAACAGGCTGACCGAATCAAGTTGCTTGAGCATCAAGGCAAACAGGTCTTTGGCGACGGCCTGATCAGACACATTTTCAAACCAGTAGCGGTGGGTAAAGCGCAGAAACACGGCCGTGACATGCCGGATATTGTTGCGGAAAGATTTGACCGAGTCCTCACTCTGCATATTCAGGCGGCTGATGGCTTGCACCATGCGGTCTGACAGCATCAGCAAGGCCGCTTTTTGAAAATGGGCGATTAAGAACAATAGAAAATACTGGTTTTGGTAATGGCGCTTGATGCCGTTTTTGTCATTGCTGAACACGCGGTGCTGATGACTGCCGACCACGACAAAATTCTGGCCAGTACACATTATGCGCGTGGTGCTCCAGGGGTCTTGGCGGACCTCATCCCAGTAGCGGTCATAGCAATGCTGTTGCTCAAAGTCTTGCAAAAACTGCTCACTAAACGGCAAGGTATCTGAATGCCAGGGCTGGCAAACCAGGCCCAGCCGGATCAAATCTCCGCGCGACAAGGTACTCACATCGTCAAACGCCAGATAAGCCATCAAGGGCATGCGCTGATATTCAATTTCACGGTAACGCAACTCGCCAGACTGGCCGGAGTAATGTTGTACGAGCGGCGACATCAGTGCTGACCAGTGCAATGAGACACAAGGGACGTGATTCTCTTTCACAAAGGCCAGGTAGCGGGCCTTGTCTTCATAATCAGAGGCAGCAATGACCTGATCGTGCTGATCCAGCCACTCAACCCGTTTTGCGCAATGCCCGCCCTCGCCGGTATCATCCCAGTAATTGGGATAGGTGCGGCCCAGACGGTAGAGGATTTCCATAGCGTCGTTAAGCGCGAGATCACTGGCGGTCACTTCTAGCGCCAGCATGGCAACATCAATATCAAAAAAGAAATACAGCTCGATATGCGCGACGCGCAAAGTGAGCGGGGTCGCATGCTCCGGCAAGGTGATACGGACGGCACGGATATCCTGACGGCTAAATATATGCAGTGGCGATTCGCCATAGCCGCCAGAAGCATGTCCATGCTTACCCTCGCCATATAAAAAACGCTGGGCAAAAGGCATAAAGGTGACGAACTCTTGATAGCGCGTTTCACTTAAGTGCGGGGCGCTGTGTAAAAAATCGTCCTCAATTTCTACCCAGGGCGAATCCTTGATGGCCTTGAGTGTTTCCCAGGGCGCATCTACGGCGCCGGGGACAAGATGATCAGTCATCAATTGCACGGGCCACAGCAAAGTTTGCCGAAAATCCCTGACGATACTGGTGTGCAGATTGTCTGGCATGTGCAGTCTCCTGACCGCGATTGTGATGGCAAACTATAGCGCGTTTGACCATGGCGACATGGCGCAAAAAACAGTCATTTTGTGGACTAAATGACAAGATTGCTGGCCATAAAAAAACCGGCACGAGGCCGGTTTTTACAAGCTTAAGGCACCAAAAAATTACACTTTTTGATAAACCTCAGCGCCTTTTTTCACAAACTCGATGGCTTTTTCCTGCATGCCTTTTTCCAGCGCCACCTGTTCATCCACCCCCAGTTTATCGGCGTAGTCGCGCACATCCTGTGTAATTTTCATTGAACAGAAGTGCGGTCCACACATGGAGCAGAAGTGTGCCTGTTTGGCGCCTTCTTGCGGCAAGGTTTCATCGTGGAATTCCTTGGCTTTTTCAGGATCAAGCCCGAGGTTAAACTGGTCTTCCCAGCGGAATTCGAAACGCGCCTTGGACAAGGCATTGTCCCGGATCTGGGCGCCAGGATGGCCTTTGGCCAGGTCAGCGGCATGCGCCGCTATTTTGTAGGTAATGATGCCTACGCGGACGTCTTCCTTGTCCGGCAAGCCCAGATGCTCTTTCGGGGTCACATAGCACAGCATGGCGCAGCCGTACCAGCCGATCATGGCCGCACCGATACCGGAAGTGATGTGGTCATAGCCAGGCGCAATGTCGGTGGTCAATGGGCCCAGCGTGTAGAACGGGGCTTCACCACAGTGCTCCAGTTGCAGGTCCATGTTTTCCTTGATCATGTGCATAGGCACATGACCAGGGCCTTCGATCATGCATTGCACATCGTGCTTCCAGGCGATCTGGGTCAACTCACCCAAGGTCTTCAGCTCGGCAAATTGGGCTTCGTCGTTGGCATCGTAGATAGAGCCTGGACGCAAGCCGTCACCCAGCGAGAATGACACGTCATACTGCTTCATGATCTCGCAGATTTCTTCAAAATGCGTGTACAAGAAAGACTCTTTGTGGTGAGCCAGACACCATTTGGCCATGATGGAGCCGCCACGTGACACGATACCGGTCATGCGTTTGGCGGTCATTGGAATGTAAGCCAGGCGCACACCGGCGTGAATCGTAAAATAGTCTACGCCCTGCTCTGCCTGTTCAATCAGCGTGTCACGGAAGATTTCCCAGGTCAGGTCTTCGGCCTTGCCGTTTACTTTTTCTAGCGCCTGATAGATAGGCACGGTACCAATTGGCACGGGTGAGTTACGGATAATCCATTCGCGCGTTTCATGGATGTTTTTACCAGTGGACAGATCCATCACGGTATCGCCACCCCAACGGGTGCCCCACACCATTTTTTCCACTTCTTCAGAGATGGAGGAACCCAGCGCCGAGTTACCGATATTGGCATTGATTTTGACCAAAAAGTTACGGCCAATAATCATGGGCTCGATTTCCGGGTGGTTGATGTTGGCAGGGATAATGGCACGGCCACGCGCCACTTCGTCACGCACAAATTCTGGCGTGATCACAGGGGGAATGCTGGCACCGTAGTTCTGGCCAGGGTGTTGCGTTTGCAGCAGCTCGCTCATGTTTTCACGGCGTTGGTTTTCGCGGATGGCGATAAATTCCATCTCGGGTGTGATGATGCCTTGCCGCGCATAATGCATCTGGCTGACATTTTTACCCGCTTTGGCACGCAGTGGCTTGCGATGCAGGTTAAACCGCATTTGTGACAACTCTGGATCGACCAGGCGCTGATGACCGAATTCAGACGTCGGGCCATCCAGCTGCTCTACATCACCCCGCTCCATAATCCATTGCGCACGCAACGCTGGCAGACCGTTACGGATATCGATCTCTACATTCGGGTCAGTGTAAGGGCCGGAAGTGTCATACACAACCACAGGTGGATTGGTATCCCCACCAAAGCTGGAAGGGGTATCACTCAGTGAAATTTCACGAAATGGCACACGGATATCAGGGCGTGAACCTTCAACGTAAATTTTGCGCGATTTGGCAAACGGTTTGGTAGCAGCTTCGTCAACTTTGGCATCCGCGTTGACGAATTTGATGTTCTTATCAATAGCGTTCATTAGGCATCCTTAAAAGAAAAGACGTAAGGATGCGAAGACTTGCATTCCCTACGGCGGTATGACCCGCATCAGGTTCGAAGGGTAACTCTCACTGCAAAAACCTCACAAAATGAAGTATTTACAGACCCCTAGCAACGGACGAATTGTGCGGGAAAACGCCTGATAACGCAAGTAAAACAAAGTTTTGCGTCTGCCTGCGCTTGACAAGTAGACAGACCTGTCTACAATTCACCTGCCCGACACAAAAAACATCACGGGTTAATTTTTTAATAGGCTCAGGAGAGAAAATATGAACGTGTTATTAATAGGTGCAGTGGCTTGTATCACTGCGTTGATTTTGTCTGCATGGCTGATGACTTTTGCCCGCTGGTTTCCGATCAAGGGTATAGATGGCGAGTTTTTGGTGGACTATAAAACCATGATACGCGCCCATGTCGACTACGCCCTTATGGCCCTGTTTGGACTGGGATTTTATGGCGCAGCCAAGGCCGCAGGCATAGAGTTGCACTATTTTGCCTGTGTCTGCGTGGCCATTGGCGGCTTTACCAACCCGACCGTGTTTGTGATTGCAGCATTTGATCCCGACTTCTGGAACAAAACCAAATGGAAAGTTTATTCTGCCATCAGCTTCGTGCTCACGACCATCGGCTTTATGACCATTTCATGGCAGCTGATTTGCCATGCCTTTGGCCAATAGCGAATAGATGAACTGAGGTCTCTAACCCGGGTTTATCCAGTTTTAGTTTGATGCTTGCCTGCCGATAACTATTTATGCGTGTGACGAACGTCATGCGCAGGCAGCAAATGACTTTACACTTGAAATGCTAACAGGAGATCAGAATGAAAAAATTCGCAGCTTTAGTATTGGTAATGATGGCCGTATTCTCAAATGTTTCTTTTGCAGATGAGCATTGCAAAGACCATCATGACAAAGAGCATTGCAAGTAATCCTGAGCCACAAAGCTTAGAGAGTCGTGTCAAAAAAACAAACCCCGCCAAAAGCGGGGTTTGTTTTTTTATCCAACTGCCAATTAAGGGACTAGCCCAACATCTTCTTGAGAAGATCATTGACCTGCGCCGGATTCGCCTTGCCTTTAGAGGCTTTCATACACTGGCCTACCAGCGCATTAAAGGCTTTCTCCTTGCCAGATTTGTACTCATCGACCATGGCCTGGTTCGCCACCAGCACCTCTTTGATGATGGCCTCAATCGCGCCTGTATCAGACACTTGCTTGAGTCCTTTGGCTTCGATAATGGCATCTACTTCACCCTCGCCTGCCCACAAGCCTTCAAACACCTGTTTGGCGGCGTTGTTGGAAATGGTATTGTCTGCAATACGCTTGAGCAAGGCAGCCAACTGCTGGGCAGAGACAGGACTGTCAGCAATCGCTTTTTCTTCCGCATTCAGCTTGGCAGAAAGCGCGCCCATCACCCAGTTAGCCGCCTGTTTAGGCTCAGCACCTGCTTGTACCGTGACCATAAAATAATCAGCCATGCTGCGTGAAGCCGTCAATGTGCTGGCATCATAAGCAGAGAGTTGGTACTCGCTCACCAACCGCGCCTGCAAGGCTTGTGGCAACTCTGGCATCTCGGCACGCACGCGTGCTTTATCGGCCTCAGTCACTTCCAGCGGCAGCAGGTCCGGGTCAGGGAAATAGCGATAATCATTGGCTTCTTCCTTGGTACGCATGGCACGCGTTTCACCGGTGTCCGGGTTAAACAGGACAGTTGCTTGCTGGATGGTGCCGCCATCCTCCAGCGTTTCGATTTGCCACTGGGTCTCATACTCAATGGCTTGCTGCATGAACTTGAACGAGTTCAGGTTTTTGATCTCGCGGCGGGTACCGAACTTTTCAGTTCCCTTGGGGCGCACCGAGACGTTGACGTCGCAACGGAAAGATCCTTCCTGCATATTGCCGTCGCAAATGCCTATCCACTGCACCAGTTCATGTAACTTCTTGGCATAAGCGACCGCTTCGGCGGCACTGCGCATATCGGGTTCAGTCACGATTTCCAGCAAGGGCGTCCCCGCACGGTTCAAGTCTATGCCGGACATGCCTTCGACGGCACCGTGCACAGATTTACCAGCATCTTCTTCAAGGTGCGCACGCGTGATATTGATCACCTTCTCATAGGCTTCGGTATTTTTGCCGGCTGGGACCTGAATGGTCAGCTGACCTTTACCCACTACCGGCAGCTCAAACTGGCTGATCTGGTAGCCCTTGGGCAAATCGGGATAAAAGTAATTTTTACGCGAGAATACGCTGCGCGGCGCCATTTCGGCATCAATCGCCAGGCCAAACTTGATCGCGCATTCCACGGCTTTTTTGTTGAGCACAGGCAACACCCCTGGCAGCGCAATACTCACCTCACAGGCTTGCGTATTTGGCGCCGCCCCATAAGTGGTGGAGGCCCCGCTAAACTGTTTGGAATTAGTTTGTAACTGTACGTGGGTTTCCAACCCGATCACGACTTCCCACTGCATGTTAGATGTTCTCCAAACCGGCTGGCATGCGTGTATGCCAGTCTGTGACTTGTTGATAGGCATGGCCAACATTGAGCATGCGCGCCTCATCAAAATAATTGCCAATAATCTGCAAACCAACCGGCAAAGCCTTGCCCTCACTGCTGGTGGTAAACCCGGCCGGGATGCTCATGCCTGGCAAGCCCGCCAGGTTCACGGCAATGGTGTATAAGTCTTCGAGATACATGGCGACGGGGTCGCTGGTTTTTTCACCGGCTTTAAAGGCTGTTGAAGGCGCGGCCGGGCCCATGATTACATCACACTGCTTGAAGGCTTCCACAAAGTCCTGGGCAATCAGGCGACGGATTTGCTGGGCCTTGAGGTAGTAGGCATCGTAATAACCAGCACTGAGCACATAGGTACCAATCAGGATACGGCGCTTGACCTCGGCACCAAAACCTTCTGCGCGCGACTTCATGTACATGTCGAGCAGGTCATTGTATTCCGCCGCACGGTGACCATAACGGACGCCGTCATAGCGTGACAGATTGCTCGATGCCTCGGCTGGAGCGAGCACGTAATACACCGGAATCGACAGATTGTTGTTTGGCAAGCTGATCTCGACAATCTCTGCACCCAGCTTTTTGTATTCTGCAATCGCCGTTTCAATCACTTTAGCCACGTCAGCATTCAAGCCTTCGGCAAAATATTCTTTGGGCAGGCCAATCCGCAAGCCTTTGAGTGGCTGCGTGCCTTGCATGGCGCTCAAGCCACGGGTGTAATCTTCTTGCTCGCGCTGCACGCTGGTGGAGTCACGCTCGTCAAACCCGGCCATGACATTGAGCATGAGCGCACAATCTTCGGCCGACTTGGCCATGGGCCCTGCCTGATCCAGCGAGGAAGCAAACGCGATCATGCCGTAACGGGAGACCAGGCCATAAGTTGGCTTCAGGCCAGTAAAGCCGCACAATGAAGCGGGTTGGCGGATGGAACCGCCGGTATCCGTCCCGGTGGCCGCTGCACATAAGCGGGCGGCCACAGCCGCCGCGGAACCGCCAGAGCTACCGCCAGGCACACGATCAAAGTCCCATGGATTTTTGACGCTGCCAAAATAACTGGTTTCGTTGGAGGAACCCATGGCGAACTCGTCCATATTGGTTTTGCCCAGATTGACCGCACCGGCCGCATCAAACTGGCTGATCACATGCGCGTCATAGGGGGCAATGAAGTTTTCCAGCATTTTGGAGCTACAGGTAGTGCGCCAGCCCTGGGCACAAAAAATATCTTTTTGCGCGATGGGGATGCCAGTGAGCGGGCCGGCTGTACCGGCGGCGATGCGGGCATCTGCCGCTTGCGCCTGCGCCAGGGTTTTTTGTTCGTCTATGGTGACATAGGCATTGATGCTGGGGTTGAGTTTGGCCATGCGTTGCAAATAGGCCTGCGTTAACTCCACGCTGGAAACTTGTTTGCTGGCCAACTGCTGGCCCAGCTGTTTTAAACTACTGTTTATCATAATGGAAACCGTAAAAATGAACCGTCAAAGCAGGGGCTGGCAAGCGCTTATTCAATGACTTTGGGCACCAGGTATAAGCCATCTTGCGTGGCTGGTGCAATGGATTGAAACAGTTCGCGCTGGTTGGTTTTAGTCACCACGTCCTCACGCAGACGCTGTGTCACGTCTTGCGAGTGCGACATGGGGGTGATGCCGGTGGTGTCCACCGCCTGCATTTGCTCAATCAGCCCCAGAATACCGGAAAGTTTGCTTAGGGTTTCTTGCGCTTCACTGTCGCTGACCTCGATGCGGGCCAGGTGCGCGATACGCTTGATATCATCTAGATTCAGTGCCATGTGTGGTTAATTGTCTATAAGATTTTGAAAACACATCTTAATTTCATGTGCGTTTTGCGCTATTATACCTTGATTTTATGCCGCACCCAGCGGGCAGCACCAAAGTCAGAATTTTCACAGGATAAAACATGTTCGGTTCAATCAACAGCTACTTCTCCAATGACCTTGCCATTGACCTTGGCACCGCCAACACGCTGATTTACGTACGCGGCAAAGGGGTGGTGCTGGATGAGCCCTCAGTGGTGGCGATTCGTACCGAAGGCGGCCCCAACGGCAAAAAAGTACTGCTGGCAGTCGGCTCTGATGCAAAAAGCATGCTGGGCCGCGCGCCAGCCAACATTCAGGCCATCCGCCCGATGAAAGACGGTGTGATCGCCGACTTCACCATCACCGAGCAAATGCTCAAATTCTTTATCCGCAAGGTACACGAATCTCGCTGGTTCTCACCCAGCCCACGCATCATCATCTGCGTCCCCGTGGGCTCCACCCAGGTAGAGCGTCGTGCCATTAAAGAATCTGCCGAGCGCGCAGGTGCTAAACAGGTGTTCCTGATTGAAGAACCGATGGCCGCTGCGATTGGTGCCGATATGCCTGTGGCGGAAGCCACCGGCTCCATGGTCGTCGATATTGGTGGCGGCACGACTGAAGTTGGCGTGATTTCACTGGGCGGCATTGTCTACGCCAAGTCCGAGCGCGTCGGTGGTGACAAGTTTGACCAGGCGATTATTGACTACATCCGCCGTAACTACGGCATGCAAATCTCCGAGCCCACCGCTGAAGCGATCAAGAAAAAAATCGGCTCCGCCTTCCCGGGCTCTGAAGTGCTTGAAATGGAAGTGACTGGCCGCAACCTGGCTGAAGGCTTGCCACGCAAATTCACCATCTCCAGCAACGAGATTCTTGAAGCCTTGACTGAACCACTGAATGCCATCGTCGGTGCAGTGAAATCCGCACTTGAACAAACGCCGCCAGAGCTGGGCGCAGACATTGCCGAAAAAGGCATGGTGTTGACCGGTGGTGGTGCTTTGTTGCGCGACCTGGACCGTTTGCTGGTAGAAGAAACCGGCTTGCCAGTCATCGTGGCTGAAGATCCACTGACCTGTGTCGCCCGTGGCTGTGGCCGCGCACTTGAGGAAATGGACAAGCTGGGCAACGTATTCGCTAGCGAATAAATCCGCACCCAGTTGGCGCGACCCTGACTATGCTTAAAGGCATCCACCAACAGCTTGATCCGCAAGAGTCGCCGGCCTTTTTTATCCAGGGGCCCAAGCCTTTCTCGCGCCTGATGTTTTTTTGTACGCTGTCTTTGGTCATGATGGCGGTCGATGCACGCTTTGATTATTTGAGCCAGGTAAGGCAATGGTTCAGTACCGCCCTGCACCCGCTTGAAGTGATCGCTAGCGCCCCTAACGAATGGGGGCGCAACATCAACACCTACTTTACCTCGCATAACCAGCTGATTCAGGATAACTTCAAGCTCAAACAGCAGGCGCTGATCGATCATGCAGCCTTGCAGCGCCTGGCCACTGTCGATGCCGAAAATGCGCATTTACGCACATTGCTGGCCGGGGATGCACCGATTATCCCGGAAGCCACACTGGGTGAAGTCATGCATATGGGGCGCGACCCATTTAGCAACATCATCACGCTGAACCGCGGCAGTCACCACCACATCACCCCCGGGCAAGCGGTGGTTGATGAACAGGGCGTGGTGGGTCAGATCACCCGGGTGTATCCGTTCACCAGCGAAGTCACGCTGATCACGGATAAAAAACTGTCGATTCCTATTCAGATCGAGCGCAACCAATTACGCGCAATTGCCTTTGGGGAGGGCAAACGCAACACGCTGGACATCCCCTACCTGCCCACCAGCGTCGACATCAAGGTTGGTGACAAACTGGTAACCTCGGGCATTGACGGCGTCTATCCCGCCGGTTTGGCAGTGGCCATCGTCACCCAGATCAAGCAAAGCCAGGATTCGCCGTTTGCCAAGATCATCAGCCGCCCGATTGCCGGCGTGAATAACCACAAACATGTGCTGATCCTCAAAGTGCCAGAGTCTCCGGCCACCAATCCGATGTCCGAAAGCCGCCCCATGTTGCAACGCAACAACGCGCAGCACCTGGATCAATCCGTGGTGGATGTCTTGCAAAAGAACAACGCACTGGTTGACCCCAACCCGGTCACCACACCGCCCGTACTGGATGCCGGACAGCCACCAGACACCGAAATGACCGCACAACCAGACAGCGCAGTGCCTACTGACCCAGTGGCGCCGCCCACTCCACCAACCACACCGGAGCGTCGATGAAACCGGTTAAGTTCAGCACGTTCTTTTTCACCTTGCTGGTCGGGTTGATTTTTCAACTTTACCCCTGGTCAAATGCGGGCATTATTGTGCGCCCGGATTTTCTGCTGGTTATCATGCTGTATTGGCTGTTGCAAGCCCCCTACCACTGCAATATTGGCTGGGTGTGGTTTGCTGGCTTGCTGGTGGACTTATCCACGGGCAGCCTGCTCGGACAACATGCCCTGACATTTGCAATCACCGCCTTTCTCGGCCTGATCTATCAACGCAGGCTGGTGCTGTTCAATCGCTGGCAACTCTATTTATATGTGTTGTTTTTGTTTGGCGTAGAGCGCGGGCTGATTTTGCTGCTCAAGCTGTTTGCCGGCGGCGAATTGCCCGACTGGACCTACGCCTTCCCCATCGTGTCTGACCTGATACTGTGGCAATTCATGATTATCTGGTTTGGCGAACTGACCCGCCCGAAGAAATTGTAAGCACATGGGGTATAGCACTGAACTCAAAAACCATCAAAACGAACAGCACAAGTTCCGGGTTCGTCTGGTTTTTCTGGTACTGTTGGTTTTAGCAGCGTTTTCTGCGCTGCTGGGCCGTTTTTACTTTCTGCAAGTCTTTCGCTATGACTATTATCAAACACTGGCAGAAAACAACCGGATTTCGATTGTCCCCATTACACCGAACCGTGGCCTGATTTCTGACCGCAACGGCATTATTCTGGCGCATAACTTTTTTGTGTATACGCTGGAAATCACGCCCTCCAAAACCGAAGACTTGCAGGACACAATTGCCGAGCTGGGCAAACTGGTCGAGATTTCTCCAACGGATCTCAAGCGCTTTAAAAAACTGCGGGCGCAAAGCCATACGTTTGAAAGCATTCCGATCCGCACCCACCTTAATGAATACGAAGCCGCCAAGTTTGCCGTGAACCGCTTCCGGTTTCCTGGCGTTGAGCTCAAATCGCGCCTGTTCCGCCATTACCCCTATGGCACCCTGGGCACGCATGGTATCGGCTATATCAGCCGGATCAATGAACACGATCTCAAGCAGCTCAAGGAAAACAACCAGCTATCCAACTACAAAGGCACTGAGCATATTGGCAAGGCGGGCGTCGAGCAAGCCTATGAAACCGAGCTGCATGGCGTCACCGGCTTTCAGCAGGTAGAGATTGATGCCGATGGCCGGGCTGTGCGCGTGCTGTCAAGCGCCTCGCCCACATCGGGCAACAACGTGGTGCTGTCCATGGACGCCAAAATGCAAGAAATCGCCGAGCAGGAATTTGCCGGACGTCGCGGCGCGTTGGTAGCGATCCAACCCAAAACAGGGGAAGTCCTGGCCATGGCCAGCATGCCTTCATTTGATGCCAACCTGTTTGTGGATGGCATTGATTTTGATAACTGGAACCTGTTGAACAATTCGCTGGATAAACCGCTGATCAACCGCACCTTGAAGGGGATTTACCCACCTGGTTCCACCTTCAAGCCCTTTGTCGCGCTGGCCGGGCTGGAATCAGGCAAGCGGCAACCGCCGTTTACCATCAGCGACCCAGGCTACTACATGCTGCCCAACAGCCATCACCGCTACCGTGACTGGAAACCATCCGGCCATGGTTCGGTCGATATGCGCAAGGCGATTACCGTGTCTTGCGATACGTTTTTTTATGGGCTGGCCGTCGAGCTTGGTATAGACCGGCTGACCGACTTTGTCAGACATTTTGGTTTTGGTGAAAAAACCAATATTGATATCCAGGGCGAACTGGCGGGCTTGCTGCCGACGCCGGGCTGGAAGCAAAGACGCTTCAAACAGCCCTGGTATATGGGTGAAACTGTCATTGTAGGCATTGGTCAGGGGTATACGCTGGTCACGCCCATGCAATTGGCCTACGCCACGGCCACGCTGGCCAATAGTGGCAAGGCCATCCAGCCGCATCTGGTCAATGCGATTGTGAATGCCAAAACCAACGAGGTCAGGATGTTGCCGCATAAAGTGGCGGACCAGTTGAACCTCAGCCCGGAGAATCTGGAGATTGTGAAACTGGGCATGATGGATGTGACACGCCCGGGAGGCACAGCCGCGTCAGTAGGCGCCAATGCAGGCTATGACATCGCTGCCAAAACCGGTACGGCGCAAGTGGTAGGTATCAAGCAAAATGAAAAATATAACGAAAAAGCCACGGCAGAACGCCATCGCGACCACGCCTGGTTTATTGCTTACGCACCGGCTGAAGACCCCAAAATTGCCGTGGCCGTCATTGTGGAAAACGGTGGCCACGGTGGCTCGGCGGCGGGGCCGATTGCACGCAAAGTAATGGACTATTACCTGCTGGGCAAAATACCCGCAGTGGCAGCCCCTGCGGTGCCCGCCGAAACACAAGCACAGAACCCACCCCCAGTCGTTGAGGAGGAAGAGCATGATTAAACAGTGGATCGGCCATTTTATCCGCCATATTGACTCCATCTTGCTGGCCACCGTCCTCATGGTGCTGGTGGTTGCGCTTATGGTGCTCTATAGCGCCTCTGGGCAGTCCCTGCTCAAGGTTAATGCACAGCTGATTAATATCCTGGTGATGATGGGCGTGATGTTTCTGGTTGCAAACACACAGCCGCAACACATTGAACGCATTGCCCTGCCCGCCTATTTGTTCGGGCTGGCATTGTTGATTGCGGTAGCGCTGGTCGGCGATATTAGCCATGGCGCCAGGCGCTGGCTCAATCTGGGCGTGACCAAAATCCAGCCCTCGGAACTCATGAAATTGGCGGTGCCAATTATGCTGTCCTGGTATTTTTCAAAACGTGAATCCTTGTTACGCACCACGGACTATGTCGTCGCCGGGGTCATTTTGCTGGTGCCGGTCTTGCTGATTGCCAAGCAGCCCGACCTCGGGACCGCCACCCTGGTCTTTGCCGCCGGTTTTTATGTGATTTTTCTGGCCGGTCTGAGCTGGAAATTTATTTTTGGCAGCGCGATTGCCTTTGGCGCGGCGCTGCCCATTTTATGGTCCATGCTGCATGACTATCAGCGGCGTCGGGTGGAAATTCTCATCGACCCTAGCCAGGACCCGCTTGGCGCGGGTTATCACATTATTCAGGCCACCATTGCCATTGGCTCTGGCGGCATGACCGGCAAAGGCTGGCTCAACGGCACCCAGTCACAGTTAGACTTTGTGCCAGAACGCACCACAGACTTTATTTTTGCCGTGTTTGCAGAAGAGTTTGGCCTGGTAGGCTGCAGCCTGTTATTGCTGCTGTTCGCCATTATTATTGGCCGAGCGTTCATCATCGCGTCACAAGCCAAGAGTACTTTTTCCCGCTTATTGGCAGGCAGCATTGCCGCCACCTTTTTTACCTATTGCTTCGTCAACATGGGCATGGTGAGCGGCATTCTGCCTGTGGTCGGCATTCCCTTGCCGCTGGTCAGTTATGGCGGCACCTCACTCTTGACCTTAGGGCTAAGCCTGGGTTTGCTGATGAGCGTGCAGTCGCATAAACGGCTGGTAGCCACCGATTAACGTGGCCAGAAACCACTGAAGGACCTCGATGTCATTGTCCCTACAAAGACTCTTTATCGTGCTGCTGGCTGCCGGGCTGGTTGCCTGCGAAAGCAGCATGCCGTCACGTCCAACGGCGCCTGCGCCAATAAAACCCGTGCCCACGCCACGCCCTGCCGCGCCCGCAGCCTCGCCTGCGCCGCCTGCGGTATTGCCGGGCAGCAGTGCGCCGCTAGGTGCACCCAAAGTCATTAATATTGACCCCAAACCCGAGAGCTCTGGCAATGCCACCGAAGGCATTGATCCAAACATTCCACTGGAAACCTCGGTGACGCCCAAGTTGGAGCCCATCGTGAAAGGGACCACCAAGCCTTATATCGTGAATGGGGAACTGGTGTCGCCAATGTCGGAAATTACAACGCCATTTACGCAAACCGGACACGCTTCCTGGTATGGTAAAAAATTTCATGGCCGCCGTACCGCCAGTGGTGAGCCTTATAACATGTATAAACTCAGCGCCGCCCACCGCACACTGCCAATTCCAAGTTATGTGCGCGTCACCAACCTGAGCAATGGCAAAAACCTGATTGCCAGGGTCAATGACCGCGGCCCTTTTGGCCGCGACCGCATCATCGATTTATCCTATGCCGCGGCCAAACAACTCGATATCACCCAGCATGGCTCGGCCCAGGTAGAGATCACTTTAATTGACCCCAACCAGCCGGAGATAGCTGCGGCCCCGAGCAGTGCAGGCGTCGCCAGAGACATTGCGCCGGCAAGCATGCCCAAAGCATCGGCAAAACCAGCTGCCTCACTCGACAACACCGGGGTGTATGTACAGGTCGGCGCCTTTGGCGTTGAAGAAAATGCCGACCGCCTGCAGCAGCGCATTTCCAATGCGGTACCCGAGACACAAAGCCTGCTGAACAAAGTGTATAATGGCAAGATGTTCCAGGTTGTTCTGGGCCCATATCCTGATCACGCCATGGCCGCGCAAGCAGCCAATCAGATGCGTGACCAATTGCAGTTGCCAGCGCTTGTTTTTTCCCGCTAGCACCGTTTTCTCGTTAAGTATTTTTTCTCGTTAAATGATGACCATGTGGCGTTCTTGTATTGCTTTTCTACTTTCCATTCCTTTAATGACGGTGGCGGCTGAAGCCATTACCGGCAATGTACCTGTACCCACGCTGGCGGCCAAAGCCTTTGTGCTGCGCGATGCCAATACCGGCAATCTGCTGGCTGCGAACAACCCCGATATGCCGGTGGAACCTGCGTCACTGACCAAAGTAATGACCGCTTACCTGACCTTTGAAGCGGTCAAGCAAAAGCGCTTGTCACTGACACAGACCTTGCCCGTGAGTCAAAAAGCCTGGAAGGTCGAAGGCTCAAAAATGTTTATCGACACGACGATGACCGTCACTGTGGATGAGTTGCTTCATGGCCTGATTATTCAGTCAGGCAATGATGCGGCAATTACCCTGGCCGAAGGCATTGCGGGCAGTGAAGAATTGTTCGCCACGCTGATGAACAAAAAAGCGGCCGCGCTGGGCATGAAAAACAGCCACTTTATGAATGCGACAGGCTTGCCAGACCCGGCCCATGTCACCACCGCACGTGACTTGTCCATGTTGGCCAATGCGCTGATTCGGGACTTTCCGCAAGACTACGCGCGCTTGTATTCGCAAAAGTCTTACACCTATAACAATATCACCCAGCCTAACCGCAACCGCTTGCTGTTTATAGACCCCACGGTCGATGGCATGAAAACCGGCCATACCGAATCCGCCGGTTACTGCCTGATTTCTTCGGCCAAACGCAATGACTTCCGCTTGATTTCTGTGGTACTTGGCACCACCTCTGACAATGTACGCGCCGCTGAGAGTCAAAAATTACTGAATTTTGGCTTCCAGTTTTATGAATCCAGACTGATTTATGCGGCGGACAAAGCAATTACGCGGCAAAAGGTATGGAAAGGGACAGAAAACCAGGTTGACCTCACAGTGGTAAAACCGGTTTACCTGACGCTGCCCCAGGGTGAATATGCCAATATGAAAGCGAATCTACGCGTGCCCAAACCGCTTGAAGCGCCGTTAAAAGCACATCAAACGGTTGGTGCGGTGGATTTCAGCCTCAATGGCAAGGTGGTGCATAGCGTGCCGCTGGTCACCATGCAGGCAGTCGAGGCCAGCAATATCTTTTCACGCATGATCGATCAGGTCCGCTTGTATTTGCAATAAACAGGCTGACCGTCACTCACTGTTTAAAAGGTAGGTAACATATGACCAAGTTCGAGCAATTACCGGAAATAGAAGAGACCCTGATTGAGTTTCCCACCAATTTCCCGATCAAGGTCATGGGTGAAACGCATGATGATTTCGCCAGCGAAATTACCCGCACCATCCAGTTGCACTGGCCAGACTTTGATACGCACCTGATTGAAATGCGTGGCAGCAGCAATGGCAAATACCTGAGCCTGACCTGTCTGGTGTATGTCACCTCCAAGCCACAACTGGATGATATTTACCGCAGCCTGACCGCTCACCCCATGGTCAAGGTTGTGCTATAAGCCTTTTTCGATCATGCCTGCCTTGGAAATCCGCCAGTTGGGGCTGACTGATTATGCAGCCACGCTGGCTGCCATGCAGGCATACACTGCCCAACGCACGACCAGTACTCCTGACCAGCTCTGGGTCACCGAACATCCGCCTGTGTATACGCTAGGCCTCAACCGCCGCGGCGTGCGCCTGCCACAGAATGCAATTCCGGTGGTGAATGTAGACCGCGGTGGCAAAATCACCTACCACGGCCCGGGCCAACTCATTATTTATTGCCTGATCGATCTGGCACGCGGCCACTTGAATGTCCGGCAACTTGTCTCCATCTTGGAACACAGCCTGATAGAATGGCTGGCCGCACAAGGCGTGGTGGCTGTTGCCCGCGCGGATGCGCCTGGCGTGTATGTAGACGGCAAAAAAATTGCCTCGCTGGGGCTACGCCTGAAAAACCAGTGCTGCTACCATGGCCTGAGTTTGAATATAGACATGGATTTACAGCCGTTTGCCGATATAGACCCGTGTGGTTATGCCGGCATGCAAATGACGCAAACCCGGGAATTAAATATTGCGCTGCAAATGTCTGACATTGCCGCCGATTTAACCCAACGATTGAAAGAGAAGCTGACGCATGTCAGATAATTCGTCCCCAATAGATACAAGCAGCGCCCGTCCGGCCAAAAAAGTCGCTGGCGTGAAAGAAATCGACGCAGCAAAAACCTCGCGTATCCCGATCAAGATCGTGCCGCAACCCATGCTGCGCAAGCCCGAATGGATACGCATGAAAGTGCCGGATTCGGCACGGTTCCAGGAAATCAAGCAAGTCCTGCGCGACAACAATCTGCATACCGTCTGTGAAGAAGCCAGCTGCCCTAATATTGGCGAATGCTTTAGTGGCGGCACGGCGACCTTTATGATTCTGGGCGATATCTGCACCCGCCGTTGCCCGTTTTGTGATGTGGCGCATGGAAAACCCTTGCCGCCTGATCCAAATGAGCCAGAAAACCTCGCCCGCACCATCGCACAGATGAAACTGCGCTATGTAGTCGTCACCTCAGTAGACCGCGATGATTTGCCTGACGGTGGCGCGCAGCATTTTGTCGACTGCATCCGCGCCATTCGCGCCCAATCCCCAGCCATTAAAATTGAAATTCTGGTGCCAGATTTTAGGGGCCGCCTCGACATCTCGCTCAAAATTCTGCGTGAAGCACCGCCAGATGTCATGAACCATAACCTGGAAACGGTGCCGCGTTTGTATAAACAGGCGCGCCCTGGTTCTGACTACCAGCATTCGCTGGATTTGCTCAAACAGTTTGGTGAACTGTACCCAACGGTGCCGACCAAATCTGGCTTGATGCTGGGCCTGGGTGAAACGGATGAAGAAATTTTAGAGGTCATGCGTGACCTGCGCGCACATGGCGTCAGCATGCTTACCCTGGGGCAATACTTGCAACCCAGCGTCCATCACTTGCCGGTGTTGAGATATGTCACGCCAGAGCGTTTTGAATGGTTTAAACAACAAGCCGATGCCATGGGCTTTGACAATGCGGCGAGCGGGCCCATGGTGCGCAGCAGCTATCATGCCGACCAGCAGGCGCATGCGGTCATCGCCTAATCATTGCATTAGCAGTGCCGGGTAACCGGTGAATAAAATAACAAGCACAGGAGCAACCATGGTTCCACACTTAACCACGGCTTTAAGCGGCCCTCTCTACACACTGGAAAAACGCGTTTTGCAAGCCATGCCGGATATTGAGCACTGGTTCCGCACCAAATGGCAGGAAATTCCCGCCCCGTTTTATGCCAGTGTGGACCTGCGCAATGCCGGCTTCAAGATTGCCCCGGTGGATACCAACCTGTTTCCAGGCGGTTTTAATAACCTGAATCCCGAATTTTTAAGCTTGGCTGTGCAAGCCGCACAAATGGCGGTCGAAAAAATCTGCCCAGATGCACGCCGTTTACTTCTGATCCCCGAAAACCATACCCGCAACACCTACTACCTGCGTAATGTGGTTGAGCTCTGTCACATTCTCAAGACCGCAGGCATGGAAGTCCGTGTCGGCAGCTTGTCGCCAGAGATTACAGAGATCACCAAACTAGAAACCCATGATGGCTTGCCGCTGGTACTGGAGCCGCTGGTGCGCGTAAAAAACCGCCTGCAACTGAAGGCGGCAACGTTTGAAGGCGTGGAATACCCTGCCTTTGACAGCTGTGCCATTCTGCTCAATAACGATTTGTCCGGTGGCGTGCCCGACCTGCTGCAAGGCCTGGAGCAAACCCTGATTCCACCGTTACATGCAGGCTGGTTCAGCCGACGCAAATCGCAGCACTTTAGCGCGTATAACACTGTTGTCGATGAGTTCTCGCAGTTGCTGCAGATTGACCCCTGGTTGTTAAATCCTTACTTTGATACCGCCAGCGGCCTGGACTTTCACGCCCGGGTAGGTGAAGACCTGCTGGCCGATAAGGTCGAAGCCATCCTGAAAAAAACGCAGGCTAAATACGACGAATATGGCATCACGCAGCCACCGTTTGCGATTGTCAAAGCCGATGCAGGTACCTATGGCATGGGCATTATGAGCGTGAAATCTGCTGACGAGGTACGCGACCTCAATCGCAAGGCGCGTAACAAAATGTCGGTGATCAAAGAAGGCATGCAAGTGTCTGAAGTGATGATCCAGGAAGGCGTTTATACCTTTGAAAGCATCAATGACGCGGTAGCCGAGCCAGTGGTGTATATGATGGATCACTTTGTGATTGGCGGTTTTTACCGTGTGCACACCGGCCGTGGCGTCGATGAGAACCTGAATGCGCCCGGCATGCACTTTGCCCCGCTCGCGTTTGAAAAACCCTGTACCCTGCCCGACTGTGCCGGCGCCCCCGACGCGCCCCCCAACCGCTTCTATGCCTATGGCGTGGTCGCAAGACTGGCCCTGTTAGCGGCTGGTCTCGAGCTGCAAGCGCGGGACCTGTCGGAAAACGACCTGCTCACCGCATAGCAAAGGTTCATCATGAAACTGCTGTTTATTCTTGATCCACTGGCCTCACTCAAAAGTTACAAAGACACCAGCCTTGCCATCATGCGCGCGGCGCAAGCGCGTGGACACGTGCTATGGGTCTGCGAACAACACGACTGGCACTTGCAGCAAGCCGAGGTCAAGGTGGATGCGCAGACATTTGCGTTCAATGCAGACGGGCACTGGCAAACCGGTGACAAAATCACACAAGCCCCCGCAAGTTTTGATGCGGTGCTGATGCGTAAAGACCCGCCGTTTGATAACGAATACCTGTATAGCACCTATTTGCTTGAGCTGGCGCAACAGCAAGGGGCACGTATCTTTAACGACCCGTCATCCATTCGCGGCTGGAACGAAAAACTATCTGTCGCGCGCTTTCCGCAATTTGCCCCGCCGTTTATCGTCACCAGCCTGCAAAGCAAAATTCTGGCCTTTCTGGCCGAGCATCAGGACATCATCGTCAAACCGCTGGATGGCATGGGTGGCAGCGGTATTTTCCGCTTGCGTCAGGACGACCCCAATATTTACGCCATCCTGGAAACGCTGACCCGATTTGAAGCACAAACCATCATGGTCCAGCGCTATATTCCAGAGATCGTCAAAGGTGACAAGCGCATCCTGATCATCAACGGTGAGCCCCTGCCCTACGCCCTCGCCCGCATCCCAAAAACCGGCGAAACCCGTGGCAACCTGGCCGCCGGCGGCAAAGGCGTGGCCCAGCCCCTGAGCGCCCGTGACAAAGAAATTGCCGAGACCGTCGGCAGTGTGCTGAAACAACACGGCCTGTTTTTAGTCGGGCTGGATGTGATTGGCGACTACCTGACCGAAGTGAATGTCACCAGCCCGACTGGCATGGTAGAGATTGCGGCACAAACAGACTGTGATCCGGCCAGAGTGATGGTAGAGGCGCTGGAAAAGCAGATGGCCTGACTTGCCCGTCTCATCCTTAACGCGATCATATTCCCCCTGCTGACAGCCGATTTTGTTAACATCATCCAGTGCGGGTAAGTCCATCATGACTGCCTCGCTATCGTTGCAGGAGTGTCATCATGCGGGTCTTAGTGCTGGGTTCCGGGGTGATAGGCGTGACAAGCGCTTATTATCTGGCGTTAAAAGGCTTTGAAGTCACGGTCATAGACCGTCAACCAGCGGTCGCCCTGGAGACCAGTTTTGCCAATGCAGGGCAAATTTCACCAGGTTATTCCGCCCCTTGGGCCAGCCCGGATGTGCCCCTCAAGGCGCTTAAATGGCTGTTTCAGCGCCATGCGCCACTCTCACTCAAACCGGATCTCACGCGTTGGCAATGTCAATGGATTGCACAGTTTTTAAGCAATTGCTCCCTCGAACGTTATGAATTGAATAAATCGCGCATGGTGCGTCTGGCCGAGTATAGCCGCGATTGTCTGCGTCGTTTGCGCGCAGAGACGGGCTTGCATTATGAGCAACGCAGTCAAGGGACCTTACAGGTGTTCCGCACCAAAAAACAACTTGCCGCCGAAGCCAAGGATATTGCCGTACTTGAACGCATGGGCGTGCCGTTTGAGCATTTGGATGCGGCAGGCTGTGTACGCATTGAACCTGCCCTGATTCACGTCCAAGATGCGTTGCTGGGTGGGTTGTATCTGCCTGGGGATGAAACCGGGGATTGCCAGCTATTTACCACGCAACTGGCAGCCAAGGCGCAAGCGCTTGGGGTGAAGTTCAGACAAGAAACGCAAATACACCGCTTGCTGACACAGCAAAGCCAGTTGCTTGGCGTAGAGGTGCAAACGGCAAATGGCGTAGAAGTATTGCAGGCAGACCATTATGTGGTCGCCCTTGGCAGCTACTCGCGCCAACTTTCGCAGGCGTTGGGACTCAATCTGCCGGTCTATCCCGTAAAAGGCTATTCTTTGACCGTGCCCCTGATCAACGCTGCAGCCGCCCCCGTGTCCACCGTGATGGATGAGACTTACAAGGTGGCCATTACGCGCTTTGATCAGCGCATCCGGGTGGGCGGGATGGCGGAATTGCATGGGTTTGATTTAAGCCTCAACCCAAGCCGCCGGGCCACGCTGGAATTTGTATTCAACGGCTTGTTCCCGTATGCCGGGGATGTCGCACAAGCGCGATTCTGGACGGGGTTGCGCCCCATGACCCCGGATGGCACGCCGCTGATCGGCCAGGCAAGCGCGGCTTACCCCAATGTGTGGCTCAATACCGGGCATGGCACGCTGGGTTGGACCATGGCTTGCGGCTCCGGGCAAGTACTGGCCGATTTGATGGCGCAGGAGACACCGGCCATCGAGACGCAAGACCTGCAACTTTCCCGCTATCTCTAGCAGCGGTCACCCAATCCATCGCTGCTACTGAGTAAAATCACTCAGTAGAGAAATCCTCTGTGCAGTTACATTAGTACAAATTCTTTGGCGGTCGGCAACGCGGGCAAATCACTTTGCCCCAAGGCTTCCATGAGCTCAATGTCTATGACTTCAGTCAGCGCGTTGATCGGCAGCGCATTGGCAATCGGGGCAAAAGGCTCTTCGAGTTCATTACCGAGGGCATCGAGTCCAAACAGGGTATAAGCTGCCAATGCAGTCACAAACGGCGTGGCCCAGCCCAGGGTATTGGCAAAACAAAAGGGCATCAAAAAACAAAAAGTATAGGCGGTGCGGTGCAACAATAAGGTGTAGCCAAACGGAATCGGCGTATTCTGGATCCGTTCACAGGCGGCTTGCGTTGCCGCCAGCTTCTGAATCAATTCTTCGAGCAAATTAAACTGTATAGGCTGGATGCGGCCCTCCGCCAATGCCTGAATCAGGATGCGCTCCATGGCACGTAAAATGACTTCTGGCGGATTTTTGCTCTGCAAGTATGCTTCTGCCACGGGCTCGGCTAACAGTTGCTTGATCCGTGGCAGTTGATCCCCTGGACGCAGCTGCTTCAGCAACGCGTGCGCGTAAGCAATATTGCATTCCAGCAATTGCTTGCGGGCGGCACTGAGTTCACCCTGGGTATCCAGTATCTGGCTCAAGCGTGCCAGGTTTCTCGCGGTGAGCATCAACTCACCCCACACCTTTCTCGCCTCCCACCAGCGCTCATAGCAGGCGTTGTTTCTAAAGGCGAGAAAAATAGACAGCGTGATGCCAAGCAAGGCGAACGGCCCGCCATCAAACTTGGGTAACCAGTCGGGCTTCAAGGTATAAATCGAGACCACGATGGCTGACAGTGTTGCTACAAATGTCAGCAGCGGCATGATCTTGAGCACGATAGAACCTTTGATGATAAAAAACAGTTCAAACAAGTGCGGTCTTGGTCTAACAATCAAGGCATGTCTCCCATCTGGTGAACTATCACACCAGTGATATACTCGATAGTTTGTAGTTTATCTGTCAGTGCTGGCAGCAAATGTGGCGATAAGACATGGAAATGCATGATTTAACGCCGTTTTCCCAGTGCTAAACAAGATGAGAACCTTCAACAGTAACAAGTCACCGGGTTGGAAATTGATGGATGGATACCATGCTTAAATGGAAAGATATACTTAAACTCTCGCGCGAAGGGAATCTGCCCCCAGAACGCAAATTGCAAAAATCCGTGCGTGCCTGGCGAGAGATTTTGGATGAAGAGGTGTTTGCCATTACACGTTTAAGTGCCACCGAGCGGCCGTTTTCGTCAGAAATGTGTGTGGCGTTTACGCCAGGGCGCTATGCCTGCGCCTGTTGCGCGCAAACGCTGTTTGATTCTAGCCAAAAGTTTGACTCTGCCTCGGGTTGGCCTTCCTTTGACCAGCCCCTTGCAAAGAATGCGATTGCTTATTACGCCGACGATAGCCATGGCATGCAACGCGTAGAAGTGAAGTGCAATGTGTGTGATGCGCATTTGGGCCACGTCTTCCCCGATGGCAAAACAGAGAGTGGACTGCGCTATTGCATCAATGGCAAAGCGATTGCATTTGTCGCCCAGTAATTGGCCGGCGTTAAAAGCAAACGGCGCGGTTTGCTCACGCAAACAACGCCGTTTCAGATTCAACTCGCCATGCTTTTCTGAATAAGCTTAATGCGCCAGTCTTCTGCCATAACTGACGGCATAAGCCGCTGGTCTGGCCAGCAAAATAGGATCTTTGCTAGGCGCAATGCCGTCTGTCAGCTGTAGCGGATTGAACATGATGGGCTTTTCAGCCGCTTTACTGTCTGCCACAGCCTTATTCAAGGTCAGTGTTCCTAACTCAATCACCTTGCGGCTGTCCGGCCAAACGACGGTCGCATTGTTGACTTCATCCCCGGCTTCAGCCAGTTGCAGCAATAATTTATATTGCACCCCGCCTGTTTTTACACGCTCGACAATATCGGTCATCAGGTAGTCAGGTGCGGCTTTGTCAGCCGCTTCCTGGCTCAAAAATTTGGCGCCGGCCACGGGCACAATCTGGTAACGGCCAAAGACGGTTTTACCTGCAGCATTGGTAAACTCAAACGCGTTCACGCCATAAAAAGGTTGCGTCGCAAAACTCACAGGCGCCGGTTTGGGTGTGGTCACAAATTTGAGTGCAGCCGGATGGCTGCCTAAAAACTGCTCGACTGGGCTAGGCTTGGCCGTACTGCCCTGAGAGTCACGCACGGCATTGAGCAAGCCCAGAAAGTCTTCTGGCGTCGCCGTTGGAAAAGCATTCACCGAGATACTGACGATATCCGTTGCGGTGCCATCCGGTAATTGAAAGCGGATCGCAATGCCTTTAGGAAACGCATTGCCATTGGCATCCGGAATATTTGGCACGCCGGTGGCATTCGAGTAGCGGACCAACACCGGCGTTGCCTTTTGGAAGTGTGTTGCTTTACTGACCGAAGCCGCCTGTGCAGAAGGGGTAAATGTCCCCTCCACCATCACGCCTTTGGCATGGTTGGCGCGGTAGCCGGCATGAGGGCCGCCGGATAAAGTGGTCAAGGTGTCCACCAATTGTTCGGTCACCGGTTTTTCCTCTGCAAATACCGACGGGCTGGAGACAGTCAATGCTGTGGCAAATAACACGGCAACTAACGCTTGTATCTTCATGTTGAATCCTTTCTATGAAAATTCATATTGTTTAAAATTAAATCGTACACTACTTAAAACACCATAAACCATTTGTTTATGTTTACTACGCTTGATGCTGAATCAAATGGTTGCGCAGCGCGTTTAAGCGCTCGCGTAACTCACCGACCTCTTGCAATGAGCAGCCCATGGCACACAACATGTCATCCATAATCCCGGCGGCCTTCAGCCTCAGCTGACGGCCGGTCTGCGTCAGGCAGATAATCACTTGCCTTTCATCTTCGGTCGAGCGTACACGCTGCAAAAATTCAGCGGCTTCCAGCCTTTTCAACAAAGGGGTCAGCGTTGCCGAATCCAGAAACAACTGCTCACCAATATCACTGACAGTACGCTGATCGCTCTCCCATAACACCAACATGACCAAATACTGCGGATAGGTTAATTCCAGTGTTTTGAGCAGTGGGCGATATACTTTGTTAATCGCCAGCGACAGCGAATACACAGAAAAACATAACTGCTCATTAAGCAATGGCGTTTGGGTTGATGCAGAATTATTCATATACTGCGATTATAAATCGCGTGCTATTATATTTTCAACAACTTTTTAATCTTATTTGTTCAGCCACTGCATCATGTAGTGAATGATGAAGTTGGCTTTCTTGTGCATTCTGATTTGGCTCATCTTGCGCTCCTTTCATGTATGAAGTGCATGATAAAACGCTTTTATTTTTAAATAAAATTGAATTATTTAATTCAATCAATAAATAATTCTTATAGACAGGCCAGTTGCCTTGAAATCAAGGGCTGGTGCGCAGCATTGAATTAATTGAGGTTATCCAGCGTGTAAGGGTCTTGAGGCGCCGGCTCGATATCGAGCGGATTGACGGCATAGTTAAAATCATCGCCGATATCAATGTCTATGTCGTTTTGACCTTGCCAGCGCTCGAGCCAGATCGAAAAGTCTTTTTCTGGCATGGGCTTGCCAATAAAGTAGCCTTGCCCCTCATTGCAACCGAGCTTGGCCAACTGGTTGAGCACCAGTTCGTTTTCTATGCCTTCGGCCACCACGATCAAGCCCAGATTGTGCGCCAGATCGATGGTCGATTTCACGATGCTGGCATCGCCGGCGTTTTTATCCATAAACATGACAAATGAGCGGTCAATTTTAAGCTCTTGCACCGGCAGTTGACGCAAATAAGCCAGCGAGGAGTAGCCGGTACCAAAGTCATCAATGGCCAGATGCAATCCCATAGCCGCCAGTTTTCGTACGACAATTTCCGCCCGCTCTGGATCCTGCATCAAGCTGCCTTCGGTGATTTCAAGCTTGAGTGATTTGGTGGTCAAGCCATGCGCAGCCAACAAATCGGCAATCTGTTGCGGCAACTCCATGTTGTTGAGGTCGCGGGTTGAAAGATTCACCGCCAGGCTGATATGCAAGCCTTGTTTTTTGAAATCTGCCAACGCTTCACAGGCTCGGCGCAACATCCATTGCGTGAGGTCACTGATAATACCGGTCTGTTCGGCAAACGGAATAAACTGGTCAGGGAAAATCATGCCTTTTTGCGGATGCACCCAGCGAATCAGGGCTTCACCGCCCAGCGCACGGCGTGTCGTCACATCGACCTTAGGCTGGATGTAGAGCAATAACTGGTTTTGCTGGATGGCTTCCTTGAGGTCAGAGATCAGGGTCAATGTCTCGGACTGGTCAATTTCCAGCGAGGTATTGTAGACAATCCAGGGCGTCTTTTTGAGTCTGGATTCTTGCAGTGCCGTCTCGGCGTGGTTGAGTAAAGACTCTTCGTCCATGCCATGTTCGGGATACAGCGCAATCCCCATGCCCGCCTGTACATCAATGGCCTGGCCCTGCACCTGCACCGGTTGCTCAAATACCTGTTGGATGGCATCTGCAAAGCGGGTGGCTTGCGCCTGATCGGCATGTTGTAACAACACAGCAAATTCATCAGCATCAAGGCGCGCCACCATGTCTTGCTCACTCAATACATGCTGTTTGAGCACCTGACCGACGTGGCGCAGCAAATCATCGCCAAAATCCCGACCTAGCGTTTGGTTAATGGGCTTGAAGCGGTGAATATTGATGACCAGAATACTCAGCTTGGCATTGGTCTGGGCATGGGCCAGCATAGCCTGATGCACGCCTTGGGTAAACGCCAGCCGGTTGGAAAGACCCGTCAGCTCATCATTAAATGCCAGCCGCTGGATGCGCAAGCTGCGTTGCAACACCGCTTCACGCATGCTGTTGAGGGCGGTTGCCAGCAATCCGATCTCATCCGTACTGGTCACCTGAATTGGCTGATCATAATTGCCCATGGCAATGTCATCGGCATTTTTAACCAGCGTCGCAATCGGTTCTGTGGTTTTGCGCGAGACATACCAGATCAAGGCGGCAAAAATGACCACACCAAGCAAGGTCAGGAAAATCATCACTTTAAACAGCGTATGCAAATCCTGCAGGTAAGGTTCTACCGAGCCCTGCAGCACCACCAGCAAGGCTTCATCCTTGGTTTCATGCAAGGAACGTATTTTAAGATGGTAGGTAATGCCATTCAGATCGACCTTGTGCAAAGACAGCTTCTGCGCATACACATCGGAAACGGTTTTGACCAGCAGGTTTGAAAGTTCGTGGTTGGCGGTCCCCGTAACCAGCGCCCAGTCACGCTGATGGGTTTTTTGTACAAAGGTGACATCCAGATGTGTCAGTTGCTTGATTTGCGCGGCCAGGCGATTATCCACAGCAAAGCCCATCACAATCCAGCCAATGACATCTGGCGCTTTGACCGGCACGGCTATCAACTGATAAGGCTTGCCATCCACAAGATCAAACTTGAGTGTGCCGGTTTGATTCTCAGTAATGGCCTGTACAAACTCCTGATGGGCTGCACTGCCAGAAATGGCAGACTCGCTTTCCTGGGTGCCGATGACCATCGCTTCATCTTGACTGACGAAATAGGCGACCTGGGCATGGATGCGGCCCTGGTAGCTTTCCAGTGCGGAGGCAATCGTTTCCGCATCGTTGGTGGCAACGGCTTCCCTAAAGGCATAATCCGCGGCCAACACTTGCGTCGCCTGTTTGAGACTTTGCGTGTTGTGTTGCAGCAAATTGACAAATACCCGTTCGCCGACCTCCATCTGCTCTTCGGCCAGACGGTTGGCATGTTTTACCAGGGCATATTTAAGCGGAACCAGACCTGCCAACTGAATGGCAATGACCACGGTTAAGAATGTAAAAGCAATTCGCGAACGAATGTGTTTGAACTGGATCATGCAGTGAGAATGTTAGGGAAGCGCAATTTTCAGCTCGGTTGCGGCCCCTTCAATATTTACCTTTTGTTCTGTACCAGGTTTATTTTGTCCTGGTAGCCAGGCTTGATAACTGTATTGACCATCACTGAGCTTGATCATGGCCTTGCCTTGGTCGTCCGTTTTGACAAAAAACGGGGTATCGACGACATAAATATACCCTACCATAGAATCATGAATGTTGCACCCTAATGTCACCAATCCCGCCTGATCAAACAACACGGGGTCCGTTGGCACGCCGGAATACAACTTCAGCTCGAATTTTTTGGCAGGTGAAAATGAGTAGACATGGTGCCTCACCGTATCTTCATTCGGAAAATTCACCTTGGTACCGGTCTGGATTACGGTTACCTTGGGGTTAAACATTTTGTTTTTTTGCACGATCTTGCCAGGGGCTGGACTGATTGCCGGGGTTTTCTTGTCATAAAACGCGACGACCGCATCGGTGACCGGCCGGCCCGCAGCATCCGTCACAGTGAGCGTCACTTCCGCGGCGTGCGCAGACAGCCCCAGACAGAGTAACCAGAGTCCTGCGCCAAGCAGCGGCCTGCTCAAAAAACGCATGTTTTTATCCTTTGCAAACTTAATCACTGACCACGTCCCGCTTCATGGGCGCCAGTATCTTCAACAGCTCATTCTTTTCTTTGGTGCCTACGCCATTGATATCCATGCGCTCCCGCAATACCTCAACCATGATTTCGAATTCTGCCATGGTGATATGGGCATCGGCATGCGCATTTTTCATGGTCTCGCCCTCATACTCACATTGCCCGCCAGTTTTAACACATAAAAAATTGGTCAGGCTCTGTTTAAGCGTGACCATTTTCACCCCTTCAAATGAGCGGGCTGTACGTGGATCCTTGCTGACAATATCCAAAGTTTGATTCGACAAGCGGCTCAGCATCGGCAGGCCACCAATACGGCTGAACAAGCTTGCATCAGGCTTGGGCTGGGCGGGACACCCCGCCATGCACAGCAACAAGCCAATCCAGATCCACCTTCGCATTTCTTCCTCCGTTAAATTGCCACACTATCAGCATATTACGTGAGCTTAAAAAGTTTGAAACCATGAAAAAGCCAATCAAATCAATCGCTATTTTCGCAATGATTCTTATCGCGAAAACGAGATAATGATGCTATTCGATCAAATTTTGAAAGCGTTATCATGCATTCTTCTCCCCTTCTGATCGGCTGCATTACAGTGGCAACAGCAATGACCTTGCCTTTCGTAGCCAACGCAGGCGATCGCCTGTTAGCGACCGGTGGCGTCACCCAGATTGAGGGGGCGGCAGGCGGTGGCTTGATGCCTTGGGCTGTGATTAGCGGTTATGGCACAGACAAACAAATTGGCGGCTCGGCGTTTTATACGCATGCACAAACCAAGGGCGACTTTAAATTAAATACCTCTGGGATCGCGATTGGTGCTTTCAATCGCATCGAACTCAGTGCCAGCCAGGCGCGGTTCGGCTTGAGCGATACGGTGCCTGGCGAGGAAGTCCGTCTGAACACATTAGGCATAAAATTACGCCTGATAGGCGACGCCGTCTATGAACAGGACAGCTGGCTGCCACAAATCTCGGTGGGGGCCCAATACAAATATAACGAGGACTACCACTTTGTGCCCAAGGCGCTGGGCGCCAAAGATCGCGATGGCATTGATTATTATGTAGCCACCAGCAAGTTATTTTTGGGTGCGATTAATGGCTACAACTTGCTCATCAATGCCAATCTGCATGCCAGTAAAGCCAACCAGTTTGGCCTCTTGGGATTTGGCGGTGACCGGCATGACCGCTATCGTATCCTGCCAGCCGCCTCGGCAGCGATCATGCTTTCGGATAACTGGCTCATCGGCACTGAATATCGCGGAAAACCAAATAACCTGTCGGTATACAAAGAAAACAGTGCGCACGATATTTTCATGACCTGGTTTCCGCACCGCAACGTGTCTATCACTGGCGCCTATATTGATTTGGGCAGAATCGCCAACAAGGACGACCAGACCGGTTGGTACTTCTCAGGCCAGTTAAATTACTAAGCGAACCGACAAGTCATTATTTGAGCGTCTGCAGACCGCAAGTCGCCTGCAAGGCTTTGTCCAGTTGCTTGTAAGCCGCACCATTGCCGGTCGCAAAAGCATATGGATTGGTCAAAAGATAGTGGTTGTAACGCACTTGCCGGTAACTATACTTTTGCGCAAGACCGAGTGCATAGCAGTCGCAGGCCTGCGTCATATCGTCGGCATGGTAGCGCTGCTGGCAAGTCTGCTTCAGTGCCTGCTGATCCGCACCCGTCCAGGGCTTGGGCGTGGATACTGCATCGGCCCTGGCCTGGGTCAACATCGCATACATGAGTTCCACGCTGGCGCGCAATTTACCCAGTGGCGCAGTCTGCAAGGTATCGCGATGCAGCGGCTGCAAGCTGGCCGCATCTAGACTAAAATCAGCCTGATTGTCTGTCGTCTCGGGCACTTGATAGCCTTGCGCAGCCAACATGATTTGCTTGGCCGGATCGGCTTGCAACAAGGCGTGTGCTTCGGCGAGGTCTGCCGCTGGCAGTTGTAACTGCCAGTGGATCTGACAAGGTTGCGTCGTGGTGACGGACATGCTGCCACTGACCTGCTGATCAGCCACTGCATCCGCAAATGCAGGTGGGATACGCTGCAGCATGTATTGCATTTCCTTGTCTGCCAGAGTTTTTAAAGACTGCTGATCCAGACAAGCAATGACGGTGGCATGGACCATCCATAACACCAGGGTGGAGCAGATTTGAGTCAGGCATTTATTAAGGCCAGGCATAGTGAATTCTCTCAAATGATTCTGGCATTTGAGCAGGCTTGACCAGAAAAGTTTTGTGCGGCATCTTTTATCAAGATAACAGAGTCGCCGGAAATGAAAACGGGCGCTAAAGCGCCCGTTCATGCCATCAGGAACAAATTATTTGTTCATAACGTACATAGTTACTTCAAAGCCGAAACGCATTTCGGTAGCAGCTGGTTTAGTCCACATAGTCATTTCTCCTTTATCCTAAATTCGTCTTAGCAGTTGCTATCAACGTGTGACCATATTAAAACTCGGCTAAAAGATTGTCGTGATTAAACTGCGCAACATGCGTTCATGATTTTCATGAGTATCGCCTGATATACCCCTTAATCCGCCCGTGACTTGATCTGGCGCAACAATTTGCTGATGCCTTTGCGGCCGATGGTGCGCTTGAGGCTCACCTTGAAGTCATAGACGTAAAACGGCCATAAAAACTGCCAGCTCAGGCGGCGACCGCTCATGCCGAGATATATTTGCAAAAACTGCTTGCGGCCTTCCCAATGCAGTTTGTTCAAGGCGCGCGTCAAGTCGGCCAGACGATTTGACATCGGCGTCGCTCTCGGCGTCGCATGCAAGCGGGCGGTATCTATCAGCACAAACTGTAACTGATCTCCCTCACGCTGCACCAGAATATTGCCCCCGGAAAAGTCGCGGAAATAAATCCCCGAATGGTGCATATGCAGGCAAAACCGGGCAAAGGCCTGATACAAATGCTCGGCAGTCAGGCCCTCGTATTCGGTCGCGCCCTCGCGAAAAGCCAAAAACGCCTTGGAAATGGCAAACTGATGCGGCACAAAATCACAGATATAAAAATTGCGGCGCAATGTAGTGTCATGCGTATGCTCGATGAATGCGACAGGCATGGCGGTGCCCACGCCTCGCCGCAGCAATTCCATCGCCCCGTTCCAGCTGCGCTTGGCTTTGCTGGGTTTAAATCTGTCCAGTAGCGTTTTATGCCAATACATGCGCACCGGTTTTTTCACAGTCACTTGCTGACCGAGAGTTCTCGGATCAGGCAAGGACCAAATCGCATTTCTGGCATGGCGCAACGCCTGCTGTTTGGCAGGCGGAGTCAGCGTTTCCGGATGCCAAGCCTGCCATAATTGTCTGGCTTCTTCGGCATCCTTGGCCAGAATCAAGCCGCGCCAATCGCCTTCATGTACCGGAAAATACTGTTTACCGCCTATATGCGCATGAATCACCGTGCCACTCAAGGCAGGTTGCGCCGTACGCAGCAACATCTGGTCCGGCTCTGGCCACACCAGATACACCGGTGACTCGGTCACTAATTGCCGGTCTGGTACCGGTTGGCCGTCACGGTCAAAGATTTGCGCGAGCTGCAAACAATGCGGGGAATAGACTTGGTCGAGCACTGCACATTGACCGTTGACGGTCCAGGCGATATGCACGGTTTTCCCATGCTGCTGTAATTCGTGGATTTCGAGTCCATGGCCGGTACTCACAGGCGCAATATAGTGCGCCCCGTTCAGCCAGTCGCATGCCGTTTTAAATGCCGCAAAACTGGGTCTGTGCAGATAGTGTTCGCGCTGGCCATCGGCCGATTTGTAATAGGCGACGCGCTCCAGTGCCGGATACTCTGCATCCTTGAGGCCATCATCAATCAAGCCTTCACGGTGACAAATGAGGGCGCCCCAGTTTGCGTGCTGCAAAGCGCCAGAGGCGGCCAACAAAGTAAAGTAGCGTGCCACGTAATCGGCCTGTTTTTGCGCGCCATCCGGCAAGTGGCGTTTGATGCGGTAAATCGCCCAGAAGGCCACCGGCGACACCAGCGCAGGCACACCAAAATCTTCCCCCACTTTTTGCAACAAACGGGCTTTTTTGATCAGGTTAAACTTGAGGTGTCGGGTCCACTGATATTTGAAAATACGCTCATCGGACAGCTCGGGCTCAATCACGCGTTCCACAAACAGGTTGTTGCTGTGCACATCGGGCAAGCGCCGGGTCTGAGCCAGCGTTTTCAGCAGACTGACGTTATACAGCGGCTCAAAATCCTGCACATTCGGGCCCACCACCCGCACCTGATATTGTCTGGCCAGATCGTAAGCCAGCTGCCAGGCTAACATAAAGCCAGGCATGTCATAGCCCGCCCATTTTTTGCGGTTGACCGTGTTACCAATCTCCAGCGCCGCAATGCGTCCCGCATAGGCTTGCAATAGCTCAGACACAAAAGTTGCCCACGCTTGCTGCACACTGGCGTCACGCATATTTCTGGCCGCGGTAAATGGCTGCACCACATGCAAGGTCACCGAGAGGCCAGCCGCTAACAAACGGCGCAAAAAACGCTCTTGATGGGGGCGTGCATCATCATCGCTGATATCCAGCCGTACCCTGGTCACACCCAGCATCTGCAATTGCGTCAAGACGTAATCATCTGTGGCAGGATCCTGATTACTCGCGACACAGATCCCGATAAAGTCGTCAGGGATGGCATGGTCGAGTTTTGGTAAGTGGCTGTGTTTGAGCCAGAAACCACCTGTGGCCAGATATTTCAAGCCATCAAGAATGACCTGTCGGGTCAGCATGGAGGGTTGTTTTTTCAAAGTCAGCCCTTACTCTGGCAAGCGATAACGCTGCTCTTGATACAACAAGGCAGGCAACAGGCTGTTAGCTAGGGCGCGTTCAGCCAATGCCGCGGCATCCGCTGGCGGTGCGGTATTCTGCAACTGCTTACTGAGTGGATTGTAGTGACCAAAGGCAGGCGCCTTGCCCTCACGCAACACCACCACTTCGTTATCTGCGACCGTTGGGCCAGTTTGCTGCATCCAGCCAAAGTTGTAGTTGTACTGCATCATGGCGCGACCACGATAGTCAGCGCTCACATTGGACAAATCATGCCCGGTCATCGGATGCTTGGCGTCTATGCCCATCAGTGACAACACGGTCACCGGCAGGTCAATCTGGCTGGCAATTGCTTCAACGGTTTTAGGTTGCACCGCCCCGCCCAGAATCAACGCCGGGATATGAAAGTGTTCGATCGGCACCAGCGAATCGCCACGCACGCGAATGTCATGGTCGGCCACAATCAAAAACACGGTATCGTTCCAATAAGGGCTGGCTTTGGCTTTTTTAAAGAACTCGCCGATGGCGTAGTCGGCATATTTCACTGCATTGTTGTCAGTCGCCTTGGGCTGCTCATACAGCTCGATACGCCCATCCGGGAACTCAAAGGGTGCGTGGTTAGACGAGCTGAACGCAAGTGTAAAAAACGGCTTGCCGCTGGCGTGGTGTGCCATCAGCTGCTCATGCGTTTTGTTGAGCAAATCTTCGTCAGAAGCCCCCCAGCTGGCAACAAACACCGGATTGATGAAATCCGGTTGGTCCGTGATCTGCTGAAAACCATTGCCCATGAAAAAACTGCGCATATTGTCAAAATGGGATTCCCCCCCGTAAATAAACTCGGTCAGGTAACCACGTTTGGACAATAGCGAAGCCAGCGTAAAAAAGTTCTTCTGGCTCAAGTCCAGCTTGACGGTACTGTCTGACGGCGTCGGCTGAAAACCGGTAACGACCGCCTCAATCCCGCGCACCGAGCGCGTCCCGGTCGCATACAGATGCGTAAACCAGATGCCCTCAGCTTTGAGCTTTTCCAGATTTGGCGTCACCGGCTTGCCGCCCAGAGATTCGACAAAGCCTGCGCCCAGACTCTCTTGCAGCAAAATCACCAGGTTCAATGGTTTGTCTCGCTGCACACTGGGTGTCAGCGTGGTCAGGGTCGGGATATCGGTATCTTGCGCACCGGTCAAGGCAAAGATTTTTTCGCGCGGCAGTTTGCCGTAAATGGCACTGGATTTTGCCTCATGCTGCAAACTGTAGGCGGCATAAAATACCGAATAGCTTGAGTTTAAAATCAGGCTGTTGACCATGCTGTCCTGGGTAATGGCAAACAAGGCCGGATTGGCCGGGCGGTGGCCCAGGCTAGAGCGGATGCCGAAAATCGTCAACACCAGCAATAATGGCCAGACCAGCCATACCGCCAAATTATTCCATTTAGGCTCGGCTTGACGCCAGGGTTTCAATAAACGCGCAACCAGTGCAACAGCCACCAAGCTCATGGCCAAGCCAAAAAACAGTTCGACTTTAAAGCCTTGCCACAACATGCCAAACACTTCATGCGGATACTTGAGATATTCGACAAAGATGCGGTTGGGGCGGACATCATACTCAAGAATAAATCCTGGCGTGGCCGCCTCTAAAAACACCAACAACACCAATGAGAGCAACACCCACCAAAAGGTGAATCGGCGCCAAAACTTGAACAGGCCACGGGTCGCCAGCACCGGCGACACTAACACCGGGATCAAGGCCAGCAAACCAAGCTGAATGACATCCACACGCACGCCCTGCAACAAGATCTGACAAAGTTCACCGGTCGCCTGTACGCGCTCCCACTTCCAGATCACCAGCCCCAGGCGCGTGAGAGAAAGCAAGACCAGCCCACTGATAAACATGACAATCAGCGGTGCATAAGGGCCAAACCAGTGGGCAAATCTCCACAGTTTTGAAGACGGGCGAGGCGTGCCGAAATAGATAGGTTGCATAAAGGCTTAATCTGTTTGAATCAAGCTTGGAATTATAACGGGTTATCTCGTTTATGGCCCTACCGGCAAGCATCCGCCTGCAGATGTGCGATTAAAAGGATTTTTTACGTAAATCGAGGTAGACCATCGACAGCAAAGCGACCGGGATCACAAAGCCCACCAGCAAAGGCACCAAATCCACCAGCATATCCACCATACCGGTCTGGCTGGTGAACAGGCTCCAGCCTTTAGCCAACAAAGGTACGACCGTGAATAACAGCGTGGGAATCAGAAACCAGACGGTGCTGCTTGCCCCGCGTTTGGCCAAACGCGCACAAAAAAATGTGACCAGCGCCACAATAATGGCAGCCCCGGCACCCCAGATAGCCCCGGCAACGATCGTAATCCAGGTCCCTACCTGATACAGCAATAAACAAATGATGGCGGTTAGTATCAGCTTGCGGTTCATCGCAACTTGCATGTCACACTCCTCTGAATGAATGGCTTGTTTTAATGATAAGTGTGACAACAGAGGCGTTAAAAGTTGCAAACAGCCCTGCGTGTTTGAGTACGCTGATCCTGAAAGCCAGCGTCGGCTCCACCGGGAATTCAAGTTCGCCAGCCAGGCCCATGGCCTATACACGCATTAGCCAGGCCAGCTGCCCTTGGATGCCTTAACGTTTTCTGTGTTTTAGCCATCTCACCATCTGCATGCCCAACAGCACCAAGACCCCGATCACACTAAGCAAACATAGGATTGCAGGCAATGGAATCAGACTCACAGCTTGCGGCTGACGCGCAAGCCCCTCTTTTAAAGACGCCGGCAACCGGTTTGGCGTCACTGGAATCACTTTCCATTGGCTGCGATCCGCTGGCGCTTGTTGCAGATACTGGGCAAAGCTATATACAGGCGCGAGACCAAACTCACGGCTGGATGGAATTTGCGGAATACGTACAAAGTAAATGGCTTCAAGCTGATCGGCCAGAGGCGCCATACGAGGTGAAGTTAATGTGGACCGGTCACCAGTTTGAGCCATATTGAGCAGGTCATGCCCGATGGCGTCAAATGCTACCGCAGGAAACAGCCGAGTCATTTCAGTATTCAGGTAATCATAAATGGCACGGCCTTTTTGCAGACTCTGCTGCGTGGCAGCCACATACCAGTAAGCGGCACTGGCCTTGAGCAGGCTCTCGACTCCACGCCGGGGCACTTGCCAGCCCAGTTGGCGTAAAGTATCTATGCTGATGCCAGCACAGTTATCCCTGGCGTGATCATATACAAAGTCATTGTGGTAAAAATGCTGCATGACCCGGTTATTCAATGCCTGAACTTGCTGGGGAATCGTCGTCTGACTGAACACCGCCACCAGCATATAGGATGGCCGGTAAAATGCCTGCCCACTATTGAGGTCGCCCATGTATTTATCGAAAGGCGTGACCCCGGCAATGACGCCCTTTTCACTATTGATGGCCAGGTTATAGTAGTTATTGACCAGCCAGTTTGCATATTCGCCTTGCGCACCGACGATCCCGGTAGCCAGGGCAAAGTGACCGCCATGGGCCTCATCATCATCGCCCTGGGCACCATTGAGCAAAATGCCGACGGCTGTTTTGCCTGACGACTGTTGCGCCAGGCCTGGTGACCTCTCCCATAACAGCCGGCTTTGATAGGGGCTGCGGGCACCCCCGTTGGCAAACTGTACCAGGGATTGCAAGGTTTCATCATTTTGCAACGGTTGCGGGTCAGCGGTTAAATCAAGCTTAAACGCATGTGGCCATACGGTGCGCGCCGTCAAGGTCTCGCCCTCTAACTCGCCGCGTATCCACAGTTTGGACTGGCTGAAATAAGCACTCGTATCCGCATTCCAGTAAGATCGGTTACTGGCAAGTTTGGGCACCAATTTAAAATGGAAGCGCTCGCCTGTTGCGCTTGAGACCGAACTGCCTGCAGCGGTTAGCGTCATTTCTGACCAGCGTTGAGTTGCGCCGGTCCAGACCAGTGACGGTAAAGCCACAGGATTGAGTGCCGCACTATCCTCGACTCCACGCATCTGGGTGTCGATGCGTGTTACTGGCTCGCCATCAGCCGGGACAGAAAACGTCTCATGGCGGAAATACCATAAGGTTTGCGGCAACGTCTGGCAGTGCTGGCAAGCCCCCCGCATCGTTTGAAATTGCGTGTTGGCATAGGGTCCTAATTTATCCACTTCGGACTCCGCATGAACAAACGACGACATCAAGCCGATGCCGAATCCAAATCCGACCCCAACCATACGCCGCATGCTATCGCCCCCAAACACGCAAGTAATTGCACACACTGACCCAATATTCTGGCTGGCGCCAGCACAAATAAATTGCCACCAGCACATTGAGCATGGCCGTGATACCAAACAACTGCGGGATGCTGACGCCCATACCAAACAGCATGACCGAGAATCCAGCAGAGAGCACCATAAACAGTGCATTCATGATGTTGTTAGACGCAATCACACGGGATTGATAGCCTGGTTGCGCGCGACTCTGTAGCAACACGTACAAGGGCACAATATACAAACCGCCACAAATGCCGAGCAAGGCCACATCCAGCAACATGCGCTCATCGCTCCAGCCTGGCAAGCGATGCAAAGTCAGGCCCGGATGTGCCAATAACTGTTGCTGGATATCACCAGTCACCTGGGCAAAATCCCAGGCAAACACAGACATGCCAGCCGCCCCCAGCATGACTAAGCCTAGCTCCTGTTTGCCTTTGGAGAGCTTTTCACACCAGACAGAACCGACGCCTACCCCCACCGAAAAGATCGATAACAGACTGATAAAGTCACGCTCCGTGCCCTGCAATACATGCTTGGCCAGGTTGGGAAATTGCGCCAGCAAGGTCGCACCAAAAAACCAGAACCAGGAGATCGCAACAATCGCGACCCACAACGTTTGCTGCGCCCAAAAGGTCCGTACGTTCTTGATGGTCTCGGTCACGGGGTTCCAGTTCACCTGGATCTCGGGCACCGGTGGCGGAGAAAGTGGAATGCTGCGGCTCAAGTGATAGCCAGAAATCGCAATCAACAGCACACTCAAGCTGGTGAACAAGGCATGTTGCTCCAAACTGCCTAACCATGCCCCCAACACTTGCCCTAATAAAATAGCAACAAAACTGCCCATCTCTACCAGGCCATTGCCAGCGGTCAACTCGTTGACCTGCAGATGTTGGGGCAAGTAAGAGTATTTGACCGGCCCGAACAAGGTCGAATGCACTCCCATTAAAAACAGCGCCAATGCCAGCATGAAAAGACTGTTGCTTAAAAAGCCTATGCTGGCAAATAGCATAATGCCTATCTCCAGCATTTTTACCCAGCGGATCAGTTGTGATTTTTCATACTTATCCGCCAATTGCCCGGCCGATGCCGAAAACAGAAAAAACGGCAGAATAAACAGGCCGGGCAACAAAGTCGCCAGCATCTTGCCATCCAGGGTGGTCAGGCTGGCCGTATTAAACGCCACCTGGGTAATCAATGCGGTTTTAAACACATTGTCATTAAACGCCCCCAGACCCTGCGTCCAGAAAAAAGGGCCAAACCGCTGTTGGCTTAGTAATTGGAAAGGACTCTTCATGCCGCTTTTTCCGCCATTTGTTTGAGGGTGACGTAGTCAGTTTTACCCGTACCCAATACCGGAATCTGCTCCACCACCACCAATTTACGGGCAATGGCGATTTCTGGGGAGCCAAGGTTTTTCGCCACAATCTGCAAATCCTCACGCTTGAGTCTGGCATCGGTGGTGAACAGCACGATATTCTCGCCACGGCTGGCATCGGCGACTGTCGTCGCGGCATGCTGATGCTCGGGTGCGGCGGTATGGGCGATTTTCTCGACGACTTCGAGCGAGACCATTTCACCGGCCACTTTGGCAAAGCGTTTCACCCGGCCCTTGATGTGGATAAACCCCTCGGTATCGACCTCTACCACATCGCCGGTTTCATACCAGCCATCCTTGGGCGAAACCAGAACGCCAGGCTGGTCATACAGATAGTAGCCCTGCATGATGTTGTCGCCCTTTACATAGAGCAAGCCGCCTTTGTCGATGCCTGGCACCGGCTCCAAACGGTATTCGATCCCCGGGAAAAACTGGCCTACCGTGCCATGGCGATTCGCCATCGGCGTATTTGCCGCGAGTACTGGGGCACATTCGGTCGTGCCATAGCCTTCGAGGATGCGGATGCCAAATTTTTCGTGATAGATTTTGCGCACTTCTTCATTGAGTTTTTCAGCCCCGGCAAACACCACGCGCAACTTGTAAAAATCATAGGGGTGCGCAAACTTCGCATAATTGCCCAGAAAGGTGCTGGTAGAGAAAAACACGGTGCAGCCCTTGTCATAAATCACTTCCGGGATCAATTTATATTGCAAGGGCGACGGGAACAGCAAAATCGGGATGCCATTCAGGAAAGGCAACAAGGTGCCGGTAAAGCCAAAGGCATGAAACAGTGGCAATGCCATCATGAATTTATCAGTAGGATTGAAATCCAGCATGGCCAGAATCTGGTGCGTATTCGCCACAATACTTTTATGGTTATGCACCACGCCTTTGGGCTTGCCCTCGGAGCCGGAAGTAAACAGGATGACTGCGGTGTCGTTTTCTGTCGCGGGCTCCATAGCGGCACGCGGATAATGCAAGGCATAGCCCATGAGCCAGGCGCGATCCAGCATGCCAAACTGGGCACGCAAGTCTTCAAGATACACAATATTCAGATCACGCATTTTAGCGATGGTGTCTTCAAGCTTGGCGGCTTCAATAAACTTGCGCGAACTGATAATGGTGCGGACATTGGCGGCAATACAGGCGTTACGCATGCCCTCTGCCCCTGCGGTGTAATTGAGCATGGCCGGGACACGCCTAAACGCGGTCATCCCTAATAGCAAAGCCAGCGTATTGGTGATATTCGGCATCAACACGCCAACCGCCTCATCCCGCTGACTGACTTTGGTGGCAATGCGGCCTAGCGCCAGGCTGCGTTTGAGCACTTCCTGATACGTCTCTTCGACCTGGTTCATGTCTTCGATGATGCGCGTTTTGGCACCATATTTATCCATGGCATCCAGCATGGCTTCAAACAGGGTGGTGGTGCGCTGCGTCTTGAACAGCATGTGCTGCATGATATTGCGCATGGCTTCACCAGCTATGCGGCGGCGCTGCTTGGCCGTCAACGGCGCGTGATGCCCGTGCGGCTCAATCTGAATCTGGGTGGGCGGTAAAATGGTCAAGGTGACTTTAGGCAACAGCTTGCGTGGATGCGCATCTGACAAGCGGCCAAAATAAGACTGCGCCGCACCCTCTACCCTCACGGGCAAAATCTTGACGCCGGTTTTTGCCGCGACAAAACCAGGGCCGTCATACACCTTCATCAAGGCCCCCGTCAGCGTGATGCGGCCTTCAGGAAAAATCACCACATTTTCACCGGCATTCAGCCGCTGAATGACTTTTTTCATCGCCAGAGGGCTGGCGGGGTCCACCGACAAATGCGGTGTCATCTTGAGCCATAGCCGGAAGAAGAAATGCTTTAGAACCCCGGTATGCACAACAAAAGTGGCCCGCTTGGGCAGAAACAGGCCAAGCAACAGGCCGTCCAGAAAAGATTCGTGGTTGGCAATAATCAACAACCGGTCTTCGTTTGGCACATTTTCGAGGCCAGTAACACGAACTCTGAACAATAAACGACAGATACCCCTTAATACACTGACTAGCATATTCACTTCCTACCCTTTTATATTTCGTTTTTTATATAGTCCAGCACATTTTCCAGTGCTTCTTGCATGAACGCTTTATTGACCCAGAAAAAGACTTCGCGTCCGATTTTTTCACTCTGTAACGCGCCACCACGCTCCAGCACCTTGAGATGGTGGGTGACGGCTGTGCGGCTTAATTGAGAGCTTTCCACAATCTGCAGGATGGTCAACCGCTCGTTTTTTTCAAACGATAGCAAAATCCGTTGCCTGTGCGCATCCCCAAGCGCCTCAAAGAGGGCCGAGATGTCTGTCCAGGCTTCTGGAATGTGAGTGACTGTTTTCATATAACTAAATAATTAGTTATTTAGTTTATTTTGTCAAGCGCTGACCGCAAAATATTTAGTCCCCGCCCTAATCCGGTTTTCATTAAATCATCATTTACCGCAAAACAGAGGCCGTTACACTATGTTAAAACATTTAAACATAAATAATTCAGGGAATAAAAATGGGACGATACGCCGCACTTTTTTCATTGATGGCAGCACTGCCTGTAGCGGCGCATGCCAATGCAGTGATCAACCTTGCCAGCACTAGCTGCAGTGGTGCGTTGTCGATTTCATCACTCGCTGGCGCCTCGCTCAGCTGTGCAGGTAACTTGACCTTGAAGGGCGGCTGGATAGACTCTGACGATAGCATCTTCATTCGTGCAGAGGGGGATTTGCTGCTTGAAAACCTTACATTGAATGCACAAGAAATTTCGCTTTCGACATTCCAAGGTGGCATCCAGATCGCAAATAACGTGAATATTAACGCCGTTCAAAACGATGGCAGCGGTGGTGGGCAAATTGTGATCAATGCAGGTAACAACAGTCTCTTCCCGACAACCCCCATCATTCATTGGCAAGCTTTTGACCCGTCATTCAATGCCGGTGGCACCGTGCACTTCAATATGCCAACCACACACACAAGTGCGCCCTCAGGCGTGATTGCAGTTGGAGGGCAAGTCGTGATCAAACCAGGCGGCGCTATTCAAATCTCATCGAGTCAAATTTCGTCACCCCTGATCAACATCCCGCTCACGGCTTCTGTTTCGGCTGTGCCAGAGGCAAATCGAGCGGCGATGCTGTGGCTGGGTTTGGGGTTGCTGGCGTTTAGACGCAGGCTGCTTTGACGACTACGAAAGCTGACGTTGCAACAAATTCAGCATGGCGCTATCCCCGGAAACGCCACTGCAGTAAACCGTCAAACCCGCCGCACTTGCCTGCTCGGCAATACGGGCATGGTTAACAAACAAAGGCGTGGCTTGCAGCCAGGCTGCATCCTGCGCCAGGTCGAGCAAAAAGCGCAAAGCCTCACTGCTAGTCACGACGATACCCTGCAATTTGCCTTCATCATAAGCCTGCGCCAGCACTTGTGCACTGCTTTGCGGATTGACGCGGCGGTAACATTCACCAAACACGACCTCCGCCCCGCGCTGTTTCAAGGTCTCGGCCAGTACTTCGCGTCCGCCCACCCCGCGCACAATCAACACGCGTTGCCCTGACATCGCCTGAAAGGCCTCTAATGCCAGCAGCGACTCACTATCAAACCGGTCTTGCGGGGTCAGTACTTGCGGAATACCAAACGCCTGCAAACTGGCTGCAGTCGTTGGGCCAATCGCGGCAAACTTGAGGCTGGGTGGGATGCCTGCCTGCTGCAGTAAAGGCATGCCATTTTGCACGGCATTGCTGCTGATAAAAATGACCCAGTCAAACTGGGCCAAGGGCGTGATGGCTTGATCAAAGCCACTGAGATCAGGCAATGCCTGAATATCCAGTAGCGGAAACGAGATCACCGCACCGCCGGCGGCCTCGATGGCGGCCGTTAGCTTGGTCGCTTGCTCGGGGGGGCGCGTGACTGCAATCCAGCGTCCGGCCAACGGCAGGGTCATTTTATGCCATCCAGCAATGCCAGAATCTTGTCGGCACCGCGCGCCACCAATTGCAGGGCCAGTTGCTGACCCAGTTTTTCAGCCTCTGCTGCGGATCCCGTGACGGTCTCTTTCAGCATTTGCTGACCATCCACGCTGGCGACAAATCCCTGCATGGTGATAGTGTCATTTTGCTTGGTGGCATAAGCGCCCAGCGGCACCGTGCAACTCCCCGCCAATGCGCGGCTAAAGCCACGCTCTGCCAGCACGCAAAGCTCGGTGTCGGGGTGATTAAGCGGTGCCAGAATAGTTTTCAAGTCTGTCCGCGCGGCATTGATTTCAATGCCCAAGGCACCCTGACCTACTGCCGGAATGCTCTCTTGCGGAGAAATAAACTGGCGGATGCGATGACCCAATTCGAGACGGATCAATCCAGCCGCCGCCAGAATAATCGCGGCATATTGGCCTTCGTCCAGCTTGCGTAACCGGGTTTGCAGGTTACCGCGCAAGGATTCAATCTTAAGCGTGGGAAAACGCGCCTGTAACTGGCTTTGCCTGCGTAAACTGGAGGTGCCCACCACACTGCCAGCGGGCAGGTCATCCAGGCGGGCATAGTCATTGGAGACAAACGCATCGCGCGGGTCCTCGCGCTCGCCCGTTGCCACCAGCGTAAAGCCCTCTGGCAAGTGCATGGGCACATCTTTCATGCTGTGCACAGCCAAATCGGCACGACCATCTGCCAGCGCGTTTTCAAGCTCTTTGACAAACAGGCCTTTACCGCCAATTCTCGATAACGGCGAATCCAGAATTTGATCCCCCATGGTCGTCATGCCCAAAATACTGACGTCGCATTGTGGATACAAGGCCTGTAATCTGGCCTGGATGTGCTTGGCCTGCCACATGGCAAGTGCGCTTTCGCGGGAGGCAATGACCAACTTGGCGGGAGAGTTCAGTGTGCTCAAAATGAATAACCTGTGATGAAGTTAGCTGGATTAAGCTGCGCATTTTAACACGGCATGTCCAGATAGCCGCGCAAGCAGCGTAGATGAACCTTTGAGCCACAAGGGAGTCGGATTGAGTTATGCTGAGCATTCGGCAAACACCTCAAGTGGCGATAAAAGTCATGCTTTTAAACATAAAGAGGAGGACTACTCATGCAGTACCAAATCGAAATTTTTCTTTCTTCTCTCAATCAATTCTGGATCGAACTCGTACATTTTGTGCCCAAATTACTGGCAGCCATGGTGATCCTGTTTTTTGGCTGGCTGGTAGCCAAAGCAGTCCGGTTGGGCGTAAAGCGCATTCTGGAACTCTCGCATTTTGATACCTTTGCGCAAAAGTCAGGCCTGGAAGCCTTTATGCGTAGCGCTAATTACAAAGTGAGCCTGAGCGGCATTATCAGCCAGGTGGTGTATTGGCTGGTGATTCTGCTGTTTGTCATTACCGGTGCCAATTCGCTGGGCCTGAGTGAAGTGGCCGCCCTGTTAAAAGAACTGGCCAGCTATCTGCCACACATCATTGTGGCGATTTTGGTCGTGATCTTTGGGACGCTATTTGCCCGCTTTATCAATCGCCTGGTGTTTGCCTGGCTGCACAGCATCAAATTTGACCAGGCGCTAGTGATCAGCACTTCGGCCGAGTATTGCATCCAGATTCTGGCGATTTTCATCGCATTGGAGCAATTAGGCATCGGCATGCAGCTGATACATTCATTATTCGTGATTGTGTTTGGCGCGGTGTTTTTAGCGCTAGCCATCGCCTTTGGTCTGGGTGGCCGTGATTGGGCCGCAAAAGTGATAGACCAGGCGCAACAGAAGAAAAAATAGCGGCATACGGCCACTACTTAAGTGGCCTTAATGATGTGCTGGTGACGGCGGCTGACCATCAGGGTCTCGGGAATACCCTTAAGCAAGACCACCCAGGCTGCCTCGCCCGCCTCATCGCCCTCGGTCATGCGTTGTTTTTCAAAGCCGCTGATGGCTGCGCGTGCCACCAGTGCGTTGCGGTGTATACGGACGAACAGATCGGGATAACTTTGCTCCAGCTGTGTGAGCGAGCCCTCGAGTAAATAACTTTTTTCGCGCGTGCGCACGGTGATGTATTTAAGCTCAGCGCGCAAATAAAGCACCTCGGCGATGGGCACCAACATGATTTTGCCACGTTCGTGGATGCTTAAATGATCATGGGTTTGCTGCAAAGGCTGCAATGCTTGTGACTGCGCCGCTGGCAAAGGCTGCGCTTTGGCCAAGGCCGTTGCCAGGCGCTCACTTCGAATCGGTTTCAGCAAATAATCAATCGCATTGAGATCAAAGGCTTGCAGCGCATAATGGTCATAAGCCGTGGTAAAAATCAGTTTGGGCGGCGTTGCCAGGCCACGCAAATGCTGGGCCAGCTCAATGCCATCCATCACGGGCATGCGGATATCCACCAGCACAATCTCGGCTGCGTGTTGCTGCAACAGCGATAATGCCTCCACGCCATTGGCTGCCTCACCAACAATCTCATAACCACCGATATCCCCCACCAGGTCGCGCAAGCGCTGCCTGGCCAAGGGCTCATCGTCTACAATCAACAGACGCTGGCTAGCCATGCACCACCTCGGACAAGGGCCGGGTCGGGATGACGATTTCAACGATATAACGTTGATCCGCTTCGTACTGACGCAACTGCGCCTCGAGATCGTAATGCAAGCGCAGGCGTTCACGAATGTTCTTGAGCGCCATTTTATTGCCACTCGCCCGGTTGCTTGGCGGGGGGAGTGGGTTGCTTATCCTTAACAGCAAGCTTTTGCCGCTGGGTTTGATCTCAATATGCACCACGCCGCCTTGCGGCTGCGGCTCAATGCCGTGATAAATGGCATTCTCAAGCAAAGGCTGCAAAATCAGCGGCGGAATCATCATCTCTGGTGGCAGCTCAGACAATTGCCAGTCACATTGCAGCCGTTCATCCAGACGCAGTTTTTCGATATTGAGGTATTGGTGACACAAGGCAATTTCTTGCGACAACGGCACCAGGTCACGGTTATCCGCCATCAGCACGCGGAATAGTTCAGCCATATCCTCCAGCGCCGTTTCAGCACGCTGCGGCTGGCTGCGGATCAATGACAAAGCTGCATTCAGGCTATTAAACAAAAAATGCGGGCGAATGCGCGCCTGCAAGGCCTGCAACCGTGCCTCGGCGATGGCAGGCGAATACGCCCGCTGCAGCAGATCGAGGTAATACAGGCACAGCAGGACATCGGAGGCAGAGAGCAACAGCACCTGACACCATTGCGCGGCACGCAAAGGGACAATCCACACATGGTAGCCTTCCGTGGCCAATGCGGTCAGGCCAACCGCCAACAGCACAATCCCTGCCAGGGCCGGGCGATACGCCCAGCGGCTCATCCACGGATAAGCCAGGGTCAGCGCCCCCATCACCAGCAACAATGGCGGCAGCCACTGACTACTGATCTGCGTCAGTGCGTTTACCCAGGCGCTAATACTTCCGTCCGGCTGTCCATCGTAGACCACCAGCAACGCCAGCAAACACAGATGCAGCAACAGCACACGTAAGTGTATGCCTAGATTGCGGAAATTGGGAATGCGGCTAGTTTTACGCACAGCGTGATGTTCATTTATAATGTGGCTCCAGCATCATAAGTATTCAGCGCCTCGCGCGCAAGCCAGCCTTATTGGCAGAAAGAATTTGTTTTGACCGCACCCAAACCGACAACCCAGTCTTCTTTGCATCAAAAAGACCAAGCCTGGTCCGGCCGCTTCAATGAGCCGGTCGCCGAACTGGTTAAACGTTATACGGCCTCGGTCGACTTTGACAAACGTCTGGCCAGGTTTGATATTGAAGGCTCGATTGCCCACGCCACCATGCTCGGCGCACAAGGCATCATTTCGGCGCAAGATGTAGAAGAGATCAAACGCGGCCTGGGCGAAATTCTGGCAGAGATTGAAGCAGGCCAATTTGAATGGCTGCTTGATCTTGAAGACGTACACCTGAATATCGAAAAACGCCTGACCGAGAAAATCGGCGATGCTGGCAAACGCCTGCACACCGGCCGTTCACGCAATGACCAGGTAGCCACCGATGTGCGGCTGTGGTTGCGTAGCGTGGTCGATGACGCGATTGCTGGTATCCGCGCCCTGCAAACCTCCTTGCTGGATTTGGCCGAACAGAACGCTGCCACCATCATGCCTGGCTTTACCCATCTGCAAGTCGCGCAACCGGTGACCTTTGGCCACCACCTGATGGCCTATTTTGAAATGCTCAACCGCGATGCCGAGCGCTTTGCCGATGCCCGCAAGCGGATCAACCGCCTGCCCTTGGGCGCGGCCGCACTGGCGGGCACCAGCTACCCGATCAAGCGCGAGCTGGTGGCCGAACTGCTGGGGTTTGACAGCGTATGCCAGAACTCGCTCGATGCCGTGTCTGACCGCGACTTCGCCATCGAATTTAATGCCGCTGCCTCGTTGCTCATGATGCACTTGTCGCGCTTCTCCGAAGAGCTGATTCTATGGATGAGTCCAAGATTCGGCTTTATTGATATTGCCGACCGCTTCTGTACCGGCTCGTCTATCATGCCGCAGAAGAAAAACCCGGATGTGCCAGAACTGGTGCGTGGCAAAACCGGCCGCGTCTATGGCCATTTAATCGGGCTGCTGACTCTGATGAAAGGCCAGCCACTGGCCTACAACAAAGACAACCAGGAAGACAAAGAACCGCTGTTTGATGTGGCTGACACGCTGCTGGTGACCTTGCAGATTTATGCCGACATGCTGCGTGGCATTACCGTCAAGGCCGACAATATGCGCCAGGCGGCGCTGGAAGGTTTTGCCACCGCCACCGACCTCGCCGATTACCTGGTGAAAAAAGGCATGCCGTTCCGTGATGCGCACGAAGTCGTCGCGCATGCCGTCAAAGCGGGTGTGGAATCTGGCCGCGACCTGGCCGAATTCAGCCTGGCTGAGTTACAAGCATTTAGCAGCACCATCAGCGACGACGTGTTTGAAGTGCTGACGCTCGAAGGCTCCGTCGCCAGCCGCAACCACACTGGCGGCACCGCCCCAGAACAAGTGCGCCGCGCCATTGCGCAAGCCAGAGTACAGTTAGGGCGCTGATGATCCTCCGCCACCCTCACCAATGGAATCTCAGATCATACTTGGTGATGATGGCGGGCTTGATGATTGTCATCGGCGTGATGCTCCGGCTATTTAACCATCCCGTGCAGGCCGCGTTTGGCATCGCCAATCCCAAGCAAGAGCAATCCATGCTCTGGCCCTTGCTGCCCGGTGAAAGCGTCAACAGTCTCGCCGCCAAACTTTACCCGCAAAGCCCCGTCCTCCAGCAACGCTTTGTGCAGCAATCACTCACGCTGAGCCGCAGCCGCGGCATCCTGCTCAAGGCCGACCAAGCGGCCAAGTATGCGCAATTAATCGCTGTGCCCAATGCACAAACCCTGCACACCATCACCCACCGCATCAAAAAAGCCGATGAAGTCGATCCGCAAACCTTTGTCACACCCGGCCTGGTAATGAGTGTGCAACTCTCGCAAGGCGCCCAGCAAAGCTCGGGGTGGCATTTGCCAAAGCTTTCGCTGCCAACCGTGCACCTGCCAGAATTACCGGCACTTAAAGGCTATTCCTTCTCGGTGGATCATTTAACGCGCCGTGTCATGGCCGTGAGAACGCATGTGGTAGACACCTACCAGGCTAATGCAACAGCGATTGCTAACACCCCGCTCAACAAGCTTTATCAAACACCGCAATTGGCGGTGATTGTATTGAGTGCGCTCTTGTTGCTGGTGTTGAGTTTGGTTTGGGGTGTTTTGGAAGAGCGACGGCCTAAGCGGTAACCTTTGCATTACATTCTTTTTCGCCTTTAGGCGACCGTTCTTTCTTATGCTTGTCCATAAGAAAGAAGGCAAAGAACAAGACGCCCTAGCTTACGCTTGTTTCCTGCGTTGCTCATCAGCGTGGGCGGCCATTGAAACTCGCCCTGACAAGCCACATACTTCGTGGCTTGTTGTGGAACTCAAACAGGCAATGGCCGACAGCTCCCACGCTGATTGCGCTACTCGGCGCGTCAGATAGGGGCCCGTTTAAACCCACCACAATGAAACGTTAGTCGGGCATGTTGAATTCAGAGCGCTAGGTTACTTTTCTATTTCAAAACTGAAACTACAAACCATTTTTTCACGGTGATCGAGCGGGCTGCGATGTTAAAAGTTTCGCATAGATGAAGGCGTGTGGTTTTATGGGCCCCTATCTGACGCGCCGAGTAGCGCAGGCAAAACAAGAATAAAGGGAGCGACTGTTCGAGTCCCGCAGCAGCTCACGTATTTTGTGAGCTGCCAGGTCGAGTTTCGTGACCGCTTGTTTTGGTGAGCAACGCAGGAAACAAGCGTAAGCTAGGGTGCACTTTCTTTTGGTTACTTTATCTTTGTGCAAGCAAAGAAAAGTGACTCGCCGAGGGGCGACAGAGAGCGTGACAACCAATCACCGATCACACGCGTGGGCATATATGCCCACCCTACCACTTTCAAACTCCTGCTTGCGTCAGGTGTTACGGTAAAAACATCCCCAATAACTCATTCAAAAACCGCTGCCCTTTCAATGTCGGTGCAATTACCCCACTCTGCTCCGCCAACAACCCTTGTTGCTGCGCCGCCAGCAAGGTCGACTGAATAGTCCTTAATGGCAATCCCGTCCGTTGCTGAAACAAACTAGCCTCCACCCCATCCACCAGCCTTAACGCATTCATCATAAATTCAAACGCCAAGTCCTCACGCCCAATCTGCCATTCACTATCCACCATCTGGCCAGTGGCGATAGACTCGAGATACTTTTTCGGATGCTTATGCCGACTTTGGCGAATGATCTTGTCATGAAAACTGAGTTTGGAGTGCGCGCCTGCGCCTATGCCCAGGTAATCGCCAAACGTCCAGTAATTGAGGTTGTGCTGGCACTGCTGGCCAGGCTGGGCAAAGGCGGAAGTTTCGTAATGCTGGTAACCACTCCCAGCAAGTATTTTCTCGATTTCTTCCTGCATGGTGGCGCTGGTATCGTCGTCGGGCAAGCTCGGTGGCGTGCGGTGAAACGGTGTGTTGGGTTCCAGCGTCAGGTGATAAAACGAGAGGTGCGCGGGTTTGATCTGGCAGGCGGTTTCGGCATCTAGCAATGCATCTTCAAGGCTTTGTTCTGGTAGTGCATACATCACATCCAGATTAACCTTTTCAAAGGTATTCAGCGCCAACTCGGCGGCGGCCAGCGCTTGGTCGCGGTCATGAATGCGGCCCAGCGCTTTGAGGTATTGCGGCTGAAAGCTTTGAATGCCGAGCGATACGCGGTTGACGCCTGCTTCTCTGTAACCCTTGAAGTTGGCGATATCCACTGTGCCCGGGTTGGCTTCGAGCGTGACTTCAGCGCCATATTCCAGCGGCGTGAGCATACGCACATGGCTCAAAATCTTATCAATCGACTCGGCAGAGAAAATACTGGGCGTGCCGCCGCCAAAAAACACGCTGCGGATTTTGCGGCCCCACACCAGCGGCGTCGCTTGTTCAAGGTCGGCAATCAAGGCATCCACATAAGCGGCTTCCGGGATTTCCTGCCGTGCTTCGTGCGAGTTAAAGTCGCAATAAGGGCATTTGCGCACGCACCACGGGATATGGATATACAACGAAAGTGGCGGCGGATTGGTGAGGCCGCTCAGCGTGATGTCGCCTTGTAGCGGTGCATCTTTCAGGCTATTGGCAGGATAAATCGGAATCATGCGCGTATTTTAACCTGTATCCATCCAGGCACAGGGACTTAAACACTTTGCAACAAGGCTCTGGGTGGCTGGTTAAACTGGTTGCGCGCCACCAGCCAGGCAGACAAGGGCACCAACACCATCGCCGCCAGCAAGGCCTGCATGGTCAGCCAGGCGTTGAACTGATAGTCCATCTCCAGCACCCCCGTCGCCAGATAATAGGCCGCAATATTGGTGAAAATATTGGCGACAACGCTGGCGAGTACGCCGATACATAAGAACTCCACCAGCATGGCCAGCACCACCTGCTTTCTTGAAGCGCCAAGCACCCGCATCAAGGTGCTTTCGCGCACGCGCTCTTCGCGGGTTGCCATCAGCGCGGCATACAGCACGGCCAGGCCAGCCAGCAGGCTAAAACCAAACACAAATTCAATCGCATAGCTCATTTTGCTGATCAGGCTTTGAATCTGCTCCAGCACCGCCGCCACATTGATGATGGTTAAATTGGGGAATGTTTTGACCAGCTGGTTCAGGGCGTCCTCTTTGCCCGCTGGCAGGTGAAAGCTGGTGAGGTAATTGGCAGCATAATGATCCAGCACTTTCGGTGGCGTCACCGCAAAAAAATTCACATGCATGCTGTTCCACTCCACCTTGCGCAAACTGGTGATGGTGAGCTCTAGCTGGGTGCCGGCCACATCGTAAGACAATTTATCGCCCAGTTTTAAATTGAGTGTTTCAGCCAACCCCTGCTCTAACGACAACAGCGGTTTACCAGCATCCTCAGCACGCCACCACTGCCCTGCCACCAGTTCGTTATCGGCCTGCATTTGTGCAGCCCACGATAGGTTGAACTCCCGCTCGGCCAGGCGCTTGGCGCGGTCATCTTTGTACGCTTCAATATTAAGTGGCTTACCGTTTACTGAGATCAGCCTTGCGCGCACCATGGGAAAAATATCCGCATGCTGAATAGCATGCGCACTTAATAGCGCATTGATGCCGGGAATCTGGTCGGCCTGGATATTGATGACAAAACGGTTAGGCGCATCTGCGGGTAACGAGGTCTGCCAGTTTTTCAGCAGGTCATTACGCACAAATGCCAGCAGCAAGATCGCCATCAGGCCCATGCTTAAGCCAACCACCTGGGCGATGGTCAACATCGGTCGCCGTCTTAAGCCCATGAACCCGAGCTTGATCACACCGAAATCTCGCACACTGAACGTCTGCACGAAACGCATGCCCGCATAAGCCAGCAAACCAGCCACCACGACCAATCCAAATAGCGCAGCCAATACAATCCCGGCCAGCTTGATATCCCCCGCATGCCAGAACACCAGCCCGGCCAATACCAGCAATGCGGGTAAAAACATCAGACCATGGCTGCGCAAATTGCCTTCTAAATCCTGACGCAAAATACGCAGTGCAGGCACCGCCCGTAAACGCTGCAATTGCGGCCACACCACTGTCAGCAAAGTAGCAAAGCCAGTGGCGAAACCCAACAAGACTGGCATCCAGCCCGGGGCTGGCAACGTTTCGAGAAACAGGCGGCCAGCAAGGATCGCCAAGCCATATTGCGCGGCAAAGCCCAGCACACACCCGATCACGCTACCCACCAATGCCAACAGCAAAGTCTGGTAAAGCAGAATCTGTGTAATCAGCTTTTTGGTCGCGCCAAAACAACGCATCAAGGCATACGCATCCAGGCTCTTTTGCACATAGGGGATACTCGCCAGCAACATGGCCACCATCGCCAGAATCACGCCGACCATGGAGGCAATGCCGAGGAATTGTTGCGCTTTGTTGAGCGCACTGCGCATTTCCGGGCGCGCGCTGCGGATATCGTCTACCCGCTCACCGCGGGCTAATTGCGGTTTCAGCCATTCGGCGTAGTCTTCCATAGCCTGATTTACCGCTGCGCCATCGGTATTGGCAGCCACCAGCAACTGGTATTTCACCCGGCTACCAAACTGGACTAGGCCCGTCGCAGGCACATCGGCGCTATTCATAAACAGGCGCGGCGCAATGCTGAACATATCTCCGCCCCGCGACGGTTCCTGCAATACAAAGGCCGCGACCGTAAACTGGCTGTCACCGACGCTGATCTTGTCCCCTATTTTCAGTGCAAGTTTTTGCGCCAGCCGTGGCTCAATCCACACTGCTCCGCGAGCAGGGATCTCTGTTGAAAGAGATTCTTTCGGCGCAGTCACTGACTGCCTGCTAATGCTCAACTGTCCCCGTAGCGGAAACCCCGCTTCCACCGCCTTGATCTCGGCCAGCTCACTACTGTCGTCTTTCAACACCATGCTGGAAAACTCCAGCGCCTGCGTGGTCTGGTATTGGCGCCGCTGTGCCTCGGCAAGATATTTTTCCGGGAGAACATGGTCTGAATTCACCACCAGATCCGCCCCAAGCAGCACATTGCCCTGGGTTTGCATGCTGGCTTTGATACGGTCCGTGAAAAAGCTGACTGAGGTGGTTGCCGTCACCGCCAGGATTAGCGCAAACAGCAATACGCGGATTTCACCCGAAGACCACAGGCTGCGGCACTGACGCCAGGCGATGGAGAAGGCCAGCATTAATGCGCCCCTGCCTGCGTGTCGGCTATCGTGATCTCGCTGAGCACGCCACCCTGCAAATTCAACACACGCTGGCAACGCCTTGCCAGATTCATATCATGCGTGACCAGCACCAGCGTGGTGCCGCTCTTGGCGTTTAAATCAAACAGCAATTTGATAATCGCCTCGCCGGTCGCCACATCCAGGTTACCGGTTGGCTCATCGGCGAATAAAATCGAAGGCTTGGCTGCAAACGCCCTGGCGATCGCCACCCGCTGCTGCTCGCCACCCGACAATTGTTTTGGGTAATGCGTGGCCCGTGCTGCCAGACCTACACTGTCGAGAGCAGCGATGGCAATCGCCTGCGCATCCCGCTGTCCCGCCAGCTGCAATGGCAGCATCACATTTTCCAACGCGGTCAGTGAACCCAGCAATTGGAATGATTGAAAGACAAATCCCATGTATCTGGCACGCATCGCCGCACGGCCATCTTCATCCATCACGCCGATATCTTCACCCGCAATCAGGACTTTTCCGCTGCTTGCCGTGTCCAATCCAGCCAATAAGCCCAGCAATGTCGATTTACCCGACCCAGAGCTGCCAATAATCGCCAGCCGCTCACCCTGCGGCACGGCCAGATTCAAACCAGTCAAAATAGGGAGTGTTGTATCATTGCTAACAACCGATTTACTTAACGATACCGCTTCAACGGCATAAGGACTTTGCATTAATGATGTTCCGATTTCTCAAGATATTAAGCGTTTGCACTACTCTAGTTTTTCCATTTTTTGCCGATGCCGCCCTGGCTGAAACAACATCTAAACCGGTGATTCTGGTGTTTGGAGACAGTTTATCCGCCGCCTATGGCATCCCCAAAGAAAAAGGTTGGGTGAATTTATTGGCGCAAAGAATAAAAGACAAGCAATTACCCTACGAAGTTGCCAACGCCAGCGTCAGTGGCGAAACAACCGCGGGCGGCCTCAGCCGTTTGCCTGCCGCAATTCAGCAGTTTAAACCCAGTATTGTGTTAATAGAACTAGGCGCCAACGATGGCCTGCGTGGCTTACCGCTCGATGCTATGAAAAACAACTTGGAAAAAATGATACAGGCCAGCAAGCAAGCAAATGCACGGGTCGTGTTGTTGGGCATGTTGATCCCGCCGAACTATGGCCCCAAATACACAAACGGCTTTAAGCAAGTTTATCTGGATTTATCACAAACCCACAAAACACCATTCGTGCCATTTTTTCTGGATGGTGTGAGTGGCCACAGTGATTTGGTGATTGAAGATGGACTGCATCCTAATGTGAGTGCACAACCAAAGATATTAGAGAATGTTTGGCCCACGCTAAAACTGTTACTCATTAGTCAACGCAAAACCACCCAGTAATTTTTTGCATAGGTTTAATTTATTCAAACATCAAACCATTATCGTCCTTGTAATGACAGACTATGTATTTCTTGAAAATTTTATCCTGATATATATTCCAATAACTCTGCAGTAGCAGCATTTTTCATAACTCTGGCCCTAGCAGGACCAACACCATAAATATTCACCATTAAACTTTCTTCCGTATTATTGTGTAATTGTTCAATAGTATTTATACCTGCATCTTTTAATGTTTTTTTCTGCCATTTGGTTAAACCGACTAAAACATCAATTGATTTTTTAAGTAAAGACATTAATGACTCTTCATATTGCTCTTCGTCATCATTTTTGAGTAATCTCTCACAACCTGTATATGCACTATGGTTCTTACCAAACTCAGGAAATTTTTTTATGGATAAACTTTTATAAAATTCCTGAGATTCCCCATGTGGGTTGCTTTCAAGGGAAAGAATGCACCCATACTTTATTTCAAACCTTGCTCCTAATTCAGCCCTTGTAGCTCTGACCGCATTATCAATTTTACGAATGATTCCTGTATACGTAAGTAATCGCAATGATTCTTTAACAGCTTCTGGAGCATCCTTATGAATCCAAAAGTAAATCGTAGACTCGCTGATTCCTTTATCTTTTCTAGCTTTGTTGTAATCTTCGACACGAGGGATTACAGTATTTTCAAGAAAATCTCTGCCCCAATCTACAACTCCACGATGACCTTTATATTTCTCGCCAAGGTCCGTATGCTCCGCCCAAATTTGATTACGATAGAATGACTTGAGTTCACTATTTACGTTTGTGATATTAATTTTCTGCAACTCTTGGATCGTCCTTAAAAGCATTCGAGGATTTCCTCCGGAGGAGAGAGCAAGTGTATTAAATAAATCTCTATTTCTGTCTATTTCTGCAGCCAAACTCTCATCAGATTGTTTTAGGACAATATCCTTAAAGTATTGGAGGTAATCTGGATCAGAAATATTTCTGTCCAGTTTTTTATAAATACAATCATGAATTGGCTCAAAAGAATCACCAAAGTGAGTTACTCCAGGGTAAATTGCTGCGTTACAAGTCACATATGGAGACCTTAAGTCTTTGAATAAATTGAAGAATTGCCGCTGCTGTTCGGGGCGAAAGACATGTGCCGCTTCATCAAAGAAAAATATTACCCTTTCAAGTTCATTTTCTTCACAAATTAACTGTATTGCTTCTTTAACATCTTCAATATCTGGTAAATCTGATAGATCAACCTTTACCTTACCTTTATAGGACTCCTCGTATTCCTTGACTATTTGAGTGAGACTTTCTTCGACTTGCTCGTCTTCACCCTTCGAGTCATTACTTAACAAACTTGCAGTTAAATTTGATACAAGAATCCCCTTTTTGCGTAACTTATTTACCAATGCTTTTAAAGTTTTCGCCATCATCCAGTGATAGAACTGAAGATTGTCATCAGTACTAATTAGCGAGCTTACGTTAAAAGCAACAAATACAGTTACACAAGACTCATTCTCTTCAAGCTCTAACTCAGCAACGCGCATTAAGAATGATTTGCCTGTTCCTCGAGAGCCTTCTATCAAACAAGGTTCGTTTGACTTTAAAGCATCCAGAATAGCTCGATCAGCACTATTAACAACGGACAGATTCAAAATTTCAGACTGTCTTATACTTTCCGTTCTTAAGAAAAACTCGCTCATTTCCACCTGTGTCCAAATAATGTTGTTATTTCAGTAATGTGATTAAATTCTTCAGATACGAATTGCAAAGACTCTCTTGTGGATGCATCAAATAATTTTGCATATCTACAAACTGCTACAAACAATATCACTTCAGCAGCTACCTTGTAATAATTAAAATAATTGTCCAATAAGCTTTCATTAAAACTAAACTTTATTTCGGTTTTTTCCCATGTTTCATTGTTGCCATGAACATATTCCGAAAGTTGTCTATAAACTTTTATTGCCTTAGATCTATAGCCATCAACTTGACCAGTTAAATCTTTAAAGAAGGCACTACAAAATCTTTTAGATAAAACTCCATTATTCTCATCAACAAGAACTGACCATTTAATATCCAATTTCCCATCGAGCCACTCTTGAAGTTCTAATTTATTAACAGAAAAATGAAAAGTAGCTAACCCAAGCTCTAATGCCAGCCTCAGAGATGTAAAACCTTGTCTGTATAAACCTAGTGTCACATTAAAAGTTGCTGACTCTAATTGTGCACACACAATTTTAAGAATTGAACGCTCTTGAGGATCTATTACACATTCTGAAAACTCATATAGGCACGAGGATAAATGATGTAATTCTCCAAGAGATTGTTTACGCTTAATCGTTTCGTGAAAAATATTTTGTGAACCTACATTTAAATTGTCAAAGTATTCTTGTATATCCATAACTTGATATAATTTTCCTTGTATGAATGGACAATTTTAGGAAGCCATCTGGTTTTTATAAATCAGAAAAATTCTGAATCTTGACCGAACCTTCTGGAAACCTTGCCACGATCTCCAACTCCCCACCCATGGCCTGAATATGGCTACGCAGGGTAGATAAATACATGTCGGTGCGTTTTTCGATTTTTGCCACAGCAGGTTGCTGAATATGCAGCGCTTCTGCCATCATTTTTTGAGACAGGCCGCGCGCCTGACGCAACTCGTGCAAAGGCATTTCTTGCAACATTTGTTGTGTTTTTTGAGCGACCTTGGTTTGCGCTTCTGGTGAGAGTGCTGTCTTAAGCGTACTAAAGTTTTTTGCCATCTATCAATCCTTCCTTTATCAATGCCTTGATATGTTCATCATAGAGTCGATCAGCAACAGGAATGTATTTCTCATACCATCGATCATCACCCGTTTTGTCGCCACCAATCAGCAAAATAACTGCTCTGCGAGGATCAAATGCATATAACGTCCTAAATGGACGGCCATCGTGCTGTGTTCTCAATTCACGCATGTGGCCATGCCGTGACTGGTTAATTGCTGATGAATGTGGAAAAGGTAACTGGGTGCCCAACGATTCCAGCAACCCAACAGAAGCGGCAATAGATACTTGCTCATCTTCATTCAGAGAATGCCACCAAGCTTCGAATTCATCAGTATATTCAACCAACCATGCCATCTTAGCCCCCTTACAATATTCCGTCAATGGAATATTTGTGTTCATATCTTAAATTAAATTATTAAAATATGTTAACAAAATGATGGGCTAAAAGTACTGTTGATTTTTACGGCTTGTGCAATGGAAGTTTTAACGCGCATGCTTTTTTTAGATTTAAGCCATTTCTTCAAGCACCTGCAAAAATGCATCCCCATATTTCTGCAATTTCGCCTGCCCTATCCCGCTAATCTGCCCCATCTCAGTCAATGTCTGCGGTTTGCGATTATGAATTTCGAGCAAGGTACTATCGTGAAAAATCACATATGGTGGTACACCCTGTTCCCTTGCCAATTCTAACCTTTTAGCTTTAAGCGCTTGCCAGAGCGGATCATCATTCGCACCTTCAAAGGCTTCTTTGGCGCGGGCGCTGCGTTCGGCTTTGCTCATCCGTTTTTCTGGTTCTGCATCGCGGCGTAGCCAGACTTCTTGCTCGCCTTTTAATACTGGCCTTGCAGCTTCAGTGAGTTTCAAGCCGCCATAGGCAGCCATGTCTGCTTCCAGTAACCCGGCCGCAATCAGCTGGCGATAAACACCGCTCCACTGGTTTTGATTGAGGGTTTTACCGATGCCAAAGGTGCTGACTTTCTCGTGACCAAAGCGCTCGACTTGTGGCGTGACTTTGCCTATCAGCACATCAATTAGATGGCCGACGCCGAATCTTTGCCCTGTGCGGTAGACGCAGGAAAGCGCCATTTGCGCGACCTGGGTGGCTTGCCAGGTTTCGACCGGGTGCAGGCAGTTATCGCATTGGCCGCAGGCACCTGGGTGGCTCTCGCCAAAATAACGCAGAATACTTTGGTGACGGCAGGCGGTGGATTCGCAGTAGCCTAGCAAGGCATCCAGTTTTAAGCGCTCCAGCCGTTTGCGTTCTTCTGAGGCTTCGCCGCTATCGAGCATTTGCCGCATGGAGACGACATCGCCCATGCCGTAGACCATCCAGGCATTGGCTTGCAGGCCATCGCGCCCAGCGCGGCCGGTTTCCTGGTAATAGCCTTCCATGCTTTTGGGCAAATCTAAATGCGCGACAAAGCGGACGTTGGGTTTATCAATGCCCATGCCGAACGCGATGGTTGCTACCATGATGATGCCTTCTTCACGCAAAAAACGTCGCTGATGCAGCTCACGCAATTGCGCAGGCAACCCGGCGTGGTAAGGCAAGGCAGACCAGCCTTTTTCAACCAGCCAGGCGGCGGTTTCTTCGACTTTTCTGCGCGACAGGCAGTAGATAATGCCAGCGTCGTTGGGGTGTTCTCGCTCTAAAAAGGCCTGCAATTGCTGGCGGGCATTGTTTTTAATGCCGACGTGGTAGTGGATATTCGGGCGGTCGAAACTGGAAACGAACTGGCGGGCGTTTTCGAGGTTGAGCTGGCTGATGATCTCGGCACGGGTCGGTGAATCGGCAGTTGCGGTGAGCGCGATACGGGGCACCTCTGGGAAGCGGTTGTGCAGTACGGTGAGCTGGCGATATTCGGGCCGGAAATCATGCCCCCATTGCGAGACGCAATGCGCTTCATCAATCGCAAACAGGGCGAGGCCGGTGTGCTGCTGCACTTCATCGAGCAGGCTCAAAAAGCTGCTGACCATCAGGCGCTCGGGGGCGACGTAGAGTAATTTGATTTCACCGCTGACCACCTGGCGGGTGATGCGGGCATTATCTTCTGCGCTTAAACTCGAATTCAGAAATGCTGCGTTGACCCCAAGTTGTTGCAGGGCTTCGACCTGGTCTTGCATCAGCGCAATTAAGGGCGAGACAACAATGGCCAGGCCATCACGCGCCAAGGCTGGAATTTGATAACAAAGCGATTTGCCACCACCGGTGGGCATGAGCACCAGCGCATCCTGCCCGCTGATGACATGTTCTACGATGGCTTGTTGCTGGTGACGAAACTGGTTGTACCCGAAAACGTCTTGGAGGATTTGTTGTGGTGAGAGGCTTGCCATTTGGCAGGCCTAAATCTTGTTATAAGGATTAACTAAGGCGTCAACAAGCTCGTGCAACGCTTTACGCATCTGCGCTTCGCTGACCTCCATCAGCAAGCCGTCTTCCAGCGCGTCTTGGGCAATTTGTTTCAGCTCGTCAAAATTTTCGGCCATGACTTTGACCTTTTCGGTGCAGGACACCACCGAACCGTCATCGCGTACCCATTTTGGCCATTCATTACTCATGGTCTTGTTTACTCATCTTGTTTGTTTAATGACTGAGTGTTTTCAGTTGTTGCAGCAGTTTGGCCATCGCTTGACCGCGGTGACTCAACTGACTTTTGATCTCAAGCGGTAATTCTGCCACGGTTTTGCCAGTCTGCGTATCAAGAAACAGTGGGTCGTAGCCAAAGCCTTCGGTACCGCGGAACTCACGCAGGATTTCACCGCGCCATAGGCCATCGGCAATGATCGGTTGCGGATCTTGCGGATGGCGCACCAGCACAACCACGCTGTAAAAATAGGCACGGCGGTCGGCGATGCGTTCCATGGCTGTGAGCAATTTATCGTTATTGCGCTCGTCTTGTGTGAGCAGGCTTTTCGCTGGCTGTGGCCCGGCAAAGCGTGCAGAAATCACGCCTGGTGCGCCTTGCAAGGCCTCGACACACAGGCCGGAATCATCGGCCAGCGCGGGCAAGCCAGTGTGTTGGCTGGCATGGCGCGCCTTGGCGAGGGCGTTTTCAATAAAGGTGCCATACGGCTCGGGGCACTCTGGCACATTAAACTCGGATTGTGGCAGCACCTCGATATTCAAGGGTGCCAGCAAATGGGTGATTTCACGGAGTTTGCCTTTGTTGCCAGAGGCAATCACCAGTTTTTCAAACGGCAAGGCCATATTAAGCGGCCAGTGCGGTTTGCTGAATCACGGCAATTTCGCTGATGCCCTTGGCGGCAAGGTCCAGCATCTGGTTCATGGTTTCGCGGGCAAAGGGCTCGCCTTCGGCGGTGCCCTGAATCTCGACAAAGCCACCGTTGCCGGTCATGACCACGTTCATGTCTGTATCGCAGTCAGAGTCTTCGATATAGTCCAAATCCAGCACGGGTGTGCCTTGGTAAACGCCGACGGAAATGGCGGCCACAGAGTCTTTGATCGGTGTTTCGGTCAAGAGGCCTTTTTGCAGCAAGGTAGACACCGCATCGACCATGGCGACATAGGCGCCGGTGATACTGGCGGTGCGGGTACCGCCATCGGCCTGAATCACGTCACAGTCAAAGTGAATGGTGCGTTCACCGAGTTTTTCGAGGTCGATGATGGCGCGCAGACTGCGGCCGATCAGGCGCTGAATCTCTTGCGTGCGGCCAGTTTGCTTGCCTCGCGCCGCCTCACGGTCCATGCGGGAACCGGTAGACCGTGGCAGCATGCCGTATTCTGCCGTCACCCAACCCTGGCCTTTACCTTTTAAAAAGCCTGGGACTTTTTCTTCTACGCTGGCAGTACAAATCACCTGGGTATCGCCAAATTTAACCAGTACTGAGCCTTCTGCATGCTTGGTGTAATGGCGAATGATTTCGATGGCACGCAACTGGTCGTTGGCGCGCTGGCTGGGTCTGGTCATGGTTACTTTCTCTTATTTAATCAATTGCCGGGTTCTGCCCAGCGCTTCCTGAATCTCGGCAATCGCCTTTTCGATTTCTTCGTCAGTCAGGTCTAACGCATACGGACTGGGCGTGACCGGGCTTTCATTCATCATGGTGGTGGTGACGTCTAGCGGTAAATCCAGCGTTGAAATCGTCAGCGGGGTGACGATGCGTTCGCCCCACTGCAGCGCAATGGCGCTCATGTTATCACCAACGGTAATACTGGCGGCATCAGCATCGTCGAGCAAACGAGTGACACCATCATGGATATCCGCCGCCAGCATGTGTTGCGCCATACTGATCTCGGACACCACGTTCCAGACGCCATCCGAGCACAGCAACACCACATCGCCCTCCCGCAACGGAATCGGCGCAGTCAGTTCGACCTGCGGTTCACGATCCCCGCCGACGCAATTATAAATTTTATTGCGGTGCGGGTGATGGTTGACCTCGTCAGCGCGGATTTTACCCTCGCGCAACAAGGATTGCACCACAGAATGATCTTCTGTTTGAAACTCGACCAGGCCGTTACGGTAGAGGTAGGCGCGGGAATCGCCGACATGGGCGCAAAACAGTTTGTTGTGTTGAATCAAAGCCACGACGATGGTGGTACGCGGCGACTCTTGCAAACGCTTTTGCAGGCGGACGTTTTCGATCACCTCATGCACCTGTGCAATCTGCTCGCGCAAAAATTGCGCGGGTTGCGCAATCATAGGCTTTGATTCGCGCTGAAAGGCATCGATCATGGTTTTGACCGCGATTTCGGCCGCCACATCGCCATGCTGGTGCCCGCCCATGCCGTCTGCCAACACCATGAAAATGGCATGCCGATGGTAAGAGTAGGCCAGCCGGTCCTGATTATAGGGTCGCGGCCCCTGGCGACTGCCTTGTGCAATGGTGAATTTCATAGGATGAATTTCATAGTGGCTTGGTCAACACTTTAATAATTTTATCCACCAGCGAGCCACGCGGATCTTCAGCCACATGGATGCCGATCATTTTTTTCTGCAATGAAAACACACTTTGCGGTCTGAGCATGTAATCCAGTTGCATGCACTCATCAATAATCGCCAGCAGTTTTTCAGAGTATATCTGTTGCCCCAACTCCACGGCCGGCACCAGCGTATCGTGCTTGAGGCGCTGGTTGGCCGCGATCGGCGAGGCCCGGTGCAAACAGGCATACATACTGGCGCCTATGCTGTAAATATCACTCCAGGGGCCCAGGTGTTTGCGGTCTATATATTGCTCAGGCGGGGCATAGCCCGGCGTGTAAGTGGGCGCCAGCGTCACCTCGGACAAAGCCTGGCGCGCCGAACCGAAGTCCAGCAGCACTGGCGAGCCATCCAGGCGGATATAGATATTGGCCGGTTTGATATCAAGGTGCAGCAATTTGCGTGAGTGCACCTCACGCAATCCATTGAGCAACTCAACGAACATGCGGATCAGAAAATTCTCGGGCACAGGCTGCGCTAACGCCATGATGTAGTCTTGCAGCGATTTGCCACGCTCATATTTCATGACCATATAGACGGTGCTGTTGGCGCGGAAGAAGTTTTTCACGCGCACGATGTTTTTGTGCTCGATATTGGCCAGCGCCAGACCTTCTTCAAAAAAGCACTTCATGCCATGTTTGTAGGCGGCTTCATTTTTGCCATTAGAGCGGATATGCGTATCTCCCTCGCGCTCGGCCAAGGTCACCGGCATGTATTCCTTGATAGCAACCGTGGTTTTCTGCGCATCTTGCGCCAGATAGACGAAGCTGAACCCGCCCAGACTCAGCACCTTGGTAATGGTGTAGTCATGCAGCACAGTGCCTACCGGCAAGGCAAAATCGTATTTATGAGCGAGCTTCACTAGCGCTTTAACGTCACAATCATGGCTTTTATTAAGGGCATGGCATCAGCAGAGGCTGTGATTTCTTCTGCGCGCCGCCTTGTTTGTACCATTTTCGCATAACGATACCGCATTTGATACAATCAGTGAGTTTGCCAGGAGCCAGATGATGACGATAAAAAATTCCCCCGCTAGCCAACCGATGTTGAGCATGACCGGCTTTGCGGCCACCGAAAGCCGCTTTACTGGCGGGCTGCTGCTGATTGAGCTGCGAGCAGTCAACCACCGTTATCTCGAGCTCAATGTCAAAATCGATGACAACTTGCGCCAGTTTGAGGCGCAAGTACGTGAATTGCTGCAGTCCCGCCTGGGACGTGGCAAGGTGGAATGCCGCATCAATCTCAAAAGCGATGCCGCGGTGGCTAACCTGACGCTCAACCCTGAGATGGTCGGGCAGATCTCGCAAACCCTGGCCGCGTTACAGCAACATTTTCCGCAGGCGCAACCCGTCAATCTGGTTGAAGTGCTCAAGCTGCCCGGTGTTTGCCAAACGGAGAGCATCGATACCGAGGCCATGGCGCAGAGCCTGCTCAATGGCTTGTCGCAGGCCATTGATGAACTGATTGCCGCCCGCCAGCGCGAAGGTGAAAAACTCAAGCAAGTGCTGCTCGACCGTCTGCAAGGCGTCCGTGAGCAGATCAGCATCGTCAAACCGCTGTTACCTGCCCTGATCAGCCAATATCAGGATAAACTGACCACCAAACTGCGTGAAGCCATGCAGGCAGAGGATGACCGCGTACGTCAGGAAATCGTGCTCTATGCCCAACGGATTGATGTCGATGAAGAGCTGGCGCGGCTCAATGCCCACATTGTTGAAATGGACCGCATCCTCACGGCTGGCGGCACCATGGGCAAAAAGCTGGACTTTTTGATGCAGGAAATGAACCGGGAAGCCAACACACTGGGCTCCAAATCGGTGGCAATTGAAACGACACAAGTGTCCATGCAACTGAAAGTATTGATCGAACAGATGCGTGAACAGATTCAGAATATTGAATAAGCCCTATTTAACACACGGTTTGCACCAAAACCGTGATTCGAGAGTGCACCATTTAGGTGCGCTTTCTTTCTGAAACCCGCTCATATAAAACATAAACTCATGATTTAAATGGGTTTTACAGGCTGGCACACGGCTTGCTCTTGTTTAAATGAATTTTACAAGTAAGGCAAAGGTCCAGCACGATGACGCAAACGGCCAAACAGTTTTTTGATGAAATGCAGGGCTATGGGGGCAATGTAAGGGCGATTTACCAGGCCTATAACCGCTGGTTGGCGAATGTGCCTACCCAGCAACTGGCGGCCAAACGCGCAGAAGCAGAAGTCCTGTTCCGCCGCGTCGGCATCACGTTTAATGTGTATGGTGAAGAAGATGGTGCCGAGCGCCTGATTCCATTTGATGTGATTCCACGCATGATTTCGGCCAGTGAATGGGCGCATTTGTCCAAAGGTGCCGTCCAGCGCGTACGCGCCCTCAATATGTTTCTGCATGATATTTATCATGATCAGGAAATCATCAAGGCCGGCATTGTCCCGCACAGCATCCTGACCAATTCGCAATACCGCCCGGAAATGGTGGGTGTGACTGTGCCTAACCAGGTGTATGCGCATGTGGCAGGGATAGACCTGGTCCGCACCAGCGAGTCGCAGTTTTACGTGCTGGAGGACAACCTGCGTACCCCTTCCGGCGTGTCTTATATGCTCGAAGACCGCAAGATGATGATGCGGCTGTTCCCGGATTTGTTTAAAAAATACCCGATTGCCCCGGTGGAGCATTACCCCAGTGTACTGCTGAACAACCTGCGCTCGGTCGCCCAGACCGGCGTCACTGACCCGACCGTGGTATTGCTCTCACCTGGCGCTTACAACAGCGCTTACTTTGAACATGCCTTCCTCGCCCAGCAAATGGGCATAGAACTGGTGGAAGGCCAGGATTTGTTTGTCCGTAATAACGCCGTCTATATGCGCACCACGCAAGGCCCGCAAAGGGTGGACGTGATCTACCGCCGCATTGACGACGACTTCCTCGACCCTCTGGTGTTCAAGCCCGATTCCCTGTTGGGCGTGCCAGGTCTGCTCTCCGTTTACCGCAATGGTGGCGTCACATTGGCCAACGCTGTAGGCACCGGCGTGGCCGATGACAAGGCGACGTATATTTACGTGCCGGAGATGATCAAGTTCTACTTGGGTGAATCCCCCATCTTGCAGAACGTGCCTACGTATCAACTCAGCAAGGAAGATGATCTGGCCTATGTGCTGGATCATCTGCCCGAGCTGGTCGTCAAGGAAGTGCAGGGCTCTGGCGGCTACGGCATGCTGGTAGGCCCCACAGCCAGCAAACAGGAAATTGAAGAATTCCGTTTACGCATCGTCTCCAAACCCGCTAACTACATCGCGCAGCCGACGCTGGCGCTGTCAACCTGCCCGACGCTGGTCGACCAGGGCATTGCACCGCGTCATGTGGATTTACGGCCATTTGTGCTGTCTGGCAAAACGGTCAGCGTGGTGCCGGGTGGCCTGTCGCGCGTAGCGCTCAAAGAAGGGTCACTGGTGGTGAACTCCTCGCAAGGGGGCGGCACCAAGGATACCTGGGTGCTGGAGCGGGACGATATCAGTGCAGAAACCGTGCAGTCGCAAATGGCTGCCCAACAAGCAACGCAAGAGGCCGTCATATGTTAAGCCGTACCGCAGATCATTTATATTGGATGGCACGTTATATCGAGCGTGCTGAAAACGTGGCCCGTGTGCTGGACGTGACTTATAACATGTCCCTGTTGCCTTCAGACAGCAGCAACGAAGCAGAACTCTGGGATGCCGTGCTTGAAATTGCCGGGATCCGCGACATTTATGACAGCAATTACAAAGAACTGTCGGCCGCCAACGTCATCAAACATCTGGTCATGGATAGCCAGAACCCGTCCAGCATTTACAGCTCATTGCGTAGTGCGCGTGAAAACGCCCGTGCCGTGCGTGTGGCCATGACCACCGAGACCTGGGAAAACATGAACACACTGTGGATTGAGTTTGGGCAATATATCAAACAGGACCTGACCCAATCCGGCTTGAGCGAATTTTGCGAATGGGTAAAAAGCCGTTCGCACCTGTTCCGTGGCGTCTGTTTTGGCACCATGTTGCGTGACGAGGCCTTTAGCTTTGTGCGCCTGGGCACCTTTATGGAACGCGCAGACAATACTGCCCGCCTGCTGGATGTGAAGTATGAGTACCTGATGCCCATGCAAGAAGCCAATGACGGCGCGGTGGATTACTACGAATGGAGTGCGGTGTTGCGCTCGGTCTCGGCATTTCAGGCTTACCAAAAAGTCTACCGCGATGCCATTGAACCGACCAAGGTGTCTGAATTATTGATTCTGCGTGAAGACATGCCGCGGTCTCTGCATGCCTGTTACGCCGAGATCATGCCGATTTTGCGCCAGGTCGCCGGCAGCCGACACACCGAAGCCGAGCGGCTGGCTGGCCAGATGCATGCCAGACTGCATTACGGCCGCATGCTGGATATTTTAAAAGATGGCGTACACCATTTTCTGGATGAATTTATTCTGGCCAACCGCAAACTGGGCGAGGAAATACAACGTAATTTTTTAAGCGCCACGGCCTGACGCCTGACACACGATTGCCATGAACCCCTCATGCGCAGATTGCTCTAAGACAGCACTGCGCTTTTTTATTTGGGAAGCGACATGCGGTTAATCATCGAACATCAAACCCAATATGTGTACAGCGAAATGGTGCCATACACCATACAGCAACTGCGCCTGACACCCCGCACCGACCCGCGCCAGCAAGTCAGACATTGGGAGATCAAGGTAGCCGGGCAGCTGACCCCGTTTGCAGATGCGTTTGGCAACCTGGCGCACACACTGGTCGTCGACCAGCCGCACCAGGCTTTATTGATCACGGTGAGCGGTGAGGTCGACACAGGTGCCGCGACCAGCGCAGCCACGGCAAGCTTGCCAGTGACTGTTTTTTTGCGAGACACGCCACTCACCCAGCCCGATGATGCCATCATGGCCTTTGCCAAAGACTTTGCCCATGCGCCCGCGCAAGCGCTGATGCAGGCCTTGCGCGACCGCATGCAATACAGCAAGGGCGCCACCGAGGTGAACACCCCCGCCGCACTCGCCTTTGAGCTGGGCAAGGGCGTCTGCCAGGACCATGCGCATGCTTTTATCGCCTGCTGCCGCAGCCTGGGCTGGCCCGCCCGTTATGTGAGTGGTTACCTGTTTACCGAGGATGGCAGCCTGATGCAAACCCATGCCTGGGTAGAAGTCTGGCAACAAGAGACATGGCTGGGGCTGGATGTCTCCAATGGTATTCCGGTGGATGAAACCCATGTCAAACTGGCGGTCGGTCTCGACTACCGCAGTGCCAGTCCGGTGACTGGCTCACGTATGGGTGGCGGCCAGGAAGGCATGGCCAGCATGGTGAGCGTCAACCGCCAGACAGCGCTGAGCGAAGCGCAACGGCAGGCACACTTACAGCAATTACGTGAGCAGGCACAAGCCGCCCAGCAATAGCAAGTACTCGCATGCTATGATATTTGTTAACTTGATAAATGACTGACTCGAGATGACTTACTGTGTAGGAATCCTGCTTGAACAAGGTCTGGTATTGGCCTCAGACACGCGCACCAATGCCGGGGTGGACCAGGTGGCGATTGCACCCAAGATGCATGTGTTTGAAGTGCCGGGCGAACGTATGATTGTGCTGCTGACCGCAGGCAATCTGGCGATCACGCAATCCGTGGTCAACCTGTGCCGCGAACAACTCAAGTCGGCAGAAGGCCATGCCAACCTGCACAATGTGCACTCGATGTTTGAAGCCGCCAGCGTGGTAGGTGCAGCCATGCGCAGCGTGCATCAGCGTGACGGCAAAGCACTCAAGGAGCACGGCATAGACTTTAGTGCCAGCGTGCTGGTCGCAGGGCAAATCAAGGGCGAAAAGCCACGGCTGTTTAATGTGTATGCCGCCGGTAATTTTATCGAAGCGACCCCGGATACGCCTTACCTGCAAATCGGCGAAACCAAATACGGCAAGCCGATCATTGATCGTGTGATCAAACATCAAACCAATGTCGCAGATGCGGTAAAATGCGTGCTGATTTCTTTTGACTCCACCATCCGCAGCAATATTTCTGTGGCCTTACCGATTGATTTGATGATATACCGAACTGATACTTTAAGCGCCGGCAAACGGCAACGCCTGACAGAAGATGACCCTTGTTATGCCAGCATCCGTAAAGGCTGGAGCGAGGGCCTGAAAGCCGTGTTCTCTTCCTTGCCTGACCCTGAGTGGTGTGCATGATGAGTCACGGCCATTTATTTATTATCTCTGCCGCCTCTGGCGCCGGTAAAACCAGCCTGGTGCGCGCCATGCTGGCGCAAGACCCGATCCTGAAACTGTCTGTTTCGCACACCACGCGTGCACCGCGTCCGGGTGAAGAAGACGGCATCCACTATCATTTTGTTTCAGAGCCCGCGTTTCTGGAGATTCTAGACGCCGGCGGTTTTCTGGAAAGCGCGCATGTGCACAGCGCCCGCTATGGCACCGCGCAAAGCGAAGTCGAGGGCGCCCTGGCTGCCGGCCGCGATGTGATCCTCGAAATCGACTGGCAAGGCGCACAGCAGATCAGAACCTTATTCCCTGACGCGACCTCTATTTTTATTCTGCCGCCTTCCATCGAAGCGCTGGCGCACCGCCTCAACAGCCGCGGCCAGGACAGTGAAGCCGTGATTGCACAACGGCTGTCCGCCGCGCGTGAGGAGATGCGTCACGTGCATGAGTTTGATTATGTTACAATTAATGATAATTTTGACGTGGCCTTGCAGGATCTGATGGCGATTGTTCGCGCCCAGCGCTTGCAGTTAAACCGCCAGGTAGCCTGCCACGCGTCATTGATTCAATCCCTTACCTAAGCCGGCGCACGCCGCACTTCAGGTTCACACAGATAGAGGTTTTTATGGCACGTATTACTGTCGATGATTGCTTGGACAACATCCCTAACCGTTTTCAACTGACGCTGGTCGCGGCTTATCGCGCCAGACAATTGGCCAATGGTTCCGATCCACTCGTCAGTGGTTATTCACAAAAAGACAAACCGACCGTGATTGCCTTGCGTGAAATTGCTGCCGGTAAAATCGGTGTAGAGATCTTAGAGAAAAAGGGCCACGCTTAAGCAGCCATGCCCCACACCCAAGGCGACCATGCCCATCGCAAGTCCAAACCGCCGCTGAGCGAAGCGGACTTGCTCCCCGCTGACCGTGAGGATTCCCCCCTTACCCAGCTGATCCGCAAATATCTCAACGAAGAAGAAGTGCAACTGGTCTGGCAAGCGTATCGCTATGCCGACCAGGCGCATGCGGGACAAACCCGCAAAACCGGTGAACCGTATATCTCGCACCCGGTGGCGGTGACCTGTATTCTGGCTAAACTGCACCTGGATCTGCCTACCCTGCTGGCCGCATTGCTGCATGATGTGGTCGAGGATACCGAAGTCGACAGTGCCGCCATTGCCGAGCGCTTTGGCAAACAGGTGGCTGATCTGGTAGACGGCCTGACCAAGCTGGATAAGGTCGAGTTGCAAACTGCCATGCAGGCACAAGCGGAAAACTTCCGCAAAATGCTGTTGGCCATGAGCCAGGATGTCCGCGTGATCCTGGTCAAGCTGGCCGACCGGCTGCATAACATGCAAACACTGGACGCCATGCGGCCAGAAAAGCAAAAGCGCATCGCCCGTGAAACGCTGGATATTTATGCGCCCATTGCCAACCGGCTGGGCCTGAACCCGATTTACCATGAGCTGGAAGACCTGAGCCTCAAGTATTTATACCCCAACCGCTACCACGTGATCGACAAAGCCATCCGGCTGGCACGCGGTAACCGTAAAGAAGTGATCAGCAAGATCCTGGAGGCCATCCAGAACCAGCTATTGCAATACGGCATTGAGTACGATGTACAGGGCCGCGAAAAGCATCTGTTCAGTATTTACAAAAAGATGAGCGAAAAGTCGATGAAATTGTCGCAAATCAACGACATTTACGGTTTTCGCGTCATCGTCAAAGACAACGCCGCCTGCTATCTGGCGTTAGGGGCGCTGCATGCGCTTTACAAACCTATTCCCGGCCGCTTCAAGGACTATATTGCCATCCCCAAGGCCAACGGTTATCAATCGTTGCACACCACCCTGTTTGGCCCGTTTGGCACGCCGATTGAGGTACAAATCCGCAGCCAGGAGATGCACAACATTGCCGATGCCGGGGTGGCCGCGCACTGGCTGTATAAAACCACCGATGCCCACCTGACCAAGCTGCAACAACAAACCCACCAGTGGCTGCAACGCTTGGTGGAAATCCAGACCGAAAGCGACGATAGCCACGAATTTCTGGAGAACTTCAAGGTCGACCTGTTCCCGGACGAGGTCTATGTGTTTACGCCCAAAGGCAACATCATGGCCTTGCCACGTGGCTCGACGGCGGTGGATTTTGCCTATGCCGTCCACTCTGATGTGGGCAATAGCTGTGTCGCGGTCAAGATCAATAATGAGCTGGCACCGCTACGCAGTGAAATGCGCAATGGCGACCATGTGGAAATCATTACTGCCCCGCTGGCCAAACCCAATCCGGCCTGGCTCAATTATGTGGTGACCGGCAAGGCACGCTCGCATATCCGCCATTACCTGAAAACGGTCAAGGTGGAAGAGTCGGCACAACTGGGCGAGCGTATGCTTAATGTGGCGTTACGCGCCATGCATATCGAGCCTGGCGACATTAGCGACAAACAATGGCAAAAAGTCATGAATGACTATGGCAGCAAAACGCGCCAGGCCATTCTGACCGATATCGGCCTCGGCAAACGTAACAGCCTGATGGTAGCGCACCAGCTGCTGGCCCATCCAGCCGAAACCGAAGATAAAACCGGCAAGGTACTCGATACGATTACCATCCGCGGCTCCGAGGGGATGGCGGTTCAGTTTGCGCCCTGCTGCCGCCCGATTCCTGGCGACCCGATTCTGGGCTTTATCAATAAAGATAAAGGCCTGGTCATTCACACGCATGATTGCCCCGCCATCCGTAAATTCCGGCTGGATCCGGAAAAATGGCTGGATGTGGAATGGGATGCGGATCCGAAAAAACTGTTCAGTGTCAACTTGCGCATCACGGTGGTGGATGAGCGCGGCATGCTGGCCAAGATTGCGGCCACCATTTCCAATGCAGAAGCCAACATTGACAATGTGAGTGTGGAGACCAGCGACGGCAGCCAGTACTCCAACGTCAACTTTACCTTGCAGGTCCACAACCGCGTGCATCTGGCTACCTTGATCCGCAACCTGCGCAAGATCCAGCAGATCGTGCGTATCAACCGCGTCAAAGGCAACCAGGTGGAGCAGCGCATCCAGTAAGCCTGACTTGACCGCATGCGTCCCTTGAGCGAAATCAAAGGTCTGTCGCCTGCCCTGCGCAGCCAGTTGGGTAAACTGGGGATTACCTCGGCCGAAGCCTTACTGCTGCACTTGCCCTTGCGTTATCTGGATGAAACGCGCATCACCGCCATCCGCGATTTGCGTCTGGGTGAACAAACGCAGGTTGAAGGTGTGGTGGTGCATCAGGAGGTCAGCTACAAACCGCGCAAAGCCCTCAATGTCAGCCTGCAAGATGACACCGGCATCCTGCATTTGCGCTTTTTACATTTTTATCCCAGCCAGATCACCCTCATGCAACCAGGCCAGCGCTTGCGCGTATTTGGTGAAGTGCGTGGCGGCTTTTTTGGCTATGAAATGGTGCACCCCACCCAACGCAAAGTCAGCGAAGAAACGCCCGTCAATCAGACACTGACGCCCGTCTACCCCACCACCGCAGGTTTGAGCCAGAATAGTCTGCGCAAAGCAGTCAATCTAGTATTGCAGCCTGCATTGTTAACCGAAACCCTGCCCGCCTGGGTATATGCCTCCCTAGCCCTGCCAGACTTTGCCAGCAGCGTACACTTGCTGCACCAACCCTCGCCAGACAGCCCGCTCCCCAGCCTGGAAGAACGCAGCCATCCGGCCTGGCAACGCCTGGCTTACGACGAGTTGCTGGCGCAACAGTTATCCATGCGCCAGCATTATGCCCGGCGCAAACGCGCCACGGCCCCCGCCATTGCAGACACCCATGCGCTGGCTGACCGCCTGCTCGCCATGCTGCCGTTTGAACTCACCGCAGCGCAGCAAAAAGTAGTGAAAGAAATCCGCCAGGACCTGGGCCAACCCTACCCCATGCAGCGCTTGCTGCAAGGCGATGTTGGCAGTGGCAAAACCATCGTCGCTTGCCTGGCCGCGCTGCAACTGATCGAACAGGGCTGGCAAGTGGCGATGATGGCGCCCACGGAAATCCTGGCCGAACAACATTACAAGAAACTCAGTAGCTGGTTACAGCCCTTGGGCATCACGCTGGCCTGGCTGACAGGTAGCCAGCCGAAAAGGGAGCGTGAGCATTCACTGTCAATGATTGCCAATGGTGAAGCCATGTTAGCCGTAGGTACACATGCGCTGTTTCAGAACGAAGTGCAGTTCAAGCAACTGGGGTTGGCAATTGTGGATGAGCAGCACCGCTTTGGTGTCGGCCAGCGGTTGGCCCTTAGAAAAAAAGGTGCGACCAGCGGACAAGCCTCTGCGCTGGAACCGCACCAGCTCATGATGTCGGCCACGCCGATTCCGCGCACCTTGTCCATGAGCTACTACGCCGACCTCGATGTGTCGGTGATAGACGAACTACCGCCGGGCCGGACCCCTATCGTCACCAAACTGGTGGCGGATGACAGACGTGAAGAGATTTTGCAGCGCGTCTATGAGGCCTGCACGCAAGGACATCAAGCTTACTGGGTGTGTCCGCTAATTGAAGAGTCTGAGGCCTTGCAATTGCAAACCGCCAATGACACGTTTGCCTATATGCAGCAGGTGTTCCCTACCCTCAAGGTCGGGCTGGTGCATGGCCGGATGAAACCGGTAGAGAAGCAGGCCGTCATGCAGGCGTTTGCGGGCAATGAGATTCAGTTGCTGGTGGCCACCACCGTGATTGAGGTCGGCGTGGATGTACCGAATGCGAGTTTAATGGTGATTGAACACGCCGAACGCATGGGCCTGAGCCAGTTGCACCAGTTACGTGGACGCGTCGGCCGCGGCGCTGCAAAAAGTACCTGTATTCTGCTATATAGCAAACAGCAATGCTCACAAATTGGCCGCCAACGGCTGAAAGTGATTTATGAGAGCAATGATGGCTTTGCCATTGCGCAAGCCGACTTGCATATTCGCGGCCCGGGCGAGCTGCTAGGCACGCGTCAGAGCGGCGTGCCCATGCTCAAAATTGCCGACCTGGAACGGGACGAGCACCTGCTTGACGCGGCGAAGCCCGTGGCCGAAAAACTGCTGCAGACAGACCCTGCAGCGGTGAGCGCACATTTGCAACGCTGGTTAAGTCAGGCGGAAGAGTGGATCAAGGTTTAATAGAGGCCAGTCTGCAATCTGGCCAAAGCCTCAGGCTGCGTCAGAATCGCCTGCAAGCAGGCTTCAAACTCGGCCAGTGGCACCGGTTTGCTAAATAAATAGCCCTGAAAACGCTGGCAGCCCATTTGCTGCAACATGGTCATCTGCTGCTGTAACTCCACGCCTTCGGCAATCACAGAGTGACTCAGATTTTTGCCCATATTGATGATGGTTTGCACAATGAATGAATCGTAGTTGTTATGTGCAATATCTTTAATAAAGCTGCGGTCGATCTTGAGTTCATCCAGCGGCAAACGTCTTAATACCGACAGTGAGGACTGGCCTATGCCAAAGTCATCCAGCGAGAAGGTGATGCCGAGTGCTTTGAGCGCCTTGATCTTGCCGATCACCTCATCAATGTTTTTCACAATCAGACTCTCGGTCAACTCCAGGCACAGGTGGCGCGCATCACAGCCACTGGCCAGCACAATCTCTGTCACCTGCCGCACAAAGTCGGGCTGACTAAACTGCTTGGCACTGACATTGACGGATAGTTTAAGTCCCGCCGTGTGTGCAGAATCTGCCCAATGCTTGAGTTGCTGGCAGGCCTGAGCCAGCACCCAATGCCCGATGGGCACAATGTCGCCCGTCTCCTCTGCAATCGGGATAAACTGGTCGGGCGGAATCATGCCCAGTGTAGGGTGTTGCCAGCGTAACAAGACTTCGGCACCAATGGGTTGCTGATCCGCATTCACCTGCACCTGGTAATACAACAACAGTTGATTGGCCTGCAAGGCAAATGCCAGCTCATTCTCAAGCGACGCACGTTGCTCGATGGCGGGATGGAGCGTCTCGTCATACATCTGGATACTGTTGAGCTTATCCGATTTTTTGGCCTGATACATGGCAATATCTGAACGACGCAACACCTCGGCTTCGTCGAAGTGATCCCCCATAAACAGGCAAATACCGATACTGGGCGAGGTGCGGTACAAACTGTCTTGCAGCTCAAACGGCGCAGAAAATACCGCCATCATATTCTCGGCCGCCCGATGCGCGGCAACCACCGCCTCTGCCTTATCCTTAGAGAGATCATCCAGCACGGCAATAAATTCGTCGCCGCCCATGCGTGCAATCGTATCGCGTTTGCGCAAGCTCAAGGATAAACGCGCCGCCACCTGCTGTAGTAATTCATCGCCAGCCTGATGGCCTTTACTGTCGTTCAAGCCCTTGAAATTATTCAGGTCCAGGCAGATGACCGCGCCATAACTTTTATGCCGTGCACAGCGGGCAAATGACTGGTTGAGCCTATCCGTTAACAAACGGCGGTTAGGCAGCCCGGTTAAAAAATCATAATAGGCCAATTGGTGGACTTTTTTATTGTCCAGGTTAGAGGCAATGCGTAGCATGATATTGTCACGCAAACTGCTGGCCAGGCTGCGACCAGCCACCGTCACATAAATCACATAGACTATAAATAGCACCGCCAGCGCCAGCGACAACTGTGTGCCATGTAGCACAAAACGTGGAATCATGAACAACAAAATCCCACCCGTGAACAGATTACTCGTCGTGGTATCCACCGAATAAATGACGATGCCTGCCCCGCAGACCCCCACCAGCGCAAAGATTAAAAAGGCCTGATGTTCGGTATCGCTCTCGGGAAACAGCAGGATCCCCGCAAGACCCCAGGCGATGCCGCAAAACAGAGAGGTGGCGCGAAACCACTGCAACCATTGCCGGGTGTGTGCCTCACGCACCGGGTCTTTGGCATATTGGTAGGTTAAAAAGGCACGTGCGCCATAGGCCAGCAGAAAAAGTACGCTCCAAATCAGCAGAATCGGTGAGGCGATCAAATGCCGTTGCACGAGCAGCAACGCAGCCATGACAATAAACGCAGCCAGTAATGACCTGCGGTTATTGCCATACAGCATATCCACAATTTCAATGTGTAGCGCTGATGATTCTGCCGTGGTGTTGTTCAACGCACGCATCCCCCTGCCTATAATTGTTAATGTCTTAACAACGGTTAAAAGCGGCTGATACTTTAATTGCTTATCTTGGTATCATGCGCCAAAAAACGCAAAATGACAGCAGCCAAGCCACGATTTTTAGCTGAAGAATGGCAAAAAAATACTAAGAAATGTCAGTGATGCAAGCGTAACTTCAGTCGCCCCGGGTCACGGGAGCATCAACAGCGCCTATAGAAATAAAGTGAGGCCCCTCAAGGGATTGCGGGAGGCAGTCTTTAGAATTCGTGTCCGGCTAGGCCACAAACAATGGCTTCAGGGCAGTCACTGCCAGGTCAATAAACCCGCGTAGCTTGGGTGGCATAAAGCGCTGCTTAGGATACACCAGGTGCACCGCATCAGCTTGGCCACGCCACTCTGGCAACAGACGTTGCAAGCCACCCTGCCGCACCGCCGCCTGACAAATAAAGGTTGGCAACAAAGCCACCCCCTGCCCGCTCTCGACCATGGTTTTGACAACACCGATATTATTGACCAACACCTGACCCGGCAAGGGCACCCTGATCTCATTGGCGCCCCGCTGCAACTCCCAATGATGCCGCCCCATGGGCGTAAACTGCACACAGGGATGCTGTGCCAGCTCGGCCGGAGAGTTGATAGGCGCGGCCTGCTGCAAATAAGCCGGGCTGGCAAATAATGCCCATTGTATGGTTCCCAGCGATTTGGCAATCAGGCTGGAGTCGCGTAACTCCCCCATGCGGATCGCTACGTCCACGCCTTCTGCGACCAAATCGACATACCGCTCGGTCAACCACAGCTCCAGTGACAATGCCGGATACCGCGCCTGCGTTTCGGCTAGCAAATGTCCCAGCAGCGCATCGCCCAAATCCGCCGGAGCCGTCATTTTCAATGTCCCTTGCGGCTGTTGCCTGGCCTCATCAAGTGCGGCCTCTGCCTCCATTAAATACCCCAGCCCGGTCGAAGCATGTTCAAAATACAGGCTGCCCGCCTCGGTCAGGTGCAAACGGCGCGTGGTGCGTTGCAGCAAGGTCACACCCAGCCGCCGCTCCAGTCTTGCCACCCGCGTGCTCACTGTCGACGTCGGTAATCCCAGTTGACGGGCGGCCGCGCTAAAGCTTCCTGCCTGCACCACCCTGACAAACACCGCCGCTTCGTTAAAGTCCATGATTATTCAATTAAATGAAAAGTAATTTCACATTTAACCATCTAGTCACCTGATTGTCATCTGTCTATAGTGTGATCCATGCAATCACGCACACCCCTGAACAAGGAGCAAACCATGAAAAAACTGGCATTTATCAAACGCAGTAACGGCAACCACTGGGTCGGTGACGGCTTTCCGGTACAAAGCATTTTTTCTTACCGCGATATCGCCAGTGATATTTCACCCTTTTTGCTGATGGACTATGCAGGCCCCACTAGCTTCGAGCCAACAGCACATAGACGCGGCGTCGGCCAACACCCGCACCGTGGCTTTGAGACGGTCACCATCGTCTACGATGGCCAAGTCTCGCACCATGACTCCACCAACGCGGGCGGCACCATTGGCCCAGGTGAAGTCCAGTGGATGACCGCGGGCTCAGGCATTATTCACGAGGAGTATCACGGCGATGACTATGCCCGCACGGGCGGTCCGTTTGAAATGATCCAGTTATGGGTCAACCTGCCTGCCAAGGACAAAATGACCGCGCCAGGCTATCAAGGCATTACCCATGCCCAGATTCCTGAGGTCACTCTGCCGCAAGAGGCAGGCAAGGTACGTGTCATTGCCGGTGAATATGACGGCAACCCAGGCCCGGCAAAGACCTTCACGCCAATGAACGTGTGGGATGTACGCCTCAACGCCGGGACACGCACTACCTTCACCTTGCCTGAGGGGCACACGACGGCGATTTTTGTGTTGCATGGCGCAGTGAAAACCGGTGAAGTGCATACCATCCGCCCTAGTGAGCTGGCCGTGATGCAGCGTGAAGGGACTGAACTGGTATTGCAGGCCCAGCAAGACACCACGTTGCTATTGCTCAATGGTGAGCCGCTCAATGAGCCGGTGATCGGGCATGGTCCTTTTGTCATGAATAGCTGGGAGGAAATCGACCAGGCCATTAATGACTACAACCAGGGCCGTTTTGCCACGGCTTAAGGGCCAGGCATCTTTATCACATTAAAACAGCAGGCACCGCCGTCAACCAGCAGTACTGTCGGCGGTGACCCAGCCAACCACATCTCGAGAGGATTACATTATGAAAAATACACCCTACACCCGTCTGGACCGTGACAACGCTGCCGTATTGTTGGTAGACCACCAAGCTGGCTTATTATCACTGGTACGCGATATCGAGCCAGACCGCTTTAAAAACAATGTGCTTGCATTGGCCGATGCCGCCAAATTTTTTAACCTGCCCACCATCCTAACCACCAGCTTTGAAACCGGCCCCAACGGCCCGCTTATGCCAGAGCTCAAGACACTGTTTCCCGATGCGCCCTACATCGCTCGCCCCGGCCAGATTAATGCCTGGGATAACCCGGACTTTGTACAGGCCATCAAGGCGACAGGTAAGAAGCAGCTCATTATTGCTGGCGTCGTCACCGAGGTTTGTGTCGCTTTTGTCGCACTCTCAGCCATTGAAGCCGGTTTTGAAGTATTTGTGGTCGCCGATGCCTCAGGCACTTTTAACGCCCTCACCCGCGATGCCGCCTGGCTACGCATGCAAGCCGCCGGGGTACACATGATGACCTGGTTTGGCGTGGCCTGTGAACTGCAGCGCGACTGGCGCCACGATATTGAAGGCCTGGGTGCCCTTTGTGCCAACCATATTCCAGATTACCGCAACTTGATGACGTCTTACCATGCTTTGTCTGCCGCCAACCCTTAAGGCTTTGCAAGCGTAAAGAATCCCGGTTTAAGGATTTTTTTAGCCTAAATGCGTTCAAAAGCTTATGACTGGCAACCCGTGGCATAAAGCGCTTCCTACAGTCGCTTAAGCCTGAACCGGATGCCCTACCGCCAATTACCCGCGTAATCTGCAATTGTCGCGTTTGAAAATGAAGGTTGAATGAATTTTCGACTTCAGTTTGATAACAAGACAATACGGCAGCCATAACGGCTGCCGTTTGCACTCACGCAAAAGGAGGTGTGACATGCCCAGAGGTTCCAGCCCGAAACGGGAACGTGAATATGAAAAACTCAAAGAGGAATTTAAAAAGGATCACCGCTATCCTGGCCGCGAAGAAGAAGTCGCTGCACGTATTGTGAATAAACAACGCAAAGAAGCCGGTGAGACCAAAGAGTAATACCAGAGTGGGCGGTACCCCGCCCTCTAGAAATCAATGTGCTTGGCACTGATCCGATAAACCCAATTGCAAAAGGGGGTTGTGATGCAGCAAACAGATCAATTTGTAGTCTCGCCCCTAAGTTACCAGCCCGATTACGAGGTGGTAGCCACCACCGAACGCACCTGCCAGCAGCACCTGCAGCAAACTCTGCACAAGCTCTCAGAAATCAGCAGCCAGGCCGCTACCCATGCTGCACGCAGTGTGCACCTGAAAAGCCACGGCCTGCTCACAGCAGAAATGCAAATCTATGACCAACTGCCGCCTGCCTATGCACAAGGCCTGTTTGCACGCCCGCAAACCCTGCCGCTGATTATGCGCTTTTCCACTGTCCCTGGTGACATCCTGCACGACAAACCCGGTACGCCCCGCAGCCTCGCGCTGAAGGTGGTAGGTGTAGAAGGCGAGCGCCTGCCAGGCAGTGAAGACGCCATCACGCAAAATTTTTTATTTGTAAACGGCGCCAGTTTTTTATCCTCCAGCGTGCAGGTGTTTTTAAACAACCTCAAACACTTAGCGTGTTCGCCCAACACCAGTACAGAACTCCGGCATTTCCTCGCGCAATTGTTCCGTTCTACCGCACATTTGGTCGAGTCGCTCAAATATGGCCAGCAATCGCAGCTTAACCACCTCTACCAGTCGCAAGAAACTAACTTGCTCGGTGAAACCTACATCAGCCAGGACCCGATCATGTATGGTGACTACATGGCTAAAATCGCGGTTGTCCCCATCGCCCACGACCTCATCGCCCTCAGCAACAAACCCATAGACCTATTCGCCTCAGACGGCCTCAGAAAATCCATCGTCGATTTTTTTATCAAGCGCACCGCCGTTTGGGAGCTACGCGTACAACTCTGCACCGATCTCCAAACCATGCCCATCGAAGACGCCACCATCATCTGGCCAGAAGAGCACTCCCCTTATATCCCGGTCGCCCGCATCACCGCCAAACCACAAATCGCCTGGAGTCCTTACCGTTCAAGGCTAATCGATGACGGCATGCTGTTCTCTCCCTGGCAAGGTCTGGCCTCGCACCGGCCGTTAGGCTCAGTCACACGCCTCAGAAAAATGAACTACGAAATGGCAAAAAATCTGCATGCACTGCAGGAAAATGGCCGCATCTGCGAGCCAAAACATCTGGATGATTTGTGTTAAACAAGTATCAGCGATCGCTAATGCTTAAAAGTGCAGCTTTTAATTCAGCAGGTTCAATATCCCTGACCAAGCGCGCCACTTCCACGCCCGCTTTCATAAAAATCAGCGTCGGCCATAGTTTCACGTGAAACGACCGCCCCAACCTGCGGCCTTTACCATCTTCAATTTTAAGGTGGCGGATATGCGGGAACTGGATGAGTTCAGCGCTGATTGTAGATTGCGCCGCCTTGCAGTAACCGCACCAGCTGGCGCCAAACTCTAGCAGCGTAGCGCCAGTCAGGGTGTTAATTTGTTCAAGGGTGGGTTCGGGAGATTGCATCGGGTTTACAAAGCATTCGCGATTGCTCTAAAACTACTCAATCCGGCTTCTATATTTTGAATAATCTCATCGGCCAATATATCTGGCTCAGGCAAGTTATCCAGGTCAGCCAGACTTTTATCTTTGAGCCAGAAAATATCCAGGCTGGTTTTGTCACGTGCAATCACTTGCTCGTAACTAAACTTACGCCAACGCCCTTCAGGGTTATTTTCGTGCCAAGTTTCTTGTCTTACATGGCGATTTTGCGGGTTGTAGCAGCCAATAAACTCAGCCAGATCTTCAAAGCGCAAAGGTTTTTTCTTTAAGGTGTGATGAATATTGGTGCGGTAATCGTAATACCAAATTTCTTTGGTCCAAGGGTCTTTGCTGGCTTCGCGGTTATCAAAAAACAGCACATTCGCTTTTACGCCATTGGCATAAAAAATCCCTGTTGGTAGCCGCAAAATCGTGTGTAACTCTGTAGATTCCAGCAAGCGCTTGCGCACGGTTTCACCCGCCCCACCCTCAAACAGCACATTGTCTGGCACCACCACTGCCGCTCGGCCTGTTGTTTTAAGCATGGTGCGGATATGCTGTACAAAGTTGAGTTGTTTGTTAGAGGTGGTGGCCCAAAAGTCCTGACGGTTATAGGTGAGGTCGTCTTTTTCCTGCTCGCCTTCTTCGTTAGTAAAACTCATGGAGCTTTTTTTACCAAACGGCGGATTAGCCAACACATAGTCATAACGCCGCCCGTCATCCGCCACCAGCGCATCATTGGGTGACACCATGCTTTCGCCATCAATCTCTCCAATGTTGTGCAAAAACATATTCATCAAACACATGCGGCGTGTACCCGCCACAATCTCGTTCCCAAAAAACGTCTCGTGTTTTAAAAACGCCTTTTGCGGCTTATCCATGGCAGGATAGCTCTGTACCAAAAAGTCATACGCGGCCAAAAAGAAACCACCAGTGCCGCAGGCCGGATCGGCGATGCTTTTATTAGGCTCTGGCCGCACACATTCCACCATGGCCTTAATCAAGGCACGCGGCGTAAAGTATTGCCCAGCGCCAGACTTGGTGTCCTCAGCGTTACGCTCCAGCAAGCCTTCGTAGATGTCACCCTTCACATCCGCGCCCATGGTTACCCAGTCGGTTTCGTTAATCATCTCAATCAGGCGCGATAACTTTGCCGGGTCTTGAATCTTGTTTTGTGCTTTGGTGAAAATCTGCCCCAGCATGCCAGCCTTGTTCGCCAACTCGCGTAGCAGGGTCACATAGTGCACCTCCAGCTCCGCACCACGCTTGGCCTTGAGGCTTTGCCAGCTATATTCGGGCGGAATACCTACCTTGCGATTGTGCGGCGGCTGGCTATATTCATCCGCCATTTTTAAAAAGATCAGGTAAGTCAGCTGCTCCAGATAGTCGCCATAACCCACGCCGTCATCACGCAGCGTATTACAAAAACTCCAGACTTTGGAGACAATAGAAGCAGTTGCATTCATAACAAACTAGATACTTTCAATGTTAGGCTTTTAATTTTAATAAGCTACTTCGATTTGCGATGAAATAAGAATTCTTATAAAAATCATCATGTTATTTATCTTTACGGTTTATTTCATCAATAGCTTTGAAATAAAAAAGAGACCTTCTGTGTCACAACCACAATCTATTCATGGGCACGGCAAAGCAATCTGCTTGTTTTAACGGTAAACAACTTGCTCCCGTATAAAGCAATATGCCACCTTTAAAGTGGGTGCCTGCTTGCGCAGCCAATTTAGCTAAACCTGCACCATCTTTTTCATTAAAACTACTGGCGCGTTTAACTTCTACGCCCCAAACCTCTCTACCGCGCTCAATCACTAAATCCACTTCCACTTGGTCTTTATCCCGGTAATGCGAGAACCTTAAATCCGCATCCACCCAACCGGCCTGACAAATCAACTGTTGCACTACAAAGCTTTCCAGCAAAGGGCCAAACTCATCGCTATGGCTATGCCACTGCTCAGCATTTAAGTTATTCAAAACTGCCGCCAAACCGCTATCCACCACATGTACTTTTGGCGCTTTGATTAACCGGCTAGCATTGTTGCGATGCCAGGCAGGTAATACCCTGACCAGAAACAAGCGCTCCAATACGTTCAGATATTTTTCAATGGTGATACGGCTCATGCCTAAATCATTAGCCATACCATTCACATTCAACAAATTGGCCGTGCGGTAAGCCAACATCTGCATCAGCTTTGCTACATCGTCTGTATCTTTAATGGCCGCAATATCACGTACATCGCGTTGCATCACTGCATTTAAATATTGCCGAAACCACTGTCGTGCTCGCACTGGGGTACGCGTAAGCGGCTCTGGGTAGCCCCCACTGCAAATGGCTTCTGATACGCCTTCCACCACACCATCAGGACTAATCAAGGTACTCAGTTTGTTTTCGATAAAATCCTGCAACAAACAGCGTGTACTCCCATGTTTTTCCATCTCTGAGAGTGGCTGCAAAAGCACCACCTCCATCCGGCCTGCAAGTGACTCTTGCACGTTAGGCAGCAATAATAGATTGGCCGAGCCCGTGAGTAAAAAACGCCCAGCGGTTCTATTTTTATCCACTTCTGCTTTAATTGCCGGAAACAATCCAGGCACACGTTGCACTTCATCTAATACAACCGCTTCAGGTAGACCACGCACAAATCCTAAAGGATCATTCAGCGCAGCAGTTACCAAGTTCTGGTCATCAAAACTGATATATGGCCTATCTGGCGTCACCCATTTTGCCAGCGTGGTTTTGCCCACCTGCCGTGGCCCCAGCAAACAAACCACCGGCGTATCTGCCAGTGCGGCCTGTAATGCTGTCATCATGTATCGATTGTATGTGCCCACTGTTTTTATAAACTTATCAGAATATTCGTCCAATTGTATATTAATAGCACGTCTATTTGTATATTACAAATTCGTCCAATTGTATATTTTATTATCGTCTGACTGTATATTATATTGGTTAACCTGTAGGCAATATAAACATTGACTGGCTTTTATGACGCACTTGGCTGAGATTTACTCAAAACTTATTCGCACCCTCTTCTGGGTCCCATATGATGTTTGAGTCTGTTAACTTTTTGGGTACATTTCTTTGACTTTTCTTAGCCACAAAAGCACCACGCCCCAGTGGCACCAAGCCATGCTTGCGCATCCAGATCAGGCAACGAGAAAATCGCTCTTTTCTGATTTTAAGTTTATCCTCGTGCCAACGCTCCCTAGCCTCTAGCACGATCTCCTCATCATTCGGTTTATGGGCAGACAACAACAAATTGTTCCATGCCGCAAACAAGGTAGCCACAATTTCTGAGCTGGTCGTATCCAGGTTCACAAATAATTTAATCAATGCATTCACCTTTTCAAGATGCTTACCTAGCGCCTTCTCTGTTCTTTGAATCAATGCATCAAAACCGGATAGCTTGATTAGAAAATATCGCCCATTAGCGTGCTTTCTCACATCAAACCATTGCTTCTGACGAGCAAGCGACTCCACCTCAAGCAACCTTTTAAAATCATTTGGCCCAGCAGCATCTTGAATAGGCATACGCTCAAGATCAATTCCAATGAATGATTCGATCATATGCGAGATTTTTTCTGCCTTTACATGGCCAAAATACCACGACGTTTTATGCTGCTCATGACAACGATAAGCCAATGCCATCAATCCGGCATGCAACTCAGTTGTGTCAATCGTTGGCACTTTGGTTGGGAACGGCACCACATTATCTTTCGGTGGTTTTGCTTTTTTCGATCTGGCTTTAGCAGTGGATGTTTGTTGGCGTGCTTTTTCAGCCTTAATCTTTTCCAACAATATTGAAGCAGGCTCATCTTCAATATTTTGCGGCACCAGCTCGCCAGAAAATGCTTTTTTGAGGATAGATTGGCGTAAGGCTTCGGCTTGTTGCAGGGATGTGGTGATGGTTTGGTCAAGTTGGTCTATTTCGGAAAATTTTTCCTCCAGACACGCTTGCAAACTAAATTGCTCATTTAGCGCACAATAAGGCACAACTAAATTTTCTAATGTTTCTAGGTTTATATTTTTTTGTGCAGTTGCTGGAGCGTAAGCTTCAACTCTTGAGCGGACTGCCTGAATAAAATAATCAACATAATCAGGTGAAACTAATTTCTCATTTGCCGTGAAGCCCACAACACTATCTGGGAAACATCCATCAAATCCCAAAAAAGCTGTTTCAGCAATATTTGCTGCAATCGTTATACACAACGTCCCTTTAGGCCACAATTTACTCTGAGCTAGTCCAAACTCGCTGTATGTTTGATTATATTCAGTAATAATTTTCTTTGCCGCTTTGACAACTCCTGTTTGAATAAACGGATAGCTTCCTCCAAATAATTTTGGATCGTTTCTTGGTCTATGTTTTGACTTTCCTCTACCTAAATCCCCCACTTCAGCCAAATACACGTATACCCACCCTTCCGGCAATTCTGGCAACTCCGCCAACTCTCCTACAGTGAGCGGTGTAATTGGTTTAGGTGCTTTGGGTTTGCTGCCTCGTTTTCCATTGGCTTGCCACTCGGCGAGCTGTTGCTCGTAGCGTTGCTCGCGGGCGTGTTGGATGCGTTGTTGCAGTGCGCTGGCGCTTTCGAGTTTGTCGGCGTTTTGGGCGCGCCATTCGGCGGTGAGTTTGCCTTCAAAGGCGTGTTTGAGCAGGGCTTGGCGATAAACTTTAAGCTTCGCTTGCGCGGTTTTAAGGTTGTTTATGCCTTGGTCTAGCTCAGAAAATAACTCTTCGATTTTGGCGACGATGCGGTGTTGTTCGTTGAGGGGTGGTAAATCAAATTCAAAATCTAATATATGCTCACGCTTAAGATTGTTAATGTTTGACCCCTTGGCGATCTCACTTATTAATCGCCTAAAGCTATTTGCTTGAAAGACATAATATAAATAATCTTTGTTTATTGCATTACAAGGTCTTAATAACGCGCAAAAAGCCCCATAACTGCCATCAAAGTCTAATCTTGCTCTAGCTGATTTACCAACTAGGTGCTTACTTCCACTAGACATTGCAAAAATTATATCGCCAGCCTTTATTAGTTGTTCACTTGAAATTAGTTTATTTGGAACATAAACAAGATTTTCAAAGTTCAAATCTGTGTTTATGTTATTGCCTCTCAAAACAGGCTTAAAATTTTCCAAGTGTGTGCTTGCTGATTCTGATTTGTTATAAGTTATTCCTCTGATTAAAGTCCCTAACTCAGCTACCTTAACTTCTACCCAACCCTTATCGTTAACTTTCAAATTCATTACGCAACCAACACTTCATTCAATTCATCCAACAAGCTATCCATCTGCTGCCCAAACAATTTGTACATTTTGCCCAATCCGCCTTGCGCATTAAACGGGGCCATGTCTAAATCGTCTCGCTCGATATGAAATGAGCTGGCCACATGGTCGCGCACCATGCGTAGCCATTGCATTTGCGCTTCGTTAAATTTTTGGCTGTCGCCGGAGTGGTGCTGCATGATCCAGGTTTGAAAGTTACGGCGCACGGTGGCGTCAAAGGGCGCGAGTGTAGCATCTAAGCCACAAACACGACGAATTAAGGCGACCAGTGCAGTAAGTTCGCTCACAGGTTGCTCGCCTTTGTAGTCATCGAGCTGGCTGTAGGCTTGCCAAATGCGCATGGGGGCGAGTTTGGGTTTATCGGCTTTGAGTTTATCCAACACCTGGCGAATCATGTCAAAGCTCAGTTCGCGCCTGCGGTAAGGCTGGCTAAAAAAGATGGTGAGTGCGGTGATGCTGTCTTGCTGTTGGGTGAGGTATTCGGCAAATTCGGTGACCATGGTTTGGGCGTGGTCGGCGGCTTCTTTATCCCAGCCTGCATAGGTCACGGTATCCAGATTTTCGTGGTCTATGGTTTGCTCGTGGTCGCGGCGTATGCTGTCGATGAGGTCAATTAACTCGCCAGTGAATACGTTGGCGCTTTGCGCGACTAGCTGCTCTTGCGCTTTGGCGCGGTTAATATCACCCGGGTCTGTGCCTATAGGTTGGCCTGCGATTTCTAATGCTTTAGCTTCTACCATATCTGCATCAATGGCATTAAACAGGCTGCCGATGATATGCGTCAGCTCAATGCCGCCGGTTTTGGCTTTAATCTGTTGTTGTTCGTCTTTACTAAGTTGTTTATTCAGCCGCGCCAGCCTCGCTGCAAGCGAGCTGACGGTGTCTTCGTCATGCGCCCCCATCATCACCCCCATGGCGAGGTCTTTAAGCGGCACGGTGGGTTTGGTGATCAGCGGTTGGCTGGCGGTTTTGAGTGATTTGGTCACGCCGATGGCATCGACAATCACATAATGTGTTTTGGCGCTGGTGGCCGAGGGTGTGACTTTGCGCAGGTCGTCTAAATCGAGCGTACGGGTGCCACGGCCTTTCATTTGCTCGAAGTAGTTGCGGCTTTTGACATCGCGCATAAACAACAAACATTCGAGTGGTTTGACGTCTGTTCCGGTGGCGATCATGTCTACCGTGACAGCGATACGTGGATGGTATTCGTTTCGGAACTGCGCCAGCACAGATTTTGGGTCTTCATCAATTTTGTAGGTGAGTTTTTTGCAAAACTTGTTTTCCTCGCCAAACTCTTCACGCACGATTTGAATAATGTCATCGGCATGGCTATCGGTTTTGGCAAAAATCAGCGTTTTTGGCACTTCTTTGCGGCCGGGGAATATCTCGGGCCAGCGTTCTTTAAAGGTGCGAATAATGGTGCGGATTTGGTCTGGGTTAACCACTTTGCGGTCTAGCTGAGTGGCTGAATAAGCTTCGTCTTCATCGGCCAGCTCCCAGCGTTTTTTGCGTGTGAGTTTTTCACGGCGCTCAACCAGTTGATTGGCCGATAACTTGCCACCTTGCTGGCTCACTTCAGTATTGATCAGATAGACTTCGTTACCCACATTGACACCATCGGCCACCGCTTTTTCGTGACTATAATCACTCACGACATTTTTCTTAAAAAAGCCGTAGGTACGGTTGTCCGGCGTGGCGGTCAGCCCGATTAAACTGGCATCAAAATAATCGAGCACTTGCAGCCACAGGTTATAAATCGAGCGGTGACATTCGTCGATGAAAATAAAATCAAAAAATTCGGGCGGGATCTTTTCGTTATACACCACCGGCATAGGTGCCTTACCATGCACCAACTCTGCCGGGTTAATCTCCTCAGTGGCCTCGTCCAGCTCTTTGTCTTTGAGTATGGAGTACAGCCGCTGAATCGTACTGATACACACATGTGCACCCTTATCGACGAAGCTCGATTTTAGACGCTGTACCGTATATAGCTCGGTAAATTTGCGGTTATCGTCTATGGGCAGGTATGACATCATCTCCTGCTCGGCTTGCTCCCCCAGGTTTTTGGTATCGACCAAAAACAAGATACGTTTGCCTTCTGCATATTTTAATAATCGGTAAATCGAGGTAATCGCAGTGTAGGTTTTACCAGCGCCCGTCGCCATTTGAATCAAGGCGCGAGGCTTATCTGCTTTAAATGAAAGTTCAAGATTGCTGATCGCGGTTTCCTGGCAATCCCTTAAACGCAATTCGCTGGCTGGTTTATGCTCTGGATTGAGCGGGGGAATATCTTGCAAACGACCACGCAGACTCTTAGTCTGACTTAACCACTCTTTGAGTGTCTCAGGGCGGTGAAAATTAAAGATCTCTCGTGAGCGTGGCTTAGGATCACGGCTATCTGTAAAACGGGTGATCACCCCTGTGCTTTCATATAGAAATGGCAAAGGCGCTTGGCTGTTTACCCATTTAAGCTTTGCTTTTGCATAACCTTCAGTTTGTTGCTCGACCGAAGTGATGTTTTGTGCCAAGTCCTCACGCTTGGCCTCAATCACACCAACCGCCTTTTTATCTATAAACAACACGTAATCAGCAGGGCCGATATCGGTTAAATACTCTCTAATGGCAATGCCAACCCCACAAGAAAAATCTATTTTCTTATTATGCTGAACAATCCAACCCGCTTGTTCTAGCAAAGCATCAATTTGATCTCTCGCTTTTTGCTCAGGATTTTGGTTTTCAGTCATTTCGTTGAAATATATTGGTTTTCAGTGATTCTAATCTAAACCCCGAATACCAAGGTAATACTGTTTTAGAACCGCACAAATCACTCTTTGTGTGATGCCTGGTACAACACAAACACGCCCTTAAACCTCGACGTGACTTTGGATTCGCTAACGATCTGTGCCGTCACGTTGATTCTAGCCCGGCCCTTTTCCTGATAAGTCTTTTTAAAACTGTCCCAATCATCAGCTGATTGAAAGCTCGCCACACATTCAAAGTCTGTTTTCACTGGCAATAGATAATCAATCTCTTGCCGCTTGATGACCAGGCTGCCTTTAAGCCCGGCTTGTTCAATTTTGGACTGCACCAGTGACCAGGCCGTGGTAATCGAAATAGCAGCGATGCTGCCACCAAACACGATATCGAGGTGGTTTTTGTTGGGCAAAAAATCGCCGTGGGCGGTGAGTTGGTGTTCCTCCATTTTGGCAATGTGTATCCCCAGGTTTTTAGTTTGGGGGATGCGTTGAAACAAGGTTTCTTCAAAATTTTGTTCGCGTTGGCTCATTTTGCTTCCTATTCACTAGGCGATTTCAGTTAACTGGTTTTTTGCAGTAAACGACACCCTTCAAACAACTCTGCCACCCACTCGATAAATGCCCGCACTTTGGATGAGAGGTGACGATTTTGTGGATAGAGTGCGTTAATCGGCAAACTCCCGGCCGGAAAATCGGCCAAGACCTTTTCTAATTTACCCTCAGTTAAATACCCTTGCACCATGAATGCGGGCAGCTGACTGATGCCTAGCCCTGCCAGCGCAGCGGCGACGATAGCATCACCATTGTTGATGGCGAGTTTACGCATGGCGGGGATTTCTTGCTCGGTGCCTGCATGCGTGAGCATAAAGGGGCGGATTTTGCCGGTTTTGGAGGAAAAAAAGTGTACGCCCTGGTGGTGTTGCAACGCCTCAGGGTACATAGGCCTGCCATAAGTGTTGAGGTATTGCGGGGCGGCGACCAGTAAAAACTGCATGGTGCCTACGCGCCTGGCAACCAGGCTGGCGTCTTGCGGATTGCCGACGCGGATCACGCAATCGACGCCCTCCTCCAGTAAATCAATTGGCCTGTCGTCACAGCCGATCTCAAGCTGGATCTCGGGATAGCGTTTAAAAAACTCGGCCAGGGCAGGAATAATCACTAACCGCCCCAAAGGCGTGGGCACGTCTACGCGCAAGCGCCCTTTTGCGCTGGCGGTGGACTGCGTGAGTGCGGCTTCGGTTTCTTCGAGCTCGTTTAAAAGCCGAATGGCGCGCTCGTAATAGGCAGCGCCATCCGTAGTCACGCTGATGCGTCTGGTAGTCCGGTGCAACAGTTTGACGCGCAAGCGTTTTTCCAGCGCCAGCACCTGGGCCGAGACCGTGGTTTTGGGCAGGTTGAGCGACATGGCGGCTTTGGTGAAGCTCTCTAGCTCGACCACCCTAGTAAAGGCCAGCATGGTGTCAAAACGGTCCATATCCATCCTTGTTTGACTTGATTGTGCAATAAATTAGCACAGTGATTGCATTTTTAGGTGATTTATCTGGGGTTTTTATTTATTTATAGTGGTCACCAGTTTTAAACCACTTTATTAATTGAGGAGTATCAAGATGAGCAAGAAACTGGAAGGAAAAGTCGCTGTAGTCACTGGGGCCTCTAAAGGCATAGGGGCAGAAATTGCCAAACGCTTTGCCCGCGAGGGTGCAGCGGTGGTGGTGAATTATTTATCGAGCAAGGCTGGGGCTGACAAAGTAGTGGCCGAGATTACACAAGCGGGTGGCAAGGCGGTAGCGGTGGGCGGCAATGTCAGTGAGGTGGCTGATGCACACGCGCTGGTAGACGCAGCGATCACTCACTTTGGTAAGCTGGATATTTTGGTCAATAACTCCGGGGTGTATGAATTTGCCACCCTAGAAGAAATCACGCCTGACCATTTTCACAAGCAATTCAACATTAATGTGCTGGGCCTGTTGCTCACCTCGCAAGCCGCGGTCAAACACTTGCCTGAGGGCGGCAGCATTATCAATATTGGTTCGGTAGTGAGCCGTTTAACCCCCCCTGCGAGTGCCGTGTATACCGGTACCAAAGGCGCAGTGGATGCCATCACCGGCGTGCTGGCCAGAGAGTTGGGCCCACGCAAGATTCGCGTCAACGCCTTGAACCCTGGCCTGGTGGAAACAGAAGGCACGCATACCGCCGGGGTGATCGGTTCAGAAATGGAGTCCGCCTATGTGGCACAGACGCCACTGGGGCGCAGTGGGCAACCGAATGATATTGCCTCTGTCGCAGTGTTTCTGGCCTCTGAGGATGCTTATTGGCTGACAGGTGAGCAATTGCTGGTGGGGGGCGGTTTGCGCTAGTGGATGCCCAAATGCAGGCACGCAGTGCCTGCCTTATCGTTTGCATCAACCCTACACCATGATGTGGACTACTGCCTTTGAATATGCCGCCACTGGCAAAAGTATCAGACTGCAGGTGTTTGGCCGCCACCACTGCCATAAGCGAGGGCCAGCACTGCTGTATTTTCATGATGGCCTGTTTAATCAGGGCCAGATTGAGAGCGCGCATGCACTGGCTGAAGCCCTCTCAGATGGCTGTGTCGTGGTATGTGTAGATTATCCGCTGGCGCCGGGTGTGCAGTTTCCACACAGTATAGAAGTCGCCTACCAGGCCTTGCAGTGGCTCAGTGAACATGCAAAAGTATTAGGGGCAAATGCGAAGCTGCTATTTGTAGGTGGCGAGCGCGCTGGCGGCAATCTGGCTGCCGTCACCGCCCTGCTTTACAGAGACCGCGGGCTGCGTGCACCTGCGCAACTGCAAGGGCAAGTCTTGATTAACCCCATGCTGGATGCCTTGCAAACCTCGCCGTCGCTCGCTAGCCTGACCGAGAGTCCCTGCCGGGCGGCATGGGCTGACTATGCGCCCTGCCCCAGTTTGGCCTGGCATCCTTATGTTTCGCCTGTCCAGTCATGCCGACTGGCGGGGCTGGTTAATGCGCTCATCATTAGCGAACAAGGCCATCCGCTTGTGGATGAAGCAGCCGCCTATGCGAAAAAATTATTATTGGCGGGCGGGCAAGTACAACACTGGTGTGTAAGCGAGAAAGGTTGGACGCAACATGCGCCGCTGATCCGGCAGTGGATGACTCTCTAAAACGCAAAGGCCGTCTTAAACGGCGTTATGCGTAGGAGAGCTCATCCCAAGCCGAGGGGTCGTTAGCCGTGAGCGGTTCATCAAAGCTGTTTTGATGAAAGCGCTGCATTTTGTCTTGAACAGACAGGGTGAGCTCAAACTTGCTCACACCAGGCAGGCGGCGGAAAGGGCCGGAGGGGTCAAACGAGCGGTAATGCAGGCTGATGAAAATCTCGGGGGAGACTTCCAGGTCAAAGCGCTGGGCGTAGGCAAAATCACTGGAGACATCGGTTTGGCTAAAGCCAAACGCGAGAGCATCGCGGCTGACGTTAAACCACTCTTTTTCATGGCAGGCTAAGTCAATCGAAAAACTTAATACATCAAAAATCTGATCAGCAAATTCTTTAGGCGTCTGCATAGCGGTTAATTCTTTAAAATGGCGTTTATGAATGGCTGATAGACACTTTAAACAAGCGTTTGTCAGTAATATATTGGTAGCAATCTGATAGTTATGTCAGATTTATCTGGCAAAGCATTTTTAGCAGCCGTTATTTCAATCTTTATTTCTCTTAAGGGCATCATGCATTCCACTTCTGACTTTCTGGTGCAAGCGGCCATTTACCTGTCTTTCGCCATTATTCTGGTGCCATTGTTCAAACGGCTCGGCCTGGGTTCGGTGCTGGGTTATCTGATTGCTGGGATTTTGCTGGGCCCTTATGCCTTGAAGTTGATTGCCGACCCGGAGCAAGTGCTGCACTTTGCCGAGTTTGGCGTGGTATTGATGTTGTTTTTAATTGGTCTGGAGCTGGAATCGCAAAAAGTATGGGAGTTGCGCAAGCTGTTGTTTGGCCTGGGTGGCTTGCAGGTAACACTGACCATCGCCGTGGTTGGCAACATCGCCTACTTAATGCACTTTTCATGGCAGGAGGCGCTGATTATCGGCATGGGCGTGGCGATGTCATCGACCGCCATTGGATTGACAGCGCTGATTGAGAAAAAGCAGTTACACACGCCGGGCGGACAAGCGGCCTTTGCCACTCTGCTGTTTCAGGATTTATCAGTGATCCCGCTGTTTATGATCCTGGCCTTGATTGCCCCGCATCACGCCAGCACCGGGTTTGATGTGATGGCGGTAGGCAAGGCCATTGCCGTGATTGTTGCCATTATTTTTGCCAGCCGCACGCTGTTGCCCCCGGTCATGCGCGTGATTGCCCAAACCGGCTTGCGCGAAATGTTTGTCGCTTTTTCATTGTTACTGGTGATCGGGGTCTCCCTGGCCATGCAATCGGTCGGCTTGTCGATGGCCCTCGGTACCTTTCTGGCGGGCGTGTTGCTCGCAGGCTCTGAATACCGTTATGAACTCAGGCTGGACATTGAACCAGTCAAGGGTCTGCTGTTAGGGCTGTTTTTCATTTCGGTCGGCATGACCGTCGATATCTCACTGGTCACACAACAGCCTGGATTGATTTTTGGCTTTGCCCTGCTCATTGTGGCGATCAAAATGGTCGTATTGATGGGCCTGGGTCAGGTCTTCAACTACTCGTTGCGCGACAAACTGTTATTGGGCCTGTCTATTTCGCAAATTGGCGAGTTTGCGTTTGTGATTTTTGGCTTGGCGTTAAGCCAGGAATCCTTGTCTCGTGACAGCTATAACACCCTCAATGCCATCGTCGCCGTGTCTATGCTCATCACCCCGCTGCTGCTGTTATTGTATGACCGCTTTTTAACCCTGCAATGCGGAGAACGTCCACGCGATGCCATCCCTGAAAATAATAACGTCATCATTGCCGGTTTTGGCCGCTTTGGCCAGATTGTTGGCCGTGTACTGTTAGCCAAAGGCATCAGCGCCACCCTGATTGATAACGACCCCAACCAGGTTGATTTAACCCGCCAGTTTGGCTGGCGATGCTACTACGGTGATGCGTCACGACTGGATGTGCTTGAAGAAGCAGGCATTGGCTCGGCCAAATTGCTAGTCATTGCTTTGAATGACTCCCATGCCACACTAGAAATGGCCCGCCTGGTCAAGGAGCGTTGGCCACAAGTCAACATTGTGGTCAGGGCCAGAAGCCGGACGGATGCGTTTGATTTGCGCGAGCTGGATTTGCAACCCATCCGCGAGACGTTTTACTCCTCACTCGAAGCCGCCAGACAAGCCTTATTGGTCATTGGTGAAACAGCCACAGCGGCGAATCACATCATTCAGCAATTTGAAAAGCATGATGTGGAACAACTGGAAACCACGCTCAAAATCCGCCATGACAGAAAAGCCTTGTCGACCGTCATGGCGCAAGGGCGTGAGGATCTTAAAGCCCTGCTTGAATCAGAAAGCAGTCTGTTAGATAAAACCTAAGCTTTAAACTGGCGGCTTTACTGCTGCGTTTCATAAACTTATGACAAATAAAAAAGGCTCCCTCAGGAGCCTTTCTAGTGAAACACTGATGCGCTTAAATATCCAGTGAACTGACGCTTAAGGCGTTGCTTTCGATAAAGGCGCGGCGCGGTTCCACGTTATCACCCATCAAGGTAGTGAAGATTTCATCGGCACCGATGGCATCTTCAATCTGTACTTTGAGCAAGCGACGTACGGTCGGATCCATGGTTGTTTCCCACAGTTGTTCCGGGTTCATTTCGCCCAGACCTTTATACCGCTGAATATTCAGGTTATGTTTGGCTTCGCCTAGCAACCAGTCTAACGCCTGTTTAAAGGTGCTGACTTTTTGCTCTTTTTCACCGCGCTTGATCATGGCGCCTTCACCCAGCAGGTTATTCACCATTTGTGAAGTGCGGTTGATCTGGCGGTAATCGCCGCTGCCTACAAACTCGGCATCAATGACGCAACTTTGCAGGTTACCGTGCACGTATTTGTTCACTTCCAGACGATAGGCGCTGGTCTCTGTATCTTGTGACACAATCACTTCTGAGCCGACTGCACCGAGGATAGGACGCAGTTTTTCTGCCACATTGTTAGCGGCGGCCTCCGTGCTCAGGTCAACCTCGCCCACATCCTGAATGGCGCGCAAAACGCTTTCGTCATACAGATTAGCAATGCGGCGGATTACAGCTTCGGTCAGCACCATTTGTTTGGCGATGCTGGTCAAGGCTTCATCTTTCAGAATCTCGCCGCCCTCTTTGGTCACCAGTATGGCATCGCGCAAGGCTGAATTAAGCAGGTATTCATCGAGCTCATGCTCATCTTTGAGGTAACGCTCATCACGGCCTTGTTTGACTTTGTATAGCGGTGGCTGTGCGATGTAGATATGGCCATTTTCAACCAGCTCTGGCATCTGGCGATAGAAGAATGTCAGTAACAAGGTACGGATGTGCGCACCATCAACGTCCGCATCGGTCATGATGATGATGCGGTGATAGCGCAATTTTTCCAGGTTAAAGTCATCTTTACCAATGCCGGTGCCCATGGCCGTAATCAGTGTGGCAATTTCGGCAGAGCCCAGCAATTTGTCAAAACGTGCTTTTTCCACGTTTAAAATCTTACCCTTGAGTGGCAAAATAGCTTGGAATTTACGGTCACGGCCTTGTTTGGCAGAACCACCCGCAGAGTCCCCCTCGACCAGATAGAGTTCGCAGAGCGCCGGATTTTTTTCCTGGCAATCAGCCAGTTTGCCTGGCAGGCCCATGGTGTCCATTACGCCTTTACGGCGGGTGATTTCACGGGCTTTACGGGCTGCTTCGCGCGCGCGCGCAGCTTCGACAATCTTGCCACATACAATTTTGGCATCAATCGGGTTTTCTTCTAGAAACTCAGCCAGTTTAGCGGACACAATTTCGGAGACCACTGGTTGCACTTCACTGGACACCAGTTTGTCTTTGGTTTGTGAACTGAACTTTGGATCTGGCACTTTGACCGAAAGCACACAAGTAATGCCTTCACGCATATCGTCACCGGTGGTTTCGACCTTGGCTTTTTTAGCAAACTCGTTTTGCTCGATATACTGGTTCAGCGTCCGTGTCATGGCGGTGCGCAAACCGGTCAAATGGGTGCCACCATCACGTTGCGGAATATTGTTGGTGAAACATTGCACGGTTTCTGAGTAGCTGTCATTCCACTGCATGGCTACTTCTATCGTGATGTTGTCTTTCTCACCAATGGCATAAAACACTTTAGGGTGCAAAACCGTTTTGCTGCGGTTCATGTACTCCACAAACCCTTTTACACCACCACTGAAGGCAAAGTTTTCTGACTTGCCGGTACGTTGATCAATTAATTCAATCTTGACGCCGTTGTTCAAGAAGGACAATTCGCGAATACGCTTGGCCAGGATTTCAAAGTGATATTCAACCAGCACAAACGTGTCTACAGAAGCCAGAAAATGTACTTCTGTCCCGGTTTTATCTGTGGTTCCAGTCACGGCCAATGGCGCTTGCGGTACGCCACGATGGAATTCCATCTGATGTACCTTGCCTTTGCGGTAAATCTTGAGTTTTAACCAGTCTGACAGCGCATTAACGACAGACACACCCACACCGTGCAGACCACCAGACACCTTGTAAGAGTTCTGGTCAAACTTGCCGCCGGCATGCAACTCGGTCATCACGATTTCAGCCGCGGAGCGTTTGGGCTCATGTTTATCGTCATCTTTGACATCGGTCGGAATGCCGCGACCGTTATCAGAAATACTGATGGAATTATCCGGGTGGATAATCACTTTAATATCGTCACAATGCCCGGCTAGTGCTTCGTCAATGGCGTTATCCAGCACTTCGAATACCATGTGGTGCAAACCAGAACCGTCTGACGTGTCACCGATGTACATGCCAGGACGCTTACGTACAGCGTCCAAACCTTCCAAAATCTTGATACTGTCTGAGTTATATTCTTGTGGCTGTGCCATAACAAAAGTTTCTTTAATTGAGAGTTAAAAGACCATCACCCTAACATTGGCCGTGTTTCACGTGAAACACGGGCTACCCGCATTATATGCGCATTGGCATCACAACATATTTATAGTTGGCATCGCTGCTTGCGGTGATCAGGCAACTGCTGTTGGCGTCTGCGAACGCAAATTGAATTTGTTCATCACTCAGATTGTTGAGCACATCAATCAGGTAAGTGACATTAAAGCCAATATCCAGTGCGGCATTGCTGTAGTCGATATCAAGTTCTTCTTCTGCTTCTTCTTGCTCGGTGTTGGTGCTAATCAGTTTGAGCTGATTATTGGTGATGACCATGCGGATACTGCGATATTTTTCATTCGACAGAATAGACGCACGTTGCAAGGCGCTCAGGATTTGTGTGCGATTGACCAGAAAAGTATTTTGATGACCATTGGGAATGACACGGTTGTAATCCGGAAACTTGCCATCAATCACTTTACTGATCAGTTGGATATCACCAAATTCAAAGCTGACCTGTCCGTTCAAGACTTCAATCACGACAGGCGAATCTGACTGCTCATCCAGCAACTTCGTCAATTCCAGCACTGTTTTACGCGGCAAGATCACTTCTGTTTTTTCAAAGCTTTGCGCCAGGGTGGTATTGGTATAACTTAAACGGTGTCCATCCGTGCCCACCACGTGCAACTGGTTGCCGTTTACTTCCAGCAACAAGCCATTCAGATAATAGCGGATATCTTGTTGCGCCATGGCAAATTCTACTTGCTTGAGCAAGCGTTTGAACTCGGATTGCGCCAGACTGAAACTGATGTTTTGGCCACTGGCTTTGCTCATCAAAGGATAATCTGCTGCAGGCAGTGTTTGCAGGTTAAAGCGGCTCTTGCCTGCTTTCAGTGTAATGCGATTATCCTGATTATTCATTTCTATCGTGGTGCTGTCAGGCAATGAACGGCAGATATCCAGCAGTTTTTTTGCTGAAATCGTTGTACTCAATTCACCTTCAATGCCGCCATGTACTTTCAGAGAAATCTGCATTTCGAGGTCGGTGGCGGTCAAATGCATTTCATCCTGTTTGATATTAACCAACAGGTTAGAAAGGATAGGTAATGTATGCCGACGCTCTACGATGCCAGTCACACTATTGAGTGGTTTAAGCAAAACCTCACGGTTAATTTTGATTTGCATGGCCTGACCTAATTAATAACTTTATTTCAATATATAAAAGATAAGAATAATAGTAATGTTACGTTTTTTTGTGGGTAAGTCTAAAAATATAAATAATTCAATGACTTATCCGAATATTGCCTTGTGCATAAATTGCGGTTTAAACCTGCATCGTTTGTGGCTGATATTGTAAACTGATTTTATTCAGTCTATACGCAATATTTAAGCACACGTCATTCTCAACTTATCCACAGCATGACTTGCTTGTTTTAATCCCTGATCACTTGTGTGAGTAAACCAATATCACGTGCCAGCGTCTGGTCATTCAAGCGTAATTGTTCAATTTCTTCGCAGGCGTGCATCACGGTTGTGTGGTGACGGCCGCCAAAAGCTTCCCCAATCTCTGGAAAGCTATGATTGGTAAGCTCACGCGCCAAAGACATGGCGACCTGGCGGGGTCTGGCGACATTGCGTGAACGTTTTTTGCTAAACATATCGCTGACTTTGATTTTGTAATAGTCAGCCACTGTCTTTTGAATGTTTTCGATGGTGATCTGGCGGCCGCGCACGGCAATCAGGTCGCGTAGTGCGTCTTTGGCCAGATGCACATCAATGGCATGACCGGTAAAGTTAGCCATGGCAATAATACGATTCAAGGCGCCTTCAAGTTCTCGCACGCTAGAGCGTATCTGTTTGGCGACAAAAAAGGCTACATCTTCATGCAGATCTATATTCAGGTTTTCAGCCTTTTTTCGCAGAATGGCTACCCGCATTTCCAGCTCTGGTGGCTCCACCGCGACGGTAAGCCCCCAGCTGAAGCGGGTACGTAGCCGTTCATCCATGTCGGCGATTTCTTTAGGATAGGTATCGCAAGTGATGACGATTTGTTTTTTTTCTTCGATCAGCGTATTAAACGCATAGAAGAACTCTTCCTGGGTGCGTGTTTTTTTGGCGAAAAACTGAATATCATCAATTAGCAATAGATCCAGCGAATGATAAAGTTGTTTGAACTCATCAAACGCCTTGTTTTCATAAGCCTTTACTACATCGGAGACATAACGTTCTGCGTGCAGGTAACGGATATTCGCTTCTGGCTTAATCTTCTTTAATTCGTTGCCGATGGCTTGCAGCAAATGTGTTTTGCCCAAGCCGACGCCGCCATAAATAAACAGTGGGTTATATGCCTGGCCAGGATTGCCTGCCACCTGTATTGCCGCTGCGCGTGCCAGCTGGTTTGCACGGCCAGTGACATAGTTATCAAACAAGAAACTGTCATTAAGCCCACTACTCTTCTCGTTTTTAACCGGTTTTGCGCTTGCTCGAGGAATCGGTGGGCGATTTGGTTTGGTAACGGTTTTTGTCGGTGCTGTTGCAATGGCGGCTTCAACCGGGTTTTCGCTCACACTGGCTGCCTTGTTAACCACGGCGGGGGCTGCCGGTTCCAAGGATTCACTACTGTCGACAATCAGTTCAAGAATGGCTGTTGGAGAGAGTTCGGTCGCGATCGTCTCTATGCGTGAAAAAAACTTGCTTTTGACCCATTGCATGACAAATTTGTTGGGCGCAACAATTTGCACGGATTCCCCATTGATGCGTGCTTTCAGGGGTTTGATCCAGGTGTTGTATTGTTGTGCTGACAGCTCTTGCTCGAACTTTAACAAACAATAGGCCCAAAAATTTTCCATTGCTCCAGTGCTTTTTTAAAAGTAATTGCAACACATTGATCGCGAAGACGGATCATCGTGTTGAATATTTATTCGTTATAATTGCCAGGAAAGAGTGGCAGAAGAAGTGGTCTTGTCTTGGTTGTTGTCATGACCATCTGTTGAGTATTCTAAACGTTTTAAGGCGAGTTATCCACAGCCCGCCATCATAAAAAATTAAAAAAAATCATTGACATAAACTCTGAATTTGATGTTTAATTAAGGGTTTTTGAAATCGGCAAATATTGAGCGTAATAATCAAGCTTGCCGGATTAGAGTTTAATTGCCATTTTTGGCCGGAGTTTAATAATGAAACGTACCTATCAACCATCTAAAACCCGTCGTGCACGTACCCATGGCTTTCTAGTACGTATGAAAACCAAAGGTGGCCGCGCAGTGATTGCTGCTCGTCGCGCTAAAGGTCGTAAACGTTTAGGTCTGTAATCCCTGACGATGCATTGCGGATACTCAATGCATGACATTGTATAAGCTAAAAAAAACGGATGAATTTTCATCCGTTTTTAGTTTCAGGAAGCGGTTTTATGGTGAATGGTTATTTGCCAATATCAAACCAAATCAGCTTTCACATCACCGCTACGGTCTGGTTGTTTCAAAAAAAGTGTCCAAACTGGCGGTCAGACGCAATTACATGAAACGGGTGTTGCGAGAAGTCCTGCGTGCTCACCCAGCAATGGCGCCTGTTTGTTTTGATGTGGTGGTGCAAGTGCGTAAGCCGTTCAAACAAGGTGAATTTGCTCAAGTGCGTCAAGATGTAGAGACTTTGCTACGCCGTTTAAGCAAATCCGTGCATGTGCATGCTTCCTGATTAATCCTTGCCGATGAAGACGTTATTGATATTCTTGATCAAGTGTTACCAATGGGGACTCAGTCCCTGGTTGGGAAGACAATGTCGTTTTCACCCTACCTGTTCACACTATGCCATTGAGGCCTTGCAACGCTATGGTGCGTGGCGTGGGAGTGTGTTAGCCTTACGCCGCATTGGTCGTTGTCATCCCTGGCATCCAGGTGGTGTAGACCCCCTACCCTGACTTTTAAACGAAATCTTATGGATACTCGCCGTCTAATTCTGTTCGTGATTTTTTCTTTTTCCATCATGTTGCTGTGGGATGCCTGGCAACAAGACCATTCACCACAACCAACTGCCGAGCAAGTGGCACAAGCGCTGCCTGCAACTGCTGATAAACCGCAGGTAGATGGGTTTCATTTAAATAAAGGCACACGTATCGCCGTCACAACTGATCGTTATGCGGCGGTGATTGACACTGCCGGCGGTGATTTGCGTCAATTATCCTTGTTAGAACATAAAGCAGATAATGGCGCTGGCCCTTATGAGTTGATGAGTGATAGCAGTAAAGACAAATTATATGTTGCGCAAACCGGCCTCAAGGGTGAAGGCTTGCCTACGCATTATGAAAGCTTTACCGCTGAGGCTAGCACCTACCAAATGCAAGCGGATCAACAAACGTTGGATATCCGTTTAACTGCCCCGGAGAAGAATGGTATTGCAGTAGACAAGATTTACCGCTTTCATCGTGGTGAATATGTCATTGATGTGTTGTATGAAATTAAGAATAACAGCGAAAAAGCCATTTCGCCTTCGGTGTATTACCAAATCATTCACGATAATGAATCCAATCAGGGTTCTAAAATGATGCCGACCTTTACTGGTGGCGCTTATTTCACCCAAGCAGACAAGTACAACAAGGTGAAATTTGATGAAATGGCCAAAAAGGACGTTTCTATCAATGCTAAAGATGGTTGGATTGGCTTGGTACAACATTACTTTGTCAGCGCCTGGATTCCACAATCAAAATCTGAACGCAAGTTTTACACGACAAAACTCAGTGAGCATGACTTCTCAATTGGTACCATTTTGCCTGTAGGCGAAATTGCACCAGGAACAATTAAAACAGTAGACGCAAAATTATTCAGTGGACCGCAAGTTCAGCAAGCCTTGGAAGCGACGGCGCCAGGCTTGGAATATGTGGTCGATTACGGCATTTTGACCGTGATTGCCAAACCGTTAATGTGGTTGTTGAGTCATATCCACGATCTGGTGAAAAACTGGGGTGTGTCGATTATTGTGCTGACCATCCTCATCAAGGCAGCTTTCTTCAAGTTGTCTGCATCTGGCTACCGCAATATGGCGCATTTGCGTGAAATTGCCCCACGCATGCAAGCACTGAAAGACAAGTTTGGCGACGACAAGCAAAAGCTGCAGCAAGCCATGATGGAAATGTACCGCACCGAAAAAATTAACCCGATGGGTGGTTGCTTGCCCATACTGGTACAAATCCCAGTGTTTATTTCCTTGTATTGGGTATTGTTGGGCTCTGTAGAATTACGGCATGCCCCATTTTTTGGCTGGATACAGGATTTGTCTGCGACCGATCCCTATTTTGTGTTGCCCATATTGATGGGTGCCACCATGATTATTCAAACCTTCTTGAATCCACCACCTACTGATCCGATTCAAGCAAAAGTGATGAAGATCATGCCTGTATTGTTCAGTGTATTCTTTTTCTTCTTTCCTGCCGGCTTGGTATTGTACTGGCTGGTCAACAATATCCTGTCTATCTGGCAACAATGGGCGATTAATCGCATGATCCACGCCGAAGCGCTGGCGAAAAAAGGACATGGCAAATAATCTTCCGATTGCCAACGATACCATTGCCGCGATTGCAACCGCCCCCGGTGCAGGCGGCATTGGTGTCGTCAGGGTCTCCGGCCCGCTAGCAGCCAGTATTGCTGCTCAAATTCTCGGGCACTGCCCTCCCCCGCGTCACGCAGCGTATCTTTCTTTTCTACAAGCCGACGGTGTATTAATAGATCGTGGCATTGCTATTTTTTTCCCCAATCCTCATTCCTATACAGGTGAAGATGTGCTTGAGCTACAGGCGCATGGCGGGACTGCGTTGATGCAAATATTGCTTGCGCGTTGCATCGAATGCGGCGCACGCCATGCGATGGCCGGCGAGTTCACACAACGCGCATATTTGAATGACAAACTGGATCTCGCCCAAGCTGAAGCAGTGGCAGATCTGATTAATGCCTCTACTGAGGAAGCGGCCCGCAGTGCAGTTCGATCGTTGTCTGGCGAGTTTTCTAATGCGGTACAGGACTTGTTGCATCAATTGATTGATTTGCGCATGTATGTCGAGGCTTGCCTGGATTTTCCTGAGGAAGAGATTGATTTCATCACGCAAGGGCGAGTGTTGGAAAAGCTTCAACAAAATCAGGTCACCTTGCATAGAATTTTCCACCAGGCAAAACAAGGCGCTTTGCTGCGTGAAGGCATGAATGTGGTGTTGATTGGGCAGCCCAATGTTGGCAAATCCAGTTTATTAAATGCCTTATCTGGTGAAGAGGTGGCGATTGTGACACCGATAGCTGGTACGACACGTGATACCATCAAAAACGTCATTCAAATCCAGGGTGTGCCTTTGCATATCATTGATACTGCAGGTTTGCGTGAGACCGAAGATACCGTGGAGCAATTTGGCATAGCCCGGACCTGGAAAGCAATTGCAAGTGCGCATGTGGCTTTGTTACTTGTAGATAGTCAGCATGGCATTGGTGCATTTGAAAAGTCCATTCTTGAAAAGTTACCGAGTCAGGTCAAAAAAGTTTGGGTACATAACAAGATAGATGTTTCACGTGAAACATCGCGCACTGATGTTATTGATCATGAGCAGCACGTGTTTTTATCAGCCAAGACAGGCCTAGGTATTCCTTTGTTGCAAAAAACCCTGCTGGAGATGATTGGTTATCAACCTGGCGGTGAAGGTGTGTTTATGGCAAGGGCTAGACACTTACAGGCTTTGCAAGCCGTATCAGAGCACTTAAGTTGTGCAGTGAGTCAAATGCATGCTGCCGAGCTCATTGCAGAAGAGTTACGTTGTGCGCAAGAGGCGTTGGGTAGTATCACTGGCGAGTTTACGCCGGATGATTTGCTTGGGGAAATATTTAGTCGTTTTTGTATAGGTAAATAAAAACCCGCTTCAGCGGGTTTTTTTTCGGGGGAACGGTGTATTTTTTTGATCAAACCGTTCTTCAATACTACATACCCGTTTACACCCTGTAATCATCGCCCAGATCAGGTTATCACGATTGATGATGCTTTCAAAAATCACACCGAAGACATGGACCACCACCACACCGAGCCATGTCCAAGTCACATAGTGATGTAAGGTTTTGGCCATTTCATCATCAATAAAGTCCCAGCCATTGTTATAAACAATACAGCCGGAACCTACCGTCAGGATGCCTAGGCCCAGCATCGCATAAATTGCTATCGCACCTGTGGGATTGTGGCCGATATAGTGCTTGGCTGTTCCATGGATAAGCTTGTAGAGATGTTTCAGCGCCCACACAGGGTTCAGCGGGAAGCTATGAAAGTTGGCATAACCTGTGGAAATAATGCCCCAAATAATGCGCGCCACGATCAGAGTGCCGGCCACATAACCCGCATAAGCATGATGTAGCCGATCCCACATCGAGTCGTGCGTATAAAAGGCATAAGCAAACGCCGCGACCAGTGACCAATGGAAGATCCGTATAAACGGATCCCATACGTAACGTAGCATTGAATTATTTGCTAGGTTTTGTTTCGGTTAACAGATAAGCGATAAAGTTTGCCTTTTCTGAAGGTGAGCAGTCTGCACCCAAAATATCATTGCAGTGTTTGGTGAACTCTTCTTCTACTTTATCAATATCGGTAAAGCGCTTGGTATTCACGCGTGGTGCCAGTGGAGGGATTTCCTTGCCAGTGACGATGTTCTTGCCAACGTTAGCAGGGTTGTTAGTGTGGCAAGAGGCACATGCCGCTTCTTTACCACTTGGTGTTTTGAATTTGCGGTTAAAGAAAATTTTACCATCAGTAATGGAGGGGGCTTCGTACATGGAGTTTGCAGAGTGTGCAATGTTGGTATATTTGTATACCAGTTTTTCAGCATTGGTGACATCAGCCAATGCGTGCGCAGAAAAAAGAACCCCGAATACAGCAATGATTGTTTTGATTTTCATGGTAATAGCTCCTTGGTTGTTTTAGGAAAAATTCTATTCTTGTTATGTTAAGCAAATATGGCCTGCTTGTTATTGATTTGTATTAAACCGTAAATACATTGTATTAAATCATAGTTTAGGTGTAACAATGCAGTGATTTAAATGACCATTTAGTAAGTTTAAGCTAAAATCATAAATCTTTTTAAATCAAACAGTTCAAGATTCTTTATGATGGACTTTCCTGATCGATTCGATGTCATTGTGGTGGGTGGTGGACATGCCGGCACCGAGGCTGCGCTGGCGGCTGCCCGTATGGGTCAAAAAACCCTCTTGTTGAGCCACAACATTGAAACTCTGGGGCAAATGTCCTGTAACCCTTCTATTGGTGGCATAGGCAAGGGTCACCTGGTCAAAGAGGTTGATGCCCTCGGTGGCGCCATGGCGGCCGCCACTGATGAGGGAGGTATCCAGTTTCGTATCTTGAATTCTAGTAAAGGCCCGGCTGTGCGTGCCACGCGTGCGCAAGCCGATCGCATTTTGTACAAGGCGGCCATTCGACGCCGTCTGGAGAACCAGCAAAATTTGTGGCTGTTTCAGCAGGCTGTAGACGATATCATTCTTGAGAATCATCGCGCTGCGGGAGTGGTAACGCAGATTGGTTTGCGTTTCTATGCAAAGTCGGTGGTGCTCACTGCAGGGACATTTTTGGGTGGCTTGGTGCATGTGGGTTTGCAAAGTTATAGCGCCGGGCGCGCCGGAGACCCGCCCGCAATCTCCCTGGCGGCTAGGCTAAGAGAAATTGGTCTCCCGGCTGGCCGGCTAAAAACTGGAACACCACCACGTATTGATGGTAGAACCATTGATTACAGTGTGATGACTGAGCAGCCTGGTGATACACCAGTGCCGGTGTTCTCCTTTTTGGGTAATATAGCCCAGCATCCGCAACAGTTACCTTGCTGGATTACGCATACCAATCAGCAGACGCATGACATTATCCGCAGTGGATTGGATCGTTCGCCGATGTACACGGGTGTGATTGAAGGTGTGGGCCCGCGTTATTGCCCCTCTGTTGAAGACAAAATTCATCGCTTTGCCGACAAAGAGTCTCATCAGGTATTTCTTGAGCCTGAGGGGTTGACCACCCATGAGATCTATCCGAACGGCATTTCCACCAGTTTGCCTTTTGATATTCAGTTATCGTTGGTGCGTTCGATTCGCGGGCTGGAGCAAGCGCATATCTTGCGCCCCGGATACGCCATTGAATACGACTATTACGATCCAAGAGGATTAAAATCGACTCTCGAAACCAAGGCTGTGCAAGGCTTGTTTTTTGCCGGACAGATCAATGGGACAACCGGCTACGAAGAGGCGGCAGCACAAGGGTTGTTAGCGGGCGCAAATGCCGCACTTTATGCGCAGGATAAAGACGGTTGGTGCCCCTCCCGTGAACAAGCCTATTTGGGTGTGTTGGTGGATGATTTGATTACAACGGGGGTGAATGAGCCATACCGGATGTTTACTAGTCGTGCAGAGTACCGTTTGCAGTTGCGTGAAGATAATGCAGATATGCGCTTGACCGAAGTCGGTCGTCAACTGGGGTTGGTTGATGATGTGCGCTGGGCGGCCTTCTGTAAAAAACAGGAAGCGATCACGCGTGAGCAAGCAAGATTGAAGCGCACGTTTTTACAGCCTGACCAAGGTCAACCCCTGGGCAATAGCCAAAATAAAATTGTTTCACGTGAAACACAAACGTTGGTTTTTGGTAAAGCTTTGGAGCATGAGTATTCGTTATTTGAATTATTACGGCGTCCAGAGGTGAGTTATCAATCATTGCTGGAGATTGTTCCCTCCTCTGAAGTGTTGGCCGAAGATGTGATGGAGCAAGTAGAAATTGCTGCCAAGTATCAAGGCTATATTGATCGCCAAAATGAGGAAATTTCACGCCAAAAAAATAGTGAGCACGTCAAGTTGGGCGATGCTATCGATTATAATGATGTGCATGGCTTGAGTATTGAAGCGCGGCAAAAACTACTGGCACAGAAACCCGAAACAATTGGCCAAGCCAGTCGCATCCAGGGGATTACCCCTGCCACGATTTCTTTGTTGATGGTTTATCTCAAGCGTAAACAGAAAAAGCAGAGCCAGTCTGGCGATATTGCAGCAGCATGATGGACTTGGCTTCAAAGTTAGCGGCCGGTGTCGAGGTGCTCGGTTTGCAGGCGATGGTTACGCCTGAAATGCAGCAGAAGTGTCTCGCTTATATGGCGCTGATGCAAAAGTGGAACAAGGTCTATAACCTGACTGCGGTCCGTGATTCAGAAGAGATGCTGGTGCTACATGTGCTGGATAGTTTGAGCGTTCTGCCTTTTGTAGAGGCCGGTAATGTGCTGGACGTAGGCAGTGGTGGAGGCTTGCCGGGGTTGATAATCGCAATTACGCGTCCCGAGGTCGAAGTCACCACGATTGATACTGTACAAAAAAAAGCTATCTTTATGCGGCAGGTCAAGGCTGAGCTGGGATTGTCCAACGCGCAAGTGGTGCATGGCCGGGTTGAAGCGTATGCGCCCCCTACTCGCTTTTCACAAGTGATCTCGAGAGCCTTTTCCGATATTGCTTTGTTTAAGCAGTTGACTGCACATTTAATTGCGCCACAGGGGCGATGGTTAGCCATGAAGGGAGTGGTGCCAAGCGATGAGTTGGCGCAGGCAAAGGTCATCCCCAAAGAAGTGATCCGTCTTCATGTGCCCTACTTGCAGGCCGAAAGACATTTAATCGTGTTTGAGAATACATAATGAAAATAATTGCCATCACCAACCAAAAAGGGGGCGTCGGTAAAACCACCACTTGCGTCAATCTGGCTGCCAGTTTGGCCGAGCACGGAAAAAAAGTCTTGTTAGTCGATCTGGATCCACAGGGTAATGCCAGTACTGGCAGTGGCATTGATAAATCACATTTAAAAGACAGTATTTATCAGGTGTTGATTGGTAACAAGACACTGCAGGAGGTGGTGATTCATGCTGAAGCTGCTAAGTATGATGTGGCGGCTTCTAATCGCGACCTTGCTGGGGCTGAGGTGGAATTGGTCAATGAAATGGCACGTGAAACGCGGTTGAAAAATGCAATTCTCAAGTTGGGTGATGATCGCTACGATTTTGTCTTGCTGGACTGTCCGCCTTCATTAAATCTGGTGACCGTTAACGCATTAACTGCAGCACACTCAGTCATGATCCCGATGCAATGTGAGTATTATGCCCTGGAAGGCTTGTCTGATCTGGTCAATACTGTCAAGAAAGTGCGCGCTCACTTAAATCCAGTTCTGGAGATAGAGGGTTTGCTGCGTACCATGTTTGATAACCGCAATATGCTGGCACAGCAAGTGTCAGCCCAGCTGGTCAATCACTTTGGCAAAAAGGTGTATCAAACCATTATTCCGCGCAATGTCAGGCTGGCTGAGGCGCCCAGTTACGGCATGCCTGTTTTGCTGTATGACCGTTCTTCCAAGGGCGCGCAGGCTTATCTTGAACTGGCGCAAGAAATTATTCAAAAAAATTAATTATTCATCCTTTTCATTTCAGACATACATTTATAAGGAAGTAGCAGCATGGTGAAGCCCAAGGGACTCGGTCGCGGACTCGACGCATTGTTATCAGGGGATGCGGAAACAATTGCCCAGTCAGACATGTTGCGCACATTGCCTGTAGGGCAGTTGCAGCCAGGCAAGTATCAGCCGCGTTCCTATATGAACGAGGAAGCCCTGCAAACATTGGCTGACTCGATCGCGGCACAAGGCATTATGCAGCCGATTCTGGTACGTGAAATTGCCCCGGAAAAATTTGAGATTATTGCCGGTGAACGTCGCTGGCGTGCTTCGCAAAAGGCGGGCCTGACCGAAGTGCCCGTGCTGGTGCGGGAAATTGCCGACGAAGCGGCACTGGCGATGGCGCTGATTGAAAATATTCAGCGTGAAAACCTGAATCCACTCGAAGAAGCCATGGGCATTAAGCGCCTGATTGATGAATTTGAGATGACGCACGAAAAAGCGGCACAAGCCGTGGGTCGCTCGAGAGTGGCGGTGTCCAACTTGTTGCGCCTGCTGACACTGACCCCTATGGTGCAGGATATGTTGCTGGATAACCAGATCGACATGGGCCATGCCCGTGCGTTGGTGGGCATAGAGCCGGCCCAGCAAATCTTGTTGGCAAACAAGGTGGTTCAGGATGGCTTATCAGTGCGTGAAGTAGAGCGCATGATTCAATCCGAGCCGGCGAGCGGCAAAAAAGCCAAGCCTGCCGTGCATCCAGATGTGGCGACTCTGCAAAACCAGCTCAGTGAGCAGTTGGGGGCTGAGGTCAGTATTAGCAGTAAGGCGAACGGCGCAGGTATCTTGAAACTGAGTTTTGCAAATCTGGATCAGCTTGATGATTGGATAGCGAAACTGACCGACAATCACCTAAAATCGTAAGCAAAATGACGTAGCCAACCTGCAGGCCTCGATTTTTCCAGCTCATTCAGGCAGTTATGGCTAGTTTGGTGCTTGACTTCGTCGGGTGAATAATTCAAAATCTCGCGTCTTTGTAGTATTTTGTCTTGAATTTTTGCGGGCTAACCCCATGAGTGGTCTCGAAACCCAAGCGGCTGGCATGTCGCTTTACCGTAACATGCTGCGCTGGCAACTCATGGCGACAGCGGCAGTGACCATAGCAGCATTTGCATTGGCAGGGATCAATGCAGCATTATCAGCCTTGATGGGCGGCATTTCCGTTGTGATCGGTGCCTGGTTTTCTGCAAGAATTGCAGCCAAAGGTCAGCTGAAAACAGATCCCACGGCGGTATTACTCAATTTACTCAAGGCAGAAGCAGTAAAAATATTAATCATCGCGATTATCCTGTTTGTGGTTTTCAAGCTGTTTCATGCATTGGTGCCTTTTGCATTGATTGCAGGCTTGGCAGCCGCTGCGCTTTTTTCTGGCGCCGCGCTCGCAAAATCACAAGCAAATGTGTAGACCAGTTAACTTAAAAATAGTTTGAACATATGACAACCGAACACGCACAACACGCAGAACTGACTCCTTCTGAATATATCGCGCACCACCTGAGCTTTAATGCGCAAGGTGTGAATGGCAATGCCACCTCTGAAGGCTTTTGGGTATTGCACTATGACACCCTGCTGACTTCAGTCGTGCTGGGTTTGCTGGTGATGGGGCTGATCTGGTGGGTGGCACGCGGAGCGACCGCTGGCGTACCGACTAAGCGTCAGGCGTTTGTTGAATTGTTATTCGGTTTTGTCGATGACCAGGTTAAAAACATTTTCCACGGTAACCGTCATTCCTTTATTGCGCCAGCTGCACTGACCGTGTTTGTTTGGGTGCTGGTCATGAACGCGATGGACTTTCTGCCGGTAGACCACGTAGCAAATGTGGCATCAGCAATTGGTGGCGAGCATACAAAATGGCGTATCGTCCCTACTTCTGACATTAACACCACGTTTGCTTTGGCATTGGCTGTGTGGTTCCTGATGATTTTCTTCTCTATCAAAGCCAAAGGCCTGGGTGGCTGGATTCACGAATTGTTCTGTGCGCCATTTGGTAGCAATCCTTTGGTATGGCCTGCCAACTTCTTGTTTAACCTGATTGAATACGTTTCAAAACCACTTTCTCACTCATTGCGTCTGTTCGGTAACATGTACGCTGGTGAAATCATCTTCTTGCTGTTGGGTATGTGGGCTGCCACTGGCCTGACTGGTACCGTTGCCGGTGCTGTACTGGGTGCTGGATGGTCTATCTTCCACATCCTGATTGTGGCCTTGCAAGCGTTTATTTTCATGATGCTGACTGTGGTCTACCTGGCCATGGCGCATGAATCGCACTAATTTTTAACTTTGTCGTTGTTTTAATTCTTTATAAGAGAGGGTATTAAATGGAAGCATTAGCATTGATTCAAGCCTACACAGGCGTTGGTATTGGTTTGATCATTGGTTTGGGTGCCGCTGGCGCTTGTATCGGTATTGGTATCATGTGTGCAAGTTTCCTGGAAGGCGCTGCTCGTCAACCAGAAATGATCCCTGCCCTGCAAGGTAAAGTATTCCTGCTGTTGGGTTTGATCGACGCTTCTTTCATTATCGGTGTTGGTCTGGCAATGATGTTTGCATTCGCAAACCCATTGTTGAGCGTTGTTGCCAAGTAATTTTTACTCGGTAATCACCGCCCGGTAGGGTTTAAGTAGTGACTTAAACCTTTCAACCAATCAGTATGATGGATCCAACATGAATATTAATTTCACACTCATCGCGCAAGCTATCGCATTTGCAGTGTTGATCTGGTTCACAGTGAAATTCGTTTGGCCGCCGCTGTTAAAAGCGATCGAAACACGCCAAAAGGAAATCGCAGATGGTTTGGCTGCTGCCCAAGAGGGCAAGAGCGCCCTGGAAGTGGCTGCCAAAAAATCTGAAGCAACATTGAACGAGGCCAAACAAAAAGCAAGTGAGATTATTGGGCAAGCCGAAAAACGCGCCGCTCAAATCATTGATGAAGCCAAAGCAAATGCCAAGGCTGAAGGTGATCGCATTATTGCCGGTGCCAAAGCTGAAATCGATCAGGAAGTGAACCGTGCCAAAGAGGGTCTGCGTGCACAGGTTTCAACACTGGCTGTGGCTGGTGCAGAAAAAATCCTGCGCAAAGAGATTGATGCCAAAGCACATAGCGAAATGTTGTCTAAACTCGCTGCGGAACTATAAGGTTAAAGGGATAAAACATGGCTGAACTCTCAACCATTGCAAGGCCTTATGCTGTCGCTGCCTACAAGTTGGGCAAAGAGAAAAATGCATTGGCAACATGGTCTGATATGTTGGCATTGGCAGCCGGAGTGGCTTCTAATGACCAAATGAAAACCCTGATTGATAACCCCAAACTGAATGCTGCAGATGTTGAAGGCGCATTCCTCAAAGTCTGTGGCGACAATCTTAACGAGCATGGTCAAAATTTGATCAAGACTTTGGTTGAATATGGCCGTTTATCCTTATTGCCTGCCATTGCTGAAGCCTTTGAGGCTTTAAAAGCGCAAGATGAAGGCACCTTGGACGCACAAATCATTGCCGCTGCCAAAATCACGGCAACGCAAACCAAAGATTTGGTCAAGCGTCTGGAAGCCAAGTTCGGCAAGAAAATTGAAGCAAGCGTTTCCGTTGATCCGGAAATCATCGGCGGCATCAAAATTATTGTTGGCGACACCGTTATCGACGCGTCTGTCCAAGGTCAGTTACAAAATTTAGCCTATACGCTCACAGCATAAGGCATAGGAGAATTAAATGCAGTTATCTACATCAGAGATTAGCGAGCTTATTAAGAGCCGTTTGGAAAACTTCTCTACCGCCGCAGAAGCACGTACCCAGGGTACTGTGATTTCTGTGACAGACGGCATTGTGCGCATTCACGGCCTGTCTAACGTCATGGCTGGTGAGATGATCGAGTTTCCAGGCAACACATTCGGTCTGGCATTGAACCTGGAGCGTGACTCCGTGGGTGCCGTGGTGCTGGGTGAGTATGAACACATCACTGAAGGCGACGTCTGTAAATGTACAGGCCGTATTCTGGAAGTGCCAGTGGGCCCCGAGCTGATTGGCCGTGTGGTGAACGCGTTGGGTCAGCCGATTGATGGCAAGGGTCCAGTCAACACCAAGCTGACAGACAAAATTGAAAAAATCGCCCCAGGTGTGATTGCACGTAAATCCGTGTCACAGCCTGTACAAACTGGTTTGAAGTCTATTGACTCCATGGTGCCAGTGGGTCGTGGTCAGCGTGAATTGATCATTGGTGACCGTCAGACAGGTAAAACAGCGGTTGCTGTCGATGCGATCATTAACCAAAAAGGTCAGAACATGACCTGTATCTACGTTGCGATTGGACAGAAAGCTTCTACCATTGCTAACGTGGTACGCAAACTTGAAGAGCACGGCGCGATGGCCTATACCATCGTGGTGGCGGCAACCGCTTCTGACTCGGCTGCCCTGCAATTCCTGGCACCCTATGCTGGTTGTACCATGGGCGAATACTTCCGTGACCGTGGTGAAGATGCATTGATTGTCTACGATGACTTGTCCAAACAAGCCGTGGCTTACCGTCAGATTTCCCTGTTGCTGCGTCGTCCACCAGGCCGTGAAGCTTACCCAGGTGACGTGTTCTACATCCACTCCCGTCTGCTGGAGCGTGCTGCGCGCGTCAATGAAGAATATGTTGAAAAATTCACCAACGGTGAAGTTAAAGGCAAAACAGGTTCATTGACTGCCTTGCCAGTGATTGAAACACAAGCTGGTGACGTGTCTGCATTCGTTCCAACCAACGTGATTTCGATTACCGATGGTCAGATCTTCCTGGAAAGTGACCTGTTTAACGCTGGTGTCCGTCCTGCGATCAACGCCGGTATTTCCGTGTCTCGCGTGGGCGGTGCAGCGCAAACTAAAGTGATCAAAAAACTGGGCGGTGGTGTCCGTCTGGCTTTGGCGCAGTATCGTGAATTGGCTGCGTTTGCGCAGTTTGCTTCCGACTTGGACGAAGCGACCCGCAAACAGCTGGACCGCGGTCGTATGTTTACCGAGTTGATGAAGCAAGCCCAATACGCACCTTTGAGTGTGGCGAATATGGGTATCAGCCTGTTTGCTGCTAACAAAGGTTACTTTGATGATGTGCCAACCAACAAAGTCTTGGCCTTTGAAAACGCATTGCACGGTTTCCTGAGCTCCAAGTACAAAAATATCGTTGATACGATCGAATCCAGCAAGGATTTGAGCGGTGATAACGAAAAAGCACTGGAAGCAGCAATTCAGGACTTCAAAGCGACCAACGCTTATTAATCTCTGACACTTCGACTTAGGAAACGCATATGGCAGGAAGTAAAGAGATTAGAACCAAGATCAAGAGTGTAGAAAATACACGCAAGATCACCAAGGCGATGGAGATGGTGGCCGCCTCTAAAATGCGCAAGGCGCAGGATAGAATGCGTGCCTCCCGCCCTTATGCGGAAAAAATCCGCAATGTGGCGGCTCACCTTTCCTTTGCACAATCAGAATATCGTCATCCGTTTTTGATTAAACGTGACGTGGTGAAAAACGTGGGTCTGATTGTCGTCAGCTCGGACAAAGGGTTGTGCGGTGGCTTGAATACCAACGTACTGCGCATGTCGGTGAACCAGATGAAAACCTGGGAAAGCGAAGGCAAAGGTATTAGCGTCAGCGCCATTGGTAACAAAGGCTATGGCTTCATGAACCGGGTGGGCGCACAAGTGAAATCCCATATCACCGGTTTGGGCGATACTCCGCATCTGGAAAAACTCATCGGCACCATCAAGGTGATGCTCGATGCGTACATTGCCGGTGAAATTGATCAGCTTTACATCTGCTATACCAAATTCATCAATACCATGAAGCAAGTGCCAACCATGCAACAATTGTTGCCTTTGACTGGCGAGCAACTGGGCAGTCCTAATGGTCATTGGGATTACATCTATGAGCCAGAAGCAAAACCGGTCGTAGATGAATTGATGATGCGTTACATTGAGTCATTGATTTATAACGCAGTGGCTGAAAACATGGCGTCTGAGCAATCTGCCCGTATGGTAGCGATGAAATCAGCCTCGGATAACGCTAAGAGCGTGATTGGTGAACTGAAACTGGTCTACAACAAGGCGCGTCAGGCTGCCATTACCAAAGAGATTTCTGAAATCGTCGGCGGTGCAGCTGCGGTTTCGTCCTAAGGGTGCGTTTTAGGGCAGCAAGTTTAAGAATTCAATTAGATCTGACTCATACAGTTAGGAAAAGAAAATGGCAAAGGCAAATCAAGCAGTAACAGGTAAAGTAGTGCAGTGTATCGGCGCTGTGGTTGACGTGGAGTTTCCACGCGATCAAATGCCTAAAGTATTCGATGCATTGATTATTGATGACAAAGATTCCAAAGCTGAGACTGGCTTGACTTTGGAAGTGCAACAACAATTGGGCGACGGCATTGTCCGTACCATCGCCATGGGTTCCTCCGATGGTTTGGCACGTGGCACTGCGTTCAAAAACACAGGTGCAGCGATCTCTGTGCCAGTCGGTGAAGGCACATTGGGCCGTATCATGGACGTATTGGGCCGTCCAATTGACGAAGTCGGTCCTATCGACTCACAAGAGTTCCGTTCTATCCACCAGAAAGCGCCAGCGTTTGAAGAGCTGTCTCCTTCTGTTGACCTGCTCGAAACAGGCATCAAGGTGATTGACCTGGTGTGCCCGTTTGCTAAAGGCGGTAAAGTGGGTCTGTTCGGTGGTGCGGGTGTAGGTAAAACCGTGAACATGCTGGAACTGATTAACAACATTGCTAAACAGCACTCCGGTTTGTCCGTATTTGCCGGTGTAGGTGAGCGTACCCGTGAAGGTAACGACTTCTACCACGAGATGGCAGAAGCTGGCGTGATCAAGCTGGACAACATGAAAGAGTCCAAAGTGGCGATGGTGTTCGGTCAGATGAACGAGCCTCCTGGTAACCGTTTGCGCGTCGCGTTGTCCGGGTTGACCATGGCTGAAAAATTCCGTGACGAAGGCCGTGACGTGTTGTTCTTCGTAGATAACATTTACCGTTACACACTGGCCGGTACAGAAGTATCTGCGTTGCTGGGCCGTATGCCATCTGCCGTAGGTTACCAACCTACCCTGGCTGATGAAATGGGCCGTCTGCAAGAGCGTATTACTTCAACCAAAGTCGGTTCTATTACATCTATCCAGGCCGTTTACGTACCTGCGGATGACTTGACTGACCCATCCCCAGCAACCACATTCCAGCATTTGGACTCCACCGTGGTTCTGTCTCGTGACATTGCTTCATTGGGTATTTACCCAGCGGTTGACCCACTGGATTCAACTTCACGTCAGCTGGATCCACAAATTGTGGGTGAAGAGCACTACTCTGTTGCACGTGCGGTGCAGTCTACACTGCAACGTTATAAAGAGCTGCGCGACATTATTGCGATTCTGGGCATGGACGAGCTGTCACCTGAAGATAAACTGGTGGTTGGCCGTGCACGTAAGATCCAACGTTTCTTGTCACAGCCTTTCCACGTGGCAGAAGTGTTTACCGGTGCGCCTGGTAAATATGTACCACTGAAAGAAACCATTAAAGGCTTTAAAGCGATTGTAAATGGTGAGTATGACCACTTGCCAGAACAAGCCTTCTACATGGTAGGTGGCATTGAAGAGGCTGTTGAAAAGGCTAAAACACTGAACTAATAGATATGACTACAGGCAGATGGGTGCCATCTGCCTGTTTATTTCAGTGATATAGAAAAGAGAACATTATGGCAAATACAGTGCATGTCGATGTGGTGAGTGCCGAAGAATCTATCTTCTCCGGCGAAGCCGAATTTGTCGTGGCCCCGGCAGGTGCAGGTGAAGTGGGTATTTACCCAAATCACGCACCAATGATTACCACGATCAAGCCCGGTGCATTGCGTATCAAGCAATCTGCAGAACAGGAAGAAACCCTGATCTTTATTTCTGGCGGCATGCTGGAAGTGCAACCAGGCATGATTACCGTACTGGCGGATACAGCCATTCGTGGGCAGGATCTGGACGAAGCCAAGGCTATTGCAGCTAAGGAAGCGGCCGAAGAAGCATTGAAAAACCGTTCTTCGGAGATTGACTATGCCGCAGCGCAAGCTGAGTTGGCAGAGGCTGTTGCACAAATCCAGGCAATTCAGAAATTGCGTAAATCAGTCCACTAGTTGTTGCATTAGCGTTTAACATTAAATTTAATGCAGACAATGACAAATGAGGCGGCTTTCAAGCCGCCTTTTTTTGTTTCTGAGATAAAATAATCGCATGACTGATTTGAATATTGTAATTCTGGCGGCAGGCAAAGGCACTCGTATGCGCTCAGACCTGCCTAAGGTACTGCACGCCATTGGCGGCACACCGATACTGCATCATGTGATCAACGCCGCTCGCAAACTCAATCCTCAAAAAATCATTGTGGTCTATGGTTTTGGGGGTGAACAGGTCCAGCAACAAACCCCGGGCGAGGATTTGGTGTGGGTTTTACAAGCCGAGCAACTGGGGACCGGACATGCCGTGCAGCAAGCCCTCCCTCATCTGCCTGCACAAGGAAAAACACTGATTCTGCTTGGCGATGTGCCGCTGGTCGATGTTGAGGCCTGTCGCAACATGCTGTCGCAGGCAGATGCACATCTGGTTGTGCAAACGTTTATCAAGGATGATCCGACCGGCTATGGCCGTATCGTGCGCAATGCACAAAATCAGGTTGTGGCCATTGTTGAGCATAAGGATGCCAGTGAAGCACAACGAGCCCTTCAGGAAGTGAATACCGGCATTATGGCCATGCCTAACGCAGCACTGAAGCATTGGCTGGCTCAACTGCAAAACAACAATGCGCAGCAAGAGTATTATCTGACAGATATCATTGCAATGTCTGTGAGCGAAGGACGGGCGGTACTACCACATGTGGTCGCCGATGCCTGGTCTGTTACCGGCATCAATTCCAAGCTGGATTTACAACAGATGGAGCGTGAATATCAACACAGACAGGCGCTCAACTTGATGACGCAAGGCGTCACCCTCATGGATGCGCAGCGAATTGATATTCGAGGTCACCTGAACTGCGGCCGTGATGTGCGTATAGATGTGAATTGTGTCTTTGAAGGGGAAGTCACCTTGGAAGATGGTGTTGATGTCGGTCCAAATTGTGTGATCAAAAATGCCGTGATTGCACGCAATACCACATTAGCTGCATTTACCCATATAGAAGAGGCCAGGATCGGCCAGGATAGTAAAGTCGGCCCATTTGCGCGTTTGCGACCAGGTACGCACCTGGCTGCCGAGACGCATGTGGGTAACTTCGTCGAACTTAAAAATGCCAGCGTCGGCCTGGGTAGCAAGGTCAACCACTTGAGTTATGTGGGGGACGCCACTGTCGGGGCAAACGTCAATATTGGTGCAGGAACGATTACTTGCAATTATGATGGGGCCAATAAGCATCAGACTGTGATAGAAGATGATGTGTTTGTGGGCTCTGACAGTCAATTGGTCGCTCCTGTGACCATAGGCAAAGGGGCGACGATTGCCGCAGGCTCCACCATCACTAAAGATGTGCCGGCAGAGACATTAACGCTCTGTCGTGCACGTGAGCAACGTTCAATTCAAGGATGGAAACGTCCGCAAAAGGTGAAAAAATAAACATATGTGTGGCATTGTCGGTGCAGTTTCAAACCGTAATATTGTTCCCTTGTTGATTGAAGGCCTTAGCCGGCTGGAATATCGCGGCTATGACTCAGCGGGGATTGCTGTACTCAACCAGTCCATCGTACGTGTGCGTGCGGTCGGCCGCGTCTCTGAATTAGAGCGCAAAGCTCAGGGCTTAACCAGCCAGATCGGCATAGGCCACACGCGATGGGCCACGCACGGTGGCGTCACCGAACAAAATGCACACCCGCATGTTTCGCCTACGCAAGAGCAGGCTGAAATCGCCGTGGTACATAACGGCATTATCGAAAACCACGATGAACAGCGTGACCGTTTACAAGCCTTGGGTTATCACTTTACTTCACAAACTGATACCGAAGTGATTGCCCATCTGGTGCATTATTATTACCAGCAGAGCAAAGACCTGCTGGTGGCTGTCAGACAAGCGATCAGTGAATTGACCGGCGCGTATGCGATCAGTGTGATCGCCCTGGCCCAGCCACAAACCATGATTGTTGCCCGCTTGGGCTGCCCGCTGTTGATTGGCTATGGAGAAGGCGAAAATTTTGTCGCTTCGGATGTGTCTGCGGTGCTGTCAGCCACGCGTAAAGTGGTTTATCTGGAAGATGGCGATGTCGCCACCTTGCAAACTGATCGCGTGACGATTATCGATAAGCAAGGTGAAACCGTGCAGCGCAAAGTGCACATGAGTGATGTCTCTCTGGCCTCATTGGAATTGGGCCCATATAGCCATTTCATGCAAAAAGAGATTCATGAGCAACCACGCGCGATTAGCGATACCATTGAGGCGCTTATTGATGATGGCGCTTTCAGGTGTGAATTGTTTGGTGCGACAGCAGCTGACATTTTCAAACAGATTGATAGCGTATTGATTTTAGCGGCGGGGACCAGCTATTACGCGGGCATGACCGCCAAATACTGGCTGGAAAGCATCGCAAAAATTCCAACCTCAGTCGAAATCGCCAGCGAATACCGGTATCGTGATTCGGTGCCTAATCCCAAGCAGCTGATCGTCACCATTTCGCAATCCGGTGAAACGTTGGATACGATGGAAGCGCTCAAACATGCCCAAAAACTGGGGCATCCTTTCAGTCTTGCCATCTGCAACGTGCAAGAAAGCGCCATCCCACGGGCATCATCCCTGATTTACTACACACGTGCTGGTGCAGAAATCGGTGTGGCCAGTACCAAGGCGTTTACCACGCAATTGATTGCATTGTTTGTCCTGTCCGTTACCTTGAGCAAAGTGCGCGGTCTCTTGACCGATGCGCAAGAGCAACAATACCTGGCCGAGCTGCGCCAACTGACTGGTAGCGTGCAAATTGCGCTGAATCTGGAGCCGCAGATTCGCGAATGGGCCCATCGCTTTGGCGATAAGGAACATGCCTTGTTCCTCGGTCGTGGCATCCATTTCCCGATTGCGATGGAAGGCGCGCTCAAGCTTAAAGAGATTTCCTACATCCATGCCGAAGCCTATCCTGCCGGTGAGTTAAAACATGGCCCCTTGGCGCTGGTTGATAGCAACATGCCTGTGGTGGTGATTGCCCCAAATGATGCTTTACTTGAAAAGGTCAAGTCCAACATGCAGGAAGTCCGGGCGCGCGGTGGTGAGTTGTTTGTGTTTGCGGATGCAGATAGCCACTTTCATGCGTCTGAAGGCGTACAGGTCATCCGCACGCCGCGCCATGTCGGCGCGCTCTCCCCGGTGTTGCATGTGATTCCGGTGCAGCTGCTGGCGTATCACGCCGCCTTGTTTAAAGGCACCGATGTAGACAAACCACGTAACCTGGCCAAGAGTGTGACCGTCGAATAATCATAAACCCCAGAAAAGCCCCGAGATTCGGGGCTTTTTTTTCAATACAAAATGGCGATGACTGCCATAAACTGGTAATCGGTGCTAATCAGGAATGCAGTCATGACCACGTCACAACACAGTATTATCGGTCGCCAGCCGGTTGTTAATGATCAACAACAAATCATAGGCTACGAGTTTTTCTTCCGTAATGAGACGGATGGCAGCAACACGCCATTTGAGGAAGATATTCAAACCTGCGCGCGTATCCTGAATACCACCATGGACGAAATGCATGAGAGCTGGTTACTCGGCCAGCAGCTGGCATTCATCAACGTCGATCATGTCATGCTCAATAGCGTGTTTCTCGAATTGATGCCGGCTGAAAAAACCGTGCTCGAAGTGGTGCATCACCTTCAGGTCACCCCAGAAATCCTGGCACGTTGCCAGGAGTTGAAACAACTAAAATTCCGTATCGCATTGGATAATCCGCAACACTATCCGCATTTGGAAGCCTTGTTGCCTTATGCCGACTTTATCAAGATCGATATGCGCAATGTGGACATTGCACAAGCTAAACAATGGTTAAAAAAATACCAGCACGATCAATGTTCCCTCATTGCAGAAAAGGTGGAGGAAAATAACCAGTTTCAGGACCTGCTGGATGCGGGTTACCACCAGTTCCAAGGCTATTTTTATGCCAAGCCAGAAAATATCAGCAGCAAGGTCATTAATCCAAGCTTTGATGGCGTGTTGCATTTGTTGAACCTGGTCAGCCAGGAGGCAGAAAACAAGGACATCGAAAATGGGTTTAAACGTGATACCACGCTGAGTTATAAACTGCTGCGCTATATCAACTCTGTGGGCTTTGGCTTGTCATGCGAAGTGCAATCCATCGGTCATGCTTTGACCATCTTGGGTCGCAACCAGCTTTATCGCTGGCTGACTTTACTTATGGTCACGGCGGGAAACAACAGCAGCTCCCCTGCCCTGATGAAAACCTCAATTACACGTGGCCGCTTGACCGAGTTATTGGGCGAACCGTTTTTTGAAAAGCGCGACCGTGACAATCTGTTTGTGGTGGGCGTATTTTCGCTGCTGGATGTGATGCTTAAAGTGCCGATGGAAAATATCCTCGAAAAACTACAATTACCTGAGACGATCGTCGATGCACTGGTTGAGCGCCAGGGTATTTTTGGCCCTTTCCTCAAGCTCACCGAAGCTTGCGAAGATGCCAACAATGAAGAAATTTTAGAGATGGCTGCCATGCTGCAACTCAAGCCGGAAAAAGTAAATCAGTGCCATATGGAGGCCCTGGCCTGGACCGAGGCTCTGGGAATATAAATCAATACCTGACCCTCTTGAAAAGATAAAGCGCATACCCATTTACACGATACAGATGCTTGCAGTTTGAGGTCTGTGAATCATGTTAATCGCTTATTTTTGAAAGGATCAACGTATGCGTAGTTATGACTTAACCCCCTTCTACAGAACCGCAATTGGCTTTGACCGTTTGGCTAAAATGCTCAACGAAAGCCAGCGCAGTGAAAACGAAATCAGCTATCCACCTTACAACATCGAACTGGTAGACGAAAACGCCTACAAAATCGTGATGGCAGTGGCTGGCTTCCAGCAAGATGAGCTGGAGATTGAAACTGAACACCAGGCTTTGCGCGTGACTGGCCGCAAAGCCAAAAAAGAACAGGAAACCACCTATTTGCACCGGGGTATTGCCACCCGGGACTTTGAGCACAAGTTCCAGTTGGCCGATCATGTGAAAGTGACCGGGGCACAGCTCGAAAATGGCTTGTTGACGATTGCTTTGGTGCGTGAGATTCCTGAGGCACTCAAGCCACGCAAAATTGAAATTGGCACCGCAGTCCCAAATGCAAGCGCTAACTTGATCGAGCAAAAAGCAGCTTAACCAGAGGGTATAAAAAAGGGCCAGTTGGCCCTTTTTTCATATTTAGCTGCAGAATAGAAATCTGTTTAGTCGCTGAGCAAAGGCATCCAGTCAACCGGCTTGCATGCGCATGTCACTGTCCGCCAGCCACGCTCATCCGCGGTTATCTAACGCTAAAGAATTCCTTGTTTATCCTCGCTCTGCGTTAAAATAGCCGCTTCCAACCATACTCTGGATGTAATACAAATGGCGCAATATGTGATGTCCATGCTCCGCGTGAGCAAAATCGTGCCGCCCAAACGGCAAATCATCAAAAATATTTCCCTTTCATTTTTCCCGGGCGCAAAAATTGGCTTGCTGGGCTTAAACGGCTCAGGCAAGTCGACCGTGCTGCGCATCATGGCGGGCGCGGATAAAGAGTTTGAAGGCGAAGTGCAATGGCAGCCGAATATTTCGATTGGCTATCTGCCACAAGAGCCACAGCTGGATGCTGATAAAACCGTGCGTCAGGAGGTCGAAGCCGGCTTGGGCGCTATCATGGAAGCCAAGCAAAAGCTGGAAGAAATTTATGCCGCCTATGCTGAACCTGATGCCGATTTTGACAAACTGGCCGAAGAGCAGGCCAAGTACGAAAATATCCTGGCCGCCAGCGGAAGTGATGTCGAGCAGCAATTAGAGATTGCCGCCGATGCACTGCGCTTGCCACCCTGGGACGCAAAAATCGGCCCGTTGTCAGGCGGTGAAAAACGCCGCGTGGCCTTGTGCAAATTGTTACTGTCAAAACCTGACATGCTGTTGCTGGACGAGCCGACCAACCATTTGGATGCGGAATCCGTCGAGTGGCTGGAACAGTTTCTGGTGCGCTTCCCCGGCACCGTGGTGGCTGTCACCCACGACCGCTACTTCTTGGATAATGCTGCTGAATGGATTCTGGAACTGGACCGCGGTGAGGGTATTCCATGGAAAGGCAACTACTCCAGCTGGCTGGAACAAAAAGAAGACCGCTTAGCGCTGGAGCAAAAACAGGAAGACGCCCACCGCAAAGCCATGAAGCAAGAGCTGGAATGGGTGCGCCAAGGGGCTAAAGCGCGTCAGAGCAAGAGCAAGGCGCGCTTGGCACGTTATGAAGAAATGTCCAGCGTCGAATACCAGCGCCGCAACGAGACGCAGGAAATCTTTATCCCGCCCGGTGACCGTCTTGGCAACCAGGTGATTGAGTTTAGCAACGTCTCCAAAGGCTTTGGGGATCGCTTGTTGATTGATAACCTCTCTTTCACCATCCCACCGGGCGCGATTGTTGGCGTGATCGGCCCCAACGGTGTCGGTAAGTCCACGCTGTTCCGCATGCTGCAAGGCAAGGAGCAGCCTGATAGTGGTGAAATCATCACCGGCCCAACGGTTAAACTGGCTGCAGTCGACCAGACCCGTGATGGCCTGGACAACGATAAAACCGTATTCGAAGCGATTTCTGGCGGGCTGGATGTGCTCAGTGTTGGTAAATTTGAAATGCCTAGCCGGGCTTATATTGGCCGCTTCAACTTCAAAGGCGGCGACCAGCAAAAAATCGTTGGTCAACTCTCGGGTGGTGAACGTGGTCGCTTGCATTTGGCCAAGACCCTGATTTCCGGGGCTAATGTCTTGCTGTTGGATGAACCCTCGAATGACCTTGATGTGGAAACCCTGCGCGCTCTCGAAGATGCCTTGCTTGAGTTTTCAGGTTGCGTACTGGTGACCTCGCACGACCGCTGGTTCCTGGACCGGATTGCCACGCACATTCTGGCAGCCGAAGGCGACTCGCAATGGACGTTTTTCAACGGCAACTATCAGGAATACGAAGCTGACAAGAAAAAACGCCTGGGTGAAGAAGGTGCCAAACCCAAACGTATCCGCTATAAACCGATTACGCGATAAAAGACAGCCCACCCGCAAGGTGGGCTTTTTTATGGTGATCGTGTTACTGTGGAGCGCACTTCAGAGCAACTTGTTCACAGGATCCTATTCACATGCAAGCAACCAATTTCAAACTGCAGGATTATTTCAACCGCATAGGCTATGTGGGACAGCCTGACACCAATATCGAGACCTTGCGTGCACTCATGCGCTGTCAGCTATTCAGTGTGCCGTTTGAAAATCTGGATGTACAGGCTGGCAAGGTGGTTTCCATGGTGCCAGAGGAGATAGTCGAGAAAGTTATTTATCGGCAACGCGGGGGATATTGCTACGAAGTGAATGGGGTCTTTGCCATGGCATTACAGGCGCTGGGCTTTCGCTTTCAGCTGGTCGCGGCGCGACCAATGTTTTATCCGGTGCGCAGACCCAAAACGCATATGGCAATTGTGGTACATCTCGAGCAACAAGCCTGGTTATGTGATTTGGGTTTTGGCAGCTATGGTATCCGCGCACCACTGGCCTTAAATAGGCTGGATACGGAAACCATGCAGGACCATGATTGCTTTATGTTGCGTACCCAGGGCGAGCACGAGTTTTTAGTACAGGCACGCGTCGATGAGGGCTGGCAAAACCAGTTTGCGTTTGACCTGCATCCCTGGGAGTGGATTGATTTTTATCCGGCAAACTTTATGAACTCCACTCACCCTGAGGCGATTTTTGTGCAGAGATTGCTGGTCGTATTACATCAGCCGGCAGGCAGGGTAATTTTATTTGGCGACACCTTGAAAACCATCACCGATGGCGTGGTGACAAAAAGGATCATACCGAAGAGTGAGCGTAGCGATACGCTTAAAACCCTCTTTGGGTTGTCGACGTAAAAACCTTTACCCCATGCATCCTGACCTGGCAGGACGTCGCAGAGGCTGGTTTGACTAGCGTGGAGCAGATTGCTCTTTGTTCACCAGTTTACGTATCAGCCGGTTGGCATTAATGGCTGCCAGCGTGGCACCGAATTCGTAATCGTCAAAGCGTGACGCTTCAATATAAGGCAAGGCAACCAGCTTGCCGTTAATCAGGCAGATGCGGCATTGGTCTTGCCAGACCTCGTGTGCTTGTGGCTGTAGAGGGTGTTGGCGGGGTTGGGTGTTGTCCATACTTCTCTTAAAACAAGGTGGGTTTGTTTGATTATCTCCAACTGAAATATCTACTCAATAGCCTGTTCGGGCTAATCGACCTTGATGGCGGCTAAATTTAATCGGGTAGCCTGGCTTTATGCGGTGCTTTTTTCATGATCCAGTCCCACAGGCCGGGCGGGATCAAGCGGAGCAGGCGTGCGACGATACCCATTTGCCAGGGGATGACACTAAAGCGGCGTTGTTGGGCAATCACGCGCATGGCTTTGCGGGCGAAGACATCGGCATCCATGAGAAAGGGCATGGGGTAGGTGTTGATGTCGGTCATGGGCGTGCGGATGTAGCCGGGGGCGATGGTGGTGACGGTAATCGCATATTGCTGCATTTCGACGCGCAGGCTTTCGAGGTAGGTAATGGCCGCTGCTTTACTCGCGCTGTAAGCGCCGGCGCCAGGCAAGCCGCGAATCCCGGCCACACTGGCGATGCCAACTAGTTGCGCCATCTTGCCCTGCTCTGTTGCCTGTTTCATGGCCTCGATAAACGGTTGAAAAGTGTGCACCAGTCCCATGACGTTGGTATCAAACACGGCTTGAAAGGCGGGGATGTCGTCCTGGTATTCGGTGAGGGTGCCACGGCTGACGCCGGCATTGCCGATGACGATATGCGGGGTGCCATATTGCTGGATGGCGGCTTGCGCCATGGCTTGCATCTGGTCTGCCTGCCTTACATCGACGCTGTAAGTTGTACAGGCAACCTGATATTGGCTGCTCAGCTGACTGGCAAGCGCTTGCAGGGCGCCCGTATTGCGACCGCACAGACTTAGTTGCAATTGTTGCCGATAATGTTGGGCATAGGCCGTGGCCATGGCGGCGCCAAGGCCACTGGAGGCACCGGTAATCACAATATGCAGGCAGTCAGAATTGGTTTTCGCCATAAAATACATTGCAGTAAACAAATTTTAATCGGGTAGAATGCCATAAAACACTGGTCGGGGAAACGTAGATGAATTTGGAAAAAGTGATTTTTGGCTTTTTTATTATTCTAGCCATGACGCTTAACTTTGGATTTTTTGTTGGTGATATTGATAACCCGCAACATCACTTGCATTACGAGTTGTATGTCGCCATTGTGGTGAATTTGATCGCCACCGTACTTAAATTTGGTGACCGGACGCAGATTGGCGCGATCCACCTGGCTACCAGCCTGGTCGCCGATTTACAGTTGATTGGCGCAGCAATTATCTGGACCGTTGCTGGCAGCAACGGCGCGGATACTGAGGTGATTGTCGGGGTGGTTTCTTTGTCTGGTGGTGCATTTCTCGCCAATATCACGTCGGTCATTTTGCTGATTTATGAAACCGTGACCTTGCGTCGCTAAGCACGTAGTCAGCATGACGCTCAATCAAATTGTGTTCTGGATTTTGCGGCGCATGCGTGCGCCGCTGCTGATGTTGATTGTCAGCTATGCCATTGCGATGATCGGCTTTGTGTTGATCCCCGGGGTGAATGACCGCGGCCAAGCCTATCATCTGAATTTCTTCGATGCCTTTTATATTCTGAGTTATACCGCGACCACCATCGGTTTTGGTGAACTCCCCTACCCGTTTACCACGCCACAGCGTCTGTGGATGACTTTTTCGATTTATGTGACGGTGATCTCCTGGTTTTACGCCATCGGGGCGATTATCGGGTTGTTTCAGGAGGGCGCACTCAAGCAGGCGTTTAAAACTGCGATTTTCCAGCGCGATGTCAAAAACCTGATGGAGCCGTTTTACCTGATTTGTGGCTATGGGGAAACCGGCGGCGAGCTGGTCAGGGCGCTGGATAGAAACGAGTTGCGGGTGGTGGTGCTTGAACGCTCGCCAGAACGCGTGAATGAACTTGAGCTGACGAATTACCAGTTTCATATTCCGCACTTATGCGCAGATGCAAAGTTATCCGAGGTGTTGCTCTACGCCGGCATTAAAAATCCCATGTGCCGCGGGGTGGCGGCGCTGACCGATGATGACCATGCCAACCTGGCAATCTCGGTGGCGGTGAAACTGATCAAGCCTGGATTGCCGGTGCTGGCGCGTGTACAGGATGATGTCATCGCCGCCAATATGGCCTCATTTGGCACAGACCGCATTATTAATCCTTACCATATTTTTGGGGAACACCTGGCCATGCGGCTCAATGCATTGGGCACTTACCTGCTGCATGAGTGGTTGACGCGTGCACCGGGCGATGCGATCGAGACCCCGGCAGCCATCCCGCAAGGCCACTGGATTGCTTGTGGCTTTGGTCGCTTTGGCAAGTCCGTCGTCAATAGCCTGCAAAATGAGGCCATGCATGTCACGATCATCGAGGCAGATCCGGCAGGCACGCAATGTGAGCAATGCATTATCGGCAGCGGTGTGGAGTCGCACATCTTGAAACAGGCCGGGATTGAGCAGGCGGTGGGCATTGTAGCGGGTACCGACAATGACATTAATAATCTGTCTATCGTCATGACGGCATTGGAACTCAACCCTAACCTGTTTGTGATCATCCGCAAGAACAAGCGCCATAACGAACCGCTGTTTCAACACTTTGATGCCGACATCACCATGCAGCCCAGTGATGTGATTGCACACACCTGTTTGTCTTATATGGTTTCACCCATGTTGGCCGAGTTTCTGGCCACGGCGCGGCATCAGGGCAATGCCTGGGCCAATGCCGTCATTGCGCAACTGGTTTCCAAGCTCGGTGAGCAAGTGCCAGATACCTGGGATATTACGATTGCGGATGACATGGCCGTGGCGGTGTGTGGCCTCATGCAGCAAGGCATGCGGCCAGCGCTCAAGCATTTACTCATGAATCCTGCCGGTCAACAGCGGCATGAAATGCCGGTGGTGCCGTTAATGTTGCTGCGCGCGGGTGAAAAAATGTTATTACCGGACCTGGCGACGCCGCTGGAGATGGGCGATAAAATTTTATTCTGTGGTCTGGATCAGGCCAAATCGATCCAGCGCTATCTGCTGCACGACCTGAAAACCTTGCATTATCTGGTGACAGGCAATGAGATGCCTGAAACCTGGATTGGTCGCTGGTTGAAACAATAAAAAACCCTGCCTAAGCAGGGTTTTTTATTGTCATTGGTGCTTATTTTTTACCCGCTGCGCGGTCCTTGCGCACGTTCTGGATAATAAAGTCCGCTGTTTGCAAGGCAGCTTCATTGCCTCCGGCCATGGAGCTGCCGGTGATGTATTTGCCATCAACAATCAAGGCAGGTACGCCTGTAGCGCCGGAAGCGCGGAACACCTGCATGGCTTTGTTCATTTGCATGTTCAGCGCAAACGACTTAAAAGCTTTTTCAACTTTAATCTTGTCCAGGCCACCTTGTTTGGTCACCCAGTCAATGGCTGCAGCTTCGTCCGCCGGGTTCAAGCTTTTTGTTTTATGAATGGCGTCAAACAATGGGGTATGCAGTTTATCCAGTACGCCCAGTTCTTGCATGGCAAAATAGGTTTTGGCCATGGGCGCCCAGCTGGCATTGGGTAAGGCTGGCATGCGTTTGAAATACACATCCGCAGGTAATTTTTTCACCCAGGCTTCCAGCGGATGCTCCATGTGATAGCAGTGCGGACAGCCGTACCAGAATAACTCCATCACTTCGATTTTGGCAGGTTGATCGGTCGTTATTTGCTGTGCAACCTGATCAAATTGCTCACCCATTTGCGGCTCAGCCAAGGCAGCAGTGGCGGTGAAGCCTGCCCAGAGCATCAAACTTAACAACATTTTTTTCATGATATTCGTTTCCTTATGTGTGGAAAGTAATGGTTTAACGTGACAGTTGGCGATACGATGACAGCATTAATGCGATGCTGAAGATTCGATATTGACCTTGATCAGATTAGGCTGAAAGCCATTGGTTTCCAGGTCATGGCTGATTTTTGTAATTTTTGCCAGATCGTTGAGCGGTCCAATGCGTACACGGTGCATGGTGCCCTTGTTCGGAATTTCTGCCGTTTGTACAACGGCCTCAAAGCCTACCAGTGCCAGTCGGGTTTTGAGATTGTTGGCATCATCCTCTTTGGCAAACGCGCCCACCTGAATAAAGTAGCTTTCTTGTTTGATAGTCGGGTTCTTTTTCACTTGCTCTTCACTGATTTTGCTCTCGGTATCCGGCAAAATGGTGTAGAAGTCAAATTTGTTAGGGTCCTCAATCGAGGTGCTCCCAGGTTTGACTTCTTCTTCGGTGACGGTGCTTTTGATCGGCAGCTCTTGCGAGCCGCTGTCATTCTTGAAGGCGCTGGAGAACGGGCTGTGGTCACCTTTGATATAAATGATGAGCGCGACCGTCAAGGCGACGCCCAAAAACAAGCCGACCAGCAGGCCGTTAAAGAAGGTGCTGCCGCTGCTCTTGCTTTTTGCTTTGGCTTGTGAGGGTTTGTAGTCGCGACTCATAGATAATTTGAACCAATCAATTCGGGCACTTTTCAGGTGCTTACATTTTATCCGGGGCGCTTACCCCCAGCAAAGACAAGCCATTGCGAAGGACAACGCGGGTTGCGGTAATCAGCGACAGGCGTGCCAGTTTGACTTGTGCATCATCCACCAAAAATTTGGTGTCATTGTAATAACTATGCAGGGCACTGGCTAGCTCCTTGAGATAGTTGGCCACCATGTGCGGTGCCAGTGCCTGGCAGGCGCTGCTGACCACTTCAGGGTATTGCCCCAAGGCTTGCATCAGGGTTGTTTCTGCTGCGCTGTTGAGTGGTGACAGGTCGGTGGTGGTGAGGCTGCCAACATCGCCGCCCCATTGATTCAATACGCTGCAAATGCGCGCATGCGCGTATTGGATATAGTAAACCGGGTTGTCATTGGTTTGCGCACGTGCCAGATCGATGTCGAACACCAATTGCGAATCCGGGCTACGCGCCGCCAAAAAGTAACGGGTGGCATCACAGCCAACTTCTTCAATCAGGTCGCGCAAAGTCACATAGCTCCCTGCACGTTTGGAGAGCTTGACCTCTTCACCGCCGCGCATCACCGTGACCATTTGGTGCAGCACGTATTCGGGCCAGCCTTGCGGAATGCCAACATTGAGGGCTTGCAGCCCGGCGCGCACGCGGGTAATGGTGCTGTGGTGGTCTGCGCCCTGCTCGTTGATCACACGTTTGAAACCGCGCTGCCACTTCTCACGATGGTAAGCGACATCCGGCACAAAATAGGTGTAGCCACCTTCTTTTTTGCGCATGACGCGGTCTTTGTCATCACCAAAATCCGTTGTGCGCAGCCATAAGGCGTCGTCTTGTTCATAGGTGTGACCACTGGCGATCAGCGATTGCACGGTGTTGTCTACCTTGCCTTCGGTGTATAGCGCGCTTTCGAGTGAGAACACATCAAATTTGATCTGGAATGCCTGCAAGTCGAGATCTTGCTCATGGCGCAAATAAGCCACCGCAAATTTTCGGATAGATTCCGTATCATTGACATCGCCGCTGGCGGTCACCTGCATGTCGTCAGCAGTCACCGTCGCTTTGGCTAAAAAGGCCTCTGCAATTTCGAGGATATAGTCCCCACGGTAACCATCTTCAGGGAAGCTTGCATCGTCTGGCGTTATCCCTTGCGCGCGCGCCAGCACCGATTTGGTCAGGTTATCGATTTGTGCGCCCGCATCATTGTAATAAAACTCACGCGTCACTTCCCAGCCATTGGCGGCCAGTAAGCGGCATAAACAGTCGCCGACCGCAGCACCGCGGCCATGGCCCACATGTAACGGGCCAGTGGGGTTGGCAGAGACAAACTCCACCTGGACTTTTTCACCTTGCCCCGCCGGGTTGCGGCCAAACTGGTCGGTTTGTTTCAAAATATCGTGCACGATGGCCTGTTTGCTATCTGCCGACAAAAAGAAATTGATAAAGCCTGCACCTGCAATCTCCACCTTGCTGATCACCTGGTTGGCGGGCAAGCCGTCGATAATCTGCTGGGCAATCATGCGCGGATTTTGCTTGAGCGGTTTAGCCAGTTGCATGGCGATATTGGTCGCGAAATCCCCATGCTCGGCAGATTTTGGCCGCTCAAGGATGATATGGAGACTGGAGGTGTCTGCCACCAGCGGCGTCACCGCTTGCAGAATCAGTTCTGTGATCGTTTGTTTCAAGGTTAAAATGATGTGTTATCGTCAAACCGCCATTTTAACCTAATTAAGCCTTTTCACCCATGTGTTCAACATCCGCCGCTCCTCAGGTCACCACGTCCGCCAGCATTGTGCGCGTCGTGCTTGATGTGCCGCTGGACCGTGAGTTTGATTATCTGAATCCTGGCCTGGTGATCAAAGTGGGTAACCGCGTGGTGGTGCCATTTGCCGGACGGCAACTGGTGGGTATTGTCATGGCACTGGTCAATGAGACCGATATCCCCTTGCACAAGCTCAAAGCGGTATTACAAGTATTTGACGACGTGCCGCTGGATGCTGCCAGCTTCAAATTATTGCGCTTTTGTGCAGACTATTATCACTATCCGTTTGGGCAAACCGTATTATCCAGCCTGCCATTGCGCTTGCGGCAAATCAAGCCGGCGGTTTCGCGAAAAATGTGGCTTTATCATCTGGCACAAGCGGTGCCAGATGCGTTGATCGGCAAGCGGCAACAAGTCTTAGCGAGGTTGCTGGCCTTGCTGCAGCAGCACACCGAATGCAGTGAGGCCATGCTCGCTGCGGTTTCAGCCACTTGGCGCAAAGCGTTACAGCCCTTGCTGGATGGCGGCTATGTAAACAGGCGAGAAGTCATCGCGACCCGGCCCTCCATGCCTGCCTCCGCGCAGGTCCCCGAACTCAATGACGAGCAGGCCGCGGCCGTTGAGGCGATTCTGGGCCGCCTGCATAGTTTTCAGCCCTGGCTACTATTTGGGATCACGGGCTCGGGTAAAACCGAGGTGTATATTCGCTTGCTGGAAAAAGTGTTGGCTGATCCGCAGTCGCAAGTGCTGATTATGGTGCCCGAAATCAACCTGACACCGCAGCTGGAAAGCCGGTTTCGTAGCCGGCTCAGTGAGTACGCATTGGTTACCTTGCATAGCCATTTGAGTGAGAGTGAGCGCTTGCAAAACTGGCAAGCGGCACAGTCTGGCGCCGCACGCATTGTGATCGGGACGCGCTTGAGTGTGTTTACGCCCATGCCTCACCTCAAACTGATGATTCTGGACGAAGAGCATGACAGCTCTTACAAGCAACAAGATGGCATGCGCTATCATGCCCGCGACGTTGCGCTGGTGCGTGCGAAGCAGCATGGTGTGCCCGTGGTGCTTGGCAGTGCCACGCCTTCGCTGGAAAGCTGGTACAACGCAACGGGCGATCAGGAGCACGCAGGCGGCAGAAAGCCGATTTATCGCTTGCTCACATTAAACAAGCGGGCGGTGTCACAAGCCACATTGCCGCGTATTTTTTGTATAGATACTGCGCATCCGCCGCCAGAAGCTGGGTTGACGCCCCTGTTGAAGCAGGCGATAGAGCAGCGTTTGCAGCGTGGCGAACAAAGCTTGTTGTTTATTAATCGCCGTGGCTATGCCCCGGTGCTGCATTGCTCGGCCTGCCAGTGGCTGGCTGATTGCCGTCGGTGCTCTGCCAAAGCGGTGCTGCACTTGCGGCAGCGTGTGCTACGTTGTCACCACTGTGGCGATGAGCAGCCTATTCCGCTGCAATGTCCAAGTTGCGGCAATCCGGATTTGCGCCCCGTTGGTCAGGCGACGCAACGCATCGAGGAAACGCTGCAGCAGGTGTTTCCGCAGGCGCGCGTCGCGCGCGTGGACAGAGATACCATTCAGGCCAAAGATGCTTTAACTACATTGCTTTCCGAGGTGCATGCCGGTGAAATCGATATTTTGGTGGGCACCCAAATGCTGGCCAAAGGCCATGATTTTGCTAATCTGACCTTAGTGGGTGTGCTCGATACCGACAGTGCATTGTATAGCCCGGATTACCGCGCCAGCGAGCGCTTGTTTGCCCAATTAATGCAGGTGGCCGGTCGTGCCGGCCGTGGTGAAAAACCGGGTGAGGTGTTAATACAAACGGCCTTCCCGCAGCACCCTTTATTTGCCGCCTTGCGCGAGCAGAATTACGCCGAGTTTGCACAGGCTTTGTTGCAAGAGCGAATGGCGATGCAGTTCCCGCCTGCTACCTATATTGCCGTGATGAAAGCAGAAGCCACTGAGTATGCTCTGGTAAACCAGTTTCTGACGGAGTTTAGTTTGGCCGCTAGAGCCTATGTCGATCAGCATGCTGCAACTTTGCCTGACCAGCCGCTAATTTATGACCCGGTAAGACCTGGGCTTGCACGCCTGAACCGTATGGAGCGTGGCTATGTGATGATGCAATCTGCACATCGCAACGCCTTGCAGCAGCTACTGCAAGTGGCCGTCGCCTGGGTAAGAGCACATCCATTACAGGCGAAAATTCGCTGGGTATTGGATGTCGATGCCCTGGAATACTAGCAAATTTGCAAAAGTGGTCTTCAATGACAGGGTGTTTTGTAAAAAAGGGTTAGTGTTTGATTGTTTTTTAAGGTAAATTTAAGGGTTGCGATATTATTTGTAGCATATTGATTTTAATAAAAGTTTTGGGGAGTCATCTTGAAAAAACACACGACAGGTATGCGCCTGATTCCTTGGCTGGTCATGGGATATTGCTCGCAGGTTTTGGCAGGGGGCGTTTCGTTCCCTGAGCCCTTGCAGCCCAATATCCCTAGACCGATTATTCCAGAGCCACGGCCCATTATTCAGGTGCCACAAGAAACGCCACAGCCAGAAAAAAAACAAAAGAAATCCAGTCTGAAGATTGTGGTAAAGGCGTTCAAATTTTCTGGCAACAAACAGTTTTCAGATGAGGTTCTTGCAGCACAAGTCGCCTCGCTGACTGGTCATGAAGTTGGTATGCGCGAGCTAAATGAAGCCGTGGGCACCATTCGGAACTATTACCGCCAACGGGGCTACTTGTTGACGCAAGTGTATTTGCCTACGCAAGATTTGCAAAAAACTACTGAAGCAGAAGCTGTGGTTGAGTTGGCGATTCTGGAAGGTACTTTGGGCGAGGTGAAAGCCGAAACAGGTGCGGGGCTGGATCAGTCCTATTTCCAGTCTGTTTCCGAATACGGCTTGAACAAGGGGGATGTGCTCAATGAGCGCAACCTCGTGCGCAATATCATGGTGATGAACGGCTTGCCGGGCATTCAGGTCACCTCTCAGCTCAACCCGGGTGAGGCTGTGGGCAGTTCAGATGTGGCTGTGTCTGTTGAACCCAGAGCGCGTTACAGTGGGTATGTTGCGGCAAACACTTACGGCAACCGTTACACCGGTCGAGAAACATTAGGTTTTGGCGGTGCCGTCAACAACCTGAACGGTCGTGGAGATCAATTGGCGGTGGTGGGTAAAGTTTCCAGAGATGAAGGTCAGCGCTCATTGAGTGGATTGTATCTGACCCCTGTTGGCAGTGCAGGTAATATTTTAAATCTGGCTTACAGCTATGTAGATTATGAGCTTGGTCGCGATTTCAAACAGTTTGATGCGTCGGGCGATGCACATTATTTTTATGCGTCTTTAGAACATCCCTGGTTACGTGAAACCAAAAAAAGCATTTCATTCAAAGTGGGTAGCAACTACAAAATTCTGGATGACGATGTGAAGGCATTTTCTATTAACAACCGCCGTAACATTAGCAGCCTTGAGCTCGGCGTGTTAGGTGATTGGATCAATGAGACCGGTGACGTTGCTTATCAATGGAGTTTGGTGCTCACGCAAGGGAATGTTTCATTCAAGGATGCCTCAGCAAAGGATACGGATAGGTCTCAACTTGATACCCAGGGCAGTTTTACCAAATGGAACTGGACTTCCAGCCGTACGCAGGTATTCGACAATGGCGTTAACTGGATTGTGCGGGCAGATTACCAAGGCACAAATAGTAACCTTGATATCGCAGAGCGCTTTGGTATTGGGGCCATTAACCGCTGGCGTCAATTCTCTGATATCCCCAGCCAGGCAGACCAAGGCTGGATGGCTGGGACAGATTTGCGCCGTACTTTTGCGACCACGGGCGCTGACGTGACTCCCTACATCCAAGCTGTGACGCCGTTTGTTTTTTACGATGCGGGTCGTGGCAAGTTAAATCATGACCCGATTGGCAGCACTAACTATGTCCGCTCCCAACATGTGGGTATCGGTACTGATATCCAGATTCCAGGGCAGTGGGTATTAACGACCACCTACTCCCAGCAAAAGCGTGATCTGGATGGTTCGGGTAGTAATACTGAATACCAGTTGTGGGGGCAGCTAAGAAAGAGTTTCTAGTATTTCTAGCAGTCAATAAACAGGCTTTGAACCTGACATAAATCATAAGTAGCCCAGATGAATAGCGTTAGTCATACTGGGCTACATACAAAAAAAAATTCCTGAATCAAAATTACATCCATATCAGGAATATGAGAGAAGTGATGGTAACCCACTGATCATGAGATCAGTGGCGTTTATTATTAACAAGGAGAAGTGTCATGAAAGCAGCATCCTTAAACCACGTCTACAGATTGGTGTGGAGTCATGTGCAAAATGCATGGGCTGTAGTTGCAGAGACAGCGCGTAGCAAAGGCAAAAAATCGTTGTCCGTAAGTAGCAGAATACAGAGTCAAAGCCTTACTTTTAGTGCTCGATTAAGTAAGTCAGCTAAGCTTGGATTAAGAGTGAGTTTAGGAGTCGCCGCGCTCACAGCCTCAGGCGTTTCTTATGCGCTCCCTTCTGATGCAAAGCTGGACATTGGGCATGCAACTTTTGATGTGAGTAACAATGGCACCACGCTTGACATCAATCAGACAACCTCCGCTCTCAAGGCTTCTTGGCATAGCTTTAATATTGGGTCAAACGAAACAGTTAACTTGAATCAGCATGCTGGCGACCGAGCAATGTTTATGATTACCGGGCCTGATGCTTCGCAAATTGAAGGCAAGTTTAATGTTAGCAATATGCTTTTATTTGTGAATCCCAACGGCATTTATTTTGCCAAAGGTTCTGAAGTTAATGTTGGAAATATTATCCTCTCCACATTAAAAATTACCGATGATGATTTTCTGGCCGGACGTTATAAATTTACAGGCACTGACAATATGGGGTCTATTGTCAATCATGGTGTTATTAAAGCTAAAAATGAAGGTTATATCGTTCTGCTTGGTAAATCAGTAGAAAATACCGGTACGTTGGTCGCAAATAATGGCAGTGTTGTGCTCGGATCGGCACAAGAGGCAACACTGGATTTCTTCGGTAATGGTCTTATAAAGGCGAAGCTCTCGGGGGATGCTCTCGAGGCCAATATCAAAAACAGCGGCGCTATCTATGCCGATGGTGGCTTTGTGCAAATGGCAACCAATGCCCGTGCTTCTGCAATCAATATCTCCGGGATTGTTGAGGCTAATCAATTGGTCGAACGTAATGGCGTCATCCGTCTGGAGGGTGGAGATAATGCCAAGGTTGAAGTGTCTGGTCGCCTGATTGCGAAAGGTCTTAACACTACTGGCGGCACCATTGAGGTCACAGGTGAGCAAGTGGCTTTGATGAACGGCGCTGTGCTGGATGCCTCCGGCGATAAAGGCGGCGGCAAAGTATTGGTAGGGGGTGATTACCAAGGTAAAAATGACGCGGTTTACAACGCAAGAACCACTTATGTCGCCAGCGGTGCAACGATCAAAGCGGATGCCATTGAAGAAGGTAATGGCGGCAAAGTGGTGGTCTGGGCAGATGATTTAACCCGTTACTATGGGGATATTTCTGCACAAGGTGGTGCGTCAAAAGGTAACGGTGGGTTTGTTGAGGTTTCTGGCAAGCAGTATCTCGCCATGCTTGGTGATGTCAATGTTGGTGCAGCCAATGGTATTGGCGGCTCGGTTTTATTTGATCCCACGAATATCGTTTTAGGTAGTAACTCGACTAAGGTGCCAGCAGATGTAGCAGGGCCTGACGTTGCGTTTGCTGATAATACTGGGGGTGTTGATACTTTTATAGACGTTAAAGATGTAATCGGCTTTAGCGAACTATTTTTGCAGGCAACTAATGATATTACTGTTAGTAGCGCTTTGAATATGACTCAAGCAACTGGCAGTGTTCGAATGGAAGCAAATAACAATATTAATGTAAATGCAAATGCAAATATTCAATCAGGGCCAATTGGCTCGATTAGTTTGACAGCAGATAAAGATGGTCAAAATGGCGGCGATATCAATATCAACGCAAATATCACGAGCGGGAGTGGAGGGGTATTTCTTTCCGCAGCGAACATAGCCGTAAACCAGCCCGGTGTGAATATCAACACGACAGGCAATATATTCAATGGTATTGCTGGGAGTGTAAAAATGGAGGCTACAGGGGATATAAACCTTGGCAATGCCAATATTAATGCTGCTGGTGCAGGAGTTGGTCCTGGTACTGGTGCCAATGGTGGCAATGTTGAGATTAAGGCCAACAGTCTGACCATGACGGGTAATATCAATACAAGTGGTTCAGTTTCTAATCAAACATTAGGCAGCGGTGGACAAGGTGGAGTGGTTACCATCAATACAGTAAATAATATTACTGTTGGCAGTATTACTACCAGTGCTGGAGATGCTGGCTCAACATCGGCGAGTTCAACGCTATCTGGAGATGTAACCCTGGCTAGCTCAGCAGGCAACATAACTACGGGCAATGTTAACGCCAATGGTGGAATTAATAATCTCGGTGCTAAAGTCACCATGAATGCAGCAGGAGAAATTAAAACGGGTGATATCAATACCAGTGCTGGTGTGGGGCGAAGTGATACTGATGGTAAGAGCGCGGGGGATATAAATATTACCGCGGGCACTAGCCTCACAGTTGGAAAGGTAACTGCATCTGGTGCAGACGGTAATGGTACGAATAAGTCTGGTGGCGTTGCGGGTGCCGTTAATTTGGTAGCAACCAGTGGCGATGTCACTTTTGGTGGTATCACCAATAATGCGGGTGCTAAAACTGGTACTGGTGTGAATGGTAACTCTGCAAATATTTTTGTCCGTGCTGGTCAAGATGTGATTCAAAATGGGGATATCAACACAACAAGTACCTCTACTAATGCAGTAACACAGGTCGCTGGCCGTGATTACAGAAATAGCAGTAACTCTGATATTTCAACAGGCACTAATGGTCGGTGGTTGATCTATTCAACCTCGCCAGATAGGAGTCAACCTGGTTCTAATGTGTTGGCTAAAGTTAACTTTCAACAGTTTGGTACAAGTTATGATGCAGTTAAAAATAACATTCAACAACTAAACTCTTCTGGGAATGGCTTGATATATACGGCGCTACCAGTTACTCCTCCAACCACGCTGTTGAATATCTCTCCCCGTGACAACGCTGGTTTAGGTGGCCTGGTCGGAACTAACCCTGCTTTGAATACGATGACCATCGTTTCTCTGAACCCTGCTGCGGGTGATGACGATGATCCTGATGCAGTGGCTTGTCCAGTGAATGAAGATCACCTGGGTAGTACCCCTATCCTGAGTTCTGGGGTTAAATTGCCGGATGGCGTGAACTCAAATTGTATTTAATCACTTGAGTGCGAATAAAGCCGGACAGTTGTCCGGCTTTATTTTTATGCTGAATAATGTTTTGTATTCATGCTAACACCAAGTAAAATAGAGCCCGTTCATCTGCGGCTGTAGTTCAATGGTAGAACGCCAGCTTCCCAAGCTTGATACGCGGGTTCGATTCCCGTCAGCCGCTCCAAAGGATTTTTCATGGCAAATACCCCTCCCACCGTTTTAACGTTTGCGGCCACAGATCCCAGCAGTGGTGCAGGTGTGCAGGCCGATATTCTGGCGCTCTCCAGCATCGGGTGCTACCCCTTGTCAGTGATTACTGGCATTACCGCGCAAGACACAGTGGGGGTAGAGAGCGTGATGCCACTGGATGCAGACCTGATCAATGATCAGGCACGCACCATTCTGGAAGATGTCTCCGTCAGCGCGTTTAAATTGGGTTTGCTGGGGAGCGTTGAAAATGTGGCAGTGATTGCCGAGATTGTGGCTGATTACCCGGATGTGCCGCTCATCATCGATCCGATTCTCGCGTCTGGCCGCGGCGACGAGTTGTCGAATGAAGAAATGCAGGCCGCGATGTGCGAGCTCTTGTTCCCGCAAGCCACTCTGATTACGCCTAATAGCCTGGAGGCCCGTCGCCTGGCCTATTACGATGAAAGCGACGAGGTGAAGCATAGCTCGCTTGAAGAATGTGCGCTACGCCTGCTGGGCATGGGGGCTGAATATGTGATGATCACGGGCACGCACGAGCGTTCAAATGACGTCGTGAACAGTTTGTATGGTTTACAAAATGGCGTGCCTGGCCTGATCAAGGATTATCACTGGGAACGTTTGCCTGGCAGTTATCATGGCTCTGGCTGCACGCTCACCAGTGCCATCACCGCATGTTTGGCACATGGCTTGAGTATGGAAGAAGCCGTGCACGAAGCACAGGAATTTACCTGGCAAACCCTGCGTCACGCCTTTAGGCCGGGCATGGGGCAGTTTATTCCCGACCGTTTCTTCTGGGCACGTGAGTCCGAGGTACAGGAAAAGGCGAGTGAGCTTCAGCATTAAAGGTTTGTATCTGGTCACGCCAGATTGTGATGACACTGCACTGTTGTGCGAACAGGTGACGCAGGCCTTGCGTGGAGGCGTTGCCATTGTGCAATACCGTCATAAAACGGCCACCGAGGCCTTGCGTCTGGAGCAAGCGGCAGCCTTGTTGGCATTATGCCGTGGCGCTCAGATTCCCTTTTTGATTAATGACCATGTTGATCTGGCCGCTCATCTGGATGCAGATGGCGTGCATGTGGGTCAGCATGACCGTGCCATCACGCAGGCACGCGCCCTGCTCGGTAAACAAAAAATCATTGGCGCTTCTTGCTATAACCAGTTTTCGCTGGCGGAACACGCGCAAACTGCGGGGGCGGATTACGTGGCTTTTGGCGCCTGTTATCCTTCTTCTACCAAGCCGAATGCGCCGCGTGCCGAGACTGCGTTGTTTGCGCAAGCCAGGCAACAGTTGTCTGTGCCGGTGGTTGGCATTGGGGGGATAACGCTGGAGAATGCCCGTCCATTGATCACGGCTGGCGCGGATGCACTGGCCGTGATCAGCGATATTTTCCAGGCGGACGATATCACTGCCCACTGCCGGGCATATCAGTCTTTATTTGCGTCAAATTGAATCACATCACTACCGTTTTGCCAGACGTTGTTTGGTAAAATGCATGCGTTAATCTGTTCTGGTAAATTCTATGCATATTCACATCCTTGGCATTTGTGGCACGTTTATGGGCGGCATCGCCGTGCTGGCCAAGGCGGCCGGGCATCGGGTCACTGGCTGTGATGCCAATGTGTACCCGCCTATGAGCACCCAACTCGAGGCTCAGGGCATTGAGTTGATCCAAGGCTTTGATCCTTCGCAAACGGGCTTGCAGCCTGATATTTATGTGATTGGCAACGTGGTGACGCGCGGCAATCCGCTGATGGAAGAAATTCTCAATCAGGGATTGCCTTATATTTCTGGCCCACAGTGGCTGGCAGAGAATGTGCTGCAAGGTAAATGGGTACTGGCGGTGGCCGGGACACACGGCAAAACCACCACGTCTTCGATGCTGGCCTGGGTGCTGGAGTACGCCGGGTTGGCGCCTGGCTTTTTGATTGGCGGCGTGCCTGAAAACTTTGGTGTTTCTGCGCGGTTGCCACAAACACCCAGGCAAGATCCGCAATCGGTCTCCCCTTTCTTTGTGATTGAGGCCGATGAATATGACACCGCTTTCTTCGACAAGCGCTCAAAGTTCGTGCATTACCGTCCGCGTACAGCCGTACTGAATAATCTGGAATTCGATCATGCAGATATCTTTGACGACCTTGCCGCCATTGAAAAGCAGTTCCATCACCTGGTGCGCACCGTGCCTCAGCAAGGTCTTGTGGTCGCGAACCAACAAGAAAGCCTGGACCGGGTACTTGCACGCGGGTGTTGGAGTGCCGTGGAGCGTATAGACAGTGCGAGTGGCTGGCAAGTGCAACATGTGGACGCCCAAGGTCGTTTTGATGTGTTTTTTAACGGTGAGCGCCAGGGTAATGTGAGCTGGGACCTGCTCGGCGAACATAACCGTAATAATGCGCTGGCTGTGATTGCCGCCGCCCGCCATGTCGGTGTTGCACCTTGCATAGCGATTGAGGCCTTGAGCGAATTCAAAAACGTCAAACGCCGCATGGAAGTCAAAGGCGTGGTTAACGAAATCACGGTGTATGACGATTTTGCCCACCATCCTACCGCGATTGCCACCACGATTGCAGGCTTGCGCGCCAAAGTGGGCGCAGCTCGCATTCTGGCCGTCCTCGAGCCGCGCTCTAACACCATGAAACTAGGTGTAATGAAAGAGGCCCTGCCCGACAGCCTGCGTGATGCCGATGCCGTATTTTGTTACGCCAGCAACCTGGGCTGGGATGCTGCAGCGGCGCTGGCGCCGATTCAGCACAAAGCCCAAACCTTTGATGACCTGACACAGTTAGTGGCCGCTATCAGCGCCATGGCCAAACCTGGCGACCATGTGCTGGTGATGAGCAATGGCGGGTTCGGCGGCGTGCACCAGAAATTATTGCAGGCTTTGCCGGGATAAACAGGCAGACGCCGCATGGGCCTCGTGAAAGGTTTCAGCAAACAGTCACCACTGGTATGGGCCTTGTGGGCTTCTTTACTGGTGCACGCCGTATTGCTGACTCTCCATTTTCAGCCCGAACTCAAGGCGTTTAAAGACCAGATTCCCTCTTTGCAGGTGATGCTGGTCAACAGCAAAACCCGCAGTGCGCCAGAAAAAGCGGATGCGCTGGCACAAGCCAACCTTGATCGCGGCGGCAATACCGATGAAAAGCGGCAGATGAAAAGTCCGCTGCCCAGCGTGCAGCAATTACAAGCAGCCTTGCCCGCTACGCCACAGGCAAACACCGCCTCAGCAACGCCTGCCGCGGCCCCGCAAGAGTCTGAGCTGGTTCGAGAAAAACAGCGGGTGACCCAACTGGAGCAAGAAGCACAGGCACTACTGACGCAACTAAAAGCCAGTACATCGGTCACTAGTCTGCAGGCGCCGTCCACATTGCCGCATCCATCCAGCAAAGAGCAACCGCCGGCAAAATTGCTGCCAGAGCAATCACAGCCGCAATTGGCTGCCATGCAAGAAATGGCCAAGCTGGAAGCATTGATTGCCAAGCAGCAGGAGGCCTATGAAAACCGCCCCAAGCGACAGTTTATCGGCGCCCGCACACGCGAATATCGCTTTGCGAATTATGTGGAGCAATGGCGGCAAAAAATTGAGCGTGTGGGAAACCTGAATTATCCGCAAGCAGCCCGAACACAAAAGTTATATGGTCAATTGCAGATGACGGTGTCGATCAAGGCTGATGGGTCGATAGAAGATATTCGTATTCATCGCAGCTCCGGGCACAGGTTGCTCGATGAGTCCGCACGGCGCATTGTGCAATTGGCCGCGCCGTTTCCGGTATTCACTGAAGACATACGTCAGGATACCGATGTGCTGAGTATTACCCGTACCTGGAACTTTACCAGGGATGACCAACTTTCGACTGAGTAATGTGCAGTCCCTATTTAATGAGGCAATTTAGATGACTCCAAGCCACTTTCAATACCATGTCTTTTTCTGCCTAAACCAGCGTGAAAACGGTGAAGACTGTTGTATGAACAAAGGTGCCGAAGCGGCTTTTGATTACATGAAAAAGCAGGTCAAACAGCAAGGCTTGGCTGGGGCTGGCAAAGTGCGGATTAACCGTGCCGGTTGCCTGGACCGTTGTGGCGTTGGCCCGGTCATGGTCGTCTATCCAGATGCGGTCTGGTATACCTTTGTCGATGAAAGCGATATTGACGACATCATTGAAAATCATCTGCAGCAAGGCAAGGTTGTGGAGCGCCTGGTGGTTTAAGCATCGCTCAACATGGTCAGACTCTGGTGCAAACGCCTGTTACTCACGCTCTTGGCAGCTGTCCTGCTGACAACGCTCGCCGTCACCGTCTGGATTTGGCAGCCCTATGATAAAACTGCCTGGCGAATAAAGCTGCCGATAGGCAGTGGCGTTCAGGTTCGTGTGTTGCCGCTGTTCATGCTGGCGACCTCGCCAGTTGGCCGCTGGTGGCTGGACCACAAGGCATTTAGCCTGCACCATGGCCAGATCCGCTTGTATGATGCAGACGGCTTGCGTGTCCACTGCCAGCAATGCTGGTTAATCGCTAAATCGGTGAGTGATAAGCCCCTGATGCTGGAAAGTGTCGATTTATGGCTCAAGCTCAATGGCCAGCAACTTCGCGGACACCTGGTTGCGCACTCCTCAGCGCTCCCCAATACCCCTTCCGCAGTGCCCCCGCCCGCCTTCAAAATTAACTTTGAAGGCAAAGTCACCATGCACGCCTTAAAGCTTAACTGGACGCTGCCTGCTACCCCCTTAGCGAGCTTGCTGGCGCCTTTGGCCAGTCATTCCTCCAGCATCGCGCAGGCGCATGCCTCAGGCATTCTTAGCGCCAGCGGCACCCTGCGCTGGCCCAAGCAGAGCTGGAGTGCACAACCTCAGCTTGAACAGCTGCAAGTGACAGGGCTTGATCTCAGCAAAGTCACAGCGTCGACGGTGCAGTATGATTGCCCCTTGCTTGATGAGCAAAAACATCCTGAAAAAGTCCACTGGCTCAGTTATGACAACATGGGGCATTGGCTGCCGATGGCGGTGATCATCGCCGAGGATGCCGAGTTCAGGCACCATCCCGGCTATGTGCTCACGCAAATGCGGCAGCTATTAGGTAAGGAAAGCACGGATAAAGCGGTGGGCGGCAGCACCATCACCCAGCAGGTCGTGAAATACATGTTCACCAATGGTGAACGGACCTGGAAGCGTAAAATTGAAGAATTGCTCTACGCGGTGCAGCTCGAACACACTTTAAATAAAACACAAATTCTTAATTTGTATCTGAATACGGTGGATTGGGGCCCGGGGCTGTGTGGTGCACACGCAGCGGCCAACTATTATTTTGGCCTGGAGCCTGCCAAGATGAATCCGATTCAGGCCGCCTGGCTGGCGGGCATCATCCGCAACCCGCACCGTGCCTGGAAACAACAGTTTATTGCCAGAAACCCCGTATTGTCGCGTGCTGAAAGTATTTTGCACTATATGCCGGAAAGTGCCCGCAAACAGCCTGGCACCCTGAATTTTCGTCCGCTGCCAGTCAAATAAATTACAATAGCGTCTTATTCATTTTCTATGGTGAGACGACTACTTTGTCTACGCTCAAACTCAATAAATCTCCCGCGGCCACAGAACAAAAACGAGAAAAGCCGGTGCGGCCACTTTCACCCGAGCTGCGTGACCGCAGCAAAGCGCCCCCTGTCAAAAAAGAACGTGCTGCAGCCGAGCCGCAAGCGCGCGACGCACAAGCGCAACCCGCACGCAAAGAAAAAGCCGTGCGTGATAAAAAGCCACGTGCATTTGATGGCAAACCCGAACAAAAAGAGAGACGCTCACCCACCGCCAACGATGGCCGTCGACAATACAACCGCGACCAGCCGCGTCCACGCATGGCAAAAACCGATGACCGCCACCCTCGCCCGTCAGCCCCTGCGCCCGCTGCCATTGACCAGCAGCCTCGCTTGTCCAAAGTCATGGCCGACCGCGGCTTGTGCTCACGTCGCGAAGCCGACGACTGGATCGTGAACGGTTGGGTCAAGGTCAATGGTGAAATCATTGAAACCTTGGGCACCCGCATTGACCCAGCGGCCGAGATTATTATCAGTGCCTATGCCAAAGAGCATCAGGCCGAAACCGTCACCATTCTGCTACACAAACCCGTGGGTTACGTTAGCGGCCAGGCTGAAGATGGCTATGAACCAGCAGTAGTACTGGTCAATCCAGACAATCAATGGCCCGAAGATAGCAGCGGTATCCACTTCAAGCGAGGCCATTTGCGTGGCTTGGCCCCCGCCGGGCGGCTGGATATTGATTCAACCGGACTGCTCGTACTCACACAAGATGGCCGCGTTGCGCGCAAGCTGATCGGGGATGACTCCAGCGTTGAAAAAGAATACTTGGTGCGGGTTGAAGGTCAGCTCAGTGCCAATGGCCTGGCTTTGTTGAATCATGGCCTGAGTCTGGATGGGGTACAGTTAAAACCTGCCAAAGTTTCCTGGCAAAATGAAGATCAACTGCGATTTGTGTTACGTGAGGGGCGTAAGCGCCAGATTCGACGCATGTGTGAACTGGTGGGATTGCACGTCGTCGGCTTAAAACGGATTCGCATAGGCAGTATCAACTTGGGTAAGTTACCGCCGGGACAATGGCGTTATTTGGGCGAGCATGAGCGTTTTTGATTGGTCTTTTCTGAATCGGTAAACAATCTACTTCTAAGATAGTTATTAAAGTAGATTGATTGGCTCTTGGGATCTGTCGTTCCGGCGTAGGGCGGATCCAGGCCGGGGTAATCGTTGCCTGGGTGCAATAAAAGAAGAACTATTTGGACAATTAACTAGGAGCAGCCCAGAATGGGATTATTCGATAGCATGGCTGGGGCCATGATGAACAAGGTCATGGGTGATAAAGGTCCATTGGCAAAACTGGCGATGGAGCTATTTCAACAATACGGTGGCTTATCTGGCATTTTGCAAACGCTGAAAAACGGCGGCTTGAGCGAGCAGGTTGATTCGTGGGTAGGCACAGGGGCGAATTTGAATGTGAGTGCTCAGCAAGTCGGGGCTGCCTTGGGTACTGCAGTATTGAGCGGGATCGCCGGTAAATTGAATATGACGACCGATGAGCTGAGTAGCAAAATTGCCGAACATTTACCCGAGGTGGTGAATCAATTAACGCCGAATGGTGTGGTGGAGAATAATCCGGCACTTATCATGTCGCGCTTGATGGGCATGCTGAAATAAAAAAAGCGAGCCGATGCTCGCTTTTTAGTGGGATCGGCCGGCTTAGCGTACGCAATATTGTGCGCGGTACGCTTCAATGGCCGGGAAATACTGCGCCAGCTTTTCGTTGCCTTGCAAATAGGCAAACAGGTCAGCCAGTTTGGCAATACTGACCACCGGCATCTGGTTGGTTTGTTCAACCTCCTGCACGGCAGACAACTCCCCTAGCCCCTTTTCCTGGCGATCCAGGGCGATGCTGACCGCGCAAGGCGTGGCTCCTGCTTTGCGGATGAGTTCAACAGACTCCCGGATAGAAGTGCCCGCAGAAATCACGTCATCAATAATCAGCACACGGCCGTTCAATGCAGCCCCGACCAACGTCCCGCCTTCGCCATGGTCCTTGGCTTCTTTGCGGTTATACGCATACGGATAATTATGGCCCAGACGTGCAAATGCAATACTGATCGCGGTCACCAGCGGAATGCCTTTATAAGCTGGCCCAAACAGCATGTCGAATTGCAAGCCAGACTGTAGAATGCTGTTTGCATAAAACTCACCCAGTTTGAGCATGCTCTCGCCGTCATCAAACAGGCCAGCATTAAAAAAATATGGGCTCAAGCGGCCGGCTTTGGTTTTAAATTCACCAAAGCGCAATACCTGTTTGTGGATGGAAAAAGCAATAAAATCGGCACTGAGTGTGTTGGCAGTCATTTTAAAAAAGCAGAAAGTATTTAAACAATGCGTATTATAACCTTGAACCTCAATGGCATACGGTCAGCCTGCAACAAAGGCTTTTTGCCCTGGCTGGCGAATAGTGGCGGCGAGATTGTGTGTTTACAGGAGCTCAAAGCCCAAGCCGGTGACATGCAGCCTGACATGCTGCAGCCGCCTGGTTACCACGGCTATTTTCACTATGCTGAGAAAAAGGGCTATAGCGGTGTGGGGATTTACAGCAAGCAGCCTGCAGACAAGGTGATTATTGGCTTGGGCCATGCCGAAATAGACGCTGAAGGGCGCTATCTGGAATGTCAGTACGGCAATCTAAGCGTGGTGTCTTTATACCTGCCGAGCGGCTCTAGCGGCGAAGAGCGGCAGCAATTCAAATTTGCCGTGATGGCAAAATTTTTGCCGCATCTGGAGCAGTTGATTGCCTGTGGCCGCGAGGTCGTAATTTGCGGCGACTGGAATATTGCCCATCAGGAAATCGACCTCAAAAACTGGAAAGGCAATAAAAAGAACTCCGGCTTTTTGCCAGAAGAGCGCGCCTGGATGGGGGATGTGTTGCAACGTGTCGGCTGGGTCGACACTTATCGGACGCTGTATCCGGACACCACCGATGCGTGCTACACCTGGTGGAGTAACCGTGGGCAGGCTTGGGCCAAGAATGTGGGTTGGCGCATTGATTACCAGCTGGCAACGCCAGCATTGGGTGCAAAAGTGACTGCGGCGAGTGTGTATAAGGCAGAGCGGTTTAGCGACCATGCGCCGTTGATTGTGGATTATGCGGATTGAGTAAGTAAGGTTGTTCTTTTTAGCTTGCTGGGATAGTGCGTTCTGTCATTCTGACGTAGGTCGGAATCCAAGTGCTCTAGTGAGTACTTTGTTAATATGATGCCGAATACATGAAGAGTTTGTTTCGCCTCTAGGCGAGTTACTTTCTGTTGCTTGCCCCACAGAAAGTAACCACAACTAACGCAGTGTTGCGGCGAAGGCTAACCTTTAGGTTAAGCCACGCAGTGGCGGCCGAAGCCAAAGAAGAGGGCACCCAGCCATCACGGCCTTTGGCTTCCTTGCGTTGTTGGCTACGGCCGCTACGCTTAACATTGCTGCGCAAGTTAGCCTACGCCGTAACAGACTGCTTCGCAGTCTTAGTTATCAACAAAGTAAGCGGTCACGAAACTCGCCCTGACAAGCCACACACTTCGTGGCTTGTTGCGGAACTCAAACAGCCGATGGCCGACATCCCCCACTTCGTCTCCGCTACTCAGCGTGATGGAATGGGATTCATCTCGCCAAACTCACACTATTGAAATTTGGACCGTTCAAAAACTCAAATTCTTTTCTTTTTAGCCCACAAACGGTGGCGCTCATGGGTTTTCGGGCCCCTATCTGCCGCGCCGAGTAGCGCAGCCAAAACAAGGAAGAAGGGAGCGACTGTTCGAGTCCCGCACCAGCTCACGTATTTTGTGAGCTGCCAGGTCGAGTTTCGTGACCGCTTGTTTTGGCGAGCAACGCAGGAATGAAGCGGAAGCTAGGGTGTCTTGTTCTTTGCCTTCTTTCTTATGGAAAAGCATAAGAAAGAATGGTCGCCTAAAGGCGAAATAGACCCTTCCAAAATCCCAAAGCGCACTCAAAAGTAAATCACAGCCTGTGCAAGCAAAGAAAAGTAACTCGTCAAGAGTCGAAAAGAAACATATTTGTCTGCGAGAAACCTATTTTTCCCGCCAAGGTGCTACCTTAAACAACAGCAACATCCCCGGGATTGCCAGCAAAGTGCACACATAAAAAAACTGCTGCCATCCCAGTGCCTCCACCATGCCACCAGTCAGAGCATTAAAAACCGAGCGCGGTACGGCGGAGAGGCTGGTAAACAAGGCGAGCTGGGTTGCGGTATAGGCTGGGTTGGTTTCGCGTGCCATGTAGGCCACATAAGCCGCTGTGCCCAAGCCAACGCCAAAGGCTTCAACGCCGATCACAATCGCAAGCATGCTGCGTTCTGGGGCACCGATCTCGGTAAAGGGGCCGCTGCCCGCGAGCCAGGCGAACCCCAGGATGGAGAGCGCCTGTACGACACCAAAGGTCCATAAACCGCGGTTAATGCCCAATTTCAGCATCCAGATGCCGCCAACGAAGGCACCGGCGATTTGCATGACCAGGCCGCTGCCTTTGGCAATGGCGCCGATATCGGTTTTGCTGAAGCCCATGTCAATATAAAACGGCGTCGCGAGTGCGGTGGCCATGCTGTCGCCCAGCTTATAAAGCAAGATAAATAGCAACACCCACAGCGCATGCTGCCAGCCGCTACGATGGATAAACTCCTTGAAAGGTTCAATCACGGAAGCGAGCAAGGTTTTGGGCGCGCTGGCCATCACGGGTTCTTGCGCCCACAGTGTAAAGCCGATACCGGGCAGCATAAAAAGGCCAACGACCAAAAATACCTGCGACCAGGCCAGATGGTCTGCCAGAATCAGGGCCAGCGAGCCAGGGACCAAGCCAGCAATCCGATAGGCGTTGACATACAGGCTGTTGCCCAAACCCAGCTCTTCATCGCTCAGTGTTTCGCGGCGGTAGGCATCAATGACGATATCCTGACTGGCCGAAAATAGCGCTACCAGTGTCGCTAGCAGGGCGACCATGCTGATTTCTTGCTGCGGCTGGAACATGCCCAGGCCCACAATACTGGCAAGCAGCGCGAATTGAGTGCCCAGTATCCAGCTACGGCGGCGGCCCAGCGCTTGTAACAAGCTATAGCGGTCCATCAAGGGTGACCACAAAAACTTCCAGGTATAGGGCAGTTGCATAAAGGCAAAGGCGGCGATGGTTTTGAGATTGAGGCCTTCGCTACGTAACCAGGCAGGCAACAGTTGCAGCAAAAGATACAGGGGGAGGCCAGAACTGAAGCCTAGGGCGAAACACATCAGCATGCGGCGTGTAAACAGGGTTTGCGAGATCGTCATGCCCGCATTGTAAACGCTTTTAAGGCTTGGCTAATTCGGCGGCAAAAAAAAGCCAACCCTTGCGGGTTGGCACACTCGGAGATCAATGGTAAAACGGTTGGAAACAGGACGTCAGTGGGCAAGTGAATCATCCATATTGCACAGGCCACTGACGCCTTATTTCGCAGGGGAACTACAAACTCAACACCCACTGGACGATGGTCTTGATATCTTCGTCCTTCACTTGTGGGCTGTTCGGTGGCATGGGCATTTCACCCCATACCCCGCTGCCACCAGCCTTCACCTTCTGGATCAGCTTGGCTTCAGCGGTTTTATCACCTTTGTATTTGGCGGCGACTTCTTTGTAAGCCGGGCCAACGACTTTTTTGTCGATGCCATGGCAAAGCAAGCAGCCGCTTTTTTGAGCCAAGGCCTCGGCGCCACTCCCTGCAATGGCAGAGGCTGTGGCAGCCAGCAAGGCCGTGGCGAGCAAGGTTTGGTTAAACAATTGCATGCGGTTTCCTCTCTTATAAGCTGAATACATTCATGGCGCCACCACCAGGTGCGGCGTTGTATTTAGTCAGTTCCTTGTAACCACCGGCAGCACCCAAGCCATCGGTATCATTGGTTAAGCCCAGGTTCATCGCCACGGCCGCCCAACCGCCAATGCCAGACAGTACGCCGACGTATTGTTTGCCTTTGTGACCGTAGGTGATCATGTTGCCGACCACGCCGGAACCTACTTGGAATTTCCACAGTTCTTTACCGGTTTTGGCATCCAGGGCTTTCACCCAACGGTCCAGCGTACCGTAGAAGACCAGATCAGACGCGGTGACCAGTGCGCCACCCCAAGCAGAGAATTTCTCCTTGTTGTACCACTGAGCTTTGCCTTTGAGGCCATCCCAAGCCATAAAGCCACCCATCACGCCGTCTGGACCGGCAAACATGGTCAATGTCGCCCCTACCCAAGGTTGACCGGCCACATATTTCGATTCAACTGGCTCATAGGTCATGCACACGTGGTTAAGCGGGACATAGAACGTTTTGGTTTTCGGTGAAAACGCGGACGGTTGTTCGTCTTTAACACCCAGTGCAGAAGGGCAAACGCCTTTTGCGTTGTAATCCTGGTGCGTAGAGTATTTTGGATCCTTGACCGGAATACCGGTTTTCAGATCAATCTTGGTTGCCCAGTTGACGAACGGGTGCATTTTTTCAGCGACCAGCAGCGTGCCGTTGGTGCGGTCAAAGGTATAGCCAAAACCGTTACGGTCAAAGTGGGTGGCCAATTGCTTGCCGTTTGCTTCCCACAACACGATTTCGTTCATGCCGTCATAATCCCACTCGTCGTGTGGCGTCATCTGGTAGCCCCAGCGTGCCAAGCCGGTATCGAGGTCACGGGCAAAAATCGTCATCGACCATTTGTTGTCGCCTGGACGTACGTCTGGGTTCCAGGTACCTGGGTTACCGCTACCGTAGTACATCAGGTTCAATTTTGGATCGTAAGAATACCAACCCCATGTTGGGCCGCCGCCATTTTGCCAGCCATCTTTCTGCTGTTGTGGTTTGAGCCAGGTGCGTACACCCAGGTTGGCTTCTGGAAATTTCAGTTGTGCTTTGTCCAGATTCTTGAAGGAACCACCCATTTTGTTACCGCCATTCACGTCTTCGTAGAGAGACAGTGCGCTGTAGTGTGGGTTTTCCTTGTTGAAGTCTGGTCCAATCATCACTTCGCTGTCTGGACCGGTGCTGTAGGCTTTCCAGATCAGGCTGCCATCTTTGATGTTGTAAGCACTGATATGGCAACGTACACCGAATTCACCGCCTGAACAGCCAGTGATTACTTTATCTTTAAACACGTGTGGAGCGTTGGTGTTGGCCGCGCCTGTTCTTGGGTCGTTGACAGTTACTTCCCAGACCTTGGCCCCTGTTTTTGCATCCAGAGCGACCAGTACGCCATTATTCTGTTGCAGCAGAATCTTGCCGTCACCGTAGCCCAAGCCTTTGTTCACGTTGTCGCAACACATGACGGATTGCACATCCGGGCTTTGTTTAGGGAAATAAGACCACAGAATTTTCTGGTCATCGTTCAGGTCCAGCGCATACACGTTGTTAGGGAATGCGGTGTGGATAAACATGGTATTGCCGATGACCAGCGGTGCACCTTCGTGACCGCGGTTCACACCAGTGGCAAACGACCAGGCCATTTTCAATTGTTTGACATTACCTTTGTTGATTTGTGACAAGCGGCTATAGCCCTGATTCGCGTAGTCTTTACGCTGCATGGCCCACTGATTGTCATCTTTCATTAAAGTGTCCAGTTCAGCATCTGCCCATACGCTGGTGCTGATGCTGCCTAACAGTAATGCGCTGATGGCAAGCTTGATACGTTGTTGCATAAATAACCTCCAAAATGGTTGCTTTGAAGCTGGATGAGTTGTGTTGACACGCCGTTAACAAATGCTTCTTTTGTGACGGCTTGATCACTCATTGCAATGCGTGTGCCAACCGCAATCATCTTTTGGAAATTTTTAAAAAATATATTAAAATCAGTAGGTTATAAAAGTATGATCAATGCTCGAGATTCTGTGCAAGATAGCCTGTACTGTTCACGACTGTGTCATACTGGTACAGTTGTTCAATCCGACGTGACAGGTGTTCAGTTTTCCATGCCCAACAAGTATTCCCCCTCCTCCACTCCCTTGCCGCAAGTTGGCTTGCGTGATGATCAGCGCGCCATTGCCGAAGCGATTGCCCGCTCGTGGCGGCGGTGTATGGTCAAAGGCGTGGATGAGCAAGCCCCTGCAGAAGACCAGATTATCACTGCCCAGGAATTGGCGCAGCGGCTGGAGAAAAACCGCCTGTTATTGGCGCAAGCCGAACCGGAAATGATCACCTTGAGTGAGCAAATTGCCCATACGCGTAGCCTGGTGATTTTGACCGATAACGAAGGGGTGATTTTGCGCACCATGGGTGAAGGCGTGGATGAAAATCAGATCCGCGCCTCGTTATTGCCTGGCGCGTCGTGGAGCGAAGAGCACCGGGGCACCAACGCCATTGGCACCGCGCTGGTAGAGCGCCTGGCCATCAGTGTGCAGGGGGCTGAGCACTTCATGGCCTATCATCATTCACTCAGTTGTTCCGCCGTGCCGATCTTTGCTGCCAATAACCATTTGGTTGCGACGCTGGACGTATCCAACGACCTTAATGCGCCGCAGCAGCACACGCTGGCCCTGGTCAAAATGGCGGCACAAATGGTCGAAAACCGGCTGTTTCATGCCACCGCAGAGGGTGAAATCGCCGTGCATTTTCATGTGCGGCCAGAATTTATTGGTACCTTGTGGGAAGGGGTGGCTTTGTTTGATGCGGCTGGCCAGCTACAGACGATCAACCGTAGTGGTCAGTTTCAGTTTGGTTTGCCGCTGGATCAGGATAGCCTGTCTGCGCGGCGCATTGCATTTGAAGATATTTTTGACGAGTCGTGGATCGCGTTCAAGCAACGCGGTTTAAATGCCGATGTCTTGTTTCCACTGCATCTGCGTAATGGCGCACGGTTATATGCCCGCGCCTCGGCGAGCCAGGCGCCTTCCGCTCCGAAAAAAATGCCGCCGCTGGCGCCGCGCGAGTCTGCCGCCAGTCTGGAGCTGCTGGACAGTGGCGACCCGCAATTCAAGCTGGCGATCACGCAAGTGAAGCAAGTGCTGGACAAAGACATCCCGTTGCTGATCCTCGGCGAGACCGGGGCCGGTAAAGAATTATTTTCACGCGCGATTCACGATGCCAGTGCGCGCCGCCACAAGCCGTTTATTGCCGTCAACTGTGCGGCCTTGCCAGAAGGGCTGATTGAAGCCGAACTGTTTGGCTATGAAGAAGGCGCCTATACAGGGGCCAAGCGTAAAGGCAATCTTGGCAAAATCCAGCAAGCGGATGGCGGCACCTTGTTTCTGGATGAGATTGGCGATATGCCATTGTCACTGCAAGCGCGCTTGTTGCGCGTCTTGCAAGAACGTAGCGTGACGCCGTTGGGCGGCAGCAAGTCTATCCCGGTCAACTTTATGCTGCTCAGCGCGACCAATCAGAAGTTGAAAGATAAAGTGGCTGCAGGCGAGTTCCGCAGTGATTTGTATTACCGCATCAATGGCCTCAGTGTGCAATTGCCTGCGCTGCGGGAGCGGCTGGATATGGCAAGGTTGATTCAGGTCATTCTGCAAATTGAACAGGCGCCGCAAGCCACCTTGAGTGAAGAGGTGGTGGCGCTGTTTAATGAGCATCCCTGGCCGGGCAATGTACGCCAGTTGCACAATGTGTTGCGCACGGCCGTGGCATTGGCGGATGGCGGCGTGATTGGCCGCCAGCATTTGATGCAGGACTTTCTGGATGAAATGCATGCGAAAAAAGCAGATGCTGAGCCGGCTGCGGTCGGCATGGCCGCGTTGCCAGCGGCCAGCCTGAAAGTGCAAAATGATGAAGCGATCCGGCAAGCCATGCTGCAACATGGCGGCAATATTTCAGCGGTGTCCCGTCAGCTGGGGTTAAGCAGAAATACGCTTTACCGGCGCTTAAAAGCGCTCAATCTTTCTTGAGATGGCTGGCTTGATGTTTTCAGGCTGCGCGTTTTAGGCGGTACATGACAAGGTTGCCCAGCAGGTTGTGCTGACTTCTCGAAGTCTAATGGTTAAAGTTTTCTGCAATGAATTGTTGGGCTTTATCTCAGCCCAACCTACGTGCTTTGTAGGAATGCAAGATCCGACCCCGTGGCCCGATTATCATTGTCAAGATTGGTTTTTAGCTGGAGATATTGGGTTTGCGTTAAGGTAGCCATTATTGCTCTCCTGAGTTTTTAGTTTGATTAAAAATCGCTTGTTCAACCTGCTTGATAACTTTCTGGTTCACTTCTCGCCAACGATAAAGATGTTTTCTGCGCATTTGATAGCTGATATAAAAACCCTGTTGCATGAAGTAATTAACATTACAGCCCACATCGGTTTTTAGTTCTGCGCCTCCTATGTAATAAGGCATTGCGCAACTCATCCAAACATCTTTACCACCATCTTTTGGAATAATGTAGCTAAAACCTGCCCCAGTGCTTGAATAGCGATGAGTATCTTCTGATTTAACTAACAATCCATCGCCCTCAGGTATGTCAACAATAATTGGGTTCGCTAATACTGCGTGTATCTCATAAGCATGAGCAAACCATTGCTCTTTGGACTCATCAAAAAAGTGAATGTCTATATTCAGATCATCATCGTTTTTCCACATCACCGCATCATCAAAGATTTTCACGCGTGACAAATTAATCCAAAATATGTCCAGAGCCCCTCGTTCATCAACTATTGGCGCAAACTCTCGACTAATCTGCATGTGAAGGACTTTATTGCAAGTTGTTCTGCTCTTATTTGCATCAAGATTCCACTTTGTACAAGCATCTACTTTTATAAAATGTGGACGCTCATAGCAATACCAGCTTATGTAAATCAGAAAAAGTAAAGCACCAATCAATATCACTTTACTTTGCCTAAAAATTTTAATTTTATTCACTTGGTTACCCTTATTTTTTCTTCTGTATTAGAGGTGGCACCGTTTATTTGGACAGAATGTTTAATGTTTTAAGTGGAATACCTTGCGATTCTGTTTAAGCTGCCTTGGGTGTTGCGGGCATAAGAGCGTTGGGGTCAGTCTTGCAATCATACATACCCCATCACTCTCAAACAAACTATGCCATTAATCGAATGGATGTAAGGCTAGCGCGAAGGTTGGTCTGAAGCATGCAATCAAAGGGTCAGACTCGATTGTTCTTAAACACTCTCACTCTAGGCGCGATTTTTGGCATTAATTCACGTACTGTTGTACGCATGTCGTATTCGGTTTGTAGGTTTAACTAGTAACGTGGCGCCATGTTAAAAAACAAGCCTAATCTTAAAGCTGTATACGCGCTAATTGGGCGGATACCGTTCACGATGTCGCTGATGCGGCTTGGCGGTACGTCAAGGCTACGGGGTCAGGTCTTGCAATCCTAGATACTTGTATTTATGAAAGCCTTTTGGGCTTTGCAGATTGTTTGCTCCTTAAATTTAGAGATAATCCACGATTTTAATAAATCTAAAGGCCTTGGAGCGCGGCCATGCGCTAAGTTTAAGCGCGTTTTAGCCTGTACATGGCCAGGTTGCCCAGCAAGTTAGGCAAGAAATGGATATCCTGGCCATCGGTAATCACTTTACGCTCAATGACTTGAATGTTGTGCTGATGGCAGAAGTGGTCAAAATCGTGGATGGTACATAAGTGCACGTTCGGCGTGTCGTACCATTGATAGGGCAGGCTTTTGGAGACGGGCATGTTGCCCAGCGTGATTTGCAGGCGGTTGCGCCAATAGCCAAAATTGGGGAAGGTGACGATGATTTCGCGCCCTACCCGCAGCATTTCATGCACGATGCTTTCAGTATTGTGCATGGCCTGCAAGGTTTGCGACAAAATGACTGTATCAAACGACTGGTCTTCAAAGCCGGACAGGCCTTCTTCGAGGTTCATTTGAATCACATCCACGCCATTTTTTAATGCCGCCAACCAATTGGCATCGTCTTTTTCAATGCCGTAGCCTGTAATGCCAAGCGTTTGATGCAAGTGCGTGAGCAGCGTGCCATCTGCGCAACCCAAATCCAGCACTTTGGCTTTCATTTGCACCCATTTTGTAATTAATGCAAAGTCTGGGCGAACATTGGTAATATTTACATTCGTCATACTTTGATTTGCTCCAGATAGGCGCGCATGATGGCATGGTAATGCGGATCAGGCATCAAGAAGGCATCATGCCCATGGGCCGAGGTGACCTCGGCATACTTCACGGGCAAGGCGTTATCCAGCAAGGCCTGGACGATCTCGCGCGAACGTGCAGGCGAAAAACGCCAGTCGGTGGTAAACGAGATGACGACAAACTTGGCTTTGGCGCGGCTGAGCGCCTTGCTCAAATTGCCTTCAAAATCCAGCGCTGGGTCAAAATAATCCAGCGCGCGTGTCATGCGTAAATAGGTGTTGGCATCAAATTCGCCGGCAAACTTGTCGCCTTGATAGCGCAAGTAAGACTCCATTTCAAACTCGACATCAAAGCTGTACTTCACATCGCCATGACGCAGTTTGCGGCCAAATTTTTCACCCATGGCATCGTCTGACAGATAGGTGATATGACCCAGCATGCGGGCAATGCGCAAGCCACGGCGAGGCACGGTGCCATGGTTGTAATAATCGCCGTCAAAAAACTCGGGGTCAGTGATAATCGCCTGGCGTGCCACTTCGTTAAACGCCATGTTCTGTGCGGTCAGGTTGGGTGCAGAGGCGATCACAAAAGCATGCCGCACACGCTCGGGATATACAATGTTCCAGTGCAGCGCTTGCATGCCCCCCAGACTGCCTCCAATCACCGCCGCCAGTTGGTCAATACCGAGGTAATCTAACAGTCGCGCTTGCGACTCTACCCAGTCTTCTACGGTCACGACCGGAAAACTAGCGCTATAAGGCTTGTCTGTCAGCGGATCCACGCTGGATGGGCCGCTACTGCCATGACAGCCGCCCAGGTTATTCAACCCGATCACAAAAAACTTGTTGGTATCCAGCGGTTTGCCCGGACCCACCAGGTTATCCCACCAGCCAGGATATTTATCTTCTGGCGTATAACGGCCAGCCACATGATGGTTGCCAGACAGGGCGTGGCAAATCAACACGGCATTGCTTTTGGCCGCGTTAAGTTCACCATAGGTTTCATAAGCAAGATGGTATTGTGGCAACACGGCGCCGCTTTTAAGCGTGAGCGGCCGGGTGAAATGCGCAACTTGCGCTTTAACGATACCAACAGAATTCGATTCAAACATGCCGCAATTATACTATGCGGCATGCCGAAACGGCGAGACCGGGCTGACCCGGTCAGGAGGAATGGGCGGAGGCAGAAAAGCAGCCTAGCAATGCCGGTAAATCTGCCACTGAAGCAATCATCGCATCCGGCTCCACGGCGGATAAGCGCGTATAGGTTTCGCGATATTTTCCAGTTTTGACCAGAATGCCATGCAAGCCCGCATCTTGTGCACCGCCAATATCCGCATCAATATCATCGCCTATCATTAGCACTTCCGAAGGTTTCAGCCGTAAGGCATCGATGGCCATATGAAAGAAATGCTGCGAAGGCTTGCCCATTAGCATGGCTTTGGTATTGCTGGCGTACTCCAGCCCGGTGACAAACGCGCCAATATCCATTTGCAAGCCAGTCTCGGTTTGCCAGAAGCGGTTTTTATGGATGGCAATTAACTGCGCGCCATTCACCAGGCAGGTAAACACTTCATTGAGTAGTTGGTAAGACCAGCGGTCGCCTATATCGCCGATCACCACATAATTGGCCGCGGTTTCCGATTGATCAAAACAGGCAAAATCTTTTTTCACATCGTCTGCCAGCAACAATTTACAGACCGGGTTCGGCTGCTTTTTGAGGTACTGGATGGTCGCTTGTGGTGCACTCATGATTTCTTCGGGCACTACATTGAAGCCCAACGCATTCAGCTTGGATTGCAAGGACGCTAAAGATAGCGTGCTAGTGTTGGTGACAAAGCGGACCGCAATGCCCGCTTCGCGCAGTTGTTTCACGGCCGCGATCGCGCCATTGATGACTTGATTGCCGATATACAACACGCCATCCAGGTCAAATAGCACGGCTTTAATATTAGGGATAGGCTGCATCACAACTCCTTAGATAAAGGTTTTGTTTTCAATCTAGCAAAAATCATACTGGTTTTGCTAGTGGCCATTTTCCTGACGTGACTCGGGGCTGATTACCCAGATCATGCATCGTTGCAATCTCTGCAAACCCTTGTGCTTTTAAGAGTGATTGCACGGCGTCCGCCTGGTTGTAACCGTGCTCCAGCATGAGCCATCCATTTTCAGTCAAATAGCCAGGCGCCTGGGCAATAATCTGCCGGATCGCTTGCAAACCATCTGCCCCTGAAGCCAGCGCCGATAAGGGTTCAAAACGCAAATCGCCTTGTTGCAGATGCGGGTCGTCCGCTTCGATATAGGGCGGATTACTCACGATTACATGGTAAGGTTTGGGAGCCAGTGCTGAAAACCAGTCGCTTAACACAAACTGCGTATTCTCAATGCCCAGCGCATAAGCGTTGTCTTTTGCGACGGCCAAGGCTGCTTCAGAGGCATCCACCGCAGTCACCTGGCAGTCTGGTCCATGTTTGGCCAGCGCGAGTGCGATAGCCCCGGTTCCTGTGCCCAGGTCCAACACTTCAAGCGGTTTGCCGCGCGCATGCTGGTTGATTTTTTCCAAGGCAGCCTCTACCAGAGTTTCAGTATCTGGTCGCGGGATTAAGGTGTCAGGCGTCACTCTGAGCGCGAGCCCGAAAAATTCCCGATAGCCCAAAATATGCGCGATGGGCTCCCCTTTTAGGCGGCGGTCAATTAAGACCTTAAAGTCCGCTTGTTTTTGCGTATCCAGCAAATCCAGTGCATGACCGAGTAGCCAGGCATGGTTCACCTTGAGCACCTCCATTAATAACATGCGGGCTTCTATGCTGGCTTCGTCAGCCAGGATGGTTTGCATCAATTGGATTTTTGCAGCATCCAGGCAGGCGCGGATGGTCGGTAGCATTTATTTTCCTCCTGCCGCCAGCCGGATAGCACGCGCATGCGCGTTGCCTTGCTTGGCAGGATGGCGCACCGCATGGCGGATCACCCATTTCAAGTCTTTATCCGCATTAGTCAGCCAGCGCTCACACACCTCAAATGCCAATGCTGGATGGTCTTTGGCGATATCGCCCAGATGATTGGCAACACTGCGGCGTACATACAGGCTGGGGTCATTTTTCAGGGCTTCCAGAATAGGCAGTGTTGGCCTGGGGTCTTTAATCAACTGGGGAATACGCGCGCCCCAAGGCAAGCGGGGACGACAGCCTTCAGAGCATAAGCGGCGCACATGCGGATCTGCGTCGTTTAGCCACAAGGTCAGTTGATTCAAGGTGCGCTCAAAATCATGCATCAGGAACGGACGGATCGAAAATTCGGCGGTAAAGCGGCGCGTCAATTCATATTGGGCACGCATGGCCGTGTCAAAAGGATCTTCGCCCGCGTTGTGTTGCGGATCACGCCCGTAGTCGGCAATGAAGCGTGTATGCGGCAAGTAAAAAAACACACTCAAGCCGAGACGTTCGGTGTGTACATTCGGCGGCGTTAGCGTGCTGAGCAGAATGTCGGTGGCTTCAGAAAACTTTGCGGGTAAGGTCGCTTTTAATGCCGCAGCAATATGCGCTGAGCGGTCCATAATCCCCAGTGCTGCAATGTTGGTGAGCGCCAAGCTTTTGAACGCGTGTCCATCAAAAGCCGAATGCACTAATCCGATATTATGTGCCAAGCAGTCGACGGCCTCAGTATCCAGCAAGAACTTGATTGGATTATCTTTCTGGATACTACGCGGCGCAACAGGGATGCGAAATGGGGTCATGTGCGGGGACGATTCAGTCACGGGCGCTCAACATATTGGGGCGCATCATCGTGAATCTCATGCCAGTCTGCTTTGGAGCCAACAAAGATATGGGCTGATACCTGAGTGGGGAGCGGCGTATCTAGGGTCCCGATTCGAAGTCGCAAGATATCGGGTGCACTCTCGCGGTAAGCCATGATGGGCGAGCCACAATGACTGCAAAATACACGACAAACCCCTGCTTCACTGCGGTAAGTTTTAAGTGCCGTCTCGCCCTGCGTGATGCTGAAGTTGGCCTTGGGCACAGGCGCAACTGCAATAAAGGCTGAGCCGGTCGCTTTGCGGCAACGTTGACAGTGGCAATATACCAGTTCTCCCAGTGCGCCTCTGACTTCATAGTGCACCGTTTCACACAGGCAACTGCCTCGATGGTGGAGATGAGTTTCTGTCACCATATTTTTCGATTAGGCGTCTTCGCCCAAACTCGCCAACAAATCCGCCTGATATTCAGTCGCCAGCGCATTAATCAACTCATCCATGTCGCCCTCGGTAATCGCATCAATTTTATACAGTGTCAGGTTGATGCGGTGGTCGGTAATGCGGCCTTGTGGGTAGTTGTAAGTGCGAATACGTTCTGAGCGGTCACCCGAACCAATCAGGTTGCGCCGCTCGGAGGCGATTTTGCTTTGTTGCTCATCGACTTGTTTGGCTTTAATGCGCGCGGCCAGCACTTGCATGGCTTGCGCCTTGTTGGCGTGCTGGCTGCGGCCGTCCTGGCATTCCACCACAATGCCGGTCGGTGCGTGCGTGATCCGTACGGCTGAGTCGGTTTTGTTGATGTGCTGACCACCCGCACCACTGGCGCGGAAAGTGTCGATGCGGATATCGGCCGGGTTGATTTCTACATCACCCACCTCTTCCACCTCGGGCAAAATCGCGACGGTACAGGCTGAAGTGTGAATCCGGCCTTGTGTTTCGGTATCGGGCACGCGCTGTACGCGGTGGCCGCCGGACTCAAATTTGAGTTTTGAATAAGCCCCGTAGCCGATAATTTTGGCAATAATTTCTTTGTAGCCGCCGACCTCGCCTTCGTTGGCAGAGACCACTTCTACCTTCCAGCCCTGGCGGTCGGCATAGCGCGAATACATGCGGAACAGGTCACCGGCGAATAGGCCGGATTCATCGCCACCGGTGCCGGCACGGATTTCGAGGAAAATATTTTTGTCGTCGTTGGGGTCTTTAGGCAGCAGCAGTTTTTGCAGGGTGAGGGCAACTTCTTCGAGGCGCTTTTTGCCAGTCTCGATTTCTTCCTGGGCAAACTCTTTCATCTCAGGGTCAGACACCATGGCATGTGCCTCTTTGATGTCGGACTCGGTTTGCGCGTAGACGTGATACTGCTCGACAATCGGGGTGATTTCCGTATGTTCCTGCATGATTTTACGGTAGTTATCCATATTGTCAGTCACGCCCTCGCTGCTGAGTAGGCGGTTCAGTTCTTCGAGACGCTCGCTTAGGTTGGCGAGCTTTTGCAACATGCTTGGTTTCATTGTGGGACCCTAAAATTCAAAGCGTCAGCGGAGGCCGATATCTTGAAAAGTTATTCTTTTAACTGAAAAAGTTGTTTGACCAGATGCTCCATGTGCGCATGGGCATCGCCTTCGGTGTTGTTGAGCGCGTGGCTGGGGCCATGCAAAAACTTGTTGGTCAGTGCATTGCTGAGATGTTCGAGTACTTTTTCGGGCGGCTCGCCTTTTTGCAGCAATTTGAGCGATTTTTCCACCTCAGCCTTGCGTAGGCTGTCTACCTGATCACGCAGGGCCTTGATGGTGGGCACCGCTTCGCGCTGCTTGAGCCATTGCATAAAATGTTCAACGCGTGCGTTGACGATCATTTCGGCATCTATCGCGGCTTCTTTGCGATTGCCCAGACCTTCGGAGACCACTTGCGCCAAATCATCTACGGTGTACAAAAATACGTCATCCAGTGCCGAAACTTCAGGTTCGATATCCCGCGGCACGGCCAGGTCTACCATAAACATCGGTCTGTGCTTACGCGCTTTAATGGCGCGTTCTACCATGCCCAAGCCAACAATGGGCAGCTGACTGGCGGTGCTGGTGATGACGATGTCGAATTCCTGAAAACGCTCTGGCAGGTCGTTGAGCAAAATAGCCTGTACATTGAGGCCCTGGCCGCGAATCTTGTCTGCCAGTTGTTCGCCGCGCTCCAGTGTACGGTTTGCCACGGTGATTTTTTTCGGTTTTTGCGCGGCAAAATGGTCGGCACAGAGCTCTATCATTTCGCCCGCGCCGATAAACAGCACGCGTTGCGCACTCAAGTCGCCAAAAATCCGTTGTGCCAGTTTGACCGCTGCGGCGGCCATTGAGATCGAGCTGCCGCCGATATCGGTGTTAGTGCGCACTTCTTTAGCCACTTCAAACGTGCGTTGAAACAGTTTGTGCAAGAGGGTGCCCAAGGTGCCTGCGTCCTGGGCAATTTTTACCGATTGCTTGAATTGGCCCAGAATCTGTGCCTCGCCCAACACCATACTATCCAGCCCGCTGGCCACGCGGAACGCATGTTTGACGGCCTCGTGGCTGCTCAAGGTGTAGGTGTAGGGCAGCAACTTGTCTGCCTCCAGGCGGTGATACGCTGCCAGCCAATCAATCACCACTTCTGGCCGGATGGATTGCACATAGATTTCGGTGCGGTTGCAGGTGGACAGGATCGCCACCTCTGCCACATTGTGTCGTGCCAGATCAGCCAGTGCTTGCGGCAAGGTTTCGTTGTTAAACGCAACGTTCTCGCGGATGGCAATGGGGGCGGTGGTGTGGTTGACACCAATGGTATACAGTTGCATGGCGCTATTTTACCTGCGGGACAGGGTCAAAAGTGAAACACGTGGGCGCTTGCAGGTGGTTCATGGCGAATTGGAGAGGCATCCATGTCAAAAGTGCCGACATTTTCTTATATTCGGCGGCGGCAAGCAAGAATCCTGTCAATTTGTCACAAAATGGCGTTAAAATATTGGTTTTGCTAACTTTTATTAGATTCAATTACGGAACATCAAGCGCATGGACAAAACTTTCCGCATTGCCCCCAGTATTCTGTCTGCCAACTTTGCCAAGTTGGGCCAGGAAATCGAAAACGTGATCAAATCCGGCACCGATATCGTGCACTTTGACGTGATGGACAACCATTACGTGCCTAACCTGACCATTGGTCCATTGGTATGTGACGCGATTCGTGACCTGTCACACAATGTTGGCGCACTCATCGACGTGCACCTGATGGTGAAACCTGTTGACCGTATCATCCCAGACTTTGCCAAAGCGGGTGCGGACATCATCACTTTCCATCCGGAAGCGTCTGACCATATTGACCGTAGCCTGGCCTTGATCCGTGATAGCGGCTGTAAGTCTGGCTTGGTATTTAACCCAGCGACACCATTGCATTACCTGGATTACGTGATGGATAAAGTGGACATGATTTTGCTGATGTCGGTGAACCCAGGCTTTGGTGGTCAAAAATTCATTCCTGCCACGCTGGACAAACTGAAACAAGCGCGTGCACGCATTGATGCCTACTACGAAAAAACCGGCCGTCAAATCTGGCTGGAAGTGGACGGTGGTGTGAACGCCAACAACATCGCAGACATCGCAAAAGCCGGTGCGGATACCTTTGTTGCAGGCAGCGCGATTTTTGGCTCACCTAAAGACACCGATCCTAACCGTTATGACACGGTTGTTGCGGCGATGCGTGCTTCTTTAGCCACTGTTTAATTTAAAAAAGCCTGTTGTGATGCGGTTTCAAGTGAAGTTGGTGATGTTCGACCTGGACGGCACCCTGCTGGATACCGCACCGCAAATTGCCGAAGCTGCCAACCGTATGTTGGTGGCTTTGGGCAAACCCATGTTGCCGCAAGCACAAATCGCCACTTATATTGGCGAAGGCGTGCAAAACCTGATCAAGCGCTGCCTCACAGGGAGCGTGCAGGTGGAGCCAGGGGCCGTTTTGTTTGCGCAGGCGCAGCCGCTGTATCATGATTTTTATACTGCCAACGCCACCCAAAGCCAGCCATTCGCAGGGGTTGTCCCTGCTTTGCAGCAGCTGAAGAAACAAGGCTATCGCCTGGCTTGTGTGACCAATAAACCCGAAAAATTCACCTTACCTTTGCTGCAACAAGCAGGTTTGGCTGATTTTTTTGAGGTCATTATTTCTGGCGACAGCTTGCCCAAAAAGAAACCTGACCCCTTGCCGTTGTTGCATATTTGCCAAAAGCTAGGTGTGCTGCCTGCTGAAGCGGTGCTGGTAGGGGACTCGGAGACGGATATTCAGGCCGCGCATGCTGCCGGATGCTTTGTCGTGACCGTGCCTTATGGGTATAATCAAGGCCGCGAAATTGATGTCGCGACGGTAGATGCTACCGTGCAGCAACTCACCGAGGTGGTGAACTTGCTGGAGTTACCTGCACTCCTAAAGCAGGGATCATAAAAAATAGACCTTAATTACCATGATGTTTTGTGCTCATCATTCTTCCAGTTGGCCAGTATTAAGCTGGCGTCGTTCGTGGCGGGGCTAGTCCTGCCCCACGCGCAGGTGCGCGCCATTTGCACCGACCTGCTGTGATTGTTTGCACGGCACTCTACGAATCAAACTGGAAAAAAGCATCATGTTAAGCACATTAAGCAAGACCGAATTCGACGCGCTGGCGGCGCAAGGCTACAACCGTATTCCGCTGGTGCTAGAAACCTTTGCCGATCTGGATACGCCTTTATCACTGTATCTCAAACTGGCCAATCAACCTTATTCCTATCTGCTTGAAAGCGTACAAGGCGGTGAGCGCTTTGGCCGCTATTCGATCATAGGCCTGCCTGCCACCACGCGAATTGTGGTGCGTGAGCAGCAATTGCACGTGATTCAGGATCATCAAGTCGTTGAATCGCATAGCGATCAAAATCCGCTGGACTTTATCAAGGCCTATCAGGCGCGCTTTAAAACGCCGCCTTACGATGGTTTGCCGCGCTTTACCGGTGGCCTGGCTGGCTATTTTGGCTATGAGACTATTCAATACATTGAAAAACGTCTGGGTAAGCAGAAAAAGCCAGATGTGATTGGTACGCCAGATATATTATTGATGGTGTCAGAAGAAATTGCCGTGGTGGATAACCTCTCCGGCAAACTGTATTTCATCGTGTATGCTGACCCGGCTAAAGCCAATGCCTATGAAACTGCATGCGCACGCATGCACACCTTGGTCGGGAAGTTACGGTGTAGCGTAGAGATTCCTGCTGCATTGCCGAGCGCTAAAACAGAGGCTATTTCTGAGTTTGGTGAAGACAACTTCAAAGCGGCAGTAAAAAAGGCACAGCAATATATTTTAGAAGGCGACATCATGCAGGTGGTATTGAGCCAGCGGATGTCGCAAGACTTTGACGCCTCGCCATTGAGCTTGTACCGCGCCTTGCGTAGCCTCAACCCATCTCCTTATATGTTCTATTACGATATGGATGATCACCATGTGGTCGGTGCCTCGCCAGAGATTCTGGTGCGTCTGGAAGAGACCACCGTGACATCACGGCCGATTGCCGGGACACGCCCACGCGGTAAAAACCGTGATCATGACCTGGCCCTCGAAGCCGAGCTGCTGGCTGACCCTAAAGAGCGTGCCGAGCATGTGCAGTTGATGGATCTGGGCCGCAATGATGTGGGTCGCGTCGCGCTCACGGGCACTGTGAAAGTCACCGACAACATGACGATAGAGCGTTATTCACACGTCATGCATATCGTCAGCAATGTTGAAGGTCAGCTCAAGCCAGGCTTGGATGCGATTGATGTGCTCAAAGCGACTTTCCCTGCCGGGACCGTGTCTGGTGCCCCTAAAGTGCGCGCCATGGAAATCATTGAAGAACTGGAGCCTTCCAAACGTGGCATTTATGCTGGCGCCGTCGGCTATTTAGGCTTTAATGGCGATATGGATGTGGCGATTGCGATCCGTACTGCCGTGATCAAAAACAAAAAACTCTATGTGCAGGCGGGCGCCGGCATTGTGGCCGACTCGGTGCCGCAAAGCGAATGGGAAGAAACCCAAAACAAGGCCAAAGCCGTGATCCGCGCCGCTGAGCTGGTGCAGGCAGGACTGGATAGCCAGGCAGCCAATGTTCAAACCCATGCAGGAAAAGGAGCCTGATATGTTGTTGATGATTGATAACTACGACTCTTTTACCTATAACCTCGTGCAGTATTTTGGCGAGCTGGGGCAAGATGTGCATGTGCACCGCAATGACGAAATCACGCTAGAACAGATCAAAGCGATGGCACCGGAAAAAATCGTGATTTCTCCTGGACCGTGCACACCAAACGAAGCCGGGATTTCCGTGCCTCTGATTCACGAGTTTGCCGGCAAGATTCCTTTGCTGGGCGTCTGTTTGGGTCACCAGAGCATAGGCCAGGCGTTTGGCGGCAACATCATTAAGGCCAAAACCCTGATGCACGGCAAAACCTCATTGATCCACCATACCAATACCGGTGTGTTCAGAAACCTGCCTAATCCCTATACCGCGACGCGTTACCATTCGCTGGTCATCGAGCGCGAAACTATTCCGGATTGCCTGGAGATTACGGCCTGGACCGAAGATGGCGAGATCATGGGCGTCAAGCATAAAACACTGGCCGTGGAAGGCGTACAGTTTCACCCCGAGTCTATCTTGACTGAATACGGGCATGAGCTGCTGGATAACTTCCTGAAAGGCTATTGATGGCCATCACACCTAAAATCGCCTTACAGCGCCTGATTGACCATACAGATTTCACGCATGAAGAAATGCTGGAAATCATGCAGCAGATCATGAGCGGCGAGTTTACCCAAATCCAGATTGCCGGCTTTTTGTCGGCCCTGCGCGTCAAGGGTGAAACCGTCACCGAAATCGCCGCTGCTGCACAGGTGATGCGCGACCTGTCCAGCAAGGTAGAAATTACCGATTCTACGCATTTAATTGACACCTGCGGCACTGGCGGTGCGCCCAACAAAGCCTTTAATGTGTCTACCGCATCCGCGTTTGTGGCGGCCGGGGCCGGCGCCAAAATCGCCAAGCATGGTGGCCGGGCCGCTTCGTCCAAGAGCGGTTCCGCCGATGTGCTGGAAGCCCTGGGCGTCAACATTGGCTTAACGGCTGAGCAAGTGGCGCGCTGCGTGAACGAGGCCGGAATCGGCTTTATGTTTGCGCCTAACCACCACGCGGCCATGAAATATGCTGCCCCGGTGCGCCGTGAGCTGGGCGTGCGCACCATGTTCAACCTGTTAGGCCCCATGACCAATCCGGCCGGCGCCAAGCGTCAGGTGATGGGGGTTTTTCACCGTGACCTGGTGCCTTTGCTGGCGCAAACCTTGCAAAAGCTCGGCAGCGAGCATGTCATGGTGGTGCACAGTGCGGATGAAATGGATGAAATTTCTTTTTCAGCAGATACTTATGTGGCCGAGCTCAAGCATGGCCAGGTGAGTCAATACACTTTAAACCCTACCCAGTTTGGCATGCCCGTACATGATGTAAACAGCATTCATGTGGAAAGTGCGCAGCATTCGAGTGACATTATCTTAGGCCTGCTCTCCGGCGAAACAGGTCCTGCCCGCGATATCGTCTTGCTCAATGCCGGGGCGGCGATTTATGTGTCTGGCCTGGCAAGCGATTTGCCATCAGGCATTGCGCAAGCCGCGCAATCGATTGATTCAGGCGCAGCGTTGCGTAAACTGCAGCAATTGAAGGCCTTGAGTCAGGCAGCATGAAACAAGGGGCGCTGATTGCAATATTCTGCTTGCTGGCCGCCTGCCAGCAAGCAGAGCAATCCAGTCCGCTGAATCAGCCACAGTCTGCGCTAGAGGTAAAATCGCAGGTGCAGTCTGTACACTTGCAACCGCTCTCGGCAGGACTCGTCACTGAAGAGAATGCGGCGCTTAAGCAGGCATTTGCCCAAAAGCAAAGTCATGTCTGGCTCGAAGGCAGCGGTACGGTGAAGAAGCTGTTGCCCGATGACACTCAAGGTGCCAGGCACCAGCGGTTTCTGGTGAGCGTGTCGCCAGAGCAAACATTATTATTTGCGCATAATATTGACCTCGCACCCAGGGTAGAAAACCTGAACATAGGGGATCAGATCAGTTTTAAAGGCGAATATATCTATAACCCCAAAGGCGGCATTATGCACTGGACGCATCATGACCCGCAGGGCCACCAGCATGGCTGGATCAAACATCAAAATCACACTTACGAATAAGGCATGCGAGCAGATTATGTCCGATATTTTAAATAAAATTTTAGCGACCAAACGTGAAGAAATCAGCAAAGCGCAAGCTAGCAAGTCATTGGATGCGATACGTGATGAAGCGCTGAGTCAGCCGGATTGCCGTGACTTTATAGGCAATATTGTTAAAAAGGTGGATGCAGATAAACCTGCCGTGATTGCTGAAATTAAAAAAGCCAGCCCGTCCAAAGGCATCATCCGTGCTGATTTTAATCCGGCCGCCATTGCTAAAAGCTATGAAAAAGGCGGCGCGGCCTGTTTATCGGTACTGACTGACGAGCAATATTTTCAGGGATCTGCTGCCTACCTTCAGCAAGCGCGCGCTGCCTGCAAATTGCCCGTGTTGCGCAAGGATTTCATGATAGATCCTTATCAGATTTACGAAGCCCGAGCCATGGGCGCTGACTGCGTGTTGCTCATCGTGGCAGCTCTCGAACTGTCACAAATGCAGGAACTGGAGCTGACGGCCCACAATCTGGGCATGGCGGTACTCGTCGAAGTCCATGACGCGGATGAGCTTGAACTCGCGCTGCAACTGGAAACGCCGCTACTGGGAATCAACAACCGCAATTTGCGCACGTTCGATGTCACCTTGCAAACCACGCTCGACCTGCTCGAGAACATGCCGGAAGACCGTTTTGTCGTCACAGAGTCTGGCATTTTCACACCAGAAGATGTGGCTTTGATGCGCAGCCATCATGTGAATGGCTTTTTGGTCGGCGAAGCATTTATGCGGCAAGAGGATCCAGGTGCAGAACTCGCCAGGGTCTTTGGTTAGGAGAAGTTTTAAACAGCGTGAGTGCAAAGGTATGCCCTGCATGAGCGTATCCAAATCAGGCGCAATGATTGAAAGCGCACGCAATTTGACCAGATGCTGTGGTCAAAAAAGGAATCGATATGAGTAATCAATTTTTAGCCATCCGTCCACGCCGTATGCGCAAAGACGAATTTTCACGTCGCTTGATGCGTGAAAACGTTCTCACCACCAATGACTTGATTTACCCGGTGTTTGTGCTTGAGGGTGAAGGCGCGATTGAAGAAGTTAAATCGATGCCTGGCGTACAGCGTCAAAGCCTGGATGTGCTGCTCAAGACCGCTGAAGAGTGCGTAAAACTAGGTATTCCCGCGCTGGCTTTATTTCCGGTGGTGCCACAACAATACAAAAGCCTGGATGCCAAAGAAGCTTATAACTCTGAAGGCCTGGTGCCACGGACTGTGCGAGCCCTGAAAAAGGCTTTCCCGGACTTGGGCGTGATCACTGACGTGGCTTTAGACCCGTACACCACTCACGGCCAGGATGGCCTGATCGACGATACCGGCTATGTCCTGAATGACGAAACTGTTGAAGTGCTGGTGAAGCAGGCGTTATGTCACGCAGAAGCGGGCGCCGATGTAGTTGCGCCCTCTGACATGATGGATGGCCGGATTGGCGCCATTCGTGATGCGCTTGAAGAGCAAGGCTACATCTACACGCGAATTCTTGCTTACTCTGCCAAATACGCCTCAGCGTTTTACGGTCCTTTCCGCGATGCGGTCGGTTCAGCGGCCAATCTGGGCAAAAGCAACAAATACAACTACCAGATGGACCCAGCCAATTCTGATGAAGCATTAAAAGAAGTCGCACTGGATTTGGAAGAAGGCGCGGATATGGTCATGGTTAAACCAGGTATGCCCTATCTGGATATCGTACGCCGTGTCAAAGACGAGTTTGGCGTACCGACTTATGCATATCATGTTAGCGGTGAATACGCCATGCTCAAAGCCGCTGCACAAAATGGCTGGCTGGATGAAAAAGCCTGTGTGCTGGAAGCGATGCTTGGTTTTAAACGTGCCGGGGCGGATGGCGTGCTAACTTATTATGCGATGGATATTGCACGCTGGTTAAAAGCATCATTATGAGTGCGATTTTTGCTCAAATTCTGACTATTGTTGGCGGCTTGTTTATCGCAGCGGCAACATTCTGGTTTACTAAGAAAAAAGAGCGAGAAGCTGAGTGGCGTAAAGAAAAACTAGCTTATTACAAAGCATTTGTGGATAGTTTGAGTGGAGTGGTTAATGGCGAACATACACACCAAAACCAGAAAGAGTTTTCGAAGGCGGTGAATAATTTAATGTTATTTGCTCCTCAATTGGTGCTTAATGAGCTCTATAAATTTGTTGAAGCCATTACATTAAATAAGAACTTACCGTTAGATGAACATGATAAATTGCTAAGTGATTTGCTTTATCAAGTCCGAAAAGATGTGGGAATTTACCCACCAGATGATGTCGACACATTTATCGTACATTTGCGCTCTTCCGGTAACCATCAGCAGTAGGTTTCGCTTACCGGCGAAATAAACCTTACATAATTGATGCAAGTATTCTTCTCGATGAAGTGCGCTTTACTAATCGCCGTTGCCGCAAACGAATAAAAAACTATAGAGATTGCTTATTTAGGCGCAAACGTAAACGCATCACTATAAAACTCTTCCTCTGGTAACCCTTGCTTTACAAAAGTTTCTTTCGCAATATCCACCATGCCAGGTGCGCCGCAAGCGTAGACTTCGAATCCACTTAAGTCTGCGTGATCCTCCAACACGGCTTGATGTACCAGACCACGGCGGCCTTGCCAGCCATCGTCGTCGTGACCGTCGGAAATGACGGGGATATACTGAATGTTAGGCATAAACTGTGTCCAGCGCTGGCAGAGGTCGTCCATATACAAATCATTGATCTGGCGAGCACCGCGGTATAGGTACACCGGACGTTGAATCTGATTGAAAATCATGTGTTCTATCATGCCTTTGACCGGTGCAAACCCTGTACCACCCGCCACCATGATGATGGGTTTTTGGTTTTGCTCTCGCAGGAAAAAACTGCCGAGAGGCGCTTCCATACGCAATATGGTTTTAAGCGGCATGTCATTGAACACTTGCTCGGTAAAATGCCCACCAGCAATTTTACGGATATGCAATTCAATAAACCCTTTTTCATGTGGCGCATTGGCGATGGAGAAAGCCCGGCGGCGGCCATCCTTGAGTAAAAATTCGATGTATTGTCCAGCCATAAAGGTCAGTTGTTCAGTGGCAGGTAATTGCAGGTGCAAGACCATTACATCGTCGCCGAGCTGCTGTTTGTGTTGAATGCGTACCGGCAAAATACGCGGTTTGATGCCTTGTACCATATCGATCTGGCGGCATTCAATGACCAGGTCTTCAAGGGGTCTGGCACAGCAAAACAAAGCCATGCCAGCTGCAAGCTCGGCATCGGTCAAGGCGTTGCCTTGGTAATCATCATGCATGACTTTGCCGGTAAGCACCTTGCCTTTGCAGGCGCCGCAAGCGCCATTACGGCAGCCATAGGGTAAGTTGATACCCGCTTCAATGGCGGCTTCGAGCACGGTTTGGCTGGGGCGGACATCAAAGGTATGGCCACTGTTTTCAATCAGGACACGGTTCATAAGACGATATTTTCCAAGCGTTAATCTTTGCGGGGGAGATGCACGACATTATCTACCGGTTTGCTGTCAGGGACTTCGGTAAATTCCCCCTCAATCACCTCGTCATTCGCGCTGTGACGGTAGCGTGCATGGGGTTGTTGATGCTGCCCGCTGACGGTTGGGTTGTTGGTTGGAATCAGTAACAGAATCACGGCAATGACATCGCTAATGACGCCCGGAATCAGGAGTAATACTCCGGCCAGCAAGTTTCTGGCAGTGGAAAAGATGGCGGCTACCGGGTTGCCACCGGCCGTCATTTGCTGAAACAAGCGTGACGCGATCAGGTCTTTTTCACCACGAATCAGCTTGAGGCCCAGATAGCCGATCATGATCAGGTAGACCAAGACCCACCAGCCATAGCGCTGGCTGAGTTCGATCAGGACCGCTATCTCCAGAAACGGAAAAGCCAGTAGAATAGCAAGGATGAGAAAACGCATGTCAGAATCCTGTCTGTGAGTCAGCGCGCGATGACGCCAAAAGAGGAAATTATAATCGTGTTTACGCATGTGCCGAACAAGGCATGTGCCGAGCATATCGCGCAGACGTTGCTTACAGACAAGTTGGCGGCATGCGTCAATATTTCAAGTCCGGTCACCTCTATTTATCGCTGGCAAGGGCAGATTGAGCAAGCGGAAGAAATTGCCCTGAGCATTAAAACCACGCGGCAGGGGTATGCCGCCTGTGCGGCCAGGCTTAGAATGCTGCATCCTTATGAACTTCCAGAGATTGTAGGCATCCATGTGAGCGAGGGTTTGCCGGAATATTTGGCATGGGTAGCGGCCGAGACAGGGATGCAGGAGTGAAGCGTTGATCAAAAATGGGTTTAAAGCAGCATGGGTGCTGGTCATGCTATGCGTGATGGTGTTGCCTGTGCACGCGGCGTCACAATTCTCAAAACTATTCACTGAAGATAGCAGCGAAGATTTTTTGCCTGTCGATCAGGCATTCAAGGTCGATGCGGCACTGACAGATGCCACGCATGCCCAGATCCGGTTTACTGTAGCACCAGGCCACTATTTATATAGAGACCGCATACAACTCTTACCAGCCAGCGACACGACACAGCTCAGCTTGCCAGCTGGTGAAACCAAGCATGATCCCAATTTTGGCGAACAGCAGGTGTTTCACCACGACACCGTGGCCGAGGTCACGTTTGCAGGGGCCACCCCTCAGGTGTTGCAGGTACGCTATCAAGGCTGTAGTGAAAAAGGCCTGTGTTATCCGCCACAAACCAAATCACTTGCATTGGACGCGGTTGCCTCGGCGGATAATATTCGCAGTGCACAGCCAGTCTACGCGGAGAGTGAGGACGAGTTTTCTGGCAAGCTTTTGGCCTCTGGCCACTGGTGGCAGATTGTGGCAGGCTTTTTTGGTGCAGGCCTGTTGCTGGCATTCACCCCTTGCGTGTTCCCGATGATTCCTATTTTGTCTGGGATTATTGTGGGCAAAAATGCCCATGTGTCGCGTGGCAAGGCGTTTACCTTGTCATTGGCATACACGCTGGGCATGTGCCTCACTTATACCCTGGCTGGTGTCGCCGCCGGGCTCTCTGGGCAACTCTTGAGCAGCGCGCTGCAAACGCCTGCCGCCCTGATCATCGGCGCCCTGATTTTTGTGGTGCTCTCATTCTCCATGTTCGGCTTTTACGAGCTCAAACTGCCGTCAGCGGTTGAAAATTACTTTTTTAACTGGAGCAGTCGTTTCAAGGGTGGCCATCTGGCCAGCGATTTCTTGATGGGGGCCATATCTGCCTTGATCATCAGCCCTTGTGTCGCCGCGCCGCTGGCGGGTGCGCTGCTTTATATCAGCCAGACGCATGATGTGGTGCTGGGCGCGGTGGCATTGTTTTCATTGTCGCTGGGCATGGGTGTACCGTTATTGCTGATTGGCGCATCAGCGGGTACGGTCTTGCCCAAGGCGGGCGAATGGATGAATGTCGTTCGTCGCTTGTTTGGGGTGTTGATGTTGGCTGTCTCGGTCTGGATCGTCAGCCCGTTGCTGCCTGTGTCAGCGCAACTGGTTTTATGGGCGGCCTTGTGTATTGTCCCGGCCATTTATCTGCGCGCAATAGACCCTTTGCCTGCGGATGCGGGGAGCACCGCGCATCTTTGCAAGGGATTTGCGGTCATGTTGCTGCTTTATGGCGCCGCGCTGCTGGTGGGTGCCTGGTCGGGCGCACGCTCACCGCTACAACCTTTGCAAGGGGTCATGTCTGCTTCGGCGACGGATGTGCAAGCACTGCCATTCAAACGCGTGCAAAGTGTACAAGCGCTCGAAAATGCGCTTGCGGCCGCGCAGGGCAAACCCGTGATGCTGGATTTTTACGCAGACTGGTGTGTCTCGTGCAAAGAATATGAGCAGTTTGTCTTTAGCCAGCCAGAAGTGCGGGCTGCGCTCAAAGATGTGGTGCTGTTGCAGGCAGATGTGACCGAAAACCGGGCGGAAGATGCCGCATTGCTCAAGCGCTTTGAATTGTTCGGGCCGCCAGGGATCGTGTTTTTTGATGCGCAGGGACGGCCGTTGCAACCTGTGATCAAAGGCTATCAGGACGCCACACAATTTCTTGACCGCTTGCGCAAATTGCCTTTAAGCGCCATGGAGAAGTCTGCACATGCATAATATTGCGCGTTTGGTCATGACGATATTACTGATCGTTGTTCTCGGTAGCGGATTCCGTTGGCTTTACCTTCACCGTGATCAATGGATGACTTCTGCCCCTACTCAAACGGCGATGATGGTGCCTGACGCGGTATGGAGCGTCGGTTTGCAGGATGCTGGTGGCAGGACGTATGGGCTTTCAAGCTTTAAAGGCAAGCCTGTCATCATGAATTTTTGGGCGACATGGTGTGAGCCGTGCCGTGAAGAAATGCCCGAAATCTCAGCGCTGGCGGCCGAACACCCCGAAATTGCAGTGTTAGGCCTGGCCATTGACGAGGCAGCCGCTGTGCATGAGTTCGCGGAGAGTACGCCCGTCAGTTATCCTTTGTTAATTGCCGAGAACGAAGGCATGCCTTTGGCCGAGCAACTGGGCAACACCAAAGGCGTATTACCTTACACCGTGGTGATTTCTGCCAACGGCCAAGTGACACACACCTTCTTCGGCAGAGTCAATCGCCAAATGCTGCAAAAAGCACTCAACTTACCTTAAATGCCTGCCCAGTTCTGTGCGCAAACAGGCCGCTTATGGCTTAGGTTTGTCGCCTGATTTGTACCAGTTGCTGCCGTTTTGGCGACTTTCCATTTGTTCCAAATTGCGAATTTTACTGGACAAAATGCAATAACTTCGGCAAACTTCGACGCCATGAAGGTTGTATTTTTCTCTTTGAGAGGCATCTGAAATGGGCGCCAAATCCATCCTGGTGATACATGGACCCAACTTGAATATGCTGGGGACACGTGAGCCACAGCACTACGGTAGCCAAACGCTTGCAGATATCAACCAGCATCTGCTGGAATTGGCGCGGGCCGATCAGGTACGTCTTGAATCCTTTCAGAGCAACTCTGAGGCGGAGATCATAGAGAAAATTCATGCATTGTCTGTGAACCGGGTGGATTACGTCATTATCAATCCTGCCGCCTTCACGCATACTTCTATTGCCATCAGGGATGCCCTTTCGGCAGTGAACATTCCATTCATTGAAGTGCATCTCTCCAATGTGCATGCCCGCGAGTCATTCCGGCATCATTCTTATTTCAGCGATCTGGCAACCGCCGTCATCTGCGGTTTGGGCGCAGAGGGATACTACGCCGCCTATCGCTACATCCAACAACGCTAATAACATTTAAAACATTTACATTCGAGGCTAATATGGATTTACGCAAACTCAAAAAACTGATTGATCTGGTCGAGGAATCGGGGATTTCCGAGCTGGAACTGACTGAGGGTGAAGAGAAGGTACGTATCAGTCGCGCCATGGCACCGGGTGCTGCACCAGTGACTCAATATGTCGCTGCGCCTGTTTCCGCGCCTGCAGCAGCACCCGCAGCCGCCGCTGCTCCCGCCGTTGCAGCGGCAGAAGTGCTAGAAGGCACGGTAGTTAAATCACCGATGGTCGGTACGTTCTATCGCGCGTCTTCTCCAGATGCAAAAGCGTTCGTCGATGTTGGTAGCACTGTCAATACAGGGGACACCCTGTGCATTATTGAAGCCATGAAGCTGCTCAACGAAATTGAGAGTGAATATGCGGGCACGATTAAAAAGATTTTCGTTGAAAACGGTCAGCCTGTGGAATACGGCGAGCCTCTGTTCCTGATTGGTTAATCGTGATGGTTGAAAAAGTACTGATTGCCCGTGGCGGCGACCAGCAGCCCTCTGCGGGTTTCGCAGCAACGAAGTTTAATTGTCTAGCGGCTATTGAGACGCGGAGTAAATAATGTTCGAGAAAATCCTGATTGCCAACCGCGGCGAAATTGCCTTGCGCGTGCAACGTGCTTGTCGTGAGTTGGGGATTAAAACGGTGGCTGTGCACTCTGAGGCTGACCGTGATGCCAAATATGTGAAGCTGGCCGATGAGTCTGTTTGTATTGGCCCAGCACCTTCTGCAAAAAGCTACCTGAATATTCCTGCCGTGATCAGTGCGGCTGAAGTAACGGATGCGCAAGCGATTCACCCCGGGTATGGCTTTTTATCCGAGAATGCCGACTTTGCCGAGCGGGTTGAACAAAGCGGTTTTGTCTTTATCGGCCCCCGCGCAGAGACCATTCGCCTGATGGGTGACAAGGTGTCTGCCAAGGACTCCATGAAAGCGGCGGGTGTGCCATGTGTGCCTGGCTCAGATGGTGCGCTGAATGATGATCCGGCTGAAATCATTAAAACGGCCAAACGCGTAGGCTACCCGGTGATTATTAAAGCAGCGGGTGGTGGCGGTGGTCGTGGCATGCGCGTGGTGCATACCGAAGCCGCCTTGCTCAATGCGGTCAATATGACCAAAGCCGAGGCACAGGCTGCCTTTGGCAACCCGATGGTTTACATGGAAAAATTCCTTGAAAACCCGCGCCATATCGAGATCCAGATTCTGGCTGACCAGCATGGCAACGCCGTGTTCTTGGGTGACCGCGATTGCTCCATGCAGCGCCGCCATCAAAAGATTATTGAAGAAGCACCCTCACCCTTGTTGCCAGAAAGGCTGCGCGACAAAATTGGTGAGCGTTGTGCCGAGGCCTGCCGTAAGATTGGTTACCGTGGCGCCGGCACCTTCGAGTTCCTGTATGAAAATGGCGAGTTCTACTTTATTGAGATGAACACCCGCTTGCAGGTGGAGCATACCGTCACTGAAATGATCACGGGTATCGACCTGGTTCAGCAGCAGATCTTCATCGCTGCCGGTGAGAAGCTGCCGTTCCGTCAGCGCGATATTGTGCTCAATGGCCATGCCATCGAATGCCGGATTAACGCCGAGGATCCTTATACCTTTGTGCCTTCACCAGGCTTTATCAATCGCTTTCATATGCCTGGCGGCCCTGGCGTACGCATGGATACGCATGTGTATGGCGGCTATACCGTGCCACCGCATTATGACTCGATGATAGGCAAGCTGATTACACATGGTGCGACACGCGAACAGGCGATTGCCAGAATGCGCGTGGCCTTGTCCGAGATGTATGTCGAAGGCATTAAAACCAATACTGCGTTGCATTCTGATCTGATGGCCGACTTGGCTTTCCAGCAGGGCGGCACCAGCATTCACTATCTGGAGCAGAAGCTGGGTATCAGCTCGAAATAATTTTGCATTGGCTGTTACTTAAAATTCAATCAACCGAGCCGCAGGCCGAGGCACTCAGCGATGTGCTGATGGAGCAGGGTGCGTTGTCCGTCAGCATTGAAGATGCGCACGCTGACACCTTGGCCGAGCAGGCAATTTTTGGCGAGCCGGGGGATCCCCCGCCCGGCATCTGGCAGCAAAACATTGTCACAGCCATGCTGGATGCTGAAGCCGATGTCCAGGGTTTACTGGCCCGTGTGCAAGCCGAGCTGCAACTGGACGGTCTCAAATATCAGTTAGAGCAGATCGAGGAGCAGGATTGGGTGCGGGCCACGCAAGCCCAGTTTGACCCTATCCGCGTGACCGATAGATTGTGGATCGTGCCTTCCTGGCATGAGGCGCCGAATGCGGAGGCGATCAATATTGTGCTGGATCCGGGCCTGGCATTTGGCACTGGCAGTCATCCGACCACGCATTTGTGTTTGAGCTGGTTGGCGCAATTACCTGAAACACTGTTGCGCAGTGCCAATGTCCTTGATTACGGATGTGGCTCAGGCATTTTGGCGATTGCCGCCAAAAAACTGGGCGCCAACACCGCCACAGGCGTTGATATTGACCCGCAGGCAGTGATTGCCAGTCGTGATAACGCGCTCAATAACCAGGTCGAGGCCATTTTTTATGACTCTGCCGAATACCTGCATGAGCCGTTTGATCTGGTCGTGGCTAATATTCTCTCCAGCGCCTTGATGGTGCTGGCCCCAGTGATTGCCAAATCTTGCAAAACTGGCGGTAAAGTTGCATTATCCGGCATATTGGAGAGCCAGCAGCAGATGTTGCTGGCGCATTATGCCGAGTGGTTTGAAATGGATGCCCCCATCCAGCAAGATGGATGGGTCTTGCTGACGGGAACCAGAAAATGTCCTTGATTACGGCCTGCCCGGCCTGCCAAACACAATTTGAAGTCACTGACGAGCAATTGCAGGCCTATGCTGGCAAGGTGCGCTGCGGTGAATGTGACCATGTGTTTGATGCGCGCTCGCATTTGCTGTCGTCATCTGCTGCCACTGCTGCAAGCGAGGCGGTAGATCCCCAGCCTGCCAGCGATGCCGCGATTTACTTTCAGGTCAGTGCCGAGGCCGCACAGGCGCATCCGGTGCCTGACGAGCCGTTTGAAGCAGTCATGCCGGAGCTGTCTATTCGGCCTGACGAGGCGATTGAGCCTGAAATCCCAGCTTTTCTGCGTGACGTTTCACTCGAGGATGAGCGCCCGCAATCCCGGGTGACGCCCGCCACCCCTTGGGCATATAGCCTGCTTTCTGTCCTGCTGCTGGTGACTTTTTTTCTGCAAACACTGTATTTCTCTCGCACCACGCTTGCCGCCAGTTACCCGCACACCAAACCATGGCTGCAAGCGCTATGTAAGCCACTGCATTGTGAAGTGGGCTTGCCTAGAGATATTGCGCAATTGACGATAGATGATGCGGATATTCAAGAGCACAAGACACGCGCCGGCGTGCTGGTGTTTTCCAGTGTGCTCATGAATCACGGTGAGGTGCGACAGGCCTATCCGATGATAGAGCTGACTTTGACCAATACGGCAGATGAGCCGGTATTGCGCAAAACGCTCAAGCCGGAAGACTATCTGCCCAAGACTGTCGATGCCAGCAATGGCCTGGCGGCCTTGCAAGAGCAGTCTGCCAAAGTGTTGTTAGGCGTAGACGAAAAACTGGTAACGGGTTTTCGCGTCGCCATCGCCTACTAGTTTTTGTTCATCTAAACCGGGTCAATCTGTTGTTGCGCAGCGCCCACGTCAGCCATCACTTTTCCTAATATTTCAATCGCTTCTTTGCGCACAAAACTTTTGCGCCAGGCCAGCGCAATACGTCGGCTAGGGGCAGGGCGGGTAAACGGGATCACGCGAATCAGCGCGTTCTGATAGCGCGCAGCAGTTGCCATGGCTGGCAGCACCGTGATACCCAAATTCGAAGCCACCATATTTCTGATTGTTTCCAGCGAATTGCCCTGTAACACTTCGCCTTTACGGCTGAGCTCTGGGCAAGCCTGGGTTACCTGATTGCTGAAGCAATGACCGGTGTTGAGCAATAACACTTTCTCCTGGCTCAATTCATCCGCCTCGACCGATGTGCGCTTGGCCCAGGCGTGACTCACGGGTACGACGACATTAAAGTCCTCGTCATACAGTGGCAAGGTTTCAATGCCCGGCACATCAAACGGTAAGGCGATTACAGCCGCATCGATGAGCCCGTTTTTCAGCTGCTGCTCCAGGGTCGCCGTGATGTTTTCCTCAACCTCCAGCGGCATCTGCGGCGCTACCTGGATGAGTGGCGGAATGATTTCGGGTAACAGATAAGGCCCGACCGAGTGAATCATGCCCAGCTTGAACAGGCCGTTGAGCGGATCGTTACCGTGTTTCGCCATCTCTTTGATCTTGGCTGCTTGCTCCAGCACGATATTGGCTTGTGCAATAATCTGCTCACCAATTTCGGTGGGGGTCACCTCGTTGCGGTTACGTTCAAACAGAGAGACACCCAGCTCTTCTTCCAGTTTTTTGATACCCAGACTGAGCGCCGGCTGGGTCACAAAACATTTTTCTGCTGCGCGCCTGAAGTTTCTCTCTTGCGCCACCGCCAATACAAACTTTAATTCAATCAAGGTCATTTGCTTGTCTCGCTGTTTTCACCATCACTAGTCTATATTCATTAATTTTATTAATCAATGGTATCAAAACATACAATTATGCAAATTAAATGGTGCGCTCTAGAATGCGATGCATGGATAACAACATAAGGAGACAAGATGTGGACTTGGCTTAATCAGGAATCAGCCGTGTGGCAGGAAGCGTTAGCCGCTTACGCGGCCAGTTTTTAACTCTATAGTTTATTTTATATCAAATTATTATCGTAACAATCAAGGCGTAGTATATTTGAGTCTTGATGAATTTTTTGCCGCACTCATCAATTAACAACAAGGAGCTAATACATGCAGAATCAAAACACGGGCGCCAAGTGCCCATTCGCGCATGGCGCAATCACGACAACCGCACAAACCAATACGAATTGGTGGCCGAACGCCCTCAATCTGGATATCTTGCATCAACATGACCGTAAAACCAATCCGCTTGGTGAGTCATTTGACTATAGACAGGAAGTATCCACGCTGGATGTAGATGCGCTTAAAAAGGACATGCATGCCTTGATGACGGACAGTCAGGCATGGTGGCCTGCAGATTGGGGTCATTATGGTGGCTTGATGATTCGCATGGCCTGGCACGCCGCCGGGACTTATCGCGTAGCAGATGGCCGTGGTGGCGCAGGTACAGGTAACCAGCGCTTTGCACCACTCAACAGCTGGCCTGATAACGTCAATCTAGATAAAGCGCGCCGCCTGCTGTGGCCGATCAAGAAAAAATATGGCAACAAGATCTCCTGGGCGGACCTGATTGTACTTGCGGGCACCATTGCCTATGAGTCCATGGGTCTCAAGACTTTCGGATTCGCTTTTGGCCGTGAGGATATCTGGCACCCGGAAAAAGATATCTATTGGGGCAATGAAAAAGAGTGGCTGGCAAAAACCGGTAGCGAAGGTAGCCGCTATTCTGGTCAGCGTGACCTCGAAAACCCGCTGGCTGCCGTGATGATGGGCTTGATTTATGTGAACCCGGAAGGCGTGGATGGCAACCCTGATCCACTGAAAACCGCGCAGGATATCCGCGTTACCTTTGCCCGCATGGCGATGAACGACGAGGAAACGGTTGCGCTGACGGCAGGTGGCCACACGGTGGGCAAAGCACACGGTAACGGTCAGGCCAGCAACCTTGGTGTCGACCCGGAAGCCGCCGACGTACATGAGCAAGGGATGGGTTGGAACAACCACACCAGCCGCGGGGTGGGCCGTGATACGGTGACCAGCGGCATTGAAGGTGCCTGGACTACACACCCGACCCAATGGGATAACGGTTACTTTGCCATGCTGTTTAACCATGACTGGGAACTTAAAAAGAGCCCGGCCGGTGCGTGGCAATGGGAGCCCGTGAACATCAAGGAAGAAGACAAGCCAGTCGATGTCGAGGATCCTAGCATTCGTTATAACCCCATCATGACAGATGCGGATATGGCCATGATCAAGGACCCGATTTACCGCAAAATCTCGGAGCGATTCCGTGACGACCAGGCGTATTTCTCTGAAGTGTTTGCCCGTGCCTGGTTCAAGCTGACACACCGTGACATGGGTCCCAAAGCCCGTTACATCGGCCCGGATGTGCCGCAAGAGGATCTGATTTGGCAAGATCCGGTGCCTGCAGGTTCAGCCATCAGCGAGACAGACATTGCTGCACTCAAAGCACACATTCTGGCGAGCGGCTTAAGCACCGCAGAACTGGTCGCGACCGCTTGGGATAGCGCACGTACTTTCCGTGCCTCAGACTACCGCGGGGGCGCAAATGGTGCACGTATTCGTCTGGCGCCGCAAAAAGACTGGGTAGGCAACGAGCCCGTCAGACTGCAAAAAGTGCTGACCGTGCTCGAAGGCATACAGCAGGGCTTTGGCAAACCTGTCAGCATCGCTGACCTGATTGTCCTCGGTGGTTCTGCTGCCGTTGAGCAAGCCGCCCAAGCCGCCGGAGTGAACATCACAGTACCGTTTGTTGCAGGCCGTGGTGATGCGACGGCAGAGCAGACAGACATTGAGTCTTTTGAGGTGCTGGAACCTGTGCATGATGGTTACCGCAACTGGCTCAAGGCCGACTACGTACCCTCGGCAGAAGAAATGCTGCTGGACCGTACCCAGCTGATGGGTCTGACTGCACCAGAAATGACCGTCCTTGTGGGTGGGATGCGTGTGCTGGATACCAATCACGGTGGGAGCAAGCACGGTGTATTTACCGATCAGCCTGGTGTGCTCAGCAATGACTTTTTTGTCAACCTGACCGATATGCGCTACACCTGGGTGCCTGCTGGCAACAACCTGTATGAAGTCCGTGAGCGCAACACAGGTGCAGTTAAATGGACGGCTACCCGTGTGGATCTGGTGTTTGGCTCCAACTCCATCCTGCGTTCTTATGCCGAGGTGTATGCACAAGATGATGCCAAGCAGAAGTTTGTGCACGACTTTGTCGCCGCCTGGAGCAAGGTCATGCATGCGGATCGTTTTGATCTTAAATAATTAAAAATTTCTGTGACTCTGTCGTCATGCCAAGCGCCTTGAGGGATCAAGGCGCTTTTTTATTGATGGATTAGTATGTATGCAGACATTGGTCATGATGCGTATCACTGACATTTGCCAGGCGTAAGCAACGTGCGCCCATGCATTTTCAATCGTGAAATTTCTATGGCCACGGCAAGTCTGCAAAACTGTCTGTTAGAATAACTGCATGGATATCTATTTGATGCTGAAGGCCGTGATCATGGGCCTGGTCGAAGGCGCGACCGAGTTTATTCCTGTGAGTAGTACAGGGCATCTGATCATTACCGGGGAGTGGCTGGACTTTCTCTCTAAAGATAAACGTGATGTGTTTGAGATCATCATTCAGCTGGGCGCGATTCTTGCGGTCTGTGTCGAATACCGGCAACGGCTCTGGCATACCGTACAGCGCATTCAAACGGATACCAACGCCCAGCACTTTGTGCGCAACCTCATCATTGCTTTTTTACCTGCCGCCTTAATTGGCCTGGCATTTCATCACCAAATTAAAGAATATTTATTTTCCTCCTTCACCGTTGGCATCGCACTGGTCGTGGGGGGGGTATTAATTTTGCTGATTGAAAAATTTGTGCCAGCAGGCAATACGCGTGATATCGACCAGATTTCAGCCAAGCAAGCCTTGCAGATTGGCTTTGCGCAATCGCTGGCATTGTTTCCGGGCATGTCACGTTCAGGCGCGACCATTCTGGGCGGCATGTTTTTTGGCCTGAGCCGTCAGACGGCGACTGAGTTTTCATTCTTTTTAGCCTTGCCCATCATGTTCGCAGCCACCGGGCTCGACCTCTATCAAGCCCGTGACTTACTGTCTGTGGACGATGCATTGATCTTTTTGATCGGTTTTGTGGTCTCATTTTTGTCAGCCTTGGTGGTGATTCGCGCCCTGATCCGATTTGTCGCCCAGCATTCGTTTGCCGTGTTTGCCTGGTACCGTATCGTGTTTGGCATTCTGGTGCTGGTTTTCTTTGCACATTAATTTGTTTTAAGGTGTATGCATGAACCGTGCGCTGTTTAAAAAGATAGCTTATGTGCTTGCCGCCATCCTGGCGGTGTTGCTGTTGCTGGTGGTTTATCTGGCTGCGACGTTTAATCCCAATGATTACAAGTCGACTATCATTCAACTGGTCAAAGACAAGAAACAGCGTACGCTAGACATCAAAGGTGACATCAAGCTGAGTTTCTGGCCAAAAATCGGCGCCGATTTAGGTGCAATCAGCTTGTCCGAGCATCAGTCAGAACAACAGTTTGCCGCGATTAAAAGCGCAAAAGTGGCATTGGCCGTGCTGCCCTTGCTCAAAAAAGAAATTGTCGTCGATACGGTCTATCTGGATGGCGCGCAGGTCAATGTCATCCAGCATGCTGATGGCAGCTTCAACTTTGATGATCTGCTGAGCAAAGAGGAAGAAGAGTCCCAGCAGATCAACTTTGATGTGCAAGGCATTAAAATCACCAATACTGAGGCCAGTTTTACGAATGAGAAAAGCGGTGCCAAGTATTCAGTTGATCAGCTAAACCTCACCACCGGCCAGGTGGCACTGAAAAAGCCGTTTGATATCGCCACCGATTTTCATCTGACGGCAAACCAGCCCGCCGTGGATGCCAAGGCGTTGATTAAAGCCAATGTCATGGCCGATCCGGAAGCCAAGCATTTTGTGATCAAGGGTCTGGATGCGCAGCTCAAAGGCGCCTTGCTAGATGGCCAGGCGGTGACGGTCACGGCGCAAGGGGGCATTGATGTGGATGCCGCTAACACTGCCCTGGATGTTTCTGATCTCAAGCTGGCGATGCAAGGTACTTTTAAAGGTGCCGAGCGCGCAGTCAGCCTGCAGGCGCCTGCGCTTGCCGTCAATCCGCAACTCATCAGCAGTGACAAGGTCACCTTGTCACTCAAGCAAAAAGATGCCAACGGCGATCTCGATCTGGCCGTGGTCTTGGCCGAATTAAAAGGCAACCAGCAAACCGTCGAAAGCAAAGGGTTGACCGCGGATGTTAGCCTGAATGCCGGTGCACGCAAGGTTGAAGGGCATTTTGCCTCGCCTGTGACCGCCAATCTGGCCGACTTGGTGTTTGAAGTGCCTGCGTTGGCAGGTAAATTTGATATTAAAGACCCCGCCTTGCCGAATGGAACCATGCAAGGGCAGTTCAAGTTGGCCCTCAACGCAAACGTGAAGCAAGAGCAAGTTAACACCACCTTTGATTTGAGCCTGGCGGAAACCAAGCTCAATGGCGATGTGCGCGTGGCAGGGTTTGCGACGCCGCATATCGGTTTTAAAGTGCACGCCGACACCTTGAACCTGAATGCGTTGCTGGGCAAGGCCAAACCTAAAAAAGAAACCGTTGCCAGCCCAAATACCAATCATGCGCAAGCAGACAAACCTGCCGATTTGAGCGCGTTAAAAACCTTATTCCTTGATGGCAGTATCAATATCGGCAAGATTTTATACAGCCCCTATACCCTGACTGGCTTGAACGTGGGCATTAAAGCTGATGGCCAGAAACTGGCCTTGCAGGGTCTGGATGTCAAATTGGACGACAGCCGTATCCAGGGCAATGTTGGCATTAGCCAGTTTAGCAAGCCGCTATATACCTTTGATCTCAACATCGACAAGCTGGATTTGAACCGTTATCTGCCTGCTGAAGCCAAGGCGGGCGAAGCGACGGCCAAGCCTGCCGAGAAAACCGCGCAAGCGGAGCAGCCGCTGGATTTGTCTGCCTTGAAGGCGCTCAATGCGCAGGGCAACATCCGCATTGGCTGGTTGAAATATGGCAAAACCGAAGCCAAAAACCTCAATATTGGACTGAAAGCGCAGGAGGGCTTGGCTAGCCTGAATCCACTCAATGCCGATGTCTATCAAGGCACGGTGCGCGGTGCCGTCAAGCTGGATGCACGTGCCACGCCTGCAGTCACCATACAGCAAAGCCTGCAAAACATCGCTGTCGGCCCGTTGTTAGTCGATACCATCAACAATGACATGCTATCTGGTAACGGCAATTTGAATGTGAACGTGACCGCGCAAGGAAATACGGTGACTGCACTAAAAAAGTCACTGGGCGGCTCGGTTGATTTACGCATGGCCGATGGCGCCGTTAAAGGGTTTGATCTGGCCGGGACTATCCGCGAGGCGAAAAGCAAGCTCAACTTGCTCAAGGGTCAATCCAGCGCAGACGCAGATAAAAGTAAAAAAACTGACTTTAGTGAGCTGACCGCCAGTTTTAATATCAAGAATGGCGTGGCTCACAATGATGATCTGGCCATGAAGGCACCGGTTTTTCGGTTGACTAAAGGCGAAAGCAAAGGCGATATTGATATAGGCAAAGAACAGATCAACTATCTCGCCAAGCCTACTTTGGTGAATTCGCTCAAGGGGCAGGGCGGTAAAGAGGCTGAGCAATTAGGCAGTCTTGGCATTCCGGTGAAGGTCACCGGTAGTTTTAGTGCGCCAAAATTCGGTGTTGATATGGCGGCTTTAGGTCAGGCACTGGCCAAATCGGTGGCTATGGACGCCTTGACTGAGAAAATCGGCGGAGACAAGGCCGAAGCTCTTAAAGGGTTGCTGAATGGAAAAACGCCGGGGAATAGCGGTAGCGAGGCTGCCAATCCTGAAGGTGGTAATAGCACTGAGCCTGCCAAGCCCGTGGACCAGCTCAAACAAAAAGCACTCAAAAAGCTGCTGAATTTTTAGGGCCAGCAGACAAGCTTTTAAGTGTGAGTGATTTTGCAGAAAAACTGATCGCCTGGCAGCAGGCGCATGGCCGCCATGATTTGCCATGGCAGCAGACGCGTGACCCTTACGCTATTTGGGTCTCAGAAATCATGTTGCAGCAAACGCAGGTGTCGGCGGTCATTGCTTATTATGATCGGTTCATGCAGCGCTTTCCTACCATTGCCAGCCTAGCCGAAGCCGAACAAGATGAAGTCATGCGCTATTGGAGCGGGCTTGGCTACTATTCACGCGCGCGCAACCTGCATCATGCCGCCCAAACCATTATGCGTGAGCATTGTGGTATTTTTCCAACAGATTTCGAGACCATCCAAACTTTAAAAGGTATCGGGCGCTCTACCGCCGCAGCGATCAGCGTGTTTGCATTTAACCAGCGGCAAACGATTCTTGATGGTAATGTGAAACGTGTATTGGCAAGGCTGTATGCTATTGAGGGTTGGCCAGGGTTACCAGAAGTAGAGAAGAAATTGTGGCAAATCGCCGAAAGTGTGTTGCCTAGCCAAGGCTTGCCCGCCTATGTGCAAGGGTTGATGGACTTTGGTGCGACCTTGTGTACGCGTAGCAAACCAAATTGTCATCGTTGCCCGATGCAGGCGAGTTGTCTGGCGTATCAGCAACAAATGGTCTATGTGCTGCCTGCCCCCAAGCCTCGTAAAGCCTTGCCAGAAAAACAGACCACGGTATTGATGATTTTAGATGCCGGGGAGATTTTGCTGGAGCGACGGCCGAACCATGGTATATGGGGCGGTTTGTGGAGTTTGCCTGAGTTGTCCCCCAGTGCGCTTGCCGTTCCCCATGTAAAAACTACCTTCGACATGGATGTGGAGCCACTGGAAACATTGCCCGTGCTCTGGCATACCTTTACACATTTCAAGCTTGAAATAACGCCACAGCCACTGCTATTGCAGGGGAAGCGACCGCCACCAGCGCCCAATCAGCAATGGCTCGCTTTGGCGGATGCTGTCGCCGCAGCGTTGCCAACGCCAGTACGCACGCTGATCAAAGGGCTTCAACAATTACACTTTTAAATGCGTAGGCCTGCAGCTTAGAGATTGGCTAGACGGAAAACATGGCTGGCCAATTCCCGCTGATTGTTTTTGAGGTGTTGTAACAAGGCGTGCCCTCTGTCAGGCTTAACCAACGCTTTTTGGTAAATCAGCGGCAATTCAAAAATCGCGATTTCACGCTCTACGATATTCAATGTCTGATGCTTGGAGCTTTCAAGCACATCAAGCAGTTTTTCATACACGTCATCTTGCACACGCGTATAAGGAAACAAAATCCAGAAGTCTGTCCCTTCCCGGCCTACCAGGTCAGATCTTCTAAAAGAGTTTTGCAGATCATGGGTTAACGATGAGAGTTGACGCAAGGCCTCAGGCGCGCCGTAGGCCTCACCCAAGCTATTGTCATCGCCATAAGCAATTTTAACCAGGGCAATATTGAAATCCTCAGAATGCCTGATCAGCACTTGGCATATCCAGTCCAAGGTCTCTACAAAGCGACTACATAACTGAATGTCCGAAATCATTCTCTTCCCCTGCGGATGCGCTTCACTTAAATAAAGGCGCATGTGTAAATTTAAATAAGCTGCAAATTGTTCCTATGCTAGCAGAAAGATATATTGATGTTGATGGGAAATCAGCTAAAAAACGGTAGCAATTCAAAAAAACACCCTAGTCCGGCAGGTGTTAGATTGTTGCAAATCTGCAACAACGTTAACTAGGACTAAGCAATTTGACGTATTCACTTGCGCCACCTAGGCCGCTTTTGCAAAAATTGCTCTGACCTTGCAGGAAATGCTTTAAGTGATTCCGCAGGAGTTATTAGAAAGAGCATTCAATGGCTCTTTACTGGAAAGCAATATCCTTACACAAGTTGTGAAAACAACATTTTTGGAGATTCGTATGAATACAAAATTGAACGTTGCAGTTGCAGCAGCTCTGTTCGCTGCCGCTACTGGCGCACAAGCTGGCATCACTATCCCAGCTGGTGACTGGACTCTGGACATCGGTGGCGTTGTTAACGCTTACTACACACACACTAGCTTCAGCGGTGATGATTCTGCTGCTGGTGAATATCAGAATGGCGATAGCGTAGCAAACATTACTACAGGTTTGCTGCCAAACTATCTGAGCGTTTCTGGTAAAACACGTCAGAACGATCTGGATGTTGGTTTCACAATCAGCATTAACCCAGGTGCTTCTACAACAGCTGCTGGTAAACAATCTTCCCAACAAGAAAACCGTCAAGCATTCTTGACATTCGGTGATGCTTCATGGGGTTCTATCAAGCTGGGTAAAGATCTGGGCATCTACGCTTCAGACGCTATCTTGAATGACCAAACACTGCTGGGCGTTGGCTCTGCTGCTGGTTCTTTGGCTGGCAATACAACTACTTTGGGTCGTATTGGTCGTGGTTACATGTATGCTGACTGGAAAGCACAAGTTGCTTACACATCACCAAACTGGAACGGTTTCCAATTTACTGCAGGTTTGACACAAGGCTGGAATGCTTTGGCAGGTACAGGTACCAACAGCGTTGGTTCAACTGACCGTGCTGGTTCACAAACTGCGTACGAAGGTAAAGCTTCTTACGAGTGGACAGGTGACGTAGCTGGTAAAGTTTGGGTTTCTGCAATCAGCCAAAAAGTTGACGGCTTAGGCACTGCTGCAGTTGCTGCAACTGTATCTAACGTTAACGGTGTTGTTACTGCTGTTCCAGCTGTTGCTGCACAAAACTTTGGTAACGAGCGCGCTTACGCATGGGACTTGGGTACAAGCCTGAAAATTGCTGATTTCGGCTTAGTTGGTTACTACGGTCAAGGTAAAGGTATCGGTCAGACAGTTCAATTCTTGAACGGTTTCGATCGTAACGGTAAACGTCGTGATTCCGATCAGTGGTATGTTCAAGGTTCTTACACTATTCCAGGTGTAGGTACTAAATTGGCTGCCTCTTACGGTGAGTCCACATTGGATGGCAACGGTGTTGATTCATTCAGCGACATCAAAGCTAATATGTGGGTAGTTGGTGCTTACCACCCATTGACAAAACACCTGAACTTGGTAGCAGAGTACTCTCAAGCTAAAGATGAAGTTAACAACCGCACAGCGGCTGACACTGACTTGAAAGCAAAAACCGTTTCTTTGGGTGCTATCCTGTTCTTCTAATTTAATTGCAGTTTAACTGCTTAAATTAGAGTCAGAAAAAACGGCAACTTCGGTTGCCGTTTTTTTATCTATAAACTTTGCTGATTAGACTTGTTGGTGAATTATGAATTTGTACCCTGTAACAATCGTTGAAAATTTCTACGAAGATCCGGATGCAGTGCGCACTTTTGCACTTAATCAGAAATATCAATTTCGACATCAGTTAAAGGATGTGCCATATGTATTTCCTGGCGCAAGAACCAAAGACTTATCTGTGATCAATAAGCCTTTATTTGAGAAGGTTAGCACTAAGATTATCTCCTTATTCCATAACTCTGAATATGAGCATATGCGTTGGGCCATTTCGACCAACTTCCAGAGTGTCAGCGAAGAATATGGGCGTGGTGTAATTCACACGGACGGGAATGCTGTTTTTGCAGCGGTGTTATATTTAAGTCCTGATGCGCCTTTGGATTCCGGGACTTCTTTATTTAGGCCCAATAAAAGCTTTGATCAGACTTTATACGAAAAAGCACTTAAGGTGAATGATAAGCGCTTTGCAGATGGTACTGTAAAGATGGATACCGCTTATCACAGTATGTTTGATGAGATTGTGAGAATCAATAACGTTTATAACACCTTGATACTCTATGAAGGCAGACATTTTCATGCCGCAAATAACTTTTTTGGGAAGACACTAAAAGACTCACGGCTGGCGCAAGTCTTTTTTGTTAGTAGTATTGATGCGCAAAGACACAGCTCATTCCCACTTTGGCGTAGTCAGCAAGTGCACATTTAGCAATTTTAATCATCAATGCCTAGCTCCTGAATTTTGCGTGTGAGCGTATTGCGCCCCATCCCTAGCTGATTGGCAGCTTCAATCCGGCGGCCATCGGTGTGGGCGAGGGCACGGGTGATCAGGATACGCTCAAACTCTTTGGTTTTGGCGTCAAGGATATTGGTTTCTCCGCGATTAAGCGCGTCGGTGACTTCTTGGGCTAGCGCTTCTTGCCAGGAGCCTCCGCTACTATGTTTACCAGTATCTTCTTTAAGCTCTGGGGGTAAGTCATTAACATCCACGTTTTGACCTGGCGCCATGACGGTGAGCCAGTGGCAGACGTTCTCAAGCTGGCGAACGTTACCGCTCCAGTTAACTGACATGAGATATTTAATGGCTGCTTGTGATAACTGTTTAGGTTCAACCCCTAATTGCTGTGCGCTGTGGGCGAGAAAATGTTTGGTCAGCAAGGGTATGTCTTCCCTGCGCTCACGCAAGGGCGGCAAGCGCAGACGAATGACGTTCAGGCGGTGAAACAAGTCTTCACGGAACAGACCTTGTTTGACGCGCTCTTCGAGGTCCTGGTGAGTGGCGGCAATCACGCGTACATTGACTTTGATTGGTTGATGTCCGCCCACGCGATAAAACTGGCCGTCGGACAAGACGCGCAACAATCTGGTTTGCAAGTCAGCAGGCATGTCACCAATTTCATCTAGAAACAAAGTGCCGTTATCTGCCTGTTCAAAGCGGCCACGTCTGGCTGCAGCGGCCCCAGTAAAAGCGCCGCGTTCATGACCAAACAATTCGGATTCTAATAAATCCTTGGGAATCGCTGCGGTGTTGATAGCGATAAAGGGTTTGTCAGCACGTGGGCTGTGTCTATGCAGTGCACTGGCGACCAGTTCTTTACCACTGCCGGATTCGCCGTTAATGAGCACGGTTGAGTGCGAGCGGCTGAGGCGGCCAATGGCACGGAAAACCTCTTGCATAGCGGGTGCCTGGCCGATAATTTCTGGCGAGGGGCCGGTGTCTTCTACGGCCTCGACAGATTGACGCATGCTTTCTTCAACGGCACGTTTGATAATTTCGATGGCTTGGTCTACATCAAACGGTTTGGCCAGATACTCAAACGCGCCACCCTGAAAGGCGGCGACAGCGCTTTCGAGGTCTGAGTAGGCGGTCATGATAATGACGGGAATCTCGGGAAAGCGCTGCTTTACCTCGGATAAAAAGTCCAGGCCCGAGCCATTCGGCATGCGGATGTCACTGACAATGACTTGGGGTTGTTCACGATTTAAAGCGTTGAGGGCTTCTGCCGGGGATGAAAATGTTTTGAAATCAAAGTCCGTGCGGGCCAGGGCTTTTTCAAACACCCAGCGGATGGATTTGTCGTCGTCTAGGATCCAGATTGGCTTCATAGCTGTTTCTCGTGAATTATTGTACTGATGATTTTAATTGCGTACTTTCAATGGGTAGCAATATATGGAATATGGTTTTACCCGGCTGTGAATCACAGTCGATCATGCCATGGTGTTGGGTGATAAAGGTTTGCGCCAGCGCAAGGCCCAAGCCTGTGCCGCCTTCGCGACCGGATACCAGCGGGTAGAAAATGCGTTCTTTGATGCCGGCAGGGATGCCTGGGCCGTTATCAATAATCTCTAAATGAATCCCGACACGGTAACGTTTTCTGGCTAGCGTAATTTGGCGCTCAGCACGCGTGCGGAAAGTAATGCTCGCACCTTCGGTCTGGTGCTGCTGCATCGCTTGTGCCGCATTACGCGCAATATTGAGCACGGCTTGGATCAGTTTTTCGCGATCGCCAATGAGCTCCGGCAAGCTGGTATCGTAGTCGCGGATCACGCGGATATGGTTAGGCGATTCTGCCAGTAACAGACTGCGTACGCGCTCCAGCACTTCATGAATGTTGGTGGGCTCATATTTTGGCACGCGGTGTGGTGCCAGCAGTCTGTCCATGAGGCTATGTAGTCTGTCAGCCTCTTTGATAATCACCTGGGTATATTCTTTTAGGCTGGGTTGCGGCAACTCAAATTCAAGCAATTGTGCCGCACCACGCAAGCCGCCTAGCGGGTTGCGGATCTCATGCGCCAGATTCCTGAGTAATTCAGAGTTGGCTTGCTGCTGTATCAGCATGCGCTCTTCACGCGCAATACGCAATTGCTGATCCATTTGCACAAACTCCAGAATCAGCATGTCTTCCGGCGTTTGATTGAACGCGGCTGAAATAGGGGTGGCTGTGCAGGTCACGGCCGTTGTATGGCCGCGTTGGGTGGTCAGTGCAAACTCATGCTCACGATATGGGCTCTGTGTTTCTATGGCGTTAGTCACGGCCATTTGCAAAATTTCGCAATTCACAAACACGTCATGGATATGCGCCCCTTGAATCTGGTTGGCACTAAATGCAAACAGAATCTCGGCGCTGGAGTTTGCGTAAGTAACTTCTAGTTGGTTATTAAGCAAAATGACTGCCGTGGCAATATGCTCTAAACCACTAAAGCCGTTGGGAGATTTCTGTACCATGTCCTGAGCTTGTTAAAAAGAGTGAATCACGCCCTGTTTTAAAGCAAAACCCAAGCCAATTCTTACAAGAAACGTAAAAATGATTGAGCAAGCCCCCAAAATGGTGCATTTAAAGGTTGAGTTCTTTATTTAACAGCTCGATATTGCGCTCATGTGCCTGAATTTCGGCCTCAATCACTCGCAGTTTTTCTTCATACTTGGCGACATTCCTAAACGTTTTTCCATTGGCACCTCTATAGACTTCTGGCGTGTTCTGGGCTTCTTCATATAACAGGCGAGCATTCTCAAGTGCTTGTTTTTCTTGAGAAAGCTCGTTCATTAATAGCTCTCGCCGCTTTTGGTCGCGTTGATTTTGTGTCTGATTATCGACTTTGGGAAAATCGGCCGGAGAGGGTGTTCTGACATTGGCTTTTTTCTCCCTGGCAGGGGGTGGAGGCTCTGTGGTTCTGGGCCCACTAATAATGAGCTCTGCCTTGCTTTTGCCTTCGGGTTTGATATTGGTATAGGTGGTGACGCCGTTACTGTCGGTATATTTGTAAATATCTGCCCAGCTTGGGTTGCACATGAGCGCGAAGGTGCAAATGTAAAAAAGTCTTTTCATGGCAATAGTTTAGAGCAGATCGTTGAGGGTATCAACGTCTGCTCGCCTAAAAACGTTGACGGAACAGCGCGCACATAAAAAAACAGGGCAGCCTGGGCTGCCCTGTTTTAGTGCGTGCTCTTGTGATTAGCAAGAGTAGTACAGACCAAATTCCACTGGGTGTGGTGTTTGGCGCAGTTTAGTGACTTCTTCCATTTTCAATGCAATGTATGCATCAATCCAGTCGTCTGAGAAAACGCCGCCGCGTGTTAAGAACTCGCGGTCTTTATCCAGATACTCCAATGCTTGTTCCAAAGATGAACATACCGTTGGGATCAATGCATCTTCTTCTGGTGGCAGATGGTACAAGTCTTTAGTCGCTGGTTCACCTGGGTGAATCTTGTTCTGAACGCCATCCAGACCAGCCATCAACAGGGCTGAGAAAGCCAAGTATGGGTTAGCAATCGGGTCTGGGAAGCGCGCTTCAACACGACGGGCTTTATCAGAATGCACGAACGGAATACGAATCGCAGCAGAACGGTTTTTAGCGGAGTAAGCCAGTTTGACTGGTGCTTCGTAATGCGGTACCAAGCGCTTGTAGGAGTTAGTACCTGGGTTGGTAATCGCATTCAGTGCGCGCGCATGCTTGATGATGCCGCCGATGTAGTACAGAGCGAAGTCGCTCAGGCCTGCATAGCCGTTACCTGCAAACAGGTTTTTACCATCTTTCCATACGGATTGGTGAACGTGCATACCGGAGCCGTTGTCACCAAACATTGGTTTTGGCATAAATGTGGCTGTTTTACCGTAAGCATGGGCTGTGTTAGTCACTACGTATTTCAGGATTTGCGTCCAGTCAGCACGTTGTACCAAGGTCGCAAACTTAGTACCGATTTCACATTGACCTGCTGTTGCCACTTCGTGGTGGTGCACTTCAACAGGCACGCCCAGTTCTTCTAAGGTCATGACCATGGCAGAACGGATGTCGTGCAATGAATCGACAGGAGGCACTGGGAAGTAGCCGCCTTTAACGCCTGGACGGTGACCAGTGTTGCCACCCTCGAATTTTTCACCTGAGGACCAAGCGGCCTCTTCTGAGTTGATTTTCACAAAGCTACCACCCATGGTGGCATCCCATTGTACGCTGTCAAAAATGAAGAACTCTGGCTCTGGACCAAAGTAAGCAGTGTCGCCCAGGCCGCTGGATTTCAGGTAAGCTTCAGCGCGTTTTGCCAGGGAGCGTGGGTCACGGTCATAGCCTTTACCATCAGTAGGGTCTACTACGTCGCAGGTCAGAACCAAGGTTGGTTCGTCAAAAAATGGATCGATGAATGCGGTGCTTGCATCAGGCATCAATTGCATGTCAGAGGCTTGAATGCCTTTCCAGCCAGCAATGGAAGAACCATCAAAGGCGTGACCTTCGGTAAATTTATCTTCGTCGAAGGCAGACACTGGCACGGTCACGTGCTGCTCTTTACCTCTGGTGTCGGTAAAACGGAAATCAACAAATTTGATGTCGTTTTCCGCAACCAGTTTCATTACGTTTGCAACGGACATTACATTCTCCTCAGTGATCAAGATCTAAAATGATTCAACTTGCGCACGCAAAAAAGGGACATGTTGCGGATGTCCCGGAACGTGAGCAAATATAAAAACACAAACTAGCAAAACAAATAGATATGTGGAATTTTTGGTTTACGAATTCCATTGAATCTTAGGATGTAATAGTAGCAGGAAGCATGCCACCCAAAAACAGGCATTTTGCATGGATATGGGATATCTGACATAAAAAAGCAAAATCAATGGGCACTAATTAGGTGCACTGCAACAAATTGAGCACAAAAATGGTGCTAAATGTGTTTGCATGGCTTTCACAGGTATACTCGCGGTTTAACTAAGTGATTGAAAGAGTGAAGGTGTCATTTGGAGAGTGTTGAAAAAATCTTGCAACAAGCCGCTCAGCGCGCAGAAGAAAATGGCTTGACTTACGCGGGAGCCGTCACGCCGCAGGAGGCGTATGCGCTGATTAGCCAAGATCAAAATGCGGTGTTGGTGGATGTGCGCTCACGTGCCGAGTTGGAGTTGGTTGGGCGCGTGCCCATGGCGGCCCATCTGGAATGGGCGTTTTATCCAGGCATGATTGCCAATCCTGAGTTTGCCGATCAGCTACAGGCGCTGGTTGATCCTGCGCGCACCGTTGTATTTATGTGCCGCACGGGTGGCCGCAGCCATAATGCTGCCTTGCTGGCGCAAAAACTCGGATATCCCAACGCTTACAATATGCTCGAAGGCTTTGAAGGCGAAGCGAATGAGGCCAAGCAAAGAACCCTGATCAATGGCTGGAAACATGCAGGCTTGCCCTGGTCCAACTAGGTGATCTTGCTATGTCGGTTGAAAAATACGCAGTCATTGGCCACCCGATAGCACATAGCAAATCGCCGTTGATTCACCAGGCATTTGCGCTGCAATTTGGCAAGACGATTGTTTACGAAAAGGTGTTGGCACCTCTGGATGGCTTTGCGTCCACGGTGCACCAATTGCAGCAACAAGGGTATGTGGGTGCAAATGTCACGGTACCATTCAAATTTGAAGCCTATGACTTAAGCCAGACTTTATCTGAACGCGCGCAGGCGGCTGGGGCAGTGAACACCCTCAGTTTTGGCCAAACGCAAATTCAGGGCGACAATACCGATGGCTGTGGGCTGGTCAATGACATTCTCAAACATCACCAGACGGCCCTGGCCGCAAAAAAAATCTTGTTGCTGGGCGCAGGCGGCGCTGCGCAAGGCGTGATGCTGCCGTTGATTGCACAAGGCCCGGCGCAATTGACCATTGCTAACCGCACACAGGACAAGGCGCAAGCCATGCTGGATAAGTTTGCGGACGCGGGGGGGCAATGTGGCGTCTTGCTGGCCGTGACCACGTTTGCAGCACTCACCGAGACCTATGATGTGGTCATTAATGCCACTTCTGCGGGATTGTGTGAGACACCGTTACAGCTTCCATCGCATGTCTTTGGCACGCATACCCTGGCTTACGACATGATGTACGGCCGGGAGACGCCGTTTATGCAGCAGGCGCGTACCGCAGGCGCACAGGTGGCAGATGGCTTGGGTATGCTCATCGAGCAGGCGGCAGAAGCGTTTTTTATCTGGCATGGATTGCGTCCTGACACGGCCCCAGTGATTCAGACATTCCGCTAATCTTCATTTCTGTCATGAAACAAAGCATCAAGCTGTTTTTCGTCCTGTTTTTGCTCTGGGTACTGTTGTATCAGGTCTGGATACTCGCCCATATTTTGTGGTGGGTAGATCACAATCCGGACGCCACTGCCTTCATGCAGGCGCGGCTGGAAGTGATGCAAGAAAGCCATCCCGAAGCCACCATACAGCAGCAGTGGGTGCCTTACGCCAAGATCAGCAACCATTTAAAACGCGCAGTGATTGCGGCGGAAGATAGCAAATTCGTTGACCATGAAGGCTTTGACTGGGTCGGGATCGAAACCGCTTTTGAGAAAAACCTCAAGAAGGGAAAAATCGTCGCTGGCGGCTCCACCATTAGCCAGCAACTGGCCAAGAATTTGTTTTTATCCGGGCATCGCACGCCCTGGCGCAAAGCACAAGAAGCGGTGATTACCTTTATGCTGGAAAAGCTCATGACCAAGCGCAGGATTCTGGAAATCTACCTGAACGTGATTGAGTGGGGCGAGGGCGTGTTCGGGGCGCAAGCGGCGGCCAAGCATTACTTTCACGCTTCGGCCGCCAGTCTGGCACCCGCCCAAGCGGCGCGCTTGGCAGCCATGATTCCTAACCCGCGTTTTTATGATCTGCACCGCAGTACCCGCTATTTAAATCGCCACACTGCTACCATTCAGGCGCGCATGCGATTGGTCAAAATACCCTGATTTTACGGGCCTGATTTAGGCATGAACGTGAAACACGCCTGCATACAATGTTTGCTATCAATGGATTTGATACATCATTTCCATCGGCGGTGTATGCAGATGCACCGTCAGGCAGGTTGCATGTTGACCTTAGCCTTTGACAGCGAGATGTTTTACAAGGGTGTGAGGTAACGGCCAGGTAACTGGCCGTATTTTTTTGAACGCATCCACGCTTGCCTCACCAAACTTCAGTAGGTGGCCGGTATTAACTGGACCCGATATCAAACATGGCGTCCAGATCCTGTTTTCGGTACGTGCGCAGTGACAGCATGGTTTCGGTTCTCACAATGCCGCTGATGGCAGCCAGTTGATGGGTCACCAGTGCAGAGAGCGCCTCGGGCCCGGTGACTTGTATGACGGCCACCAGGTCATATTGACCACTCACTGAATAGACTTCTGTCACTTGCGCTAATGATGCCAGGGTTTCCGCCACCGTGGCCATTTGTTGGCGCTCAGCGTTCACCAGCATAATACACGTCATCATAAGACACTCCTTTTCAAGGCCTCCGCCTGTGAGCGGCGGAGGCTAAGCCCTTCAAACGGTTTTGGTCTGTACCGGCATCTTCTGTGCAGCATGAGGCTGATGGCGTTGCAGCAGGGCCTTGTGCAAATACTGAAAATCCGCTGGATCAATCGGTAAAAACCACTGCTTGAAGCGGGTCGCGACGCCCAGCGGCAGGCGCATGTCCGATAACAGCTCGTCAATATGATGCAGTGAGAACGGAATGATATTGGTGCCTTTGGAGTGTTTGCCTTCTGTACGCGCTTCCATCCATGCCAGACGTTCCTTGATTGTGCTGCGTTGTGCTTCTGCGGTCGGCAACTTCATCTTTCCACCAATCCAGTCGGCCAGCCAGTAAGCGCCTACTTCGGCATTGAGTTGGCTAAAGAATGAAGAGTTATAACCATTAAACGCCAGACCTGGCATGCCAACAGGTGCCATCGACCGGTACAGCACAAAATTACCTTCTGCATCGGTCACATGTTTCATCACGTCATCGTTCAAAAAAGGCACACGCTGATGCCAGCCTGTCCCGCAAATCACAATGTCGGCTGGCAAACGGCGGCCATCGGTTAAATGTGCATAACGCACGCCATGCTCAATGCTAAAGCCTGTGATGCTGTTTTGTTTGGCAACGTCAATATGACCCGCTTCCACGCTTTCAAAGAAACCTTCGGTGACCAGGCTGACGGTACTGCGCGCAATCGATTCTAGTGGCTGGTCAGGCTTGAGGCCCAGTTTTTCGAGGCGGCATTGGCGGTTGATGACCCACTGCACCTGATTCAACATGCTGTTACGGATTGGTTTGCCGATGCCGTGCAAAAAGCGCTCTATACCTTTAAGCCGGATATATTTAAACAAGCCTTCGCCCATGCGCGTCAAAAACAGGTATTTGTAATTGAGTACATTCATGAGTCGTTTGGGCACTTTCCAGATCAAATGTCTGGCCACCACCGTGGTGCTCGCCGCTTGCTGGCAAACCGCTTGTGCCACATCGGTAGAAGATTTGCCGTAGCCCACAATCAGCACATGTTTGCCTTTGGCATCTGCAAGCTCCTTGAACTCGCTGGTGTGGCAAATACGGCCACCTGCGGCGGTAAATTCGGCTGCACCCGGATAGTCCGGGATCATGGGCTGCGAAAAAATTCCGTTACAGACAATTAAAAAATCAAAATGTCGCGTTTCCTCTGCTTTGCCTTCGGTCTTGACGGTGAGTTGCCAGCCTTGACCAACCGGTGTAGCCAATTTCACTTCGGTATTCAAGCTGATCAGGTGTGCAAAATTGAACTGCTTGGTATAGGCATCCAGATAGTGCTGCACCTGCTCGCCACTCGGCCACTCAGGGTAATGCTTGGGATAGGGGAAATCTGAAAAGGCATAGGTGGACTTCACATTTTGTGTGGTCAGGCTAGGGTAGCGTCTGGAGGCGCTCCACACCCCGCCGACGTCAGCCTCCTTCTCAAACACCGTGACCTGGTGACCAAATGCAGTCAGCACTTTTGCTGTACTCAAACCGGCAAACCCGGCACCCACAATCGCAATATTCATACGGTTTCCTTTGCGCTTAAAAAAATCATACAGGGCCTATCCCTGTATCGTCGGCTGCAGTATTGAGCGAGCAAAGTTTGCCGACTATCCAGAAACTGCCTGCACTATCCGCGTTCGGCAACAACCTGCATGCGCACTGCATTTGGCTGCGCAATGCGGATAGTGGCTGCACGGAGCGGATAGCCCCGCCGTCTGCGCTGCGAGAAAGTAGCAACCACAACGAAGGTGATCACTTGCCTTCCCACCCTTCAACCGAGCAAGCGAGACGAAAAATGGGACAAATGATAGAAATCAGCGCGCAATTCCCGGCCTTTAAAGGCTATCTGGCCCTGCCAGCCACCGGCAGCGGGCCGGGCCTGGTGTTGTGCCAGGAAATTTTTGGCGTGAATGCCAATATGCAGGCCATTGCCGACCTGTATGCCGAAGAGGGTTATATGGTGCTGGTGCCAGATTTGTACTGGCGCCTGCAGCCTGGTATTACCCTGACCGATGCAGCCGAGGATATGCCGGCCGCGTTGGGCTATTACCAGCGGTTTGATGAAGCTACCGGCATGCAGGATGTCCAATTGGCCATCAGCTGTTTGCGTGGCATGGCAGGGGCCAGTGGCAAGGTGGGTGTGCTGGGCTATTGCCTGGGCGGCAAGCTGGCTTATCTGGCGGCCAGTCAGACCGATGCCGATGTGGCGGTGGGTTACTACGGGGTAGGTATAGAGCAGGCCTTGCCACAGATGGCTGCGCTACGTTGCCCGTTAACCCTGCATATTGCTGAGAAAGATGCCTTCTGCCCACCTGCGGCCCAAGCCGAGATTCTGGCTGCAGCCAGCACACAGCCGCTGGCGAAGACCTATGTGTATGCCGGTGTAGATCATGCGTTTGCCCGCCTGGGTGGTGCGCATTACCACGCCCCCTCGGCACAAATGGCATATAGCCGCACCCTGGGCGCCTTGCGTAAAGCCATGGGGCCGGATTATGACCTGAGTGCGATTGCAGATCAGCACTTTGCGCTCGAATTTGCCACCCGCGATGCCGATGCCACCATGACCACCATGGTCGCCCAGCCGTATGTGAATCATGTGCCCACCATGACGGGCGGGGTTGGCTACATCATGCTGCGTCGCTTTTATCAGCATCACTTTATTCACAATAACCCGGCAGACATGCAAATGACGCCAATTTCACGCGTGGTCGGTGCAGACCGCATGGTGGATGAGTTTGTGCTCAGTTTTACGCACGACTGCGAGATTGACTGGTTGCTGCCGAATGTACCGCCGACCGGGCGCCGGATTGAAATCCCCATGCTGGTGGTGGTGACTTTCCGTGGTGACAAGCTGTTTAACGAACATATTTACTGGGATCAGGCCAGCGTGCTGGTGCAAGCGGGACTGCTGGATCCCGCCCTGATTCCAGCCATCTGCGGGGTCGAGCAAGCACGCAAACTGCTGGACCCCAACCTTCCTTCCAACACGCTGATGGCCAACTGGGCACTCAGTACCAATGCATGAGGTGTGCCATGAAAGGGATCGCAAACAAAGTCGTCATCGTCACCGGTAGCGCCACGCTGATCGGTGCGGCCGTGGTCGAAGCCTTCCACGCCGCGGGCGCAAAAGTGGTGGCGGTGGATATTGATGCACGTGGGGCGGTGGTGGCTGCTGGCATCAGCCCGGACATTCTGTTTTTACAAACAGACATTACCGATGATGCCGCCTTGCAACAGCTGGTGGCGACCACGCAACACACCTTTGGCGGTGTAGATTTTCTGGTCAACCTGGCCTGTAGCTATGTGGACAACGGCTTTGCTGCCAGCCGCGAGGATTGGTTGCTCAGTTACAACGTCAACCTGGTGAGCAGTGTCATGCTGGCCAAAGCTTGCCATGCGGCCATGTGTCAGCGTGGCGGTGGCGCCATCGTGCATTTTTCCAGCATCTCAGCCAGCGCTGCGCAAACCGGCCGGTGGCTATATCCGGCCAGCAAGGCCGCAACTGAACAACTGACCCGCAGCATGGCGATTGATCTGGCCAGTGACCATATCCGGGTCAATGCGGTGGCCCCCGGCTGGATCTGGTCACGCGTCATGGACGAGCTGACGGGCGGCAACCGCGCCAAAACCGATGCCGTAGCAGCGCCTTTCCATGCCCTGAAACGCGTAGGTGACCCGCAGGAAGTCGCCGATGTGGTGCTGTTTTTATGTTCTGACCATGCTTCGTTTGTCACGGGCGCCGTGTATGCCGTCGATGGCGGCTACAGCGCGATGGGCCCCGAGCAGGCAGAGCCCGCCATTCCCAAGCTGGCGGATTGATAGTTATACCCAGATTTTTTAAACGATTGAATCTCACTCTGAAAGGAACCCCTCGATGAACCTCTTCTCCTCTGGCAGTAAACCCCTTGGCGCACTGGGTCTGGCACTTGCTACCACCAGCTTACCCATGCTTGCCCACGCCTACGATTTGCCCCCAATCAACCTTGGGTTCACCAGCTTTCTGGATGGTGCCCCGCCCGCAGGCAATGGCTGGTATTTCAGCCAATACGTGCAGCAATACCATGCCGACAAGTTCAAGGATAACGCGGGCAATAGTCTAGGTTTGCCTAACCCCAAAGTGGATGTCACCGTCAGTCTGTCGCAAGTACTGTATATCTCGGATATCGAAGTCGCCGGGGCTAATCTGGGCATGGATGTGATTGTGCCCGTGGTCAGTCCGCATACCAGTTATGGCGCCGCCTCCAATGCGTTCCCCAAAGCGGGTGACAGTGGCGTAGGCGATTTACTGGTTGGCCCTTTCTTACAGTGGCCTATCGTCATGGGCGAAAAAGGGCCCAAATTCATGCAGCGCGTTGAATTACAGTTTATTTTGCCCACGGGCGAATACAGTGCTAACCGCGAAATCAACCCGGGCAGCAATGCCTGGTCGTTCAACCCTTACTGGTCAGGCACTTATTTTTTCACGCCAGAATGGACCGCCTCTGTGCGTGCCCACTATTTGTGGAACGGCAAAAATGATGATCCCAACCGAGGCTTTCAGGCATTGGGCGCCAGCAGCACGCGTGCAGGGCAGGCGTTTCATACCAACTTTGCCATGGAGTATGCCTTTACACCGCAACTGCGCTTGGGCGTTAACGGTTACTACCTCAAGCAAACCACCGATACCCAAATGAACGGTCATGACGTGTCTGGGCGTCGCGAGCAGGTGTTGGCACTGGGCGTGGGGGGCATGTACAGCTTTTCCAAGCAGGATCATCTGATGTTTAACTTCTACGATGAAATGGCGGTGAAAAACCGTACCGAAGGTGAACGTTACAACCTGCGTTTTGTGCATCACTTTTAAGGATTCGAGGTCAATATGAACGCTATTCAAGCACAAGCCGTCCAGTTCCATGCTGGCAAGTCCCAGTCTGGTGAGCCTTTGCTCAAGTTTCCCACCGATGACGGTTCACGTATTCCCTACGCCGTGTTCAGCTCGCAAGCAGTGTATGAGCTGGAGCAAGAACGCATCTTTCGCGGGCCGACCTGGAGTTTTCTCGGGCTGGAAGCCGAAATCCCCAACCCCGGCGACTTTAAAAGCACGTTTGTTGGGGATACGCCGGTGGTGATGACCCGCACCAAAGAAGGCGGACTGGCCGCCTGGGTGAACCGCTGTGCGCACCGCGGCGCACAAGTCTGCCGTCAGGCGCGCGGCAATGCCAGTGAGCATACCTGTGTGTATCACCAGTGGAGTTTTGACTGTGAGGGCAATTTGCAAGGCGTGCCATTCCGCCGTGGGCAAAAAGGCATGTCTGGCATGCCCAAAGACTTTAACCCGAAAGCGCACGGTCTCAAGCAGCTGCGGGTAGACAGCTATAAAGGCCTGGTGTTTGCCACCTTTAGCGACACGGTGGCGCCTTTGCCTGACTATATCGGTCCTGAAATGCGGCCGTGGATAGACCGTATTTTCCACAAGCCGATCGAGTATCTGGGCTGCACCCGCCAATACTCCAAATCTAACTGGAAACTGTATCTGGAAAACGTCAAAGATCCGTATCACGCCAGTTTGCTGCACCTGTTTCATACCACCTTCAATATTTTCCGGGTCGGCATGAAGGCGCGTTCGATCCCGGATGCCACCCATGGCTTGCATAGCATCATCACCGCAACCAAAAACGAGGTGCAAACCGCCGAGACGTATAAAGCGCAGGCCATCCGTTCGTTTGATGAAGGCTTTCAGCTCAAGGATGACAGCCTGCTCGGACAGATACAGGAGTATGAAGAGCTGACCACCAACCATATCCAGCCGATTTTTCCGCAACTGGTCGTACAGCAAATCCACAATACGCTGGTGGCGCGGCAGTTGCTGGCCAAAGGCCCCCACAATTTCGAGCTGATTTTCCACTTTTTTGGCTATGTGGATGACACGCCGGAATTGCGCGCCATGCGGCTCAAACAGGCCAATCTGGTTGGCCCGGCAGGGTATATCTCGATGGAAGACACCGAGGCGACCGAGCTGGTGCAACGTGGCACCGTGCGTGATGGCGATGCCTGCTCGGTGATTGAAATGAGCAAAGACCAGCCAGACCAGCAAGACACGCTGATCACCGAAAGCCTGATCAGACGCTTCTGGGTCGGCTATCAGCAGCTCATGGGTTTTTAAGGAGGACAGTATGCAAGAATTACAAACCTGGTTTGAAGTGCAACAGTTACAGCAGGCCTATATTGCGGCGCTGGATAACGATCAATTGGAGCGCTGGCCTCAGTTTTTTACCGAGGACTGCCACTATAGCATTGTGCCCAAAGAAAATTTTGATGCGGGTTTGCCCATCGGCATGATTTATTTTGATAACCGCAATATGCTTGAAGACCGCGTCACGTCCTTGCGCCATGCCAATATTTTTGAGAGCCATACTTACCGCCACATGACCTCTGGCCTGGTGTTGCAGGCCAGCAGTGCCGATGAGGTGCAGGCAGAGTCCAGCTATGTGGTGGTGCAAACGCTGCAAAATGGCGAATCCCACGTCTACCAGACGGGGCGCTACATCGACCAGATTGTGCGTACCGACCAGGGCTGGCGCTTCAAGCGGCGGCAGGTGGTGTATGACACCTCACGTGTACAAACCTTGCTGGCGACGCCGATATGAGTACCGTCCATTTACACCGCTGGACAGACATTGGCGCCGTCGAGGACTTTAGCGAGGAGGAGCCGGTCGCGGTTGAGGCCGGCGGCATGCAGCTGGCCATTTTCCGGCTTGAGGATCAGTTATTCGCTTTGCATGATTTGTGTACCCATGGAGTGGCGCGGCTGTCTGAAGGCTATGTGGAAGATGGCTGTGTCGAGTGTCCCTTGCATCAGGGCTTGTTTGATATCCGTACCGGGGCCGCCAAATGCGCGCCGGTGACCGAGGCCGTGCGTAGCTTCCCGCTCAGGATACATGACGGCCGCGTGCAGGTAGCGGTAGACGCGCAGGCTGCACCTGCCACCGCCAAACCTACGGCGGTGGAGGTGGTGTTGACCAGCCTGGACAAGGTGGCGCCGGATGTGGCACTGGTGCGCATGCAACTGCCAGCTGCGCACCGTTTTGCTTACCAGCCCGGTCAATATATCGATATCCTGCTCGGCGACCAGCGCCGCAGTTATTCTTTGGCCCAAGTCACGGCCAATGCGCTGGAGTTGCATATCCGTCATCTGCCTGGTGGCTTGTTTACCGATCAGCTGTTTCATCAACTCGCACCGGGCACGCCGCTGTCGATTGATGGTCCGCATGGACAATTCACGCTGCAGGCAACCCAGAAGCCCAAAATCATGGTCGCGACCGGCACCGGCTTTGCCCCGGTGAAGGCCATGCTGGAGGCGCTGATTGCTGCAGGCAACGAGGTCCCCGTCACCTTGTATTGGGGCGGCCGCACCTTGCCGGACTTGTACCAGCATAGCCAATGCCTGGATCTGGCCACCCGCTATCCCTGGTTTCAGTACGTGCCGGTATTATCGGCAGCCACAGCGACGTCCTGGCAGGGGCGGCAAGGCTATGTCACGGATGCGGTATTGCAAGACTGGCCAGACTTACAGCCATTTGAGGTCTATGCCTGCGGCTCGCCAGCCATGGTGGCCACTGCCAACCAGCGCTTTGTCGCACAAGGCCTGGCGCCCACGGCATTTTTTGCCGATGCTTTCTATTCGCAGGCCGACCGTCGACAGGCCGCATAACCACGTGTGTCGCGCTGATTAACCAGCCATTACGCTGGCAAAAAGCGCGATACGCGGTGCCATCCGCAAGGCTTCAGCACATTGCGCTGTGATGCGCCCATCACCTGACTTAAGCCATCGTGAGACTTAGCGCTAGCCATGAGGTTTGATGATGGCTACTGCTCACTGAACATCAATGCCCCGGCCCAAACCGGCGGCTGGCAGAAGGCGATTCGCCAAAGCGTTTTTTATAATCAATCGCAAACCTGCCCATGTGGTTAAAGCCCCATTGCATGGCGATTTCAGTCACTGACAGGTGTGCCGTTTTTTCCGATAACAGCATCTCGCGCACGCGGTCCAGCCGGACTTGCCGCAGGTAATCCATTGGGCTCAACCCCCGATAACGCTGAAAGCCCGCGAACAAGGTGCGTGCGCTGACCCCGGCAATCGCCGCCAGGGATTCTATGGTCATGCTGTCAGCAGTATGGGCATGAATATAGTCTTCTACCCGCTTGATGTAGAACGGCGCAATATTGGTAATCGGGGCTTTCATACACAGATTGTGGGGTTGGCCATACAGCAGGGCATTAAACAGGGTGGATTCAAACTGCTCAAATACGATGGGTTCATTTAACTGCGGATACGGGCTCTGCATGTTGTCGGCCAGCATGCTCACCAGCTTTAAAAAATATTGTCCGGCTGGCGTTTGCAGTTGCAAGTCAGGATGAAACTCCAGCGGTTTTTCCAGCTGCGGCATACCCAGATGCTGCGCACAGTGCTTGTCCAGGCGGGCGCGTTCAATGCGCAAAATGATGTCTGCACTGCCGGCTTCCCATTCAATTTCGAGTGGCAAGGTCGGTGACACCAGCGAGGCATTCTCGGGGGTAGACACAAAGCGGTGATTGCCGCAACGGATGGTGGAACTGCCATTCATCGGGATATGCACCAGAAAAAAATCATTGAGGCGGTCAGGGTCTATCACCACTTCATGCTGGTACTGCAAGCGGTTTAACGACAAGGCGCCCTGACGCACATGATGCATGCTGGCAATGCCATGCTCGCGGTGGTCGCGGATTTTCAGTCGATGCGGTTTGAAGACATTGCCTACCGCCTGTTTCACTTCATCCATGTCAGAAGAGCAAAACAGCTGATTGTCTTCATTAAATAAGCTCTGTTCGAGCTGGGCAATCAGTGACGATACCCTGTGATCAGCCCGGTTGAATTTCTCCAGTCTGGTTTGCTCCAATATAGTGCTGCCTAACACAGTCATGGTGCGCCTCTCTCTTCCCTCTGGCCTGAGGATCTGCAGTATCCGGATAGTGGCTGCACTTTTTGGATAACCTCAGCTATCTATCTGGATTAAAAAGAATTTTTTACTGTTATGTGTCTTTAAGATAGCAAGATGCATACCACCCCAACGGCGCAGGCAGACAGAAAAAAGCCAGGCGTGCATTTGCAGGCCTGGCCAGAGAAGCAGGGGGGGTAAATCAGGGTTTGAGCTGTTTTAACAGCGGAATCAGGTAGCGGCCCGTGTAGCTGGCGCTGTTTTCTGCCAGCGTTTCCGGCGTACCGACACCGACTACCACGCCTCCGCCATCGCCGCCTTCGGGGCCCATGTCGATCAGCCAGTCGGCGGTTTTGATCACGTCCAGATTATGTTCGATGATGACCACGGTATTGCCCGCGTCACGCAAACGGTGAATCACGTCCAGCAATAACTGGATATCCGCAAAGTGCAAACCGGTGGTGGGTTCATCGAGGATATACAGCGTGCGGCCGGTATCGCGTTTGCTGAGTTCCAGTGCCAGTTTGACCCGTTGTGCTTCACCGCCAGACAGTGTGGTGGCCGATTGCCCCAGCGTGATATAGCCCAGGCCCACGTCCAGCAAGGTTTTCAGTTTGCGTTCAATCACCGGCTGTGCATTAAAGAACTGGTGCGCTTGTTCCACCGTCATGGCCAGTACTTCGTGGATGTTTTTGCCCTTGAACTGGATTTCCAGCGTTTCGCGGTTATAGCGCTGGCCTTTGCAGACGTCGCAAGGGACATACACATCCGGCAAAAAGTGCATTTCCACGCGGATCACGCCATCGCCCTGGCAGGCTTCGCAACGGCCGCCCTTGACGTTAAATGAGTAACGGCCAGGCCCATAGCCGCGCGCGCGGCTTTCCGGCACGCTGGCAAACAGGTCGCGAATCGGCGTGAACAAGCCGGTATACGTCGCCGGGTTGGAGCGCGGTGTGCGGCCAATCGGGCTTTGGTCAACATCGACCACCTTGTCAAAAAACTCCAGGCCTTCAATGCTCTGGTGCGCTGCAGGTTCGGTGCTGCTGCCATACAAGTGCGCGGCGACCACGCGGTAAAGCGTGTCGTTGATCAGCGTCGATTTGCCGCTGCCGGAAACGCCCGTGACGCAAGTCAGCAGGCCGACCGGAATCTCAATACTGACGTCTTTGAGGTTGTTCCCGCTGGCGCCATTGAGTTTGATCATGCGCTTGGGGTCTGGCTGCGTGCGAGGCAGCTTGAAGGTAATCTGTTTTTTGCCGCTGATGTATTGTCCGGTCAATGAGTTGGGGTCGGCTTCAATCTGGGCCGGGGTGCCAAACGACACAATATTGCCGCCATGCTCGCCCGCGCCCGGGCCAATGTCGACAATAAAATCTGCCAACTGAATGGCATCCTGGTCATGTTCGACCACAATCACGCTGTTACCAATGTCGCGCAGGCGCTTGAGGGTTTCCAGCAGGCGGTCATTGTCGCGCTGGTGCAAGCCGATGGAAGGCTCATCCAGCACATACATGACGCCAGTCAGGCCGCTGCCGATTTGCGAGGCCAGGCGGATACGCTGCGCTTCGCCGCCAGACAGGGTTTCTGCCGAGCGCGACAGCGACAAGTAGTCCAGACCGACATTGGTTAAAAACTTGAGGCGGCTTTCGATCTCCTTGACGATCTTGTCGGCAATCGCCAGCTTTTGCCCGCTCAGTTGCAGTGTTTCAAAGAAATTGAGCGCCTGTTTGAGCGGCACTTCGCAGATCTGGTGAATATTTCTGTCGCCAACCTTGACGTGGCGTGCCTCTTTGCGCAAACGCGTGCCGCCACAATCTGGGCAGGCAGTCGCATTGATATATTTTGCCAGCTCATCGCGCACCGCAGTCGAGTCACTCTCGCGATAACGGCGTTGCAGGTTATTGATAATGCCCTCAAAGGTATGCGACTTGCTAAAGAAGGTGCCTCGCTCATTGAGGTATTTAAAGGCGATTTGCTCGCGGCCAGAACCATACAGCAGAATTTGCTGGGTTTCTTCAGGCAGCGTCTCAAACGGCGCTTCCAGGTCAAAGTCATAATGCTGGCTCAGGCTGGCCAGCATCTGAAAGTAAAACTGGTTGCGCTTGTCCCAGCCTTTGATCGCGCCACTGGCCAGCGATAAATGTGGGAAAGCCACCACGCGCTTGGGATCAAAAAACGTGACCTGACCCAGGCCATCGCATTTTGGGCAAGCGCCCATCGGGTTGTTAAAGCTGAATAAACGCGGCTCGAGTTCGGCCAGTGAGTAGTCACACACCGGGCAGGAGAATTTGGCAGAGAACAGGTGTTCTTTTTCGCTATCCATCTCCAGCGCGACCGCTTTGCCATCTGCTAGCCGCAGTGCGGTTTCAAAGGATTCAGCAATCCGTTGCTTCATGTCTTCGCGCACTTTAAGGCGGTCGACGACCACGTCCACGCTGTGCTTGGTAGTTTTTGCCAACTGCGGCAGGCTATCCATTTCGTAGATCTTGCCATCAATGCGCAAGCGCACAAAACCTTGGGCCTTGAGCGTATCAAACAGATCCAGCTGCTCGCCTTTACGGTTAGAGACGACCGGCGCCAAAATCATCAGCTTGGTGTCTTCCGGCAACTTGAGCACACTGTCCACCATCTGGCTCACGGTTTGTGCCTCAAGCTTGATGCCATGCTCTGGGCATTCCGGGTCCCCGGCACGTGCATACAGCAAACGCAGATAGTCGTGGATTTCAGTGACAGTGCCGACCGTGGAACGCGGGTTGTGTGAGGTCGATTTTTGCTCGATGGAGATGGCCGGTGACAAGCCTTCAATCAGGTCCACATCCGGTTTGTCCATGCGCGCCAAAAACTGGCGGGCATAGGCAGATAAACTTTCGACGTAGCGGCGCTGTCCTTCTGCATACAAGGTATCAAAAGCAAGCGAAGACTTTCCTGAGCCTGACAGGCCGGTGACCACAACCAGTTGGTTGCGCGGAATATCCAGATTGATGTTCTTGAGGTTATGGGTGCGCGCCCCGCGAATTTTGATAAATTCCATGATACTTTCACGAACAGACAGCCAACCTGATAATATACGCAATTATTTGAAATTAAGCCAAGTTTTCTTAAAGCATTCATGCAGTTCTCCGAAAAAATGACCCAACTGGAAACCCGTGCCACTGCGGCATTGGCCTCCATCTACGGGCTACGTATGTTGGGCATGTTTTTAATTCTGCCTATTTTTGCCATTTATGCCGAAACCCTGCGCGGCGGCAATAACCATACCCTGATTGGTCTCGCCCTGGGCGCCTATGGCTTCATGCAAGTCATTTTCCAGTTGCCGTTTGGCATGGCGTCTGACCGTTTCGGCCGTAAAAAACTGATTTATCTGGGCTTGATCATGTTTGCGCTGGGCAGTGTCTGCGCCGCAATGGCGCAAGATATTTACATGGTCATTGTCGGGCGGGCGATTCAGGGTGCGGGTGCCATTTCTGCCGTGGTGACTGCGCTGGTGGCCGATTCCACCCGCGAAGAGCACCGTACCCAAGCCATGGCCATGATAGGCGCAACCATAGGCGTGACCTTTGCCGTGTCACTGGTTGCGGGCCCCATCCTCAACCAATGGATAGGCGTGCCAGGCATTTTCTGGCTCACCGCCGTGCTGGCCATTCTCGCCATCGGCGTGGTCAAGTTTGCCGTGCCAGAGCCCTTGCATGCGCACTTTCACTCCGACGCCCAAGCGGTGCCCGCCAAAATCGGCGAGGTATTACGCGATAAGCAACTGCTGCGCTTGAACTTTGGCACGTTTTGCTTACATGGGGCGCAAATGGCCATGTTCATGGTGGTGCCGTTTGCCATCAAGCACAGCACCGGCATGAACGAAAATACCCACTGGAAAATTTATTTACCAGTGCTGCTGATTTCATTCATCTTAATGGTGCCCGCCATCATTTATGCCGAGAAAAAAGCCAAGCTTAAACCGGTGTTTATCAGCGCTGTCGGCCTCATGCTGTTCACGCAAATCGCCTTCATGTTCAGCCTCAACAGCCTGTGGGGCATTGTCGCCACCCTGTTCTCCTATTTTGTGGCGTTTAATATCCTTGAGGCCTCGCTACCGTCACTCATCTCAAAAATGGCACCGGTCGCCGCCAAAGGTACCGCCATGGGCGTGCACAACACCGCACAGTCTTTTGGCATGTTTTTAGGCGCCGCCCTCGGTGGCTGGCTCTCGCACACCTATGGCAGCAGCACGGTGTTTGTCTTCTGCGCTGTGCTCATGCTGATCTGGTTTGGCCTCGCGCTCGGCATGCAGGCACCGCCCAGCGTCAAAACCAAAATGTTCCATTTGCAAGCAGGGTATAATGACGCCCAGGCCGCCAAACTGGTGCAAGATATCCGCGCGATGGAAGGCGTCTATGAAGTCGTCGCCATTCCCTCAGAAACCATGCTCATGGTAAAGTTGGAAAATCAGCGCAGCAAAGCATTTCAAGCGGCATTGTCGCAAGCAATCATGAATCGAATAGGGGAGTCGTAACACCATGGCATCAGTCAATAAAGTGATTTTGATGGGCAATCTCGGGCGCGATCCTGAAGTGCGCTACATGCCAAACGGTGAGGCAGTGGCTAACTTCAGTATTGCCACCACCGAAAACTGGAAAGACAAATCCGGCGTACGCCAGGAAAAAACCGAATGGCACAACATCGTCATGTACCGCCGTTTGGCCGAAATCGCCGGCGAGTACCTGAAAAAAGGCCGTCCGGTATATATTGAAGGCCGTCTGCAAACCCGTAAATGGGAAAAAGATGGCGTCACCCGCTACAGCACCGAAATCGTCGCCGACCAGATGCAAATGCTAGGCACTGGGCGTGAAGGTGGCAGCGCCTCTTATGACGGTGGTGAGATGGATCAAGGCGGCGGTATGGACGACTACAACCAGGCCCCACCACGCCAGCAGCAACCTGCTATGGGCAGCGGTAACGCCGCTGGCGGCGCAAACCGCAATGCCTTCCAGCCTGCTAGCAAACCAGCTGGCAATTTTGACGATTTTGATGACGATATTCCGTTTTAGAGTCGACTAAAAGCTATTATGTAAATAACTATTTGGAGCCAATTTATTTGGCTCCATTTTTTTGTTTACATGATCTTCAGTGGGGCATACTATTTTTTATAGATAGCTCACTTGGAGAAGCATAGTCACCAATTACCTCTATCCTCTCCTGTGCATTTCGTAACGTTGTTCTTCACTATGACGCTCTGCTGCAATTTGTCGATTAAGTTTTGCGATGTATTGTTTAGCAAACGCTTTCACCCTTTCGTTTCTGCTCCGAAGCAAAGGCTGTGCATATTGTTTTTTTAACTTCAATGCTTCTGAGCCACCGTAATAACCGGACATTACACCCCTGTTATGCAAAGCAAATTCGATAGCTCTCAGACGATCTGTGTCATCAATACTTATTACCTTAAGCAACTCTGAAACTGTCTTAAATAAAAACTGCTGTCCGGTATAGCTTTTAATGATTGAAATAACCAGATCAATTTGATTGTTATCCTTGGACCTAATTAATCTTTTTAATGGAATTTCCAGGCCCTCGAAATTTGGGAAAATATTTTTAATTAGATTACGTATTCGTTCGCTGTACCAATCTTCGTATGGCAGATTTACTGCCTCATGTGGTTTCCATGTTTTAATATTTTCAATTATTTCGCTGGCAAATCCTCTCAAACTTTCATGCAAAGTGTGGAACTCAAAAGGTATAGCTTCATATCGATCAATAAAGCTACGTGGGTTATCAGGAAGCCTTAACTGATAATCTATTCTACTTTTGCAATACTGCAAGATCTTCATTGGAAATCTGTTTGAAATAGTCTGTAAAACCCACTCAACATCAGTATTGATATGATTTACAAACACTAGATTGTTTAATACCTCGTCAACCTCTTTCTGGTCTAGTTGTGTGAATAAGTAACTTTTAGCAATTTTGTACCATGACCCGATGATCCAACTAGCATTTTCATTAAATGTGAAATATTGAATTGCTCTTGTGAAAATGGAGATCAATCCTGCTTCAAACTCTTCTTCAGCTGCCGAAATGCAGTTGTTGATTATATTAGCGACGGATAATTGTGAATCCGAGTTTATTGACTTTGTTAGCAATTCCTCAAGCTCGGCAATATTTCGATTATTGATACTAGAATAAAAGTAGGTAATAGATTCTAGATAGACAGACTCACTAGCCCACTTGCTAACTAAATTTTCTGCGTATGCTTTAAAAGGAGATTTATACAACCCTTCAAGAATAGCTGGAATATATCTTTCAAGCTCTTCAGTTGGGTCATTATGAATCGCCACTAACTTTGTAGACACTGCTCAGCCGATTGATTGAACTGCTTTTCAAAGTCTATCGGAGATAGCAAG
>NZ_JBQUZC010000003.1:0-542348 GCF_056314045.1 Methylophilus sp. DMC16
CCGTGAAACGAACTTGCGCCAATGATAGTGTACTCTTCGTATGCGAAAGTAGGTCATCCCCAAGCTCCTATTCTAAAAAGCCCTCGGCAGCAATGTCGGGGGCTTTTTTATTGCCTGTAACCGGTAGGCAGATGAAATTCAGGCAGAAAAAAACCCGGTGCAAGCACCGGGTTGAAGTGTCTATTAAGATCAACTCAAAATAGACTGCCATGAAAACTTAAGCGCTGCACTGCAGCGTAAAATATAATTGACACCGCTCAAGCGGTTGTTGATCTGCTGCTTCTCCCTCTTTTACACACATCTTAAAAAATACACAGGCGTATGTCATTGACCCGTTCGGGCTACTACAGGCTGTAGACGTCAAACAAAACCCGCCCGACCCAGTCATTGCGCCATCTGTTACTTTGAATTTAAAAGGAATTTTGGTATAATCAAAATGATAGATGGGCGTTACGCCCATTTTTTGTTTTTGGACGTAACGTTTTGAATTAAGGGTGCGTATGCAAAATTTGCATTCGGTAGTTGAAAAGACAGTCACGCAGTTAGGATACGAGCTGGTTGATTTTGAGGCAGCCAATCGTGGCAAATTATTGCGCGTGTTCATCGACAAGCTGGCACCCAAAGACAATAAGGACAGCGTTACGATTGATGATTGTGTTCTGGTGAGCAACCAGCTTGGCAACGTGCTGACGGTAGAACTGGATATCGATTATGACCGCCTGGAAGTCTCTTCTGCCGGTCTGGATCGTGTGTTGCGCAAGGAACGTGATTTTATGCGTTTTACTGGTGAGCGTGCACAAATCAAATTGCGAGTGGGTATTCCGGATGATGGCCCTAAAGCAACGCCAACCACATTGCCCAGAAAGACTTTTTTGGGACAGTTGCAAGGCGTTGACGAGGGGAAAGTGTTGATTGAGTGCGATGGCTGGGTTTATAGATTGTCGCTGGATAATATAGATAAGGCTCGATTGAGCCCGGTTTTTGATTAATTTGTTTTAGCTAATCCGTACGGTGAGTTGGAGATTACGATGAGTCGTGAATTATTGTTGTTGGTTGATGCCCTGGCCCATGAAAAAAACGTGGATAAAGAGGTAATCTTTACTGCCCTGGAATTGGCATTGGCTTCGGCGACGAAAAAGAACCATGAAGAAGGCGCAGATATTCGTGTCGAAATTGACCGTGAAACCGGAGATTACAAAACCTTTAGACGCTGGCAATATGTAGAATATGACCTGCTGGAAAGCTCGGCTTACCAGTTTGATGAAGAAGACGAACGTGCTGCTGGCAGACAAATTGGCGACTATTACGAAGAGCCATTAGAGTCGATCTCGTTTGGCCGCATTGGCGCACAGGCAGCAAAACAGGTGATTTTGCAGAAGGTGCGCGAAGCTGAGCGTGAGCAAATGATCCAGGACTTTTTGGCGCGTGGCGAAAGCCTGGTCACTGGCGTGATCAAGCGGATGGAAAAAGGCAATGCGATTATTGAAGTAGGCCGTATTGAGTGCCTGCTGCCACGTGAAGCCATGATTCAAAAAGAAAACCTGCGCGTGGGTGACCGTGTGCGTGCTTATCTGTCACGCGTGGACCGTGGTGGCCGTGGGCCGCAACTGATCCTGTCGCGTGTCGCTCCCGAGTTCCTCAAGCGTTTGTTTGAGCTGGAAGTGCCTGAAATCGAAGAAGGCCTGCTGGAGATTCGTTCTGCGGCGCGTGATCCTGGCTTGCGTTCCAAAATTGCGGTTAAAACCAATGACCAGCGCCTGGATCCTGTGGGGACTTGCGTGGGCATGCGTGGCTCCCGTGTACAAGCGGTGACTTCTGAGCTCGGTGGCGAGCGCGTGGATATCGTATTGTGGAGCATGGATCCGGCACAGTTTGTCATTAATGCCTTGGCGCCAGCTGAAGTGACGTCGATTGTGGTCGATGAAGATGCACACAGCATGGATGTGGTGGTGAACGAAGAGCAATTGGCGGTAGCGATTGGGCGCAACGGTCAAAACGTGCGTCTGGCGTCGGAACTGACTGGCTGGAACCTGAATATCCTGACCGAAGAAGCGGCTGCGCAGAAGAGTCAGGACGAGTATGCCAAAATCAGCCAATTGTTTATCGAGAAGCTGGATGTGGACGAAGAAGTGGCGGATATCCTGGTGCAGGAAGGCTTTAGCACACTGGAAGAGATTGCCTACGTGCCTTTGGCAGAGATGGCTGAAATCGAGGCCTTTGATGAAGACACGATCAATGAGTTACGTTCACGCGCACGTGCTGCCTTGTTAACCGAGGCGATTGCCAAAGAAGAAAAAGTTGAAGAAGACACCAACGACCTGATGACGCTGGATGGTATGGATGCAGACACTGCCCATAAACTGGCAGCCAGCGAGATTCATACCAGCGAAGATCTGGCCGAACTGGCAGTCGATGAGCTGGTTGAGTTGACCGGAATAGATGAAGAGCGTGCGAAGTCATTGATTATGACGGCGCGAGCACCCTGGTTTAAGTAACCAGGCGTTTTAAATAACCTATGCGTTTAAAACATCATGCATACCTCTTAATTAAAAAATAAAGTAATTGAACTGGAGCAGTACATGGCACTTTCAACCGTCGCACAATTTGCCGCCGAGCTGGGTCTTCCAACGACTCTTCTTATCGAGCAACTGAAAAGCGCAGGCGTTCATAAAACGTCTGTGGATGATTTCCTGGAAGAGGGTGACAAGGCTGCCTTGCTGGATTACTTGCGTAAAGAGCATGGGGCAGGTAACGCGCCTAAAAACAAGATCACACTGACCCGTAAGCAGAACACCGAAATCAAAAAGCTGGATAGCTCAGGTAAAGCCCGTACGATTCAGGTGGAAGTGCGTAAAAAACGCGTGCTGGAGCGCCCTGAGCTGGGCTATGAGCCGCCTGTGGATGCCGCTGCTTATGATGAAGCCGAGCCAGTACCAGCAGAAGTTCTGGAGAGCTTGCCCGTAGAGGTTGAGCCGGTCGTGGTGGAAGAACCTGTGATCGAAGAGATCGTTGAGGTCGTGGCTGAACCTGAGCCAGAGCCAGAGCCTGAGCCAGTAGTTGAGGCACCAGCACTTACACCAGTCGTAGAAGCCCCAGCCCCTGTGAAAAAAGGCGTGGTTCTGTCGGCGCAGGAGATTGCCTTACGTGAACAAGAAGCTTCGCGTGCGGCCAAGCTGGCTGCCTTGCAGGCAGAAGATATCAAGCGCAAGCAAGCGTTGACACAACGTCGCGCAGAAGAAGAAGCCAAGCGCCAGGCAGAGGCCGAGGCTGCGAAGAATAAACCCGCAGCCACCAAGTTGTCTGAAGGGACGCTACACAAGCCCGCTGCCAAAGCAACAGACAAGCCAGAAAATAAAGATAAAAAAGCCAAGACCGACAACCGCGACTGGAATGAAAACGAGAACAAAAAACGCGGCATTAAAACACGCGGGGATGCACCTGCTGGCGGCGCTCAAGGCTGGCGCACCCCTAAGGGCAAGCATCACAAATCCAATAAAGATGATCAGCACGCCTTTAATGCACCAACCGAACCTATCATCAAAGAGGTGATGGTGCCGGAGACCATTTCGGTTGCGGATTTGGCGCACAAAATGTCTGTCAAAGCGGCGGAAGTGATCAAGGCCTTAATGAAAATGGGCATGATGGTGACCATCAACCAGGTGCTGGATCAGGACACTGCGATTATTCTGGTCGAAGAAATGGGTCACAAAGCGCAAGCCGCGGCTGCGAATGATCCTGAAAGCTTCCTGGAAGAAACCGAAGGCGTTGAAGCGATTCTGGAATCACGTCCACCGGTGGTCACGGTCATGGGTCACGTTGACCATGGTAAAACCTCCTTGCTGGACTATATCCGCCGCAGTCGCGTGGCGTCAGGTGAAGCTGGTGGCATTACCCAGCATATCGGTGCTTATCACGTGGAAACACCACGTGGCATGGTGACCTTTCTGGATACCCCTGGTCACGAGGCTTTTACCGCTATGCGTGCCCGTGGTGCGAAGGCGACCGATATCGTGATTCTGGTGGTGTCCGCGGATGATGGCGTGATGCCACAAACAATTGAAGCGATTCACCATGCCAAGGCCGGTAACGTGCCTGTCGTGGTAGCGATTAACAAGATTGATAAACCTGAAGCGCAGCCTGAACGCGTGAAAAGCGAGCTGATCTCGCATGAAGTGGTGCCTGAAGAGTACGGTGGCGATACCATGTTCCGTGAAGTGTCTGCCAAAACCGGTAAAGGCATTGATGAGTTGCTGGAAGCAGTGTTGCTGCAAGCGGAAGTGCTTGAGTTGAAAGCCCCGCTCAATACGCCAGCCAAAGGCCTGGTCATTGAAGGTCGCCTGGATAAAGGGCGTGGTCCGGTGTCTACCGTACTGGTGCAGTCCGGTATCTTGCGCCGCGGCGATATGCTGCTGGCAGGTACGGCTTATGGCCGTGTGCGTGCCATGCTTGACGAGAATGGCAACGACATTAAAGAAGCCGGCCCGTCTATTCCGGTAGAAGTTCTGGGCTTGTCTGATGTGCCAAGTGCTGGTGAAGAAACCATCGTCTTGAACGACGAGCGCAAGGCGCGTGAAATTGCCTTGTTCCGTCAGGGCAAGTTCCGCGATGTGAAACTGGCCAAGCAGCAGGCTGCCAAACTTGAAAACATGTTTGAGCAGATGGCTGAAGGCGAAGTACAAACCCTGAACCTGATTATCAAGTCAGATGTACAGGGTTCTTACGAAGCCTTGACCACCAGCCTGCAAAAACTGTCTACCAGCGAAGTACGTGTGAATATTATTCACACCGGCGTGGGTGCCATCAGTGAGTCAGATGTGAACCTGGCTGCCGCTTCAAGTGCGGTGCTGATCGGCTTTAACGTCCGGGCTGATGCCGGGGCACGTAAGCTGGTTGAGAATCTGGATGTCGACCTGCGTTACTACAACATCATTTACGAAGCTGTGGACGAGATCAAAGCGGCGCTGGGTGGCATGCTTGCACCCGAGCAGAAAGAGCAAATGATTGGTACGGTAGAAATCCGCGAGGTATACCGGATCTCCAAAGTGGGTGCAGTGGCCGGTTGTTATGTACAGGATGGCGTGGTTAAACGTAACTCCAAAGTCCGCTTGTTGCGTAACAATGTGATTATTCATACCGGTGAGTTGGACTCCCTGAAACGCTTCAAGGATGACGTTAAAGAAGTTAAAAATAACTTTGAGTGCGGCTTGTCTCTCAAGAACTACAATGAGATTGAAGTCGGCGATATTCTTGAAGTTTATGAAGTCGTTGAAGTGGCCAGAACACTCTAATGGCTAAAGCATTTTCAAGAAATGACCGCATCTCTGAGCAAATGCGCCGTGAACTGGCGGATTTGCTCATGTTTGAGATCAAGGACCCGCGTGTGCAGATGGTCACCTTGACCGGGGTTGAGGTGGCGGGGGATATGGCACATGCCAAGGTCTTTTACACCGCGCAGAAGAATAGCAAAGGCCTGCAAGCCGGCCTGGAAAAAGCCGCCGGCTTTTTGCGTACGCAGCTGGGCAAGCGCATGATGATCCGTACTGTCCCGCAGTTGCATTTTGTCTATGATGAATCCATAGACCGTGGGATGCATATGGACAAGCTGATCAGCGACGCTTTGTCTGATACCCCTCCGCAAGAATAATTTTTACCTCCTTTCGCGCTATGCAAACCAAACGCATTAAACGTGCCGTCAGTGGCGTGTTGTTGCTGGACAAGCCCTATGGCTTTTCATCCAATCAGGCCTTGCAAAAGGTCAAATGGTTATATCAGGCCCAAAAAGCCGGACATACCGGGACCTTGGATCCTCTTGCAACTGGCGTGTTGCCGATCTGCTTGGGCGAAGCTACCAAATTTGCACAACACCTGACGGATGAAAACAAAACTTATATGGCGACCGTCAAGTTTGGTGTGACCACCACCACCGGAGATAAAGAGGGTGACGTCGTCAGTGAGGTGGCTTGCCAGGTGTCGCGTGCAGAGATTGAGCGCGTGTTGCCGCAGTTTATGGGGTCAATTACACAAGTGCCTCCCATGTATTCTGCGCTCAAGGTAAACGGTAAGCCTTTGTATGAATACGCGCGTAATGGTGTCGAGCTAGAACGTGCACCGCGTCAGGTAACCATTCATGCATTGCGTGTCTTGGCCTGTGCTGAGAATAGTGCAGAAATCGAAGTCTGTTGTAGCAAAGGCACTTATATCCGCACCTTAGGCGAGGATATCGGTAAAGCACTCAATGTGGGTGCGCACCTCACAGCTTTACGCCGTACGGCGACCGCCACTTATCAAATCGCCGAGACCGTGACGATAGAAGCTCTGGAGCAGATGTCTATTGAGCAGCGCGATGCGTTGCTGCTGCCTGTCGATAGTGCTATTCAAATCCTGCCTAAAGTCGAGCTGCATCAGGATGCCGCCTATTATTTCAAACAAGGCAATCCAGTCTGGCTGGCTGGCGTTATCCCAGCGGGCGATTTACGTATTTATAGTGCTTCCGGCTTGTTTCTTGGGGTCGGCCAGCAGCAGCGCGATGGCCGTATTGCCCCCAAGCGCGTCGTTAATCTCTAGCTTTTCACTTGCTCATCTCGCTAAAACGCATGGCTTTTGCATAAAAATGCAATAGAGTTGCATTCTGTGGGCAAGAATTTATGTTAGTATATTCAACATGTTAAAGCGCTTTTATGTGTATTTTCTATTGGCAGTGTTGTTTGCGATCACGCAGACAGGCCTTGTCACACATGAAATTACCCATCTCAAAGAGCTGACGCAACACTCGCAATCTGACAAGCATCAAAGCAAAGACCAATGCCGGCTCTGTGTCGCCTACGCGCATCTCGTCGGAGTGATGACGCAGGCCCTGCAATGGAGCTTGCCAGAGCTTAGCTATCTTGCTGTCATCAGCGCCCTTGCGATTGCCATACAGCGCCCAACGCTCGCGGCCTATGCCGCACGCGCCCCTCCTGCCATTGTTTAACCCTTGACGATACATTCTCCAGGTCGCGCTTGCGGCTGGAGTGAGCTATTTATGCAGTGCACACAGCACTGCCTGACCTTGTCTGGAAAAAACAATGAAAATGTTACAAAAGAGGATGTCTGCACGTGGGCAGCAAAAATCATTATGGCTGGCATTGATGGCGGCGTTGAGCTCGCCCATGCTGGTCTCGGCAGAAGACGCGAAAACCCTTGATATTGATAATGTGCCTGTCACGGGCAATCCCCTGGGCGTGGCATCGGATGATATGGTGGTGCCGGTCTCGGTACTGGGCGGACGTGAGCTCAGTTTGCGTCGTCAAGGGACTCTGGGTGAAACCCTGAATGGCATTCCGGGCGTGACGGCCACGCAGTTTGGTCCAAATGCTTCGCGTCCGATTATCCGTGGCCTGGACGGCGAGCGTGTGCGTATCATGCAAAACGGTGTTGGTATTCTGGATGCCTCGTCACTGAGTTTTGACCATGCAGTGGGCGTGGATCCATTGATTATTGAGCAAATTGATGTGGTGCGAGGTCCGGCAGCGTTGCTGTATGGCGGCAGTGCCATGGGCGGTGTCGTCAACGCGATTGACCACCGTATCCCTAAAGAATCCCTTAATGGCTATACCGGCCGCGCTGAAACCAGGTTTGGCGGGCCAGACAATACGCGCAATGGCGCTGCGGTGGTCGATGTGGGCAATGGCCTGTTTGCATTGCATGCCGATATCTACAGCCGTGAAACCAGCAATCTTGAGATTCCTGGCTATGCGCTTTCCAAGCGCAAGAGTTTGGCCGATGGTACTGCGCGCGATAGTCGCGGCAAGGACAAGCTCAATAATAGTTCTGCGCTGGCCAATGGCGGCGCATTGGGTGCTTCCTGGACCTTTGATACAGGCTATCTGGGGATTTCCTATGCGGACTCCAACAACCACTATGGCACCGTGGCGGAAGAGGGGGTCAGAATCAATATGGAAAACAAACGTACGGAATTGGCAGGTGAGGTGAGAGAACTCAAGGGGCCTGTGCAAAAAATCAAGGTGAGAATGGCTTATACCAATTATGAGCATGTAGAAGTGGAGAATGGCGACCCGAGCACCACTTTTAAAAACCGTGGTTTGCAGGGGAGCCTCGAAGCCACCCATGTCCCACTGGCAGGCTTGAATGGGGTGGTCGGCTATCAGTTCCAGAACACGCGTTTTCAGGCCTTAGGCGAAGAGGCATTTGTGCCTAGTGTCACCACCGTGGACCAAGGGGCTTATGTCTACGAAGAGTATGCAATCGATAAACACAAAGTCACCTTTGGCGGGCGGTTTGGCGATACCTCGATAGACTCCCATGTCGATGATAAATTCACCCAGGCGTTTAGCAAACACTTTAACCCCAATAGCTTTGCGCTGGGGGGGCTGTACACCATTGATGAATCCTGGAGTGTGACGACCAACTTGTCGCATAACGAGCGTGCACCTAGCTATTTTGAACTGTATGCGAATGGACCACATATTGCGACTGGGCAGGTGGAGGTCGGTAATACTAACCTCAGCAAAGAGCGCTCCAACGGTATTGATGCGCAGCTGAAATGGAAGTCAGGTGGTCACAGTGTGACGCTAGGCGCGTATGCCACCAAATTTAAAAACTTTATCGGCTTGTTTAATACAGGCATTGAGGTGCCGGTGGATGGCGAGCTGTTGCCTGAAGCACAGTTTAGAGCGGTTCCGGCCTTGTTCAAGGGCTTGGAGTTAGAAGGCAAGTTTGCCTTGAACGACGAGTGGACATTAAAAATGCGCGGTGACTACGTGCATGCCAAAGACACGCGTAATAATCAATACTTGCCTAGAATCTCTCCCTTGAGATTGGGCGGTGGACTGGATTATCGTCTGGGCAACTGGAATGCTCGCGTCGATGTGCTGCATGCCTTTAAGCAGAATAACGTGGCCGAGAACGAACTCAAAACCAATGCTTATACTAATGTCAGCGCATTGGTCGCATACAAGTTGCCGGTGAAATATAACGTGGAGTTGTTTGCCAAGGCCAATAACCTGCTCAATGAAGAGATCCGTGAGCACGCATCTTTTCTGAAGGATATTGCCCCGTCAGGCGCCAGGGCAGTATTGTTGGGCGCCCGCGCTGACTTTTAAGCGGTGGGACTGCGCACCTGCGCGCCTCATTACGCGGCGCACAGGTGCGCGACAGATCAAAGCAACAGGCTGACTTGGTCAGCCTGTTGTCTTTTAATTGAATAAAATCAAGCCCCAGACTACCGTCAAGTTGATCAATGCCAACAACACGGCAGCACTGCCAATATCTTTGGCTCGCTTGGCCAGTGCATGCCGTTCAATCGACACGCGGTCTACCACCGCTTCAACCGCCGAATTCAGCAGCTCCACAATCATGACCAGCAACACACTGCCGACCATCAGGATGCGGTGCAGGGCTTCTGACTCCAAGTAAAACGCTAGTGGAATCAGCACCAGCGAGAGCCAGACCTCCTGACGGAAAGCATCTTCATGCTTATAAGCGGCTTTGAAGCCATCCATGGAGTAGCCAAAGGCATTAATCAAGCGCCGGAGGCCGGTTTTGCCTTTGAATGGACTTTCCTGGTGACCTGAAGGGGTGTTGTTTTGCATGGCTTATCTCTAAAATTGCGAACATCAGATTTTAACATGCGCTATGATAGCGCTTTTAGCAGTGTAGTGAGGATCGAACATGGCAAGATTGGTGCAATGTGTGAAACTGGGCAAAGAGCTCGAAGGCATGGATTTTCCGCCTTATCCGGGAGAACTGGGTAAAAAGATTTATATGCATGTGTCTAAAGAAGCTTGGGCAGGCTGGTTAAAACAGCAGACCATGCTGGTCAATGAAAACCGCTTGAGCCTTGCGGACCCGAGTGCACGTAAATATCTATCCGAGCAAACCGAAAAGTACTTTTTTGGCGAAGGCGCAGATGTTGCCACTGGCTATGTGCCTCCTTCTGCCTAGTGAAAATGGTTAATGCGATGAGGCTTTAACCGTATCCCGGCCAACAAAAATAAAAAGCACTCCTCGGAGTGCTTTTTATTTGCGGTCTATTACGACTGCGTCTCGCGCTGAATATCTTCCAGGCTGGTATGGCGGATATCTTTGCCTTTAACCATATAGACCACGTACTCCGAGATGTTCTTCGCATGGTCGCCAATGCGCTCAATGGCTTTTGCCACAAACAGTACTTCAAGTGACATCGAGATCGTACGTGGATCTTCCAGCATGAATGTGATCAACTGACGCATGGCGGCGCGGAATTGTTCATCCACCTGCTCATCCTGTCTGGCGACTTCCACGGTCTGGCTGACATCCAGGCGTGCAAATGAATCCAGCGATGTACGCAGCATTTCACGCACAATGCCAACCATGGTTTTGATCTCGTTGAACCGTGGTTTGTACATCCGGTCTTGCTCGTAGATACGCTGGGCAGTCCGTGCAATCTTAGTGGCTTCGTCACCAATCCGCTCCAGATCCGTGATGGTTTTTACCATCATCATGATCATGCGCAAATCACGTGCTGCAGGTTGTCTGCGCGCAATAATATGGCTGCAGTCTTCATCCACCTGAACCTCTAAAGCGTTGACACGCGCGTCGCGCTCCATGACGTCTTTGGCTAGATTGACATCCGCGTTGGTCAGCGACTCCAGTGCATTGACGATTTGCTGCTCAACGACCCCGCCCATTTCCAGAACCTTGGCCCGGACGGACTCCAGTTCAACATCATATTGCTTAGAGGTGTGTTCAAATTGCATGACAAATTTTTCCTAATTATTGTGCCGGTGCAGATTACCAGCCCAATATGACAACTGTATGATAATTTTCAGTGTGCAGAAGTTGCAATTACTTGGTCAGAGTTTTAACGCCATTTGGCGTGGCCAGCAGCAACACATTGGCCGGGCGTGCTGCGAACAAGCCGTTAGTCACCACCCCTACGATCTGGTTGATCTTGGCTTCCATTGCAATCGGGTCGGTAATGCTCAAGCCATGCACATCAAGGATCAAGTTGCCGTTGTCAGTTGTGAAGTCGCGCAATTGGGGTTGACCACCCAGTTTTACCAGTTCACGTGCCACATGGCTGCGAGCCATCGGTAATACTTCTACTGGCAGGGGAAACTTGCCCAATACGGGTACAAATTTGCTTTCGTCGCAGATACAGATGAAAGATTTGGCCACAGCTGCCACGATCTTTTCACGGGTCAATGCACCACCGCCGCCTTTGAGCATATGCATGTGCTCGGTGATTTCATCGGCGCCATCTACATAAATATCCATGCTGTCGACGCTGTTCAAGTCAAAGACCTCGATACCGTGGTTACGCAGGCGTTGCGCGGTAGCTTCGGAGCTGGCGACTGCGCCGGTGATTTTATGTTTGACTTTGGCCAGTTCGTCGATAAAAAAGTTGGCGGTTGAGCCGGTGCCCACACCAATAATGCCATCCTTGACATAATTCACTGCTGCTTTTGCCACTTCGAGTTTCAATGCGTCTTGTTGTGCTTTATCCATCGCCATGTGCTTCAATCCTTGATTAATTCTTTATAATACAAACAATTCTCTATCATACACTGCAACCTTGCGGTTTTAAAATCTCCACGCATTTCATGACCATCAATTACCGCGAAAAAATCGAACACTCCCACGTCTATGCCGTTGCCAGACATACGCCGCTCGATGAATTGCCCAACTTGTCCTCGCGACTGAATAACCGGGTGTTGCTCAAGCGCGAAGATATGCAGCCGGTATTTTCATTCAAACTGCGCGGTGCCTATAACAAAATGGCCAACCTCTCGGCTGAGGCTTTGCAGCGTGGCGTGATTTGCGCCAGCGCCGGTAACCATGCGCAAGGCGTGGCCTTGAGTGCGCAGAAAATGGGCTGCCGTGCCGTCATTGTGATGCCGACCACCACGCCAGCGATCAAGGTCAATGCGGTGCGCGCACGCGGTGCCGAAGTAGTGTTGTTTGGCGACAGTTACTCCGATGCCTACTTGCACGCGCTCGATCTCGAGCAACGGGAAGGGTTGACCTTTGTGCATCCTTACGATGATCCGGATGTCATTGCTGGCCAGGGCACGATTGCGCTGGAGTTGGTGCAGGATCATGCGGCGCCGATTGAAGCCGTGTTTTGTTGCGTCGGCGGTGGTGGCCTGCTGGCTGGGATGGCGGCCTATCTGAAAGCGGTCCGCCCCGAAATCAAAGTCATCGGCGTCGAAGCGCAGGATGCCGAAGCCATGACCGAATCGCTGAAGCTCGGCCAACGTGTCATGTTGGAACAAGTGGGCCTGTTTGCAGATGGGGCTGCGGTCAAGCAAGTGGGCGAGCATACCTTTGCGCTCGTGCAGCAATATGTCGATGAAATGATCGTGGTTGATAATGATGCGATTTGTGCCGCCATCAAAGACGTGTTTGAGGATACGCGCAGCATTCTTGAGCCGGCCGGGGCGCTGGCCGTGGCTGGCTTGAAGGCTTACAGTCAACGCGAACAGTGTCAAGGTAAAACCCTGGTCGCAGTTGCTTCAGGTGCCAACATGAACTTTGACCGCTTGCGCTTTATTGCCGAGCGCGCGGAGCTGGGGGAACGCCGGGAGGCGGTCTTTGCCGTCACCATTCCTGAGACCCCCGGCGCGTTTAAGCGTTTTTGCCGCCTGTTAGGGCAGCGCAATATTACCGAATTCAATTACCGTTTTGCTGACACCGAGCAAGCGCATATTTTTGTCGGGTTGGCGGTGCATCACCCGACCGAGGCAGATGCTATCGCGGGCAAATTGGCGGCGGCGGGCTTGCCCACCATTAATTTGAGCGACAACGAAATGGCCAAGTTACATTTGCGCCATCTGGTGGGCGGGCATGCGCCACAAGTCCAAAACGAGGTGGTTTACCGTTTTGAGTTTCCTGAAAAACCCGGCGCCTTAATGAACTTTCTCGAATCCATGGGTCACAACTGGAACATCAGTTTGTTTCACTACCGTAATCATGGGGCAGATTTTGGCCGGGTTTTGGTGGGCATGCAGGTGCCGCCCGAGGATCAGGTCGCCTTTACCCAGTTTTTACAGCAATTGGGTTACCCGTACTGGGATGAGAGCCATAATCCGGCGTATCGTTTATTTTTGGGCTGATAGCAGCCATGATGGTGGTTGTTTGCAGCCAGCGCCGTGGGTGATGTCAGCTGAATACGTGCCACGGCGTTGATTGGATGGCTGAGAACGATTCTTGCAGGGAATGCCTGCACTTTAGAGCGATGAGACTTAAATAATAATCAGGAGATAAATGCAAATGTTGAATTCATCATTGGCGCGTCGTGCGCGCACTAGCGTGTGGTTGCTGGCCTTGCTCGCTGGCGTTACCGCTTGTAACAAGCAAGAAGAGTCCTCACCAACCCCGGAAACGCCAGCGGCCACGAGCGCTGTTAGCGAAAGTTCTTCTGGTAAGACGTTGGCTTATGTGTCCACCCAGGATGCTGGCGTCGATGTGATTGACTTGGCGACCATGCAAGTGACCAGCATGCTGGATGTGAAAGCCAAGGGCCCGCGTGGCCTGGCGCTGACAGACGATGGCAAGCAACTGGTGGTCGCTACGCGTGAAAATGGCAGTGTGTCCGTGATTGATACCGCCACAGGCGAAGTCGTCAAGCAGATCGAAGTCGGCAAAAACCCTGAGTTTGTGCGGGTGAGTGGTAATTATGCCTTTGTTTCGTCCGAGCCTAGCGCCAAAGCCGGTCCGCCCCCCAAGCCGGGCAGCAAGCCAGAAGAAGACGATGACGACGATGAAGAAAAAGTCCCGGCCAAGATTGCGATTGTTGATCTGACCAAAGGTGAAAAAGTCCGCGAAATTACCGGCGGGCCAGAAACCGAAGGCCTGGAGTTTTCGGCCGATGGCAAGCAGCTGGTGATTACGAACGAAGCTGACAATACCGTCACTGTACACAATATCGAAACTGGCGATCTGGTCAAAACCATTTCCACCCATCAATATGGAGATCGTCCGCGCGGCATCAAAGTCTCTCCGGATGGCAATACCTATCTGGCCACGCTGGAGTTTGGTAACAAGTTTATGGTCATGGACAAAGACTTTAATGTGGTACGCACGGTAGACACGGCTGAAACCCCATACGGCATAGCCTACGACAGCAAGGGTGAGCGGATTTTTGTGGCCACCAACAAGGCAAAACTGTTGCAGGTGTTTGATGCCAAGACCTTTGAAAAAATCAAGGAAGTGCCGACCGGTAACCGGTGCTGGCATTTTAGTTTTACCCCGGACAACAAGCAGGTGCTGTTGGCTTGCGGCAAGTCTGATGCGGTATTCGTCATTGATGCAGATAAGCTTGAAGTCACGAACCAGATTGAAGTGAAAAACATGCCATGGGGCGTGGTGACCTTCCCTAAAGCCATGGGTAGTCTGGAAAACGCCAAATAAATTTATTTCCAATCGCGTTTCAATTGATTGAACAAGCCCGCCCTCATCGGCGGGCTTTTTTATTAAATTTTTTTTGAGCGCGCCCTAAAGTTTTGCGCAAAGCTGCCGAAATCATATTTAGATAACAATGATTGCGTCTGGAGTGTGCAGATTGTCGGAAGCCATGCCGGCAAACTGCAAGTCAGGTTGAGTCCCTGAGTCGCCAGTGGGGCAATCGTTGTTTCGGCATGCAGACCACGTTAACCCACGGGTTAACGTCGTTCCTCACAGGGCTTCTTCGGAAGCCCTTTTTTTGCGCTGCAGCGGATGAATGGATGGTGGGTGCGGTTAGTGGCTGAGTGTCAGTCCGCGGGAGAGGGGTTTACTGGCTGCGCTTGCGTAGCCAGAAGGTAAAAACACCTTCTGCCTCTTGCATCTCGATCAGGGTGTGGCCGGTTTGGCGGCAAAAGGCATCAAAATCTTTCTTTGAGCCGGGGTCCGTGGCCGTGATTTTGAGTACCTGGTTTGCTTGCAGCTCGTTCAGGGCCTTTTTGCAACGCAAAATGGGCAGGGGGCAGTTCAGGTGGCGGGCATCTACTTCTTTGTCGTATTGCATAAACAATCCTGAGTCTCTGAATTAAGCGGGCTCGATGGGCAAGCCGTGTTGAGCCCAAGCCAGAATGCCGCCCGCCAAATGCGAGACATCGTGGCAGCCTTGCGCTAAGGCAAACTCACCTGCAGAAATGGAGCGTACACCGCTACGGCAGTAAAACACGATTTTTTTGTCCTGCGGCAGTTGATCAAACATTGTCGCCAGATGTCCTAATGGCAAATGCATGGCGCCAGGCAGGATGCCCGAAACAAGCTCGTGATCATTGCGGATATCAATCAGCAACAATGAGGGATCATTGAGTAATGGCTGTAATTCATCCGGTGTTAAGTGTTTTAATGACATCAACAAACCCAGAAAAAGAAATGTGCCGAAAGGCAGGAGGAGTGGTGGCCAGAGGCAGAATCGAACTGCCGACACGAGGATTTTCAATCCTCTGCTCTACCGACTGAGCTATCTGGCCAACAGCAATTTGGGTGTGTCCCGAATCGCAAGACGCGCATTATAGCAAAGAACGCCAAGAATGCACACAAAAGTTAAAAAAAATCCTGATATGCTTGCGAGGCGGTATTTGAGGCCGCTGTTTTAAAAGGAATGGTTGATGTCTATTGTCGAGACGCCGCCTGAAATGCAGGCGCCTGCGAAGCCATCTGCACAGGCATTTTGGGCCTACTGGCTGCGCCTGGGCTGTATTAGTGTTGGTGGGCCTGCGGCACAAATTGCCTTGATGCATCAGGCGCTGGTGGTAGAAAAGCGCTGGATTTCAGAGGCCAGATTTTTGCATGCTTTGAACTATTGCATGTTATTGCCAGGCCCCGAGGCGCAGCAAATGGCGGTCTATATGGGCTGGCTATTGCATGGTGCCTGGGGTGGCATTGTGGCTGGCAGTTTGTTTGTGTTGCCCGCGTTTGGTTTGCTGGTCTCGCTGGCGTGGGGGTATATGCAGTGGGGCAGTCAGCCCGCCGTCGCGGCTTTGTTGTATGGGGTTAAGCCGCTGGTAGTCGCGCTGGTCTGCTGTGCCGCCTGGCGCCTGGCTAAAAAAGTGCTGATCGCCCGCTGGTTGTGGGGCGTGTTTTTGCTGGCCTTGGTCATGCAAACGTTCCATCTGCCTTTCCCGGTGATTATTCTGCTGGCCGCGGTATTGGGCGTTGCTGTGCAACAATATTGGCCGCAGTGGGTCGAAACGTCAGTTGGCCATGCGGCGGCAAGGGCCATGCAGACGGCGCCAAGTGTGATTGATGACAACACGGCGCTGGCCGGGCTGGCTGATTTGCGTCGGTGGACAGCGACAGTGCTGATCTGGGGCGCGCTATGTGGTTTAGGTGTCGCTGCGGCCTTAGTGCTTTATTATGGGCCGTCACATCTATTTACCCGCCTGGCAGCTTTTTTTAGCCAGGCTGCGTTTCTTACTTTTGGCGGCGCCTATGCCGTTTTGCCCTATGTGTTTGATGCCAGTGTGCAGCATTACCACTGGTTGACGACAGAGCAGATGCTGGATGGCCTGGCCTTGGGCGAAAGTACGCCGGGCCCGCTGATTATGGTGGTCACCTATATTGGCTTTGTTGCGGCCTGGCAGGCCGGGCTGGCCTTGCCTGATTGGCAGGCGGGGTTGATCGGGGCGACGATTGTGACCTGGTTTACGTTTGTGCCCAGTTTTGTCATGGTGTTTTTGGGCGCGCCCTGGATAGAGCGTACCCGCCAGCAATGGCGCTGGACTGCGCCGCTGCATGCCATCAGTGCGGCGGTGATCGCGGGCATGGTGGCGCTGACCCTCACGTTGAGCCGGCACGTGGTCTGGCCCGATGCGCCAGATGTCGCCGCTGCCAGCATGGTGGTGCTGTCGCTGTGGTTGTTGGTCGGCAAGCGGATTTCAATTCTTTGGTTGTTGCCAGCGTGTATGGCAATTGGTTGGTTATTAAAGGCAGGATAAACAGATGTCAGATTCGATCATGATTTTGGGTGAGGTGCTGGGGGATGTGTTTCCCGAGCAAACGGTCATCGGCGGCGCACCTTATAACGTTGCCCGCCACTGTCACGCATTTGGCTTGCCCGTGCACTTTCTCACTGCCATCGGCCAGGATGCCCTGGGTGAACGTATTGTGGCCGAAATGCAAGCGACTGGCCTGCCTACCGAAGGGGTGCAGCACTCTGAGCGTTTGCCGACCGGGCAAGTCAAGGTGCATCTGGGCCCCGATGGTCATCGCTTCGAGATTCTGGATCAGCAGGCCTATGATGACCTGCAATGGCCGCCTGTCGAGGCGCTCACCTTGAAACATCCCCCGAGGCTGGTGTATTTCGGGTCACTGGCTTTGCGCCATGCGCCCATGCAGGCGCTTGCCACGCAGTGGTTGGCGCTGTGCCAGCCCGCCACGGTGCTGTGCGACATCAACCTGCGTGCGCCCTGGTATGACGCGGAGAGCGTACGCATGGCCTTGCAGGCCGCCGATATTCTCAAAATCAATCATGAAGAGTTGCCAGAAGTCTGTAAATTGCTTGGACTGCCGGGTGCGGCAGATGTGAATGAGCTGGCCCGGCGCTTGTTGATGGTGTGTGGCTTGACTGAAATGTTTGTCACCTGTGGTGAAGAGGGCAGTTTCTGGCTGGACCGGTTTGGTCAGGGCTTTCGCGTGCCGCCGGTGCGCTTGAGCACGGCATTTGTCGATAGTGTAGGTGCTGGCGATGCTTATACCTCGGTGGTGATTCGCGGCTTGCTGGCGGGCTGGTCACGCCCCACCATCCTGACCCGCGCGGCCAGTTTCGCCGCCTCCATTTGCGGCATTCGCGGGGCGGTACCAGCGACTGCCGATTTTTATGATGACTTTTTATAGAGCCTTCAAAGAGCTGCGATATTTAAATTAATTCATAAAAACAGAAACTTAATGTGATAAAAACCTATGCAAGGCTGGCGCTTGCCGCTATAATGCGCGTTTCGTGTAAATTGAATGTCGGTGCGGTAGGCAAATGGGTTGTCTGGCTGCGACGATATTGACGCTAACTCAAGGAAAATAAAGATGGCGATTACCGCAGAACAATCCGCAAAAATCATTAAAGATTTTCAACGCAGTGCTAACGATACAGCGAGCCCAGAAGTACAAGTGGCTTTGTTGACATATCGTATCAGCTACCTGACCGAGCACTTTAAATCCAACAAAAAAGACAACCACTCCCGTCGTGGTCTGTTGGCTTTGGTCAGCCAGCGTCGTCGTTTGCTCGACTACCTCAAAGGTAAAGACGTTAGCCGCTATCAAACGCTGATCGAGCGCTTGAACCTGCGTAAATAATTTGGCTAAAAGTGACGTTTAATCCAGTTCACTTTTAACGAAATAAAAGCCGATGGCATGGTGACTGCCTCGGCTTTTTTGCTTTAAAAATCCTGAGATTGCTGATATTCGGGATTTTCATATCACCAACTGGGGTGGCTTCTGTGAGTGCGTTTTGTGCAGGGTTTGTACAAAAAGCGTGCTGATGGAAGTCACCGCAAATCGGGAAACCGGGCGTCAGTTGTCGCGCACAATGCTATGCATATGCGTGGAGTGCCGGCACTGTCAGTCTGGTTTTCATTGTTGAGATTGGCTATTAGGTAGTGAATAGCCATGGTAGATAAAGGAAAAACAATGTTTGAAATTACGAGAAAAAGCCTCCAGCTTGGTGCGCATACCCTGACTATTGAAACCGGGGAAGTCGCACGCCAGGCAGATGGCGCCGTCATGGTGAGCTATGGCGATACAGTAGTCCTGGTGGCTGCAACTGCAAAAACCGAAGTCAAAGAAGGTCAGGATTTCTTTCCATTGACTGTGGATTATCAGGAAAAAACCTATGCGGCTGGCCGCATTCCAGGCGGTTACTTCAAGCGTGAAGGCCGTCCTAGCGAAAAAGAAACCCTGACGGCACGTTTGATCGACCGTCCTATGCGTCCACTGTTCCCGGATGCGTTTTATAACGAAGTGCAGATTGTGGCGACCGTGTTGTCCCTGGATCCGGAAATTGATGCTGATATCCCGGCCATGATCGGTGCGTCTGCTGCGGTTGCGCTGGCAGGTATCCCGTTCTACGGCCCAATGGGTGCGGTCAAAGTGGGTTATATCAACGGCGAATACGTCTTGAACCCAACGGCGACACAACTGAAAGAGTCCGCGCTGGACTTGGTCGTGGCTGCGACTGAAACCGCTGTGATGATGGTGGAATCCGAAGCCAAAGAATTGCCAGAAGACGTGATGCTGGGTGCGGTTGTATTCGGTCACGAGCAAATGCAACCTGTGATCAAAATGATCAACGAACTGGCTGCTGAGGCCGGTAAAGATGCCTGGGACTGGACTCCACCAGAGCCAGACACTGCGCTGATTGCAAAAATTGAAGCGATTGCGGCTGAAGACATCAACGCTGCCTTCAAAATCAAATCCAAAGGCGAGCGCTCTGCCAAGCTGGACGAAATCAAGTCCCGCGTCATGAGCACTTTGATCACTGAAGAAACTTCTACTTTAGAAGCCAACAAGATTAAAGACGAGTTCTTTAAACTCGAAGCGAAAACCGTGCGTAGCCAGATTTTGAATGGTGAACCACGTATTGATGGCCGTGACACACGTACCGTGCGCCCGATCACCATCCGTTCCGGCGTATTGCCACGCACCCACGGTTCTGCGCTGTTTACCCGTGGTGAAACACAGGCTTTGGTCGTGACCACCTTGGGTACAGGCAAAGATGAGCAAATCATTGACGCGCTGGCTGGCGAATACTACGAAAACTTCATGCTGCACTACAACATGCCTCCGTTCGCCACGGGCGAAACGGGCCGTGTCGGTTCACCAAAACGCCGCGAAATCGGCCACGGTAACCTGGCTAAGCGCGCATTGAAAGCCGTATTGCCTAAGAAAGAAGACTTCGACTACACACTGCGTGTGGTGTCCGAGATCACTGAGTCTAACGGTTCCAGCTCCATGGCGTCTGTCTGTGGTGGCTGCCTCTCCATGCTGGACGCCGGCGTGCCATTGACTGCCCACGTGGCTGGTGTGGCCATGGGCCTGATCAAGGAAGGCAACCGCGTTGCGGTGCTGACCGACATTCTGGGTGACGAAGATCACCTGGGTGACATGGACTTTAAAGTGGCCGGTACCGACAAAGGTGTGACCGCCCTGCAAATGGACATCAAGATCACTGGTATTACGGCACAAATCATGCAAGTGGCCCTGGCACAAGCTAAAGAAGGCCGCGCGCACATTCTGGGCCTGATGAAACAAGCCGTGTCTGGCGTAAACACCGAAATGTCACAGTTTGCCCCACGTATCATCACCATGAAGATCAATCCGGACAAAATCCGTGATGTGATCGGTAAAGGTGGCGCTGTGATTCAGGCACTGACCAAAGAAACCAACACCAGCATCGACATCGAAGATGACGGTACCGTGAAGATCGCTTGTACCAATGCGGACGAAGGCGCTGAAGCCCAACGCCGTATCGCGCAGATCACCGCTGAAGTCGAAGTCGGCCAGATCTACGAAGGCCCAGTGGTCAAGATTCTGGACTTCGGTGCAGTGGTGACCTTGATGCCAGGTAAAGATGGTCTGGTACACATTTCACAAATTGCTCACGAGCGCGTGAAAGCGGTCAGCGATTACCTCAAAGAGGGTGACGTTGTGAAAGTGAAAGTGGTTGAGTTGGACGACAAAGGCAAAGTGCGTTTGAGCATGAAAGCCCTGATCGATCCACCAGCAAGAGAAGAAGCGCCAGCAGCTGAATAAGTTGCCCGCTCTGATCTAAAAAAGCCCGCGCCAGCGGGCTTTTTTATTGGCGTCAGCGCACCGCGTCTTGCGTTAATTTACTTATAGGGTGTCACCTTGCTTTCGCGCATAATGCCGCCGTATGAAAAATAACAAAAAGATCATACGGCTAAGTGTCGGCCTGGTTGCGGTACTGTTATCCCGGTTGACTGTCGCCAGTGAGGCGCTCACGCTCGATGACGTGCCCGTGCGTGCGCATTATGACAACGCGGTCGGTTCGTCCGATGCCGCCAGCGAGGGGCGCGTGAATGCCAGCCTGATTCAAAACCGGCCCATTTCACGGGTGGGCGAGCTGCTCGAATTTGTCCCCGGCATGATCGTCACCCAGCATAGCGGCAGTGGCAAGGCCAACCAGTACTTTTTGCGTGGCTTTAACCTCGATCACGGCACCGACTTTGCCACCTATGTGGACGAGATGCCGGTGAATATGCGCACCCATGCACATGGCCAAGGCTACACTGATTTGAATTTCCTGATCCCCGAGCTGGTCAGCCATATCCACTATAAAAAGGGCACTTACTCAGCAGAGGAGGGGGACTTTTCCTCTGCCGGTGCTGCGCATTTGCACCTGGTCAATCGACTGCCGCAAGGCATCGCCAGTCTCACGCTGGGCAGTTACGACTATCAACGTATGCTGGTGGCAGATTCGCAGGCCATGCACAACGGCCAGCTCCTCTATGCGCTAGAACTCAATCGCTATGACGGCCCCTGGCAAGTGGCCGAAGGCGTCAAAAAATACAATGGCGTCCTGCGGTTTAGTACAGGGGATACGCACGACAACATCAGCCTGACCGCCATGGCCTATCACAACCGCTGGAACAGCACCGACCAGATCCCGCTGCGCGCCGTCCACGCCGGGCAGCTCAGCCGTTTTGATGCCATAGACCCGACCGATGGCGGTGATTCATCGCGTTACAGCCTGTCGTTTAGCAAGCAGCACCGTGACGCGCAAGGCGGCTGGCAAATCAATGCCTATGCCGTGCGCTCTGCGCTCGATTTATATAGCAATTTCACCTACTTTCTCAATGATCCGGTCAATGGCGACCAGTTTAACCAAAGTGAAAAACGCACCATGCTGGGGGCTCATCTCAGCAAGACCTGGCTCGGCGAGCTCGCTGGCCTGCCCATCGAAAACAAGCTGGGGCTGCAGACGCGCTACGACAAACTGTCACCGGTCGCGTTATACAACACGGCACAAAAACAGCGCTTGTCGCTGATACGCTCAGACAAAGTAGAAGAAAGCAGCGCGGGCCTCTATGCCGAAAACACGATCTGGTGGCACGACAAACTGCGTACGGTCGCTGGCCTGCGTTATGACCGCTACCAGTTCGACGTGAACAGTTCACTTCAGGGTAATTCAGGCCGTGTCAGCGATGGCATCGTCTCGCCAAAAGTATCTGTGATTTTCGGGCCGTGGGCCCATACCGAGTTTTTCTATAATCTCGGCAAGGGCTTTCACAGTAACGATGCCCGCGGCACCACGCAAACCCGCTTGCCCGATGGCAACCCGGCCTCTCCCGTCACGCCCCTGGTCGGCACCCGTGGCAGTGAGGTTGGTGTGCGCTCAGAATGGATGCCCGGCTTGCAAAGCTCGCTGGCGGTGTGGCAGCTAGATATTGATTCTGAGCTGGTCTTTGTCGGCGACGCTGGTGAAACCGAACCCAGCCTGGCCAGCCGCCGCTATGGCGTGGAGTGGAACAACCATTATGTGGTGAATGACTGGCTACTGCTGGATATGGATATTGCGCTCTCCAAAGCACGCTTTACCCAACAAGACCCTAACGAGCCCGGCCACTTTATTCCCGGATCCATCAATAAAGTGGCCTCGCTAGGCGCCACCGTCACCCAATGGGGTCACTGGTTCGGCGCCATGCAACTCCGCTACTTTGGCCCACGGCCACTAGTGGCAGATAATACGGTCCAGTCAAACGCGACGTTGCTCACCTATGCCCGCGTCGGCTACCGCTTTAACCCGAAAACCACCATGACGTTAGACATATTTAACCTGTTTAACCGCAAAGCCAGTGACATCGACTACTACTACGAATCACAACTCAAAGGCGAAGCGGCTCCGGTCAATGATATTCACTTTCACCCCGTAGAGCCCAGAGCCGCACGGCTCACACTCACCTATCAGTTCTAACGAGGAGCATGACCTATGCGACGCATTACAATTTCGGTGGAAGATGACCTGGCCGATGCTTTTGACCAATTGGTCGCCGTTCGGGCCTACGTAAACCGCTCAGAAGCTTTTCGTGACCTTGTGCGTAAAGCACTCGATGAAGCTGTGATTGCCGATGCGGATCATGCGCAGGCAGAGTGCGTTGCCTCGCTCAGTTACGTCTACGATCATCACGAACGCCAACTCGCCAGCCGTGTGAATCAACTACAACACGACCACCATGACGTGATTATCACTGCCCAGCATGTGCATTTGGATCATGACAACTGCATGGAGACGGTGATTTTGAAAGGGAAGATTGCTGAGGTAGAGGCTTGTGTGAATGCGATCTCGTCACAAACGGGCGTGACGCATGCGAAGGTGCATATTATTCCTAGATGAAGGTCATTTGGGTTATCAAGAAAACTTCTCAAGGACAGAGAGTGTTATTGATGCGTACTACTCTGGGCTTATACGCCATGTAGTTCCAGTTCGTGGGAGGGGGGCAGAAATTAATAAATGAGTTGGTTTAAACTTAAAACGAAATTCACTTATTTAAAGAGGACAAAGCGATGACTCAAGAATCAGGGCCTGTTCAGAGGGATGTTGTATTCATTAGCAAAGCTACTCCTGGTGATGACGAATTCGTTTTATGGTTAGCTCCTCGACTGGAGGCGGTGGGTTATAAAGTCTTTGCCGACATATTAAGTTTAGATGCTGGGGATAGATGGCGAAGAACAGTTACATCAACCCTGCAAAATAACTCCATCAAAATGCTCTTATGTTGTAGTAACAGCACCTTGGATAAGGTAGGTGTACAGGAGGAAATCGGAATTGCTTTGGATTTGACTAAAGAATTAAAAGATCCAAAATTCATAATCCCATTAAAACTTGAAAACTATAAAAAGCTTTTTGGGATTGGCGAGCTTCAAAGGGTTGATTTCAGCAAAGGTTGGGCTGACGGTTTAGATAAGCTCCTAGATCATCTCGATAAGCAAAGTGTTCCCAAGATTTCTCAAAAGGCTCAGATAAATCCTGAATGGGAAAAGTATCGAAAAAAACTAGCGATTGCTGTAGAGCATACTCCAGAGCAGCTTATTAGCAATTGGCTCAGGATAAAGTCTATGCCTGATTTCATTCATTACTATGAGCCATCAGGAGCAATTAATCATGACCTCCTAAAACAGGCTCTTGTACTCAGCAAATATCCGATTGAGCAAAGATTTAGAGGATTCTTCTCCTTTGCCAGCTTAGAAGAGGTTAATACCGAGTTCATCAATGCTGGAAAGTTTGTAGCCAGTAAGTCAATTGCAATCGACATCTTTATGGAAAACGGTTGTGAAGGTCCAGAAATCCACCCTAAGGAAGCTAAGAAATTAATATCTTCACTACTTCGTCAATCTTGGGAGCTGTTTTGTAAAGAAAAAGAATTTGGTTTATATCCCAATGCCAGCATGCCTGCTTTCTTTGCCAATGATAGCCACGTTGCGGTTAGTAAAAAGATAGCTTGGGGAGAAGCGGACAAAAGAAGATATTCCATGCTCAGAAATTCTTCCGGTGGCAGAGTATGGCAGTTTGGGCTCTCTGCGGCGCCGAATCTATGGCCATTTATTCATTTCAAAATGAAATCCAGAGTTATTTTTGCAGAGCTTATTGGTAATAAACAGGCTGGTAAAGTCATTGATGCGGTTTCAGAACAGCATCGGCTACGAAGAAGTGTATGTAGTACATGGAGAAATAAGCAATGGCATGGCAGGTTGATGGCATTTTTACAATTGCTTTCCGAAGGCAGCGAGTTTATTAAGTTCCCATTGTCGCCAAGCGCATCAGTTTGCTTGGAAGCTATCCCAATGATTGTTGAGTCTCCGGTATCGACGGCTTTACCAAATAGCATGGATGAGGATGAGGAAGAGCAAGACTTATCAACACTTGGAAACTTTGAGTTGGAAGAGGAAGAGATCTAATGGATTTTCCTAAACTAGAACCTAAACTCGAATACATCGAAGAGCCACAATTAGAGTTTGGCCACAATCAATTGAATGACAATCCTAAAGATGGATTATTTCTTTATGGACCTTATAACAATACTTCTATCACTGAGATATCAGTTGGCGTAATTGGAAGCAAGGATGGAGTCGGGTATTTCAAGGATTGGGTGGAAACCTTACACTCCTTCATACCACTACCTCCTCCCGGAAAAAGAGATAAGCAGAACAGGCTTCATCTTGCTAGTTTCCCCGGTATTAAAGAGGCCTTTAATATTTCGATTGATCCAAATCGAATTGTTTCAAAACACATCGATGTTAAAGCAATAGAAAGATGTACTGCGACTGAAAATCAGCATGAAGCAGTTAGAAAGGTAGTTGATCTATTCATTAAGGAAATTGAGCATCATCACAATAATGAAGAAAAGAGAATTGATGTATGGGTTTTTGTCATACCAGAAATTATCTTTGAGCGCTGTAAGCCACTTTCAAAAAGATCTGGATTGGAGCTTACCAAAGGTGACTTTTCCAAGAAGCAAAAAATTAAAACGGACCTTCCGCTTTTCCAGGATGTTATTGATCAAACAGATGAAAACATTTTTGATGATGTTCCCGACTTCCATCGTCAGGTAAAAGCACGACTCTTGAAACTGGGATATCCCTCTCAGTTGATCCGGGAAACAACCATCGCTCCGAATCAGTTTTTAAATGCTGCAGGCAAGCCGAAAAGAAGACTACAAGACCCTCCAAGCGTCGCATGGAATTTAGCAACGGGCCTGTATTACAAGACGCAGGCAGAACCGCCGTGGAAGCTTTCAACGGTTCGGCCTGGAGTGTGTTACATCGGTCTTGTTTTTAAATTAATTCCCAATGACAAGCTTCAGCACGCCTGCTGTGCAGCTCAAATGTTCTTAAATGAGGGAGACGCTGTTGTATTTAGGGGTGCGAATGGCCCCTGGAAGACCGGCGATTATGATTACCATTTGAAAGCGCCTGAGGCTAAAGAATTAGTCACAAAGGTACTCAATACTTTCACTGAAAAAAATGGAGTACCGCCAAAAGAGTTTTTTATTCATGGTGGAACATATTTCAATAATGAAGAGTGGAGTGCATTTGCTGAAAGTGCCCCAGAAGGTACTAACATTGTTGGTGTCAGAATTAAAACAACCAATGGCGACTCGAAATTATTCAGAAATGGTGATTATCCGGTACTTAGAGGTACCGCTTTAATAATTGATGAGTCGAACGCATATCTTTGGACTACTGGGTTTGCTCCAAGGATTGATACCTATATTGGCCCCGAAACCCCTAATCCTTTGATGATTACCATATTGAAGCACACTGGTGAAAAACCGGACATTCGAAATGTTCTATCAGATATCCTTGGTTTAACTAAGATTAATTACAATGCTTGTAACTATAATGACGGCCTTCCGGTAACAATTAGGTTTGCTAATAAAGTCGGGGAAGTCCTTGTGATGGGTTCTGCAAGGAATGCTGAAAAACAACCGTTGAAGTTTTATATTTGATATGGCGAAGTATATTGATCGTTACTACACGCAAGTAACTACGATTCTGGTTTTATTATTTGTTGTTTATCTATATAGCATGGTTGCATATCCCTGGTTCCATGGAGGCTGGAGAAACGTGCATGCCGTATGGTACGACTGGCAAGCGCTGAATGTCGGGATACTAGCATTTGCTTCAACAGTGGTTTTGTTCAGTATTACACGCTACAACGACATACAACAAAAGCACCGAGAACTTATTGCTGCTAGAGCATTTATGCCGGAAGCTTTGAGTGGGTTGAGTGATTATTGTAGACGTAGTGCTGAATTCATATTGCATTTACACAAGTGGGTGAGTGAGCGGCGTAATGAGGATAAGACTGTTTTTAATCAGCTAAGTGGCATTCAGCTTTTTGTCCCGGTGCCTCCAACAGATCACAGGGAGGTTTTTAGTAAGTGCATTTCGTTAGCAGATCATAACTTTTCTGAATTCCTTTATTATATTTTAAGTTGCATTCAGATTCAGAATTCAAGACTCTCAGGGCTGCATGAGGTGTTCACTGGTAAAAGCACAACAATCTATGGCCCAGATTTTACACTGGCATGTTTGCTTCGGTTATGCGAACTACATCAGTTGGTTACAAGCTTATATCAATATTCCAGAGGCGAGGAAGAGTTTCTTACGGTCAATACTCTCGATCTCGAAGCTATCAAATCATCAATACTAAGTTTGAATCTCTTACAGGTACAGGAGCCGCTAGAGGCTTTGGCCGAGAAAAGACTCAAAACCAAGCAGGATGCTTGGAGGTTTGGTTGGAGACGAAATTCAGTGTGGTAATAATTGCCCAAGTGCTAAATCATGAAAACCTGTCACCAGGCATTCAGACATCAACGGTCTGATTTTTCTTGGCCGGGAATTAACCACGGCGATCGCCATGTTTATGATCTACGCTGTAATCTGGGCGCTGGATTTTCGCATGCCAATCTCTGGGCCAAAGTCGATTTGCAGTTTGTAGGCTGGCTTGCGCGCTTCTGCAAATACCTCTGCCGAAATCACCCGGCCAACGCGTAACTCAACTTTGGTAAAGTCATTCCATTCGATTTGATTCATATGCCCAGCTTTCTAAAATAACCGGGCATTATCGCAGAAGACTTTAATCAGGAGCGAGCGAAGCAATGCCATCACTGCCTTGGATGGCATATTCTTTCGACGGCATTTTTCGGTTAGTTTCTGCCATCCATCCCGCTGAGTTGTTTCACCATCGGATGCATGATGTATTTTTCCATAATCCCTATCATGCGGCCATCACCCTCTACTTTCCAGCGTGCGTCCTCAGGCAGTTTAGCGTTTTCGATGGTAATTTCACTTTTCAGATGACTGAATGCCAGCGGCACTTTCTTGAGCAGATTATTTAATCTGCGGGTGGCAGTGTCTCCACTTAATCCCAGTTTTTTACCGGTTTCGATAATATCTTCACGTGTAATCTCTGAAAAAAACTTTTGTGTTTGGTCCAGTCTGATGGGGAAATCTGTTTTAGGCCAGCTAGCATGTTCTTTATCTATGGCTTGCGTGTCGTAAGCGGCTGTACTCAAAAGGTCATAACATGGTGAAATTTGAATGCCATCGTGGGAAACCATGAAAGAGATGTTTTTGAGGTGGTTATCTCCGTTACCCATCAGAATGTTAAAGACGATCCAATCGAAAAACCATAGCCTTCCGACAGCCGGGACTGAAAGGCGCTGAGCTAACTTTGCAAGTGATTCAGTACTGGCTGCATCATATTTAAATACACGGTCTATGTTGAGGAGTTGGCATCCATCAATCACATGGAGCCTGTCGACTCTGCCATCTTGATGTATGGCCCTGTCAAAACGCTCAATGAGATACACCGGCTCTGGGCAAAACAGTCGATATACTTTAGGCACATCCAATCCTGCCAGGTTTGCAACGCGCATGGTGAAGTACTCATTGATAACGGTCGACGGGTAGCGGGTTTTTTCTGGATGCTCAGGTTTTAAGATGTGTGTTGAGGCTGCCTGGCCATCTGGCTCATAAATTTCCCCATCTTGATAGATGACTGCTAGCTTATGTTGAGCACCGGCCAGGGACATTTTCTTCGGTGAATCTGCGTTCAAGGGAATTCTGGGCATCGCTTTAATGCGATCAGATAGCTCTTTTAGGGAGAGCTTTCTCTTTCCTCCCTGTTCTGGAAGTACGCCCTCAGGAAGGAGCGTTAACGATCCCGCAGATTCTCGACCATAAGCTTCTAATAATCCAAACGCATCTTCTATGGCTACTTTGGCTTCCTTAGCTAGGATCGTTCGTAACGTTTCCTCAGGAAGCAAATTATCAAAATACCATTGCACAGGTCTTGTCGTGCTACCGTCAATGTGAATGCTGGGTTTGCCTTCAGCATCTACTCTGGGTAGATTTGGAGAAAGATCGTATCCCTTGTTATCCGTGGCCCAGGTATCTGTGTATTCAAACCTCCAGATATTGTCTTCAGCGACCAATGTGCCGACATGGGCATCGTTGATGTAAGCGAGCAATATTCGCTTCATTGAGTACCTTTTTGGGACTTGCGTTGGCTGGGACGTACCAAGCCGTTCTGGTCACGAATCTTGCCCAGATAGGCTTCTGCAGAAGCTGGAACCTCGGCAGACAGTTTTATTCCCAGCTCTCCTAAAAGCCGCATGACTCTGCCGATTTGGGCGGTTTCTTTTCCGTATTCGACATCGCCCACGAAAACATGCCCCACGCCAGCAATACCAGCCAAATCATCCATACGAAGATTATTTGATTTGCGTGTAGCGCGAATGACTTCGCCCAAATCTGCTGGCGAGTTAATCGGAACCTTCATGCGAATTCCCCAAAAATATATGATCGCATATATTCTATTCCAGATCTTTTTCAAAATAAAGGAATATATCGGAACGCATATATTTTATGATTTTAGAGAGGAAGAGATGAAAATATATCTCACCGAATATATTTTCATCTCTGACTAAGCCTGAAAAATGGTAACGAAGTATTTATTTCCCACATCCAAATACGCTAAAGGCGTTGGTGCAGCCAGCTAGCTAGCGAATCAGTGCCGACACGGCCTTGAATTGTGCATGCGTGGCGCCTTGCATGGGCTCAAACAGCATGGATTCTGTATTTGTGATGATACAACCGGCATTACGCATTCTCTCGATGCCATTGTTGCGGTTGGCCTCATTTCGTGAGATGACGGCGTCTTCCACGATAAACACTTGTTTGCCTGCGGCCAGTGCATCTAGGGCGGTTTGTTGCACGCAAATATGGGTCTCCAGGCCGAACAGCACGACTTGCGGGGCGACGCTGACGGAGGATTCCTGAAAGCTGGACTCGTGCCAGGCGGAGAAGGCGAGTTTTGCGGTGCGCGGGGTGTAGTCGGGCAAGAGGGTTTGCAGCGCGGGCAGGGTTGCGCCGAGTTTTTCCGGGTATTGTTCAGTCACCCAGAGCGGGATATTCAGGAGTTGGGCGCCTTGAATCAGGCGCTGGATGTTTTTGATGACGGCGGCCATGGGCTCAGGTTGCATCGCGTCACAGAGCCGGGTTTGTATATCAATCAGCATCCAAACGGCATCTGTGGTGGCAATGGCTGGCTTCATGGGCTTATCTCTTGGCTAGTTGTTGGTCGATATCTTGCAGGTCGGCTTCGGAGACGATGCCGCTGGCGGTTTTGAGGCGAATGATATTCACCAGGTAGTTATAGCGGGCCTGCAATAAGTCACGGTTGGCGCTGTAATATTGCTGCTGGGCGTTGAGTACATCCACGCTGGTGCGTATGCCGACTTCGTAACCGAGCTTGGTGGAGTCGAGCTGGCTTTGGCTGCTCTTGAGCGCTTGCTCAAGCGCTTTTACCTGCGCGATGCTGGTGTTCAGGTTGAGGTAGGCACGTTGGGTTTCCAGAGTGGTCTGGCGCATGACGTTTTGTAAGTCATCGAGAGCTTTTTGCCGATTGTAGGCGGCCTGGCGCACGCGTGAATTCACGGCCCCCCCTTGATAGAGCGGCACAGAGACTTCCACGCCTATGCTGGCACTTTTCAGGTCGGCACCAAACCCGTACTGGCCGCCATTGGCGTAGCTGTCCTGATAGTTGGCGACGGCATCTACGGTGGGGTAATGCCCGGCGCGCGCGATTTCGATATCTTTTTCATTCACCTGTACCGTTTCTTGCTGAATCTGGATATTCAGGTTGCTGGCATGGGCGACCTCTTGCCATTCTTGCATGGGCTTGAGGCTGGGGCTGATCTGGATATCTTCGCGCACACTGGCCAGGCGTTCTGGCAATTTGCCGGTAATCGCCTGCAGGCTGCGTTTGGCAATATCAATGTCATTGAGTGCGGCCAGCTCTTGCGCCACGATCAGGTCATAGCGCGCTTGCGCTTCATTGACGTCGGTAATGGTGGTGGTGCCCACCTCAAAATTGGCCTTGGCTTGTTGCAACTGGCGCTGAATGGCTTCTTTTTGCGCGGTGATCAGCATGTTGCGGTCTTGCGCCAGCAGCACCTCAAAATAGGCCTGCGTGGTGCGTAACATCAGGTTTTGTTGTGCCAGGTGATATTGCTTGTCAGCGATGCTCACCTGCACCTTGCTTTGGTCTATGCGCTCCAGGGCTTCTTTGCGGAAAAGCGGTTGCCTGGCTTGTAGCTGTGCCTGATAAGCTTCGTAGTTGTTGCGCCCGCCGGGGAAGGGCGCCTGGCTACCGACGATTTTTAAATCGGTGCGGTTAGCATTCGCGCCCGCCGTGAAATTCACTGAAGGACGGTAGCCAGCTTTGGCTTGTTCTATGACTTCTTGCGCAGCCTGATTGGCACTGCCCGCCGAGGCCAGCACCGGATCACTGGCGAGGGCTTCCAGATACACGTCTACCAGGCTTTGCGCGGCAGCACTGGCGTGTGCCGACCACCACAGGCTGGCAATCAGCATCGCTACTTTCAAATAGGCAGGGCTAGACATAAGGCATTAAACAGACATGAGGTGTTAAAAAGTAAAGGCCAGGGCCTGGGGTGCGTTTTGCATTTCAGTCAGGCTGGTTTCAAACAGGACGTCTTGTTTGAAGCTGTGCTCGGCCAGACGTTGTACCAGCGTCGCCTGCATGACCGGGGCTTTGCCCAGCACGATGAGCATGCGGCCACCAATGCTCAACTGGTAGCGCACGCCTTCGGGCTCCACCGGGCTGGAGGCGGTAAACACGATGGCGTCATAAGGCGCTTTAGCTTCATAGCCATTGTGACCATCGGCCTCAATCAGCTGTACATTCTGGATGCCTTGTTTGGCCAGATTTTTTGCGGTCAGCGCACACAGCTCGGGGAAGATCTCCAGCGCAGTGACTTGTGCGCAGTGTTGCGCCATCAGTGCGGCCAGATGGCCGCTGCCAGCGCCGACCAGTAGCACTTTGTCTTTGGCTTGCAGTTGCAGCGCTTGCAAAAAACGCCCTTCGATTTTTGGGCTCAGCATGTGCTGACCCATGTCCAGCGGGATTTCAATATCGGCAAACGCCAGGCCACGGTAGGCGTCTGGCACAAATGCTTCACGCGGCGTGTTGCTCAGCGTGGCCAATACTTGCGGGTCCAGCACCTCCCAGGTGCGGATTTGTTGCTCAATCATGTTAAAACGTGCGGTTGCCTGGTCTGTCATTTTTGAATCCCACTATCCGGTTAAAGAGAAAAAACATTATAGGGCACTTCTATTCATTCAACTTTCGTTGCGATACTGCGTTGCGCATAAAAAATTGCGCCTTACCTATTCCATCTATGCGGCGTCGAAATTTTTTAATCGCGCCTTGTCTGGCTGAGCCATTTGCATGCATAGCAGCGCCCTTTTATTGATTGCGCCATGATTGCATGGTTCTGTCGGTCAAACGGGCCCAGAACGCATACAGTGCCGGCACAAACAAAATGGTCAGCAAGGTGGCGGCGGCCAGCCCGCCCATAATCGCGACTGCCATCGGCCCAAAGAACACGCTGCGCGTCAGCGGAATCATGGCCAGAATGGCCGCAGCGGCCGTGAGTACAATCGGCCGGAAGCGGCGCACGGTTGATTGCACCACCGCTTGCTCCAGCGAGGCGCCCTCGGCAATGTCCTGATTGATCTGGTCGACCAGAATGACCGAGTTACGCATGATCATGCCGGAGAGCGCAATGCTGCCCAGCATGGCGACAAAGCCAAACGGCATATTAAAAATCAGCAGGGCAAAGCTAATGCCTATCATGCCCAAGGGCGCGGTCAATACCACCAGAAAGACATTAGCCAAGCTGCGCAGTTGCAGCATCAGCAACGTGAATACAGCGGCTAAAAACAGCGGGACGCCTTTAACCACCGAGCTGGCGCCTTTGGCGGACTCTTCAATCGCGCCACCGGTTTCTACCGTGACACCTGCCGGCAAGTGCTGCAAAATCGGGGCAATGGCTTGTTGCACCTGGCCGGAGACCACCGGTGCCTGCATTTTGCCGCGCAAATGCGCACGCACCGTGAGTGAAGGCACGCGGTTGCGACGCCAGATCACGCCTTCTTCAAAGCCATATTCAATGGTGGCCACTTGCGCCAGCGGCACGCGTTCGCCATTCTGGCTCAATACCGTTAATTGGCCGATTTGCGACAGTTGCGCATGCTCATCGACCGGACTACGCATGACCAGGTCTATGCGCTCATTCGCCTCCCTGAACTCGCTGACCACCTGTTCGTAATACTGCGTGTTGAGCAACTGCGCGATGTCTGGTGTATTGATGCCGAGCAGGCGTGCCTTGTGCTGGTCCACCTCAATGTGGATCACTTTGCTCGGTTCTTCCCAGCCAAGTTGCACATTGATCAGGTGCGGGTTGGCGCGCATCGCGTCTGCAATCTGGTGCGCCACCTCACGGATCGCTTTCAGGTTTTTGCCGTCGACGCGGAACTGCACCGGAAAGCCGACTGGTGGCCCATTTTCCAGCCGCAATACCGAAGCGCGGAGTTGTGGAAAATCGTGTTGAAACAAGTTCAGCAGATCTGTGCGCAAGGCTTCACGCTGTGGCAGGTCTTTAGTCAAAATCACCAGTTGGGCAAAGGCGCGGTGTGGCAATTGCACGTCTAGCGGCAAGTAGTAGCGGGGTGCACCTGAGCCCAGGTAGGACACGACATTCTCCACCTTGCCATGTTTTGCTTGCCAATCGTTGAGCCAGCGCTCGAGTTTGGTCACGGCCGCTTCGGTGGACTGGTCGCTGGCATTCTCGGCCAGACGCAAATCGACCACGATTTCGAGACGGGTCGAGTCGGGGAAAAACTGTTGCTGCACTTTGCCAAAACTCAGCATAGCCACCACAAACAAGGCAATGGTTGCCAGAATCACCAGGCCCTTGTGCTGGACACACCAGCTGACCGTACCTTGCAGGCGCTGGTAAAACGGCGTGGCATACAGTGTCTCTTCGTTGTGAGCGCTCGCTTCTTGATCATCGCTTTTAAAGCCTAATGTTTGCTTGAGCCGGCGCCAGAGTGAAGGTTGGGCATGTGCAGCGGCATCTGGCAGCAAGTGATAGCCTAAAAAGGGCACCACAATCACCGCGGCAATCCAGGACAGACTCAGTGCAATGGCCGAGACCTGGAAGATGGAGCGGGTATATTCGCCGGTTGAGGAGACCGCGGTGGCAATCGGCAGAAAGCCTGCCACTGTAACCAGCGTGCCGGTCAGCATGGGCATGGCGGTGGAGGTGAAGGCAAACGAAGCGGCTTGCATACGCTCCCAGCCTTGTTCCATTTTGGCCGCCATCATTTCGACCGCAATAATCGCATCATCGACCAGCAAGCCTAGCGCTAAAATCAGTGCGCCCAGCGAAATTTTGTGCAGGCCAATCTGAAACCAGTCCATGAGCAGAAATGTCCCGGCCAGCACAATCGGGATGGCGACGGCGACCACAATGCCGGTCCGCCAGCCCAGAGAGAGCAGGCTCACCGCCAGCACAATCAGCAAGGCTTCAATGAGGGAGCGGACAAAATCATGCACCGAGTGTTGCACGATCTCGGGCTGCGAGGTGACCAGATGTAATTGCACCCCGACCGGTAATTGTGTTTGCACGCTGCGTATGGTGCTTTGCATGGCCTTGCCCAAGGCAATGACGTCACCGCCGGCCTGCATGCTGACCCCGATCAGCAAGGTGGGCGTGCCATTGAAGTGAATGCGCTCTGCCGGCGGATTGGCGTAGCCGCGTTTAATGGTGGCAATCTCGCCCAGCCTCAGGTTCTGATTCCCTGCCCGAATCGGAAACTGGCGTAAATTCTCCAGTGTTTGCAAGCGACCACTGACATCCAGGCGGATTCTTTCCGGGCCTGCATCAAAGGTCCCGGCACCAACGACACTGTTTTGCTGTTGCAGGATTTGCACCAGTTGTGCCGGCGTGATGCCCAGTGAAGTGAGTTTTTGATTGGAAATTTCGATGATGATTTTTTGTGGTTGCTCACCAAACAAATCGACTTTTTCCACATCGGGTAGTTTGAGCAGACGCGCTCTTACCCATTCGGCTTGTCTTTTCAGTTGTTGCGGGTTGAGGCCGTCGGCGGTGATGGCATACATGCTGCCATAGACGTCGCTGAACTCATCGTTAAAGGTCAGGCTTTGCAGGTCACGTGGAAAGGTGTGGCGGATGTCGCCAATTTTTTTGCGTACCTGATACCAGAGCTCGGGGATTTTTTCGGAGAAGGTATTATCGCGAATGACAATAAACACCACCGACTCACCCGGGCGCGAATAGCTGCTGGTGTAATCGATGGACGGGATTTCTTGCAGTTTTTCTTCAATTTTATCTGTGATCTGCTGCTCAACCTCTTGCGCAGAGGCGCCCGGCCAGCTGGCGCGCACCAGCATGACTTTAAAGGTAAAGGGCGGGTCTTCTGATTGCCCGAGGTGGGTATAGGCAAAGCTGCCGGCGAGCAAGGTCAGCAAAATGAAATACAGCACCAGGGCCTGGTTTTTGAGGGCCCAGGTCGAGAGGTTGAAGCGCTGCGACAGCGAGGGGCTGGCGGCTGTATGCGCTGGTGTGGTGTGTTCGCTCATTAGCGCAATACCTCCGGGCCAGGAGTGACGGCTTGCACGCGCATGCCCTCTGTCAGGGTATGCACGCCGATGGTGGCAATGGTCTCGTTGGCTTGCAAGCCTGAGGTGATTTCTACGCCCGCTTCAGTGACGTTGCCAGTGGTCACCGCACGTCGATGGGCCTGCTGTTGCGCATCTATCACCCAGACGCTGGGGTGGTCGGCAAATTGGGTGACCGCCGTGCTCGGGACCAAGATAGTTTGCCTGGCTGCACCTGATAAAAAGCGCACGTCTGCGGTCATGCCCAGTTTGATTTTGGCATCGGCATCCAGCAACTGGATGCGCAGATCGAAGGCGTGTGTCTGGCTATTGGCTGCCGGCGCAATTTCGCGAATACGGCCCTGATAGGCGTGGGGCAGGCCTTGCAGCGTTACGCTGGCCTGATCACCGGGGTGCAGGGTATCAATCACGGTTTCGGGAACGGCAATCTGGATTTCCAGCGATTGCAAGTCGTAAATCCGGGCAATGGTTTGTCCGGCGGCCACCACCTGTCCCGGCTCGGCCTGTATCATGCCGATGGCACCGCTACGGTCTGCCAGCAGTTGGGTGTAGCCTGTTTGATGCTGGCTGACTGCGGCTTGCGATTTGGCCTGCTCTAGCCTGGCTGCACTGGTTTTCACTTGTGTCTCGTAGCTGTCCAGGGCCGATTTTGAAATAAATTGCTGGCGGTAAAGTTGCTGGCGTCTGGCCAGCTCAGTTTGCGCCAGCGCCAGGTTGGCCTGTGCGGTTTGCACTTCGGCGCTGGCCGATTGGGCATTCAAACGGGTATCGCTCGGATCCAGTTGCGCAATGAGTTGGCCTTTTTTAACCAGCTCACCGACATTGACGGCACGCGTAATGATTTTGCCGCTAATTCTAAAGCCAATATTCGACTCATAGCGCGACTTCACTTCGCCGGTGTAACGGGTGGTGGTTGCGACTGCGCTGTCTGCGATGGTCATCACCCACACCGGGCGCGGCGCAGCTGGCGCCTCTGTCTCAGGTTGGCAGCCGCTCAATACGGTCATGAGGGCCAGGCTGTATAAATAAAGGCGAGCGTTATTCATGGGTAGGGGCTTTCAAAAAACCATACGTGCACATGTTTACCATGGCCTGCATGCGGGATTCCACCGGCCGCCAGTTGATCCAGGCGTCATCACACATATTGATATGCAAGGCGCAGAGGCCGTGCATGGCGGACCAGACCGTCTGCGCAATCAGTACCGGGTCAGTCAGTGTCGGCCGGAAGATGCCTGCCTGCCAGGCGCTGGTCACCACTTCAATCAGCTGCGCGTAAGCATCCTGCTCCGGGTTGTGACGCTCGATACTGGACAGTTCTGGGGCCAAAGGTGGATGAGGCGTCATGAACATCATACGGTAGTGATTGGGATACTTCAGTGCAAACTCGATGTAGTGTTGGCCAAATTGCAAAAATCGCTGCAAGGGGTCGCGAATTTCAAAGGTGCTTTTGAGCGACTGCGCCAGTTTGAGGACATCGGCATCGACCACCGCCCGGATCAGGGCTTCTTTGTCACTGAAATACAGATAGAGGCTGGTGGCGGTATAGCCTACCCGTTGGGCGACCGCGCGCATGGTGACCGCTTCTATCCCCTTGTGAATAAACAGTTCGCGGGCAGCATCCATGATCTGCATCCTGATCGCTTGCTTCTCGACTTCTGTCTTAACCTTGGGGGGCATGGCTGACCACTGAAATGAAATGTAACAATGTTAAGTTAACACTGTAATTATTTAATGTCAATGGGTGCTGGTAATTCTGTGCTGAATGGTGCAGAGTAACAAATGTGATACACCGGTATTCGGTTTTGAGCTGCGCCGCGGGTTAAGATTGCCGCAATGCACTGGCCGGTGGAGTCATGGGGGCGGGCGACGCTTGCGCAATCCAAATAATGATAAGGAGCGATCAAGATGAATGTACGGCAACGTTGGATCAGTTTGTTGGGGCGTGTGTTGTTATCGTTGGTGTTTATTGTGAGTGGGGTGGGCAAGGTGCTGGATCCTGCGGGCACGCTGGCCTATATCGAAAGTGCGCATTTACCGATGCCGCAGCTGGCTTATGCAGTGGCGCTGGTGGTTGAGCTTGGCTTGGGTCTTGCCTTGCTGCTGGGGTTTCGTGCACAGCTGGCTGCGGCTGGCATTGCGCTGTTTACCTTTGTCACTGCGCTGGTGTTTCACAGCAATATGGCCGACCCGCTGCAAGTCATTATGTTTCTTAAAAACATGACCATCGTCGGTGGTTTGCTGATTGTGATTGCCTTTGGTCCAGGCGGCTACAGTGTGGATGGCGGCAAGCGCATTATGTTACCGCAGTGATCGCTGTCCCCGCAGGCGGTGCTTGCAGCCATTGACGCAAATGCTCAATCAAGGCCAGCGTGTTGGCTGAGACCTGTTTGTGATAAGGGTACATGGCGTAAATACCCCCCTGCGGCCGCCGGTAGTCGGCCAGCACTTCCACCAGGCGGCCTGCTTGCAGGTCGGCTGCCACATAAAACGCCGGCAGCCCGGTGATCCCGAGCCCGGCCAGGGCAGCATCACGCAAGACTTCGCCGTGGTTGGACTTGAGCCTGGGCTGGATGGGGATGCGGTGGATCTGGTCATGCTCGACAAACTGCCACTCGCTGGCGCGATGGGTGAGGCAAATATGCTTGGCCAGCGCCTGCGGGGTCGATGGGATGCCATGCTGTGCAATATACGCCGGGCTGCAGCAATAGCTCATCGCGGCGTCTTCCAGCTTGCGTGCCACCATGCCTTCCTCTGGCTGGTCAGTCACGCGTATCACCATATCATAGCCTTCGCTGACCATATCCACATGCCGGTTATCGGCATCCAGCCAGATTTCCAGTTGCGGGTGTTGTTGCATGAATGCGGTTAAAGCCGGCGCCAGGCGCAAGCTGGCGTAAGACAGGGGCACGGAAATTTTCAGCAGGCCGCGCAGATCGCCTGAGCGGTTACTGACCTCCAGCTCCGCTTCATGCAGTGCTTGCAGGATTGTTTGCGCCCGCTGAAAAAACACTTTGCCGGTTTCGGTGGCAGACAGTTTGCGGGTGGTGCGTTGCAGCAGTCGCATGCCCAATCTCGCTTCCAGCGCAATAATGCGCCGGCTCACCAGCTGTTTGGAAATCCCCAGCGAGTGCGCCGCGGTGGTGAAATTGCCATGCTTCACCACCTCGACAAAGAAATGCAAATCTTCAAAAGAGGTCATTTATTGTCAACTTTAATGAGACAGTTTTACGCATTATAGGGTAATTATCATTTTTATGGCGCGGGCATACAATGCGTTTTGTCAGTGAGCCGGATGAGCCCGACTTTTTTAATCAGATGCGTGCTGGCAGATTCCTCTGCACACGCTTTTAGGAGCCTACCCATGAATGCTTTGCAATCTGCCGCCAGTGTGACCGGCCGTATTTTGTTGTCACATATTTTTATCATCAGTGGCTTGAGCAAAGCTGCTAATCCCGCCGGAACCATCGGCTATATTCAAAGTGTCGGCGCGCCTATGCCTGAGGTGGCTTATGCGATTGCCTTGTTTGTCGAACTGGTACTGGGCATCGCCTTGCTGGTTGGCTATCAAACCCGTCTGGCCGCAGCGGGAATTGCCGTATTTACCGTGGCAACCGCGTTCATGTTTCACAACAATATGGCAGACCAAATCCAGCAGATCATGTTTTTGAAAAACCTGACCATCGTCGGTGGCTTGTTGATGGTTGTTGCGTTCGGGCCTGGGGCGTTGAGCGTTGATCATCGTCGCCGCTAGGGTACAGCCAAAGCTGATATGAGCACTTTGTTTGTTTCGCATGGCGCGCCATCGCTGGCGTTAGCGCCGGGCCTGACCGGGCAAATGCTGGCCGCGCTTGCTGCCAGTTTGCCCCGGCCTGAGGCGATCCTGGTGGTGTCTGCGCATTGGGATACGCGTGTGCCAACGCTGAGCCTAGCTAGCCAGCCAGAGACCATGTATGATTTTGCGGGCTTTCCCCCGGCCATGTATACACAAACCTATCCGGCACCAGGCGCGCCTTGGTTGGCGGAGCAAGTGCTCGCTTTGCTGCAGGCGCATGATTTACCTGTACAAGCGCATCCTGACCGGGGGCTGGATCACGGCGCCTGGGTGCCTTTGATGCTCATGTATCCGCAAGCCGATATTCCGGTGACGCAGCTTTCAATCCAGAGCCGCAGCTCGCCTGCTGCCCAGTTTGCGCTGGGTCAGGCCTTGCAAGCGCTGCATGCGCAAAATATCCTGATCCTCGCCTCAGGCGCCATCACGCATAATTTATCGGATTTTTTTAGCGCAGATCGCAATGCACCGCCGCTGGCTTATGTGCATGCATTTGCCGACTGGATGGCGGCACGCATTGCGCAACAGCAATGGGACTCGCTGTGCAATTACCGCAATGAATGTGTCTGGGCACGGCAAGCGCATGCCACCGAAGATCATTTGATGCCGCTATTCGTCGCCGCAGGCAGTGTGTCGGGCACGGCGCCTGGAACGGTGTGTGGACCTGCGCAACGCTACACGCCCGAAACCACCTATGGCATTCTGGCCATGGATGCCTACTTGTGGACCGCTCAGGGTTGAGGATGGCCGATTAACGCAGGCCGTACTGGTTCAGTTTGTTCCACAGTGAGCGCTCGCTAATCTCTAACTGCTTGGCGGCTTTGGTTTTGTTGCCCTGGCAGGCTTCAAGTGCCTTGAGAATTAAGCGGCGTTCAATGGCTTCCGTGGCACGCGGAATCGAGAGGTCATTTTCTACCGGTGTCGCGGACGTGTCTAGATTGGCGGTGGACGAAGCCGGGCCAAGGCCGGGCGATTGCGCAATGTCCGCCGGTAAGTGCTGGGGCTGGATGGTTTGGCTGCCTGCCAGAATCGCGGCGCGCTCCAGAATATTTTCCAGCTCACGGACATTGCCCGGCCAGCGATATTGATGCAAACACAGGCGTGCGCTTTCGCTGAGCTGGCCGTGGCGTTTAGCCAAAAAATACGCTGCCAGCAAGCCGACATCTTCTCCCCGCTCGCGCAATGGCGGCACTTGCAGTTGAATCACGTTGAGCCGGTAATACAAATCCTCGCGCAGTTTGCCTTCTTTGACGGCTTGCATGGGGTCGCGGTTGGTCGCCGCCACCACGCGCACATCAAGCGCGATTTGGCGGTTGCCACCCAGTTTTTCCACCACATTCTCCTGCAATACGCGCAACAGTTTCGACTGCAGTTGAATCGGCATTTCGGTGATTTCATCCAGAAACAGCGTGCCGCCATTGGCCAGCTCAAACTTGCCAACGCGCTCTTTCACCGCCCCGGTAAATGCGCCTTTTTCATGACCAAATAATTCTGACTCAAGAATGTCTGCCGGGATCGCTGCGCAGTTCACTGCAACAAATAATTCGGTTTTTCTGGGCGAAGCATCATGCAGGGCTTTAGCGACCAGCTCTTTGCCGGTACCGGTTTCACCGACAATAAACACGGTGGCCCTTTCCGGCGCCACTTGCTGGATCATTTGTTTGAGCGACTGCATGGGCGCGCTATCGCCGATGAGGCCGGTGACCGTGGGTTGTCTGCTCTCCTTGAAAAACGAGTTTTCCAGTTGAATCCGGTTGATTGCCAGTGCCTTCTGAATCGCGATTTCCAATGTTTCAAGCTCAAACGGACGCAAAATATAATCACTGGCGCCCAGCTTCATGGCTTCGACGGCGGTTTTGATTTCGCCCTGGGCGGTGACCATGATGAATGGCAGGCGCTCAAATTGCTTGCGCAAGGCCTCAAGTAACTGTAAGCCGCTCATGCCCGGCATATGCAGGTCGCTCACGACCAAGTCAATCTGCTGTTGCTGGACAAGCTCGAGCGCTTCGCGGCCGTTGCCTGCCGAAAGCGCTTTGTAGCCGGCTTGCCGCAAGCTGATTTCGAGCAGCCTGCGCATATGGGGTTCATCGTCAACGGCTAAAATGGTGTGTTGTGGACTGGACATAATCAAGGGTTTGCGAGTGGCAAGGTCAGGTTAAACTGCGCCCCATGCCAGGGGCTGGTTGAGTATTGGATTGTACCACCGTGGGTCTCCATGATTTGTTTGACCACCGCCAGGCCCAGCCCGACGCCGCCCGCGCGTTGCGTAAAAAAGGCTTCAAACAGATGGGCTTGTTGTGCAGGGGGCACCCCTGGCCCATCATCTGCCACCGAAATATGGGCATGTGTCGCATCTGACCACAAGCTGAGGGCGATGTGGCCCCCCTTGGGCAAAATCTGGATGGCGTTCATCAGCAGGTTGAGCAGGACCTGCGTCATCTGGTCCTGGTCCGCCTCCACCACCACGGCCGCTGAGGCAGAGAGCGACAAGGTCAATTGTTTGGATTGTGCCTGCGCCTGCAGCAGGGCGATCACATGCTGCAAATGTGCTTGCAGGTCGAGCGGGATTTTACTGGGCGCACGCGGACGGGCAGAGTCTATCAGCGTGCTGACCAGTTTGTTCAGGCGCTCGGTTTCAGAAATAATGAAGCCCAGCACTTCTCGGCCATCTTCTGAAAGATTCGGTTCGCGTAACAAGACATCTGCGGACGAACGCATGATACCCAAGGGGGTGCGGACTTCATGGCTCATGGCCGCTGCCATTTCACCGACCACCGCCAGCTTGGCCGCGCGTGTCAGTTGCTGCTCCGAGGCGGCGAGCTCTGCCACCATGTCGGTAAACGCCTGGTGCAAGGACTGCACCTCGACCGGCCCGCTGGAGACCGGGGCAATGGCGTCGAGTTGGCGAAAGCGTTGTACATAACGGGTCAAAGCTTCCAGTGGTCGGCTGATGTTTTGCGCGATCGGGCGCACCAGCAGGATGGAGCAGACCAGCGTCACCCCCAGCACCACAATAAAAATCATCCCCAGCCTATGCACAGGCGCGACGGCTTCATCGTGATCTTTATTCAGATGTACCTGCCAGCCCTGTAACGGCAGGCGGCTGATCAGCGGTGCCTGAGCATGCAGGCTATGCTGTTGATCGGACCAGTGGCTGGATTGAGCCAACAGGTTTAATTTTTGATCAAACAAGGCCAGCTCGGTGCTGTGTTGGGCTGCATGGTCGAGCAGATTTTCAATCACGCGCCAGTTAAAGGTGACGACCAGGGTGCCAAGCGGTTGCAGGGTATTCTGCGACAGGATGGGGGCCGAAATCATGAGCTGCTGATGGTCCAGCCGGTAAAGCGTGATTACCTGGTCATCATCCTGGAACCGCATCCATTCAGGCGGAATTGCCAGGGGCTGGCCAATATGTGCGGGCTCACTGGAAGCCGCGACATGCCCTTTGAGGTTAATGACATCCAGGCTGAGGTATTGCTCGGCGTAGCTTTTACGCGTCTCGGCCAAAAACATCGACAAGCGTTTATCAATGTCTTCTATGAGCAAGTCTTGCATGATGCCAAGCTGGCTCCAGCTGCGGACGTTCTGTACACGTTCGTTCAACACCCGGTCGACGTGCTCGGCAACTGCTTTACCGGTGGTTTGCAGGTCGTGCTTGATTTCTACGCGTAGCGCCTGCCTTGCCTGGTAAAAACTGATCAGGCTAACCATGAGTGCCGGCAACAGGCCCGCCAGCAAAAATACAATTAAAAGCATTTTGCGGATGGTGAGTGGCGTTTGCAAGCGCGGCAGATGTGAGAAAATACGCATCAAATGGTTTTAGCCGGGACGATCATCATGGGTCAGATATGTTAAACAGCTTCAGTCGGGTTGTGCTCAGTATTCGAGTCATGCTCAGTGTAATCAGCCTGAGTATGCTATGCAAGCCGGTGGCCGCCGAAGACCTGGATGCATTCTGGAATGCGTTTCATGTGGGGGGCTACACCAGTGCTGACATTCGCGTCCCTCGCACGCAATCCACCCAGTTTACGCTGAATCAAATCAGTATGATCACCACTTGGGACCAAGGGGGCCGCGTCAAGTTTTTTAGCGAGCTGGAGCTGGAAGACCCGCTTTCTTACGACCATCATCAGGGTGTCAATACCAAAAAAAGCTACGTTGACCTCGAGCGTTTTTATTTTGATTACAACCTGAATGACAAAGCCAATGTCAGGCTGGGACGTTTTCTAACCCCTGCCGGACGCTGGAACCAACTGCATGCGCCGCCGCTGGTATGGACCGCCAGCCGGCCCTTGGTCACGCGCCGCATGTTCCCTTATGGCATCAACGGTGCCATGTTGTTTGGCAGTTTGCCGGTCAAGCAAGTAGATCTTGAGTATCAGGTATATGCAGAAGCCCTCAAGGATCAGCATCAGGATGGCGACGAAATCATCTTTCGTGATGTCATGGGAGCCCGCGTCGCCTTCAACAACATTTTAGGCCTGACCGGCGCCAATGCTGGTTTAAATACTTTGGGCCTCAATGTGATGAGCTATCAGAAAAACTATGCGGGCTCACCCACGTATCATGTCTTTGGCCTGGATTTTTTGCTTGAACTCAACCGCTGGGAGTTTAGCGGTGAAGTGTATGAGCGCAGAACCACGGCGGGCGATGACGGTGGCAGCGGCGGCTACGTGCAGAGTGCCTATGCGCTAGGTCAGGAGTGGTTTTGGATCACCCGCCTGGAAACGCTGCATGAAGTGGAAAGCAAAAATGCAGACCGCTGGGTATTAGGCATGACCAAGCGCGTCAAACCCAACCAGTTGCTCAAGTTTGAGTTTATTGGGGGCAGCGGGGAGTACAGCGATGTGCCGCGCGGGTTTGTAACCTCTTTTGCGGTGATGTTTTAATGTTGTTACAGCAAAGACATCATCGCCTGCGTAGACTCGTCAGTCTGCTGAGCATGCTGATGCTCATGGCGGCAAGCGTACAGGCGGCAGACGACAACCGGCCTATTGCCGTGATTGTGCCTGCACAAGCGGGGCTGGCCCCCAGCATCCATGCCGATGAGCTGGGCCTGATTTTCTGGCGCAAGAAACTGTATGCCGAGCATGGGCAGGCGCTGCATCCTGTCAATCTGCACAGTGAGCACCCACTGCGGCTCAAGTTTTCACAATGGATATTGCATAGTACGCCGCGCTCACAAATCAACTATTGGAACGGGCTCTACTTCCACGGAGTGCAGCCGCCATACACGGTGCAATCCGAAGAAGCGATGATCCGTTACGTGGCTGAAACCGATGGCGCCGTCGGCTACATTGATGCCTGCCATGTGGATGAGCGTGTCAAACCCGTGTTGTGGCTGTCCTCCGGCAAAGTGAGCGCGGATGCGCCCACGATCAGGTGTGATACGAATTAGTTTGCCGGGATGGCAGCTTGCCCCGGTTGTGGGATCAGGTGCTTTCTTTGTTCCTCGATCAATTCACGGTTTTGTGCCAACCAGCTAAATTCGGCATGACACACTTCTGATTTCAGCTCGTAGGCGGTGAGCAGTGTGCAGAACAAATCGTCGTGGCTGAGTGGATAGTTTTCATAAGGGGTCACTTGCGACAGCTGATAGTCAAAATGCTGCCCCAGCCACAAAATGGCCGGCACATGTGTTTGCTGCTGCGGCGCAATCATGTAGGGCGCCGCATGCAGGTAAATCCCGTGTTCGCCTAATGACTCACCATGGTCAGAGACATAGAGCATTGCTGTTTCACGCTGGTCGTCATATTTTTTCAGAAACTGAATCACTTCAGATAAGAAATAATCGGTGTATAAAATGGCATTGTCGTAAGAGTTGTCAATTTCTTCTTGTGTACATTCCGACAGGCGACCGGTTTTACACACGGGCGTAAACCGTTTGAATTCATCGGGATAGCGACGGTAATACTCCGGCCCGTGATTACCCATCTGATGCAGCACGATCAGAATATCCTTGTCTTTGTTTTTTGCGACAAATTTGTCCAGGCCGCTCAGCATGCCAATGTCACGGCACTCGTTATCACTGCAGACCGGGTTGTGTATTGGTGATTTGAAATCCTCATACGGTACGCGCAGCGCCACCCCTTTTGAATCCGAGTTATTGTCACGCCAAAGTACGCTTACGCCATGCGCTTGCAGGACGTCCAGTGCATTTTCCATATGCAAGGCTTTCTCCTCGTCATATTGCTTGCGCGTCAGCAAAGAAAACATACACGGTACGGAAACTGCGGTGGACGTCCCGCAAGAGGTCACCTGCTTAAAGCTCAGTACGGTTTCCTTGCTCAGTCTGGGATTGGTCAGCCTATGGTAGCCGTTCAATGAAAAGCGATCGAATCTGGCGGTTTCACCGACCACCATAATAATCAGTTCATGGTGACGCGGCTCCCCTACATTGACCGCATCTACCGCGGTTTTCTGCAAGCCGGTAATACTGCGGGTAAACACTTTTTTCGAGGCCCACTTCACCAGCGAGTAATGAAAGAAGGTGGGGTTGGCATACATGCGTACCAGTTTGTGTTCGCGGATAAAGGTCGCGTAATCTGCACTACAGGGGATCACTACCAGGACCATGCCCAACATCAACAGGCCGATCTGTTTGAGGCGAATGCTAAGCGCATCCCGCACAAAAAAACGGGCAGGCACGGCTTTGATCAATACCAGTGCCGGTATCACACCCAGCAACAGCATTTTGATGAAAAAGCCCCACGATAACAGTCCCATGACTTCACGTGCATCTGTTTTGACGGCGTTGTCCAGCATGACATGGTCAATAATCACGCCGAATTCATCCATATAAAACGCGGCCCAGGCGGCAGACAACACAATCACCGCCAACACCCAGCGAGCAGATTTGCCATGGCTCAACAGCATGAGCCACCAGGTAATGCTAAACGTGAAAAACAGGCTCAAGCTGATAATAAAGCCTGCATTTTCTGCGTTCCAGGGGTAGAGATTCAGGATATGGCTAAACAGCGCATGGTTGCTGGTCAGCATCAACCACAGGCTGACGGCCCAAATCAGGCAGATTTGGGGGGTAAACAGTACGTACAAAGCACGCTTGAGGTTTGCAAATAGTTTCATTCAATACGACTCTTGGTATAAGTAAGGACCAGCAATAGCCAACTGCACATCAGCCAAAGCGATGTCAGGGTATGCGATAAAAAGTGGGCGCCTCTGACTTGTTGCGCCCAACCCAGCATTAAGCCGACGGCCAGGCCAGATAGCGCCACCAGCAGAGCTTTACGCGGGGCGTGCGGCAGCCACAACAAACAGAGCGCCGACAGCCAGACGCCACTGGTGGTATGTCCGGCTGGAAAGCAGTGTCCCTCTTCAATCCCGGCATGGCTGCTGAATGTAGGCGCCCACTGTAGCTCGCCGCCATAACGCACGACATCCCAGGGGCAAGCATGCGGCATTTGATTTTTGAGGCCAGAGACCAGCAGCGCATTGAGCAAGGCCAAAAAAAGAATCCAGCGTAATTTATAGCGCATGGAGGCAGTCAGCCGCTTGCCGACCCAGCGTTCCGGCACACTGCTGATCAACAACAGGGTGAGCCAGAGCAAGGTCAGCAGATGCTTGGCATATTCATGCATGATGGTTTCGTAAAAAAAAGCATGCTTTTGGCTAAAGGCCTGTTGAGCAAAGTCAAAGTGCTGGTCGGCCAGATAGAGATCTATGCTTGTGCCATTGGCCAGCCAGACAATCACCATGGCGGAGAGCAGCCACGCTTTCCACAGCATGGCCAAGGTCGGTTCAGGTAACCAGGGTTGCGTTATTGTTTGAGTATTCATCGCTTAGTGTGTATGCCTGTTTTTATCCATCTTCGCACGATGGGCTGGACGTGCGTCTCTTGTTTTCAAAAACGTGGACATGAAATGCAAACCGTGTGCCACATTCCCGTACACGTCGTTAATACTAAGATAAACGACTGATTTGCATTGGGAAAACACTGTATCCTTGACAGGGCTGCGCCAGCTCATAGACGATCAGCCTGTGCAAAATGTGCAGAAGCTGAATACACAGCCTTTAATAGTCTGCAAAATATGCAGGGGTTCGCGGGGTGGCTTTTGATTAAGATGATGATTTATAAGTATAAATTGATCTGGCATAAGGATTGCAAATGAAAGCCCAAGAGCATTCTTTGCGAGACGGTTGACATGTTACATTCAGAACCAAACACAGCATTTTATCACGCGGCCTCTGCCTATGAGCTGAGAGACTTTGCCCAGGCCAAGCGTTATCAGGTCAATGAAATTACCGGACACCTGGTCGAGCAGGGGGCCCCATGCCGTCAGGAGGTGGAGGCCTTTATTGCTGCGGTGTTTAAACAGATTTATGGTGCAGAAGTCAGCCAGTTTATGCCGCAACTGGTGGCCTTGCGGGATGCCAGTGGTGTGCTGATGGCCGCCTTTGGTTTGCATCATGCCGCCTATGGCCGTCTGTTTCTCGAGCAGTATATTGATGAGCCGATTGAGCAGTTGATGTCGCGCCAGCTTGGCCGCGACATTGCACGTGAGGAAATCACCTATTTTGGTAACCTGGCGGTGGCCAATCCGCGTAATGCCGGCGTGCTGATTGCGCATGTGATTCAACATAGCCTGAGTATGAATTTACCTTGGGGCGTTGCGACCGCACATCACAGTTTGCAAAATGGCCTGATCAAGGGCGGGCGAGACTTATATCCATTAGCGGCGGCGAATCCTGATCGTCTGGACGCGCAAGAACGTGCAAAATGGGGCAGCTACTACAAACATATCCCGCAAATTGTGGCGATTCGTGGTGTGGCTGATCCTTTATAAGCCCCGATCATGATATTGAACGAAATTCAAGCGCAGGCGGCTCAAGTTCCCGAGCAGATTGCCTTACAGGGCGCACAGACGCAACTGAGCTATGCTGCCCTTGCCAAAGAAATCACGCGCGTGTCTTCGGCGTTGATGACGTTGACACCGCAAGCCAGTGTCGCCTTGGCGCTTGATAATAGCCCGGCCTGGATCGTGCTGGATCTGGCGATACTGGCGGCGGGCTGGACCCATGTACCGGTGCCCGCCTTTTTCTCTGCGACGCAAAAGCAGCATGCCATTCTGGATGCAGGCGTCAGCCTGGTGTTGACCGATGCGCCCGCAGTCTGGCTAGGCCTGTTCCCCGAGGCTACGCTAGTTGCTGAATGGCAGGTGGCCGACAAAATGGTCACGGTGCTTCGCGTGCAGGCGCATGACAGGGCGGCGCCTGTGGCCAAAATTACTTATACCTCTGGCACGACCGGCGCGCCCAAAGGTGTTTGCCTGAGCGAAGACCACATGTGGCAAGTTGCCAGTTCGATTCGGGCACTGGTCAAACCGGGCCACGATGACTGCCATTTTTGTGTGTTGCCACTGGCGACCTTGTTGGAAAATGTCGCCGGCGTTTATGCCAGCCTGATCTCTGGCACCACCGTCGTGGTCTACAGCTGCGAGGCCGTTGGCTTTAGCGGTAGCCAGTTTGATATCTTCAAGCTCTACCATGGCCTGCAAGCCAGCCAGGCCACCACGGCCATTTTGATTCCAGAGTTGTTGCGTGCGCTGGTGGCTTGCCTGCAAGCCGGTCAGTCGGCCCTGGCTCAGTTGCGCTTTGTCGCAGTGGGGGGCGCCAAGGTGGCGCCAGCGCTGCTGTTACAGGCACATGCACTGGGGTTGCCGGTATACGAAGGCTATGGCTTGTCCGAATGTGCCTCGGTGGTCACACTGAATACCCCACTGGGCAATCAGCCCGGCAGTATTGGTCAGCCCTTGCCGCACGTGCAATTGCGCGTGGATAGCCATGGCGAGTTGTGGGTCAAAGGAGCCATTTACGCTGGGTATATGGCGGCAGATGGGACGATCACTGAACCAGCGCTTGATGTGGACGGTTACTTGCCGACCGGCGATTTGGCCTACCAGGATGCCGAAGGTCACTGGATCCTGTCTGGCCGCAAAAAAAATCTGTTTATTACTTCATTCGGGCGCAACGTGTCGCCAGAGTGGGTCGAAACGACATTGATTCAGCAGGCCGGATTGTTACAGGCTTGTGTGTTTGGAGAAGCGAGGCCGTATAACGTGGCGGTGGTGGTGCTTGCACCACAGGCAAGTCAGGCGCAAGTGGCGCAAGGCATTGCACGGGCGAATCAGGGCTTGCCTGATTATGCGCAAGTGGGCGATGTGATATATGCCAAGCAGCCCTTTACCCCACAAAACGGACAACTGACGGCCAATGGCCGTTTAAAACGCGATGTGATTTCTGCCGCGTATGCCGCAGAAATCAACGCCCTTTATGAAGGAATTTCCGCATGAGTTTTTATCAGCAATTATTGAGCGCCACTGAGCCGGAGCGCAACACCTTAATGACTTTGCCCTTGATCCAACAAGGCGCACAGGGCAACATCACCCTGGAAACCTATCGTGCTTTCCTGACGCAAGCCTATCATCACGTCAAACACACCACGCCGTTACTGATGGCCTGCGGCGGCCGGTTGAGCGGTGAGTATGAATGGTTGCGGACCGCGATTGGTGAATATATCGAAGAAGAAATGGGGCATCAGGAATGGGTGCTGAATGATATTGAAGCCTGCGGTGGTGACAAGGAGTCTGTGCGTCACAGTGCAACCGAGCAAGATGCCGCTTGCCATGCAACCGAGGTGATGGTGGCTTATGCCTACGACATGATACACCGCGTGAATCCACTGGGCTTTTTTGGCATGGTGTTAGTGCTTGAAGGCACCAGCACAGCGGTGGCCACCCAGGCCGGCGAAAAAATCATGCAGGCCCTGCAGTTGCCCAAAAAAGCCTTTAGCTACCTGTTTTCGCATGGGTCGCTGGATATTAGCCATGTCACTTTCTACGAAAGTCTCATGAATCAAGTGACCAACGTAGAAGACCAGCAAGCGATCATTCATGCGGCCAAACGGTTTTACCGCTTGTATGGTGAGATCTTTAAACATGTCGCGGCACAAGCGGCGATTATTCACACGCTGCACCAGGCAGCTTAGGAGCCATCAGTCATGGAGTTGCGTAATTTACATGTGGTATTGACCGGTGCAACCGGCGGCCTCGGTTCGGTGCTTGCGCTTGCGTTGAGTGCAAGAGGGGCCGTCGTCGGACTCGTTGGCCGAGATCCGGTCAAGCTGCATGTCTTGCAAAAAAGAATTACCAGTCAGGGTGGCAAGGCGCACATTATGGTTGCCGATCTGGCGCAGCCGAATATGGCCAGTCAAGTGCTCACGCAGTCTTTGCGCGAGATGGGGCATGTCGATTTGCTGATTAATAATGCTGGCATCATTGAGTTCACCGAGTTTGCCAAGCAGGCCGAAGTGAACATTGACAACATGATTCATACCAATGTCACGGCGACCTTGGTATTAAGCCGTGAATTTGTCACCTATTTTAGCCAGCGCGGCCGCGGGCATCTGGCATTTGTCGGCTCTATTTTTGGTTCGCTGGGGTTCCCGCATTTTGCCACCTACTGCGCCAGCAAGTTTGCCATTCATGGCTTTAGCCAGGCCTTGCGACGCGAGCTCATCGATAGCAACATCGGGGTCACCTATATCGCGCCACGCGCTATTGCCACCCCCATGAATGACGACCGCACCAATGCCATGTGGCAAGCGTCCGGCCAAGCCATTGATGAGCCGCCATTTGTTGCGGATAAAATCATCCAGGCGCTGCTCAAAGACCAGCAAGAATTATTTATCGGGCAACCGCAAAGCTTCTTCGCCTGGCTCAATGGCGTGGTGCCCAGGCTGGTGAACCTGGGTTTGAAGCAACAAGCTCGGCTGGCAAAGCGGTTTTTGTAGCCTGACTTATTCCCATTCAAGTTGCGGGTAAACCACATTGACATTGCGCCGGTTGGCGATGTCGAACAATACCCAGTTGTCATGCTCAGAGGCGGCTGCAGTGTCCATGGTTTGTTCCATGCTGATGCCTTTTTTGATGCTGTTTCTGATATCACTTAATAACAGGTTGAGGTAGCGCAACGCATTTCCAATGATGGTTTTCTGGTCGCTGCTCTCTAGCCCATGGCCGGGGACGATGAGCGAGTATGGTTGCTGGTTGATTTGCTCCAGCACGGCGATCAAGCCTTTGAGGTCGCCTTCTACCACTGGCGTCCGTTGCGCAAACAGCAAGTCGCCCGCAAACAGGGTATTGGTTTGCGTGTCTAGAATAGTGAGGTCAGTATGGGTGTGGGCCACCTTGCGCGCTTGTAGTTGCAGGATGCGGTGCCCCAGGTCCAGCGTCTGCTCAGCATGCACAAGGGTATCCGGGGGGATGGTCGGGCTTGCCGCACCGTCAGCCCCCAGTAGGCGCGCATTCAGTTTTTCATATTGCTCCTTGCGCAGCAGCATGTTGGTGGCCAGCTTTTCGTGACCGACAAAGTGGGTAGTGCCATTTTGAAAAGCGGCGTTGCCATAGGTGTGGTCTGGATGGACATGGGTATTGATGACATATCGGATAGGCAAGGGGCTGATGCGGCGAATGGCGGCGAGTAATTGGTCACCGGTATGTTTGCTGCCGCCACTGTCAATCACGGCAATGGCCTCTTGGCCAATAATGACGCCCAGATTGCAGATGTCGCCCTGATAGCCATCATCAATATCCAGATGCTTGCCATGGTGCACATAGATGCCGTCCGCCACCTGTTTAAATTCAAAGTCGTCGGCCCAGGCCTGGCTACACAGCGTTACAAATACGTATACAAGACGCACACCAAAGCGGTTGATTTTTGATAACATGACGGCTTACCCATGAATGATTCATGCATCATAAACAATTCATGCATGCAGTCATAGTGACCACTGTCACAGGCTGGTCACATCCATCAACAAAGGAGATTCAATGAGTTCAACCCAGCGTTATACCAAGGTGGCGATTATTCTGCACTGGCTCATCGCACTGGTCATTATTGGCATGTTTGCCCTGGGCTGGTACATGGGCGAGTTGCCAAAAGACGGGCCAAAACAAACGGCCTTTGATCTGTTCGATCTGGGGATCGTCACCTGGCAGATGGATGAGCCGGCCACAGCCCGGACCCTGTATTTTAATCTGCACAAGTCCATCGGCTTTACCTTGCTCTGGCTGGTGATTTTCCGCGTCTACTGGCGTGTGACACATACCCCGCCTGCCATGCTGGCCAGCTATTCAGCGCTGGAGCGTAAGTTGGCGACAGCCGTGCATCACATGCTGTATTTGCTGATGGTCTTGATCCCATTGAGCGGCGTACTCATGACGCTTTACAGCAAGTTCGGCTTGAAGTGGTTTGGGTTGGAGGTGTTCGGCGGGCTGGATAATGCCGATTTGCGCGATGTGTTTAAAGAGTCTCACGAGTTATTTGCCAACCTGATGCTGGCTGCATTTATCGTGCATGTGCTTGGGGCACTCAAACATCAATGGAAAGATAAAGACGAGACCATGTCGCGCATGTCTCTGAAGTAGAAAGAGGATTGCCTGAAAAAAGCCTGCGATTGCAGGCTTTTTTATTTTCCTTTTTCGGCTGATGGTGCCCAAGCGCACTGCAAAAAGTGCACCCAGCTGATTAAACGCATTTATAGCCCTGCAAAAAATGCACAGAGTAAATTGGTTTTGATTATAGGTGGTTGATTGTAAATGTGATTTTATTTGGCATATGCCTTGCTGGTGAGTGCTGGATGTCGGGAATCAACATGGCGCCTATCAGCGTGTGATGAATCCTGACTCGCCATTCAGTCGTTCATCAATCACAAGCGGATAGGCATGTCGCCAGTACAAATAAAACAAAACAGTCATTTGAGTCACTTTCTGTGGTTAGCGGTCACCCTGCTTTGGTTGGGCATAGCCGCCGTTTGTCGGCCACTTACTCTGCCGGATGAAGGCCGCTATGTCGGCATTGCCTGGGAGATGTTGACCTCTGGAAACTGGGCGATTCCTCATTTGGATGGCTTGCCATATTTTCATAAACCGCCTTTGTTTTACTGGATCACGGCGGCCAGTTTCAAGCTGTTTGGCCCTTCGCTGCTTGCTAGCAGGCTGGCCTCCTTGCTGGCTGCCTTATTGATGGCGATCGCGCTGTATTGGTTTACAGCCAGGCATCTGGACAAAAAAACTGCGGTACTGGCTTTTGTCGCGCTCGTGACGCAGCCATTCTTTTTTGCCAGTGCCCAGTTTGCCAATCTGGATATGTTGGTTGCCAGCATGATTGCCATGACGATCATACTGGCGGCAGAATTTACCTGGAGTATTGAACAAGGCCAGCCGGAGCGGAAATATCTGTATATAGCGATGGTGTTTGCTGCTGGAGGCGTTCTGGCCAAGGGCCTGATTGGCATGGTCTTGCCAGTGCTGGTCGTTGGTGGCTGGCTGCTGGTGAGTCGCCGTCTTGCGTCTCTCAAGTATTTCTTATGGTGGCCAGCGCTGGTATTGTTTTTTCTGATGGCCAGTCCCTGGTTTTTATGCATGGAATCGCAGTTTAAGGGCTTTCTGGAGTACTTTTTTATTCATCACCATGTGCAGCGCTTTACCGGCACGCACTTTAACAATCAGCAGCCGTTCTGGTTTTATCTGCCCGTGCTATTGGCGCTGACCTTGCCCGCTTCTCTGTGGTTGACCCGCTTGCGCAAGCACGAAGTCCAGCGCTGGAGTTCACGGCAGCAGGATGTGGCCTGGCTGATGGTAGGTTGGCTGGCATTGATCCTACTATTTTTTTCGATCCCGGTTTCCAAACCACTGGGCTACATCATGCCAGTTTTGCCGGCGATAGCGGTCTTGACAGCCATGGGTATGCGGCAAGCCTGGCAGCACCGCTTCCCCAAGCGTTTGTGGGTCACATTTTTGGCGGCGGCCGTGACCTGTGTGATAGCCATGGGTATGGTGATTCAGCACGCGCAAAAAACAGCTTCTTTCCTGCTGGCAACCAAGGTCCAGCCCTTGGTTAGCAAACAGGATCAATTGATTCTGCTCAATAAATACCAGTTTGACTTGATGTTTTATCTGCGGTTATCGCATCCCGCCTGGATGGTGGCTGACTGGCGCACTGCTGAGTATGAGGTGTTGGACGACAGTTGGGAAAAAGAGCTGATAGAGGCCAAGCATTTTGACCCGCAAACAGCGGTAAACCAGTTGTTAACCGAAAGTGTGTTGACACAACACGTTTGCCAGCTAGGGCCGCGGCAGGCCGTTTGGGTGGCGGGCGACCCTGGTAACGCCAGCCATTTGCCTATGCTGGCCGGTATCGCGCCGATCGCCACTGTGCGAGATCACTATTTGTGGCGATTCAGTCCCGCGCAAGTCTCACGTTTTTGCCTCGCCCAAACAAGGCCTCGTGAGCTCATCACAGCACAGTCTGGCCGCAATAAGCTCGTGCGGTGACGGCCTTTACACGTGATACTGTGGACTGAGCTTGCGTAGGGTTTCCAGCATGCAGGCCGCATGCTCCGGGGGGGTCCATTGCGTGATGCCATGGCCCAGGTTAAAGACATGGCCGTGACCATGACCGTAGCTGGCCAGAATCTGTGCGACTTCTTTTTCGATGGCGGCAGGAGAGCTCAACAGGATCGCCGGGTCCATATTGCCTTGCAAGGCAACCTTGTTACCCACGCGTGCCCGTGCCTGGCCGAGATCCACGCTCCAGTCTAATCCTAGGGCATCGGCACCAATAGCCGCCTGTGACTCCAGCCACAACCCGCCGCCTTTGGTAAACACGATGCTGGGCACTGGTTTGCCTTCTGCGGTTTTAGTGAGGCCAGCGACAATTTTCTGCATGTATTGCAGTGAAAATTCCTGATAGCCTTGATGCGATAAGGCCCCCCCCCAAGAGTCAAAAATCATCACCGCCTGTGCACCGGCTGCAATCTGTGCATTGAGGTATTGCGTCACCGTTTGCGCCGTAATCTCCAGAATGCGGTGCAGTAATTCGGGTCTGGCATAGCCCATTTTTTTGGTATTCAAAAAGTCGGTGCCGCCTTTGCCTTCCACCATGTAGGTGGCCAGTGTCCATGGACTGCCTGAAAAACCGATCAAAGGGACGCGGCCATTCAGGGCTTGACGGATACTGCTGACAGCATCAAACACATATTGCAGTTTGGCCATGTCAGGCACTTCTAGTTTGAGGATGTCTGCCTCTTCTTGTAAAGTCCGCTCAAACTTGGGGCCTTCCCCTTCTTCAAAATACAAGCCCAGTCCCATGGCGTCAGGGACGGTCAATATGTCGCTGAACAGAATGGCCGCATCCAGTTGGGGATAGCGGTCCAGTGGTTGCAGGGTCACTTCGGTGGCAAAGGCCGGGCTCTGGCACAGTTGCATAAAGCTGCCCGCGGTTTTGCGGCTTTCGCGGTATTCAGGCAGGTAGCGGCCTGCCTGGCGCATCATCCACACCGGGGTATATTCAGTAGGCTGGCGCAACAGGGCGCGCAGAAAGGTGTCATTTTGAAGAGTGGTCATTTGCTCTGGTTTCGGTTGCCTGTGCTGCTGTGGTTGTATGCACATCAGCTGAAAGCATGATTATAAAGGCCAAGCCGTTGTTTCACCTGAAAGAATGCGGTTTTTTTGCGATATGACAAATAAAAACGCCGATGAAAACCATCGGCGTTTTGCGTCTCACGGCAACCTTGACTAGCGTGGCAGAGTAGAGCTGCCCATCAGGAACGCATCGACTTCGCGTGCGCACTGACGGCCTTCACGAATCGCCCAGACCACCAGGGACTGGCCGCGACGGATGTCACCGGCAGCAAAGACTTTGGCCTTGCTGGTTTTGTAACAGCCTTCGCCATCGGTCGTGGCTTTGGCATTGCCGCGGTTGTCTTTTTCCACGCCAAATGCATCCAGCACTTTTTGTACCGGTGAGACAAAGCCCATGGCCAAAAATACCAGATCGGCTGGAATGGTGAACTCTGAACCTGGAATTTCAGACATTTTGCCGTCTTTCCATTCAACACGTGCACCTTTTAGCGCTTTCACTTTGCCGTTCTCGCCGATCAGCTCTTTGGTTGTGATCGACCAGTCACGATTCGCGCCTTCTTCATGCGAGCTTGAAGTACGCATTTTGAGTGGCCAGTTTGGCCACACCATAAATTTGTCTTCTTTTTCAGGCGGTTGAGGCATCAACTCGAACTGGGTGATGCTGGCTGCCCCATGGCGGTTGGAGGTGCCGACACAGTCAGAACCGGTATCGCCACCGCCGATGACCACCACATGTTTGCCGGTGGCTTTAATCTGGTTAGGGACGTTGTCGCCGGCCACCATTTTGTTGTTAGGGGTCAGGAAGTCCATGGCGAAATGAACACCATCGAGTTCACGACCTGTCACGGGCAGGTCGCGTGGCTGTTCTGCGCCACCTGCCAGGATGACGGCATCAAAGTCACGCTCCAGATCGGCCGCGCTGACATTTTCACCGACATGCTGATTCACCTTGAAGGTCACGCCTTCGGCTTCCATCTGCGCCATCCGGCGGTCAATGTTTGCTTTATCCAGTTTGAAGTCAGGAATGCCATAGCGCAGCAAGCCGCCGATACGGTCATTTTTTTCAAACACGGTCACGGCATGGCCCGCGCGAGCAAGTTGTTGTGCTGCGGCGAGGCCTGCGGGGCCAGACCCCACAATCGCCACTGTTTTGCCAGTTTTGTTCGGGTTGATTTGTGGTGTGACCCAACCGTTTTCCCAAGCTTTGTCGATGATGGCGTGCTCGATGGACTTAATCCCGACGGCGTCGTTATTAATGTTCAAGGTGCAGGCTGCCTCGCAAGGGGCGGGGCAGATACGGCCAGTAAAGTCCGGGAAGTTGTTGGTGGAATGCAACACATCAATCGCGCTGCGCCAGTCCTGATGATAGACCAGGTCATTCCAGTCAGGAATGATGTTATTGATTGGACAGCCGGTGGTGCAAAATGGAATGCCGCAATCCATGCAGCGTGCCCCTTGCTGTTTGGCCTGGTCGTCTGTCAAATGCAGGACGAACTCTTTGTAGTTCTTGACGCGATCCTGAACGGGCAGATTTTCTTCTGCCAGTCGGTCAAATTCCATAAAACCTGTGACTTTACCCATGTGAAATCATCTCTTCCCAGTTGCTCGTGACAGACACAACTTTAAACAGCCCCGCCAATCACGCGGGGCATTCAATTAACAAAAACGATTATGCGGCTTGCTTGGCGGAGGCTGCAGCCATTTCGGTCAGTGCGCGTTTGTATTCGTTCGGGAATACTTTAACAAATTTTGCACGCGCGGCTGACCAGTCGGCCAACAGTTCTTTTGCTCGAGGGCTGCCTGTCAACGCCAGGTGCTGCTCGATCAAGCCTTTAAGAATCACTTCGTCTGGCTGGCCTAGGTGTTGTACTTTGCCAACATCTGCTTCCGCCGCTTCGACTTTTTCCAGTGACACCATGCTCATATTGCAGCGTTTGGCAAACTGGCCGTCAATGTCGTAGACATAGGCAATGCCGCCACTCATCCCGGCTGCAAAGTTCTGGCCGGTCTGACCCAGTACCACCACGGTCCCGCCAGTCATGTATTCGCAACCATGGTTGCCTACGCCTTCAACCACGGCAGTTGCGCCTGAGTTACGTACGCAGAAGCGCTCACCCGCCACACCGCTCAAGAAGCTGCTGCCTGTGGTCGCACCGTACATCACGGTGTTACCAACGATGATGTTTTCATAGGACAAGCCACGGAATGTTGCGGGTGGTTTGATAATGATTTGACCACCACACAGGCCTTTACCCACGTAGTCGTTGCCTTCACCTGTCAGCTCAAAGGTAATGCCCTTGGCCAGGAATGCCGCAAAACTCTGACCGGAGGTGCCAGTGAATTTGACGTGGATGGTACCGTCAGGCAGTCCGGCGTTGCCATAACGGCTCGCCACTTCGTGTGACAGCATGGTACCTGCTGTACGGTTAGTGTTCACAATTGGCAACTCAAGCGTGACTTTTTCGCCTTTTTCCAACGCCGGTTTAGCCAATGCGATCAATTGGTTATCCAATGCTTTGGCGATGCCGTGATCTTGCACGTCATTGTTTTTGCGTGCCACACTGGCTGGCATGTCTGGCAAGTGGAACACTTTGCTGAAGTCCAGGCCATTGATCTTCCAGTGCTCGATGCCGGCTTTCATGTCCAGCAAATCGGCACGGCCAATCAAGTCATCAAACTTGGCAATGCCCATGCTGGCCATCAGTTCACGCACTTCTTCAGCGACAAAGAAGAAGTAATTTACGACATGCTCAGGCTGGCCAGTAAACTTCTTACGCAGTTCTGGATCTTGGGTGGCAACACCGACCGGGCAAGTGTTCAAGTGGCACTTACGCATCATGATACAGCCTTCAACCACCAGCGGTGCGGTGGCAAAGCCAAATTCGTCCGCACCCAGCAGGGCACCGATCAGCACGTCACGGCCGGTTTTCATCTGGCCATCGACTTGCAGCACCACGCGACCACGTAACTGGTTGAGTACCAGCGTCTGCTGGGTTTCAGCCAGGCCAAGCTCCCATGGCGTGCCTGCGTGTTTGATCGAAGAAATTGGTGAGGCACCTGTCCCGCCGTCATGACCAGCGACCACGATGTGATCAGACTTGGCCTTGGCCACACCCGCTGCCACGGTACCGATGCCGGTTTCTGACACCAGTTTGACCGAAATCGAGGCTTTTGGATTGGCGTTTTTCAGGTCATGAATCAGCTGCGCCAAATCTTCAATCGAGTAAATGTCGTGATGTGGTGGTGGAGAGATCAAGCCGACGCCAGGCACCGAGAAACGCAGTTTCGCAATGTAGGGGGACACTTTATGGCCAGGCAACTGACCGCCTTCCCCAGGCTTGGCACCTTGTGCCATTTTGATCTGGATCTGGTCAGCGCTGCTCAGGTATTCGGCGGTCACGCCAAAGCGGCCAGAGGCTACCTGCTTGATGCGTGAGCGCAAAGAGTCACCCGCTTGCATTGGCACATCTGCTTCAATCAAATCACTGCCCAATACGGTGGCCAGGCTGGATTCTGTTTGGACCGGAATAAAGCGTTTGACGTCTTCACCGCCTTCGCCAGTATTGGACTTGCCGCCAATCCGGTTCATGGCAATCGCCAAGGTGGCGTGCGCTTCGGTTGAAATGGAGCCCAAAGACATGGCGCCAGTGGCAAAGCGTTTAACAATCTCTTTGGCCGATTCCACCTGATCCAATGGGATCGCTTTACCCGCAGGTTTGATTTCAAACAGTCCGCGCAAGGTCATGTGGCGACGTGTCTGATCGTTGATCAGTGCGGCGTACTCTTTGTAAGTTTCGTATTTGCCAGTCCGGGTCGCGTTCTGCAATTTGCTGATCGACATCGGCGTCCACAAGTGCTCTTCACCGCGTACACGGAAGGCGTACTCACCGCCCGCTTCCAGCGCATTGGAGAGCACGGGGTCATTCCCAAATGCTTGCATGTGCATGCGTACAGTTTCTTCGGCAACTTGCTCCAGACCGATGCCTTCAATCTGGCTGACCGTGCCAGTGAAATAGTCATTCACAAACTGGCTATTGAGGCCGATCGCTTCAAAAATCTGTGCGCCGCAGTAAGACTGGTAGGTCGAGATGCCCATTTTGGACATGACTTTGTACAAGCCTTTGCCGATCGCCTTGACGAAGTTTTTGCCGGCTTTTTCAACATCGCCGGTCATGGTCTTGATGGTTTCGTACACCAGCCATGGGCAAACAGCTTCCGCACCATAGCCTGCCAGCAGGGCAAAATGGTGTACTTCACGGGCTGAGCCTGTATCAATTACCAGGCCGGTGCTGGTACGCAAGCCGGCTTTGACCAGAAACTCATGCGTGGCCGAGCAGGCCAGCAGGGCTGGAATGGCAATGCGGTTCGTTGAGACGGCACGGTCCGAGAGGATCAGTACGTTATAGCCGTCATGCACGGCTTTTTCGGCTTGGTCGTGCAAGACGTCCAGGGCCTGTTTCATGCCGGTTTTACCTAAGGCGGCATCATAAGTCAGGTCAAGGACGATGGACTTGAACTGGCCTTTGGTCAAAGACTCAATCTGTTTGAGTTTTTCCAGGCCTTCCAGGCTCAACACTGGCTGGCCGCTTTCCAAACGCAATGGCGGGTTGGTCTCATCAATCGCCAACAGGTTGGGTTTAGGGCCGATAAATGTCACCAGTGACATCACCAGCTCTTCACGGATCGGGTCAATCGGCGGGTTGGTCACTTGTGCAAACAACTGTTTAAAGTAGTTGTACAGCGTCTTGGCTTTGTTGGACAGCACGGGCAAGGCCGCGTCGTTCCCCATGGAGCCTGAGCCCTCTTCGCCGTTGTCTATCATGGGTTGCAAGACAAACTTCAAGTCTTCCTGAGAGTAACCAAAGGCTTGTTGGGTATCCAGCAAATCCGCTTTCAGGCTGACTTCGCCATTGCCTACGCCAGGCAAGTCGGTCAAATGGAAGCGGGTCTGTTCAATCCACTGGCGATAAGGTTTGGCTTGTGCCAGTTCAGTTTTGACTTCTTCGTCGTCGATAATGCGGCCTTGCTCCATGTCGATCAGCAACATTTTGCCTGGCTGCAAACGCCATTTTTTAACGATTTTTTCTTGTGGGAAAGTGATCACGCCCATTTCAGACGCCATCATGACGATGTCGTCTTCGGTCACCAGGTAGCGGGCTGGACGCAAGCCATTACGGTCAAGCGTGGCACCAATCATTTTGCCATCGGTAAACGCGACTGCAGCCGGGCCGTCCCATGGCTCCATCAGTGCCGCGTGGTATTCATAGAACGCACGGCGGTCTTCGTCCATTAATGGGTTGCCTGCCCAGGCTTCCGGGATCAGCATCATCATGGCGTGTGGCAGGCTATAGCCACCAGCCACCAGCAGCTCAAGACAGTTATCAAAGCAGGCGGAGTCGGACTGGCCTTCTGCAATCAGTGGCCACAGTTTTTCCAAGTCTTCACCCAGCACCGCAGATTTCATGGTCTCATGACGGGCGGCCATCCAGTTCACGTTGCCTTGAACGGTATTGATTTCACCGTTGTGTGCAATCATGCGGAAGGGGTGGGCCAGATCCCAGGCTGGGAAGGTGTTGGTAGAGAAACGCTGGTGTACCAGTGCAAGCGCTGAAATCACGCGCTCATCTCTCAAATCTTTGTAGTACACGCCCACTTCATTAGCCAGCAGCATGCCTTTGTAGACGATGGTGCGCGAAGAGAAGGACGGCATGTAAAACTGTGCCTTGTCTTGTAGGTTTAGTGCGCGAATCGCGTGTTCAATGCGTTTGCGGATCACAAAGCATTTGCGTTCAAAGGTGTTGCTGTCGGTCACGGTGCTGGCAATAAACACCTGGCGCATCACAGGCTCAACCGCGCGGGCGGCGTCGGCAATATTGCTGTTGTCGACCGGCACATCACGCCAGCCCAGCAGGGTTTGATTTTCTTCTGCAATGATTTTGGCAAAGATGGCTTCGCATTTCGCGCGGTTGTCTGCGTTTTGTGGCAGAAATGCCTGACCGACGGCGTATTGTCCGGCTGCTGGCAAGGTCATGCCCAGCTTGGCAGCCTCTTCGCGCATAAAGGTATCTGGCATCTGCATCAGCAAGCCCGCGCCGTCACCCAGTTTAGGGTCGTAACCGGTCGCGCCGCGATGGGTCAGGTTGTCCAGCAGTTGCAGGCCTTTAGCGACAATGTCGTGGCTTTTCTGGCCTTTAATATGGGCGACAAAGCCCACGCCACAGCTATCTTTCTCGTGGCGTCTGTCATATAAACCCTGGGATTGCGGAGCTAAACCGAATTGGTCGTCCCGGGCGGTTGCGGTATCTTGAGAAGCACTCATCAGGTTGTTGTCAGACTGCATGTCCATTGCCAGATTCTTCACTTACAAAACATTTGGAGGAACCTTCAATGATACCGTTAAAGTTTAGCAATTTCAATTGTTTAGCCTGCGTTAAATAACGGATAAAGGCATTTTATTTTTTAGTTGAGAATGGTTTTTATTTACCAATTAATTGCGCTTTAATTTACACAAATACCAGAGAGCTAGCAGGGTTTTAAAATGGTGGGCTCAGTTGAATCTGTCACGCTTGTGAGGCCGTTTATCCCTGAATAGAGCACTCCTGGCGAGTCCGTGGATCAGAGATTGCGATTGGATTGTCTTTATATAGATGGCCTGCCAGAAGGTGTCAGGCCGCTCAGGGGGCGTCATCCGGGATGGTCGGTGATGTGGGGATTTGTTTGCGTGGCGAGCCTGAGAGGTAATCGCCACGCAACCGCTTGGCTTACAGGCTGGCAAAGGCTTGTTCGGCCGCCTGTACGGTTTGGGCGATATCGGCATCGGTATGTGCCGCCGAGACAAAGCCCGCCTCAAATGCAGATGGCCCCAGATAAATGCCGCTGTTCAGCATGCTGTGGAAGAAGTGATTAAAGGCATTTTTATCTGCCTGCATCATGTCGGCGTAGCTGGTGGGGTTGCTGGCGCTAAAATAGAGGCCAAACATGCCGCCTACGCTTTGTGCGCTAAAGGTGACGCCCGCTTTGCGTGCTGCCTGCTTCATGCCGTCCATTAACTGCGCTGTTTTTGCCGTCAGTGCCTCATAAAAGCCGGGTGCCTGGATCAGTTTGAGGGTGGTCAGCCCGGCGGTCACTGCCACGGGATTGCCTGATAGGGTGCCGGCCTGGTAAACCGGCCCTAGTGGTGCCAGTACGCTCATGATGTCTTTGCGGCCACCAAAGGCGCCTACGGGCAGGCCGCCTCCAATGACTTTGCCCAGGGTCGTCATGTCCGGTCTAATGCCATATAGTGCCTGTGCACCGCCCAGTGCCACGCGGAAGCCGGTCATGACTTCATCAAAAATCAGCACCGTGCCATGCTGAGTGCACAGTTCACGCAAAGTGGTTAAGAACTCGCGGTGAGGCACAATCAGGTTCATATTGCCGACTACCGGCTCCAGAATCACGCAGGCAATCTCGTCCCCCATGCTGGCAAAGGTGTCTTTGAGCATTTGCGAGTTGTTGTAATCGAGCGTCAGGGTGTGCGCAGCGACTTCTGGCGGGACACCGGCGGAGCTGGGTTCGCCAAAGGTGAGCAAGCCGGAGCCAGCCTTCACGAGCAAGGCATCGGCATGGCCGTGGTAACAGCCTTCAAATTTGATGATTTTATTGCGCTTGGTAAAGCCACGGGCCACGCGAATGGCGCTCATGGTCGCTTCGGTCCCGCTGCTGACCAGGCGTACTTGTTCCATACTGGGCACAAGTTGATTAATTAATTCAGCCATTTCGAGCTCGAGGCCGGTTGGCGCGCCGAAACTCAGGCTGTTGGCGGCCGCTTGCTGCACGGCTGCAACAACTTCCGGGTGGGCATGTCCCAAAATCATGGGGCCCCAGGAGTTGATGTAGTCAATGTATTCCTTGCCATCCGCATCCCAGAGCTTGGAGCCGAGGCCCTTTTTGAAAAAGATGGGCGTGCCACCGACACTGCGAAACGCACGTACCGGCGAGTTGACGCCGCCTGGAATCAGTTGCTGGGATTTTTCAAACAGTTGCTGGTTGCGAGAGGTCATGACGGAGCAATCGGATAAACATTAAAAACGCTATTCTAGCAGAGCCTCTGGGGTTGATCATGCTTGCGCTTGGCCGGATGGCTTTTGGTCAGCGAGTGTGCCCAAGCTATTGAGTTTGGCTGGCGAGCTGTTGAAGGTGGCGCTCAGCCTCTGCCTGCAAGCTTGGCTGCGCGGATTGTTGAGCGAGCAAGGCCAGTCCTGACCAAGCCTCCAGATAGTTCGGCTCCAGCGTGGTGGCCTGTAAATAGGCTTGTTGGGCTGCGGCGAGGTGCCCTTGCCCATGTAGCGCACTGGCTAAATAAAAGTGTGCTTCTGCAGCCTCTGCTTGCTGGCTTAACCAAGTGCGCGCGATCTGCTCTACGGCCGGCCAGTCGCTGTTTTGGTAAGGAATCACCACTTGCATCCAGAATGGGCGCTCATTCAGCGGTAAGTCCCAAAAGGGAGTGGCGTCGGCCTGAATGCTGTTGCTGGCTTGTTTGCCAAGCAGCGTTTGTATCCACTCGACCGGCACACTATAAAAGTAGGCCTGTTTGCCGGGACTTTTAAACGTGCTTAAAGCAACCAGTTCGCCTGTCTGGTTAAAGGTCGGGCTGCCACTGGCGCCCATGATAAACGCGGCATCGGTGCGCACAATCAGGCTGTCATCATAGGGGTACAAGGCTTTCACATGGCCTGCGATGGTTTGTGGCTTGGGCGGTCCACCTGGAAAGCCGATGGAAAAGACGGCATCACCATAATGTAAGGCGGCGGTTGTGCCCAGCTTGACTGGCGGCAGTTCCAGATATTGAAATTTCAACAGGCAGATATCGTGTTTCCAGTCCGCGACCATGCCAACCGGGCTGACGCTATCACCGAATTTGGAAACGCTAACGCCGCTGCTGTTCGCCAGCACATGGCAATTGGTAGCCACTGTATCTGGCGCCACAACCACGCCGCTGCCGACGCCGTGACCGCCCGTTTGCGTCATGCTGTGCACTTTTACCACCGAGGCTTTCAGTCGGTAAACCAGCTCATGGTCGAGCTCGGCATGGGCCACCAAAGCGCTCGTGCTGAAGAGCATGAAGCAAACAAGATTGAATGAGGGGCGCATACAAACTCCCATGGTTGGTGATGAAGGCAAGCTACCTCGACTTTGTCAGCCGGAATTGCAAAAAATTCTGCTTGCCCTGGCACAATATCTGTGAAAAGCCATGCAAACAGCGCTAGAATAGCCGGTATTTTTTGATTGTTTAAGGATTTATCATGCTGATTACGAGCGAAATCGTTGATTTGGACACCCCGACCGGGGTGATGCGTACTTATGTTCATCGTCCAAAACACGATGGCAAAGTGCCTGCGGTTTTGTTTTACTCTGAAATTTTTCAGCAGACCGGTCCGATTGAGCGCGCAGCGCGCTTTTTAGCAGGGCATGGTTATGCCGTGCTGGTGCCTGAAGTGTTCCATGAGTTGAATCCGATTGGCACGGTATTGGGCTATGACGATGCTGGCCGTGACAAAGGCAATGCGGACAAAATGGCCAAAGATGTGCAGGCCTACGACACGGATAACCGCGCCATGATTGACTATCTGAACAAGCAAGCCTGGTATGACGGCAATTTGGGTGCGGCCGGTTTTTGTATCGGTGGTCACCTGGCTTTCCGTGCAGCTTTGCAGCCAGAAGTGAAAGCGACGGCCTGTTTCTATGCCACCGATTTGCACACCAACATTATCCCGAACCAGCCTGGTCAGCACAGCATGGACCGTGTCGGCGAAATCAAGGGCGAGTTGCTTATGATCTGGGGCAAGCAAGACCCTCATATCCCGGGAGATAAGCGTGCAGAGCTGTATAACCGCTTTGCCGCGGTGCCCGGACTGCATTACACCTGGCATGAATTTAATGGACAACATGCCTTCATGCGCGATGAAGGGGAACGTTACGATGCGCAGCTGGTCAACATTGGATATCAATTGACCTTGCAGATGTTCGGTAACGTACTCAAGTAACCGACTGGAACACTTGAGCGAAAGAAAACTAAGGTGCTGAAAATGTTATGCCAGTTGCGATTCTCAAAACAACTTGCATGGGATATTCAATACATACCCTAGTCCAAGCACAGGCCAAAAGCCTGTGCTTTTTTTTCAACTAAATTAACCATTGTTTAGAGAGAACTATGACTATAAAAAATGCGGATATTGGATTGGTAGGATTGGCAGTGATGGGCCAAAACCTGGCGCTTAACATTGCTGATCACGGCTATACCATTGCGGTCTATAACCGTGACCCGAAAAAAATGCTGAACTTCATCGAGGAGTGTAAAAAGAATGAGCCCTCACACGAACGTGTGGTGGGGCATGCTGATTTGGCCTCTTTTGTACTGAGCATCAAGCGTCCACGCAAAATTGTGTTGCTGGTGAAAGCCGGGAGCGCGACCGATGTGACCATTAACGCCCTGTTGCCTTTCCTGGAGCAAGGGGACATTATTATTGATGGCGGCAATGCGCTGTGGACGGACACCATCCGTCGCGAAAAAGAGCTTGCTGCCAAAGGCATTGAGTTCATTGGTTCCGGCGTGTCTGGTGGTGAAACCGGTGCCCGTTTTGGTCCATCGCTGATGCCTTCAGGTACACGCAAGGCCTGGGCTAGTCTGGAGCCCATCTGGCGCGATATTGCAGCCAAAGTGGATCCTGTGACCGGTGCCCCGTTAGAAGGTGGCGCACCTGGCAAACCAGTTCAGGGTGGGTTCTCTTGCGCGGAATATATCGGCCCGGACGGTGCAGGTCACTATGTAAAAATGGTGCACAACGGTATCGAGTACATCGATATGCAGTTGATTTGCGAAGCCTACTGGCTGATGAAAAATCTGCTGGGCATGCCGGCCGATGAAATCGGCAAGGTGTTTGCCGAGTGGAACAAAGGTGAGCTGTCCAGCTTCCTGATTGAAATTACGGCCGATATCCTGCAGCAAAAAGATCCGGCTGGCAAAGGCTTCCTGGTTGACCAGATTCTCGATACGGCAGGCCAAAAAGGCACCGGCCAGTGGACGGCGGCCAATGCGCTCGAGTTGGGGGCGCCCGCCAATGCGATTGCAGCTGCCGTCTATGCGCGTGCATTATCCAGCCTGAAAGAGGAGCGTGTTGAAGCCAGCAAGATCCTCAAAGGTCCAGTGATTGTGCAAGAGAAAGACAAAGTTGCAACCATTGAGGCGATCAAAAATGCCTTGTATTGCTCCAAAATCTGCGCCTACGCACAAGGCTTCCAGCTGATTGATAAGGCGCAAGTGGCTTACAACTGGAAACTCAACTTCGGTGAAATTGCCCAGATCTGGCGTGGCGGTTGTATCATCCGTGCGCGCTTCCTGCAAAAAATCACCGATGCTTATGCATTGAACTCACGCCTGAAAAACCTGATGCTGGATCCATACTTCACCAATGCGATGAACGAAGGTCAGGCAGGCTGGCGTAAAGTGATTGCGTTGGCCGTGACCAATGGCATTCCGGCACAAGGCTTCGCGGCGGCATTGGCTTACTATGATGGCTACAGAAGTGCTGACTTGCCAGCCAACCTGTTGCAAGGTCAGCGTGACTATTTTGGCGCACATACCTATGAGCGCAAAGATCAGCCACGTGGTCAGTTCTTCCACTTAGATTGGCCAGAAGCTGGTCGTCCACAGCTATCTGTTGAATAGTCTGCAGTTTCTTACGATAGCAGTGACCGCTCTTACAGGTAGTTGCTGCTTTTGAATCAACCGCTGAAAATAAAAAAAGATGGCGATAAAAGCCATCTTTTTTTATTTGTCTCATCTTTACTTGTACTTTAACGCAGGGACTTCTATATCGCAGTCGTTGCGCAATTTTTGGGTAAAGGGCGCCCGAAGTGAATTTTCACATATTTCCGGCTAACCCAAGATTGGATTCAAGCATCCAACCTGAAAATCAGTGACCCGTTGCGGGGTCGGTTTGAAACGCCCTGCGTATTAAACGCAGTCGCAACTCGATTCCAAAAAGCGATGAAGCTCGTTGATGGCTTTCAAGTGTTGCTGTTCTTCGGCAAACGCTTTAGCGTTGGGAGCAGCATTGTTGAGGCTGGGGGCGTAAATTTCATCAATCAAAAAATGTTGTGATGAAACGGCTTGGTAGGATTCTACGATTTGCATTTTTACTCTTCCTTTTGGGATTCTCAATATTCATTACACAAAACAACGAATTGTGTTCGCCGTGCTTGTGGCGCCAAAATTAACAAAAAGTTCATTCTGCAGCAATGCGGAATTTGCCGTAGTGACCAAACTTGTCAAATTCTTCAGGCATATTTGTATCGCTACAACATTAAAGCAAACATGGTGCCATGTTCACGCTTAAAATAACGCATACTCCTCCAAGTTGGATGACACGTGTTGAAGATGGCTTGAAAGCATGTGACGTAAAAACTGAAAGCCAAATCCGCTGATTTTTCGTAGAATATCGGCTTGTTTAATAAAACCTTTAAAAGCAGCATGCAAATTTTCGTCAATGGTAAAGCCATGCAACTTGCCGCAGAGGCCATGAGTGTGCAAGCGTTGGTCGAGCAGATGCAACTGACAGGCAAGCGCATTGCGATTGAGCGTAATGGCGATATTGTGCCACGTAGTCAGTTTGCCCACGTGCAGTTACACGCGGATGACAAGCTGGAAATCGTCGGTGCGGTCGGTGGCGGTTAAGCGCGATCTCATCAGCGTTATGCAGCTAAGAATGGAATAGAAAGTTTAATGATGAATGATGCTTTAGTGATTGCCGGTCAATCTTATCAATCCAGACTGTTGGTTGGCACCGGCAAATACCAGGACTTTACGCAGACACGCGCTGCGATAGACGCCAGTGGCGCTGAAATTATTACCGTGGCCATCCGCCGGACCAATATCGGTCAACATGCAAGCGAACCTTCTCTGCTGGAGTATTTGCCGCCGAACGAATTTACTTATCTGCCGAATACCGCGGGTTGTTACAGTGCTGAAGAAGCCGTGCGCACCTTGCGTCTGGCGCGTGAGTTGCTGGATGATCACCGCCTGGTCAAGCTGGAGGTATTGGGTGATCCGAATACCTTGTATCCGAATGTGACCGAAACCATTGCTGCGGCCAAAACGCTGGTCAAAGAAGGCTTTGAGGTCATGGTATATACCTCGGATGACCCGATCATCGCCAAGCAGCTGGAGGACATTGGCTGTGTGGCAGTGATGCCCTTGGCCTCGCTGATTGGTTCCGGCATGGGGATTTTAAATCCATGGAATCTGCAAATTATCATCGAAAATGCCAAGATCCCGGTCTTGGTGGATGCTGGCGTAGGCTGTGCGTCTGATGCGGCGATTGCGATGGAGTTAGGCTGTGCCGGCGTGTTGATGAATACTGCTATTGCGGCTGCGCGTGACCCGGTATTGATGGCAGGCGCCATGAAAAAAGCCATTGAGGCTGGCCGTGAGTCCTTTTTAGCCGGACGTATGGCGAAAAAGCTGTATTCTGCCAGCCCTAGTTCACCAACCACTGGCATGATAGGATAAATGTGACCGAACGCGCCCTCTATGCCTGTCAGGTATCTGTCGAGACAGAGTACTTGCCTGATCAGTCTTCGCCGGAAACGGGGCAGTACATCTATGCCTATACGATTACGATCCGCAATACCGGGCAAACGCCTGCGCAACTGATCAGTCGACACTGGGTGATTACCGATGCTATGCAACAGGTGCGGGAAGTCAAAGGGCTGGGGGTGGTCGGCGAGCAGCCCTTGCTGGCGCCCGATGCAGAATACCGCTATACCAGTAGCGTCATGTTCAGTACACCCAGTGGGGAAATGTATGGCACTTATCAGATGGTGGCCGTCGATGGGCACTGGTTTGAAGTCGATATCCCGACGTTCTGGTTGCATCAGGCAGCCGGGCTGCATTAAACCGCACGCGCAAACATTTGCCTCGTCTGCTGTCTGCTGCATGAGGCCGCAGACCCATCAATGGTCTTTAAATTGAAGTTACAAACGTGTTAACCATCAAAAACAGTTCTGTCATCCGTCTATGTCTTGTCCTCTCCAGTCTGCTGTGGCTGGCAGGATGTCAAACGGTGCCAATGCCGGACACCTCGGGCAGAACATCGCCAGCTCCGAGCAAGCCTGCGGTTGAACAGCCCGGTACGAGTGGCAGTGTCCCGCCTGTTACGCCATCACAAGCCTTTGCCTTGCTCCAGCCCGCGCAGTGGGCAGACCTGCCAGGTTTGGAAAAAGAAGACTGGGTCGCCAGCTGGAAGGCATGGCTACAAGGGTGTCAGGGGCTCAAAAACAAAGCGGACTGGAAAGCGGTTTGTGCTGCCGCGCTCTTGGTGCAGGCTGAGGATGTGTCTGCCATTCAGGCCTACTGGCAGCAATATTTTAATGTGTATGCGACGCGGCAGGCAGATGGCACCTCGCAGGGCTTGATCACCGGCTATTATCAGCCTGTGTTGCAAGGGGCTAGGCAAGCAAGTCCGCGTTACCGCGTCCCGCTTTATCAAGTGCCATCGGATTTGATTACCGTGAATTTGTCGGCATTGTTTCCCGAGCTCAAGTATAAACGCGTGCGTGGTCGCTTGCAGGGCCAAACGCTGATTCCCTATTACACACGGGCAGAAATTGAGCAGCCGCAATCGCCGTTGAATGGCAGTGAGTTAATCTGGGTCAGCGATCCGGTAGAAGCATTTTTTCTGCAGGTACAGGGGTCGGGCATCATTGCGCTTGAAAACGGCGAGCGTGTTCCCGTAGGTTACGCCGACCAGAATGGGCATCCTTATCAGTCTATTGGCAAGATCCTGGTGGGGCGCGGAGAAATGACCGCCAGCGAGGCTTCCATGCAGGGAATCAAGGCTTGGGCACAGCAGCATCCCGAGCAGTTACGCGGTTTGCTGGATGCGAATCCCAGCTATGTGTTTTTCAAGTTGCTGCCACCGGGGTTGTCCGGCCCATTAGGCGCATTAGGGGTGCCGCTCACAGCTGAACGTAGTGTTGCGGTCGATCCGTTTTACATTCCCCTGGGCGCCCCGGTCTATCTGGCGACCACTTACCCCAATGATGTGGCACCTTTGCAGCAATTGATGCACGCTCAGGATACGGGGGGGGCGATCAAGGGCGGCGTGCGTGCCGATGTGTACTGGGGAGAAGGCGATGCTGCGGGCAAGCTGGCGGGGGCCATGCGCCAACAAGGGAAATTATGGGTGTGGTTGCCCAAAACGTTCCCGTTGCCACATTGACCGAGATGCGGCAACTGAAGCAATCTTCTGGGCGGGCCTGGCAACGCGCGGTTGTTGGTCAAACCCCCTTCAGGTCCTGGTTGCAGGAAAGGGGTTCATTAACTGCCCGCCTGAAAAAACACTATCCGGCGTTTTCGGTTGAGCTGTTGGCGCAAGCCTGGCGCAAGCCGCATGTTGACGAACAGGCCATGTTGCGCCTGCATGCGATGTCCCGTGCATGGGTGCGAGAAGTCATGTTGCGCGGAAACGGCCAGCCGCGCGTGTTTGCGCATAGTGTCATCGCGCGTCAGGATTTGCGCGGACCATGGTGCCGCTTGCGTGCAATCGGGCGGGTGCCGCTCGGGGCAGCGCTGTTTGCCAATCCTAAAGTCACACGTGGGCCGTTGCAGTTCCGCAAATTGTACGCACAGCATCCCTTGCATCAGGCGGTATGCCGCTATCATCCGCAGTTGCAGCAACATCCCCTTTGGGCAAGACGCTCCTTGTTCCGTCTGCATCATCACCTTTTGCTGGTGACAGAAGTGTTTTTGCCTGCTTGTGTGGATCATCCCCATGATTAATTTTTTAATCGGAAAGCTTTTGTAATGCAGTCAACCATCAACTGGCATGCGTATTATCGCTTAACCCGTCTGGATAAGCCGGTCGGGATTTGGTTGCTACTCTGGCCCACATTGTGGGGGCTGTTGATTGCAGGCGCAGGGCACCCTGATCTATTGGTGGCAACCGTGTTTGTGTTGGGTACGATACTGATGCGCTCAGCCGGCTGCGCATTGAATGACATTGCCGACCGGCACTGGGATGGCGCGGTGGCGCGCACCCAACGTCGGCCGTTGGCGACCGGGGAGATTTCTGTCAAAGAGGCTTATGCCGTGGCAGTAGCGCTATCTTTGATAGCGTTTGTGCTGGTGTGTACGCTGGGCATGCAAGTGGTGCTGTGGTCCGTCCCAGCTTTGTTTCTGGCGGTTAGCTACCCGTACACCAAACGTTTTTTTGCCATTCCACAGGCCTATTTGGGCATTGCGTTCGGCTTTGGTATCCCGATGGCATTTGTTGCCTTACAGGGGGCTGTGCCGGCAACTGCCTGGTGGTTGTTGCTGGCGAATGTCTCCTGGTCAGTGGCCTATGATACGGCTTATGCCATGGTGGACCGTGAGGATGACCTTAAGATCGGCATCCGTTCATCCGCGATTACCTTTGGTCACCGTGAGGTATTCGCGATTATGCTGTGCCTGATTGCCACGCTGGCCATGATGGCCTGGGTCGCCATTCAGCTCAGGCTGGGCTGGCCATTCTGGCTGGGTTGGATGGCCGCTGCCTTGCAGTTATTCAGGCAATATGGGCTGATCCGGACGCGTCAGCGTGCGCAGTGTTTCAAGGCATTTTTGGAGAATATCTGGATAGGTGCGGCATTAACCGCAGGCATCGCGGGTGCCTATTGGTTAGGCTGATTTGCGTGCACCAGCGGGCTCACCCAGCTCAAAGGTGAAATCGGTCCAGTACTGGAAGGGCGCTTGTTCTGCAGGAGCGAGGATATAGATGTCTTCAGAGAGTTGCTGCAACTCGCGCAAGTTACCATTGATGGAGGTCTCTTCGTCCGGGGCTTTGGGCGCAGGGGGCATTGCAGGCAGGTTTTGTGTCTGGCAGGCAATTTCTTTCAATAGCATGAGGTCTTCAAAGACGCTACGCTCAAAACCCATACGCGGCACAAGACGGGTGTTGTAAACCAGATCGTCAATCAGCGCAATCACCTGCGGCGTGCCCCAGGCCTGCTGCAAGGCTTTCATCACGCGCGGGAAAGATTCGATGCCTTGTTGTTTGAGGTCTGGCGCGTGCTCTACATTCAAGTTGAAGTGCTTGCGGCACTCGCTGGCCATCATGTCAAACTCCTGGTGCTTGCCTTCTTTGGATAATAAATCCAGTAAATACAGCCACATCCAGGGGGAGCATTTCGGGTGTTTGGCCAGGTGTTGTTGCAAGTGCTCAATGGCCTGATTCACTCGACCATGTGTGAAGAGTCTGGAAGCATCTTGCATCACGGACTGCGTGCTTTTTTGTGAGCTGAGTTTTTGTGGAACCGCTTCGAGCCCGAGCACATCATCATTGGCGTGGATAGGAACCGACTTCAAGCGACTTCCGGTTCGTTGGGTATAGGGCGGTTGCGTTGCACCAGAGACTGGATGTGCAGGATTTGGTGAGCTGGTGAGTGGCGGCAAAGTGGTTGCGAATCGCTGGCTGGTTTGCGGCTGGGTCGCCGGACCGGTGGATTCTTCCGTGGCTGAGGCTGGTTGACGGCCTTTGGCGCGCTTGGGTACTGCCGCATGCCGCCTGAGCCAGTCGGCAAAGAAAAAGCCGCTGGCGATCAAGGCCAGGCCTAGCGTCATCACCAGTGTGCGTAGCAGGTGGTTTTCATTCTGCACATGGACCAATTGCGATTTCAGAGAGGCGAGTAAATTCGTTTGCGCCAGTGAACTGGCATAAAGGGCATCGGATTTGCTTTGCAAGGTGTTAAATGCCTGCTGCAATTCATTGATTTGTCCCTGTAACTTGTCGTAGGCCTCCAGCGGGATGCCCTCCTGTATCGGTTGAGAGGGTGCCTGTGGGGTCGAGGTGGGCGCCTCTGCAGTAATTGGCTGGGTCGCTGTTTGCTGAGGCGCCTCTACTTCAAACGACACTTTCATGTCCGGGTGCAGGGTAAAGGTCTGCGCGGTGCGTTGGCATGTATCTGTTAGGGTGACTTTTACCGGGCTGCTCATTGCGCGGTCGGACCATAGCATGAGCATGCCTTGATCCGCGCTCAGTGTGGTGTATTCCAGATGCACAAAATCAGCCACAGATTGCTGCAGTTGAAAACAGCTGATGTCCGTACTGGATGTGGCATGCGTGATCGGCACTTGTGCCAGCAGGGGTTGGCCAGTTTCAGACTCAAAGCGGAATGCGGATAAATCCGCGGCCTGCACGAGTGAGGTTGGCGCTAACAAAAGCAACAATGGCAACGCCATGCAGCGCAATGCTGTTGTGATCGTGGACCTTCGCGTCTGTGAATGGCCTGAGCGCATGAAAATATTATTTTTTAATCTCTGCGGTTGAAATGATTCAGTGCATCAAGTCGAAACTTGAGCTAATATAGCATCTGTTTGCAATTATTCCTGATAAAACAAAGATCTTTTGCTTAAAAAGCATACTTTACTTCAACTTATTTGCAAAATTGATGGTAAACAGCCCCAAATCTGCAGCCTGATAAAATCATCAAGGCTCGCGGCATTGGTCAGGGATTATTTTAGAATAATCCGTTGACAAGCTTTCTCAAGCTAGCATATAATCCGCCCTCTTAATTTATACGCTATAACTCGGTAGTTATAAAATGAAAACTTTTTCAGCAAAATCGCATGAAGTACAACGTGACTGGTTCGTGATTGACGCCACTGACTTGGTATTGGGTCGTCTGGCCAGCGCAATCGCTCATCGTCTGCGTGGTAAGCATAAAGCTATTTACACACCGCACGTGGATACAGGCGACTACATCATCGTAGTCAATGCGGACAAAATTAAAGTAACCGGTAACAAGGCTGGTGACAAGCTGTACCACCGTCACTCTGGTTATCCAGGCGGTATTACAACCACTTCATTCTCCAAAATGCAAGACCGTTTCCCAGGCCGTGCATTGGAAAAAGCAGTGAAAGGCATGTTGCCAAAAGGTCCTTTGGGCTATGCCATGATCAAAAAAATGAAAGTGTATGCGGGTGACAAGCACGAGCATACTGCGCAACAACCGCAACCATTAACCATCTAATTCAAGACGATTAGGATAAAACATGATCGGTAAATACAACTACGGCACAGGCCGCCGCAAAAGTTCAGTGGCACGTGTGTTCATCAAGTCCGGTAGCGGCAATATCGTTGTAAACGACAAGCCAGCTGACGTGTACTTCTCACGCGAGACTTCTCGCATGATTTTGCGTCAACCTCTGGAATTGACCAACAACACTGCGAGCTTTGACATTCTGGTCAATGTGCATGGTGGTGGTGAATCCGGTCAAGCTGGTGCAGTTCGTCACGGCATTACCCGTGCATTGATTGACTACGATGCTGCGCTGAAGAGCGCATTGTCCCACGCTGGTTTCGTAACACGTGATGCACGTGAAGTTGAACGTAAGAAAGTCGGTCTGCGTAAAGCACGTCGTCGGAAACAGTTCTCCAAACGTTAATTTTTCAACGTTTGTTACAAACCTGTTGTGCAAAAAGGTCGCATTGGCGGCCTTTTTCATTTATATTAATTAACTTTTTACGCAGTGTGCGTTTTAACTCCTCAACTGGGTAAGGCAGATGGAAAAGATTAAGGTAGGCATCGTTGGCGGCACAGGGTATACCGGTGTAGAGTTATTGCGCTTGCTGGCGCGTCATCCCAATGTGCAATTGCAGGTCATTACTTCACGGGGTGAAGCGGGCCTGCCTGTGGCAGAGATGTTTCCCAGTTTGCGTGGTGTCGTTGAACTTGCCTTTAGTGACCCAGCGACCGTTGATCTGACCCAATGTGATGTGGTGTTCTTCGCCACGCCCCATGGTGTGGCCATGGCGCAAGCGCCTGCGCTGGTAGCTGCTGGCGTGAAGGTGATTGATCTGGCAGCAGATTTCCGGTTGCAGGATGCCGCTGTCTTTGAAAAATGGTACAAACTCCCCCATAGCTGTACCGACATTTTGCAAGGTGCCGTCTACGGCTTGCCAGAGCTATATGGCGAAGAGGTGCAGCAGGCGCAAGTGATTGGTAATCCAGGGTGTTACCCCACCACCGTGTTGCTGGGGTTGGCTCCCTTACTTGAGCAAGGCTGGATTGATTTCTCTGTGCCGATTATCGCGGATGCGAAGTCGGGTGTCTCCGGCGCCGGCAGAAAAGCCGAAGTGTCTACGCTGTTCTCTGAAGCGAGTGATAACCTCAGAGCCTATGGTGTGGCCGGGCACAGGCATCATCCCGAGATTCTGGCACAACTCAAAAAACTGTCTGGCAATGAAGCTGTCCAGCTTATCTTTGTGCCGCATTTGATCCCGATGATACGCGGCATGCTCAGTACGCTCCATGTCAAACTCAATAGGCAAGCGCCGCGGGCATCCATCCAGCAGGTGTATGAGCAACGCTACCAGGGGTCGACTTTTGTCGATGTGATGCCGGCCGGTGCGCTTCCCGAGACACGCTCGGTCCGTGGATCGAATGTTTTAAGGATGGCGGTATACCCACAGGCAGATGATTATGTCACAATCATTGTCGTGCAGGACAACCTGGTTAAAGGCGCCTCTGGTCAAGCGGTGCAGAACATGAATCTGATGTTCAATCTGGCCCCTGAGACTGGTTTGCAAGTGTTGCCATTGTTGCCATAATGATCAGGCCTATCCGCAGAAGACTCAGGAATCACTTTGGCCTGACTGCCAAACAGGTGGCCGTGCGCTCACACCGTCCCTGGTACTTTCAGGGGATATTGGCGGTTTCCTATGTGGTGATTGGGTTTGCATTGGCCTACTGGGTGTTGCATGATGATGATAGTGAAAATATTCGGCATCGCCTGCGCCAGGTCACGACGGAAAATATAGAGTTGCAGAAGAAACTGATCGCTTCCCAGCGTGAGTTACAGGTGGAATTGGCAACGAGCAACAACCTGGCCAAAACACTGACTGCGCAGCAGGACGAAAATATCAAGCTCAAAGAGGAGCTGGTTTTTTACAAGAACATGACCAAGCATTGAGTCTATGCCATCAGCGCTGACGCAATCAGGATTGCCATTTAAGTATATCGGAACAGGAAGTCGCATGTTTTTCAAGAAAAGTGTTCAAATTGACAGTCACATTGATACCCTGATCGGGCATGAAACGCAGTTAAATGGCAATATGCAGTTTGCAGGTGGCTTAAGAGTAGATGGCTTGATTGTTGGTAATGTCATTGAAAAGCAAACCCATCCCAGTACACTGATTATCAGTGAAAACGGAGCCGTGACTGGCAGTGTCGAGGCCTCCAAAATTGTACTGAACGGCATGATACGCGGGCCGGTGCGGTCTTCCGTCTTTATCGAGTTGCAAAGCAAGGCGCGTATTATCGGCGACCTGTATTACAAATCGCTCGAAATGCACACCGGTGCCGTGATTGAAGGAAAACTGATTTATCTGGGTGAGCAGGCCGAAGCGAGCCCAACAGAAACATCAACGACAGAAGACAGTTAAACGCAGCCACTTGAAATCCGGCGGATTACCGCCATATACTGAATACGAATTTTACAGGAGTCTATGATGACCACAGAAGCCACCCTTGAAATGCCTAGTCCTTTGGTATTTACCGATAATGCTGCCAAAAAGGTCAAAGAGCTAATTGATGAAGAAGGTACGCCAGAGCTGAAATTGCGTGTGTTTGTGAGCGGTGGTGGTTGTTCCGGCTTTCAGTATGGCTTCACCTTTGAAGAAGAAGTGAACGACGACGATACCCAGGTGGACAAGGACGGCGTGACCTTGTTGATTGACCCGATGAGCCTGCAGTATCTCATGGGCGCAGAAATCGACTATACCGATAGCCTGCAAGGCTCGCAATTTGTCATTCGTAATCCGAATGCGACCACCACTTGTGGATGCGGTAGCTCGTTCTCGGTTTAACTCACTGCTGCGCCTAAAAGCCGGGTTAACCCCGGCTTTTTCATTTTGCACGACGATGTAAACAATGGCTTGCTGCACGTACACCTTGTGCAAAGGCCTCTTCAAAAATTGAAATGCCAGCTGCATCGGTGTGTGCAATATGCAATCTATCGTGCTGTTGGTTTAGCCGCAGGCGATGATGATCTGTTAAAAAACCAGGTTTGGGGAATGTCATCGCATGGCCCCACCGCCAGATGTCCATGCGTGTGATGGCCTCTTCAAGCATGGGATGGGCCGTGTGTAGCTCTTGCATAATGCTTTGCTGCAGACTTTGCCAGGATTTCGAGTACAGTTCTCTGCGTGCACGGACTGAATCAGCCTGAGCCAGTGCGTGGTAGTAGGTAATCACTGATTCGCTGGGTTGTTGTAGCGTTTGGTGGTTGGCAACCACATAACCCAATCCGGGGCGGTCATAAATGACATTATCCCAGGCGACGGGGAGATTACCCTGCAGGGTAGACGCATGAGAAAGGCTAATATTGGCGACCAACCACGGAGCATGCGAAATATTACGTGCGGATTGTGTCAGATCAGTGTGTTGGCGTAACACAAAAGGCAGAACATGGGCGGGTGAGGCATAAATGACATGGTCGGCTTGCCAGCGGGTAGTCTGTCGGCTGTTTAGATCTAGAGCGTCCACTGTGATGCCGTGTTTTTCTTGACTGATGGCATGTACCAGTTGCCGTGATTGGATTTGGGTCAAAGATTTGCTTGCCAGTTGCTCAGCCAACCAAGCGTTGCCTTGTGGCCAGGTCAGTACTTGATCCAATTCAGCGTTTGCGGCTTCGCCGCGGCGTGCAGCAAAATAATGGATACCGGCCCAAGCCGAAATCTGGCTGGCCGGCATGCCGTAATCATCTCTACAAGCGTAATTGACGTACCAGTGAAGCGCTTGCCCTTGCCAGCCTTGCTGGTAGAGGTAATCTGTCATGCTTAACCGGTCCAGCGCCAACCATTGCGGATCCTGTGATGATTCTATCAGAGGAATGCTGAAAGCCGGTTTGCCATCCTTTCCCCGTGCCAGACGAAATGTGTGCATCTGTTGTTCAAACGCTTCTATTTCGGCCAGTTCGTTTTTGCTCAAGCCATGGTGTGGACGCAGACCCTCTTGCCATTGGCCATGGATAAACAGCCGCTCTTGCGGTGCAAAACACAAATAACGCTCGTGATAAATCGGTTTTTGTGTGTGATGCCCGCTGACAATTGCCCCTGTTTCAGCCAAGAACTGCTTGAGCATATGGTTTTCATGGTTGGGGATGGGCAAATAGTGCGCTCCCCAGGGGTAGGCGCTGATGCGGTTATGCCCACTACGCGCATTGCCACCTGTATTCTCCTCCAGTTCTAGCAAGACAAAATCGTGCATGCCCTGACTCTGCAGGTACCAAGCGGCGCTCAACCCGCTGATCCCGCCACCAACGATGACTACCCGGTTACGACGTGTCTGGGAGTAGGGTGGAAACTCGCCTTTGGTCAGTGCATGTCCGGCCACATGGTCTGGGCCTAATAGCTGCCCGCCAAACGCTTGATTTTTCCTTGACTGGCATTGCATGAGCAATGGGCTGGCAGCCAGGCTGAGCAAAAATGTCCGTCTATCCATGGCTTAGGGGCCCTGATGATTCCATTCGCGCTCGTAGTAATGCACGAGGTGCTGGTTGTTCAAGCGGTTGATCTCGGCAGGAACGACTTGCATATCAGGTGGAAAGTAAAATAAGCTGGGCAGCGTCTGGGCTTGAATAAACTTCAAGCCACTGATTTCAATCCGGGCGGGTGGCTGATAGGACTGGTGACTAGCAATCACATAACCCCACTCGCCAAATGACGGGACTAGCGTGTGGTAAGGCGTGGTATGCAATCCGGCACTCGCAATGGTGTTAACGATGCACCAGAACGACTGTCTGGCATAGAGGGGTGAGGTCGATTGAATCACTGCCAGCCCGTGTTGCGAAAGATGGGCGGCAATCAGCTGGTAAAAGCTGGTCGTGTAGAGTTTGCCCAGCGCAAAATTGGTCGGGTCAGGAAAGTCGACGACGATGAAATCATAAAAACCGGATTGCTGGTCCAACCAGACAAATGCATCTGCCGTAATGACCTTAACCTTGGGTGAGTCAAAAGCATGCGCGTTGAGTTGGCTTAATCGCAGGTTATGTTTAAAGGTGTCTGTCATTTCCCGGTCAAGATCGACCAGCGTCACCTGCTCGATGGAGGGGTATTTCAAAATCTCGCGCAAGGCGAGCCCATCTCCACCACCTAGTACCAGCACGTTGCGAGGATGCAAGACGGCACTTAAAGCCGGGTGTATGAGCGCTTCATGGTAACGGTATTCATCCCGGGAGGAAAATTGTAAATTACCGTTTAAAAACAACCGTGTGTCATCACGCCATTGCGTCAGCACCATGCGCTGATAGCGTGTCGATTTTGAAAATACAATGCGGTCTTCAAACAGCATTTCTTCGCTGTAGCGGGTCAGGTGCTCAGCAAAGATCAGGCCAGCGACCAGTGCTGTGCTGGACAGGGCTGCAACGATCAACAATTGACGACGTTGTCGCAATTGCACGCCAAATAACTGGATGGCCCAGACCGCAACGGCAACATTGAGGAGTCCGAACACCAGGCTTGTACGCATTAATCCCAGATGGGGAACCAGAAACAATGGAAAAGCCAGTGAGACTGCCAATGCCCCCAGATAATCGAATGTCAGTACTCTGGAAACCAGTTCTTTCAGGGTCAGTGACGCTTCCAGAATGCGCATGACCAGCGGGATCTCCAACCCTACCAGCAGGCCAATCACAAATACCAGTATGTATAAAATAGCATGAAAGGCGAGGCCACCGTTGTAGCCAATCTGGGCAAAGGCTAGAAACAAAATGACTGCGGAAAACCCACCTGTCAGTCCGACCAGCAACTCCAGCTCTATAAATCGTTTGACCAGATGTTGATGAATATATTTGGACGCCCATGAACCTGCGCCCATCGCAAAGAGATAGACGCCGATGACCGTGGAAAACTGCGTGACCGAGTCGCCAAGCAGATAACTGGAAACGGTGCCAGCGACTAATTCATATACCAGTCCGCATGACGCGATAATAAACACAGATGCAAACAGCGCTTGCCGTAGCACCTTGTCATGCACGCTCAGTTGATTGGTTGTTGAAGTGCCCGTATCAGCCATGAATGGCGGCGGCAATAATCATGGCGATGCCTATACACATGGCCGCTACAATGATTGCCAGTGCCAGATTATTTTTTTCTACCACTTCCCGCCACAGTTGGTAAGGCGTGATTTTGTCGATGATGACAAAACACAGCCAGAAAATCACTACACCTAGTAATGAAAAAATGACCGAATTTTGCAGATTAGTCAGTAACAGTGTATCCATAATGCTTCCTTTTGTTTACTTATGGTTGGCTTCATGCGAACCGCCGCGGGTGACATGCATGGCATCATCTCTTTGCCAAAAAGGTTCACCGTCATATTGCAGTTTGCAAAAGTAGGCGATTGCCATCATCGCCGTCAATTGATAAATTCTGAGCCACATGGGATGTATCCTGTCAGGTATTATTCATGGGGTGATCGCTTTCAGCCCAGCGTTGCTGCTCAAAATGGTGCCTGAAATGGTAAAAGAGCGCTGGGCCAATGAGCAAGAAAATCAGCACAAACCAGAAATTCTGCCAGAGCGGGACATTGGCAATCACACGCAGGTATTGGGTTTTTCTGGCATTGACGCTGCCATAGCTACGCTCACTTTCTGCTTCAACCTGTAATTGGTAACGTCCTGGTGGAACCGCGCTAAAAACCACGTCTGTATGGCTATCGTTCTCGCGCCAGTATTCGCCCCCATCGTAGCCAGAATAATCGCTGATTTCGCGACTACTGCTGTAAGTCAGCCCGTTTTGCAGATTGACCAGGCTGATACTGGAGAACAACCAGCTATTGTCCAGATTGCCATCAATATCAATCACCACATTGCCATGGTTTGAATGGATCTCAAATGGCTCACTTTCCAGGTTTGCGCTCTCTGGATTAAGCGTACGATAGTTTGACCAGTCGCTGCTGTCTACAGCGCTGACTTCCATGACCTTGCTAAATACGACTTCCTGACGGGATTCAAATACAAACCAGCATTGCAGTACGATGACTAGGACAACAAAGAGTAGCGTGTTTTTTAACCAGGCATCGACCGATGGTTCATACGGACAAGGTTGATTGGCAAACACGCCCTTTGGCGGCGTAAGCAGCAGTTTGCCCTCAAAGGCGTCATTGACTTGTTCTGGCTGCAGGTATTCCCCTTGGCTCCAGTTGATTTCTTTACCTTGCAACTCTTTACTGAGTAAATAAGGTGGCGCAATGTAATCTTCCAGAGAGGCGCTGTCTTCTACCTTTATCCGCCAGTAAAACTCACCCGCCACCCGGTCAATTTTTGCCTTGTAGTTGGCAAAGTGGCGGTAAGTCTTGCCTTCCAGCATGGCGATGGTGTCCCCTGTGTAGCCTTTACTGATAGACGGGGCCTTGAGGATGGGTTTAAGCAGGTTCCAATGGCCTTGACTACAGACCAGCCAGCGAAAACCATAGCCGGGATGGTGGAGTAGATACTCTTCCCAGTAGTGTAACAAGCCTGAGGCTCTGGTAGAGCGGCGCAGGTAGCCTATCACTGTAAACGTTGCGCGTTCAAAGCGGCCAATGCTCCCAAGTGGAATCGGTAATCGGTTTAATTGTTGCAGCTTGTTGGATTGTTTGAGCAGGATTGCCAGTTTGTCATTGCGGGAATCCAGGACCGTGGCGCAATGGGGGCAGGTGATGGTCAGTGCTTGTTGTAGCCGGAAGTTCAGGTTTCCGCCGCAGGCCGGGCATTGCAGCTGACGGCTGGAAATCTGAATCGCGCTTTGTTCAAGGTCCCGCAGGTTTTGCAGGTGAAGCGCGGTTAACTCAACTGCCTGTCCCAAATAAAGCGTGGGCTTCGCACCATCAAACTCAAGAGAGGCATAGGTTTGTGCAACAGCCAGTTCGACAAAGTGCAAGGTATGGCCTACTGGTACTGCAGCTGATAGCTCGCCCTGTCCGGCAATACATTTGGCAGTTTCAACACGAATGACGGACATGCGCTGGCCGTTGACCGGTACGCTTAAATCCGGAACGAAGCGCTCAAGGGGAAGATCAGGAAGTCCCTCATTGACCTGAAAACTCAGGGAGTAATTGCCTGAAGCCTCAGAGAGCCAGCCGGTCTTGCCATGATCAAATAGCAAATGCCAGCTGTTCCAAAGGCCACTTTCATGTTGAAACTGCAGGCGGCCAATCACGGTAAAGCCATCGCCCAGATAGATACCACTACTGCCAATTTGTAACAAGCTGCGATCTGGCAGCAGTTCGGCCATTTTGCCCAGATTTTCAAGATTAATATCGTTGCGTAGCAACGTGCTCTGGCAATACTCACAGACCATCAACAGCGTCGTGCTGGCACGAAAGTGGACTTTGGCGCCGCAAGCCGGGCACTGACTATACCGTATCACAGCAACAACGCTTTATTTAATTTGACCCAGCAGCTCAGCCTTTTTGGCGTCAAACTCAGCTTGAGTCAACACCCCCTTGCTGACCAAGGTATGCAGCTTCTCTAGTGTGGTAATAATCTCGTCCTGTGTGGCGGTTGGCGTGGCCGCGTTAGCCGGTTGTGCCATCGCCTGGGCCATATTTTGTGCCATCACCAGCCCTGCGCCCATGCCCGCGCCTACCCCTGCCATGCCACCTTCATTTTGCGCGGCTAACGGAATCGCATCAGCGACTTGGTATTGGGTATACCGATTCAAATCGCCCACCATATTCATACTGATACGTTTATCCAGCACAGCCTGAAGCTCTTCCGGAAGCGAGATGTTTTCCACTGCAAGATTGTCCAGAGTCAGACCGTAACGCGCAAATACAGGCGTCATTTGGGCATGCAAGGCTTGCGCCAGCTGGCCCTGGTTGGCGGCCATATCAATAAAAGGGACTTTACTACTGGCAAACAGTTGTGTGAGTTCAGCGATCATCACATTACGTAGTTGACCATCCAGCTCTTCGACGGTGTAGACCCCTTGCGTGCCACACACCTCTTTATAAAACAAAGCTGTATCGCTCAGGCGGTAGCTGTAGATGCCAAAAGCCCGCAATCTGACCATGCCAAACTCTGGATCACGCAGGGTAATCGGATTGGGGGTGCCCCATTTGCGGTCAAGTTGCAAACGATGGCTAAAGAAAATCACATCTGACTTGAATGGGGACTCGAATAGCTTGTCCCAATGCTGCAAATTGGTCAGTAGCGGCAAGTTTTTGGTGTTGAGGGTATGCAAACCAGGACCAAAGCTGTCGGCAATTTGACCTTCGTTCACAAACAATACGCTTTGCGAGTCCCTTACGGTTAACTGGGCGCCGTACTGAATCTCCATATCCATCATGGGGTAACGATAAGCGAGTACACCATGACCCTCTTCCGTCCACTGGATGACATCAACAAATTGTTTTTTTACAAAGTCAAAAATACCCACTCTGGCTCCCTGTTTGTTTTTATTTGACTGGACATGGTTAACGCAAAATTACTATACAATGCGAATCGACCAATTATTGTAAATATACTTCAAAATAGTGATCGTTGTATTGCTTCAGTTCGTTTATGAAAAGATTCGCGCATAGTGGATTACACTTGATGGCCAATTTACATGAGGTGGATCCAGGGTTGACCTTGATGACCCGTGTAGACGACTGTCAGCACTTTTGCCGAAAAGTGGTCAGTGATGCAGGATTGACTATTGTAGGCGAGAGCTTCTATGGCTTTGGTCAGGGGCAGGGTGTGACTGGTGCGCTGGTCCTTGCGGAGTCCCACTTGACGATACACACGTGGCCGGAGTCGCGTTATGTGACTTTGGATGTGTTTGTCTGCAACTATCAAGAGGACAATTCAGACAAGGCGAGCCGCGTGTTTGAGGCAGTGATCGCTGCATTCTCTCCGGGGCATGTAGATCGGTTCGAGCTGCAACGAGCATAATCCTAAAATAAAAACGCCGGAGAAATCCGGCATTTTTATTGTGTGTTGCTATGTTAACGCTTATGCAAAGGAACGAATTCCCGACGTTCAGACCCCACATACAACTGGCGAGGGCGGCCAATTTTCTGTTCGGGGTCGGCGTTCATTTCACACCATTGTGAAATCCAGCCTGCAGTGCGGGCCAGGGCAAAAATCGCCGTAAACATCGAATTGGGGATGCCCATGGCGCGCATGACGATGCCGCTGTAGAAGTCCACGTTTGGATAGAGTTTGCGGGAAACGAAGTATTCGTCCTCAAGCGCAATTTTTTCCAGTTCCATCGCCAGTTTGAACATCGGGTCATCGTGCAGGCCCAGTTCGTTGAGCACTTCATGGCAGGTTTTGCGCATGATAGAAGCGCGGGGGTCCATGTTGCGGTAAACGCGGTGGCCAAAGCCCATCAGGCGGAAGCTGTCGGTTTTGTCTTTGGCGCGTTTGATAAATTCGCCGATGCGGCTGACGTCGCCGATTTCTTCCAGCATGTTAAGTGTGGCTTCGTTGGCGCCACCGTGTGAGGGGCCCCATAGCGAGGCGATGCCGGCTGCGATGCAGGCAAACGGGTTGGCGCCGCTGGAGCCGACCAGACGCACGGTAGAGGTAGAAGCATTTTGCTCGTGATCTGCGTGCAGAATCAGAATCCGCTCAAACGCACGGGCCAGAATCGGGTTGGGCACATAGTCTTCACAGGGCGTGGCGAACATCATGTGCATAAAGTTTTCGGCGTAGCCCAATTTGTTTTTGGGATACATGAATGGCTGGCCAATGTTGTACTTGTAGCTCCAGGCGGCAATGGTGGGGACTTTGGCCAGCAGGCGCATGGCAGCCACTTTACGTGATTCCGGGTCGGACACATTGTTGTTGTCTGGATAGAAAGCCGCCATGGCGCCTACGACCGCGATCATGACCGCCATCGGGTGCGCATCGCGGCGGAACCCACGAAATACATTGCTCATCTGGTCGTGCAACATGGTGTGTTCGCTGATAGTGCTCACGAATTCTTCACGTTGATTGTGATCCGGCAGTTCGCCGTGCAGCAACAGGTGCGAGACCTCAAGGAAGTCACAGTTCTCGGCCAGTTGCTCAATCGGATAGCCACGGTAGTAAAGCAGTCCTTTTTCACCATCAATAAAGGTAATGCCAGACGTACACGATGCAGTAGACATAAAGCCAGGATCAAACGTGAAATAACCATGTTTACCCAGGCTGCGGATATCAATCACATCCGTGCCCAGTGAGCCTTTTAGTACCGGTAGCTCAATTGCGCTACTATCGTTGTCAAATGTAATGGTCGCCTTGGTAGCCATAACGTACTCAGTCTTTAATCAAGTTGGTTAAATTATACGCAATCGTTTTGTTTTATCACCGCTTGTGCGGTGACTGTCGCGGAAAAGTTAAAAAAACAATCAAAAGCCTGCACCAGATGTAATCAAGTCACTGGTGCGTTTGCACTGCTTTTGGGAATCATTGCTACGCGTCGTTGCCGGTGCTTAGTTGGGGTAAACGGCACCCAGAATGCGTGGCCCCGCCGCGCCGGTGACCGCGGCCAAATTGCCTGGCAAATGATCTACACAGCGTTGCGCCAGCCAGGCAAAGGCGACCGCTTCCACCCAGTCCACGCCAACGCCCAATTGATCCGTCAGCTGTATGGACTGGCCAGACAGTGCCTGCAGTCTATTCAGCAAGGCCAGATTATGTGCACCACCCCCACAGACGTAGACTTCCTGAGCCCCTGGGCAGAATCGCGTCAGCGCATCGGTGATGCTCACTGCTGTTAACTCAAGCAAAGTACGCGCCACATTTTGTGCACTGTCAGGGTACTGATGCAGCAGTTGCATTAACCAGGTGTCGTTAAACAGGTCGCGTCCCGTACTTTTAGGTGCGGCCAGTGCAAAATAAGGATCGGCCAACATGGCATTGAGCAAGTCTGGATTAATTTTCCCGCCAGCTGCCCAGTGCCCGCCCGCATCATAGGGTTGGCCTGTGTGTTGCTGGGTCCAGGCATCCATGAGCAGGTTGCCGGGTCCCGAGTCAAAGCCTGTGACTTGTCCGTGTGCTGGCAGATCACTCAAGTTGGCAATGCCGCCGATATTAATGATGACGCGATGCCTGTCTGCACTCGTAAACACCGCCTGGTGAAAGGCCGGCACTAACGGTGCACCTTGGCCGCCAGCGGCAATATCGCGACTTCTGAAGTCGCCAATGACCGTGATCCCTGTTAATTCTGCCAAGCGGGCATGGTTGCCCAATTGTATGGTGTATGCCATGCCCTCTGCCAGTGTCGGACAGTGCCGGATGGTCTGGCCATGGCAACCGATGGCTGTCACGGCCTCGGCACGGATGTCGGCGAGCTTAAGCAGTTGCTTGACGGCTTGCGCGTAGAGTTCTGCGAGCTGGTTAGCAACCACTGCGGCCTCGTGTAACTCGTTATTGGCGGGCGTGTGCAAGGCCAGTAGACGCTGTTTAAGCGCGTCAGGGTAGGGCAGAAAATAGGTGGCCGTTTGTGTCAGTTGCTCGCCCCGTTGCGAGGTGAGCACGGCATCCACCCCGTCCAGGCTGGTACCGGACATCAGTCCAATAAACAAACGTGGCTGGGAGCGATCGGCAGAAACTTGCATGGGTGCCATTTTAACACTGCTCCAGCCGCGCTTACAGAAATGCATGGGATTACGTTAAAATAGCTGTTTTACTTATTTGAGACGGTGCCATCAGTGCGCATCGTTGTATTTGACGGATACCCGCATGACCGATACCAAACAACCCTCATCTGAAGTGCCAGCATTGAGCCCAGAAATTGCCAAGGCGTTGGCCATTATCAAGCGTGGCGCAGATGAGTTACTGATCGAGCAGGAGCTGGTCGAGAAACTGAAAACAGGCAAGCCGTTACGTGTGAAAGCAGGCTTTGACCCTACCGCGCCCGACTTGCACCTGGGTCATACCGTCCTCATTAATAAATTGCGCCAGTTGCAGGATCTGGGCCATCAGATTTTATTCCTGATCGGTGACTTTACCGGCATGATTGGTGACCCAACGGGCAAAAGCGCCACCCGTCCACCCTTAACCGTGGAGCAGGTCAAGGCCAACGCCGATACCTATGCCGCACAAGTCTTCAAAATACTGGATCCCACCAAAACCGAGATTGTTTTTAACTCCAACTGGTTAAGTGAACTCGGTGCGGCGGGGATGATCAAGCTGGCTGCCAGCCATACCGTGGCCCGCATGCTGGAGCGGGATGACTTCTCCAAACGCTTCAAGGGTAATCAACCGATTGCGATTCACGAGTTTCTGTACCCGTTACTGCAAGGATATGATTCGGTGGCCCTGCAAGCGGATCTTGAGCTCGGTGGTACCGACCAGAAGTTTAACCTGCTCATGGGGCGTGAGTTGCAAAAGCAGGCCGGCCAGTCGCAGCAATGTGTGCTGATGATGCCGTTGCTGGAAGGGTTGGATGGCGTCAATAAAATGTCTAAATCACTCGGGAACTACATTGGCATTAGCGAGGCGCCAGAGACTATTTTTGCCAAGATCATGTCGATTTCAGATGAACTGATGTGGCGCTATATTGATTTGCTGTCTTTTGCGACGCTGGAAAACATTGCCGAATGGAAGGCGCAAGTCGCCAGTGGCGCAAACCCCCGCAATATCAAGGTCGGCTTCGCGCAGGAAATTGTGGCGCGTTTCCATGGTCAAGCCGCGGCTGAAAAAGCCTTGCAGGACTTCCAGACCCGTGCCAAAGGCGGCATCCCGGATGACGTGCCCGAAGTTGAAGTGACCATTGAAGGCGAGAGCATCGGCATTAGCCAATTGTTAAAACAGGCGGGCCTGGTTGAAAGCACCAGTGAAGCCATGCGCGCAGTGCAGCAAGGCGGCGTCAAGCTCGACAGCGTCAAGGTGGATGATAAGAATCTGCCTTTGACAAAAGGCGTGACAGTGATCGCACAGGTGGGCAAACGTAAATTTGCCAAGATCACAATCAGGTGATTTGAGCTGAGAAACAAAAAAGGCCGCATCTGCGGCCTTTTTTGTTTAGAGCGTTTTGCGCAAGTTCGCGGGAGGAATATTCAGGGACTCGCGATATTTGGCTATGGTACGGCGGGCAACGACGATGCCTTGTTGTGCCAGTGTGTCGGTGATCTGGTTGTCCGACAAAGGCTTTTTCGGGTTTTCTTCGGCCACCATTTGCTTGATCAAGGCGCGGATGGCGGTGGCAGAGCAGGAGCCGCCTGCATCTGTGGCCACTGAGCTGCCAAAGAAGTATTTGAGTTCATAGACGCCACGCGGTGTGAGCATATACTTATGCGTGGTGACGCGGGAAACTGTGCTTTCATGCAAGTCGAGTTCTTCGGCGATTTCACGCAGTACCAGTGGCCGCATGGCAATTTCACCATGTTCAAAGAAGTTGCGCTGGCGATCTACAATGGCTTGTGACACGCGCAAAATGGTCGAGAAGCGCTGCTGGATATTTTTAATCATCCACTTGGCTTCCTGCATCTGGCTTTGCAGGTATTGGCCTGAACTCTCGCGGTTGCGCTTGAGGATGTCCGCATACATCTGGTTGATGCGCAGTTTGGGGATCACGCCATCATTTAAGGAGGCGACCCAAATACCCTTGATCTTTTTAACCACCACATCGTGCTGGATAAAGTGATCGTGACTAAAGCTGGAAAACTCGCTGCCGGGTCTGGGGTTTTGCTGGCGGATCAGGTGCTGCGCCGCCTTGAGTACCGCTTCATCGCAACCAAGCACCTTGCGCAGTTTGACAAAGTCTTTGTTGGCCAGCAGCGCCAGGTGGTCTTTGGCAATGGCAATGGCGGTTTGCAAGTGTGGCGTTTCTTGCGGCAAACGCGTCAGTTGCAAGAGCAGGCACTCGCGTAAATCGCGCGCACCAACGCCTACAGGGTCCAGGTTCTGGATCAGTTTGAGTGCGGTTTCCAGTTCCAGCAGCTCGACCTCAAGTTCGAGTGGCAAGTGCTCCACAATCTCCTGCAGATCTTGCTCCAGATAGCCATCATCAGTGATGCTATCCAGTAGCAGTTTGACCAGGCTCATGTCACGTTGCGATAAATGTGCCAGTTGTATCTGATCAATCAGATGCTCGCGCAAACTGATGCTGGTGGTTTCCTGTCTGGAAAAGTCACTGTCTTCGTCTTCCTGATGATTGCGTCCGGCTTCGTCCCAGTTGCTGGTGCTGCCAAACTCTTCATAATCATCTTCAAACTCTGGCGGCGTGAATTCCTCGTTTAAATTGGGCAGGTCGCTCTCGCTCCCGCCCAGCTCATCGTGCAAGTCTTCACGCAGACTTTCTGCCGGTGCGGTGATCTCTTGCTGCGTTGCCATGTCAAACGAGCTGGCATCTGTCGGCTCAGCTTCTACAGTGGGGGGAGGCGGTGTGTTATCTTCAAACTCGCCTTCTTCACCGTCTGACATTTCCAGTAACGGGTTTTCCTGCAGGATGGTTTCCAGTTCCTGGTTCAGTTCCAGCGTGGAAAGTTGCAGCAAACGGATCGATTGCTGCAGCTGCGGCGTCAGCGCCAGATTTTGCGAAATACGTAATTGCAGGTTCTGTTTCATGACGGATTACAGCCTAAAATTCTTGCCCAGATACACTTCACGCACACCTTCGTTCTGAATGATTTCATCGGGCGTGCCTGCTGCAAACACAGCGCCTTCATTGACAATATAAGCGCGGTCACAGATGTCCAGCGTTTCGCGCACATTGTGGTCGGTGATTAAAATACCAATATTCTGACTGCTCAGGTAGCGGATGATTTTCTGGATTTCGATCACCGCAATCGGATCAATCCCGGCGAACGGTTCATCCAGCAAAATAAATTTAGGGTCTGTGGCCAGGCAGCGCGCAATTTCAACGCGTCGACGTTCGCCGCCAGACAAGCTGACGGCCTGACTGTTGCGGATGTGCTGGATATGCAATTGATCCAGCAAGGACTCAAGCCTCGCCTCACGCTGCTCTTCCGTATAGGGACGGGTTTCAAGAATGGCGAGGATGTTGTCGGTTACGCTGAGCTTGCGGAAAATGGATGCTTCTTGGGGCAGATAAGCCAGGCCCATGCGCGCGCGCTCATGCATGGGCGCGCGGCTCACGTCGGCGCCATTCAGCGTAATGTTGCCTTCATCCAGTGCAACCAACCCGACAATCATGTAAAAGCTGGTGGTTTTGCCTGCCCCGTTGGGACCCAGCAAGCCGATCACTTCGCCACTGCGTAACTCAAGCGTCGTGTTTTTGACCACGGTACGGCCCTGATAGGTTTTTTTCAGGCGGTTAACCTGCAAATGGTTCTGATCTGCTGCCATGGTTTCCATCTTTATGCTTACTCTTTGCCTTGCTCACCAGTGTTTTCGGCAGGGGCAGGTTCGACCTTGAGTTGCAAGGAGCGATTCATCCGTAACCCCTGTTGAGAGGTTGGCTTGTTGTCAATGACAGGTGGTGTGGTTTTATTTTTAGGCTGTATGGTGGCCTTGACGCGGCTGCCAGCCGTCCCGTTCGGGTTGGCTTTGGTGCCGCCAATCACCTCGGCATACTCGGCGTTGGCGTCGTAGCTGATGTAGTCCCCGGTCACGATGTCTTCACCACGTTTAACCCAGGCATTGGTATACAGTTGCACTTTATCCATGCGGGCGTTGTATTCGATACGTTGACCACTGCCTTGCATCCACTCGTCTTTACCGGTACGTTTTTGCTTGAATGTGGTGGGGTTGCCGGTACAGGTGCTATGTTGAAAGCCGTCCTGATCCTCGCGTACGATCATTTTGTCCGCCTTGATTTGCAAAGTGCCCTGATTAAGAATCACGTTGCCCGTGTAGATACTGATTTTTTTAGCATCGTTCACGGTCACGGTATCCGCTTCAAGCTCTATCGGTTGATCTCGGTCAGATTCTTCGGCCAGCACACTCAGCGGCATGGACAATAGCGCCCATACGCTCATGCAGATCGCTAAAAATAAGGGCTTGTGCGTGTTCAACTCATTTCTCCATAATCAACGGTCATTGGCGTTCTGTGTTTGACGCCTGGGCCGGGCTTGCCAAATTGCTGGCGACGGGTGGACGCTCATAATGCACATGCACCCGGTTAAACAATTGCATGGTATCAGCCCGGTTATCAAAACGCATGCCCGTGCCTGTAATCACTGTCGCCGGTTTTTGGCGGATGATCACCGACTGGTCTGTGTGTGCCACCTCGGTATCCGGCTCCAGCCAAAGCCGCTCGGTTTGCATTTGTGTTTCTGGCTTGGTGGCAGAGGCTTGGCGGATCACCTTGACCTGATTGCTAAACTCCACCAGTTTACCATTGGCAGAAACACGTCCATGCTGACCATAAATTTGCGTGTAAGGCTTGTTCAGGCCAAACTGGGTAAAGCGTGGCCGCTGCAATTCTGTATAGTCATTGGCAGGAAAGTGGCGCATTTTTGCGGCCGCCAGCACATATTTGGTATTGCCGGACGCATCCGTGCGGGTACTCACAAAGTTGTACAACATGTAGTCCGGCGCTTGGCGATTAAGTATGTTCATTTTGAGTGCTTGCTCTTGTACATTCTGGTTAATCCAGAAGGTCAGCAGCGCCAGCAACAGCATTAACGCAATCGGCAACAAAATGGGGTGTTTAAGCATGCCTGAATTCTAATGCCTGTTTAAGCTAAACGACTTTGGCTTTCAATAAGTCATGCATATTGAATGCCCCTACCAACTGCCCTTGGGCATCTACTGCCAAAAAGCCATTTATTTTGTGCTGCTCCATCATGTTAACTGCTTCAACCGCCATCTGATTCGTCTCCAGCAAATACGGCTGTTTGTTCATCACGGTATCAATGGATGCCTGTGGATTGTTCTTGCCCTGCATAAACAAGCGGCGCAAATCGCCATCGGTAAAAATGCCTATTGGGCGTTGCGCGTGGTCCACAATAGCCGTGAAGCCCATGCCCTTAAGTGAAATTTGCGTGATGGCTTCCTGAATGGAGGCGTGTTGATCAATTTGGGGCACGGCCGCGCCGGTACGCATGACATCCCTGATGCGCACCAGTAGCCGTCTGCCCAAGCTGCCACCGGGATGCGAACGGGCGAAGTCTTCGGCAGTGAACTCACGCAAATCGAGCACGCAGAGTGCTAAAGCATCGCCAAGGGCCAAGGCCGCTGTCGTGCTGGCTGTGGGAGCCAAGCCGAGTGGGCAAGCCTCATGGCTCACGGCAGCACTCAAATGCACTTCCGACTCACGTGACAAGGTGGAGTCTTCGCTGCCCGTGATGCTCAACACCCGAGCACCGATGCGGCGGATCGCCGGCAAAATATTAATAATTTCATCACTCTCGCCAGAGTTGGACAGCGCGATCACCACATCTTCTGCCGTAATCATGCCCAAGTCGCCGTGGCTGGCCTCGGCCGGGTGCATGAAAAACGCCGGTGTGCCGGTACTGGCCAAGGTGGCCGCAATTTTGCCGCCGATATGGCCGGATTTGCCCATGCCCGTGACCACCACCCGGCCCTTGCAGGCCAGAATCATATGGACGGCGGCCTCAAAAGCCGAGCCAATGCGGTCTGCCAGATGCCTGATCTCATCGGCTTCGTGCAACAACACCCCTCGTGCGCGCGACACGATATCGGGTGTTTTAACAAGATGGATGCCGGAATTTGCTGTCATCATGGCGGGTAAGTATAACAAGCGAGTTGCCTGACAATAAAGTAAAACACCCTTTTTTTACGGTTTTTTTATTCTCAGGCACATTTTTTGCATAAAACAAAGTTTTGTGGCACGATGCATCATCCTGAAACAATTGCGTTTCATAATAGACCTTGACCCTTCAGCGCTGGCTGATGGCGATCAAACCCCTGTTTGACCGGCTTGGTATAAATGCGTTAGAGCTTTGCATGTTTGATTCCCTGATACATCTTTTATTACTGCTGACCAGCTCGGTCTTCGCCGTGGGCTTGTTCCGCATCCTCGGCTTGCCTGCCATGCTGGCCTATTTTGTCATCGGCATCGTGCTGGGCCCGCACGCCCTGGGCTTGCTGGAGGACGAAGAGTCCGGTCGCCAGGTGGCCGAGTTTGGTATCGTGTTTTTGATGTTTAGCATCGGTCTCGAGTTTAGTCTGCCTAAGCTGTATGCCATGCGAAAAACGCTGTTCGGGCTAGGGGGCGGACAGGTCGTGCTGACCTTGCTGGCCAGTCTGGTGCTGGGCAAAGTGGCCGGGCTCAGCCTGACTTCTGCTTTTATCATTGGTGCGGCCATCACCATGTCCTCGACCGCGATTGTGTCCAAAATTCTGATGGAGCGTGTAGACCTGAACTCCAGACATGGTCGTCTCAGTATCGGCGTGCTGCTATTCCAGGATCTGGCCGTGATTCCGATTCTGGTATTGATCCAGACGCTAGGCTCGCACAGCGACAATTGGCTGGATGTGCTGGGGCTGACGCTGTTCAAGTCGTCTGTGCTGCTGTTTTTACTGTTCAAGTTCGGGAAAAACATCCTTAACTTCTGGTTTGAGCTGGTGGCCAAACAGCGCTCACGCGAGTTGTTTGTGCTCAATGTGCTGATGGTGACCCTGCTGATGGCGGCAGCCACCAACTATGTCGGCTTGTCCTTTGCGCTGGGGGCCTTTGTCGCCGGGATGCTGATTTCCGAGACCAAATACCGATATCAGGTTGAATCAGATATTGCGCCTTTCCGCGATATCTTGCTGGGTCTGTTTTTTATCAGCGTCGGCATGCTGCTCGACGTTTCCGTATTGATCAATCATATTGTATTGATTGTTTTCCTGTTAGCCCTGTTCCTGGTGTTCAAGATTGGCCTGATTGCCTTTTTAACCAAGTTGTATGGCTTTGAGATGGGCGTGGGTGTCCGTACCGGCATTATTCTTGGCCAGGCGGGGGAGTTCAGTTTTGTGGTGCTGGCCCTGGGCTTGCAAACGCATTTGATTGACGGGGAGTCCCTACAGCTGGTGCTGTCCGTGGCAGTTCTTTCTATGCTAGTGGCGCCGTTCATTATTCAATATAACGGCAGGATTGCGCGCAAACTGGTCAAGAGTTATACGCGTAATAGCTACAAGGTGGTGGAGACTATTCAGGAGCACAGCCTCGATTTGCGCGATCATGTCATCATCTGCGGCTATGGTCGCAGTGGCCAGTATCTGGGCCGCTTTTTGCGCGAAGAAAATATCCCCTATGTGGCACTGGATATGGATGCCAGCCGCGTTCAGGAAGCCGCCGCCGCCGGTGAAAATGTGATTTACGGCGATGCAGGCCGCCGCTCTGTGCTTGAGGCGGCCGGGCTGGCCAGGGCCAAAGCGGTGATTGTCAGCTATGCCGAAACGCGTGGCACCATGAAGGTGCTGCATGTAATCCAGGAAAAATATCCAACCTTGCCCGTGATTGTGCGCACCCATGATGACAGTGAAATGGATTTGCTGCGAGATGCCGGGGCGGCAGAAGTGGTGCCGGAAATTCTGGAGGGTAGCCTCATGCTGGCCTCGCATGCACTGGTCACGCTGGGGATTCCGCTTAACCGCGTGGTCAAACGTATCCGTCTGTTCCGCGAAGAGCGGTACAAAATGTTCAAAGGTTACTTCCGTGGCGTGAGCGATGCGGATACGACCACCGCCGCCCTGCCACAACTGCATTCGGTCGAGATGTATAAAAACTTTTATGCGCATGGTTTGCGCTTGGACCATATCCCGTTTGAGGATTTTGCGGTCGAGGTCAAACAGCTCCGGCGCACCAATATGCCAGAACCGATTGCACCCAGACCGGATATTATTCTCAACGAAGGCGATATTCTGGTCCTGCTCGGCAGCAATGCCGCCCTCATCGCGATGGAAGTCTATTTGATTTCTGGCCGTAAACCGTAAGACAATAGAGGCCTGAGGCCCTGACTGTTGCAGCTCGGGGCCTCAGGCTTTTTCATTTTAAATACCGGGTCTTATGGCAAACACTTCAGTGGTCGTGGTCGGCGGTGGCATCGTAGGCTGCCTCACTGCCATGCAGTTAAAGAAACAAGGGCACACCGTCACGCTGGTTGAGCGCAATATCGTCGCTGCACAAACGTCAGGGGAGTCTTCGTGGGCTGGGGCGGGCATCGCTTTTCCGCTGTTGCCCTGGTTTTATCAGGAAATTGTCAACGAGCTGGCGCTGGCTGGTGCGCGCGCCTATCCAGCCGTCAGTGCAGAGCTCTTTGCCGAAACCGGTATAGACCCCGAATGCACGCGTAGCGGCATGCTGATCCAGCCCCCGTTTGACGAGCAGGCAGCCCTGGACTGGTGCCAGCGCTATGGACTACAAGCAGAGTTGCAAGGAGATAACCTGCTGATTCCAGAAGTGGTGCAAATCCGTAACCCGCGCCTGCTACAATCGCTCAAAGCCTGGTTGATCAAGCATGGCGTCACTCTGCGCGAACAAACACAACTCATGCCTTTGCAAGAAGGTGCTTCCAGCATCCACACCTGGCAAACCACAACGGGTGACACCTTGTCGGCCGACCATTTTGTCGTCACCTCCGGCGCCTGGAGTTTTGAGCTACTCAAACAAACCGCGCTGAGTCTGGAGATCAAACCCATGCGCGGGCAAATGCTGTTGTATCAGATGTCCCCTGGCCTGCTACCGCATATTCTTTACCGTGAAGGTTTTTACATGCTGCAACGCCGCGATGGGCACTTGCTAGCCGGCAGTAGTCTGGAAGATGTCGGTTTTGATACCGGGGTGACTGAAAGCATGCGTCAGGAAATGCTGCAAAAAGCCGAGGCGATTCTGCCAGCCCTGCGAGGGCAATCAGTGATCAAACACTGGAGTGGCTTGCGCCCCGGCACGCCGCACAATATCCCGACCATAGGCCGTCATCCAAATATTGAAAATCTGTATTTGAATACCGGTCATTTTCGCTATGGTGTCACCATGGCGCCAGAATGCGCGCGGCGGATTGCGGCATTGTTGGCTTAAGTAAAGAAGGTAATTCTTTAACTTTTTGGTAACAGTGGGTCTGCTTCGGCATACTAAGCAACTTTCCTTTTCGCCTTTAGGCGAGTTACTTTTCTTTGCTTGCACAAAGATAAAGTAACCAAAAGAAAGTGCACCCTAGCTTCCGCTTATTCCCTGCGTTGCTCATCAAAATAAGCGCTCGCGGAACTCATCCTGGCGGCCTGCACAAACCGCAGGCCACCGCGGGATTCGGACAGTCGCTCGCTTGATCTTATTTTGCCTGAGCTACTCGGCGCGGCAGATAGGGGCCCGAAAAACCAATGAACGCCACCTTTTGCGAATTGAAGAAAAGAATAGTGTTTTTCAACGGTCCAACTTCAGGAGTGTGAGTTTGGCGAGATAAATCCCATCGCGCTGAGTAGCGGAAACAACGTAAGGAGGAAGGGAGCGACTGTCTTAGCTCCGCGGCAGCTTGCGGGGTGTGCAAGATGCTATGGCGAGATTCGTGACCGCTTACTTGTTGATCACTAAGACTGCAAAGCAGTCTGTTACGGTGTAGGCTAACTCGCGTAGCGATGTTAAGCATAGCAACCGTAGCCAACAACGCACGTTAGCCGAAGGCCGTAATGGCTGGGTGCCCTCTTCTTTGGCTTCGGCCGCCACTGCGTGGCTTAACCTAAAGGTTAGCCTTCGCCGCAACACTGCGTTAGTTGTGGTGACTTTCTGTGGGGAAAGCAACAGAAAGTAACTTGACGAGAGGCGAAAGGAAATGTCTAGTGTGGTAACTTGTGTTGCTTAGTCCGCCAGCCAATCCCCACTTTTCCCACCATGCTTCTCGAGCACGCGAACACCTTGTATTGTCATACCTCTATCAATCGCCTTACACATGTCGTAAATCGTCAGCAGGCCAACCTGCACCGCGGTCAACGCTTCCATTTCGACGCCAGTTTGCCCGGTAGTTTCACATTGCACTCGGCAAGTAATACTGTGTTGCGTTTCATTCGCCATAAAACTGACATCTACGCGGCTTAGGCTAAGCGGGTGGCAGAGGGGGATCAGGTCGCTAGTTTTTTTGCTGGCCTGGATGGCGGCAATCCGGGCGATGCCAAGCACGTCTCCTTTTTTGGCGGTGCCTTGCAGGATGGTTTGCAACGTGGCTGCCTGCATTTGAATCTGGCCTTCAGCGATGGCGATGCGTTTGGTGTGTGCTTTGTCACCGATATCGACCATATGGGCATGGCCTTGGGCGTTAAAGTGGGTGAGTCCGTTGTTGGCAGTTGACATAAGTGGTCTTGAGCTCAGTTTGAGTGAAATCAGTGCGAGTGAAAAAGGATGAACTCGGGCAGTGAAGTCGTTATCATAACAAGTTTGGGTCTTTAGCACAGGGCACATGCGTTTTAAACCACTCCACATGGTATTTCAATCTGGCAATCTGCGTATACATTGTGCGCGGCTGTTGCGCGGGTTGTGTTTGTGCGCACTGTTCATCGTGCCAGAGGCGTCCTTGTTGGCGAATAACGCGACTGGTATTTTTTCTGGCAAGCCTTATGAGCCCGGCGATCTGGATGTCACCCTGCCTGCCGATTCATCTAACCAGCTGCCTGAGTTGGGTGACGCTTCGCAAACCGTATTGTCATTACGCGATGAAGAAAAAATTGCGCACCAGATTTTAAAGCAAGTCGCTACCGATGAAGATGTGTTCGATGATGCCGAGGTGACTGATTACCTGCAGGCACTGGGCACGCGGCTGGGGGCAAGTAGCCCGGACCGCGCTCAAAAGTTTTATTTTTTTGTGGTACAGGACAAGTCGATTAACGCTTTTGCCATGCCGGGCGGGGTCATTGGCGTCCATACCGGTTTATTCATTGCGGCCAACAGTGAGTCTGAGTTGGCCAGTGTGCTGGGGCACGAAATCGGCCATGTCACGCAGCATCACCTGGCGCGTATGCTTGCCTCTCAAAAGTACGATATGTTCAAAAATATCGCTGCGACGGCCCTGGCCTTGCTGGTGGCACGCTCTAACCCGCAAGTGGGCATGGGCGCGATGACTGCGGCCTCTGCTGCCGGGATACAAAAGCAGCTGGATTACACGCGTGAGCACGAGCGCGAAGCAGATCGGGTCGGCTTGACCATTTTGCAAGATGCAGGCTTTGATGTGCGCGCCATGCCGGCCTTTTTTACCACCATGCAGCGGGCGACGCGCTTTTCGGATGGCAATATGCCCAGCTATTTGCGTACCCACCCGCTGACCAGCGAGCGGATTGCCGATATAGGCAACCGTGTACAAAACTTGCCTTATAAGCAGGTGAATGAAAGTCTGCCCTTTTTTATGATGCGGGCAAAAATCCGGGCCTTTCAAGGCGCGCCCCAGCAAATGGTAGAAGAGTTTCAGAACAATATTAACGAGGGCCGCTATCAGAATGAGCTGGCTGAACACTATGGCCTGGCTTACGCCTGGCTGCGTGTCAATCAGCCGCAAAAAGCATTGACCGAGGTCGACTGGCTGGTTAAGCATGGGCTTTCCAGCCCTTATCTGGTGACCCTGCAAGGCTTGACCCTGGCCAAGTCGGGGCAGGTGGCACAGGCGCAAAACCGTTTTGTTCAGGGCTTGCAACAATATCCGCAACATCGTGCGCTGGCGCAAGGCGAGGCTGAGTTATTGATCCGCAGCAATCAGTGGGCGCCGGCAGTCAGTTTTATCCAGAAACAGCTTGAGGCCTTCCCTGAGGACCCAAAACTGTATGACTGGCTGGCTGCCGCATATCAGGGCCAGGACAAACAGATGTTGCGGCATCAGGCGCTAGGGGAGTCTTATGTGCGCAAGTATGATTTGCCGCGGGCGATTGAGCAGTTTGAAATTGCCAGCAAGGCCAAGGATGGCGATTTTTACCTGCAATCCAAAGTCGAGGCCAGATTGAAAGCGCTCAGGGTGCAGCTCAAGCTGGAACAAGGGGATGACAAAAATGGATAGGAGGGCAGGATGGACAGACGTCGCTGGTTAAAAAACAGTGTGCTGCTGGCAGCGCTACCATTGTGGATCATCGCCCGCAAAGTGCAAGCGGCCACCTGGTTTGCTTCTGCCTTTGAGGCTAAGCAAACAGCACAAGTGTTGGCTGCGCTCAAAGCCACCGCGGTGCCTGTCGCCAGTGATCTCAGTATTGACGCACCGCAAAAAGCTGAAAACGGCGCCGTGGTGCAAATTGAGCTGAGCAGCACGCAGGCGGCGGGCAAACTGCGTAGTTTGCGCTTGCTGGCAGATGCCAATCCCACTCCCTTGATTGCGAGTTTTGAGTTAGGCAAGCAGGTATTGCCGAGGCTGGTGACACGCGTCAAGCTCGCGCAATCGGGGGAGGTGATCGCGTTGGCAGAACAGGGGAATGGCCAGTTTACGCAGCAGCGGCGTCAGGTCATCGTGCTCGAAGATGGTTGCGCCAGCAGCGAACGTGAAGAGCCGTTTGCCAGCAGCATGAAAATGCGTGCGCGCATGCTGGAGAGCAGCCCGCTGGGGAACCATGTCACTGAACTTAAAATCATTATTGTGCATCCCATGCGTACGGGTCGTAGCAAAAATGAAGATGGCCAGTTAATGCCCGCGCACTTTATGCAACTGATGCAAGTGGTGATGAATGGGCAGGTGATTGTAGATGCCCAGACGGGCACCGCGATTGCACGCAATCCCTATTTCACCTTTTATATACAGGATGCCAAGGTCGGCGATGTGATTACGGTAAACTGGCAGGATAACCGTGGCCTTGAAGGGCATGGACAAGTCACGGTGGCTGTATAGTTTGATAAAAATAATTTATTGATAAAATTAAAATAATCAATTTTACATATTGAATGTGTGTGTCTACAATGCACTCATTCGCTGTTGAAATGCAGCAATATTTAATGAAGTCTGTTTAATTAACCCACGTTCTAAATCATAAAGGAGAACTACATGTCATTGATTAACACACAAGTACAACCATTCAAGGCGCAAGCTTTTCACAACGGTAAATTTATCGAAGTGACTGAAGAGTCTTTGAAAGGCAAATGGTCTGTGTTGATTTTCATGCCAGCAGCGTTCACTTTCAACTGCCCAACTGAAGTTGAAGATGCGGCTGACAATTATGCGGAATTCCAGAAGGCTGGTGCTGAAGTGTACATCGTGACCACCGATACCCACTTCTCCCACAAGGTTTGGCACGAGACTTCACCTGCAGTAGGCAAGGCAAAATTCCCACTGGTTGGTGACCCAACGCACCAATTGACACGTGCTTTTGACGTGCATATTGATGAAGAAGGTTTGGCTCTGCGCGGTACCTTCGTGATCAACCCAGACGGCGTGATCAAGACTGTTGAAGTACACAGCAACGAAATTGCCCGTGATGTAAAAGAAACCTTGCGCAAATTGAAGGCTGCGCAATACACCGCTGCTAACCCAGGCCAGGTGTGCCCAGCCAAGTGGAACGAAGGTGCAAAAACCTTGACGCCATCTTTGGACTTGGTAGGCAAGATCTAATCTCGTTGAGATTGGTATGAGCAACGCCCTGCGCCAGCAGGGCGCTCAGGAAAAGTCACTGAGTGGATGTGTTGTCACTGTGGTTTTTCCTGAGCGAGTTTCCCCCAACCATTTTTGATTGCCATGCGTGATGGCCACGGCGTGTTGTTGCCTGAAGAAATGCACCAGCCGTGATTTTGGAGAATGAATATGTTAGATGAAACCTTAAAAACCCAACTGCAGACTTACCTTGGCATGTTGCGACAACCTATCCGTTTGATTGCTTCGCTGGATGCGAGTGAGCGTGCCGCAGAAATGCGTGAACTGTTGCAAGAAATTGCTGCTTTGTCTGACAAGGTCAGCCTTGACGAGACTGGCGATGATGCACGCAAACCGTCATTCGTGATTGCCAAAGAAGGCGAAACCCATGGTGTGCGCTTTGCGGCGATTCCGCTGGGGCATGAGTTCACTTCACTGGTGCTGGCATTGTTATGGACCGGCGGCCATCCACCAAAAGTGGAGCAGGATGTGCTAGACCAGATTAAGGCGCTGGATAGCGATTTGAATTTTGAAGTCTATATGAGCTTGTCTTGCCATAACTGCCCGGATGTCGTGCAGGCGACCACACTGATGACTGTGTTCAACCCAAGCATCAAGACCACCGTGATTGACGGCGCGCTGTTTCAGGACGAAGTCAACGAGCGCAACATCATGGCGGTACCCGCCACTTTCCTCAATGGCGAGATGTTTGCCTCAGGCCGTATGCTGGTCGAAGAAATTCTGGCCAAGGTGGATACGGGCGTTGTTGCCAGAGAGGCCGAAAAGCTCAACGCTAAAGAAGCGTTTGATGTGCTGGTGGTTGGCGGTGGCCCGGCGGGTGCTTCAGCAGCAATTTATGCAGCCCGTAAAGGCATACGCACGGGCATCGTCGCTGAGCGCTTTGGTGGCCAGGTTAACGACACCCTGGCGATTGAAAACTTTATTTCAGTCAAAGAGACCGAAGGCCCTAAACTGGTCGCGGCGCTTGAAGAGCACGTGAAAACCTACGACGTGGATATCATGCCATTGCAACGTGCCGTTGGATTGGCCGAGCCTAGCAAAACCGACAGCAAACATGCTGGCTTGATTGAAGTGAAGCTCGAAAGCGGGGCGATTTTGCGCAGCAAGTCTGTGATTCTGGCCACCGGTGCACGCTGGAGAAATCTGAATGTGCCTGGCGAAGAGGCCTATAAAAATAAAGGCGTGGCCTACTGCCCACACTGCGATGGGCCCTTGTTCAAGGGCAAGCATGTCGCGGTGATTGGCGGCGGTAACTCCGGCGTTGAGGCTGCGATTGACCTGGCGGGCGTCGTGGGGCATGTCACCTTGCTGCAGTTTGATACTGAACTGAAAGCCGATGCCGTGCTGCAACGCAAACTGCGCTCACTTGAAAACGTGACGATTTTAACCAGTGCGCAGACCACCGAAATCACGGGGGATGGGGCACGCGTCAATGGCTTGACCTACACGGATCGCGTCTCTGGCGAGAGCAAACATATCGCACTGGAAGGCGTGTTTATCCAGATCGGCCTGGTCCCCAACAGTGACTGGCTGAAAGGCACCCTGGACCTGAGCAAATATGGTGAAATTGAAATTAACCACCACAATGCCACTTCGTTGCCAGGCGTGTTTGCGGCCGGGGATGTCACAACGATTCCCTACAAGCAGATCATCATTGCCATGGGGGAAGGCTCGAATGCGGCACTGGGGGCATTTGATTACCTGATTCGTCAATAATGAATCATTAACCTTAAAGTATTACTGTTGCATCGCCCTCTACTTTGGATCAATCTCCAAAGTAGAGGGCGTAATTTTTTGTCGAAAAGAGGTTAATCGTTAAGCCTGCAAGGTCAATGTAAGACAATTTATTTAGCATACTTGCCAGAACTCAAAAGGTTCATGAGGAAATGGGCGGTTACATTCATGACGGCCAAGGTCATTTCTCGCCCAGTCACAGGTTTGATGTGGCGCAAGTTAGTTAAGGAAGTTGCTATATGCAGGAAATCCCGTTGAGTGAAATTCTTCCCCAACATGCTGTAGAGTGTCTGACCAATTGTTCATCATGGGTGCTACTCGATCCCGCAGGGCCCGTGGCCGCAGATGAAAAAAGACTAATTATTATTGCGTTTGCGCTGATGTTAACGGTGGTCATTCCGGTCATCGTGATGGCGATCATGTTTGCCTGGAAGTACCGTGCCTCCAAACAATCAGCAGACTTTGCCCCGAAATGGGCACACTCCTTCAAGATTGAGGTCGTGGTTTGGCTGGTGCCAGCCGTGATCGTAACAATATTGAGTGTGCTGGTGTGGGACTATTCACATCGGCTTGATCCTTACCAGCCACTGGCGTCAACAGTAAAACCCATTCAGGTGGAAGCTGTTTCCATGGACTGGAAATGGCTGTTTATTTATCCTGAGTTAGGTATCGCGTCTGTTAATCAGCTTGTGGTGCCTGCCAATGTCCCGGTCAGCTTCCGCATTACGTCTGATTCGGTCATGACTTCTTTCTTTATTCCGCAGCTGGGTAGCCAAATTTACGCCATGGCGGGGATGGAAACCAAATTACATTTGCAGGCCAACCGTATCGGGGTGTTTCAAGGCTTGAATTCACAGTTTAGTGGCGATGGTTTTTCGGGCATGCATTTTCATACGATTGCCACAGATGAGAAGGGCTTTAACACTTGGTTGAGTAAAGTGCGTCAGTCCAAGATTCCATTGGATCAAGCGCATTTTAAAAGCTTAGAGATCCCTAGCCATCATACGCCGGTGCAATATTTTACGCAGGTAAAATCAGGCCTCTTTGACGATGTCCTGATGAAGTATATGCCGGACATGACCTCCCAACAGCAAACTGCTGACTTATGCCGACAGCCTGCTGGTCATCAGCAATTTGCTTCTGCGGCTTCGCAGCCGACAACAATTTTGCATTCTCGGGAGTAGTACCTTGGAAACAGAGCTGTTTGGAAAGCTGACGCTTTCTGCAATTCCCTATGATAATCCTATCGTTATGGGGGCGGTGGGTGTCTCCGCATTGATCGGTCTGCTTATTCTGGCTTGGATCACCGTCCAGGGTAAGTGGGCTTATTTGTGGCATGAGTGGTTCACCAGTGTCGATCACAAACGTATCGGTATCATGTACATTGTGCTCGCAGGGGTCATGTTGCTGCGAGGTTTTGCCGACGCCATCATGATGCGCATACAGCAAGCCATGGCCGTCGGATCCTCCTACGGATATTTGCCGCCCGAGCATTATGATCAGATTTTCAGTGCGCACGGCACCATCATGATTATTTTTGTCGCAATGCCATTTTTTATTGGCTTGATGAATGTGGTTGTGCCACAACAGATTGGTGCACGGGATGTCGCGTTTCCTTTCCTTAACTCGGTGAGTTTCTGGTTGACCGCAGTCAGCGCCATGCTGATCATGCTGTCTTTGGCGGTTGGTGAGTTTTCCAAGGCGGGTTGGACCGGATATCCGCCATTGTCCGAGATGGACTACAGCCCGGGTGTTGGGGTGGATTACTGGATTTGGAGTATTCAGATCGGTGGTATTGGCACCATGGTCACAGGGATTAATTTCTTTGTCACGATCATGAAAATGCGTGCGCCAGGCATGACGCTCATGCGGATGCCAGTATTTAGCTGGACGATATTGGTGACTAATGTGCTGATTATGTTATCTTTTCCAGTACTGACTGTCACTTTGGCACTGTTGAGCCTGGATCGCTATCTGGATATGCATTTTTTTACCAACAGTTTGGGCGGCAATATGATGATGTACCCGAATCTGTTCTGGATATGGGGCCATCCTGAGGTCTATATTGTGATCTTGCCGGCATTTGGCATGTTCTCTGAAGTGGTCTCTGCCTACTCGCAAAAGCGCCTGTTCGGATATAAATCCATGGTCTACGCGACCGCGGCGATTGGCGTCCTGTCATTCTCTGTATGGTTGCACCATTTCTTTACCATGGGTGAGGGCGGTGATGTCAACGCAGTATTTGGGATTGCCACCATGATTATTGCGGTCCCCACAGGTGTGAAGATTTTTAATTGGCTGTTCACCATGTACCGCGGGCGCGTGCAAATCACCTCCCCCATGTTGTGGGCGTTGGCGTTTATTGTTTATTTCAGTATTGGTGGCATGACGGGCGTGCTGCTCGCCGTGCCTCCAGCCGACTTCGTTTTGCATAATAGCCTGTTCCTGGTGGCGCATTTCCATAACATGCTGATTCCTGGCGCTTTATTTGGCTATTTCGCTGGCTTTACTTATTGGTTTCCAAAAATGTTTGGTTACAAGCTGGATGAAGTCTGGGGTAAGCGGGCTTTCTGGGCCTGGGTACTCGGTTTCGGTTTGGCCTTTATGCCATTGTATGCTCTGGGCTTAATGGGGATGCCGCGCCGGCTGGAGCACTACATTAATCCTGAGTGGCATCCATTGCTGATGGTCGCCCTTGTCGGTACGGTGTTTGTGTTTGCGGGCATCGTTATGCAAGTCATCCAGTTGGTGGTCAGCTATAAAAATCGTGCTGAGTTGCGTGATGCCAGTGGCGACCCATGGAACGGACACACCTTGGAGTGGGCCATGTCATCGCCACCGCCTTTTTATAATTTTGCTGTGGTTCCAGTGGTAGAGGATCTGGATGCGTGGACTGACATGAAAGAAAAAGGCGTCGCATATGATCGTCCACAACAGTATGAAGATATTCATATGCCAAAAAATACAGCTCTGGGCTTTGTTATGGGGATATTGGCATTTATTTTCGGCTTTGCCATGATCTGGCAGATTTGGTGGCTGGCATTGCTCGGTGCCATTGGTTTAGTGGTGAGTGTTATTGTGCGCGCTTCAGATACCGACGTAGATTACTATGTCCCGGCAGCAGAAGTGCAGCGGATTGAAGATGCGCGTTATCTTCAGCTCGCCGGGTTAAGCAGCAAGTCTTCCGATATTTCTCAAGCATTTGATGATCAGGTGAAACCATGAGCGTACAACATTCTACTCAAGTGATGCATACGCACGGTCATGCCGGGCATGACCCTGTCGGTAATACTATTTTCGGCTTCTGGCTGTATATCATGACCGATTGTGTATTGTTCGCTGCCCTGTTCGCGACTTTTGCCGTACAAAGTCAGAGTTTTGCTGGCGGTCCGAGTGGCAAGACCTTGTTTGAACTGCCTTATGTGTTTGCTGAAACCATGTTGTTGTTGGTCAGTAGCGTGACTTATGGTCTAGCAATGCTTAACATGCAAAAGAACCAAGCGCAGAAAGTGATGCTTTGGTTGGGGATGACATTTTTGCTGGGCCTGGGATTTATCGGGATGGAAATCAATGAGTTTCACCATCTGGTCATGGCTGGTCACGGGCCTTCTCGGAGTGGTTTTCTATCAGCATTTTTTACGCTGGTAGGGACCCATGGGGCACACGTCAGTTTCGGGTTGATATGGATTGTTGTGATGATGGCGCAAGTCTCTGCACGTGGGCTGAATACTCCGGTGCGATCAAGACTGGTGCGCTTAAGCTTGTTTTGGCATTTTCTGGATATCGTCTGGATTGGTGTCTTTAGCATTGTTTACCTGATGGGAGTGATTTGATGCAGACAGAAACACAGCACCATAACGGGCCGACTGAGGTGCCATACCACGGCACTTTACAGGGATATGTGACGGGTTTTGTATTAGCACTTGTGCTGACTGCCGTGCCGTTTGCGCTTGTGATGAATGGATTTTTACCACAATCAGGGTTGCTGGTGGGGGTATTGCTGGCAGCGATTGTGCAGATGGTCGTACATTTGCACTTCTTTTTGCATCTAGACCGATCTGCTAATGAGCGCTGGAACGTCATGTCACTCTTGTTCACCGTATTGATTATGGTGATTTTTGTGGCGGGTTCAGTCTGGATTATGTACAGCTTGCACCTACGGATGCACGCCCCTGTCTCGGTTCATCACGCGCATGTGCACCGCTCCATGGAGATGCCGGAAAAATGAGACCAGCACACGTGCCAAACATGTGCTGATCTTTAAGACAAGATAGATATTGAAACTGCTTCAGCTACTTTAATCCCATCTACGGCAGCTGACAGAATGCCACCTGCATAGCCTGCGCCTTCACCACAGGGAAACAAGCCTTTGGTGTTGATGCTTTGCAAGGTATCGTCATCGCGTTTGATGCGAATCGGGCTGGATGTGCGGGTTTCAACACCAGTAAGGACGCCATCCGCCAGGTCAAATCCGGTAACTTGTTTGGCAAAAGCCGGTATCGCTTCACGCATGGCGGTAATCGCGAATTCAGGCAATGCCGTATCCAGATTGGTCAAGTGTACGCCGGGTGCGTAAGACGGCGTCACTTCACCAAATTGGGTCGAGGGGCGGTTAGCTAAAAAGTCGCCTATCAGTTGGCCGGGGGCTGAGTAATTACTGCCGCCGAGCACGTAGGCCTGGCTTTCCAGTTGGCGCTGGAATTCGACTCCGGCCAGCGGATGGCCGGGATAATCCACTTCCGGCGTGATGCCAACCACAATGCCAGCATTGGCGTTACGCTCGTTGCGGCTATATTGGCTCATGCCATTGGTCACCACGCGGTTGGGTTCTGAGGTAGCGGCAACCACCGTGCCGCCCGGGCACATGCAAAAGCTATACACGCTACGGCCATTTTGCGCGTGATGCACCAGCCGGTAATCAGCTGCGCCCAGTTTTTTAAGGATATCGTCGCTATAGCTTTTGCCATAGCGTGCGCGGTCTATCAGGCTTTGTGGATGTTCAATGCGGAAGCCAATCGAGAACGGCTTGGCTTCAACATAAATGCCTCTCTCATAGACCATCTCAAACGTGTCCCGTGCGCTGTGACCGACGGCGAGCACCAGATGATTGGTCGGGATAAACTCACCGCTATGCAGAGTGACGCCCTGTACCTGCTCGTTCTCAATGGCAATATCGGTTACCCGGCTTTCAAAGCGGATCTCGCCGCCCAGGCTGATAATGGTGTTGCGCATTTCTTCAACCATGCCGACCAGACGGAACGTTCCGATGTGCGGATGGCTGACGTAAAGAATTTCTTCTGGCGCCCCGGCCTTGACGAATTCCTGCAAGACCTTGCGGCCGTAATGTTTGGGATCCTTGATCTGGCTGTAGAGCTTGCCATCTGAAAAGGTGCCGGCTCCGCCTTCACCAAACTGTACGTTGGATTCAGGGTTTAATGTGCGTTTGCGCCAGAGTCCCCAGGTGTCTTGGGTCCGTTTGCGCACTTCTTTGCCGCGTTCGAGCACAATCGGATTGAAGCCGGCTTGCGCGAGAATCAGCGCGGCAAAAATCCCGGCTGGGCCAAACCCCACCACAACAGGCCGGTGTGTCTTGGTCTGATTGGATTGTGCGACAAAGTGGTAGCTGGTATCCGGTGCCGGTTTGATGTGCGGGTCTTTTTTAAACCGTGCCAGTATTTTGGCTTCGTTTTTGACTTCGACATCCAGATTGTACACATACAATATGGCATGTGACTTGCGCGCATCCACGCCGCGCTTAAAGATCTCAAAGCGGAGCAGTTCGCTTTCGGGGATTTCAAGGCGTCTGAGCAGCGCGGCCTTGATTTGGTCATCCTGGTGTTTGAGCGTATCTGCAAGCTCAATCGGTAGTTTGATTTCTGTGATTCTGAGCATAATGGGATAGTGGTTATCTATCAAAAGGCTATTTTATTATACTTGACAAGGCTTTATCATGATTTAGTTGGAAATTTTCCCTAAAAAACATGTGAGATTGTGACGATATAAAGTTTGTATGTTTAACTACAAGCGACGAATACTTATCCCACTAATCATTGCGGCTGCATTATTATGCATCTCAATGGCGGGGTTGTTTGTTGCCATGTATCAGCTCGTTGATTACTCAGAGCAAAAAGACCTGGTAGACAGGCAGCGCTACCAGGTGGTGACCTTGGGTAAGGCGATCACCAATGCCGAAAGTGGGCAGCGTGGTTATTTGCTCACCGGCCATACCCTGTTTCTGGATGCCTTGGAGCAGGGCCAAGCAGAAGCCATGAAAGCCATCTCGCTACTGGAGCATGACCTGGATACGTCTTCGGCTGCACGCCCCTTGCTGGCTAACATCAAACAGCTGGTGCAACAAAAATTTAATGCCATGGATAAAAGTGTGCAGGTGCAGATGCATGCGGGTGAGTACGCGCCTCATCTTTCATTAAGCCGAGATCGCGGACGCGAGTTGATGAAACTTATTGATGGGCAACTGGCGCAGATTGATGAGCAGTTGCTGATCAAACGTCAGTGGTTTGAGCAAGCGATCCGCAATCGCATTCTGGCTTCAGTGACGGTAGCGATTCTATTGAGTATTGTCATTATCAGCGTCTTGGTCTTTTCTTACCGCAGTACCACCCTTTTGCTGGAACAGGTCATGGAAAATCAGGCCGTAGCTAAGCAGCTTAGCCATCAGGCGGATCACGATTTGCTCACCAGCCTGCCAAACCGCCGCAGTGTGAATGTCTATCTGGAAAGCACTTACGAAATGGCCAGGATAGGCTCCAAGCAGTTTGCTGTCTTTTTTATGGATCTGGATGGGTTCAAACGGGTGAACGATGCCTATGGACATGATGTGGGCGATGCCTTGCTAATTGAAGTGGCAAATATGTTTAAGAAAGTGCTGAGACAGTCTGACTTTCTGGCCCGTCAGGGCGGAGACGAGTTTGTATTGGTGGTGAGCAACTACTTACATCGGCTGGAATTGACGCAGCTCGCGCAGCGCTTGATCCACTTGTTTGCGCAACCCGTGGTTGTGCGCGGGATTCAATTGGAAATCGGGGTGAGTATCGGCATTGCCGAATACCCGCATCATGGCAAAAACGTGAAACAGTTGTTGCATGTGGCAGATAAAGCCATGTACGACTCCAAGAAAAATGGCAAGAATCGTTTCAGCTTTGGCGAGTAGGTCGATAGCTGAGTGTGGTGCCCGTCTTGTGTTTGATTACCGCGTTGTCTGCAACTGACGCATTTTTTTGAGCATGGCGACGGTGACGGGCTTTTTGGTGGTCAACGACCATTTATCCAGCGCGTCCAGCACGGCCATCAGTGTTGGCAAGTCCCGGCGCAAATAGCGCAAGCAGTAAGCAATCACCTCTTCGGGTAATTTCATGCCACGCTCATGCGCATGTGCACGCAAGGCCTCCGCTTTTTCACTGTCACTCAGCGGATGTAGTTGATAAACCAAGCCCCAGGCCAGCCTGGTCGCGAGGTCATCACGCAAGCCCATCTGGGTGGGCGCATGGCTGCCAGCGGTCACCAGCATGCCGCCTTCCGCCTTGATCTGGTTAAAAGTATCAAACAAAATGATTTGTGACTCTTCATCCAGCAGATGCACATCATCGGCAATATGCGCTCCCAGGGCTTGTGCGGCCAGCAATAAATGGCTTTTACCACTGCCAGATTCGCCCCAGAGGTAAAGAAATCGGGTGGGGGCTTGTGCGGCCAGCACGGCATGTAAGCTGGCCAGCGCCTCTTGGTTTTGGCCCACAATAAAGTTGTCAAAACCGGGCGCGGCCGGCGGCTGAATATTCAGTAGCAGTTGTTTCACGGCAGTCTTATCGCGAGGGATCACTCATCCAGGGTTTGGATCAGATTCGGCTCGCTATTCAAATAGGTTTCGCTACGCAAATAACTTTGTTTGGTATGGCGCAAGCCTACGGCAATTGCGGCACTCACCGGCAACGCCAGCAATACGCCGGCAAACCCAAATAATTGCCCGCCCGCCATTAATGCGAGAATCACGATGACCGGGTGCAATCCAATGCGGTCGCCCACCAAAATAGGCGTAAGCAGAAAGCTTTCTACAAACTGGCCGACGCCAAATACCAGCAGGACCGGGACAACTTCTGTTAGTGAGGCAAACTGTAACAATGCGAGCAAGACTGCCATCACAAAGGCCAAGGCAAAACCCAGGTAGGGGACAAAGCTTAACAAGCCTGCAATCATGCCGATGGAGAGCGCCATATCCAGCCCCACCAGCCACAGGCCGACGCTGTAAAACACGCATAGCGACAGCATGACGGAAAGCTGGCCACGCAAGAACTCTGCGACCACGCTGTCTACGTCTTTACAGATATGCTTTACCCGCGCGATCCAGTTGCGCGGGATCAGGTTGCCGGTTTCAGCCACCATATGATCCCAGTCGCGCAGAAAATAAAACAACACCACGGGCAACAGGCAAATATTGGCAAACATGCCAATCAGGTTAAGGCCTTTTTGCCCGGCGCTGAGCAAAAAACTCCCCAGCATGCTGCCTGCGGTTTGCCAGTGCTCGCTGATCAGTTTTTGGACAACGTTGCTGTCAATATCAAGGTGGATGCCGAATTTGTCGCGTAACCAGGGCTCTACCTGCTGATGGAAGTGATCGACCACGACCGGTAAGCGTTGCGCGATTAACTGCGACTGCTGTTGCAAGAGCGGAATCAAGATCAGCAACAGACCAATCAACGCCAAAATGACGCCAGTCATCACCAGCAAGGTGGCGACGGTACGGCCAAACTGCCAGCGGCCCAGGCCGGCTTCGCTCAGTTTGTCCACCATGGGGTCCAGCATATAGGCAATCACGGCAGCGGCCAGAAAAGGCGTGAGGATGGGCTCGAGCAGGTAAAACAGGTAAATGAAAATGCCGATCACAATCCACCAGCGATGATCACTGACAAACTGGGTAGCAATGGACTTGTGATGGTCTTGGTCTGACATGGGTAGGGCGCATGCGCGAATCCGGCATAGGTCGAACTGGCAAGATGCGTTAAAATAATGATTATTTTAAAATTATACTGAATTTCGACGCGGTCTTACGCTTTGTTGCAAACATCTGCACATTGCCGGTAGTGCGTCACACAATTAATCGCATTGAAAGAAACGAGAGTATCTTGACGACTTCTTCTGATAAAACTTCCATTACCTACCGCGATGCCGGTGTAGACATTGAGGCGGGCGATGCCCTGGTCGAACAAATCAAGCCCTTTGCCAAGCGCACGCTGCGTCCTGAAGTCATGGGCGGGATAGGTGGGTTTGGGTCATTGTTTGCCATGCCAAAAAAATTCAAGGAGCCTGTGCTGGTTTCGGGCACTGACGGCGTGGGGACCAAGCTTAAATTGGCATTTCAGTTGAACAAGCATGACACTGTGGGTATAGACCTGGTGGCCATGAGTGTGAACGATATTCTGGTGCAAGGCGCCGAGCCGCTATTTTTCCTCGATTATTTTGCCTGTGGCAAACTCGAAGTCGGCACCGCTGCAGCCGTGATCAAAGGCATTGCGCAAGGGTGTGAAGAGTCTGGTTGTGCGCTGGTGGGCGGTGAAACCGCGGAAATGCCTGGCATGTATCCTGCTGGTGAATATGATTTGGCTGGCTTTGCTGTTGGCTGTGTCGATAAAGCCAATATTATTGACGGTTCTACCATTCGTGCCGGTGATGTGGTGCTGGGCCTGGCTTCCAGTGGCGCGCACTCCAATGGCTACTCCTTGATCCGCAAACTGATCGAAACATCCGGGATTGATATGGAGTCAGATTTCCATGGCCGCAAATTCAAAGATGTGGTGATGGCACCGACCAAGCTGTATGTGAAGTCTATTCTCAAATTGCTGGAAACTTTGCCAGTCAAAGGCATGGCGCATATTACGGGTGGCGGTATCACCGAAAATATCCCGCGCGTGTTGCCTGAAGGCCTGACTGCAGAAATCCAGAAAGCCAGCTGGACGTTGCCGCCCTTGTTCCAATGGTTGCAGGCACAAGGCAATATCGAACCGATTGAAATGTACCGCACGTTTAACTGCGGTATTGGCATGGCCGTGATTGTGGCGGCAGAGCACGCAGACCAGGCGCAAGCCGTGCTGGCATCAGCAGGGGAGACGGTTTACCGGATTGGTCAGATTCGCGCACAGCAAGCGGGCGAAGCCCCAACCGTGGTGGTGTAATGGCTGGCATGCAGCGTTTTTGCCGCCATCTAGCGTTCTGTCTGGCGATTGCAGGCTTGTTGGCCGCACCGTGCTTGTCTGCTGCGCCCAAGCAACTGACCGTCACCTATGATTTGTTGCAGCAAGGCGTCAGTATTGGCACCATCAAAGATCAGCTCAATGTCTCCGCAGGGCGTTACGAGATCAACTCCCTGGCGGAAGGTAAAGGCATTTACAAGCTGATGGGTGAGCGCACACTCTCCAGTCAAGGCCAGGTTATCTCAAATACTTTGCGTCCGGCACATTTTGAGTCACGCCAATCCAAACATCCGAATAAAGCCTTGATCAGTGAGTTTGACTGGGCGAAAAAAATCCTCAATATGCAAATCAAAGACGAGCAGGAAACCGTGCCGTTGACCAAAAACGTACAGGATTTGCTAAGTGTGATGTATTGCTGGATGTGGCAGCCCCCTAAAGGTAAACAAATCAGCCTGGACGTGGCAAATGGTAAAAAACTCTCGCCCCACGCCTTTGTGATCACCGAAGAAAAAACACCGCTTGTCACCGAGGCAGGGACGTTTAATGTGATCAAACTGGCGGATACCGAGGGTGAGAAAACGTTATACCTGGCCAAAGAAAAAGGCTATCTGCCAGTCAAGCTGATTGTGCAAGATGATGGCAAACAGATGGAGCAGGTGATCACCAGCATCACCGGCCAGTGATGCCGTCAATGCTGGGAACTTAAACATGCCAGCGTCAGGGTTACGAGAAAAGATCACGCAGCATTTTTCGTGGCCGTTGTTACTCGCTTTCTGTGTTTCTTTGTTGTTGCATGTGCTGGTGTTGAGTGAGGTCAATTGGCGGAGCTGGTTACCGGCAGAAGCGGAACAGCCAGCGCGATTGCAAGCACGTCTTGTGTTGCCAACCAAGTCCGCGCCAGTCGCTTCCAAGGTTGAGGCGCCAGCCTCTCGCTCTGCGCCTGCGGCGAAAAAGCGTTCTTCCGCGCAGCCACTTTCAGAACCGGCGACTGATCAGGTTGATCGTGTCGCGCCGGATGCTTCAAGCGGGTCATCCTCAGCAGATGTGAGTCAGCCAGCTCAGGATGCGCCTGCTGTGCCTGAGGCTGAGGCGGTGGCAGAACAAATTGCCGAGTGGCATGCCAGTGATCATCCAGAGGCAACGGACGATGAGCGGCCTGCCCCGCCATATCGCCATGTGCTGACCGAGTATGCGGTGTATGTGAATGACGAGTCGCGCCCGGCCGGCAGTGCCAGCATTGAATATGTGCGCGAGACTGCAGAAAGTTATTCCTTACGCTGGCTGGTTGAGGGCAAGGGGCTGCTAAAATTGTTGTACCCCTCGCTTGAACAGCAAAGTCGCGGTGAAGTGGGGCCCGCTGGGCTCAGGCCTAGCTATTACCGTTATGCGTTTGGTAGCCGTGAAAGCAAAACCTATGAGGCGACCTTTAACTGGGCGATCGGTGAATTGACCCTCAAAACCAGCAAGGGTGAGCAAAAGCGCGAGTTGCCCGCCAATACGCAAGACATCCTGAGTTTTATGTATCAGTTTATGTTTGTACCGCCGCTGCAAGAAATGCGCGTGACATTAACCAATGGCCGTCGGCTGGGCGAATATGAGTATGTGTTTGAAGGCGAGGAGACGTTAGAGATTGCCGAGCAGTCTGTGTCTACCCTGCATATTGCGCACACCCGTGGAGACACAGATGAAAAAGTGGAATTATGGCTGGCCAGCGGCTATCGCTATGTGCCGGTTAAAATCAAAAAGCTCGAGAAAAACGGCATGGTGATTGAGCAAGTGGCCACGCGCTTGATTGCCGAATAACGCAACTATTGCAACTATCGTAAGTATTGAAAGAACCTGATGAACCAATCCCTGATGCGCCAGACGGCGATGCTGTTAAACGACCTGCTGAAATTTGAAAGTCCGGCCGATGCCAAGCTCGGCGAATTTTTCCGTCAGCATCGCGAGCTGGGCACCAAAGATCGCGCTTGGGTGGCTGAAACCGCCTACGGCGTCTTGCGCCGCTATCGTTATTTGCGTGAAGTGAGTGTCGGCGAGCCAGATGAACAAGAAGACACACGCAAGCTCATTATCGCCCTGCTGCTTAAAATAGAGGGCAAAAGCATCCGTGACTTGGATGAGATGCTCGACGAGCGTCAAAAAGAATGGGCCGTCACCATCAAAGCCAAAAACAGTGAAGGCTTTGCGCCAGCAGTGCTGGCCGATGTGCGCGACTGGTTCTGGCAAAAGCTGGTTGAACAATATGGCGAGACAGAAGCCATGACCATCTGCCGCAGCATGTTTGAGCAAGCCAGTCTGGATTTGCGTGTCAACACCATCAAGGCCAGCCGCGAAGAAGTGCTGGCCCGTATGTTGGCGGAAAACACGGTTAAAGATAATGTGATCACGCCTACGCCATACTCCCCCGTCGGCATCCGCATGGGTTCGCGCCTCAATATCGGCAAACACATCCTGTTTACCGAAGGCAAAATCGAGGTGCAAGATGAAGGTAGCCAGTTGCTGAGCTATCTGGTTGCCCCCAAACGCGGCCAGATGGTGGCAGATTTATGCGCAGGGGCAGGCGGAAAAACCCTGGCTCTTGGCGCACTCATGAAAAACACCGGTCGCCTCTATGCCTTTGATGTCTCGGAAAAACGCTTGAATAATCTCGGCCAGCGCCTCAAACGCAGCGGCTTATCCAACCTGCAAGCACAACTGATTAACAACGAAAACGACCTCAAACTCAAACGCCTCAACGGCAAGTTTGACCGCGTGCTGGTTGATGCGCCTTGTAGCGGTCTAGGCACCTTGCGCCGCAACCCGGATTTAAAATGGCGGCAGGCTGAAGAAGATGTGGCTGAGCTCAATGTGAAGCAAACCAATATCCTCGCCCGCGCCGCCAAGCTATGCAAAGCCGGTGGCCGCGTTGTGTATGCGACCTGTAGCTTGTTACGTGAAGAAAATGAGGCCATCGCCGAAGCCTTTCTTGCTGCACACCCTGACTTCAAACTCATCCCTGCCAATGAAGTTTTAGCCCAGCAAAATATTGCGATGGATACAGGTGACTATCTGAAATTATTGCCTCATCTGCATGGCACGGATGGGTTTTTTGCGGCGGTGTTTGAAAAGTCTGCTTAATTGGCTAAGGCGTACCTACTGGCGGTACGCCAAGTGGTCTGCTAAGTTTAGGCCTTGCAATAAGGCTGTCTTAAGAGCTGGTTATGCATTAAGCCTATTCCCCTTTCAATGCTGTGATTACTCACCCGAGTTGCAGTATGATGTTTCCAAGCCATTGTTCCCTTAAAATGCCAAAAAAATGAAATTCCCCAGCCTCAACGTTCAAATATTCATTGCTGCCATTGGGGGTGTCTTTTTTGGCTGGTTGGCGCATACCGGTGAACATGGGGTGGCGCTTTATGCGGCGAACTTAGTGGGCACTTTGTTCATTGATTTGTTGAAAATGGTGATGATCCCATTGGTGTTTTGCGCGATTGTGACTGGCATCGCTAATCTGCGCCAGCATCGCCAGATCGATGTGGTGTGGAAAACGACCTTGCTGTTTTTTGCTACCACGACCATCATCGCGGTGGTGATTGGGTTGACTGCGAGTCATCTTTTTAAACCGGGGGCAGGGCTGCATCTTGAAATGTTTTCGCATGCCATGCAGCAGTTTGAATCCAGGCAGATGAGCCTGCCCGAGTTTTTCACACAGTTTTTGCACGGCATATTCATGAATCCCTTCAAGGCGCTGGCCGAGGGTAATATTCTGGCGATTGTTGCTTATGCCATGTGTTTGGGCATTGCGCTGGTGATGGCGTCCGAGCGCTATCCGCAATGGCTGGCGTTGTTTGAAGAGGGCATGGGTCTAAGCATGCAGATGATTGGTTGGATCATGCGGCTGGCACCATGGGGGATTGCTGCACTGTTATTCAAGCTGGTCGCAACGCAGGATATGAGCCTGTTTACCTCTTTGACCAAGTTTATGCTGGTGGTGACCGGGACGACCTTGTTTCATGGCGTGATTATTTTACCGGTCTTGTTGTTTCTGTTTACAGGCAAACATCCCGTGTGGTTTTTGCGGCAAGCCAGGGAGGCATTGGTGACGGCATTTGCCACCAGTTCTAGCAATGCGACCATGCCGGTGACGATGCGGTGTGCGACGCAAAACATGCATGTGAAGCCTGAGATTGCCGGGTTTGTGGTGCCGCTAGGGGCAACCATGAATATGGACGGCACAGCCCTGTATGAGGCGGCGGCGGCCTTGTTTGTGGCACAACTGGCCGGGATTGATTTGTCGCTGGGGCAGCAGTTGGTGGTGTGTTTAACCACCATGATCGCGGCCATGGGGGCCCCCGGGATTCCCAGTGCGGGCATGGTGACCATGGTGATGGTGTTGCAAAGTGTAGGATTGCCGGCTGAAGCCATTGCCATTTTGTTGCCTATAGACCGCTTGCTCGATACCGTCCGTACTGCCGTGAATGTCGAGGGCGATATGATAGGCAGTTTGGTGGTACAACATCGCATTGAAAAATTAGCACAATAAGGTCATGACTGAGTTAGTGATTAGACCTGCGCAAGCGCAGGAGGCCGACAGCATCGCGGCACTGGTGAATCGTGCATATCGCGGCGAGAGCAGCCGGGCGGGGTGGACCACGGAGGCTGATCTTCTCGATGGCAAGCGTACCACGTCAGCGGAAGTGCTGAGTTTGCTCGCACGGGATGATATTCAGATACTCACAGGCTGGCTGGCATCACAATTGACGGTGACGCTGTGTGCCGAATGGCATGCTGTACAGCAGACCGTGCATCTGGGCATGATTGCCGTAGAGCCGACTGCGCAGAACCGCGGGTATGGCAAAACAGTGATTCTGGCGGCTGAGCAATGGGCGGTGGAGCATTGGCAGGTGCGTGCCAGCCAAATGGCGGTTGTCAGTCTGCGGCAGGCGTTAATCGCGTTTTATCAGCGGCTGGGTTATCAGCCGACCGGGGAGGTCCGGCCGTTTCCTTACCAGCCAGAGATGTGGCAGGCCAAGGTCGACAACATGCAGCTGATCACTTTGCAAAAGTCGCTTGCCTTGAGTTGAAGCTATCGTGCCAATCACCCAATATCAGGCAATGATCGTCGGTGTATCGCAAGACGCTTGACCATTTTTGCCAATCCACGTAAATTGCCCAACCTTATGAACAAGCAATTTTTCTCAACTATTGTGTTGGCAATGCACCGAAAGGCATTGTGGCTGGTCGCCACAGCGTGCCGCGGTTGCTGCTTGTCGTAAATCTCATGCAACCGCGGGCTCTCCGCGGTTGATCTGTTGTTCCTCCCTCCCGGCGAGCCCTTTTTAGGGCACATATGAAAGACGCGACACACCCCTATTACGGTGCCATATTGGTACTGTTATCCTCCGTGGCCTTTTCGTCAAAAGCGATTATGGTCAAGCTGGCCTATGCCTATCATGTAGATGCAGCGACCTTGATCTCCTTGCGGATGGCGTTTGCTATTCCTTTCTTCGCTGCACTTGGCTGGTGGGCTATGCGCCAAGGCACGCCTGTGCGTATGGCGCGCCATGACTGGTGGAAGCTGGCATTGTTAGCGATGGCTGGTGGGTATGGGTCGATGTGGCTTAATTTTGAAGGCTTGCGTTATGTCTCTGCAGGGCTGGAACGAGTCATTTTATTCCTATACCCAACCTTGGTCGTTGTGATGAGTGCGATTTTTCTTAAACACCAGATTACCCGGCGTGAGTGGTTTGCCATGGTGACCAGCTATGCAGGTGTCGTGCTGGTGGTCTGGCATGATGTGGCGCTGGCGGGATTCGATTCTGCAGACACCTTGTATGGCGTTGGGCTGGTGTTACTTAGTGCGATTGTCTATGCCGGTTATTTACTGGTGAGCGGGCAACTGATTCCCAAGTTGGGGGCCAGCCGCTTTACTGCGTTGACCATGGGTCTGGCCGCGCTCGCTAGCGCTACACATTTTGCCTGCAATGGTTCATACGAAAAGGTGGTCTCATTCCCGCAGGCCGTTTACTGGTTGGCTTTGTTGATGGCGCTGGTGGCGACTGTTCTACCTTCGATGTTGATGAATCTCGGCATCCAGCAATTGGGGAGCCGCAAAGTCTCGCTGATCAGTGCGATAGGCCCGGTTTCGACCATTATGCTTGCCTACCTGTTTCTGGGCGAGCATCTCTCCTGGATACAGGGGCTGGGCACCCTGCTGGTGCTGGCAGGGGTGATGGCGGTCAGTCTGGATAGGTCCGGTGAGAAACCCGTCCGCTAGCCAGTCGTGGACAGACGTTGCCAGTCAAAAAAAGGGCCGGGGTCGGATTTACGCCCCGGTGCGATATCAGCGTGGCCGACAATATGCTGGATGGGATAGCGTTGCTGTAGCGCCTTGACCAGGGCTTGCAAGGTGACATATTGCGCATCTTCAAACGCCTCAATATCACAGCCTTCCAGTTCAATACCAACTGAAAAGTCGTTGCATCGTTCGCGGCCTTGCCATTGTGAAACGCCAGCATGCCATGCCCGCTGCGCGCAACTCACATACTGTAATAGCTCACCGGTACGGCGGATCAGAAAATGTGAAGACACTCTGAGCTGCGCAATTTCTGCGTAGTAAGGGTGTTCGTCCGCATTCAGCCGATTGGTGAATAACTGTGTAATGCCCTCGCCGCCATATTGTTGCGGTGGCAGGCTGATGTTGTGAATCACGATCATGTCGATGGCTGCATGCTCAGGCCTGTCGTCCTGATTGGGCGAGGTGATGATGCGCGCATGACTGGCAAAGCCAGCATGATCAATTTCTATCATGGGTGACAAGTAGCGTGACATATAAACATTGTAGGTGAATTTGACCGAATTGCGTTATGATTTCGCCCGCGTGCACACCTTTGGCATGCACATGCGGATCGGGCGGTGGACGCATGCAGGATTCATGACCGCCAGACAGGGACAGGTATGGTTTTTTTACAATTATTGCTGATGCTGGTGTTGATTTTAGTGGCAGCAGAGGTGTTTACCAACGCGCTGGAACATTTGGGGGAGCGCCTGGGGATTTCTGAAGGCGTGACAGGCTCAATTTTTGCGGCGGTGGGGACTGCGTTGCCAGAGACGCTGGTGCCATTGCTGGCGATTTTTTCGTATACGTCCTCCACGGGCGATAGCCATGCCGGCAATGACATCGGGGTGGGTGCCATTTTGGGCGCGCCCTTGATGCTGGCAACCTTATCTATCAGTTTGATGGCTTTTTCAGTCTTAAAGCGTCGTGGCGCACACGGTCATATCCGTCCCGAGCGTACCGGCCTGATCCGTGATCTGAATTTCTTTATTCTGGCATTTGTCTTTGCCACAGTAGCCATGTTTATTCCGCACACCGTCCCCATGGTGCGCTACGCGATCAGTATCCTCATGATTTTGATCTACTTTGTGTATGTGCTAATGACCATCAAGGCGTCTAAAGGCCTGGTGGAGGAGGGGCACGCGACGGAGGCCGAGGATGTCATGATGTTATCCCGGTTGGGCTTGCCCACCAACATGGTCACCATTCTGCTGCAATTGTTGCTTGGCTTGGGCTTGCTTATCGTCGGTGCCAAAGGCTTTATCAACGAGGTGGAAACTGCGGCCGCCATTTTGGGCGTGTCAGCCTTGTTGCTGTCTTTGCTGATTATCCCGATTGCTACTGAATTGCCCGAAAAGGTGAACAGCATTTTGTGGATACGCAAAGGCAAAGACACGCTGGCGTTTGGCAATATTACGGGTGCCATGGTGTTTCAAGGCACTTTGTTGCCGGCAATCGGCATTATGTTGACTGACTGGTCTCCGCGACAAGAGGTCGCGCTCGGCATCCTGATCACCTTGCTGGCGGCCATCTGGGTGCGGTACCGCATTGCCAAAGGTGGTTTGCTGGTATGGCACCTGCTTGTCAACGGCCTGTTCTACCTGGCCTATCTGGCGATTGTATTAAGCTAACCCTGACTGGATGAAAAAAGGCGACCTTCTGGTCGTCTTTTTGTTTTACTCTTCGTCGCCGTCTGCGTCGTCCAGGTCCGCGTCTTGCTCTTTCGATAATCCTAGCTTGGATAAACGGTAGCGCAAAGTGCGGAAACTGATGCCCAGTAACTTGGCCGCCGCAGTTTTATTATTGTTAGTTTTCTCCAGGGCTTGCAGAATCGTGCGCTTTTCAATGTCTTCCAGATAATCAGACAAGCTCACATCCATCGGCAACATGGTTCCAGGGGCCGTCGCGGGTGCGGTGCTGGCTGGCGGGACCACGTCAGCCGCTTTCGCCACGGGTTCGTTGGCACGCTCCAATACAGGGGCCTTCCAGGGCAACACCGGGCGATCACTCAGTTGCGCCGGCATGTCCTCCAGCGACAAGTCCTCTACCGTAATGGTCTGGCCATCGCATAGCGCCAGTGCGCGTTCCAGCATGTTTTCGAGTTCACGGACATTGCCATGAAAGGGCAGTTGCTGAATAAATACTTTGGCATCATCGGCAATCACCGGGATGTCTATGCCTTGTGTCTGGCACAACTTGGTCAGCAAACGTTCTGTCAGCTCCGGAATGTCTTCGGGGCGTTCACGCAAGGCCGGCATTTTGAGCTGAATCACATTGAGCCGGTAATACAAATCCTGCCGGAATTCGCCTTTTTCCATCATGGCATTGAGGTTTTTGTGCGTGGCAGAAATGATGCGTACATCCACCGCTTCTTCAATGGTGCTCCCCACCACGCGGACTTTTTTCTCCTGAATCGCGCGCAGCAGTTTCACCTGCATGGCCAGCGGTAGGTCGGCTACTTCATCCAGAAACAATGTGCCCCCACTGGCGGCCTGAAACAGGCCTTGCGTATCCTGAACGGCGCCGGTAAAAGCCCCTTTTTTATAGCCAAAGAATTCGCTTTCCATCAGGTTCTCGGGGATGGCGCCACAGTTAACTGCTACAAAAGACTGGTCCTTGCGGGCGCTGTTCTGGTGGATCAGGCGTGCGGCCAGCTCCTTACCACTGCCTGATTCCCCGCTGATGTAAACAGGGGCCTGGCTGCGTGCCAGCTTGGCAATCATGGTCCTGACATAGCCCATGGCCGGAGACGCCCCAATCAAATCGACGGTGTTGGCTCCTTGAGATTCTTTTTGCGAGGAAAGCTTGAGCGCAGACTCGACCAATGGCCGCAACTGTTTGAGTGAAATCGGTTTGGTGATGTAGTCGTAGGCCCCGGCCTTGAGCGCAGAAACCGCATTTTCTGCACTGCCATAAGCCGTAATTACCGCGACGGGCAGCCCCGGAAATTGTGCATTGATGTGCTGTACCAGTTCCAGGCCCAAGCCATCCGGCAGGCGCATATCGGTTAGGCACAAGTCATAGCTGAAAGACTGCAGCATATGTTTTGCATCGGTGACGGTACTGGCGCTCTCGGCCTGTATGCCCATACGTTCCAGTGTCAGGACGACCAGTTCGCGAATATCGGTTTCGTCATCAACTACCAGACAACGATAAGTGTTTGCCATTTAAACAATTGCCTTTTTAACTGTCAGTGAAAATTGGGTGCCACCGGCCCCCGTGGTATAACTTAATTTTGCGCCATTGGCCTCAGCCAGCTCTCTTGCGATAAACAAGCCCAGCCCTGTCCCGGTTTTCTCCGTGGTCATGAACGGTTCGAACAAGTGGGGTTGAATTTTCGGGTCCACGCCTTGGCCATCGTCTTTGACCAGCAGATGAATAAACTGTCCGCTTTTATCGCTCAAGACGCTCAGTTGCAGGCTTTGTGCCTGTTGCTGACTGTGCCGCCATCCATTTTTACACAGATTCCATAAAATCTGGTTGATGTGTCGACGATCAAAAATAATGCCGGTCTCTGCTGCAGGCAAACTGAGTGTGAAATCACTCAGGGCAATCTTTTCTACCGCACAAAACTGTTGATAAAACTCCAGCACAAAGCTGTTGATATTTAATTTTTCCTGATTGGTGCGGTCGCGCCGGTTCAACTCCAGCACATCCTTGATAATCTGGTCCAGCCGCTGCACGTTGTCAGAAATAATTTGCAGCATGCGCTGCGTGCCAGGCTGCTGCGAGTCTTCTTGCATGAGTTGCGTCGCATGGCTAATCGCACTGAGCGGATTGCGGATTTCGTGCGCGATATTCGCTGTCAGCCTGCCCAGTGCTGCCAGTTTTACCTGGTGGGCCTGGGTTTGTATTTGTGACCAGTCCTCAATAAAAATCACCACACCATTGTCTGCATTTTCTGAGATGGCGTGAAAGCGGATACCGAGGTCGCGATTGTTGATACTGAGTTTGGTGGCATCTGGCGAGGCCAGTTTGGCCGAGGACGTCGTACGCAATAATTGCATGATTGCCGGAATCAGTTGCTCCACCGGGGTGGAGAGTTCCAGCGCTGCCAGCATTTGTGATTCTTCCAACCCCAGCAGCTTGCAGGCTTGCAGGTTGTAGTGTTTGAGCTGCTGGTGCTGGTCTATCACCAGCACCCCGTTAGGCATTTCTTGCGTGATCAGGGCGTTAGTTTTGGCTAAATGTTCAATATCGCGCCCACGCTGGCTGGCCAGCTTTTCACTGCTTTGCATGCGTGCAGTCAGCGTTTGTGCCAGCCAGGCCGTGGCAAAGCAACTCAATGACAACAGCACTGCATTGCTGTAATCGTTCATGGGCACGTTGCGGTTTAACAGCTGAAAAGTGTTCTCGAGCAGAATGCCTATGGTGGCAATGGCCGCATAAAACATGGCAAAGCGGCCATCGCTGATCAGCCCGGCAAAGATGATATTGATGATGAGCAGCAACCCAATCGCACTCTGGTTGCCAGGTAAAAAATGCAGCATGAGCACGATAAAAACAATGTCGAGGCTGGTCTGGATCTTGACGGCTAGCCCTTGCTTGCATTGCAGGGACTCAAAGCTGACACTGACGGCAATCGCGTACAAAAAGAATAACAGCAATGCCCAAAAGGTGAGCGAGGGTTCTGCCGGGGCATTGCGAAAAAATGGCCATAGCTGGCTACCAAACAGCATGCCCGAGGCCCCCAGCCTGAAGAGCGTATACAGGCGCAAGTGCTGGATATCAGGAGTTCTTTCAATCGTGCTGATCATCATAAGGCGCACGCAGAAAAAACGGAGGTTTGCCGAGCGGCGGCTTGCACTACTTGGCAATTTACTGGACAAGGCATAAACATTATTTTTTAATTGTGAGCATAAATAGTGTGCTTTTGCTATTGAGCTTGTGGCCGTTATCACGTGGCAATTCGCAGGCTTATTCTAACAGTAATTAAATTTAAAACTGATATACTCCCTGTCAGAGGGAGATAAAACCGTGGATATTTGTTTTAGACGGATAAACACTCACAACAATGTCGCAAAAATGGCACCTTTGTCAGCATGAGAAACTGACGATCGCGGGAATGGGAATTTGTAGTGGCGAGTGCGCAAGAACTATCGGATTTTTTACGCCAGGTTGAAAAACGGGCCTTCAGGCAAACGGCGTATGCGGTGCGTGACGATCATGCCGCACTGGATATCGTGCAGGATGCCATGATGAAGCTGGCTGAAAAATATGCCAGCAAGCCGATTGAAGAGTATCCCTTGTTGTTTCAGCGCATTTTGCAAAATACCATGCGCGACTACTGGCGGCGGCAGAAAGTGCGTAACTTATGGACCAGCCTGTTTTCGTCACTCGGCTCGCAAGAGGATGAAGACTATGACCCACTTGAAACGATAGAGGTGGAAACCCAGGAAGGGGATCCTGCCGAGCAACTCGAGCGGTCACAAGTGATTCGCCTGATTGAAAAAGCCCTGGCAAAATTACCGGCACGTCAACGGGAAGCCTTCGTCCTGCGTTATTGGGAGGAATTAGACGTTGCTGAAACAGCGTCGGTGATGGGATGTTCAGAAGGAAGTGTTAAAACGCACTGCTCCAGAGCAGTCAGTGCGTTATCAACGTTAATGGAGCAGGCCGGCATTGGTCGCCGGAAACTGCCAAACAAGGAGTAAGGCATGAGGATACAACGTCACGTGGATGATGACTTGCCCACCCCTCTGCGCGAAGGGGTGCAGGCACTCAAGCAGGATGATCGGCCGCTGTCTGCCGCAGTGCAAGACCGATTGGCGAAGGCCCGTCAGGCTGCTTTGGCGCAACATGCAGCTGCGCATCAGGCCCGTTCCGGTTGGTCGGATGTGTTGTCATGGGCTTCATGGGGGCATCCCCGTGTCGCCGGGATGGCCGCGTTCTCTATCTTTTTTGCGGTGGGCTTGATGTTTATCTCTAACAGCCAGAATGATGATGCGCTGTTGCTCAGCGATGATATGCCTGTCGAGGCATTTGTCGATAACGGGTTTGCTGCCTGGCAGTATTCAGAAGATATTTGATGGCGCTTTGGGTAGGGTTGTGCGCCGGGCGATACAAAATGCTTTCATGGAATAATGAGAAATGATACGAAATCATTCTTTGTGGATAGGGTGGATATTCTGTTTCGGCACTTCGTTGCCGAGTTTTGTGGCTGCAGAAGCGTTCCCGGGCGAGGCCGCTGCCTCGAGCGTGATGGCGATGGCCGATATCGGGGCGATCAAGAATGACCTGGCCCCGGCCGATCCTGCGGCCAATGTGACTTGGGCACAGTTGACGGAACAGCAGAAAACCGTGTTGGCACCGTTGGCCAGTGAGTGGGATAGTTTGCGCCCCTGGCAGCGTGAAAAAATGCTCGATATTGCCAAGGAGTATCCAAAAATGGATGCGCAGAAGCAGCAGCGCATCCAGCATCAACTGGTGAAATGGAGCCGCATGACGCCCTACGAGCGCGAGAATGCGCGCAAACGTTACCAGCAGTTTCAAAGCTTGAGTCCCGAGAAAAAAGAAGCTTTGCGCAAACAGTGGCAACAGCACAAGCAAAAATCGGCGATCAGTGAAGGTTATGATCCTGAGTTTGATGGAGCAGAACATTAATTTGTCCATCATAAAAAAGGCCCGCAACATGCGGGCCTTTTTTATGATGATTCAGAATTAGTTGGCGTCTTCATTCAGAGACTTGCTCATCGACAGGCCGGTCAGCACAATGCCGGAGCCCGCGCTCTGGGAGGTCAGGGTGCTGTAGTTGTGTTCCATCCATTTTTTGATGCGTTTGGCATCGCCTATCCGGGTCAATTTGCCAACGGAGTCCAGCAACACCATGATGAGTGGTTCACCCGCAATGGTTGCCTGCATCACCAAGCAGCGGCCTGCTTCACTGATGTACCCTGTTTTGGAGAGGCCAATTTCCCAGCTGCTGTTGGAGCTGTCACGCACCAAGGCATTGGTATTGTGAAAGTGTATCGGCTGGCGTCTGCTATTCACGTATAAGTCGTAATCAGATGTGGTCGTAATCTGGCGTATTAATGGGTACTGATACGCGGCGTGAACCATTTTGGCCAAGTCCATGGCGGTTGAGACATTGTTGCTGGTCAGACCAGTGGAGTCTTCAAAATGCGTATTCATCATGCCCAGGCTGGCTGCTTTGGCGTTCATTTCCTGGATAAAACGGGCCTTACCACCTGGATAGTGCGTTGCCAGCGCAGAAGCTGCACGGTTTTCGGAGGCAATCAACGCCAGGTTCAACAGGTCGGCACGTGTCATGGTGGTGCCGACTGGCAGGCGTGAAGAAGTGCCTTTCAGGTAGTCAACGTCCATTTCAGTAATGGACACTTCTTCATTCAGGTTAAGTTTTGCGTCCAGCACGACCATGGCAGTCATGAGTTTGGTGACGGAGGCAATCGGTGTCGGCGTATCGAGGTTTTTGGAGTAAATGATCTCGTGCGTGTTTTGGTTCATGACCAGCGCCTTGGTGGAGGCGATGGACAAATTGCCATTGTTGAGCGATTTGCCTTGGAACGAATCAAACATCTCTGCATCGACCGTCGGTCGCGCCGCTTTTCTGGCATGCGAGTGTAATTTCACCGGGCGCATCCCTTTGGTTTTTTCAGGGTTAACGCGGTACTGCGAAGAAACGCGCGCGCTGTATTTTTTACTTTTGCTCGCAGAAACGGTTTGTTTCTTGGAGGATGATTTGGCAATGGCTTGACCCGCAGGTGCAAAAGCAATTGAACACATTAGTAAAACTTTAAAACAGTGCTTGTAAAAACTCATAATCAACCTTCCTGAAACCCGCCTCATTATTGCCCAGTAATTATTCAGCGTCAATCACTTATCGCAATTTTTTCGTGTGAAAAGTTAAGCAATTTGCTTGCCTGTCTGAATAAGTTTTGGCGCGTTGTGCAGACTATGGCACAATAATTATCTACTAAACTTTTGATTTTTAAATTCTATGTCAGCAGGCTTGAAATACTTCTTTTCCAAAGACCACACCTGGGCAGCGCAAGGCGAAGATGGATTATGGCTGGTTGGGATTACTGACTACGCCCAAAATATGCTGGGGGATGTGGTGTTTGTCGACCCGCCCAAAGTGGGGCAGTCTGTTGAACAAGGGACGGTGTGCGGCCTGATTGAGTCAGTCAAGACCGGTTCTGACCTCTATGCGCCTTTGACCGGGGTCGTGGACGCCGTCAATGAACAGGCATTGTCTTCACCTGAGCGCATTAATGATCATCCTTATGACACCTGGTTGTTCAAGCTGGCAGCGACTGCCAGTGGCGCAGAAGGGCTGCTTGACCAATCAGCTTATGAATCACAGCTTTAGTGGCTGATGGTTTAGCTGGGGGTTGCTTAGTCCGCCTGTTTGATCCTGAGCGGGCGCTTGGTGGCTGCCAATTCGGCTGGCGTGAGGGCTGCCACTTTCACTGTGTCGGCTTTTTGATCTAGCGATAACATGGTGTGATGGATGTTCAAATCGCGGCTGGCTAAGCTCAGAAAAAATAGTGCGATCAGGCTAAGGGGTATTTTAAGTGACAGTGATTGCATGGCGGGTTCCTTAAAGTCTTTTTAATTCAAATACATCGCGCTGCTTTTTATGATTTGTAACGCGAATCGGGTATAATTTGTCTTTGTTCAGTTTTTAAGCAAGTTATCTTTCGGTTGACGTTCAAAATGCCTATCTACGATTTTCAATGTACCGCCTGTGGTTACCAGCAAGAGTTGATGCGTAAGGTCTCTGCGCCTGCAGTGGAGGCTTGTCCGCAATGCCAGCAGCAAACCTTTAGCAAGCAAGTGTCGGCGCCCAATTTTCAGCTGACCGGCAGTGGCTGGTATGCCACCGATTTCAAAAATAACCAGTCAGCCAAGAGCAGTTCTACGTCTGAATCTGCCAGTGCCGGAGACACTGCCAAGTGCTCACCGGGTTGCGCCTGCCACTAAAAAGACAAGCATGAAAAAATACTTTATTACAGGGTTGTTGGTACTGGTTCCATTGTTCATTACGGTGTGGGTGCTAAAAACTTTAGTGCAAACGCTGGACCAGAGTCTGCTGCTGTTGCCCGCCGCCTGGCGGCCAGAAGCTTGGCTGGGTGTGGATATTCCAGGCTTTGGCGTGATTCTGACCGTGGGCATTATTTTGGCGACCGGTCTGGTAGCGACCAACATTTTTGGCCAGCAACTGATTGTGTTATGGGAAGGCTTGCTGGTCCGCGTGCCTGTGGTCAAGTCTATTTATTCCAGCGTCAAGCAAGTATCAGACACTTTGTTTTCTGACTCCGGTAACGCATTCCGCCAAGCATTGTTGATTCAGTACCCACGGCAGGGCGTCTGGACCATCGCTTTTTTAACCGGCACGCCGGGTGGCGATGTGAGCAAGCACTTGCAGGGGGAGTATGTCAGTGTGTATGTGCCGACCACGCCTAATCCGACCTCAGGATTCTTTTTGATGCTGCCCAAGGCGGATGTGATTGAGCTGGATATGAGCGTAGATCAGGCCTTGAAATACATCATCAGCATGGGTACAGTGACGCCCTTGCCTAAACAACATTAACCGCAACACCACTTTAAACTTTATAAAATTATTATGATGCGTACACATTACTGCGGTCACTTGAACCGCGAACATATTGGACAAACCGTGACCCTGTGTGGCTGGGCTCACCGTCGTCGCGACCACGGGGGGGTGATTTTTATTGATTTGCGGGACCGCGAAGGTCTGGCGCAAATCGTGATTGACCCGGATACCAAAGACGCATTTGCCATCGCAGAAACCGTACGTAATGAATTTGTGTTGCGTGTGGTCTGTAAAGTGCGTGCCCGTCCTGAAGGCACCGTGAATCCCAATCTGCCAACGGGTGAAGTGGAGATGCTGGCGACAGAGATCGAAGTGCTGAATGCTTCATTGACACCGCCGTTCATGCTGGATGACGACAATCTGACCGAGACCGTTCGTCTGGAGCATCGCTATATCGATCTGCGCCGCCCGGCCATGCAGAAAAACCTCATGTTGCGTTACAAAGTGGCGAAAAACCTGCGTGACTACCTCGATGAAAATGGCTTTATCGAAGTAGAAACGCCAATGCTGACCCGTTCGACGCCAGAAGGCGCACGTGATTACCTGGTGCCTTCACGCGTACACCACGGCATGTTTTTTGCACTGCCACAGTCACCACAATTGTTCAAACAATTGCTGATGGTGTCCGGTTTTGACCGTTACTTCCAGATCACCAAATGTTTCCGTGACGAAGACCTGCGCGCAGACCGTCAGCCAGAATTTACCCAGGTGGATATTGAAACTTCTTTCCTGGAAGAAAACGACATCATGGACATCGTCGAAGAGATGATTCGTCGCATGATGAAAAAGGTGCAGGATATCGACCTGCCCGCCAAATTCCCGCGCATGCCCTTCTCTGAGGCGATGAACAAATACGGTTCTGACAAGCCTGATATGCGCGTGACACTGGAAATCACTGAGCTCACCGATGTGATGAAGGATGTGGATTTTAAAGTGTTTGCCGGTGCTGCCAATATGGCCGGTGGCCGCGTGGCTGCGATTCGCGTGCCTAACGGTGCGGCCATCAGCCGCTCTGAGATTGATGCCTATACCGAATTCGTCAAAATTTATGGCGCAAAAGGTCTGGCTTATATCAAGATCAACGACATCACCAAACTGAACGAAGAAGGTCTGCAAAGCCCGATTGTGAAGAACATTCACGTCAATGCCTTGCAAGCCGTGCTTGAGCGCACGGGTGCGCAAAACGGGGACATCGTATTCTTTGGCGCCGATAAAGCCAAGATCGTCAATGAAGCCCTGGGCGCGCTACGCACCAAGGTTGGCCATGAAAAAGGCCATGTCGATGGTCGTCAGTGGGCGCCATTGTGGGTGGTAGATTTCCCGATGTTTGAGCACGACGAAGATGCAGACCGTTGGGTCGCCTTGCATCACCCGTTTACTGCACCGAAAGATGGTCATGAAGACCTGTTGGTCAGCAATCCAGGCGCTTGCTTGTCTAAAGCGTATGACATGGTGCTCAACGGTTGGGAAGTGGGTGGTGGTTCCGTGCGTATCCACAAGCAAGAGGTGCAGTCCAAGGTGTTTGATGCATTGAAGATCAGCAAGGAAGAAGCGCAAGAGAAATTTGGCTTCTTGCTGGATGCACTGCAATACGGTGCGCCACCGCATGGCGGCTTGGCATTTGGTCTGGATCGTTTGGTTACCCTGATGGCTGGCGCCGAATCAATCCGTGATGTGATTGCCTTCCCGAAAACCCAGCGCGCACAATGTCTGATGACCAATGCGCCTAACGAGGTGGACGAGAAGCAATTGCGTGAATTGCATATTCGCGTACGTCAGCAAAACGCTGCTGGCAGCTAACATGCGGGCGACTTGCCACGAGATTGTTGCAGGTCTCTGTTTTGTGATCAACGCGCCCAGACGGGCGCGTTTTTTATTGGATGTTTAGAGTATGTTGTCACTGATACGCACGATTCCCGATTACCCAAAACCCGGCATTCAGTTTCGGGATATCACGCCTTTGTTGCAGGATAAGCAGGGGTTTGCAGCGGTGCTGGATGCGCTGGCAGCACATTGTTCCCAGATGCCGGTAGATAAGGTGGTCGCCGTGGAGGCGCGGGGCTTTATTATTGGCGCAGCATTGGCTGCACGCCTGGGAGCAGGCTTTGTGCCTGTGCGCAAACCGGGCAAATTGCCAGCGCAGACCATCAAGCAGTCTTACAGTCTCGAATATGGCACCGATACACTGGAGCTTCATGCCGATGCGATTCAGGCAAATGAGCGCATTTTGCTGGTGGATGATCTGATCGCTACCGGTGGCACCGCACTGGCCGCGGTCGCGTTGATTCGGCAGCTGGGCGGGCTGGTAACGCAGGCTGCTTTTATCATTGATCTGCCCGATTTGGGCGGGATGCAACATTTAGCCAATGCTGGCGTCCAAGGCTTTGCCTTGTATCAATTTGAGGGCGATTAAGTTTTGTACTATAGTGGCCGACTTGCATGCCACTTAACACACGGGACCTCACAGGATTACTATGCCACTGACCGAAATCAATCATGTCAATTTTCGCTCTGACCGCGAAACCATGCACAAACTGCGCGATTTTTATTGCGAGGTGCTTGGGCTGACGGTGGGCAAGCGGGTGGCGAGTACCACCTATGGCTATTGGCTGTATATCGGTGATAACGATGTGATTCATCTGGCCGAGTACAAAACGGCAGAAGCGCCGCAGTTGCATGTGCATGGCACCTATGACCATGTTTCATTCACCTGCACAGACATGCCTGCCATGGAGGCGCACTTGCAGGCGCACGGCATCACTTACACCACGCGCATCTTGGCCAATGGGGTTCGCCAGATCAACTTGCGGGATCCGGCCGGTAATGGCGTGGAGCTGAATTTTGAAGAGTACCGTGACCCGGCGTATGTGATGCGGCCATCTGGCGACCCGAGCAAAATGTGAGGGTCAATGTGATGCGTATCACATATTGTATTTGTCAAAGCATAAGAAAATCCTTTTCATGCAATCTAAGATAAAAAATGGAAGATGGGGAATCGTATGAAAAAAACATGGATGATGATCCTAGGGGTGTTGGCTTTCTGTGCGGCAAGTGTGGTGCATGCAGAGGCGGATCCCAAGTTATGGTCAGTAGTGAAAGAGGCTTTTTTCCCCAAGCGGGAGATTCAGGAAGTTGACTTCCTGAAAGTGGAGGGGCCACGCCGCGCCGAGAGCGGCGCACAGGTGCCCGTCACTTTCATTTACGATAAGGCGGCGGCCAACGGCATCCAGTTAAAGAAACTGTATGTGATCGTCGATGCCAACCCGATACAATTGGCGTCAACTTATCATTTAACCGACAGCTTGAACGGCTTTCAGATGGCGACCCGTATTCGTCAGGAAACCGATTCTTATGTGCGCCTGATTGGTGAAACTGCAGATGGCAAGCTGTATATGGGTAAGCGCGAGATTCGTGCGGCGGGCGGCTGTGGCGGTACCGTCGATAATAATGAATCCGAAGTGCGGGCGGCGGCGGGCAAGATCAAAATGAGTGTGGATGCGCCAAAATTTGGCGAGCCCGCCACGGCCACGTTCAACATTAAACATGTGATGCGGACCGGCTTGCAGCGCGACCTGGTTTCACAAGGCTATGTGCCTGCATTTTATATCAACAAAACCACCTTTACCTACAACGGCAAGGAGTTGATGACAGTCGATGTCGGTGTGGGCACCAGTGAAGATCCTTACATGAAATTTAGTTTTATCCCCGATGCACCGGGCAAGCTCGAAGTGGTCGCCACGGATAATGAAGGCAAGACGTTTAGCCAGAGCCTGGATGTCCATAGTTAATCGTGATGCATGCATAAAAAGGTCTCTCAGGAGGCCTTTTTTATTTGCGCTGCGTGGGCGCGTTTGGCCTGCTCACCGTCAATGTTAAAATAACATTATTTGGGGAAAGGGAAAGCATGAAAAGTTTTCGTAAAGAGCTGTGGTTTAACATTCCGGCACGCATGGATTTCAAGAATATCACCAGTGACGTGGTTGCGTGTGTGCGTGAAAGTGGCGTGCAAGAAGGCCTGGTGCTGATTAACGCCATGCATATTTCTGCCAGCGTGTTTATCAACGACGATGAGCGCGGCCTGCACCATGATTACAAAATATGGCTGGAAAAGTTGGCGCCGCACGAGCCGGTGAGTGGCTACCGCCATAACGATACTGGTGAGGATAATGCAGATGCGCATATCAAGCGCCAGATCATGGGCCGCGAAGTGGTGGTGGCGATTACTGAAGGCAAGCTGGATTTCGGCCCATGGGAACAGATTTTTTACGGTGAGTTTGATGGCCGCCGTAACAAGCGTGTACTGGTGAAAATTATCGGCGAATAAATGGCATTCGCTGCAAGTGATTGAGCTATAAGCTTTTTTAATGGACTAAATTGAAATGAAATCCCCTGAATTGTTAGCGCCCGCCGGTGATCTTGATCGCATGCGTACGGCGTTTGATTACGGCGCAGACGCGGTCTACGCCGGACAGCCGCGCTACAGCTTGCGCGTGCGTGAAAATGATTTTTCAATGCAAAACTTGGCAATTGGCATTCAGGAGGCGCATGCACGCGGCAAAAAGTTTTTTGTCGCCAGCAATATTTCACCGCATAACGCCAAAGTGAAAACCTATATGCGCGATATGGCGCCGGTGATTGAAATGCAGCCCGACGCGTTGATTATGGCCGACCCTGGCCTGATCATGATGGTACGCGAGCAATGGCCGGACATGCCTGTCCATCTGTCGGTGCAGGCCAATGCGGTCAATTACGCTTCGGTTAAGTTCTGGCAGCGCATGGGCCTGACACGGGTGATTTTGTCACGTGAGTTATCGCTGGACGAGATTGCCGAAATCCGCCAGGAGTGTCCGGATATGGAGCTTGAGGTGTTTATTCACGGTGCCTTGTGTATCGCTTATTCCGGCCGTTGCCTGCTGTCAGGCTATTTCAATTCGCGCGATCCTAATCAGGGGACCTGTACTAACAGTTGCCGCTGGGATTACAAGGTGCATGATGCCCAGCCCGATGCCGCAGGCGTGATCCGTTTAAAAGAGTTTGATTTTCAGGCCGAGCTGGAACAATCCAATCTGTCTTCCTGTGGCTCATTACCGCGCCATCCGGCGGCAGACCAGGTTTACCTGATCGAGGAAAAAGGCCGTCCTGGCGAGCTTTTGCCTATCATGGAAGACGAACACGGCACCTATATCATGAATAGCAAGGACTTGCGGGCGATTGAGCACGTGGAGAAGCTAATTGCCATTGGCGTCGATTCGCTCAAGATTGAAGGACGTACCAAGTCGCGCTACTACGTGGCGCGTACCAGCCAGAATTACCGCCAGGCGATTGATGATGCCGTAGCCGGGCGTCCGTTTGACTGGCGTTTGCTGGGCGAGTTGGAGAACCTGGCCAACCGGGGCTACACCGATGGTTTTTACCAGCGTCACCATACCGCCGAGCACCAAAATTACGTCCAGGGGCACTCGAGTGCCAATCGCAGCCAGTATGTCGGCGATGTGGTGGCCTATGATGCAGAGCAGGGGCTGGCTTCCATTCAGGCGCGTAACAAATTTGCTGTAGGTGACAAATTGCAACTGATACACCCCAGTGGTAACCGCGACATTGTGGTGGAGCAGCTTTTTGATAAGCGGGGCGAAGCCGTGCAGCAGGCCGCTGGCAGCGGGCATTTTGTCAAACTGCCGATTGCCGCATCTGCCCTGGATAATGCCATGGTTGCCAAATATCTGTAAGTGCGAATCAATCTGGGCAATCAAAAAAGGGGAGTGAGCTCCCCTTTTTTGTTGTCTGCTGAAATGCATCAGCTATGAATATAGCTTTCCAGTTGCTTGATCAGTGATTGCTGGTAGTCGATCGTCTCTTTGAGAATATCCCCGATCGAAAGCATGCCTAGCAGTTTGCCATGATCGACCACGGGCAAGTGGCGGATACGCTTTTCCAGCATGGTGTTCATAGCCGACTCGACCAAATCGCCCGGTTTGCCTGTGATGACTTTTTCGGTCATCACTTCACTGACTTGCGTGGTTTTGGATGAGCGGCCTTTCAGAATAATCTCGCGTGCATAATCGCGTTCCGAGAAGATTCCCACCAGTTCGCCGTCTTTGATCACAGCCAGTGCACCAATCTGGTATTCCGCCAGAATCACCAGTGCGTCAAACACCGGTCGGTTGGGCGCAATACTAATGATGCCTTGATGTGTTTTATGAGTGAGTACTTGCTGAAGCGTCTTCATGACTTCCTCCTTTCATAGGGCACGAGCGTCTAAATATACACCGATGTGTCGTGGAGTAAAACCTCAGATTGTTATTGACATAATTAGTCAGCTAATTATAATGTGGCTAATTATGTTACAGCTTAGAGATCTTCCTACCCCAGAAGTCCTGCAACGGTTTGCCCAGCGCTATCCGGAAGCCGATGTCACGGCCATTGCCAGCTTCTTGATGTTGCTGCGCGTGGCCACCGATTTGTCAGTGGCGCTGGATGCCTGCCTGAGTAAACACGATTTGTTACAGGGGCGCTGGTGGGTGTTGATTTTGTTGATGCGCGAAGTTGACCTGACGTCTACGCCCTCGGTGTTGGCAGAAAAGCTGGGGGTGACGCGCGCCACCATGACTGGGTTGTTGGATGGCCTGGAGCAAGGTGGCCTGGTCCAGCGTATCTTGGTGCCAGAAGACAGACGCAGTGTCAAAGTGTGTCTGACTGAAGCTGGGCAAGCCAGGCTGGATGCCGTAATGCCGGACTATTACACGCGGCTACGGCAGTGCATGCAAGGATTAAGCGAGCCGCAGCGCCAGGATTTGCAAGCGCTGTTAGGGGTGATAGACCAGGGCATCTCAGCCTGGGATTTTAAATAGTAATGTGTCTTTAATTCAGGAGTTTTGTATGACTAATGTTGATCACTTCATTGCGTTAAACCAGCAGTTTGATGCCGCCTTTAACAGCAAAAATCCACAGGCGATTGCGGCCTTGTATGCAGAGCAGGCGATCGTGATGCCTGCGCCTGCTGGCCAGGTCGTGAAGGGTCGTCAGGCGGTTGCGGATTTTTTTGCTGGCCTGATTCAGGCTGGGGTCATTGAACATGCGCTGACGATGAACGAGGTGGTGGTCAGCGAGACATTGGTCACTCAAACCGGACATTGGGCGGCAGCCATGATGGCTGAAGATGGCGTCAAGCAGCAGTTTGGCGGCAATGTGCAAGTGGTGTTTCAAAAGCAACCCGATGGGCAGTGGCTGGCTGTGACCCATATCTGGAACTAAATCAGCGGATAACGTCATGGATCAATTGGTTAAACAGCGTTCACAGGCACTGACAGCACTGCTGGTGCTGACGCTGATCTGGGGCTATAACTGGGTGGTGATGAAAAGCGCGTTGCAATATGCGGGGCCGTTCCAGTTTGCCGCCATGCGTACCTTTTTTGGCGCGCTGGTGTTGTTTTTGGTGCTGTATGTGACGCGGCGGCCAATGGGCTTGACCGAGTTTCCAACCATGCTGCTGCTCGGCATTTTGCAGAATGTGGGGTTTACCGGCGTGCTCATGTGGGCGCTGGTGCAAGGCGGCGCGGGCAAGACGGCGGTGCTGACTTATACCATGCCTTTCTGGACCTTGCTGTTTGCCTGGCCCATGCTCGGTGAGCGTATCCACGGCTGGCAATGGCTGGCGGTGATTTCGGCTGTGTTGGGCATGCTGTTTATTTTTGATCCTTTGCATTTGCGTGCAGACAGCTTCAGCATGCTGTTGGCTGTGTTGTCCGGCGTGTCGTGGGCGGTGTCTGCGATTATGACCAAGCAATTGCATAGACGTCATCCAACGCTAGACCTGATCAATCTGACTGCCTGGCCAATGTTGCTGGGTTCGCTGCCCATGGTGCTGATTGCCTTTCTGGTCCCTGCGCCGACTATGCAATGGTCGGGTTATCTGATCGGCGCGGTATTGTTTAATGTGGTGTTATGTGGCGCGTTGGCCTGGTTGCTCTGGCTGTTTGCCTTGCAGCGGTTGCCCGCCGGGGTGGCCAGTATGGCCTCCATGCTGGCACCCGTGATTGGGGTGATTGCGGCCTGGATACAGTTGCATGAAGTGCCGGATGGCATGGAGATGATCGGCATGGCACTGATTTTGTTTTCCCTCAGCCTGATTTCCATTCTGATGATGCGGCCTGCCTATCACGGTATCCCGCCGGCGAGTGCCAACGTTTAGCGCCATTTTTCGCTGTTCTCCCGGTTTTTTCATTGCGCAGGGCTTGCGTCAATCAGGCCCTGTTCTTATTTGTCTTGCCTATCTGCCTTCAATCAAGCCGCCGCCAAGCCTGCTTGCGCCTGTGGTAAAATCCGCCAGTTAAAACATTCATCCCGTTGTTAAAAAATACAAGGAAGTCATATGGCTGGACATAGTAAATGGGCCAATATCCAACATCGTAAAGGTCGCCAGGATGCCAAGCGCGGCAAAATCTTCACCAAGCTGATTAAAGAGATCACGGTCTCTGCGCGCATGGGTGGCGGTGATACAGCCATGAACCCGCGTCTGCGTGCGGCCGTGGCAGCGGCCAAAGAAGAGAATATGCCTTCAGACAATATCACGCGTGCCATCAAAAAAGGCACGGGTGAGCTCGAGGGTGTTAACTACGAAGAAATTCGTTATGAAGGCTATGGCATCAATGGTGCGGCCATCATTATTGATTGTCTGACCGATAACCGTCAGCGTGCGGTGATGGACGTGCGCCATGCCCTAACCAAGCATGGTGGCAACCTCGGCACTGATGGTAGCGTGGCTTTTATGTTCAAGCACTGTGGTCAGCTGGTGTTTGAGCCTGGTGTGTCAGAAGATGCCGTCATGGAAGCGGCACTGGAAGCCGGTGCGGAAGATGTGATTGCCGATGAGGATGGCAGCATAGAAGTGATCACGGCCCCTAGCGATTTTGTCACGGTGAAAGAAGCGCTTGAGGCTGCGGGCCTGAAGGCGGTGATGGCGCAAGTGACCATGAAGCCGCTGAATGAAGTGGTGTTCACTGGCGAGGATGCGGTCAAAATGCAAAAAATTCTCGACATGCTCGAAGACCTCGATGACGTGCAAGAGGTCTACACTTCTGCCGTGATTGAAGAAGATTAAATGGCGCGATTGGCGGTGCACGCCTTTCTTGCCAACCGACTTGAACTGGGTGTCTTGACGTGAGTAGTCAGCGTATTTTGGGCATAGACCCCGGCCTGAGAATTACGGGTTTCGGTGTGATAGAAGCCGTGGATGGCAAATTGTCCTACGTGACCAGTGGCGTGATTAAAACCGCATCAGCCAAAAAAACCGCAGAGGGCGAGTCAGAAAAAGAGGCCTTGCCCGAGCGCCTGAAGGTCATTCTGGATGGCTTGTTTGAGGTGATTTCAACCTACCAGCCCACGCAAGTGGCGATTGAAAAAGTGTTTGTTAATGTCAACCCCCAGTCCACGCTATTATTGGGTCAGGCGCGCGGTGCCGCCATTTCTGCGGCGGTGATCCGTCAACTGCCGGTGGCCGAATATACGGCGCTGCAAGTGAAACAATCGGTCGTGGGTAATGGCCATGCGCAAAAAGAACAGGTGCAAGAGATGGTCAAGCGCCTGCTTAAATTACCGGCTACACCTAGCCCGGACTCTGCCGACGCCTTGGCTTGCGCGATTTGTCATGCACATGGCGGTCAGGGGCTGGGGGCTTTGGCCACCACCGGCTTCAGAGTTAGAAATGGAAGATTGATATGATCGCACGCCTGAATGGCCGCTTGCTGGAAAAGTCCCCACCCTTGATTGTGGTGGATTGCAATGGCGTGGGCTATGAAGTAGAGGTGCCGATGAGCACTTTTTATAATTTGCCCGATCTGGGGCAACCTGTGCAGATTTTGACGCATATGGTGGTGCGCGAGGATGCGCAGCTGCTGTATGGCTTTGGCAGTGAGCAAGAGAAAAACACCTTCAAGCAATTGTTGAAGGTGAATGGCATTGGTGCCAAGTCTGCGCTGGCGATTTTGAGTGGTGTCAGCGTGAATGATTTGATGCTGGCTGTCAGCCAGCAAGAAGTCGGCTTGCTGACGCGTATTCCCGGCATCGGCAAAAAAACGGCCGAGCGTTTGTTACTCGAACTCAAAGACAAATTTGTGGTGACGGGGTCCACCTCGGCGCAACCGGCCGTCAAAGCGGCGACAGATGATATCCTCAATGCACTGGTGGCGCTTGGTTACCATGAGCGTGAGGCGGCTGCGACCCTGAAGTTGCTGGAACCTGGCATTAGTGTGAGCGATGGTATCCGGCAGGCGCTCAAGTATCTGGCCAAGTAGTCCGGCCAGGCCGAGCGCGAGTCTGTAATAGTCATACGCTGCATGGTATGATGACAAAAATAACTGATTCAATCGCGGCATGAGGCCTTCATTGTTGAGTATTGCATTGCACTTCATCGCCCATCACCCATGATAGAAACCGATAGACTCGTCGCTCCCGCTACTGCCAGCACTCAAGAAGAGGCGCTTGAGCGCGCCTTGCGTCCCAAGCATCTGGATGAGTATGTGGGGCAGGAGAAGGCGCGCGGTCAACTCGAAATCTTTATTAATGCGGCCCGTGGCCGGCAAGAGGCGCTTGATCACGTGCTGCTGTTCGGCCCGCCTGGTCTGGGTAAAACCACGCTTGCTCACATTGTGGCTAAAGAGATGGGCGTCAATCTGCGCATGACCTCGGGCCCGGTGCTGGAGCGGGCCGGCGATCTGGCTGCATTGCTGACCAATCTTGAACCCAACGACGTCTTGTTTATTGACGAGATTCATCGCCTGAGCCCGGTGGTTGAGGAGATATTGTATCCGGCCATGGAAGATTACCGACTCGATATCATGATCGGTGAAGGACCTGCAGCACGCAGTGTGCGACTGGATTTGCCGCCTTTTACGCTGGTGGGGGCGACCACGCGCGCAGGCATGTTGACCAACCCCTTGCGTGACCGGTTTGGCATTGTGGCGCGGCTGGAGTTTTACAGTCACGCCGAGCTCTCCAAGATTGTCATGCGGTCCGCCAACTTGCTCGAGGTTGAAATGCAAGCGGCTGGGGCGCTGGAGATTGCCAGACGTTCACGCGGCACACCGCGGATTGCCAACCGCCTGCTACGCCGGGTCAGGGATTATGCGCAAGTCAAATCGGATGGCATTGTGACCGATACGATTGCCGATGCCGCCTTGAAAATGCTGGATGTCGATCAGCAAGGGCTGGATGTGATGGATCGCAAGTTATTGCAGGCGGTGGTTGAAAAGTTTGGTGGCGGGCCAGTGGGACTGGATAATCTTGCCGCTGCCATTGGTGAGGAGCGTGACACCATAGAAGATGTGCTGGAGCCCTATCTGATTCAGCAAGGCTATCTGATGCGCACGCCGCGCGGACGCGTGGCCACGCAGTTGACTTACCAGCATTTTGGCTTGAAAGCGCCTGTCAGCATGGTGTCAGCCGATTTATGGCAAGATGCCGGGCAATAACATGGTTGAGTTTCCTGTACGTGTGTATTACGAGGATACCGATGCCGGTGGTGTGGTCTATCACAGCCGCTACCTGAATTTTATGGAGCGTGCGCGCACCGAGTGGTTGCGGACTGCGGGCTTTGACCAAAGCGCGCTCAAGCAGCAAGAACACGTGTTGTTTGTCGTCCACAGCATGCAGCTACAATTTAAAAAACCGGCCCGGCTGGATGACCAGTTGCGGGTGGTTTCGCAGTTGCTGCAGATGGGGCGTGGCAGTTTTAGCTGCCAGCAGCAGGTCATGCGTGATGAAACGATTTTAATTGAGGCACTGGTGAAAGTCGCCTGTGTCGATGCGGATTCATTTAAACCCACGGGTATTCCGGCCCGTATCAAAATTGCACTGGAGTCTTCATGAATGTAGCGAACGATATGTCGATTTTTACCCTGGTGAGCGGGGCTAGTTTGCCAGTTCAGCTGGTGATGCTGATTCTGCTGCTGACCTCACTCGCCTCCTGGTGGTATATCTTCATTAAGGTTTTTTCACTTAAGGCTGCCAACGAAAATGTGGATCAGTTTGAAGCGCAATTCTGGTCCGGCGGTGATTTGAACGAGCTGTACGAGCGCATCACGACTGGTCGCAAAACCCCTCAAGGTATGGCCAGCATTTTTCAGGCCGGGTTAAAAGAATTTATCCGCTACAAGCAGCAAAAAGATACCGAAGTCAGTGATGTGATGGAGGCGACGCGTCGTGCCATGCGTGCAGCATATAACCGCGAACTGGATTATCTGGATGCGCACCTGCCATTCTTGGCTTCCGTAGGTTCAGTCAGTCCTTACATCGGCCTGTTCGGCACCGTATGGGGCATCATGAACGCCTTCCGTGGCTTGTCTAACGTTGCGCAGGCGACATTGAGCCAGGTTGCCCCTGGCATTGCCGAGGCGCTGGTGGCGACTGCGATCGGGTTGTTTGCCGCGATCCCAGCCGTGATCGCCTATAACCGCTTTGCCGCGGGCGTAGACCGCCTCTCTGTCCGTTACGAGAGCTTTATCGAAGAATTTACCAACATTTTGCAACGTAGAGCCTGATAGGAGCCGCGATGAGCAGAACGCGTAAACGTCGCATGATGAACCAGATTAACGTCGTCCCCTATATCGACGTCACGCTGGTGTTGCTGGTGATTTTTATGGTGACCGCGCCCATGACCAATCCCGGTATGGTGGAGTTGCCCAAAGTCGGGCAGGCGCTCAAGCAGAGTGGTGACCCGATTGTGATCACCGTGCAAAAAGAAGGCACTGTGATGATGGAAGGCAAAGAAATGCAGCGTGACGATATGCTGGCTTTGATTCGTCAGCGCCTGTCTGAGACACAAAAGCCGGTGGTGGTGTCTGCAGATAAAAACACGCCTTATGGTGAAGTGGTGTCCGTCATGGATTTGCTCAAACAGGCGCAGGTGAATCAAGTTGGTTTGCTGTTTCAGAATGAGAAATAACGGGCAGGTTGCTTAAAACGCATGAAAGTCACTTACTCCCCACAAGATCAGGCGATACGCAAACGGGCGGCGATCTTATCCGTGCTCATGCACGTGTTACTGTGCTTGGGCATGATCTTTATGGTTGACTGGAAAGCGGTCCACGTGACCCCCAGTGTGATGGAGGCGACCTTGTGGGATAGCTTGCCTAGTAAACAGCCTGCCAAGCCAGTGGAAAAGCCGGTAGAACCGACGCCACCACCGCCTGAACCCAAACCAGAACCGACACCGCCGCCCAAGCCGCCTGAGCCAGAACCTAAACCGCAACCCAAGCCTGAGCCTGCGCCTCAAGTCAAGCAAGCGGAACAAGAGGCGGAAATTGCACTCAAAAAGCAGGAGGAAGAGAAGAAGCGCCTGCTAGACGAAGAGAAAAAGAAGGAACTTGAGCAGAAAAAGCAGGAAGAAAAACTGAAAAAAATTCAGGAAGCCTTGCGTAAACAAGAGGAAGAGGAAAAGCTGAAAAAAATCCAGGATGCGATGCGTCAGCAAGAACTGGACGCACAGCAGTCGGCGGCGGCTGCAGCGGTTGATCCTTCTGTGCTCAGTTATTACATGGGCTTGATGAGCCGCAAAATCCGTAGCAATGTGAACCCGGGCTTGTGCCCCGTCTCTAACCCCGAGTTGCTGGTGGATATCCAGATGATGAATTCGGGAGATATTTCCGGCATGCCCAAGCTGGTGAGAGGGTCGGGCGATGCGATTTGTGATGATGCAGTGATCCGTGCCATTTTGGCGGCCAAGCCCTTCGATTTGCCGGATGATCCTGCGGCACGTAGAAAAATGGTAGATCAGATTCGCTTGAAGTTGAAGCCACGTGGCTAGGCAAGCAATGACGATGAGGCGGCTTTTCGTTATAATTCAGATATATAAGCAAACCAGATGAATAATATTGTCACCATGAAAACACACACACGAGGTTTGATGCACGCATTTGCCACGGCGATTTTTGCCGGATTCGTTGCGCTGCTGTCGGTTATCCCTGCCCATGCGGCACTAGAGCTTGAGATCAGTGGCGGTAGTGCCATTCAGATTCCAGTCGCGATTCTACCGATGGCCGAGACAGACAATCCGCAAGCACAAAGCCGTTTGCATGAGATCATCAGTAACGACCTGCGTAGCAGTGGCATGTTCCGTATTATCAATACCAGTGGTATGCCAGCGTTGCCGACCAATGCTTCTCAGATCAAATATACCGACTGGACTGCGCTCAAGGCGCAAGGCTTGAGCCTGGGTGAAGTGCAGTCAACAGGCAACGGCAATCTCAAGATATCGGTGCAGGTGATGGATGTATTGCGGCAAACGGCGTTGCTGCAACTGACGTATACCGTCTCTGCTAGTCAATACCGCCATGTCGCGCACATGATTGCCGACCAGATTTATGAAAAGTTTACCGGTCAGCCTGGCGCCTTTGCCACGCGCATTGCTTACGTTACCAAAACAGGTAAGCGCTTTACGCTGCAAATTGCGGATTACGATGGCTACAATGCACAAACGCTGGTGTCTTCGAATGAGCCGATTATTTCACCGGCCTGGTCGCCAGATGGCACCAAAATGGCTTACGTCTCTTTTGAGAAGAAGAAACCAATTGTCTTTGTGCAGTCCTTGTATACGGGTGAGCGCAAGGTGGTGGCTAACTTCAAAGGGAATAACAGTGCCCCGGCCTGGTCGCCAGATGGTAGCAAATTGGCGGTGGTGTTGACCTATGGCGCCAACTCACAGATTTATACTATTGCTGCGGATGGTTCCAACTTGCAGCAAATCACCAAAAGCAGTGCGATTGATACCGAGCCAGCGTTCTCGCCTGATGGCCAGTTTATTTACTTCAGCTCAGACCGTGGCGGACGCCCTCAGATTTACAAGGTGCCTGCTTCTGGTGGCTCCCCTTCGCGCGTGACTTTTGAGGGTGGCTATAACGTGAGCCCGCGCTTTTCCCCCGATGGCAAGTATTTAACCTACATTCGCAATGACGGCGGTTCTTTTAAAGTAGCCGTTCAGGAGTTGGCGTCTGGCAATGTCAAACTGCTGAGCAATGGTTCGCAAGATGAGTCGCCGAGCTTTGCCCCGAACGCACGTACCATCATGTATGCCACCCGGGTGGGCGGCAAAGGTACCTTGGCGACAGTGACCGTGGATGGCCTGGTCAGGCAGCGTCTGTCTGAGGCCGGCGGTGATATTCGTGAGCCCGCCTGGGGTCCTGCACAAGCTTCAGCCAAGTAGTCGTAACAATTATCGTCTTTTTGGTTAATTTTATTCAGTCAATCATTTTTAAGGAGAAAGTATGAACAAGAGTATTTGGACAATTGCAGCACTGGCATTAGTGCTAACCGCTTGTAAAAGCACCCCGATGAACCCAGCCAAGGTTGAAGATTCCAGCGTGACTCGCCCAATGGCAAAACAAAACGGCAATGGTAATGATGGCTCTGCAAACACAGACAAAATCAATATCAAAACCGTTGATGTGGATACCAGCAAAGACGAGTTGAGTGCCGCTGAATTGGCCAAGCGTCAGGTATTCTTTGACTACGACAGCGACGCGATTCGTGAAGAGTACAAGAGCCTGATCGCTAACCACGCCAAATACCTGATCGCCCACCCACAAACTAAAGTGGTACTGCAGGGTAACACCGACGAGCGTGGCACACACGAGTACAACCTGGCATTGGGTCAGCGTCGTTCCGTGGCTGTGAAAAATGCGCTGAACGTATTGGGCGTGAGCGATAGCCAGATCGAAACTGTGAGCTACGGTGAAGAGCGTGCGAAACAAAACTGCGCGGATGACGGTTGCTTCCAGCAAGACCGCCGCGTAGACATCGTTTATGCAGGTCAGTAATTTGCGATACGCTGCGGTATTGATGGCCCTTGGCTTGACGGTGTCTACCGTCAGCCAGGCGGCTTTATTCGATGATACTGAAGCCAGAAAGCGTATTCTTGAGCTCGAAACCAAGCAGGGTGCAGATTATGATGCACAGCAAAAAGCCATCACAGACCTGACGCGCACCCAGCAATCGCTGGACAGACGCGTGCAAAGTCTGGAAATGCTGATCAACGGCAAGGGTTTGCTGGACATGCAGAATCAGCTGGAGCAGCTCCGTCAGGATGTGGCGCAACTGAAGGGTGATCTTGAAGTGGTGACACATCAGCTTGAGGATATGCGTACCAAGCAGAATGCGTCTTACACCGATCTGGATACGCGTGTGCGCAAGCTGGAAACTTTGGCACAATCAGTGACAAATGGTCAAGGCTTACCTGTCGCAGGCGCGAGTGGCACGACTGGCGATGTAAAAGCTGATGTTTCCCAGCAGGAAACCAGCGCGTTTGCCGAGGCAGAGTCGCTCAACCAGGCAGGCAAGTACAAAGAGGCCTTTAATGCCTATGATGCGTTCCTGAAGACTTACTCTAATAGCAAGCTGGTGCCAGATGCCATGTACGGCATGGGATATACCCAGTTTGCACTGAAGAGCTACAAATCTTCTGCTGCCACACAGCAGAAGTTTCTGGAGAGTTATGCGACGCATCCTTTGGCACCGAATGCCATGTTGAATCTGGCGAATAGTCAGATTCAGTTGGGGCAGATTCCGGCCGCCAAAAAGACCTTGAAGGATCTCATTGCGGCCTATCCATCGGCTGAAGTGACACCTAGCGCGCAAAAACGCTTGAAAGTGCTCGAAACGATCAAATAGCAGATTTTCGTTATTGAAATGACCTTATTTCAGCGATAATAGCGGGCAGATAGCAATATCTGCCCGTTTACTTTTAGTTTCCCCATGACCACACTCAAAATTTTCGAGATTTTTTACTCCCTGCAGGGCGAGAGCTCACGTGTCGGGCTGCCTACGATTTTTATCCGCTTGACCGGCTGCCCATTGCGTTGTGGTTATTGTGATACGGAGTATGCGTTTAAAGGCGGCAGCAATATGACGCTGGATGACATCATGCAGCAGATTGCAGCCTACGATACCCGTTACGTCTGCGTGACCGGCGGCGAGCCGCTGGCGCAAAAGGGCTGTATCGAATTGCTGACCAGGCTGGGCGATGCTGGCTATCAGGTGTCTTTGGAGACGAGTGGTGCCATGGATATCGCCGAGGTCGATTCACGCGTGAAAGTCATTATGGACATCAAAACGCCTGGGTCGGGTGAAGTAGAAAAAAACCGCTGGGAAAACTTGCCTTTGCTGAAAGCCGGTGATGAAGTGAAATGGGTGATTTGCAGCCGGGAAGATTATGACTGGGCCAAATTGATGTTGCAGACCCGGGCATTCCCGGTCGATTGCGATCAGTTATTTTCGCCCAGCTTTCATGAGGTCAGTGGCGAAACTTTGGCCAGCTGGATTTTGCAAGATCACCTCAAGGTGCGTATGCAGCTTCAATTACATAAAATTCTCTGGGGCGAGAAACAAGGAGTATAAGCGTGACAGCAGCAAACCCTAAGGCGGTGATTTTATTATCGGGCGGCCTGGACTCAAGTACGGTATTGGCAATTGCCAAATCGCAAGGCTACGACTGTTATTGCCTGAGTCTGGATTATCATCAGCGCCATAATGTTGAGCTGCAGGCCGCCCAACGCGTTGCGGCAGCCTTAGGGGCAGCCGAGCATAAAACCGTACAGCTGGATTTGTCCTTGTTTGGTGGTTCGGCACTGACTGACAATGCAATCGCCGTCCCTGAGCAAGAGACGCAGGGCATTCCTGTCACTTACGTGCCGGCACGCAATACGATTATGCTATCCTTGTCCCTGGCCTGGGCCGAGGTGTTACAGGCGCGGGATATTTTTATCGGCGTCAATGCGCTGGATTATTCCGGCTACCCTGATTGCCGTGGTGAATATGTCAAAGCCTTCCAGCAAATGGCCAATCTGGCCACTAAAGCTGCGGTGGAGGGACAAACCATTACCGTGCATGCACCGTTGATCGATATGACCAAGGCTGACATCATCCGCACCGGCCATGCGCTGGACGTGGATTATGGCTTAACTGTTTCTTGTTATCAGGCCGATGGTCAAGGCGCCGCGTGTGGTGTGTGTGACTCCTGCCGCTTCCGCAAAGCAGGATTTATACAAGCAGGCGTGGCTGATCCGACGCTGTACAGGAATGCATCGTCAGGTGAGTGAAAAAGACTTGCCACTGTTTTAAAAAATCAAGTATAATCCGCGCCTTTCTGCAAAGAAATTCATTTTTAAGAGAACAAGATTATGGTCGTTATTCGTTTATCACGTGGTGGCTCCAAAAAGAACCCGTTTTACAGCGTTGTTGTGGCAGATTCCCGCAACCGTCGTGACGGTCGTTTTATCGAGCGCGTTGGTTTCTACAATCCATCTGCACGCGCTGGCGCTGAAGGCCTGCGTATCGATGAAGCACGTACACAATACTGGGTTGAGAACGGTGCACAACTGTCCGACACCGTAGCACGTCTGGTTAAATTCCACGCTAAAGGCGTTGAAGGCATGGCTGCTGCGAAAGCGAAAGAAGTTGCTAAAGCTGAAGCTGCCAAAGAGAAAGCCATTGCTGCTGCCGCTGCAGAAGCCGCTGCCAAGGCTAAAGCAGAAGCCGACGCTGCTGCTGCAGAAGCTGCCGCCGCACAAGCAGCTGCCGCTGAAGCGCCAGCTGCTGAGTAATTGTTTCAACGCCTGAATACAGATGGCGTTTGAGAACATGGTTGTGATGGGGCGCATTGTCGCCCCATATGGCGTTTATGGCTGGGTAAAAGTCGTGCCTGATACTGAGTATCTGGATGGCCTGCTGGACTACGAAGCCTGGTGGATCGGTAAAGCGCCGAATTGGCGTGAAACCACGGTAGAGCAAGCCAAAATCCATAACGATGTGTTGCTGATCAAGTTGTCAGGGGTGGGCGATAGAGATGCCGCCTTTGCGCTCAAAGGTCAGCAAATTGCTGTACCGCGTGAGGCCTTGCCCGAGACAGAAGAGGGCGAGTATTACTGGTCTGATCTGATCGGTTTGCAAGTCAGCAATACTGAAGGCATGGATTTCGGCAAGATTACGCAAGTGCTGGAAACCGGCGCGAACGATGTCCTGGTTGTGCGTGAAAACCAGCCGACACAGGTCAAAGGCAAGGATGGCAAACTGCGCGAAGAGTATCGCGAGCGTTTGATCCCGTTTACCAGTGACGCTGTGCCAGAGGTGGATATCCAGGCGGGTACCGTGCTTGTGGAGTGGGATGCCGATTTTTAAAAGAAAGCGCAGCTCATGATGCAGATTGAAGTGATCAGTTTGTTTCCTGAGATGTTTGCAGCACTGACGGAATACGGGATTACTAGTCGTGCCAGACAGCGTGGCTTGTATCAGTTAACCCTGACCAATCCGCGCCAATATACGCAGGATGTGCATCACACCGTTGATGACCGGCCATATGGTGGTGGACCAGGCATGGTGATGCTGGCGGAGCCGTTGGCGCATGCCATAGGCGAAGCCAAAGCACGCTTAAGTGCGAAAGAAATAACGCCCAGGGTGATCCACTTATCGCCACGGGGCAAACCGCTGACACACGAAAAAGTGATGCAGCTCAAAGCATTACCGGGGCTGGTGCTGTTAGCCAGCCGCTATGAAGGCGTAGACCAGCGCGTGCTGGATACCTTGGTGGATGAAGAACTCTCCATCGGCGATTATGTGTTAAGTGGCGGTGAGTTGCCTGCCATGGTGTTGCTGGATGCCATCATCCGCCAATTGCCTGGGGCACTTGGCGATGCTGATTCGGCTCAGGAAGATTCATTTGTGAATGGCCTGCTCGATTATCCGCACTACACGCGCCCGGAAGAATTTGCAGGATTAAAGGTGCCCGACGTATTGTTGTCCGGGCACCATGAAAAGATTAGACAATGGCGATTACAACAATCGCTGCTGCTAACAAGGGCTAAACGCCCGGATTTATTGGCTGAAAGGCCGTTGACGAAAGAAGAGGCTAGGCTACTTAAAGACGTTGCATCAAAAGGCGTCGAGTAGGAACGAGTCACTTTACAATTAAAAGGAACTGACATGGCAGACATTATCAAAATGTTAGAGCAAGAAGAAATTGCTCGTTTAAACAAGGCTATCCCTGACTTCGCGCCAGGTGACACCGTAGTTGTAGGTGTAAACGTGGTTGAAGGTAACCGTAAACGGGTGCAGGCTTACGAAGGCGTTGTAATCGCCAAGCGTAACAGAGGTCTGAACTCCTCTTTCATCGTGCGTAAAATCTCTTCAGGTGAAGGCGTTGAGCGTACATTCCAGACTTACTCCCCACTGATCGCTTCTATCGAAGTGAAACGCCGTGGTGACGTGCGTCGCGCTAAACTGTACTACTTGCGTGAGCGTTCAGGTAAATCTGCACGTATTAAAGAGAAGCTGGTTGCGCGCGAAAAAGACATCGCAGCAGACAACTCTTAATTCAAGCGTTGCAGCAAAAAGCCCTTCAGTTGAAGGGCTTTTTTATTGCCATATTCTAATGATAGTTGGTTGCACCCGGGCCAAGATTACAGTTAAATAGGCGCATGAACCGTCTTGATGATGAACTCGATGCATTGGTGCCTGCGCCCTTTGGCTTTGTTGGTGTGCGTAGCGATGAGGCCGGTGAGCGGCTGCAGTTCTTGCTACATGCATTGCCCGTCAAAGCCAGCCCCAATCCGCGTGCGCAAGCCGTGGCCGATCAAGTCGCCACTTATCTTGAAAATCCGCATATGGTCTGGCAACCCATTCAATCCACTATTGGTACGGCTTTTCAGCAACGCGTCTGGCAGGCCATGCGTGCGATCCCTGTCGGTGAAACCTGGACTTATAGCCAGTTGGCGGCAGCGGTTGACTCTGGGCCACGTGCCGTGGCTAATGCCTGCGGTGCCAATCCCTTGCCCTTGTTTAATCCCTGTCACCGGGTGGTTGCCAGCCATGGGCTGGGCGGATTTATGCAAGGCATAGACGGTGGTTTGGAGATTAAACGCTGGCTGCTCGCCCATGAGCAAGGCCACAAATAAACGCCGATGCAGCAAAAAGCGCATTCTTCGACCGAGGCGGCAGCATTTCCTGAAATCGATACCTTTATCGACCAGCTCTGGCTGGAAGATGGCTTGTCGCCGAATACCTTATCCAGCTACCGCAATGATTTAAAAGGTTTTGCCGAGTGGTGCAAGCAGCACACCCATACTTTGTGGGAGGTGCAGTCGCATGATGTGCAGGCATATCTTGCCCATCGTTTCCCGCAAGTGAAGGTGCGGAGTATCAACCGTCTGATAGCCACCTTGCGCCGTTTTTACCGGTACGCGCTGGCCGCCAATCTGATTCATCAAGACCCCACCTTGCATATCGAAGCGCCCAAAATGCCTAGGTCACTACCAAAAACGCTGAGTGAGTCGCAGGTGGATGATTTGCTCAATGCCCCGGATGTGAATGTGCCGCTTGGTATGCGAGACCGTGCCATGCTTGAGCTGCTCTATGCCAGCGGATTGCGTGTCTCAGAGCTGGTAAATATCAAAATCAGCGAAGTGAGTACGCAAGATGGCGTGGTGCGCGTCACCGGTAAAGGCAGCAAAACGCGCCTGGTGCCCATGGGCCAGGAAGCGGCCGAGTGGATAGACCGTTACTTGGCAGGCGCCCGCGCGGAGATTTTAAAAGGCAGTCTGAGTGACGCGGTATTTGTCACCACACGTGGCGATGCCATGACGCGGCATGCCTTTTGGCACATTATCCAGCGGTATGCCTTGCAGGCGGGGATTGCACAGCATATCAGCCCGCATGTGTTACGGCATGCGTTTGCCACGCATTTGCTCAATCATGGCGCGGATTTACGCGTAGTGCAGATGCTGTTGGGGCATGCGGATATTTCGACGACGCAGATTTATACGCATGTGGCGAGGGAGCGTTTGCAGCAGTTGCATAGGGTGCATCACCCGAGGGGGTAGTGTTCAAGAGTCGATCTAGAGCTAATGATTCGTAGTTTTGAATGACTGTAAAACCTTACTAATTTGCTCTATACCGTCAAAAGTTGATGGTAAATTTTCTTCGTTGGTAATTAAGCCGCTAAAAATGAGACTTTCGAATTTTTCTAAAGAAACAGAATCATTTGACTTCATGTTTTTCGCGAAATCAGAATAATTTTGAATAAATTGGCATAAGGTCTTTCGGAGTTCTATTTGAAGTAGCTGAGCTTTTATTGACTTGAAATTAAATAAAGAAACTCTAAAAAAATATATCAATATCAATTGCAAAGTTAAAGTGGGAAAAATAGCGTATAAAAGTAGTTCTTTGTATTCAAAGAGCTCCTTACTTCTAAACATAAGGAGAAATATCTCAATTAGAACGGGCATTATTGAGGCTGCTCCAAGTGTTGCTAGAATCCAGCGTGCCCAACTAAGCTCTTTACTCTTAGATAAATAGAGATTTTCAAAGCCCTGATATAAACCAACAAAGTTAAAAGCGGTTTTGTAATGATCAAGAGATTGCTTTAGGTTATCAACTTCTTGTTTTTTCTGAGATATTTCATTGTCCCAATTAGTCTTTAGCTGAGTAATCTCTCGAATCTTTTTGTTGAAGTCTTTAACTTCAATTAGATTTTCATGATGTAGTAAATCACTCAAGATGGCGGCAGGCATCATTGTTCGTGCATATATAATTTGACTTCTTAATTGCATGCTAAATAACTCAATGTGGTCATCAATATTTGTAATCAAGTTATTTACATTAATGGCTATTTGCGCATTACTTGTTTTTTTGAAGTTTGCCTCACAGAGAAATCTATAAAACATTACATAAATACTCTGAATATTCAATTCAATTTCTTTTTGTTGATCTTGATGAAAGAGATTATCAATCTGACTCATAAGTTGAGAGCCAATGTGAGTTATATTGAATTCACAGATATCGTCCCAAAACACATCATGGTTTTTAATCAATTCAAGTATATACAGAAGATCATCTCTTAAATATTCCTTGCCATCTAAGTCATAGTTGGCTAGTTTTTTTCTTAAGTTGTTGAATATTATTTTGTGAGAATCGTTAGAGAAAAAAGTTGACATATATGCCTTTAGATATTATTGCTGACGCGATAATTGGATGCCTAGTGCCTTCAATCCCGGCAATATCCCTGGTTTGCTCACTTTCAATTTCACACTCTGCGCCTTAAATTCCTGCAAAATCAGCTGGCAGACATGTTCACCCAAGGCCTCAACCAGTTTGAAACTGTGCTCGGCTAATGTTTCGCGAATGCGGGCGACTATCTGACCATAATCAATCGTGTCTTCAATCGCGTCACTCAGGCAGGCTTTACTAAAGTCGTAGCCGATTTCAATATCCAGAATCACAGTTTGCGGCACGGTACGCTCCCATTCTGGCACGCCCAGTTTGGTTTGCACTTTGACTTGTTCGAGAAAAATTGTGTCCATGAATCTGTGTCCTTTTATTTCCGCGCAGGCTGGAATCCAGTATGATTCGGCATCATACAACATCGTGCAGTGGCTGGCTAAGCGGCTGCATTTCAGTGGAATTAAGCGCATGAACGAAATTGGTTTTGATATTGAAGCATTGGTGTGGATCGCTGCGGCTTACCTGATAGGCTCGATTGCTTTTGGCATCATCATCAGCAAATTGTACCGCTTGCCTGATCCACGCACGGTGGGCAGTGGCAATATCGGCGCGACCAATGTGGCGCGTAGCGGTAAAAAATCCGCTGCGATTTTGACCTTGCTGGGCGATGCCTTTAAAGGCTGGTTGCCCACTTGGTTGGCGCTGCAGGCTGGTATGTTGATGGATGTGGTGGCACTGGTGGGGTTGGCCGTGTTTATTGGCCACTTGTACCCGATTTATCATAAATTCAAGGGTGGTAAAGGCGTGGCGACGGCATTGGGCGTGATGATTGCCTTTTCTGGCTGGCTGGCGTTAAGTGTGGTGGCTGTCTGGCTGACGGTGTTTTTAATTAGCCGCATTTCTTCGTTATCTGCGCTTGTCGCTGCCGTATTGGCACCGTTGATTGCCTGGCAGTTCCTGTCACCTTACCCGGTGTATGTGGCGGTGGTCGTGGTGATGTCCGCGTTTTTGATTATTCGCCATCAATCGAATATTGAAAAACTGTTGGCTGGGACTGAAAGCCGTTTTGGAAAGAAATAGCTAACTGCCGATAAACCCAGATATAAAAACTGGGTAGATCGTTTTGAGAATCTTTTTTAGATTTTATCGGCGGTAGAAATACAGCCCAGCAACGCCCTTTAGCAGGCAATCACTGAGGGGCTTTGAGCTCAGCCAAATCCCAGCGCGGCCGGATGCTAAAGCTGTAATCCTGCTTGCCTGGCTGCATGGCGTGCAGGCGCATCGCACCGGCAAAGGCAATCATGGCGCCGTTATCGGTGCAGAACTCAAGGCGTGGATAATTGACGCTGATACCACGTTTGGCGGCGGCTTCATTGAGCCGGGTACGCAGGCGTTTGTTGGCGCCTACGCCGCCAGATACTACCAGTCGTTTGAGTTTGGTCTGTTTGAGTGCCTTCAGGCATTTGTGCACCAGAATCTCGGTGACGGATTCTTGAAATTCCCAGGCAATATCTTTAATTGTTTCTTCATTCAATTCGGGCTGGTTGTTCACCAGCGTCAACACGGCCGTTTTCAGGCCGCTAAAGCTGAAGTTTAAATCCGGGCTGTTGAGCATGGGGCGCGGCAGTTGAAACTGTGGCTTGCCCTGATCGGCCAGTTTAGACACCGCTGGGCCGCCAGGATAGCCCAGGCCCAATAGTTTCGCCGTTTTATCAAAGGCTTCGCCAGCCGCATCGTCCAGCGTGTCGCCTAATAGTTCATATTGGCCAATGCCATCCACGCGCATGAGTTGGCTATGTCCGCCCGAGACCAGCAAGGCGACAAACGGGAAGGCGGGTGGGTTTTCTTCGAGCATGGGTGCCAGTAAATGGCCTTCCAGGTGATGCACTCCCACAGACGGGACATTGAGGGCCATGGCCAGCGATTGCGCAATGCTGGTGCCCACCAGCAAGGCACCCGCCAGGCCGGGGCCTTGCGTGTAAGCGATGCCTTCGAGGTCTTGCAGGGTTTTATCGGCTTGCGCCAGAACTTGCTGCGTGAGTGGGAGTGCGCGGCGGATATGGTCACGGGAGGCCAGTTCCGGCACGACGCCGCCATAGGCTGCATGCATGTCGATTTGCGAGTGCAAGGCGTGCACCAGCAACCCACGGCGCGTGTCATATAATGCCACTCCGGTTTCGTCACAAGAAGACTCGATACCCAATACCAACATCTAAGATAAGTCTCGCATACGTTTTTTTGCAGAAAGGATTGATAAATCCAAATAAGCGCGATAGAATACGCGGTTTTCAGTGCTGCATCAATCCGCAAGCACCATTGTCTAACCAAATATTTGAAGGATAGGGAATTACATGACCGCTATTCGTGTGAAAGAGAACGAACCGTTTGACGTTGCAATGCGCCGTTTCAAGCGTTTGATTGAGAAAACCGGTTTGTTGAACGACTTGCGTGCTCGCGAGTTCTACGAGAAGCCAACTTGGGAGCGTAAGCGTAAAGCAGCTGCCGCGGTGAAGCGTCAGTACCGTCGTCTGCGCAACCAGCAGTTGCCTACCAAACTCTACTAATTTTTTAAGTAGATGTGCAGATCGGGTAAGCTATCACTTGGCTACCCGGTTTGAAAAAACAAATATGCGAAGGTTGTGGATTTCCGCAACCTTTAGCTGTTTTTAAAGCATACGCTTTAACGTCCTTCTTTAATTGAGAATAATCCCCGCTATGAGCCTGAAAGCACAAATCTCTGAAGACATGAAAACCGCGATGCGGGCGAAAGACATGCCCAAGCTGGGCGTGATTCGTTTGTTGCAAGCCGCCATCAAGCAGCGCGAGGTGGATGAGCGTATTGAGTTGGACGATGATGCCGTGATTGCCGCCATTGAGAAAATGCTCAAGCAGCGTCGTGATTCGATTGCTGCATTTGAAGGCGCTAACCGCATGGATTTGGCTGATCAGGAAAAATTTGAAGTCACCGTGTTGCAGGCTTATTTGCCTGCCCAGTTGAGCGAAGAAGAAATCAATGCGGTGATCGCCAAAGTGATTGCTGAAACGGGTGCAGCGGGTGCCAAGGATATGGGTAAAGTGGTGGGTGCAGTGAAACCATTGGTCGCCGGTAAGGCAGATATGGCGAAAGTGTCTGGCTTGATCAAGGTGGCCTTGGGGTAGTGTGTTTTTGCAGGCATTGAGTCAGGGGCGCATTTGCGCCCTTTGTTTTTTTGACCCGCATCAGCGATACTTGCATTTATGATCCCGGAAAGTTTTATTCAAGAACTGCTTAATCGCGTAGATATTGTCGATGTCATCGACAAGTCTGTTCCGCTGAAAAAAGCCGGGGCCAATTATTCAGCCTGTTGCCCGTTTCATAACGAAAAATCCCCCAGTTTTACCGTGAGTCCGACCAAGCAGTTTTACCATTGCTTTGGCTGTGGCGCGCATGGTTCGGCCTTGAGTTTTTTGATGGAATATAACGGCTTGAGCTTTGTCGAGGCCGTGCATGATCTCGCCAAGCAAGTTGGCATGATCGTGCCGCAGGAGCAGCGTGATCCCAACCAGCCTGCACCAACATCTAAAGCCGTGCTACTCAGTTTGCAAGAGACCTTGCAGCAGGCCGCCAATTATTACAAAGCCGAGTTAAAAAAATCACCGCGGGCGATTGATTATCTGAAAGCACGCGGCTTAAGCGGGCAGGTCGCGGCAAAATTCCAGATTGGCTATGCGCCAGCCGGGTGGCAAAATTTGCAAACCGTTTTTCCGCAATATGATGCCGAGCCGCTGGAAACTGCCGGGCTGGTGGTGCAAAACGAGCAGGGTCGTCGCTACGATCGTTTCCGTGACCGCATCATGTTCCCTATCCATAACCAAAAAGGGGAAGTCATCGGCTTTGGGGGGCGTGTAATTAACCCTGAAGACAGTCCCAAATATTACAACTCGCCGGAAACGCCCGTGTTTCAAAAAGGGCACGAGTTGTATGGCTTGTTTATGGCGCGCCGCGCCATCCGCGATGCGGGGCGGGTGTTGGTGGTAGAAGGATATATGGATGTGGTGGCGCTGGCGCAGTATGGCATTGAATATGCCGTCGCGGCGTTGGGCACGGCAACTACGCCTTTTCATATTGCCAAGCTGATGCGGCAAACCGATGAAATCGTTTTCAGTTTTGATGGCGATAAAGCCGGGCGGACTGCGGCCTGGCGCGCGGTGATGAATGCCTTGCCTGCCATCAAAGATGGCCTCAAGTTGCGGTTTTTATTCTTGCCTGCCGAGCATGACCCCGACAGCTTTGTGCGCGAGTTTGGCAAAGAAGCCTTTGAGGCCGAGATGAATCAGGCCATGCCCTTGTCGCAATATATCATTCAGCATTTAAGTGAGCATAACCCGCTGGCCTCGCAAGAGGATAAAGTGCAATTCTTGAATGATGCCGAGCCCATCCTCAAGCAAATTCAGGCGCCGCGTTATGCCATGCTGTTGCGTAAAAAAGTCGCCGAGATGACCGGCCTGGCGCAAGGCGAAATGCAGCGCATGCTGAAATTGCCGAATACCGCCAAAGCCAAGGAAAAAGCCGTGCGTCAACGCTCGCGTACGCCGTTATCTTTGCATCTGCGTTTGGCGTTGATGTTGCTCATGCGGCCACAATGGGCGCAGGCCGCGCTACTCGAGCAGGTGGCGGGTGAGAGTGATGAGGCGCAGATGTTGCGCGTGGTGTTGAAGGCCGCGATTGCCAAGCCTGAGTCTCGTCCTGTGGTGCTGTTGCAGATGATTGCGCCCTATATTTCTGAGTCGCTACGACACCAATTGCAGCGCGAGTTGTCTTTGTTGGATGAAAGCCTGGACTTTACGCTTGAATTTGAGGGGGCATGTACCCAATTATCAGACATGGCGGTCACTGCACGTGAAAATTCCCTGTTGGGGCAGTTAACTGAAAAGCCATTTTCAATGTTGTCTGAAGCAGAGCGTGAAGCCTTGCGGCAATTAACCAGCAAGCGCTAGTCGGTAATTCCCTAAAAACCGTGAGGGCATGCTTAAAAAAACGTGCAAAAATCTGGTAAAATAGAGGGTTTCCCGTAATGTTAAATCGAGTGATGTGCCTGCAGCGTTTGCCAGCACTCGGCATCAATCATTTTAGAGGTGGAATCGGCCATGGCCAGACCCAAAGCAGATAAAAGTTTAGACAAAGAACTCGGAATCAACGAAGTCGAAACACACAAAGACCCCGCCACCCAGGCAATGGATGCCGAGGCACGTCGTACACGCCTCAAAACCCTGATTGTATTAGGTAAAGAGCGCGGTTACCTGACTTACGCCGAAATTAATGACCACCTGCCGGATGATGTACAAGACTCCGAGCAGATCGAGAGCATTATCGGCATGATCAACGACATGGGCATCCAGGTGTATGAAGAAGCGCCGGATGCCGAAGTGTTGCTGATGTCTGATGCACCTCCTGCCGTGACAGATGAAGATGCCGCTGAAGAAGCAGAGCAGGCATTGGCTACGGTCGATTCAGAGTTTGGACGTACAACTGACCCCGTGCGTATGTATATGCGCGAAATGGGTACCGTTGACCTGTTGACCCGCGAAGGCGAGATTGAGATCGCCAAGCGTATTGAGGACGGCCTCAAGCATATGGTGCAGGCGATTGCCGCCTGTCCAACCACCATCGCCCAATTGCTGGAGATGGTGGACAAAGTCGAAAAAGACGAAATGAGCGTGGATGAGCTGGTCGATGGTTTGATCGACAGCGATCTCGGTCTGGATGACGCTTTGGCCGTGGCGGATGCTGAAGAAGAGGAAGCCGCCGACGAGGAAGACGAAGACGAGGACGAAGACAGCGATGCCAAAGCATCTGCGCTTTCGGCCGAGGCCTTGGCAAAACTCAAAGAAGAGGTCCTGTCACGCTTTGCCGTGATTCGTGCCGCCAATACCAAAATGAACAATATCCGCGAGGCTAAAGGTACCAACGATGCCGAGTACAAGACTTTGCATCAGCAAGTGCTCGACGAGCTGACCGCTTTCCGCTTCTCTGCCAAACAGGTTGAAGCTCTGTGCGACCAAGTGCGTAACATGGTCGAAGAAGTGCGTACGCACGAACGAAAAATCATGGATTTCTGCGTAGAAAAAGCCAATATGCCACGCCAGCAATTCATCAAGAGCTTTGTTGGCAACGAAATCAACCTTAACTGGTTGGATGACGAGCTGGCAGGTAAGCCTGCCTACGGTGAGCGTTTAGAGCGTTTTAGACACTCTATTCTGGACCAGCAAGAGCGGTTGCAAAACCTGCAAATCCGCGTCGGCTTGCCAATTAAAGAGTTGCGTGAAATCAACAAGCAAATGACCACCGGCGAAGCACGTGCCCGTCGCGCCAAACGCGAAATGATCGAGGCCAACCTGCGTCTGGTGATTTCTATTGCTAAAAAGTACACCAACCGTGGCCTGCAATTCCTCGATCTGATCCAGGAAGGTAACATCGGCCTGATGAAAGCCGTGGACAAGTTTGAATACCGCCGTGGTTACAAATTCTCTACCTATGCAACATGGTGGATTCGCCAGGCGATTACCCGTTCTATCGCTGACCAGGCACGTACCATCCGTATCCCGGTACACATGATCGAAACCATTAACAAGATGAACCGTATCAGCCGCCAGATCCTGCAAGAAACTGGTCTTGAGCCTGATCCTGCCACCTTGGCTGAAAAAATGGATATGCCGGAAGAAAAAATCCGCAAAATCCTCAAAATCAGCAAAGAGCCGATCTCCATGGAAACGCCAATTGGTGACGACGAAGACAGCCACTTGGGCGACTTTATTGAAGACAACACCACACTGGCCCCAATGGACGCAGCGGTGTACGCCAGCCTGCGTGATGCCACCAGTGAAGTGCTGGAATCACTGACCCCACGTGAAGCCAAAGTGCTACGCATGCGCTTTGGTATTGAAATGAACACCGACCACACGCTGGAAGAAGTCGGCAAACAGTTTGATGTCACCCGCGAACGTATCCGCCAGATTGAAGCTAAGGCCCTGCGTAAATTACGTCACCCGACACGTTCGGAACGCCTGCGCAGCTTCTTAGAAAACGGTCAGGATTAGTTTATAATCCCACGCTTTCCGGCCCCTTAGCTCATGCTTGGTTAGAGCAGCGGACTCATAATCCGTTGGTGCTGTGTTCGACTCACAGAGGGGCCACCAAAAATCTCTTTAAATCAAAGGGTTACGTTAATTCGTAGCCCTTTGTTTTTTTGTCATCTCGCAAAAAGTTCAACCGAGAAATAATTTCGCTCATGCATTAAGCATAAAAGTCTCTTGTAAATGTACTGGGAAATGATGCGCATAACGCATTATCATGGTGAAAATCGTATTCACATGAGATGGTTTACCAAATGGAGATTTTCCGTATTAAGATTAACCTTATGAGCGGGTCGTGCTAAAACAAGCCCCTTACTTCAAACGTTATGCCTTATAGAACAATTAGGATTTGACCTGTTAGCATGAAAAAACATAAAAATGAAGTGTATTGGGTATTGCGAGGTGAGTCTGTTTCCGGCATCGCTTTCTCTTTTATATTCATGGCTTCTGTAGCATGTCTTTTTTATTTTTCCCCTGAGCTTTATTTCAAATTTTATGGCGTTCATACGAGCATATCTGGTAGATATCATTTTTTTGGTATGTTGATATTTGTTGTTGGATGCTGGATTTTGTATTTGGATGTTTCAATTTACATCATTAAGAAGAATAAACAGAAGAATGAGAAACAAAGGCTGCACATCGCAAATGTTTATATGGAAAATGAAATTGAAGAGCGACTGGAAAATCAAAACAATTAATCAATCGACACCTACTAATGCGATTAAAAACTAAACCATGCCTAACCCATCATTCAAGTGGGATAGCTAACGGCACCCCTAATCTCAAATATTACGAGGGTTGATATCAGACTTTACAGAGGTACAACAAAAGTTCAACACTATAGTTAGGTGACGCATCTATTTAGTTGCATAACGTAATTTAAGTATATGTATTGTTGCGTAATGATAGGCATAGTGCTACAACAATGTGGACTCATAATCCGTTGGTGCTCTGTTCGACTCATAGAGGGGCCATCAATAGAATCAAGGGCTTAGGTTGAATCCTAAGCCCTTTTCTTATTGTGCTATGCGTAGAGGATGCGCATTCGGTACAGCTGAGAGTCATTATGTTTTTTCATCTACATTAGCACCTGTATTTTCAATGATGACTTCAACACGACGGTTTAACTGGCGCCCAGATGCACTATCATTGCCCGAGACTGGTGAGGTTTCACCCTTGCCAGCAGTCACGAGGCGATCTGAATGGATGCCCTGTTTCATTAGCCAGCCCTTAACCGAGTCTGCGCGACGCTGTGACAATGCTTGATTGTAGTCAGCATTGCCGACATTGTCTGTGTGGCCTTCGATCATCACAGAACGATTTTGATGCTGATTGAGGAAGGTCGCAAGTTTGGCTAAATTTGTCGTCGCACCACTTTTTAGTTCAGCCTTGCCGGTGTCAAACAACACGTCGCCTAGCGTTACAACGAGGCCACGTTCGGTTGGCTTGGCGTTGAGTTCTGCAATCTGGCGTTGCAAATCAGCGGCTTTCTGTTGCGCATTCGCTGACTCTTGTTGTGCAGCCAATGTTTTTAGCCGTGAGGATTCTGCATTGCTGCGCGCGTTTTCAACTTCCTTTTGCGCCGCTAATGTTTCTATCCGCGCGGAATCAGCGTTGCTGCGTGCAATATCAACTTCTTTTGTCCGGGAGTCGAGGCGTGCAGTTTCCCGTTGCTGGCTCAAGGCCGTGCGTTGCTCAACGAGCAGGCGACTTTCGGCCAGTGCTTGTGCGGTATCGACCTTGCGTTCTGCGATGTACATCAGGTGCGCAACTTGTTCTTTGTCGCCTTGAGATACCTCGGCAGCACGGACTGCCACTTCGGCCTCCTTGATCGCGACGGGGGCCTGGCTTGCCAGAGGCTGATTAGATTGCAACATGGTCAATTTACTGCGGGCATTGTTGACCGCTTCTGGTTGTATTTGTCTGGCTGTACATGCCACCAACAAGATGGATGCCACAGCGGTGGATATGAGTGTTCTAGCGTTAAAAATTTGTGGTTTCATTATTGATCTCCTGTCTTGCGCTTCATTTCCATTTTTAATGTGTCAGTCCCTTTTTGCATCTGCTCGTTAACCACACGGGCTTTTGCCACTTCGGCTAGGGCGGAGGCCAACTCAGCGTCAGCGCGTGCCTGTTGGGCAAGGCGTTGTGCCAGAATCATTTTTTGTTCTTGTACTGCGCTGTGCGCTGCAGAGAGTTTGTCGCGTGCTGTACTCAGTTCGACTGCAGCATAATCCGCAACACTTGCTCTTTCTGCACTCGCGATTGCTTGCTCCGCGGCTTGCAAAGCAGAAGTTGGCGGTTTGGGTGTTGAGGCGCAACCACTGAGCAGCAACAATGCTGTAAATGCGGAGGCCAAGCCCCAGGACAACAGGCGATGACTCTTTGCCTGTGGTAAATGTAATGTGTGTGCCATGTGTTTCTCCTTGTATGAATCGAGGCACTTAGTACCTGGTGCATACAAGTATTCCAGACGACAGTTGAATGCTCCGTGCACTGGCGTACATAAGCCATCGGGCTTGTTTGCTTTACTTGCATCGATCGGATAATCCTCTAACTGAATCGTCATTACCGCTGCAAACACGGATTAATCCATGAAGTATTTGATTAAAAATCACGCGCTTACTAGAATGAAAGTCCGATTTTTTGAAAGGTAAACGATGGGTAATCCTAAACAAGTCATTGCGGCTTTAGTGCTGGGTTTTTTCTATTTGACAGCTACAACGAATGTGATTGCTGCGGATAAATGGAGCGATGGGCACGTGGACGAGCATGAGCACCACCATGGTAAAGACGGACACGCGGATGAGCATGAGCATCACCACGGTAAGGACGGCCATGCGGATGAGCACGAGCATCACCATGGCAAAGATGGTCATGCGGATGAACATGAGCACCATCATGGGAGTGACGGCCATGCAAATGAACATGAGCATCATCACGAAGACGGTAGCAAAGAAAACAAGCATGAGCATCATCACTAACTGGCGCTGCCTGGCAACGAAAGATGCTAGCGGTATGGTTTTAGCCATCACCAAATAGGGAGGGTTGGTTGTTAATGAATCAATTCGGGAAAAACTCCTATAGGCAACTTGGTGCTATCCCGGCATGATGCGACTGAGGGCTTGATTTACCACTAGGACCACTGAACGTAACCTCGGTTATGTGCAGCGGGGTAAACCAAACCCTGCATTCGATTAAACGCATATTGATCTCAATGCAAAAAAAGCATCTCTTCGGAGGTGCTTTTTTACTTTGTATGGCTGAAATCTTCTCATTTTAAATCAAGGTCACCACTGATCCTGGTTTTGTCCTGTCTTGTACGAAAATTCCTACAAGAGGTTCAGCCTGATGTGTATTCGTTCAGGTGGTTGATTATTGGATCATAGAGGCTGTGTGAAAACAGTCATCAGTGATTGGGGAGGTTAATATGCCAAAAACAACATCACCGCGTACATTTACAAGTGCACTCTCTCTACTTGCCATTACAATGGGCGCAGTTTCTGCGGCCTTAATTGTGATGTGCATAGGAATGTACTTCACGATTCTGTCGGTAGATGATTCAACGTCAGTCAAAGTGCATGCAAAGGCGGTGGAAGCGACAGTGATCGTGCCTGCTGATACTCAAGTACTCGTTGGATTCAATGGCAAGTTGACTTACACGAATGCGCCCATGATCAATGAGGCTGGTGCGGATACGCATTTGAGAGATGCCTTGTTCCGTGAGGAAGCCGAGGAAGAGATGGCGTCGTCTGCAGAGCCGCGCTTGCAGCAAGAGGTACCCCTTGCCCGCACTTATCTTGCAACGGCTCATTTGCCTGTGCAGCCGGTTCATTTTCGTGCAGTCAAACGTGTGATGGCTTAAATGCGCTGCCTTGATTGGCTACGCATTAGTGAGAATGTATGAAAAAGGGTGTAAACATAATGGCAATGATTGAAATTTATTTCTTTTTAAGGCATTGTTAGAGATTGCATATCCTATTGGCGTAAAACTATACCTGACCGAATTTGTGGAAATATGCATTGTCTTCAACATCAAACACAACCCTTGGGGATAAGGGTTTGCCTACCATGATCTACTGCTCATATCATTTTGCGCCTACTCAGCGTGGCGAAATCCAGATTGGTAAAATCAATGTGCTATTGATAGGTGTGCTGATCGTCATCTTGCTCGGCCTGATTATCAAGGGGGAGGAGCGCGAAGAGGGCAGCGCAGCAACCCTGCGTATTCAAAATCAGGTCTCTGCCGTGGCTGCCCCCGAGGTGAGCGCACAAGTAACCAGCGAGCTGACACAGGCTGTGTCTGAGACGACGCCAGCCCCTGAATCAGAGGAGATGCCGGTGAAAAAATCGGGCAAAAAAACGGATACCATTGCTCACAAAAAAAATGCATCGCCTGAGCCAGCCACCGAGCAGCCAGCCTCAACGACAGTTGTAGCACCCCATGCACATGTGGCAGCGAATCCGGTGCCTGCAGCAACAAGTGAAGAGAATTTACAAAAAGACAGCTCCAAAAAAATGATTGTTTTTAATATCTGGAGTGTATCCGAACTCAGGCTCAGAAGTGCCTATGCGGCCTATATGAACGATAGCGCGGTGCCAGCCGTTCAGCTTGAGGGCAGAAAAAAAGAGTATTTGAGTTTTGCCAGCCACCGTACAAAAAAATGTGGCGAACTGGATGGCAAGTTTGCCAGCAATATCAATACGGTAGAGAAGCTGACGCTGGTGAAGGGCGATGCTGAAGTGTTGCAATGTCATACCATAGAAAACAACCTCGAGATTGATCGGCTCAGTGCCATTCAGTAAGGGTGGTCTAACGATCTGATGCGATTCAATCTTGCTGAATGAGCGATTCTTTTACAGCAATCAGTGGATGCGGTTTTGCTCTTAAGTAACCTTGTGAGTAGTGACAGCCCATCTGCTTGAGCAGGGTTTCTTGATCCTGTGTTTCTACGCCCTCGGCAATCAGTTTGATATTGAGCTGATTGCCCATATAAATCATCGTTTTGCATAAGGCCTGATTTTTTTCATTTTCTGTCAGGCTGCTGATGAAGGATTTGTCGATTTTGACATAATCAATCATGAATTTATGCAGATAGGCGAGCGAGGAATAGCCCGTCCCAAAGTCGTCAATCGCCAGTTTAATCCCTGCATGATGCAGATTGCTGAGCATCGCCATTGTATTGACTGAGGAGTCCAGCAATAGCCGTTCGGTGATTTCAAAACAGAACTGTTCTCCGGGAATATGTTGTGCTTTGAGGGTGACGAGAAATTGCTCCAGGCTGGCAGGGTGTGCAAATTGCAGGGACGAAATATTAATGCAGATTTCTACCTTGCCAAACTGTTGCTGGATCTGTTGCAGGTCTTGAATGATTTGTGCAAACACCCATTCGCCAAGCGCAATAATAAAATTATGTTCTTCTGCAATGGGGATAAACACGTCTGGCGGGATCATGCCAAGTTGCGGATGTTGCCATCGTAACAAGGCCTCCAGTTTTTCACACTGCAGATTACTCAAGCGAAAGATGGGCTGATAATGCAGTGACAGTTGCTGTTGGGGAATGGCCTCTTTAAGCGCCTCGATCAGTTGCATTTTGCGTGCAAACTCTTCATAAATGGCCTGATTGAACAGCACACATTGATGTTTTCCTGACTTCTTGGCCTGATACAGCGCCTGGTCGGCAAACATAATCAGCTCGTCGGCATCTTGACCATGGTCGGGAAAAAGCGCCGCCCCTATACTCATAGACACGCTTACTGTTTTGGATTGAACCTCGAAGAGTGGCGACATTACTTGCAATAGTTGTTCACACAGAGCCTGTAGACCTGCTTGATCAATGCCTGGCAGCATCATCAAAAACTCATCTCCGCCAAAGCGGGCGGTGAGGCTGGGCGGTTGTATCATGCATTGTATGCGTGCGGCGACCTTGATCAGCACTTCGTCGCCAAAAGCATGCCCAGCCGTATCGTTAATCTGCTTAAAGTTATCGAGATCAATAATGATGACCCCTAGGGACTGCTTGGATTCGCGGGCCTGTTGCATGGCCTGGTCAATTTCATTTTTTAACTGAAAGCGGTTAGGGAGCTTGGTGAGAAAGTCGTGATTAGCCTGGAACCAAATCTCCTGCTGTGCGGCCACAGCCTGTTTTTTGCTGCTGCGGTAGACTTTTAGCAGTTGCAGAAACAAAAGCAAGGCAAGCACTCCCGGGACCGCAATCAGGTATTGTGTCCGCTCTGGCGCAGGCGAGGCTTTCCAGGTATTCATAATCTCGGGCGGATTGGTGCCAATCTGTTGTGTCGCTTTATTGAGTATGCTGACCAATGTTGGCAGATTTGCGTCTACCCCCATCCAGACGTCACTGGTGATAGCGGTGATGCCTACTTTCTTGATGTTCTGGATTTTATGCAAGTCGATGTGATAGTCCAGGACCAGCTCATTGCCAACGTAGGCATCGACATAGCCCGACTGCAAATCATCAAACGCCTCATCCGCGATATCAATCAGTTTGATTTTGATCGTGGGGACTTCATTTTTAAGTTTTTGTGCGACGGGGCCGCCCTTGAATACGGCAACCGTTTTGTCTGTGAGATCACGCAGGCTGATTTCATGATGTGCCAGAGGGTGATTAGCGGCCATATAAATGGCATTGACTGTGACCAGATAGGGTTGTTTGAGCAATTGAAAGCCGGCTGGCGGATTTTGACCACGTATCCCTGTCATGAGCGGCGCGTCAGCCGGGGTGAGGTTGTCATGATCGTTGACAATAACAAATGTTAAACCGGTGAGCTGGCTGATCTGCTCCAGATACTGGATGGAGACACCGGCATGGTTGTGATTTTCCAGCTGAAACTCTACGGGCATCCAGCCACTTTTCACTGCGACCTTGAGGCGTGGGTGCTGCTGCAGCCAATCACGCTCTTGTGTGGTGAGTGCCAATGCATTTGATGGTGGGAACTCGCCTGGCAAAATTTCTTCTGCCTGTAGCATTGCTCCGCTAAAACCTATGCCTAGCATCAGACACAGGCGACCAAGAATATGGACGACCGAACATAGCCCTTTCACTCTGCGGCAAGCCATGATTCAACCCCCAATGGTTTTTGGATAATTTATCTGTAAATTGTATGTGACTATAACGGCGTGAAATGCAAAATATAAAGGCTTTTATACAGTTTTTTATATAACACTGTGAGTATGCGTTAAGTTAGACTATGATGGATAATGCGTGTTCGCGGAGGCGTCAAACTTCTGCCTACAATGGAAAGCACCTGTCATCAAAAATAAGTGAAGGACTGTTAGACTAACTATGACGGTGTTAACCGGTAAGGCTGCGCATGAGGGTGTGCATTGAATAAATAACTGGCTAAGGGAGTCCGGTGAATGAAAAAAATGGGTGTATTGCTGGCAGCGATATTGCTGTTGGCGGGCTGTTCTGTGAACATGGTAAAGCTGGGCGTCTATAAAAATAAAGCGCAATTGATCGGTACGGATGGGGCGGTCTATACGGGAAGTATCATGATTAATGATATTAGTAACGATGGCGATATCGACTTCGACGAGTCACCTTATGGCAAGCTTGCTGGCAAGTGGACCGCCACCAGTACGGTGGCCCCGGTGATCCGTACGGTGGATGCACAAAGTGCCTCTGATGCGGTGGTTCGTCGTGCCTATTCAGGCAAAAGCTTTTTAATTGCTAACCAAAAAGCCGTGCTTAATTGTGACTTTAAAATCAATATTGAGGGCGATGGCTTGCTCGGTAGCGTCTACGTGATTGGTGATGGAATTTGTGTGGATGATCAGAAGCGCAGTTTTCCTATCCAGTTTTTCAAGTCCTAACATCATTAAAAACGCATCAAAAAGCCCCTCATTCACTGGGGCTTTTTGATGTTTGTGGCTCTGCTGTGAAACAGCATTCGGCATCACCGGCTTGAGCGCGCCTGTCTTTTCCCATCTGCGATGCTTGCCGGTTTGGTGCCTGTAGACATCGTTCCCCTTTCGTTGAAACCACTGTTCAGACCATACATAGTGCCGTTTAAATCAAGTATGATGCGCCAAACAAGCTAAGATAGCTGCAGTCAATGGATTGATTGCAGCAAACCTACGTTTAACCAATTGGGGGAGTTATGAGTCGCTTATTCGGAGAGATACATCGTCAGGTGCAAGATGCGCAGGGCACCAGAAAACTGGCTGACCGTATTGAGGAAATTGCCTGTAAAACGGAAATTGATGAAGATGCCAAGGGCTTTATTGAGTCGCTGGATATGTTTTTCCTGTCTACGGTGGACCACAATGGCAGACCTACGGTGTCTTACAAAGGTGGTTTTCCTGGATTTGTCCGCGTGCTGGACAGCCAGACGCTGATGTTCCCGATCTACAATGGCAATGGTATGCAGCTGTCGGTAGGCAATATGGTGGGTAATGGTGAGGTAGGGCTGCTGTTTATTTCATTTGAGCGCCCGCATCGTATCCGCTTGCAGGGCGTCAGTGAGGTCTCAACCGATCCGGCTTTGTTGGCGCATTACAAAGAGGCTGAGTTTGTTGTCAAGGTAACTTTGTCTGAGCTCTGGCAAAACTGTCCACGCTATATTCACCGCTATCAGCGGGAGAGTGCCTCGCGCTACGTCCCTTCTGCACAATGCGAAACCCCGTTGGCTGAATGGAAGCGGTTGGAGTTTGTGCAAGACGTGATCTCTGAAGCCGATGCACAAAAAGCACAACAAGCAGGCTTCATTCAGGTGGAAGACTGGATCGCCAAGATCAAGGCTGGCGCACCAGATGCTTAGTTCACACCAGATCTCATAAGGCGCTCATAGACTCTGCAAAAGCAGTATTCACTGGCCTCTCTCAGCAGAACGCAAATAGATTTGCGTTTTCTGATAGAGGCCTTTGCTATTTTCATGTATCTTTTCGGTGTACGATATGCATCATATTTCTCAAGATAAATAATTGTTCGACATAGAATTGTTATCAATCTATAAGGTGACCATCTCTATGGTGCCGCGGGGGTGGCGTCAACGTGATTCATCAGGGTGCAAAGAGATCTCTACGGTATTTCGCCATGCGAAAGGTGTCGATACTTGCTGGTTGCATGCTGTGCTTGATGGGCTTGATGCAGCCTGGTATCGGATGTGCAGAACAGACCATTACTGTTACCAGTGATGATAATTACCCGCCCTATTTGTTTAAGGACGCAAATGGCAATACGGTGGGCATTGTGGTGGATACCTGGAAGTTGTGGGAGCAAAAAACCGGGGTGAAGGTGACCTTGCTTGCCATGGTCTGGGAGCAGGCGCTACAGCAATTGTTGAGCGGGCATGCTGATGTGATCGAGATGATTTATCAGGATCCCGAACGTGAACAGCGCTTCAGTTTCAGTACCCCTTATGCCACGCTCCCGGTGGGCATTTATGCGCATAAAAGCATAGGTGGCCTGGCATCCTCCAGCCATCTGAGTGGCTTTACCGTCGGTGTGCAAAAAGGCGATGGCTGTATTTTTCACCTGAAGCAAGCCGGGGTTCAATCGTTTCGGCTATATAACAATTATGAAGAGATGATCACCGCCACGCTCAAGGGCGAAATCAAGATCCTGTGTATGGATGATTATCCGGCTAGCTATTATCTGTATCGCGCAAAGGCGGATCAAAAAGTACTGCGTGCTTTTACCCTTTATCACGGCGAGTTTCACCGGGCGGTAAAAAAGGGCAATGAGCCCATTCTGGCCTTGATTGAAAAAGGCATGGCGGCCATCACCCCGGCTGAAATGGCTGCGATTGAGGCACGATGGAAGGGCCGTCCCTTGCAGCAAGACCTCTATGAAGGGCAAGCGTTATGGATGTTGGCTGTGGCATTCATCGTTGCCGTGAGTTTGGTATTGCTGGTGTTTATGCTAAGACTCGCGGTGAAAAGAAAGACCGCTGAAATTGAAAGCAAGCGTGCCGAGCTGGAACTGGAGCGATTGCGTCTGACTGAAATCATTGATGCGACGCGTGCGGGCACCTGGGAGTGGAATGTACAAACCGGAGCGTGCCAGTTTAATCATCGCTGGGCAGAAATTCTGGGATATCAACTCGAAGATATCCAGCCTTTAGGCGTAGAGGCGCCAAAACGTCTGACGCATCCGGATGACTGGAAAATGGCCATGGCCTTGGTTGAACAGCACCTCAAAGGCGAGATTGCCTTTTATGAGTGCGATATCCGCATGCAACATAAAGACGGGCGCTGGTTGTGGATCGCGGATCGGGGGCGGCTGATTTCGCGTACAGCCGACGGGCAGCCGTGGATGATGCGCGGTACGCATATTGATATCACGGATAAGAAGCAGGCCGATGCTGCGATTTGGCAACAGGCCAATTATGATAGCCTGACCCAATTACCTAACCGCCATTATTTCAATCGCCACCTAAAAGAGGCGATTGCCGAGGCGGCAACCCAACAGCAAAAACTCAGCCTGTTGTTGCTCGACTTAGACCGCTTTAAAGAGGTCAATGATACGCTCGGTCACCGGCATGGGGATGAGTTGTTGATTGAGATCGGCCAACGGATACGCCAATGCTTGTATGATCATATGGAGGTGGCCAGGCTGGGCGGGGATGAGTTTGCCATTATTGCACCAGAGTCTGCCTGTGCCGATTTGCAAGCATTCGGCCAGCAGTTGATGCAGGAGATCTCTAAAGCCACCATTCTTGGCGGGGAGCGCGTCTATGTCACGGTCAGTATCGGCATCAGCCAGTATCCCGAGGATGCCATCAATGCTGAAGAAATGATACAGCATGCGGATCAGGCCATGTATGAGGCAAAAAGTCGGGGCCGTAATAACCTGCGTTTTTTCTCGCTAGCGATTAAAGAGGCCATGTCGCAACGCGTGATGTTGGCACGGGACCTGAAGGCGGCCCTTGAAAAGAATGAGTTGCGCGATTACTACCAGCCGATTGTGAGTTTGAACACGGGCAAGATCGTCAAAGCCGAAGCGCTGATGCGCTGGCAGCATCCTGAACGCGGACTGATCAGTCCGGCGCTCTTTATTCCCGTGGCCGAAGAAACGGGGGACATTGTTGCGATGGGTAATTGGATTTTTTCTCGGGCGGTCGCGCATGCGTCCAAATGGCAGCCGCTGGTGGGGGAGGCATTTGCCATTAGCGTCAACAAGTCTCCGGTGCAATTCGTTGACCCGCAACGCTTTCATCATGACTGGGGAAAAATCTTGCAGGATAACGCGCTGGCAGGCAAGCATCTGGTGGTTGAAATTACCGAAGGCTTGTTACTGAATCCCGACCCGGTCGTCGAGCAGCGCTTATTGTACTATCGCGACTTGGGGATTCAAGTTGCGATCGATGATTTTGGAACTGGCTATTCTTCGCTTTCTTACCTCAGTAAATTTGATATTGATTATTTGAAAATTGACCAGTCCTTTACCCGTAACCTGAATGCCGGCAATGAAAGTTATGTCTTGTGTGAGGCCATCATTGTCATGGCGCATAAGCTAGGCCTGAAAGTGATCGCTGAAGGGGTGGAGACCGCACTGCAGCGTGATTTGCTGATGGATATCCATTGTGATTTTGCCCAGGGATTTTTCTATTCCCCGCCTGTGCCTGCTGAGGCCTTTGAGCAAATGTTGGTGCAACAATCGCGGCAAGAAGCTGCGCTGCTGCAGGGTTAGTTTGCGCATATGAAAAAAGCCCAAGCTTTGCTTGGGCCTTTTTATGAACAAGCCGCGAACTTAGAACCGGAAACGTACACCGGCACCTACCGCCTTCACGTCCTGATACCAGGTCGAACGCGGAAACTTGTCCCCTGAAAAGTGGTTATTGGTGTAAGCAACATAGGTATCAAAACGCTTGTTGATCTTATAGTCAATCACTGAAGTCCAGGTGTCAATTTTACCTTGTGAGTTGGTAGAGACTGTTGGGCCGTCAATTGCATCAAACCGGGTTGCATAGTAACCCACAGAAGCTGTCAGACCTGCCAGCGCTGGGATGCGCTGCGAAAAGTCGTAGCTGGCACCAATGTAGTAGACATTGTTATCTTGTTTGTAACCTGGTTGTAATGCAGAGGTGGCGACGCCGCCAAATACGGTCTGGTCAAACAGTTTGCTGTATTTGATGGTCCGGTCTGATGAAGGCTTCAAGCGGTACCATTCCCAGCCGCCTGTGAATTTTATTTCCTTGTTCGGTGTCCATTTCAACGCGATCAAAGTGGCTTCCGTGTTATACAGGGACGCAGTAATGGTATCGTTGGCGGCTGGATTGCCAGCGGCGGCAGAGCCTGCCTTGACGGCATTGTTAAAGCCGTTAAAGGCAAACTGAACGCCAAATACGCTATTTTCAAAGCCCAGTTGACCGGTGTAGCCATAACCCTCGGAAGTGCCTGCGGTATTGCCAAACTGATACATGCCGGCGTAGTTGACCTTACCTAACCCTTCAACATCGTAAGTATTGCCATATTTCACCGTGTTTTTCATGCGGGAGTTTTCGGAGATGCCGCCACCGCCGCCAATCGTGCCGCTCTCACCCAAGGGCGAGAAGGTATCTGCCTTGCTATTCGGGTCATAAGGGTTGGTGATTTCAAAAAATGGGTTGTACTGGGTACCGTATGACACACGCCCCAGCTTGCCGCCATCAATCCCTACCCAGGCCTGACGCGCAAATAACTCACCGTTCATGGAGGAGTCCGCGCTGACGCTAGAGTTGGCATTGGTCCCGGAGTTGTCTGCCAGCGTCTGTGCCGCATCATGCAACTTCATATCAAGCGGGTTGAAGCCAGCTTCAAACTGGTACATGAATTTAAAGTCACGATCCCACATTTGTAGTTTGCCGACTTCGCCCTTGATGCCCAGACGGGAGGCTTGCAAACCACCATTGACCCACTCGGTTCTTGAGGTGGTTCTCGGTGTGATTTTTGCACCATTGTAAGGATAGAAGTTGTTAGGTAATTCGTAGTTCTCAGGCAACGAGTGGTTAACACTGGTGCGCGCAATATCGATGATGCCATACACTTGTACGTTCGATGGATGGTCTCCGACGTTGAAGTCCAGACGCAACGGGTTGTCATCATTCATGAAACGTGTCATGAACGAGCTTGGTGCCTGATCGTTTTGGTTGGCGGACGTTGTAGGCGTTTCTGCCTGGGCGGTCAGGGCCTGACCGATTGCGACTGGAAGTAATGCCAGTTTAAAAAAATGTCTGATGGTCATCTTAATCTCAATGTTTTATGCGATATTGCGGGTTGTCACAAGACAACGCATTCTCGTGCTGGCAAATGACGATTAGATGACATGCGGCTTACATGAAGCTTACGCCCGTCATAATTGACTTGTCACAAATGTGGGAGCTTGGTTGAGCGCTGCGTGCGCAGCACCCTTAAGCCTTAGAATTGGTGGTTAAACTGCAGGCTGAGAATATCAGCACTGCCATTGTATTGACCGGCCACCAGCCCCCTGCTTGGAGTAAGCGCCCGCTGGTCGTCATAGATACTGGCTTCTTGGATAAACAAATGTGCATAGCCAACATCCAGTTTTGTTTCATGGCTATATTGCCAGCTCGCGCCCAAAGACAGCCAGATACGGTCATTGCCAGGAATGCGGGGGGTTCTATGTTGCTTGTCTATGGCTTCTTGATCGTAAGCAATGCCGGTTTTGAGTTTGAGTGTGTCTGAGTAATGATAATTGAGCCCGACCGAATAACGTAAGGTATTATTCCAGTGTTCCTGCGTGGTCCCAATGGCAGTATTTGAGCCATTATCGCGCATGATGCTCAAGGCTTTGAACCGGCTCCAGCGTGTCCAGGTGATGTCTGTCAGTAGCTCCCATCGGTCGTCCAGTCGGCTGAAACTACTGAGCGAAAGCGTCTCAGGCAAGGATAAATCTGCTGTAATGTCGGCATTCAATGTGCTCGATGGACTCGCATTGGCCAACGTGAAAGGGGAGCGCGCTTCTCCCTTCAAGTGCTGGTCGACTTTTGAACGGAAAGCCAAGCCTAGCCGGGTATCGGGCGTGACTTGGTAAATGGCGCCCAGATTGTAGCCAAATCCCCAGTCGTCCCCCTTGGTTTTAATCGATGATTCTGCGGCCCCTAAATTCACTGCACTGGTCAGCTCTGCCTGTGCCCACATGGCAGACACGCCAAATCCCAATGACCACTGGTCATTAAGTTTCCAGGCCAGTGATGGGTTGATGTTGACGGTTTTAAGCTCGGATTTAATGGCTTGAAAGCGGCCAATCCAGTTGTTGTCGTATTCGGTTTTGAGCCCAAATGGGCTGCCAATACCGAGGCCGATTTTGAGTTGATCGTTAATGTCCTGCTTGTAATAAAGATTGGGAATCGCCGCAAAACTGCCCAAATTACCGCCTTCTCCATTTAGAGATGGATTTCTGGCTGCTTGACTACCTTGATTATCAAAATTTCCCCTGACATTAATCAGGTTAACTGCACCCACGATCTGACGCCCCTCCAGGTAAGTCATCCCAGCCGGGTTGAAGAAAATCGTACTGGCATCCTCTGCCACGGCAGCCGCTCCGGCAAAGGCATTCCCAAGCCCGCTGCCACTTTGTTCGGATAAGGCAAAGCCTGCTGCCTCAGTGACTTGATGGGTGCTGACCAAGGCCAGCCCCAGCCAGAGACTGGTAGATTTCAAACGTAACATGGATCCCCCTAAAACGACTTTTTTGATTTTTTTAAGCTTGATCACTACACTCATGCGGCGTGATCAACGGCATTAATTTTCTGCACTCGCAATTTTTCTGAACACTGCCGGAATGCTTTCCGGGAAGTCTGCCATAAACGTGGTGGTTTGGCTCGCAGATAAGGCCGCACTGAACAAGTAACCTTGCACATGATGGCAGAGTTTGTATTGCAGGTATTCAAACTGGATTGCACTTTCCACGCCCTCTGCCACCACTTTTAAATTGAGGCTGACTGCTAATGCAACCAACGCGTCGACAATCGCGATATCGACTTTGTCATGCGGAATGCCCGCCGTAAATTGCTTGTCAATTTTTAAAATGTCTACCGGCAATTGTTTCAGGTAGTTCATTGACGAGTGGCCAATGCCAAAATCATCAATCGCAATGCCTATGCCTAACTGCTTCAGTGAGTAAAGGATTTGTTTGGCAGAATCAATATTACGCATGACCATGGATTCGGTAATTTCCAGGTTCAGGGTACGTGGCGAAATGTGGTAAAAATCCAGCGCATGGCGGATAGTGTCTGACAGGCTATCGTCATCAATCTGGCGCGAAGAAATATTCACATTCATGAACAGATCCTGGTCAAACATCTCTTGCCACATGGCCAGTTGCTTGAGTGACTGGTGAATCACCCAGGCACCGATGCTGATAATCAGGCCCGAGCCTTCCGCCAGATGGATAAACTGGTCAGGGCTAAGTAAACCTCTGGTTGGATGACGCCATCTGAGCAAGGCCTCAAAGCCGATGGTTTTCAACAGCTGTGTATGGATGATGGGCTGATAATAGAGCTCCAGCTCCTGATTTTGCAGCGCGAAGTGCAACGCCTCACGCAGGTTACGTAGCTCGGAGGTATTGGCTTCATCCATTTCACTGTAAAAGCGATAGGTGTTGCGACCCGCGTCCTTGGCTTGATACAGCGCCACATCCGCGTTTTTCATCACTTCGGTTTTAGAGTCAAATCCGGCTCTCAATTGCGCAATGCCGATGCTGACCCCAATATTAATTTCATGGTCATCGACGATAAATTGGGCAGAAATCGTCTGGATAATCCGTTTGCAGACTTGCTCGATTGTTTGCCGGCCTGCGGCATCCAGCAGAATGGCAAACTCATCGCCACCCAGGCGGAAAATCGCATCCTTTTGTGCCAGGTTGCCGCGCAGGCGGTGCGCCACTTGCAGCAACAACTTGTCCCCGGTGTTATGGCCAAACGAATCATTGACGATTTTAAAGCGGTCCAAGTCTAGCAACAGCAGATATACATTGGCTGGGCCATTGGACGAAGCGGTGATTCTACGCGTAATCGCTTCTTCAAACGCGTGACGGTTCAGTAATTGGGTATTTTTGTCGTAGTGCGCCAGGAACTGCAATTTTTCTTCAATGACTTTGCGATGTTCCAGTTCGGTTTGTAGCTGTGCGTCACGCTGCCGGATGCTTTCCAGCATATTGTTGATGTCATGGCCTAGCATGCCGATTTCATCCTGACTGCGGATGCTGATGCGTTGGTCATAGTGATGATTGCGAGTGATATTGCTGACAAAGCTTTGTAAGGCGTGAATCGGGTTAACGATATTGCGGTTAAGTCGCCAGATAATCAGACAGCCGACCAGCGCGGCTGCCAGGACCGCAATGGCGTTAGACCAGGCAAATCCAATCAGCACATCGACAATTTGCGCCTGCTTGATGGTTGCTTGCAAGGTGCCCACCGTTTTTTCATTCACCACGATAGGCGTCTCAACTTCCAGATCCTTGAAAAAAGGGTAGAGCCATTGCCAGACGGCAGTGGATTGTGGATGTTGCGGATAAAGTTGCTGGATCGCTTGTTGTTGCTGGTTAAAAATCGTGATGCTGCGGATATTCTGATTATCCGTCAGCGGTTCCAGTGTTTTGGTCAGTGAGTTGACCTCCCCAAACATGACCGCGGGTCCAATCGAGGTGGCCACGACCTGGGTTTGCACCAGAATGTCACGGATCATGTGGGTGCGCAGATTGTGATAATGGCTGCCAAATGCAAACACGATAAACACCAGAAACATACTCAGTGTCATCACCAGTTCGGTGAGCAGCAGTTTATGGGCAATCTTGAGGTGAGGCAGCAGTTTTAACATACAAAATCACTGAATAAGGTTAGTCGCCAGTTTCATCAAGCGGGAGTCGAACACGATGCCGGCCTGTTTGGCCGCGCCCAAACGCAGCATGAACTGATAGCGTTTGTCTAGCTCGCTGATTTCTACATGGCCAAACTCGGCAAACTTGTTGCCCTGATGGACAACCGTGAGCACGGACTCTTTTTGAATAATCTGCTGCAATTCTAACGGCTTTTGTGAGACGACATCCTGAATATATAGCAAATTACAGCGTTTCACATCGGCTTGTGTTTTCAGCGTCACTAAAAAAATCGGAGATTGTTGTAATTTTTGCGATTCCAGCGAGGTGGCCTTGAGATGACCAATGTCTTCCTCAAACGCACATACCGTGTAAATCTCCTGGCGTGGGCGATAAGGCGTCTGACTCAACAGGGCCAGATTGTAGAGTAACTCACTTTTTGAGGTGCGTGCCTCGTCCACGCTGGCATGTGCTTGCTGGATGAAGTAGGGGTAAAGCAGGAGAAGCAGCAAGCGTGGGAAAAAACAAGACTGGCGCGCTGAAATCATCTTGATCTGACTCCAAAAGGGTGAGGGATCTGATCGAACGGTTTAGATTACAATGGGTTGCGGGCCAGTTTTAAGGCATTGCCACGGCCAGCTTACCGTCTGATGCAATGCCTATCATACCTTGCGGCCACCTATCTATAATCAGCAAAATTGATAAATTCTGTATCGGTTTGATAAATTCATCAAACTAAAGGATTTTTTCTGGCTTGTGAACCTGTAGGAGATTAATAGTCACTACGTGTGAAGCCGGTTGGCGTCGCGGGTTTTAAATCAAAGGCAATGCAAATGCGCTCTGCGTCTGCCTGAAACGGGATCGTTCTATGAAAGAGCGAAGAGGGAAACAGCACAATATCTCCAATCGCCGGCTTGATATAACGTGTCGGAAACCGGTCATGCAATTGCGGGTATTGGTCGCCATGCGTGCCATATTCAAAGGCGCCTTCCTTTTCATCCTCAGTCTCCGGCATAGCCAGGTAAACCGCGCCGCTGATCCAGCCGATTTCATGAATATGCGCATCCAGATGCCCGCCTGTTTGCATCTTGACATACCATGAGCTGGTGAACTCCAGTGCTGAGGGAAAATGCGTAATTAAGGCACAGTCCGCATGTTTATAGTGTTCGTGGTATAAGCGAAACTCTCGCTTGACGATTTCGCCCAGTGCCCTGAACGAAGCTTCCGCACGTTTGAATAAGTTGCCAGCAGACTGTTTGCCGTGAGTGAGCCGCGCTTGTTTGCGTTCAGCAATATCTGCTTGCGCGATATCGTTCAATAACTGTGTGAGCAAGGGGCTGCCAGGGGCCAGCTCAGGCAGGCTGCGGTGATAGACAAACGAAAAGCCATCCGGGCAAAACTGGTAAGGGTCGGGCTCGCCATGATTGATGCTGTAGTGCGTAGAGAGGGTGGCGATAAACGGTGCCGTGTGCGGGCCTTGCGCAAGCATTGCATCGCGACGTTGTTTAAAAACCTCAAATTGTTCGGCGCGATATAAACAATACAAGACTCTGGCTTGCCAGTCTTCCAGTTGCGATGTCTCAAAGTAAGGGATCGCTTCTTCGAAGCGCTTGGCCAAATATAGAAACTCGCCCATGTTGTAATTGGCTGCAGCATGTTGGGGATTGCGCTGCAAGGCTTGCTGATAGCAGTTGACCGCCCGTGTCATATCGCCCTGATCGCGCCAGGTTTCCCCTAGATTGTTATAGGCATCGGTGTAATTTGGGAACAAATCGATGGCACGCTCATAGCTTTGTACGGCGGCTTGCAAGTCGCCTTGATCGCGTAGCACGGTGCCCAGATTAAAATGACCGCGTGCATCTTGCGGCTGGATGCGCAAGCCGCGCTGATAACTGGCGACCGCTTCGTCCAGCCGGCCTTGCTTTTGCAATATCGTGCCCAGATTGCCGTGGGCTTCAAAAAATTGCGGATTCAAGGCAATGGCTTGGGCATAAGCTTGCTCCGCGGCAACCAGGTCATTCAGATATGTTTTAACAATCGCATAGTTGAACCAAAGCTCAGGGACTTGCGGGTTTAGGTTTAAAGCATGTTGGTAAGCCTCAGCCGCTTGCGGGTAGGCTTGCTGTTGATCGAAGGCTAGCGCCAGCAAATGATGCAAGATAAATTCGCGAGGATGTTGCGCCACTAAAGGGCGAGCACGTTGAATCACTGCCTCGAATTGGCCGCGATTCAGTTGCTGTATTAATGCATTGATCTCTTGTGAGAGTGGAATAGCCATCATGAAAAATTCCCAATATAGTTACAATTCTGTAACAGATATTACAATTCCGCAATGATTGCGTGTGTTGATCTCCCGCAAATGGTGATCGGCTAAAAGGGGATTGGGTGCCAAAAAGCAGGTGGGTTAGTGGGGGCGGGGATGGTCTGAGCGCTGTTTGAGCAGTCTAACGGCAATTTCAGGGGCTTGTTCCAGCAAGCTGTGCATGTAGTCGCTTTCTATGCGGATGACGGATGCGCTCTCGGAGACTACCACCACACTGGCGGTTGCCGCTTGTTGAGAAAACAAGGCCAGGTCACCAAAGAAATCGCCAGACTGCAAAATGCGCACGGTGCTTTCCTGCCCATTAGCGTGCTGTGTCATATGCAAAGTGCCCTCGACCACCATGTAATAGTAGGTACTCAATGCGCCTTGCCGGATGATGTGGTCGCCTTTGCTATAGGACTGTCCAAAGATCTGTGTCAGCGCTTGCAGGTAATGCTGCTGATTGGGCACATCATCAAACAGACCTTTCAGTAGCAATACTTCTTTTTGTTTCAGCGTGACCATCAATTCTATGCCCGCCAAAAAGACGGCAAAGTTGAGATATAACCAGCTGATCGAGACAAACATGGCTTTCATGCTGCCAAACACGGCGCCAAAATTTTTATTCACCGTTAAAAATAACCCGAAGGCAGGGCGCATCAGCATCCACACCGTCGCCGTCAGCAAGGCTGAGATGAGCAAATGACGCCACTGGATGGGGAGAGGGCAAAAGCTATGATAAAAGCCGGCGATCAGCAAGGTGGTCAACAAGAGTGAAGCCAGCCAGCCGACTACGCTGATCATCGCTGTTGGCAGGTGCTGCGCCAAAAAGACAATCACTGATTCCAGCACAAAGCCCGCTGCGGTAAACAGGAAGAACACCAGCAACACGCCCAGCACTGCCATGATGTCCCGCAGCTTCTTATGCCAGAAGGAGGGGACATCCTGGCGGCTTGCAATCAGGTAAAAGCTGGAGCGCATATGCGCAGCCAGAGGGGTGATGGTCCATAACAGAATAAAGAAGCCTACGGCACCCCAGGCGGCTTCGGTTTGAGTGTTGTGATACACCTCTACCATGATGCGCTGGCTAAATTCCGGGAGCAGATTGCTGGTCAGGATGGCCAGCTTCACGATCGCATAATCCGATGAGTACACCAAGTGGCTGAGTAAAAAGAAAATCAGCACAATCAGCGGGATCAGCGCAAACAGGGCATAAAACGACAACGCTGCCGCCAGCGCCATCAGGCGGTGGCGAATCACACCATGCCTGGTGGTCTGCACCACAAATAGTGGCGTGCAATAGGTATAAGCCGAGAGCTGCTGTTTCAAGCCTTGCCATTGCTGCTGCAAGGTTGACCATAATACGGATGGCATCATATTGCGTTTAGTGGCTCAGTCTGCGTCTGATAAATGCTTATATTGTTCTGTGGCGTTCAGCAGGGCAAGGCAGGTACCTGCCTCCATCGCGGAGTGACCAGCATCCGGCACCATCACAAACTTGGCGTGAGGCAGAACTTGGTTCAGTGCCCAAGCCGTTTGCGGTGGGCACACCATGTCATAACGGCCCTGAACAATTGTCGTTGGAATGTGTGTCAGTTGTTTGCCCGCATCGGAGAGCATCTGCTCACCGTCCACAAAGCAGAGATGCCGGATGTAATGAATTTGTACCCGTGCGCGGGCGAGCTCCACCTGGCCATCCGGGGCGCTGCTGTCAGCCTTGGGCAGCAGGCTCATGATGCTGGATTCAAATGCATTCCAATGAATTGCCGCCGGAATACTGACGATAGGGTCAGGATCGAACACCTGGGTTGCATAGTACTCCAGTACCTGGCTGCGCTGCGCTTCTGGGACTGGGGCTAGTAATGCCTGCCATGCTTCAGGAAAAAACAATGCAACCTGTCCCAGAAACCAGTTAATTTCATGTGGCCTGCTTAGAAAGATGCCACGCAAGGTCAGGCTGATCACCTGATTCGGATGTTGATTGGCATAAGCCAGCGCCAGGGTGCTGCCCCATGATCCGCCGAAGACATGCCAGCGTGAAATATTTAGCCTGGTCCTAATCTGTTCAATATCGGCAACCAGATGTTGGGTTGTGTTGTCTTGAATTTCTCCCGCCGGCATGCTGCGGCCGCAGCCGCGCTGATCAAACAGAATGATGTGGTAATGCGCAGGATCAAAAAAGCGCCGTTGCGCAGGATTGCAGCCGCTGCCCGGGCCACCGTGCAAAAAAATCACGGGAACCCCTTCTGGATTCCCGCACTGCTCAACATAGATAGAATGTAACGAAGTGGCAGCAAGATGCCACTGTTTGAATGGTTGGCATTCGGGAAAGAGGGCGAGGTTCTTCATAGAGGGTTTTCTTTAACTATTTGATTTTATTTGTAAAAATTTATTTCCAATGAGACGGTGGAAAAATTCAAAAAATAATTTGAAAAAATTGTAACCAATTTGTAACCAAAGTGTTGCAATTGAAAACAAATTGTTCTATATTGCAATCCTCACATGTGGCAAGTGACAATTTCCAAGTTAGTTCAGGATAATTTCCCTTGTCTCTGGTGTGTAAAGTGTGTGCCTTTTATGCTCATTCCTAGTGTCAGCAAATCAGGTGCACACCTAATATTAAACCCTTAGTACTAACTTTGGAGATCAATATGCAAGTTAACAAAATCAAACTGGCCCTGGGTCTGGTAGCTGCTTTGCCAATGGTTGCATTCGCTGCTGCTGACCAAGAAGCTGCGATGAAAGATGCCAACAACTGGGCACACCCACGCGCTAACCATTTCAACCAAGGCTACAGCAACCTGGCTCAAATCAACAAAGGTAACGTTAAAAACCTGAAAGCAGCCTGGACATTCGCAACCGGTGTAAACCGTGGTCACGAAGGTTCTCCAGTGGTTGTGGGTAACATGATGTATGTACATACAGCATTCCCAAACAACGTATACGCTCTGGATTTGAACGACAACCAAAAAATCGTTTGGTCCTATTTCCCAAAACAAGACCCAAGCGTACAAGCAGTTCTGTGCTGTGACAACGTTTCTCGTGGTCTGGGCTACGGCGACGGCAAAATCTTCTTGCAACAAAACGACGGCATGCTGGTTGCTTTGGATGCAAAAACTGGTGCTAAAGTTTGGGACGTTAAAAACACTGATCCAAAAGTCGGTGCAACTAACACCAACGCACCACACGTGATCAAAGACAAAGTACTGACTGGTTGCTCAGGTGCTGAGTTCGGCGTACGTTGCTTTATTGTTGCTTATAACATTAAAGATGGTTCTCTGGCATGGAAAGCCTACTCTACAGGCCCAGATAGCGAAACATTGCACGACGCTAACACTAACAAAGAAAACCCACAGTACAACGCGCTGTCTGTTTATGAAGACGTGAACGGTGGTAACAAACAAGGCGGTTCTTTCAAAAAGATCCCTAACGACCAACTGAAAATCGGCGAAAAAGAACTGGGTACACGTACTTGGTTGAAACCACAAGCTGTGAAAGACGGCTGGCAACATGGTGGTGGTTCCGTATGGGGCTGGTGGCCATATGATGCCAAGACAAACTTGGTATACTACGGTTCAGGTAACCCATCCGTTTGGAACCCAGACGTACGTCCAGGTGACAACAAATGGTCCATGACAATCACTGCACGTGATCTGGACACTGGTGTTGCTAAATGGGCAATGCAAATGACACCACACGATGAGTGGGACTACGACGGTATTAACGAAGTGATCCTGTTCGACAAAGGTGGCAAAACATACGCATGGCACCATGACCGTAACGGCTTTATCTACACATGGCAAGCTAACAACGGTACATTGGTTGCTGCTGAAAAAGTGCACCCATTTGTTAACTGGGCTAACAGCGTTGACCTGAAAACAGGTGTACCAGACAAACTGGCATCTGCTTCTACACACCAAGACTACAACGCTAAAGGTGTATGTCCAGCGGCTCTGGGTACTAAAGACCAACAGCCAGCGGCTTACTCACCAAAAACTGGTTTGATGTACACACCATTGAACCACGTATGTATGACATACGAGCCAGTTGAGTCCAAATACGTTGCTGGTCAACCATGGGTTGGTGCGACACTGACCATGTTTGCTGGTCCAGACGGCGTGATGGGTGGTTTCGGTGCTTACGACCCAATGACCAACAAAAAAGTTTGGTACAACAAAGAGAAGTTCTCTGCTTGGGGTGGTGCTCTGACTACAGCTTCTAACATTGTGTTCTACGGTACATTGGATCGTTGGTTCAAGGCTGTTGATGCACAAAACGGTAAAGAACTGTGGAAATTCCAAGTGGGTTCCGGTGTGATTGGTAACGCATTCACCTACGGCCATGCTGGTAAACAATACGTTGGTGTATTGTCTGGTATCGGTGGTTGGGCTGGTGTTGCGATGAACTTGGGTATGACTAACGACACAGACGCACTGGGTGCTGCTGGTGGTTACAAAGAGTTGACCAAGTACAACGCTGCTCCTGGCGGCGGTGCATTGAACGTATTCTCACTGTAATTTGAGCTTGTCTTAAATTATCTAATAGAAGTACGTTGACTCCTTAACACCCTGCTTAGGCAGGGTGTTTTTTTTCATGAATTTCATGATTAAAAACCATGAACAGGAATTTAAGTAGGGCTTCCCTACAAATCAATACGTATTCGCGATAAGATGATTGAGTTTGTCGTGAATTCATCGAACTTTTGCATATGATTAAGTTCAAAAAACGACAGGAAACAATCACAAAAAGGAACGAAATCAAAATGAAAATATGGAATATGCTGGGTGCGGTGGGATTGGTGTTGGCAACGCAATCATGGGTGTCTGCTGAGGAGATCGAAATCCCTTCAATCAACCCGGATGAAGGCCGGATCGGTGAAGTACGTCGTGTGGCTGATGAATCAGAGTTCAAGGTTTGTTCTGATCCCGATAATATGCCTTACTCTAACTTGAAGCTGGAAGGATTTGAAGACAAGATTGCAAAAGTACTGGCCGATGACCTGGGCAAGAAGCTGAGCTTCCAATATGCTTATAACCGTCAAGGGTTTCTACGTAATACCATCAATGCGATGCGATGTGATGTGATCATCGGTATGACCTCAGACTTCGATGGGTTGAGAACGTCCAAACCCTACTATCGTTCAGGACATGTATTTGTCTGGCGCAAAGACAGCAATTACGACATTACCAACTGGGATTCGCCAGATTTGAAAAAAGGCATTATCGGGATTGTTGACAAGAGCCCAGCGACTATCCCGCTCAATGATTACAACTTGATGACTAATGCGCGTCCTTACCGTTTGCAGCGCGATCTGAATTTGCCAACCAGCTTCATTATTGATGATTTGGTCAAAGGCGATATTGATGTCGCTGTGATGTGGGGTCCTATCGCTGGTTACTACGTTAAAAATTCCAAAGTCCCGCTGGAAATGCGCTTGATTCCTGAGTACAACAAAGTCAACCTCAAAGGTAAGGAGTATTGGAATATTTCAGTAGCTGTCCGTATGAAGGACAAAGACCGCATCAAAATGATTAATGAAGCTTTAGAGCGCAACAAAGACAAGATTGATGCGATTCTTAAGGATTATGGTATCCCCACCGTGCCAGTTGTTGAAGGCGACAGTGTGTATAAAAAATAACAGTACTGTTGAAAAAGTTTTATAAACAGACAGTTGCTAATGACAAGGAAAAAAAAACACAGTAAAATCGTTGGCTTGTTTTGAGATGGCTGTGTGATAAATTCTGTCATTATTAATGAATTATTCGTCAACCGTTTCTGGAACGATTCGTTAAATGAGCATGCGGTAATTGTTTGGTTTACCACTTGTCGCCGCTCATTTTGTTTAGGATTAGGAGAAAACATGTTAGGCAACACACTTAAATCAGCATTGTTGATTTCCTTGATGGCATTTGCCACAGGCGCAATGGCTGATATCACTTTTTCAGCAACTCAAGACGGTTCCACCTTGAACATTGACAAAGCTTTGTTCGATACAGATGCTGCCAAAGAATTTTTGGCTACTGGTAAAAACCCATACATCGGTAACGAAGACGCTATCAAAAAAGGTAAAAAGATTTTCAACATGTACTCATGTGTTGCCTGTCACGGTGGTAAAGGTGAGGGCGCTGTGGGTCCAGGCTTGATCGGTGCTAACTTCCGTTACGCTAAAAACGCAACGAACAAAGGCATGTTCGAAACCATCTGGCACGGTACCAACGGTGGTATGGGTGCTAAAGGTTTTGGCCTGATGGCGCCAGATGATGGTTTGAAACCAGATGAAGTATTGAAAGTGATTGCCTTTGTGCGTAGTAATAGCAACGTAGGCATGACAGGTAACGAATAACTCGTTACGAATAAAAACGGTCACTTAGGTGACCGTTTTTTGTTTTTATGGCACAATTAAAGCGTGCTGTGTGAAGCTAAAATAATAATAGACATGGCAGGATTTTAAGGAATAACACTATATAAAACCTGGGGGTAACGATGAGAAGTTTATTATTGACGACATTGCTGGCAGCAATGTTGGCGGCATGTAACAACGGTGGGCAATCTGCTGGCGCTTCAGCAGAAGGTGGCGATATCAAGGCGATACAATTTGTCACCACCCAAGATGGTCAACCTATGGAAATTGACCATAAAATGTTTGATACACCTGCTGCGAAAGAATTTTTGGCGACGGGTAAAAACCCTTATATTGGTAACGAAGAGGCGATTAAAGAAGGCAAGAAAAAGTTTAACCTGTTCTCTTGCGTTGCTTGTCATGGTGGTCATGGTGAAGGCGCTGTCGGGCCTGGTTTGATTGGCGAGAATTTCCGTTATGCGAAGAATGCAACCAATAAAGGCATGTTTGAAACGATCTGGCATGGCACCAATGGTGGCATGGGTGCAAAAGGTTTTGGCTTGATGGCGCCAGATGATGGTTTGAAGCCTGACGATGTATTGAAAATCATCGCTTTTATTCGTAGTCATGCCAAAATTACTGGTAACGAATAGTCGTGTTATTTGAGGTGTTGTGCGCGCTTGGCAGTACGGCAGGCGCGCTTTTTTATTGAAGGATTAATGTGAGCGTGACTGACGAAAATGATTTACACCATGTCATTATTGTAGGTGGTGGTGCAGGTGGCCTTGAATTGGCGACCAAGTTGGGTGACTCCTTGGGCAAAAAGAAAAAAGCAAGGATCACGTTGATTGATGCAACGCGAACCCATGTCTGGAAGCCGCTGTTGCACGAAATTGCAGCGGGTAGTATGGATCCGGATCGCCATGAGCTGGAGTATCTGGCACAGGCACATTGGCATCACTTCAAGTTCAGGCTGGGCCGGATGGATGGGCTGAATCGTGCAACACGTGAAGTGTTTTTGTCGCCGGTACATGACGAAGATGGGAATGAAATTATTGCGCGCCGTTCATTCAAATACGATACCCTGATTATCGCGGTGGGTAGTACAACCAATGATTTTGGCATTAAAGGGGCACGTGAGTATTCGCTTGCCTTGGATACCCAGGCGCAGGCGCAAAAATTCCATCGCTATCTGCACAACGCATTATTGCGTGCACAAACACAGCCTGAACCATTAAAACCCGGTCAGCTTGAAGTGGCGATTGTGGGCGCTGGGGCGACGGGTGTCGAGTTGGCGGCTGAACTGCACAATACTACGCGTGAGCTCGCCGCCTATGGTCTGGATAAAATTGATGCAGATCGTGACGTCAAGATTTCTCTGATTGAAGCAAGTGACCGTATTTTGCCAGCATTACCACCCAAGCTTTCTTATGCGGTCGATGTTGAATTGCGTAAACTGCGGGTGAATGTGTTTACTGGCGAGCGTGTGACTGAGGTGTCTCCCAAAGGCATCACGACGCACAGCGGCCGTACGATTCCTGCGGAGTTGGTAGTGTGGGCGGCTGGCATCAAAGCACCGGATTTCCTCAAGGATATCGATGGGCTGGAAACCAACCGCATTAACCAGCTGGTGGTGAATCAGCATTTGCAGACCACTCGTGATACGAATATTTTTGCGTTTGGTGATTGTGCAGCCTGTCCATGGCTGGGGCATGACGCGACGGTACCTCCACGTGCGCAAGCGGCACACCAGCAGGCTTCGCTGCTGCTCAAGACGGTAAAGGCGCGTGTGGCTGGTAAAGAATCGCTGCCAGAGTTCCACTATACCGATTACGGCTCACTGGTCAATTTGGGCAAATACTCTACCGTGGGCAGCTTGATGGGTGCCGTGGCGGGGGGCAGCATGTACATTCAGGGCTTGTTCGCACGCGTGATGTACCGTTCCTTGTACAAGATGCACTTGATGGCATTGCACGGTGTGCTGGCGGTGATTGTTCATACCATCGGTCGTATTATCTCAAGACGTACCGAGCCACATGTCAAATTGCATTGATCGCTAGAGAGCAAAAAGGGCGCTCAGGCGCCCTTTTTTGTTGATTGTATCAAAGCTGCGTTGCGCTTATCGCCGGATATGTTTGCGATAAACCAGTGTGATCAATGACATGCTGAAAATAATAAATACCCCGAAGATGGCCACAATGGTATTAATGTCTAGCTTGGCGCCTACCATCCAGGTGTAAGCGCCCAACAGCAGCAAGATGCCTATATTCTCGTTAAAATTTTGTACGGCAATCGAGTGCCCGGCGCCGAGTAAATGATGGCCCCTGTGTTGTAATAAGGAGTTGAGCGGCACCAGAAAATAGCCTGAAAGCACACCAATCACAAATAGCAGGATCCCTGCCAGAATGGGGCTGTGGATCACCATCATGCTCATCACCAGAATCCCCATGTAAATGCCTGCCGGTAACACTTTCACGGCATTCTCCAGCTCGACATACTTGGAAGCGATGATTGAGCCGATGGCGATGCCAACGGCAAGGATGGCGATCAAATAAGTCGCTTGTTGCTGAGAGAAGCCCAATCTGACATCTGCCCACTGTAATACCACGAATTGCAAGGTGGCCCCGGCGCCCCAGAACAAAGTGGTGACGGCCAGCGAGACCTGGCCTTGCGGATCTTTCCACAGCGTCATAAAGGCATGCCAAAAATCTTTGAGTAAAAACCAGAGCGTTTTTTGCGCTACTTTGTGGTCAATCGGTACTTTGGGAATGTAGTAGTTGAACGCTGCGGCCAGCAAATATAGGCACATGATGCAGGCTATGCCCATGTATGGATTGTTGGCAGATAACGTAGAACCCAAGACCGGCCCCAGAATAATGGCGGTGACTGTGGTGCCTTCCATCCATGCGTTGGCCTTGATTAACAAATGCGATGGCAGCATTTCCGTCAAAATGCCATATTTCGCTGGCGAATAAGCGGCAGCACCTATCCCCACCACAGCGTACGCATACAGGGGCGGCACGCCCGCCAGTGCCATCAGGCAACCGATAAACTTCAACCCATTGCTTAAAAACATGACCCGGCCTTTGGGCAGCGCATCGGCAAAGGGGCCGACAAAAGGCGCGAGCACGATATAGGAAATCACGAAAAATTCGCGTAGAAGTGGTTCGTGCCAGCTGGGTGCGTTAAGCTTTGCCAGCAGGGCAATCGCAGCAAACAGCAGAGCATTATCTGCGATTGCCGACAAAAACTGGGCAATCAGTAAGGTATAGAAGCCTTTGACCATAAGAAGCGAGCAGACGACTGTCTACAAGACCTCTGCCGCAAAGTCTGCCAGACGTGAGCGCTCACCACGTACCAGGGTAATATGCCCGTTATGCGCCCAGTTCTTGAAGCGGTCAACCACATAGGTCAATCCCGAGCTGCCCTCCGTCAGGTAGGGGGTATCAATCTGGGCAATATTGCCCAGACAGACCACTTTGGTGCCCGGTCCGGCCCGCGTAATCAGCGTTTTCATTTGTTTGGGGGTGAGGTTTTGTGCTTCGTCTATGATCAGAAATTTGTTGAGAAAGGTACGCCCACGCATGAAGTTCAGCGATTTGATTTTAATCCGGGTACGAATCAGGTCTTGGGTGGCTGCACGGCCCCACTCACCCACATCTTCATCGGTTTTGTTGAGCACATCGAGGTTGTCCTCAAGGGCACCCATCCATGGCGCCATTTTTTCCTCTTCCGTGCCAGGTAAAAAGCCAATATCTTCGCCGACCGGTACCGTCACACGGGTCATGATAATTTCAGAATAACGTTTTTTATCCAGGGTTTGCGTCAGGGCGGCGGCGAGGGTGAGCAAGGTTTTACCCGTCCCGGCCTGCCCCAGCAGCGTAACAAAATCAATGTTGGGATCCATCAGCAGGTTGAGCGCAAAGTTCTGCTCACGATTGCGCGCAGTGATGCCCCACACATTGTGTTTGGGGTTCATGTGGTCCTGCACCACTTCAAGAATGGCGGTATTGTCTTCAATCTTGCGCACAATGGCGTGAAACGGTTTGTTGAACTCATAAAACACGAATTCATTTACTAGCAGTGACTTGACGATAGGCCCGCTGACTTTGTAATACATGCGGCCAGATTCTTGCCATGAATGCATGTCCTTGCTGTGCAAGTCCCAAAAGTTTTCAGGCAGTTCGCGCAGGCCGGTATACAGCATGTCGCTGTCTTCCAGTACCTTGTCATTAAAGTAATCTTCTGCCGCCACGCCCATGGCACGGGCTTTGATGCGGATGTTGATATCCTTGCTGACCAGGATGACATTGCGTTTGGTGTGTTGTTTTTTGAGTGCCAGCACCACGCTGATGATCTGATTGTCTGCCTTGCTGCCAGCGAGGCCTGGTAAATCCGTCGGCACATGTTCGGTTTGGAAAAACAGCTTGCCCGTTAAATGACGGTTGCCTTGAATGGCAAGCGGACAGCCTTCCTCAAGATTGCTTGTTTCATTGCCCCCCATGATTTCTTCAAGAAAACGGCTGGCCTGGCGCGCGTTACGTGCAACTTCGGTCAAGCCTTTTTTATTGTTGTCCAGCTCTTCCAGGGTGACCATGGGAAGGTAGACGTCGTGCTCTTCAAACCTGAATAGCGACGAAGGGTCGTGCATCAAAACGTTGGTATCGAGGACAAAAAGCTTGGTTTGTGGAGCACGGGCCATAGAAAATCACTTTTATGAGTGGGAAGACTGTATGCTGGCTAATACCTCAGCGGCATGACCATCGACTTTGACACCGCGCCATTCGCGCACAATGATGCCTTGTGGGTTGATCAGAAACGTACTGCGCTCAATGCCGCGAACCTGTTTGCCATACATGTTTTTCATTTTGATCACATTAAACGCCTGGCAAGCGATTTCATCGCTGTCCGAGATCAATTCAAAGGGAAAGCTGTATTTGGCCTTGAAGTTTTCGTGCGATTTGAGCGTATCACGCGAAATGCCGAAAATGATGGCATTGGCTTCGAGAAATGCGGCATGCATGTCACGGAACTGCATCCCTTGCGTGGTACAGCCTGGGGTGGAATCCTTGGGGTAGAAATACAGGACGAGGAACTTGCCCAAATAGTCTTTGCTATTGAATTGCAGGCTGGAGGTCGCTGGTAAGCTGAGTTCTGGAACAGGTGAATTTAACATAGTTGACATCGCTATCACTTAATCACATTGTTGATAAAAATACAAAATTAAGCAAGCACAAATCGCATATTCACCGCCTGCGATCAAGCATCTCACGAGAGGTGGATGATTATTGCGGTAATAAGATGGTAATGCGGGTACCTGTGCTTGCGCCACTTTCAAAAGACATGCTCCCGCCGAGCTCTTCGCAAACTTTAAATGCAAAAGGAATGCCGAGACCCGTGCCGAACCGTTTGGTGGTGGGGCCCGGTGTCAGTGCATGCGGATCAGGCTTGAACGGCATGCCTGGCCCCTGGTCGATAATCACCAGGGTTAGCAGGTGATCATGTAGCGCACATTGCAGCTGAATCTCGGCGCCTTTGGGAGAAGCCTCTGTCGCGTTTAGAAGCAGGTTGTATAGCATTTGTTCCAATAAATGCTCGTCGGTCAAAATCAATTGTTGCACCGTGTCACTGTTTTCTTGCAGCCTGATCTGCTTTTCATTCAGTTTGGGATGCAAGGTAGTGACCGCACCTTGAACGATATTGGATAGCCGCAGCTGATTAAGCATAGGCTTGATCGGATGCAGATAAGACAGCAGGCTGCCGGTCCAGCGCTCAAGCCGGTCTACGGTATGGATAATGCCTTGAATCGATTCCATGGTGTCCTTGTCCAGCTGCGGGTCATCGATGACCTGCGCAGTAGCGCGGATACTCGCCAGGGGATTGCGGATGTTATGCGCCAGCATAGGCACCAACAGGCCAAGTGCCGCCTGTTTCTCGCTCTTGACCAGGGCATCGCGGCTGGCGGCCAGGTCTTCGGCCATTTTATTGATTTCGCGTGACAGCATCGCCAGCTCCTCGGCGCCAGCTTCTGGCACCTGATGGGTGAGGCTGCCGCCACTGATGGCATTGGTGGCTTGCATAATGTCATTTATCGGGCGCACGATAGACTCTTTGAGGATGCGTCTGGAATAGACAATCAGTACGCAAGCCAGTAACAGCGGCAAAGACAAAACGGCAATGGAGTTACTCCTGGCTTCATCCAGCCTGTGCTTGATTTCACCTTGCTTGATCATGAGCAGGCGTTCTGCCCGCTTGGACACCTCTTCATAATGCTTGAAGATGCCGGTTTCAATATCCTGATAAATCGACTTCTGGGCATTACGGTCGGGATTGTTCTGGTAACGATAGAACAGCGCAGGTGCTTCATTCACCAGGTTGCGGTATTTGTGCTCAATCTCCATCAAGGCATCACGTTCTTCCTGGTCCAGCGCGATCGACTGCAGGCGCTCCATATGGATCAGAATCGACGTGGTGTATTGGTTGTATTCATTGAGCGCATTCGTCTCTTGCAAAAAAAATGCATCAAACAACTCTTTCATTTGCCGGTAAAGGTCGCCACGTACCAGGTAGATTTCCTGGATCACGACATTGATGCGCTGGGATTGTTTGGAGGCTTTGTCCCACAAATAGATGCCATAAGCGCCACTGGCGACGGCGAGGACGATCAGTGCAATAAAATAGATGTCATGAAAAAGCAATAATAAGCGCAGCGGCTTGTCGTGTTGCCAATGGGGAGAGGAGCTTGTCTGCTTGCGCTTGAACAGCATGTGCACCTAACTGGACAGTTTGAAGCTGACCGTGACAATAATGTTATTGATTCTGCCACGTAGTATTTCATGAAAATGCGGTTTCAGCTGCGATTTTTGCGCTGCCGCCAAGGCTGCGTCATCAATGGCTTTGTTGCCGCTGGACTCGACGACTTCAATATTGGTGATATTGCCATGATCGTCAATGCTGATGCTTAATTTGACATCGCCCTCTATGCCTCTGTCTTGCGCAATCCGCGGGTAGCGCTGGTTTTTCTTCAGCTCCCTATGCGCCGCACTTCTAAACGCATTACGCGCGGCGTCAATATCCCCTTCGCTGGGCCCAGAGGCTTTGACTGGTTCTGGTGGCACAGGGGGCGCGGGGGGCGGTACCACGACTTCAGACTTGGTTTCACTGACGCTGGGCTTGGCGGCAATCACGGCCGGGGCTGGTGATTCCACTACGGGGCGGGGTGTTTCTACCGCTTGCTCTGGCATAGGCGACGGTTTTTGCGGCGTCACAGGTTTTTGCTCTACGGGCTTGGGTTCTAGCTTTGGAGGCTGTGGCTGCGGTTTGGGAGGGGTGGGTTTGACCACTTCAGGTTCTGCTGGTGCAGGTGGCGCGGGCGTGACAGCGGGTGGTTCTGGTTTGACCAGCTCAATCCGTATTTCTTGCTTGTTTGGGGGCGGCAGGTCGTAATCAGGTTTGGGTAGGGTAAACATGATCAAGGCATGTATCAGGAGTGAGGCAATCAGGCACCACTCTAATAAATGACTGAATTGTTTTGTTTCTTTTAAAACGGCTTGCACGCCAATATCCCTTTTGATGACCCCCAACGCAAGCCGACACTATAAGCTATTTTTGAATCTTCTTGCCAGCTTGCAGATACAAGGATGCCTTAGAAAATGCCGGTGAAAGGTTGTACTTCAACCCAACTGCCTGCGGGTAGCGGCCCTGAGGCTTCATCGAGCAAGATAAAGCAATTGGCCTGACTCATGCTGCTTAAAATACCGGAGCCCTGCTCGCCTGTGGTTTTTACCTTCCAGTCTGTACCGTCCTTAAACAGGATACCGCGCTGAAATTCGGTGCGGCCTGCGGCCTTTTTAATCGGGCTCACGCACGCGACCTTGAAGGAAGGTTGTACGCGCTCATGGCTTCCCATCAAGGTTTTTAACGCCGTTTGCACAAACTGGTAAAACGTTACCATCGTGGCGACCGGATTGCCGGGCAAGCCAAAATAATGCGCTTGTCCCAGCTTGCCATAAGCCAGCGGTCGCCCTGGCTTCATGTTGATTTTCCAGAACAGCACCTGACCATGGGTGGCGAGCAGTTGTTTCATGAAGTCCGCTTCCCCCACGGACACACCGCCACTGGTGATAACCACATCAAAGCGGGCGGCGGCTTGCAATAGAGTGTGCTCCAAGGCTTGGGGATTGTCGGCAATATTGCCCAGGTCCTCCACCTCTGTGCCCAGGGCTTGCAACATGCCCCACAGGCTATAGCGGTTACTGTCGTAAATCTGTCCGGCTTGTAAGGGCTGGCCGACGCTCACCAGTTCATCGCCCGTGGTAAAAAAGGCCACTTTAAGACGCCGGTAAACCTCAATCTCTGCGACACCCAGCGAGGCGAGCAAGCCCATATCTGCCGGTTGCAACGTGTGGCCAGTAGCAAGGACGGTTTGTCCGATAGCGATGTCTTCACCCATTAGACGAATATTGGCGCCTTTGCCAGGCAGTTTTTGGATGCTGACATGCTCGCCGGTCACTGTTGCATGCTCTTGCATCACGACGGTGTCAGCGTCTGCCGGAATCACTGCCCCGGTCATGATTTTGATACAGCCGCCCGCAGGAATCTTGCCGTTAAAAGGCTTGCCGGCAAACGCCGTGCCGACGATACGCAATGGCTGCGAGGCTTCAGCGAGCCTGAAAGCAAAGCCATCCATGGCTGAATTGTTGTGACCTGGCACATTGAGTGTAGAGGCAATAGGGCTGGCGAGCACCCGTCCCAAGGCTTGTTTAATCGAAAGGCGTTCGGTCTGTTGCACAGGCGTCAGGAATTGTTGAATGTATTGTCGCGCTTGCGATACCGACATGGCATTGGGGTCATAATCCTCTGCGCCCGCCGGGTCGTAGGCCAATTGACGTAATAAATCTGGTGTCTGGTTCATAGCGATGATGATGGCCGTTCATTAATGTTAGTAAACGCTTGCTCATCTTCAAAGCTCACGAATACATGTGGATGTTGCGCTTGCCATGCGCTCACTTTGCGCTGGCCTTGCTCGAGAAAATGATCCAAATGCTCGCGCAGGGCGCGTGGCATCAGGCAGAAAACGGGGTGTGTTCCACTCTGGCTGCGTGCAATGGCCAGCCCATTGGCTTGCTTGTGCAGGTGTTGTGTTTGTTCCAGGGCAGTCTTGAGGCGGCTGACCAGATCCAGCGGCAGCAGCGGCGAATCGCAGGGGACACTCACAATCCACTCGGTGCTGGCATGATGCATCCCTGCTTGCATGCCTGCCAAAGGCCCGTCAAATTGGTCATTGGCATCGGCGACCACAGGGATGCCAAAACGCTGGTACTCGTCCAGATGGCGGTTGGCATTGATGATGACATGATTCACTTGCGGCTGGATGCGCTCCAGCACATGTGCGACCAGTGGTTTGCCCTGGTAATCCACCAGACCTTTGTCCACGCCCCCCATGCGCAAGCCACGCCCCCCGGCAAGAATCACTGCGGTAATCTGCATTAACCACCTGTGTGCGACATAAAACGGATCACAGCGGGTCCTGCACGCTGTAAATCAAAGTCATGGCCTTTGGGTTTGATGTGCATGCCGTGCAAAATCGCTTCTATTAGTGGCTGGTCATCGTCGGGATGCGCACGCAACAGCGGCAATAAATTCACCTGATGGTCCTGGCCCAGGCATAAAAATAATTCTCCCTGGCAGGTAATGCGTACCCGGTTGCAATTTTCACAAAAATTGTGGCTATGCGGTGAAATAAAGCCGATTCTGGTCGCTTGGCCATTGACCTGCCAGTAGCGCGCGGGGCCACCTGTTTGATGGGTGCTCGGCGTCAGTGAGAACTTACTTTTAAGCAGTGCCAGGGTGTCTTTATTGCTGACGCAGCTCTGTTCACGGTCATGCGCCACTTCGCCCAAGGGCATCTCTTCAATAAAGCTGATATCTATGCGTTTTTGAATGGCGAAGTTCACCAGGGCTTCGGCTTCATCATCATTGATGCCGCGCATCAATACCGAATTGAGCTTTATGTTTTCAAAACCGGCGGCGATGGCCGCTTCAAGACCGCCCAGCACTTTGGATAACTCACCTACCCGGGTGATCGCCTTGAAGCGGTCAGCCTGCAAGCTGTCGATGGAAATATTGATGCGTTTGACGCCTGCCGCCTTCAATGCCTGCGCGTATTTATCCAGTTGGCTGCCATTGGTGGTAATGACGCACTCCTCCAGACCGGGCAAATGTCCAATTTCCTCAAACAGCCACAGTGCATTTTTGCGCACCAGCGGTTCGCCGCCGGTGATGCGAACTTTACGCACGCCCATACGGACAAACAATTTAACCAAGCGTGCACACTCTTCCAGTGACATGACCTCGTGACGGGGTAAAAACGTCATGTCCTCTGCCATGCAGTATTGGCAGCGGAAATCGCAGCGGTCAGTAATCGACAGGCGTATGTAGTCCACCTGTCGGCCAAACTGGTCGATCAATTGGGTGGGCAGAGTGGCTGGCGTATGCATTGCAATCATTAAAATTTAAAGTAATCAGCATTTTATGCCCTTTTTTTGCTTTAACAAGGCATAAATAGAGGATATGATGCCAGGGTGATAGAATGTAACTGAATTGTAACTCGTTAAGATGTGAGGTCGGTTTGGATAACACATTAAGCCATGAACAGCATGCGCAAATTCAAGCGCATATTCAAGCACACCAGCATGTACCGGGCGGCTTAATGCCTCTGCTACATGCGATTCAGGAGGATATTGGCTATGTGCCGGAAACCGTCTATCCTGACATTGCCAAAGCCCTGGCGCTCTCGGTGGCCGAGGTGCACGGCGTGGTGAGTTTCTATCATCATTTCCGTACGCATCCGGTCGGCAAGCATGTGTTGCAAGTCTGCCGCGCGGAATCCTGCCAGGCCATGGGTTCAGAGAGGCTTGAAGCCGAATTAAAAGCAAGGCTAGGCGTGGACTATCATCAAACCACCGCTGACGGCACACTGACCTTGCTCCCGGTCTATTGTCTGGGTAATTGCGGCTGTTCCCCGGCCGTTATGCTCGATGAAGAGGTCTATGGCCGCATGAATACGCAAAAAGTGACTGAACTGATTGCCGAGGTATGTCATGGTTAAGATCTATGTCCCAATCGACTCGACAGCACTGTCTTTGGGTGCTGAGCGTACCGCGAAAAAAATCATCCAGGAAGCCCACGCGCGAGGCCTCGAGATTACGCTGGTGCGTAATGGCTCTCGTGGCCTGTTCTGGCTGGAACCTCTGGTAGAAGTAGAGAGTGCGCAAGGGCGCGTCGCGTTTGGCCCGGTGTCGCCCGCAGACGTCGCAGGCTTGTTTGATGCCGGGTTTACTCAGCCCTTGGCAGACCAGGCGAAAGCTCATCCCTTATATCTCGGCTTGACTGAAGAGCTGGCCTGGCTCAAAAAACAGCAACGACTGACCTTTGCCCGCGTGGGGATGACTGATCCATTGTCTCTTGAGGACTACCTCGCGCATGATGGCTATCAAGGACTCAAAAATGCGCTGACCATGTCCGGCGCTGACATAGTCAAAGCGGTGACTGACTCAGGCTTGCGTGGCCGGGGTGGTGCCGCTTTTCCGACCGGCATCAAGTGGAACACCGTGCTCAATGCGCCCGCTGAACAAAAATACGTCGTCTGTAATGCGGATGAGGGCGATTCTGGCACCTATTCTGACCGCATGATCATGGAAGACGATCCGTTTGTGCTGATTGAAGGCATGACCATCGCCGGCATTGCGGTCGGCGCAACGCAGGGCTATATCTACTTGCGCAGTGAATATCCACATGCCTTGAAAACACTGAATGAGGCGATCCGCAAGGCCAATCTTGCCGGGTATCTGGGCGAGAATATTCAGGGCTCAGGCCGTACGTTTCACCTGGAGGTCCGCCGTGCGGCAGGCGCTTATGTGTGTGGCGAAGAGACTTCTTTGCTGGAAAGCCTGGAAGGCAAGCGAGGGCTGGTGCGCTTCAAGCCGCCATTGCCCGCCATTGAAGGCTTGTTTGGCAAGCCGACCATTGTCAATAACGTGATCTCGCTGGCTACCGTACCGATTATTCTGGATAAGGGTGCGCAATACTATGCGGATTACGGCATGGGGCGTTCACGTGGCACCTTGCCTATCCAGCTGGCGGGCAATTTAAAACACACCGGCCTGGTCGAGCTGGCATTTGGTGCGACCTTGCGCGAATTGCTCTACGACTATGGTGGTGGTTCAGCGACTGGGCGGCCGATTCGCGCCGTGCAAGTCGGCGGCCCGCTAGGGGCCTATTTACCAGAGAGTCAGTTTGATACGCCACTGGATTATGAAGAGTTTGGCAAAATCTGGGCGGTACTCGGTCACGGCGGCATCGTTGCTTTTGATGACAGTGTCGATATGGCGAAAATGGCACGCTACGCCTTTGAGTTTTGCGCCGAGGAAAGCTGCGGCAAATGTACGCCATGCCGGATCGGCTCTACCCGTGGCGTAGAGGTGATGGACAAGATTATGCTGGGCAACAATCGCGCCAAGCAAGTGCATTTGTTGCGTGATTTGTCTGACACCATGCTTAACGGTTCTCTGTGCGCCTTGGGTGGGATGACGCCTTACCCGGTCTTGAGCGCATTGAACCATTTCCCTGAAGACTTTGGATTAAGTGGTAAAGAGGCTGCAGCCTAGGCAGCAAAGGACATTATTATGGACGATATCAAGTATTCCTCTTCGCAGCCGCAATCCCTCAAGTATGACCCAGACAAGGATTACGGTACGCCAAAATCAGACAGCGCAGTGATGGTGACCCTCAATATCGATGGGGTGGATGTTACTGTGCCCGAGGGCAGTTCTATCATGCATGCGGCGCAGTTGGGCGGCGTCACCGTGCCCAAGCTCTGTGCTACCGATTCCCTGGAGCCGTTTGGTTCCTGCCGGCTGTGTCTGGTCGAGATCGAAGGCCGTCGCGGCTATCCGGCCTCTTGCACGACGCCAGTCGCCCCCGGGCTTAAGGTGAAGACGCAAACTCCTAAATTGGCGGATGTGCGCCGGGGCGTCATGGAATTATATATTTCTGACCATCCGCTGGATTGTCTGACCTGTGGCGCCAATGGGGATTGCGAGTTGCAGGACATGGCAGGTGCGGTTGGTTTGCGTGAAGTCCGCTATGGCTACGAAGGCGAAAATCATCTGGGCCAGGCCAAAGATGAGTCCAATCCCTACTTCACATTTGATCCTTCCAAATGTATTGTCTGTTCACGGTGCGTGCGGGCCTGTGAAGAAACGCAGGGCACCTTTGCCTTGACCATTCAAGGTCGCGGCTTTGACAGCAAGGTCTCTGCAGGCAACAAAGACTTTCTGGAGTCAGAATGTGTCTCCTGTGGTGCGTGTGTGCAAGCCTGTCCGACCGCCACATTAATGGAAAAAACCGTGATTGAGGCAGGCACGCCTGAGCACAAAGTGACAACGACTTGTGCCTATTGCGGCGTTGGTTGCAGTTTTGATGCAGAAATGAAAGGTGAGCAGGTTGTCCGCATGACGCCGAGCAAAGCAGGCGGGGCCAACCATGGTCACAGCTGCGTCAAAGGCCGCTTTGCCTGGGGCTATGCGACGCATGCGGATCGCATTACTACGCCCATGATACGCAAGAGTATTCATGATCCCTGGCAAAAAGTGAGCTGGGATGAGGCAATTAATTATGCCGCCAGTGAAATTCAGCGTATCCAGCAAGCCTATGGCAAAGAGGCCGTGGGCGGAATTACTTCCAGTCGTTGCACCAATGAAGAAGTCTATGTCACACAAAAACTGATCCGTGCCGTGTTCGGTGTGAATAACGTCGATACCTGTGCCCGTGTGTGCCACAGCCCGACTGGCTATGGCCTCAAGCAAACCCTGGGGGAGTCCGCAGGTACACAGACCTTCGATTCCGTGATGAAATCAGATGTGATTTTCGTCATGGGGGCCAACCCTACCGATGGTCACCCGGTGTTTGGCTCACTGATGAAACGCCGTCTGCGTGAAGGGGCCAAGTTGATTATCGTCGATCCACGTGAAATCGACCTGGTTGCTAATTCTCCCCATATTCGTGCCGACTACCATCTCAAGCTGCGGCCTGGGACCAATGTGGCCATGATTTCAGCCATTTCACATGTGATTGTGACTGAAGGATTGGTGCAAGAGGACTTTGTTAAAGCGCGCTGCGAATGGGATTCTTATGTGGCCTGGCGTGATTTTGCTGCCAAGCCTGAAAACTCTCCAGAAGCATTGGAAAAAGAATTGGGCGTGCCTGCCAACGAGGTGAGAGAAGCTGCACGCTTGTATGCCACCGGCGGCAATGCGGCAATTTACTACGGGTTAGGGGTCACCGAGCACAGTCAAGGTTCGACCGCGGTGATGGGCATAGCCAACCTGGCGATGGCAACCGGCAATGTCGGGCGTGAAGGCGTGGGTGTGAATCCCTTGCGTGGTCAAAACAATGTACAAGGCTCTTGTGACATGGGCTCCATGCCGCATGAGTTTCCTGGCTACCGTCATGTGTCTGATGATGAAACTCGGGCGCAGTTCGAGCAGGCATGGGGCGTTAAACTGAGCGCTGACCCCGGGCTGCGTATTCCCAATATGCTGGACTTGGCCGCTGAAGGCAGTTTTAAGGCGGTGTATTGCGTGGGTGAGGATATTGCCCAGTCAGACCCTGACACCCAGCACGTGACCCATGCACTGGAGAATATGGAATGTGTGATTGTGCAGGACTTGTTCCTGAACGAAACTGCCAAATTCGCGCATGTATTCTTCCCGGGCGCGTCCTTCCTTGAGAAAAACGGGACCTTTACCAATGCCGAACGCCGCATTTCCCCAGTGCGTAAAGTCATGACCCCCAAGAATGGGATGGAAGATTGGGAGATTACTGCCAGATTCTCGACCGCCTTGGGTTACCCCATGCATTACGCCCATGCCAGCGAGATCATGGATGAAATCGCTGCCTTGACCCCTACATTTGCTGGGGTCAGCTTCAAGAAACTGGACGAGTTGGGCAGTATCCAGTGGCCCTGCAATGACGAGGCGCCAGAGGGGACGCCGACCATGCATGTGGATGCGTTTGTGCGCGGCAAGGGCAAGTTCTTTGTTACTCAATATGTGCCTACCACCGAGCGCGTCAACCAGAAATACCCATTGATCCTGACCACCGGCCGTATCCTGTCGCAATATAATGTGGGTGCACAAACTCGACGCACACAAAACGTGGTTTGGCATCATGAGGATGTGATTGAGATTCATCCGCACGATGCTGAGGATCGCGGGATTGTTGAAGGCGATTGGGTGGGAATTACCAGCCGCGCCGGGCAGACCGTGCTGCGCGCCAAGATTACCGAGCGGGTACAACCTGGCGTGGTCTATACCACCTTCCACCATCCTGAGTCCGGTGCCAATGTCATTACCACCGACAACTCGGATTGGGCGACCAATTGCCCAGAGTACAAAGTCACGGCAGTACAGGTGTCCAAGGTGAGCCAGTTGTCTGATTGGCAGAAACAGTATCGTTCATTCAGCGATACCCAAATTGAGTTGTCCGGCATGGATCCGCAGACGGTTGTTTCCTGATGAGCGAGGTCATTAAGGAGGCTGAGGCGCAATGTCGCCTGTCAGCCTATCAGGAAATGCCGGTGCAGCCTGCTGAGCAGGCAGTCACGACGCTGGCGGTGACGCGCTGGCGTCAGGGCGAAGTGACTGTGGTCGCCGACGCCTTGGCGCAAGAAGTCCCGATTGCGTTTGTGTACAACGGGATATCGCATGTGGTTATGATGGCCACGCCGGCAGACCTCGAAGATTTTGCCTATGGCTTTTCGTTTACCGAAGGCATTATTACTGCGCGCAAGCAGATTTATGGTGTAGAGGCGAAAGCGATTGAGGATGACGATGGTCAATTACAAGGCATTGAGCTGCACATAGAATTAGCCACAGAACAATTTGTTTTGCTTAAGGCGCAGCGCCGTAATCTGACTGGCCGCACGGGTTGTGGCTTATGCGGTGCAGAAAGTTTGCAACAAGTATTCAAGCAGCCTGGCATGACGGCATCAGCGCCCACCAGACTGGATGCGGCCGTGATAGCCACCGCGCTGGCTGGCTTGCAATCACAGCAGCCACTGCAACAGATGACAGGCGCAACGCATGCCACAGCACTTGCCGACAAACAGGGCAACATTGTGTGCGTGCGGGAAGATGTCGGCAGGCATAATGCGCTGGATAAACTGATCGGTTGCTTGTTGCGCCAGCAAGTCGACTGGTCTGCATGCTGGCTGGATCATTGGGTGCTGACGACCAGTCGCGCCAGTTATGAAATGGTACAGAAAGTGGCGATGGCCGGTGGTCAGGTGTTGGTGGCCATGTCTGCGCCCACCGCCCTCGCCGTCAACCTGGCCAAGGAATATGGTTTTTTACTGGTTGGCTTTGCCAGAGCAGGCCAATGTGTTGTGTATAGTGGTGAGCTTGGCCAAACAAGCTAAGCTTGATAGTCACTGGAAAGCGTGTAGAGAGATGGATGTCGAAAAGTTAATTAAAATGGCTAATCAGATTGGCGATTTTTTTGAGGCAAATCCTGATGGCGAGGAAGCCAAACGTGAAATTGCCAGCCACCTGAAAAAATTCTGGAATTCGGTCATGATCAACAGCCTGGTCAGCCATGTGCAGCAACATCAGGGGCAAGGCTTGCATCCGCAAGTGATTGCGGCCGTGCAGCAATATGTAAAATTGTCTTGAAGTGAACAGGGTGACCTGAAGTTCTGGTCGCCGTTTTCTGTATTACTTGTGGTGTCGCTGTAATAATCTGAAAGACTCGCGATTCTGGCGGGTCTGTTCCCCCTCCCAAATGACGCGCCATTCATCCCCGGGCAACACGTGGCGTTTTCCAGGCTGGTCTTCAATCAGGTACAAATCACAGTCTGCCGGTTTTGCAGTCGCCTGGGTTTGCAGGCGTATCTTGGCATGATAGTGCAATAACTCCTCTTGCGAGCTGCCTATATTTTGCGCATAAATACATTGGTAATGCGCGGGCAAATGCTTGCGCAAGTCTTCAAACAGGGGCTGATAGGTTCGCGCCGCTTCAATCATCGGGAGCCAGAGACTCATGAATACGGTCCAGGCACAGGTCATGCCGATGGCCCAGTTCGTGGCGCTGGATCGGTTGGAGTGTTTGGAACGCAAGACAATGGACAACCAGATCAGGGTCACGGCTACCGCAATCGCACCGTAGAGCAGGCTGAATGGAATCATTTGCAGGCCGGACAGGTAGCTCAGACGCTGAAACAGTTTGACGGGGGTGCCATTGAGCATGGCCCACCAACCCAGCCAGGCAATGGCAATCAACAGGCCAAACAAGATCAATCCAAACCAGTTTAAGGCACCTGCTGCGCCACGTTTGAGCGTTTCTATGCTGCCAGCTGCCAGCACGGTCAGCGGGACCAGCAAGGGCAAGGCATTCACTTCACTGCGGTCGCTATAAAAGCCGATCAGTACAAAGGCTACGGTAAAAAAGATCAGTCCCAATTGAAAGCGGTAGGTGCTCAGCACGCTCTGGCGAAAGCGCCAAACGCCCCACATGGCAAAAGGGAGTGCTGGCCAGGCATACCAGGCCAAGGTGCGGACAAAATAAGCATGCTTTGTCGGGAGTTGCACTTGCCATTGCGATTGCCACCAGGTCTGCCAAAGTTCGGGGGCCCATTGCTGGCATAGCGAGCACCACAGCCAGATGCCAGGTACTGCAAGCAGCACGCCTGCCAGTAAGGCCTGGGATTGTGCGCGATGTTGACGAATGGCAGGTAATAGCAGCAGGCAAGCCGTCGTCCCGATAATGGTGAGTGCAGGCAATACGCCACCCGCCAGAAATGAGATCAGCAAGCCTGCTCCTAGCAAACCTGCAGCACGTAATGGCTTGCGGATGACGAGTGCCAGGGCGTAAAACGCCATGGTGATGCCACTCAAAGCCGCCACGGCCGGCATCATGGTGTGTGCGCTCACCACCAACCCCAGGCAACCTATGAAAATGAAATTGGTTTGTCTGCCAACACCAAAGTTCCACAGCTCCCGCCCACTCAAGCCCATCATGATCAGTGTCAGCAACATCCAGACACCAACACTCAGTCGGGCTGCATCATGTATAGGTAAAAATGGGGAGAGCAGATGCGCAAAACCAGTTGCGACCCAGTAAAACAAGGGCGGGGTTTCCAGGGCAGGGTGGCCTGCCGATACTGGCGCAATCCAGTAGCCTTCGGTCCAGCTTTGCATGGACAGGAACGGATGTTCAAACAGGCTTTGGACGATACTGGCCGTCTGCGACTCGAACGGCTTCCAGGGTGAATGCCCTATCAGGCCCACGCACAACCAGATGGCACAGAGCAGGATCAGCAAATGTGTTTTTGCCCGCTCACCGACCTTGGCGCGCGGGGTAGCCATGTTTTCTTGCCAGTCGTGGTCAATGTAAAACTGCATGGTGGAATACAGATCGCGAAGTAAACGCCCTTAACAAGAACAGATTATTCAGCTCAAGCTTAATGCCTATAGATTAAAACAAAAAAGGCAGCCATGCTGCCTTTCTGGACGATCTTCGCCGAAATTACATGCCGTACTTTTGGCGGAATTTCTCAACGCGACCAGCGGTGTCCACGATCTTTTGTTTGCCAGTGTAGAACGGGTGGCACTGTGAACAGACTTCAATGTTCAAGTCTTTACCGTTAGTAGAACGGGTTTTAAATTTGTTGCCACAGCTACATGTGACGTTGATTTCCGGGTAATTTGGGTGAATATCAGCTTTCATGCTTTCTCTCTAATCTTAAGCAGTTGCAGTAAACGCGCGATTATCTATGAATTCGTCTGCTTTATCAAGCACAATCTCAAAAATATTTGTATCGTTGGCAGCATTAGCCGCGACGCATACTGTCAAAAAAGTCGTTGTTGCTCTTGGTGGCCTTGATTTTATCAAGCAAGAACTCCATCGCCTCGAGGTCGTCCATGGGGTAGAGCAATTTGCGCAATACCCAGATTTTCTGCAATACATCTTTATCCAGCAACAGCTCTTCGCGGCGGGTGCCGGACTTGTTGACGTTGATCGCCGGATAAGTACGTTTCTCGGCCATGCGTCTATCCAGATGGATTTCCATGTTGCCGGTGCCTTTGAATTCTTCGTAGATCACATCGTCCATGCGTGAGCCGGTATCAACCAGCGCCGTGGCAATGATGGTCAGTGAGCCGCCTTCTTCGACGTTACGTGCCGCACCAAAGAAGCGTTTGGGTTTTTGCAGGGCATTGGCGTCCACACCACCAGTCAAGACCTTGCCGGAAGACGGGATCACCGTATTGTACGCACGCGCCAAACGCGTGATGGAGTCGAGCAGGATGACGACATCTTTTTTGTGCTCAACCAGGCGTTTGGCTTTTTCCAGCACCATTTCAGCCACTTGTACATGGCGGGTGGCCGGTTCGTCAAAGGTTGAAGCCACTACTTCGCCACGCACTGAGCGGGTCATCTCTGTCACTTCTTCCGGGCGCTCGTCGATCAGCAATACAATCAGAATACAGTCAGGATGGTTAGCCGTAATCGCGTGTGCAATATTTTGCAGCATGACCGTTTTACCGCTTTTCGGACTGGCGACCAGCAAGGCGCGCTGACCTTTACCAATAGGTGCAATCATGTCGATCACACGGCTGGTGATGTTCTCTTCACCGCGGATATCGCGTTCCAGCGTCAGTGGGATGGTCGGGAATAGCGGGGTCAGGTTCTCAAACAGAATCTTGTGTTTGGTATTCTCGGGTGCCTCGGCATTGACGCTGTCTACCTTGACCAGTGCAAAGTAACGTTCGCCTTCTTTAGGCGTGCGGATTTCACCTTGAATGCTATCACCGGTGTGCAGGTTGAAGCGGCGAATCTGTGAAGGGGAGACGTAAATGTCGTCCGGACCTGCCAGGTAGGAGGTATCGGGTGAGCGCAAAAAGCCAAATCCGTCAGGCAACACTTCCAGCGTGCCATCACCAAAAATGCTGTCGCCCTTTTTTGCCTTGTTTTTAAGGATGGCAAAAATGAGATCCTGCTTGCGCATACGGCTCGCATTTTCAATGTCGTTGGCGATCGCCATTTCGACCAGTTCGGTCACAGGAAGGTGTTTAAGGTCGGATAGGTGCATGAATAACTCGCAAGATTGAAAAACATCTGAGAGATTGAAAAGGAAACCCGGTTTCGCAGACGTTGAAACCGGGTAAAGAAGTTAGATGTTGCTGTCGATGAACGCGCTGAGCTGAGATTTGGACAAGGCGCCCACTTTGGTGGCTTCAACATTGCCGTTTTTGAATAACATCAGTGTGGGAATGCCACGGATACCATATTTAGGCGGTGTGTTCTGGTTGTCATCAATGTTGAGCTTGGCAACTTTCAGGCGACCCGCATACTCTTTGCTGATCTCATCCAAAATCGGCGCAATCATCTTGCAAGGTCCGCACCATTCTGCCCAGTAATCAACCAGTACCGGAATCGTGGATTGCAATACTTCTTGTTCAAAGCTGGCGTCGCTTAAATGGGTAATGTTGTCGCTCATTATTGCCTCTTAAGATTGGTGAAGGATGTAAGTCAATAGTAGACAGGGTATCAACAGAAAAATTCTGAATGTGTTTGACTAAATATTGTTTAGGCTAAACGTTATTTGAATCAGTTGAATCAATTATTTTTGAATGAGTAATTTGCTGAAAACTGAAATTACTAAAAAGATTACAGCTAGTATAGCAACAGTTTTCAAGCATAATCAAGTTTTTCCCTGCATTATTGTTTGTAAATGCGGCGTATCTTCATTAAAAACAAGAGGGCTTGATGTTATTTAACATGTTGCGCATCGGATGGCTGAGTCTATGGCTATTATCAAGCATGAGCGAGACCCAGGCGCAGGAGGCGACCAAGGACTGGGTGATGCAGGATATGGCTGGTCATAAACATCAGCTTTCCCAATACAAAGGGCGTTGGCTGGTGGTGAATTACTGGGCCCCCTGGTGTCCGCCCTGTCTTGAAGAAATGCCTGAACTGGTGACGTTTTATGATGCCCATGTTAATCAAAACGTGATGGTGCTCGGGGTGGCGGTCCAGTATGAGTCTGTGGCCTCAGTCAAGAAGTATGCCGATGATATGCTGATTTCTTATCCGGTGGTGCTCGGTGAGGCGCAAAAGCCGACGGCTCACAAGCCTGAAGTTTTGCCCACTACCTATATTTATGCGCCAGATGGCCGCTTGTATCAAGTTAAACGCGGCGCGTTGAGTCGCGCCTGGTTAGAGCAGTTACTCAAGGAATCCGCGTTTAATGTCCCCGTAAAGCCCTAGTCTAAATGTTGACTGCTTCGCCGGCTGGGTTGATTACGCTCAACTGGTTCTCTTTGGCAAACTGCATCAGCTGCTCAAAGCCAGCCGGATTCACATCTTTAAGCTTCATGTCCACAGACAGGCTGCGTACATTGTTGACCAGTTTTGGTTTCAAATAGGGCGAGTAGCGCAGCTTCTTGTCAACGCCAAAGCTGGCATAGGTGCTGCACATACGGTCTACCCAGTCGCTCGGGCGGAAAGGTTTGCCCGCCAGTGTGATGCCTTGAATAATAATTTCCTGAGTTTCCATGCGGATTCCTTAAAAAAAACAAATTAATAGTCAGGGGTAAGCGTTATCAGTACGAGCACTGGGATGCATAAAAACCTCACAGAAGGACTGCAATGTTTGCGCATCGCGACTGATGCCGCCTATCCTTAGTTGGTATATTCGAAAACCTTGACCACCTTGCTCACGCCTTCGGTACTTCTGGCGATTTCAACGGCATCATTGGCCTCTTTTTCAGAAACGATGCCCATCAGGTAAACCACACCGGCTTCGGTCACGACTTTAACGACATTGGCCGGAAACAGGTTTTCGCTGACAAAACGGGCTTTGACCTTGGTGGTGATGTAAGCATCATTGGTGCGGTCACTGATAGAAGAGGCAAAGCCTATGGTTAAGGCATTGTGTATGCTGCGTACGTTTGAGATTTCGCGGGTCAGCGTTTCAGCCTGGGCTTGTTGTCCGGCGTTAGGCACTTCGCCAGTCAGCAACACGATGCGGTTATAGCTGGTCACATTGATATGTGAGGCTTTGTCCATATATTGCGACATGCGCTTCATCGTTTTGAGTTCAATATTCTCGTCTTCAACATAAATGCCTGAGGTGCGACGGTCTGCCGCCATTGATCCACCGACTGCGGCACCGCCAACGACAGCCGGGAAGCAGCCTGTCAATTGCACGGTCAATAATACCAATGCGATCAGTGAGAGTTTTTTGGTCATGAGAATTCCTTGTGATGACTAGATGAAACAAACGGATGAGCTAATGTGACAGGCATTCAAGCATAAAATTCTACGCTTTTTATGTGTCGATTGCATTACGAATCCATTCTGGCGATTGGTAGCGGCTGTTGTCAAACAGAATGGCATCAAACCGGCATGGCGGCTGGCGGTCCAGGCTTTGCAGGTAATACTGCGCGGCGCGCAGCAGTTTTTGCTGCTTGTGGTAGTGAATACTGTCGGCCGCACTGGTGAATGCCCGGTTGCTGCGCAAGCGCACTTCTACAAACACCAGCGTGTTCTTTTCGTGCATGATGAGGTCAATTTCGCCATAGCGGCAGCTGTAATTTTGTGTCACCAGGGTAAGGCCCTGCTGTTGCAGAAAGCGCACTGCGGCTTGTTCCGCAGCCAATCCCTGATTGTTTTGATTCAGCTTCATAGAGTTCTCACCAGAATAATGCCTGCATTTGGGTTGTTGAATACGCAATGAAACAACTTAGCGAAATGCCTGCGATGGCATAAAATAGCGCGATGACAGAGTCAGGCACATTATATGTAGTTGCGACGCCTATCGGCAATCTGGGCGATATCACGCAGCGCGCAATCAGCACATTGCAGCTGGTGGATGCGATTGCCGCAGAAGATACCCGGCATACGGTGGGGTTGTTAAGGCATTTGGGCATCAGCAAGCCTTTACTGGCGGTGCATGAACACAACGAGCAGCAATCGGCACAAGGCTTGATCAAGCGTCTGCAGGCTGGGGAGTCGATTGCTCTGGTGACCGATGCCGGTACACCTGCTGTCAGTGATCCTGGTGCGCTGGTAGTACACGCGGTGAGGCAGGCAGGATTGGCGGTGGTGCCGATTCCAGGCGTGAGCGCCGTGATTACGGCATTGTCGGCCGCAGGCATCACCCAGTCCGGTTTTTACTTTGAGGGTTTTTTGCCCGCCAGTGGCTCGCAGCGGCGCAAGCGGTTAGAGATATTGAAAACGCTGCCAACCACGCTGGTTTTTTATGAGGCACCGCACCGTATTGTGGAGTGTGTCACTGACCTGGCCGCTGTGCTGGGTGGTCACCGTCAGCTGACGCTGGCGCGCGAGCTGACCAAGACCTTCGAGACCATACACACCTGTGGCTTGGCCGAAGCGGTCGCCTGGTTGCAGGCAGACCCCAACCAGCAACGTGGCGAGTTTGTCTTGCTGCTACATGCTGATGTGCAGGAAAAAGCCGAAGGCCTGGATGAGGAAACATTAAGGATACTGCAGCGCCTGTTACAGGAGTTGCCCCTCAAGCAGGCGGTGGCACTGGCAACTGATATCACTGGCCAGAAAAAAAATGAACTCTATGAAGCGGCGCTGGCGTTTAAGGCCGCCAATACTCATGAATAAAGGTATGAATGCATGACAACCAAAATTACCCTCACCCGTCCCGATGACTGGCATTTGCATCTTAGAGATGGCGAAGGCTTGAAAGCAGTTTTGCCGGATACGGCTAAACAGTTTGCACGCGCCATCGTGATGCCTAACTTGCGGCCACCTGTGACCACCGCCGAGGCCGCGCTGGCTTACTATCAGCGCATTAAACAAGCCTTGCCAGCGGGCATGGTGTTCGAGCCCCTGATGACGCTTTACCTCACAGATAATACGCCTGCCAGTGAAATCGCTGCGGCACGTCAATCTGGGGTGGTGCATGCGGTCAAACTGTATCCGGCGGGCGCGACGACCAACAGTGACTCAGGCGTGACCAGCCTGCAAAAATGTGCAGCCGCATTGGCCGAGATGGAAAAGCAGGGCATGCCCTTGCTGATACACGGTGAAGTCACCGATGGCGATGTCGATGTGTTTGACCGTGAAAAAGTATTTATCGAGCGCCATTTGCAACCGCTGCTCAAGGATTTTCCTGGCCTTAAAGTGGTGTTTGAGCATATCACCACGCAAGACGCCGCCGAGTTTGTGGCGGCCGGGCCAGCCAATCTGGCCGCCACCATCACCGCCCATCATTTGCTGATGAACCGCAACGCCATGTTTACTGGTGGTATCCGTCCGCATCATTACTGCCTGCCGGTGCTCAAGCGCGAAACGCATCGCGCCGCACTGGTCAAAGCCGCGACCTCCGGTTCGCCCAAATTCTTTTTGGGGACAGACAGCGCACCACATCCAAAATCTGCCAAAGAAGCTAGCTGTGGCTGCGCAGGCATGTATACCGCGCATGCGGCGATTGAGCTATACGCCGAAGCCTTTGAAGAGGCGGGCGCGCTGGATAAGCTCGAAGGTTTTGCCAGCTTTTATGGCCCGGATTTTTACCATCTGCCACGCAATACCACCCAGGTGACCTTGCACAAACAAAGCTGGCTGGTGCCTGAGAGTATTCCTTTTGCGGATGATGCGCTGGTGCCCTTGCGCGCCGGGCAGACTGTGGCGTGGAAGCTGGTTTAAAGTTGCCAGTTGATCGGCGCTTGGCCCTGTGCAGCCAGATAGGCATTGATTTTGGAAAACTGGTGATTGCCAAAAAAACCACGGTGCGCCGAGAGTGGTGAAGGGTGCACCGATTTTAAAACCAGATGTTTATTGGGGTGGTCTATCATGGCCCCTTTCTTTTGTGCGTAGCTGCCCCACAGCACAAACACCAGGCCTGTCCGCTGTGCATTCAATGCAGCAATCGCCGCATCAGTAAACTGCTCCCAGCCACGGTTCTGGTGCGAACCGGCATTGGCCATTTGCACCGTCAGGGTGGCATTCAGTAACAGCACCCCTTGATCGGCCCAAGGTGTCAGGTCGCCACTCCCACTCATGCGCACCCCAAGATCGGCTTCAATCTCTTTAAAAATATTCATGAGTGAAGGTGGGGGTGCCACGCCTGCAGGCACGGAGAAGCTTAGGCCATGGGCTTGCCCCGGCCCATGGTATGGGTCCTGGCCGATAATCACCACGCGTACTTTATCGAAGGGCGTGTGATTAAAGGCATTAAAAATCAGGGGGCCTGGCGGGAAAATGGTTTTACCGGCCGCTTTTTCCTGTTGCAAAAAAGCCTTGAGCGAGTGCATATAAGGCTGTTCGAATTCTGCGCCAAGCACGGCTTGCCAGGTCGGGTCTAGTTGGCCGGGTTTTTCTGTTGAGGTCATGAGCATTCAAGTCCAGGATAATTCCGCACATTATAGGGTGTTCGTTCAGGCATGGTAAAATAGCACTGAAGCCAACCAGACAGTCGCCGCCTGTGCAAGCAGGGGGAGGAAAGTCCGGGCTGCACAGAGCGGGATGACGGCTAACGGCCGTACGCTGAAAGCTGGCAACAGTATAAGGCGAGGAATAGGGCCACAGAGACGAGTAAGCCTCTTTAGTGAGGTGGATGTGAAACGCGGTAACCTCCATCTGCAGCAATATCAAATAGGCTGGCATTTTACGCAAGTAATAAGGCGTGGCTCGCGCTGCCAGCGGGTAGATAGCTTGAGCGTGTGAGTAATTGCACGCCTAGAGGAATGACTGTCAGCTACGCAAGTAGTTACAGAACCCGGCTTACCGGTTGGCTTTACTTTTTATTTCGCGATCACTTTCCAAGTGGTTGCTTCCTTGGCCGTAGATCAGGCCGCCTCACCCATCTATCCCTCAATGAGTCATGTGCTGTGGGCTGTTAAAGCATGCTGGGCCTCGACGGGGCTCTTCCTGACGCAGATGAAGACGCTTCAATCAACAATATAGTAGAGTCTCTACAACGGCTTGATATTCCTTTTAGTTCTACGGGAAGGTATTCGCGGGCTGTCACAGTTGCGGTGATTGATTTTCGATCAGTCTGGCGTTTTGCAAAGACGTGTTAAGGGTAGTCTGGCAGGTAGCCTTTGAAGCTGTGCGTTCGCGAGACTTTCTTGTATAGTTTGCGTATTAATCAATAAAAACGGTGATGGATGATGGGGATGTTGAGTAGCTTGGGCAGGGGGATCATAGCGATCATGATCGCTGTGCTGTCCATTGGCTTGGTGCAGGCCTCTCCTCAATCGATAGAGGGTGTCTGGTCGCTAGTCCATGCCTATAAAGGCGGGCAAAGTCCCCAGCAGTTTCTCTCTGACCCACTGCGTCAAAAGTACGCGCCTGTTGCGACGGTGAGTCCGAGAGGCGGGCATTATCTTTATATTGCTTCGTTTGAAATCAAGACAAACAACGCGTATGTGGTTGATTTCAAAAATACCAGTACCATAGAGTATTTCCAGCATCAGGTGTATGACGAGCAAGGGCATGAGGTGGCGAAGCTGGAAGGGGGGATTGGCCGTCGAATTGAGAATCCCTTTTTCTTGAGGCATGGCCGCAGTGTCAATCTGGCACCAGGCAAATATGTCTTGGCCACGCAACTGATCTCTACCAATTATTTGGCGATTCCCGAGCCCTATTTAGATGATGAGGCTAGCTACATGCATGCCATCAAGCGTGGAAATGCGCTGACGCTGTTTGGTTTGGGGGTCTTTTGGGGGTTGGGCATCTACTATACGGTACTGGCGACCAGCCGTAATCGTAAAGTGGAAGCCATGTATGCCATTTTTATTGCGGGTAATTTTCTTTTTAACAGTGCCGCCCTGCTTGTCCTTTCCGACCTGTTTAATCTTCACTCCATCTATTGGGCTTCGATGCCTATCCTGTTTTCCAGTATTGCGTACATCCTGTTTGTGATGCATTTGCTGGAAATCAACCCGTATCAACACAAGCGACTCTATGCGGCGGGGCGGGTGATTTTGGTGGTGATGGTCTTGTTTTTGTTGTTGGCCATTGCTTTCCCCAATTGGGCATTGGAGTTTTGCCGCTATGAAGTTGGGCTGTTTTTATGTTATGGACTGGCTACGGCCATCAGGCAAAGCCAGCGTAAAAATGCCACTGCCAAACGCTATTTAATCGCGATTAGCCTGTTTTTTGTGTCGGGCATTATTACGATCAGCCTCAGCAAAATGCATCAACAGTTTGATTTGTATATCGAACATCTGGGCTTGGTGAGTGTGGCCATTGAGGTGGTATTGCTGGCGTTGGTGCTTTCTTTTCAATTTGCCCAATTGCATAAAGAAAAAGAAGAGGCATTAGAGGCGCTGGGCATGACTGAGAAAGTAGCCAATTCGGATGCTTTAACTAGCCTGCCTAATCGCTATGCGTTTGTAAAAGCGCTGGATCGGCTACCCATGCAGAGTAGCCTGACCTTTATTGATCTGGATGGGTTGAAGTTCTATAACGATCATTATGGACATGCCCGAGGTGACGAACTGCTTATCTGCTTTGCAAAAAAATACCAGCATTATTTAGGCAGTACGCTCATCTTATATCGACTGGGTGGGGATGAGTTTGCCGTATTAAGTCACAAAGGTGAGGTGGTCGTTGTAGAGCAGGCGCTGCAAGAGGCGGTTGAAAATATGCGCCGTGAGGGGTTTGAGTTTTCCGGGGCCAGCGCAGGGTCCGCCTATTATTATGAGGTTGATAATATCTCTGAGTTTATGCGTTTGGCGGATATGCGCATGTACGAAAATAAGCGCGTGCGCAAAATACAATAACAAAACAAGAGCCGTAACACGGCAAGATCAGTTGCGCTAAGGATGCCATGTTCATCAGTGCGCAGCATTGGGGCAACACATTGTTAGTCAATCAAGGGGGAATTTATGTTTGCAGCTGCAACAACACGTTCTGCGCTGGTGATGACCATTTTGGCGATGATACTCATCCCATTGATCTCATCCTGGTTTGCTTATCCATCTACGCATCTTCCGCCTGGCTTCGGTATTTTTCCGCCGCAGTTTGTTGAAGACCCGCCTGGCTTTAATTTGATCGTGTTTGTTGTCATTGCTCTGCTCGAAGCCGCGGTCGCGATTTTTTTAATCTTCCCGCAATGGTTTGGCTTTAAGCTTGTCGCACCTTCTCCGCAGCCTGTCCCGCGCGCCCTGCCTTGGTGGTTTTGGGCCGGGATGGTGGTCACGCTGTTTTTCTGGTGGTTGATGTGGGCGCGTACGACCCCGTTTGGTGATCTGGTGTATTACGCGTTCACCCCCATGTGGTGGGGATTTATCTTTGTGCTCGATGGCCTGACATTCCGCTATGCGGGCGGCTACTCGCTGTTTGCCAGCCGCCCCAAGACATTTCTGATCAGTGCGGCTGTCTCGCTAGGCGGCTGGTATTTCTTTGAGTATTTTGATTATTTTGCTTTAGGTAACTGGTATTACCCCAATACGGATGATATCCCTGCATTAAGCCATGCCAAGATCGTATGGATTTTTCTGTTTGCGTATACCACGGTGTGGCCGGCGATTTTTGAGTGGTATACCTTGCTTAATGCGTTTCCAAAATTTGTCGAACGCTATGCACAAGGTCCAGCGCTCTCACTGCCGGCCAAGCCGATGTTATACCTGAGCTTTGTCTTGTTGGCTGCCGTGCCGTTCTGGCCATATCCATTATTTTGGGCCATGTGGATTGCGCCTTTAATCGGCATTAGCGCCATATTGATAATGCGTGGCATCTGGACGCCATTTACCGATGTCGCAAAAGGCAATTGGAGTCCAGTGCTATTAATGGCGCTGAGTGCCATCATTAACGGCTTGTTCTGGGAGGTGTGGAACTATGGTAGCGCGCATCCCGTATTGCCGGTCACCAACCCTAATTATTGGGTATACGACATCCCTTACGTGAATGTGATACATATTTATGTCGAAATGCCGCTGCTGGGCTTTGCCGGGTATTTGCCGTTTGGGGTGCTCGCCTGGGTCATATTTCTCTGGGCGGGCAAGGTATTTGGATTTAATACTGACATTCTCAAGAGCGGTCAGGGACATTAAGGGCTTGCGCCATTGTCCAGTGAAAGTCATCTGGCAGGTTAAGCTGAACTCAGCTTAACCTGTGTCTGTTTACCACTGTTTGCTCAGCATCATGTGCAGGAAAAAACCGCCGTTATTCGCTTCGGTATTTTGTCCGAACACATTGCTATTGTAAGTCACGTCTTTGGGCAGCAGCCATTCGATACCACTGGTGATTTTCCAGTTGGCATCAAGCTTGCGAGCCATGCCCAGCGTGATGTGTTGTTCTAGGGTCGCCGCCAGCAGCGCGCTGGAATTTTGCCTGGGGACCGGATTCTTACCATAGTTGTAACCTGCATATAGCGTCGTTTTGTCGTCGTAGCGATAGGCCGCGCCCAGGGCATAGACCAGTTGATCATGCCAGTTCTGCGGGTTGACCGTTCTCAGTTGACTCGCTGCTGATGAGTTGTCAGGATCTTGCCAGGTGGTGGTGACATCCTTAATGGCATCGCTCCATTGTATCCAGTTGATTTTGGCGGAGAGCAGCCAACGGTCATCCGGTTTGAATGCAGCACCAATTGCTACCTCGCGCGGCAGAGCAAAGCCCTTAATGCTCAAGTCACGATAACGGACCACCCCAGATGCGCCATTATTCACCAATGATGTCCCGCCAGTCAGTGGCAATTCTGTTTTTTCGGTGTAGCTAAAGCCCAGTGTCCATTGCTCATCCAGTCGATATTGCACGCCTACCTTAAACCCTGGGCGTATCGTATCTGCACCTTTGTTTTTAAACCCTGAAAATACGTTCGGGACAGAGGTGTTGTAAAAAAAACCTTGCTTGATGCTGGCGTAATTGATGCTCAGTACGGCGCCGACGGATAAACGGTCATTCACCTGGCAAGCCATGCCCGGCGTGATTTTGGCGATACCAAACAAAGAGTACATTTCGTCATTGGTGCCAAACGGCGTGTTGATATGCTTAAACACCGCCCCGGCCCCGCCTTGGGTAAAAAAGCCGATGCCCGCAGTACAGGGTAGATCCTCCAGTGCTTGTGCATATCCGCCACCAGCTAATAAGGTGTAACGATTATCTGCGTGTTGGTCGTTGCGCCCGTCAACCTGTTCGAGATGGGTGGTGCGCAGCACTGAGCCGTAAGCATCGAACTGCTTGCTTTTGATTTGCACCAGCCCGGCCGGGTTGGTATTCAGTGCGCTGGTATCCCGTGCCACAGCGGTATCCGCTCCGCCCATGAGGGTGGATTCAGCGCCGTAACCAATGAGCAGAATGCCATTGGTTGCCCGCACTGGCAGGCTCAGTGCCATTAAAAGAAGTGGGAGTAAACGGATTGTGCGGAATATCATCGGTGGCATGACTGGGGTCTAATTTTGGCTAGGGTCTAATTGATAAGTTAACTTTTTAACTATGTATTCGGACCCGCCAGTTATACCGCTTTTACAGCCTATTTGATTGGGCGATTAAACAGGGATGCATGGGCCAATTTTGCAAAAGCATATCTTTTTTAAGGAAGTTTTCCTATATGTTTATAGCGTTATCATTGCTGAGTGGTCTGTTTGAGAGGGCCTTAGGCTAAATAAGCGCATGTCAGGCATTGTTAATGGTTTAGCGTCAGTCGTATTCTTTGGTTAGAGCCGCTGGTTTGTGTTCCCGTTGCCAGGCATCCAATAGGGCTTCCATTCTCTGCTGGTGGTAGCCACGCACCACCTCTCCTGCCACTAATAAGACGGGGACGCCGTTTGCCGCCAGCCGCTGGTATTGGCTGCGCGCTTCTTCTGAGGTTTCGATATTCATTTCCTTATAGTGAATGCCTTTCGTTGCCAGCAGTGCGCGCGTTTTTTCGCAATAGGGGCACCAGTCGGTGGCGTAGAGCACCACTTGCCCATGGCTAAAATCTGGTGGCGGGTTCAGGTAAAACCACCAGGTATGCCATTGCATGGCCAGCAAAATCGCTGTCCCTAAAATCAGGAAGTTTAAGCGTGGGGAAAGTTTCATCAAAAGAGTGTATGTGGGATGGCGGACATGCTTGCCTAGACCTATTTTTTGCCTAAAAAATCGCCAGAAAATACTGTTTTTTAATTATTCAATAATTTCAATGGGATAGCTATCCTTATTAAACAACTTTATGTATTAATTGCGCCAATGCGTTGATTTGAATTGCTTTGTTAAAATGCTCTAAGTCATTGTCTTTAAAAGAGATTTTTTCACCCAAAGTGCTTGCCAAGCACTTTTTTTTTATCTATAGTGTGCAAAAGGGTGATTTTGTGTTGAATTGTGGGAAATTATTCCTTTTTTCAACAAGAAATAGGGTTAAGGATCAAAATTGATGTTTCGCGGGGCGGTACAGTTGAGTTTGGATGCGAAGGGGCGGCTAAGTGTGCCGGCCAAGCATCGTGACGCCCTGACGGCCGGTGGGCAGGGGGAGGTTGTGCTGACTGCGCATCCTCACCGTTGCCTGATTTTGTATCCCAAAGCAGCTTGGGAGCCGATTGAGACCAAGCTGACCAGTTTGTCCAGTTTTAATCCTCAAACCAGTGGTATTCAGCGCATGATCGTCGGTCAGGCAGATGTGATGCATCTGGATTCTGCGGGCCGCTTGCTGGTGAATGCTGTACTGCGCAAATTTGCCAAGCTCGACAAGGAAGTGATGATGGTCGGGCAGGGTAGTCATTTTGAATTGTGGGATCTGGCCGCATGGGATCAGCAGCTGGAAAGCCTGATGGCGGCGGATCAATTACAGATTCCACAAGAACTCGAAGGATTCTCGCTATGACGCGGGGCGCGAAGTCAGCGCCCGCGTCCTTGACGGAAACGTCAGTGTCACCAGCCGCCGCCAGTCATATCACCGTGTTGTTGCATGAGGCGGTGGACGCCTTGAATGTGCGGGCGGATGGCGTGTATGTGGACGGGACGTTTGGCCGTGGCGGACATAGTCGCCGCATTCTTTCCCAGCTGGGTAGTGAAGGCCGTTTGATCGCGCTGGACCGTGATCTGGCGGCTGTTGCGCATGGGCAGGCGATTGCCGATGCGCGTTTTAGCATGGTGCATGCGCATTTTTCCTCCATGGCGGAGGTGCTTGAGTCGTTGGGTGTGCAGGCGGTGGATGGCATTTTGCTCGATCTGGGGATTTCGTCGCCACAGATTGATGAGGGTGAGCGTGGTTTCAGTTTCCGTTTTGACGGGCCGCTGGATATGCGTATGGATCAAAGCCGCGGCAAGACTGCGGCGCAGTGGCTGGCTGAAATGCCAGAAAAACAATTGGTGGAGGTGATTAAAGATTATGGTGAAGAACGGTTTGCTAAGCAGGTTGCAAGGGCGCTTGTTAAAGAGCGCGAAGATGGGCATGCCATCACCACTACAGGACAACTTGCCAAGATCGTGGCAGGCGCCATCCCCAAGAATGAGCCGGGCCAGAACCCTGCAACGCGCACATTTCAGGCTTTACGGATTTTCGTCAATCAAGAGCTTGAGGAACTCTCGCTAGTGTTGCCGGATTGCTTACGTTTGTTGCGCCCGCAAGGCCGTCTGGCGGTGATCAGCTTCCATTCGCTGGAAGATCGCATCGTCAAACGCTTTATTCAGTCGGAAGCCGATCGCGACAACCTGCCCGCAGGCTTGCCTGTACGCGCCAAAGACTTGCCACAGCCGCGCATGATGCCCGTGGGCAAGGCGATCAAGCCAAGCAAGGCTGAAGTGGCAGCAAATGTACGTTCACGCAGCGCGGTTTTGCGCGTGGCTGAACGCACCACGGTGCAGTAGTTAAATGATGCCATCGTTTGAACAAGGCTTAGACCAGTGATCCGGCTCAATTTGATTTTGTTTGCATTGACGATTGCGATGGCGCTGGGTGTGGTCACGGCCCAATACAAGGCGCGCAAACTGTATTTTGAGCTGGACCGGCAAGAAATGCTGACCAAGCAGTACATGACCGAGTATGACCAGTTGCAAATTGAGCAGAGCACCTGGGCCATGCATTCGCGCCTGGAAGAGTTTGCGACCACCCGTTTGCATATGCACAGCCCGAGCATGCAGCAAACGCAGGTCATTCTGCTGGATGCGCCAGCGGCGCCCTGAGCAGGCGTGACGAGGATCAACAGTCATGTTGCTTAAGGAAAGCCAACACAAGCTGGTCAAGCTGCCGGCCTGGCGCAGAAGAACGCTGCTGGTCTTGCTGCTATTGAGTTTTGTCCTGTTGCTGGGGCGCGGGTTTTACCTGCAAACCTTGCATAAGGATTACCTGATTAAAAAGGGTGAGGCGTTTTCGCGGCGCAAAGTGGTGTTGATGCCACATCGCGGCAAGATTTATGACCGTAACTTCAAGCCATTGGCGATCAGCTTGCCAGTGGAGTCGGTATGGGCTAACCCGACCGACGTACAGTTTACGGCGGCACAGCTCAAGCAAATGGCGAAATTGCTCGAGATGCCGCCCAAAGAGCTGCAACAGAAGTTGCAGAAAAAGAAAAAAGAATTTGTGTATATCAAACGGAGAGTGGCGCCCGATGTGGCAAAACAGGTGATGGCGATGAAAGTGCCCGGCGTATTCAGTCAAAAAGAATACAAACGCTTCTACCCAGCGGCAGAAGTGGCGGCGCATATCGTCGGTTTCACGGGCGTGGATGACACCGGCGTAGAGGGCATGGAGCTCTATCGCAACAATGTTCTGTCTGGCACGCCGGGCAAGCGTGACTTTGTGCGTGACCGCAAGGGGCATGTTGTCGAGGATCTGGTCGCGGTCAAACTGCCGCATGATGGTCAGGATCTGGTACTCAGCATAGACCGCACCGTGCAATATGTGGTGCACCGCGAGTTGTCGCGTGCGGTTGAAAAACACAAAGCCAAAGCGGCCGCAGCGGTGGTGCTGGATGCTAAAACCGGCGAGGTGCTGGCCTTGGTGAATATCCCGACCTATAACCCGAACAATCCGGTCAATGTCGCCAGCAAGCTGCGCAACTCGGCCATCGTCAATATTTTTGAACCGGGCTCGACCATGAAGCCGGTCACTGCGGCGGCAGCCATGGAGTTTGGCCCTTACCAGCCCGATACCAAAATCCAGACTGCCCCCGGCTTTTTGCGTATTGGGACCGCCACCATTCACGATGCACACCCGAATCAGGTATTGACGGTGTCACAGGTGATCCAGAAGTCCTCCAACGTTGGTTCGGCCAAAATGGCGCTCGATTTAAACCGCGAGCAATTGTGGAACACCTATGTGCAACTCGGCTTTGGCTCTCCGACCAAAATCGGGTTCCCGGGCGAGGCCTCTGGCAAGGTGCGTGATTACAAGACCTGGCGGCCGATTGAGCAGGCCACCATGTCTTACGGGCACGGTATCAGCGTGACCTTGTTGCAGTTGGCGCGGGCTTATACCGTGTTTGCCAACGAGGGCGAATTGCTGCCGGTGACTCTGAATAAACTCTCCGAGCCACCTGTCGGGCGTCAGGTGTTTTCAGCCAAAGTGGCCAATTCGGTCAAGGAGATGCTGGAGCTGGTTGTGCAGCCTGGCGGCACCGCGATCAAAGCGCAAGTCACTGGTTACCGCGTGGCGGGTAAAACCGGCACGGCGCACAAACTCGGTGACCATGGCTATGAGCACGACAAATATGTGGGTTCGTTTGTTGGCATGGTGCCAGCCTCTAATCCGCGCCTGATTATGGCGGTGATGATAGACGAACCGAGCAATGGCGAATACTACGGAGGTAGTGTGGCGGCGCCGGTGTTTAGCGCGGTGATGAATGATGTGTTGCGTATGCTGGTGATCCCGCAAGACGGCAATGCGCTGCCTGTGACGCCGCCTGCGGATGCGGCTGAAGTCAAGGAGGCGATGTGAGTAAATACATTATTCCCGCACCCGTCCATGGCATCACGGCAGATAGCCGCAAGGTGGAAAAGCATGGCTTGTTCCTCGCTTATCCTGGTCAGCACAGCGATGGCCGCGATTACATCGCCGATGCCATTGCCAAAGGTGTGAATACTGTGATCTGGGATAGTGAGGGCTTTGACTGGAACCCTGACTGGCAAGTCCACAATATTGCCATTCCCGAGCTGAAATATCAGGTGGGCCATATCGCCAGCCAGTTTTACAAAAATCCATCCGAGCAATTGTGGTGTGTGGGTGTTACCGGTACTAACGGCAAAACCACGGTCACGCATTGGCTGGCGCAGGCTTACCGCTTTTTGCAGCGGCAGTCTGCTGTGATTGGCACACTGGGCAATGGCGTACTCGAAGACTTGCAGCCCACGCAAAACACTACCCCGGGCCCGGTAGAGTTGCAAAACATGCTGGCCAACTTTGTGTTGGACCAAGTGCAGATGGTGGCGATGGAAGTATCTTCGCATGGCCTGGATCAGGGGCGTGTGAATGGGGTGGCCTTTGATGTGGCTGTATTCACCAACCTGACGCGTGATCATCTGGATTACCACCTGACCATGGAGGCTTATCAGGCTGCAAAACGCAAATTGTTTGACTGGCAGACCCTGTCAGCTGCGGTCATCAATCTGGATGATGCCTTTGGTGCCAGCTTGATTGCCGAACTGCGCAAGCAGGGCAAAACCGTGATCAGTTATGGTTTGCAACCAGAGGCAGATATTTGTGCCACGGCCGTGACCATGCATGCCACCGGTTTTGAAATCAAGGTGCGTACACCGCATGGCATTGGCGAAGTGCAATTGCACGCGCTGGGCCAATTCAACGTGTATAACGCATTGGCGGTACTGGGCAGCCTGCTGGCCAACCAGGTAGCCTTGCCTGCCGCCTTGCAGGCGGTCTCGGGGCTGGTGCCGGTGGCTGGTCGCATGCAGATGTTTGGTGGTGGCGACCTGCCGCTGGTGGTGGTGGATTATGCCCATACGCCAGACGCGCTGGAGAAAGCCCTGCATACCTTGCGCATGCAAACCCGCGGCAAGCTGACTTGTGTATTTGGCTGTGGCGGTGACCGTGACAGTGGTAAGCGCAGTGAAATGGGGCGCATTGCTGATGAATTGGCCGATCTGGTGTTGATGACCAATGACAATCCGCGCAGTGAGAATCCCTACGCCATTATTGCGGCGATTGCCGAGGGTATGCGCCGTGAAGCCGCGGTCGAGACTGACCGTGCCAAGGCGATTGCATTGGCGGTTAGCCAGGCGGGCAAAGGCGACGTGGTGTTGGTGGCTGGCAAGGGGCATGAAGACTATCAGGAAATCCAGGGCATCCGCTATCCGTTCAGTGATGCGGAGTGGGTACAAAGCGCATTGAAGAAAAAGGTGAACGCATGATTGCGCTGAAAACCATCGCCGGCGTATTGCAAGGCACTTTGCTGGGCAACGACGTCACAGTGACTTCGGTAGATACCGACAGTCGCCGCGTACTGCCCGGGCAATTGTTTGTGGCCTTGCCGGGTGAGAAATTTGACGGCCATGACTTTTTGCCGCAAGTGGCTGCGCAAGGCGCGGTGGCAGCGCTGATCAGCAAGCCCGTAGAGACCGATTTGCCTGCCGTGCTGGTGAAAGACACCCGCCTGGCGTTAGGCCAGCTGGCCAGCTGGTGGCGCCAGCAATTGGCATTGCCACTGATTGCGGTCACTGGCAGTAACGGCAAAACCACCACCAAAGAAATGATTGCCGCGATTATGCAAGTGCATGTCGGCGGCACCGATCTGGTGTTGGCCACCGCCGGTAACTTTAATAACGATATCGGCATGCCGCTGACCCTGTTGCGTTTGCGCGCAACGCACCGGTGCGCCGTGATCGAGATGGGCATGAATCATCTCGGTGAGATTGATTACCTGACGCGTCTGGCGCGGCCAAATGTGGCGGTCATCAATAATGCGGGCACTGCGCACATTGGTGAACTGGGGTCGCGGGAAAACATTGCCAAGGCCAAGGGCGAAATTTTTGCCGGATTGGCTGCGGACGCGGTCGCCGTGATCAATGCCGATAGCGACTTTGCCGATTACTGGCGCGGCTTGAATCCTGCGCGCCGGGTGTTGAGCTTTGGCATGCAGCAGGCCGCCGATGTGCACGGTGAAATGCTGGATGGTGACAGTCAGTTCAAGCTTAGCTTTCAAGATGAGTCTGTCGAGGTCACGCTGGCCGTGCCAGGTGCTCACAACGTGATGAACGCACTTGCCGCTGCTGCGAGCTGTCTGGCCGCGGGTGTCAGTCTGACCGAAGTGGCGCAAGGCTTGGCCCGGTTTGCAGGCGTCAAGGGCCGTTTGCAACAAAAAACCGCGGCCTGTGGTGCGCGCCTGATTGATGACACTTATAACGCGAATCCGGATTCGATGAAGGCGGCGCTCGATGTGCTCAGCAGCCTGGGCGCGAATACCGTGTTTGTGATGGGCGACATGGGCGAACTCGGCGCGGATGCTGAGGCCATGCACGCACAGATTGGCCGCTATGCCAAAGACCGGGGCATACGTCAGTTTTATGCACTGGGCACCCTGACTAAAGCCGCTGCGCAGGCGTTTGGGTCGCAGGCACAACATTTTGAGTCATTGCACAGCCTGGTCGAGGCCTTAAATCAGGCGGTGACTGCGCAAGATATCGTATTGGTCAAAGGGTCACGCTTCATGCAAATGGAGCGCGTGGTACAGGCGTTGGTTGAGGCGCAAGCCACTGAACAGGTGGGGAAATAGGAAGAGTATGTTACTAGAACTAACAAAATGGCTGGCTTCGGATGTGCATGGGTTTCATGTATTCAACTACATCACCTTCAGGGCCGTGCTGGCGACACTGACGGCCTTGGCCATTTCATTTCTGGTCGGGCCAGCCATGATCCGCAAGCTGACCGAATACAAAGTCGGTCAGGCCGTGCGTGATGACGGCCCGCAAACCCATCTGGTCAAAGCCGGTACGCCGACCATGGGCGGCGCATTGATTCTGGTCGCCATCGCCGTGTCTACCTTGCTCTGGGGCAATTTGCATAACCGCTTTATCTGGGTGGTGTTGATCACTACCTTGGGTTTTGGTGCGGTTGGCTGGGTCGATGACTACCGTAAAGTGGTCTTTAAAAATCCCAAGGGCCTGTCTGCCAAAGAAAAATATTTCTGGCAAAGCCTGATCGGTTTTGGCGTGGCAGGCTTTCTGTACGCGACCTCCAGCACCCCTGTAGAAACCACACTGATTGTGCCTTTCTTCAAGCACCTGGTGTTTCCGCTGAGTGCCACCGGTTTTATTGTGCTGACCTACCTGGTGATTGTCGGTAGCAGCAATGCCGTCAACCTGACCGACGGTCTCGATGGTCTGGCGACCTTGCCTACCGTGATGGTGGGTAGTGCGCTGGCGATTTTCTCGTATGTCGCCGGGCATGCCGTGTTTTCAAAATACCTGGGGATTCCCTATGTGGCTGGCGCCAGCGAGTTGATGGTGTTCTGCGCGGCAATGGCTGGTGCGGGCTTGGGCTTTTTGTGGTTTAACGCTTATCCGGCTGAAGTGTTCATGGGCGATGTCGGCGCATTGGCGCTGGGCGCGGCCCTGGGCGTGGTCGCCGTGATTGTGCGTCAGGAAATCGTGCTGTTCATCATGGGCGGCGTGTTCGTGATTGAGACCTTCTCGGTGGCCGCGCAAGTGCTTTATTTCAAATACACCAAAAAAATGACTGGGACCGGCAAACGCATCTTTTTGATGGCGCCTTTGCATCACCACTACGAACAAAAGGGCTGGAAAGAGACACAGGTCGTTGTGCGTTTCTGGATCATTACCATGATGCTGGTGCTGGTGGGATTATCCACTCTGAAATTGAGATAAGACGAAAACGTCATTGTCAGGCAAACACATGAAAAAACACTTCGAACACCAACGCATTGCTGTCCTGGGACTGGGTGATACCGGCTTCTCGGCGTTGCGCTGGCTGCGTGGTATGGGCGCAGAAGTGGTGATGTTTGACTCACGCCCGCATCCGTCAGGCCTGGATCGCCTGCAAGAGGAATTTCCCGAGGTGGAATACCATCTTGGACCTTTTAATAGCAGCTTGCTGGCGGCGATGGATTTGATTGTGGCCAGCCCGGGTGTGGCACTGAAAGAGCCTGTATTGGCCGATCTGATGGCACAAGGCAAAGCCGTGGTCGGTGATGTCGAGCTGTTTGCGCGCTTCCGTGCCCCTTATGCCAAGGTGATTGCCATCACCGGCTCCAACGGAAAAACCACCGTGACCTCGCTGGTGGGCGAAATCTGCAAACAGGCCGGTCTCAATACCATTGTGGCTGGCAATATCGGTTTGCCCGTGCTGGATACGCTGCACATGCCCGCGCCAGACGTTTATGTGCTGGAACTGTCCAGTTTTCAGCTGGAAACCACGCACAGCCTGGAGGTTGATGTTGCCACGGTGCTCAATCTGTCCGAGGACCATATGGATAGATACGACAGCATGACCGATTATGCGCAGGCCAAGGCCCGTATCTACCAGCATGCCCGCATTGCCGTGGTAAATCGTGATGATCCTGCCAGCATGGCCTTGGCTGGTGCCATACCGCAGATTTCATTCGGCGTTAACCCGGCCCCTAGCATCAATGATTACGGCCTCAATGACGCAGGCTGGCTGTGCGCGGGTAATCGCCACTATATTGAAGCCGATACCCTGCAGATCCGCGGCAAACACAATATTGCCAATGCCCTGGCTGCCATTGCGCTGGCGCAGGCCATCGGCATAGACAAAGTTTCCATCCTGCATACCGTGCAGTCGTTTGCCGGCTTGCCACACCGCGTGGAGTGGGTGGCAAACATTGAGGATGTCGACTTTTACGATGACTCCAAAGGCACCAATGTTGGCGCGACCTGCGCTGCCATCAGCGGCATGCTCAAACAGGGAAAACCACAAAAAGTGGTGCTGATTGCGGGCGGCGACGGCAAGGGCCAGGACTTTAATCCCTTGCGTGATGCCGTGTTGCACCATGCACGCGCTGTGGTGTTGATCGGCCGTGATGGTCCCAAAATTCAACAGGTCTTGCAGCACTTGCAATTGCCTGTGGTCGATGCCGTTGATCTAACTGCGGCAGTGCATATTGCCAAAACACTGGCTGAGGCGGGCGATGCGGTCTTGCTGTCCCCTGCCTGCGCCAGTTTTGATATGTTCCGCAACTACGAACACCGCGCACAGGTATTTGTCGAGGCTGTGAAAGCGATGGAGGCCGCATGCTTGGGCCGTTGATGATGTCGCGTGAGCGCTATAACTCGCCCAGCTATGATCAGTCGCTGGTGTGGGTGGTGTTGTCACTGCTGGCGTTTGGCATGGTCATGGTGTATTCGGCCTCCATCGCCTACGCAGACTCAAGCAAGATGTTTGGCCATAACAGCACCTACTTCCTGGTGCGTCAGGCTTTGTATATTTCTGTCGGCTTGGGGGCGGCCATCGTGGTGTTTCAAGTGCCCATGGCCTGGTGGCAAAAGATGTCGCCCTACCTGTTTATTGCCGGCATTGTGCTGCTAATTCTGGTATTGATCCCCGGCATCGGCAAAGTGGTCAATGGCAGTCGCCGCTGGATTTCCCTGTTGATCATGAATCTGCAGCCTTCAGAACTCATGAAGCTGTTTATTGCCATGTATGCCTCCGACTATGCCGTGCGCAAGGCCAGCAGCATGCACAGCTTTAAAAAGGGCTTTTTACCCATGCTGGGTGTGATGGTGTTTGTCGGCGTGCTGCTGTTGAAAGAGCCCGATTTTGGCGCGTTTGCTGTCACGGCCTCGATTGCGTTTTCCATCATGTGGCTGGGGGGCGTCAATCTCAAGGTGTTTCTGGCCATGCTGGGCGCCTTGCCATTGGCAGTGATTGGTCTGGTGGTGATGGAACCCTATCGTCTGGAGCGCATGAAAGGCTTTTTGAATCCGTTTGATGATCCATTTGATACCGGCTATCAGTTATCGCATGCCCTGATCGCGTTTGGTCGCGGTGAGTTTTGGGGCGTGGGTCTGGGCGGCAGTGTGGAAAAACTGCTCTACCTGCCAGAGGCACATACTGACTTTTTACTGGCCGTGGTGGCGGAAGAGCTGGGCTATGTGGGTGTGCTGGTCGTGGTCTGGTTGTTTGCCTGGCTGGTGATCCGCGCCTTTAGCATTGCCAAAGAAGCCGTTGCCAATGAGCGTTATTACTCGGCCTTGCTGGCACAAGGCATCGGCGTCTGGATGGGCGTGCAGGGTTTTATCAATATGGGCGTGAACATGGGCCTGTTGCCAACCAAAGGCCTGACTTTGCCACTGTTGTCTTACGGTGGTAGCGGCATTTTGGCCAATTGCATCGCTTTGTCGGTGTTGCTGCGCATTGACTTCGAGAACAGACGTCTGCAGAAAGGCTTGCAGTCATGACCCGTGCATACACATTACTGGTGATGGCGGGCGGCACTGGCGGCCATGTGTATCCTGCGATGGCCGTGGCCGATGCCTTGCATGCACAAGGTTGGCAAATTGTCTGGCTGGCCACCGAGGGGGGCATGGAAAACCGCCTGATTGCAGACAAACCCTATGAAAAAGCCATGATGACCATGCAAGGCGTGCGCGGTAAAGGCCTCATGGGCTGGGTGACATTGCCAGTCAAACTGGCGCGTGCATTTTCACAGGCACGGGCGGCGATCAAGCAGTATCAACCACATGTGGTCCTGGGCATGGGCGGCTTTGCCGCTTTTCCAGGCGGCGTCATGGCCAAGCTGGCTGGCGTGCCGCTGGTGATTCATGAGCAAAACTCGGTGGCTGGCTTGACCAATAAAGTGCTGGCCAAGCTGGCAAATCGGGTATTGACCGGCTTCCCCAATGCGTTGGGGGCCAAAGGGGAAATGGTCGGTAATCCAGTACGTGAAGGCATTACCACCTTGCCCACGCCAGAACAGCGCTTTGCCGAGCATCACGGCGTGTTGCGGGTCCTGGTGGTTGGCGGCAGTTTGGGCGCGGTGGCATTGAACACCTTGTTGCCACAGGCTTTTGCGCAGTTGCCGACCAATGCGCGGCCACAGATCATTCATCAGTCTGGTGAAAAACAGATTGAGGCTTTGAAAAAAGCCTATGCCGAGGCAGGTGTGGCGGCTGATTGCCGCGCCTTTATTCATGACATGGCAGAAGTGTATGCCTGGGCAGATCTGGTGATTTGCCGGGCTGGAGCCCTGACCGTGGCGGAGTTGGCCAATGTGGGCGCTGCCAGCATTCTGGTGCCCTTCCCGTTTGCGGTGGATGATCACCAGACCACCAATGCCGCGTATTTGGCACAAGCAGGCGCGGCGCAGCTGATTCAACAGCGTGACCTGGACATTGGGTCATTGGCCGCCTTGTTGCAAACACTGGATAGAGCCACTTGCCTGGCGATGGCGCAAAAAGCGCGCGCATTGGCCAGGCCACAGGCCACGCGCCAGGTGGCAGCGATTTGCCAGCAACTGGCCGAGAACAACGGAAAACTTAAAGCACTATGAAACATAAAGTCAAAAAAATTCATTTTATCGGCATCGGCGGCTCGGGCATGAGCGGCATTGCCGAAGTGCTGCTGAACCTGGGCTTTGAAGTCAGCGGGTCAGACCTGGCCAGCAATGCCACCACCAGACGCTTGCAAGGGTTTGGCGCCACCGTGTTTCAGGGCCATGCCACCGAGCATCTTGGCAATGCAGATGTGGTGGTGGTATCCAGTGCGATCAATGAAGAAAACCCGGAAATCATCGCCGCGCGTGCGCGCAAAGTGCCCGTGATTCCGCGTGCGGTCATGCTGGCCGAACTCATGCGCTTCAAGCAAGGCATCGCCGTGGCAGGCACGCATGGCAAAACCACCACTACCAGCCTGATTGCCAGCATTCTGGCAGAGGCCGACATGGACCCGACCTTTGTCATTGGCGGCAAGCTTGAAGCGGCCAGCGCCAATGCGCGCTTGGGTACCGGTGAATTGATCGTGGTAGAGGCCGATGAGTCTGATGCGTCGTTCTTACACCTGACGCCGATCATGGCGGTGGTGACCAATATCGACCAGGACCACATGGACACTTACGAGCACAGTTTTGACAAACTCAAAACCGCGTTTGTCGAGTTCTTGCAGCAGATTCCTTTCTGGGGCATGGCTGTGTTGTGCATCGATGACGCCAATGTGCGTGAAATCCTGCCGCGCGTCACCCGGCCAGTGACCACCTATGGCACGCACGAAGAAGCTGCGATTCGCGCGGAAAACATCATTGCCGACAACGGCAAGATGCATTTCACCCTGGTGCGCAAAAACGGCGTGACCGTACGTAATGAGGTGACCTTGAACCTGCCCGGCCACCACTATGTGCTGAATGCGCTGGCGGCAATTGCGATTGCTACTGAGTTGAATGTGCCGGATGCCGCCATCCTCAAGGCCCTGGCTGAATTCAGGGGCGTAGGCCGCCGTTTTGAGCGCTATGGTGAAATCCCGGTCAATGGCGGCCACTTCACGCTGGTGGATGACTACGGACATCACCCGATTGAAATGCAGGCGGTGATTGCAGCCGCGCGCGGCGCCTTCCCGGGTCGCCGTCTGGTGCTGGCCTTCCAGCCGCACCGCTATACCCGCACGCGCGACTGTTTTGAAGATTTTGTAAAAGTGTTGTCGACCGTGGATGCCTTGCTGTTGACCGAAGTGTATTCGGCAGGCGAATCACCGATTGTGGCGGCGGATACGCGCAGCCTGATCCGCGCCATCCGCGTCAACGGCAAGGTGGAGCCTCGCTTTGTGGAAACCACCGAAGAACTGCCGGCAGCCATTCTTGAGAGTGTGTTGCCTGGCGATGTGGTGGTAGTGATGGGCGCTGGCAATATCGGTAGCGTGGCGGCCAAAACAAGGGAGCTGGCTAGCGTATGAGTGCCACCCGTGTGAAAACCTCAGGCTTGCAAGTGCTCAAGAACGAGCCTTTGGCCCGCTATACCAGCTGGCGTGTCGGCGGCCCGGCGGATCGCCTGGTGCTGGCTGACAGCGTAGAAGCCTTGCAGCAGTTTTTGCAGCAATTATCGGCCAGCGAGCCGCTGACTTTTATTGGCCTGGGTAGCAACCTGCTGGTAAGGGATGGCGGAGTGCGCGGCACAGTGGTGGTCATGCATCAGGCGCTGCAAGCGCTGGAGATGCACGGTGAGCGTATTTATGCGGATGCTGGCGTGACCTGTGCCAAGCTGGCGCGCTTTGCGGCCAGCCAGGACCGCGTTGGGGCCGAGTTTATGGCTGGCATTCCGGGCACCGTAGGCGGCGCGCTGGCAATGAATGCCGGTTGTTATGGGGGGGAAACCTGGCAGTGGGTCAGTGAAGTGAAAACGATTAACCGTGCAGGCTTGGTACAAACGCGCATGAAAGCAGAATACCAGCCCAGCTATCGTCATGTGGCGCATCCGGCGGCAGATGAGTGGTTTTTGGGCGGCTGGTTTGCCGTCCCTGCCGGCGATGGCAAGGCGTCTGCCGAACAGATCAAGCAGTTGCTGGCCAAGCGTTTGGCCAGCCAGCCACTGAATATGCCGAGTGCAGGGTCTACCTTTAGAAATCCTGAAGGCGATTTTGCTGCGCGGCTGATTGAAGCTTCAGGGTTGAAGGGGGCCACCATCGGTGGCGCACAGGTCTCTGAAAAGCATGCCAACTTTATTGTGAATCTGGGGCAGGCCAGCGCGGCGGATATTGAAGCCCTGATTGAGCACGTGAAAACCACCGTGCGCGCCAAACAGGGCGTGGCATTGGTGCAAGAAGTAAAAGTAATTGGGGAAGGTGTTTTACAAGCATGAGTACAAGTCAGTCTCAATTTGGCAAAGTGGCCGTGTTGTTCGGCGGTCGTTCCGGCGAGCGTGAAGTGTCGCTCAAAAGTGGCTCGGCTGTGCTGGCGGCCTTGCAGCGCCAGGGCGTGGATGCGCATGCCTTTGATCCGGCCAGCCAGGACTTGTCGGCGCTCAAGCAGTTTGACCGTGCCTTTATTGCCTTGCATGGCCGCTTTGGTGAAGACGGCACCATACAGGGGGCGCTTGAGTTAATGGGCATCCCTTATACCGGCAGCGGCGTCATGGCGTCGGCGCTGGGCATGGATAAATGGCGCACCAAATTGTTGTGGACGGCTGCGGGTGTGACTACGCCTAACTATGTGCTCATGGATGACAGTACCCATGTTGAAAATGTCGTGACGGCACTGGGTTTGCCGCTGTTTGTGAAACCGGCCAATGAAGGTTCCAGCATCGGTGTCAGCAAGGTCAAGCAGGCGGGGGATTTGCAGGCAGCCTATGCATTGGCCAAACAGTCAGACCCGCTGGTGATTGCCGAACAGTTTGTCGGTGGCGGTGAATATACCGTCGGCATTCTGGGCGAGACCGCGCTGCCTATCGTGCGCATTGTGCCCCAAAACGAATATTACGATTACGAAGCCAAGTATTTGCGCGACGACACCGAGTACCGCTGCCCTTGTGGCTTGTCTGCCGAGCAGGAGCAACAGATCCAGGCCGAAGCCGTGCAGGCTTTCAAGGTGCTGGGCTGCAAAGGCTGGGGACGGGTGGACTTTTTGATGGATGAGGCCGGTAAACACTATTTTCTGGAGGTGAATACCAGCCCGGGCATGACCGATCACAGCCTGGTGCCGATGGCAGCGAAAGCGGCCGGCATGGACTTTGATGCCTTGGTGATCCGTATTTTGCAACAAACCCTGCGTGACGCGTAACGAGGACGACTGAGACGATGTGGGATAGACCAACATTGCTGAACTGGATCGCCAATCTGCTGTTTTCACTGGCAGTGGTGATGCTGTTGTACGCCTTGTTGTTTGTGGTGTTGCATTTGCCCATCTTCCCGGTCAAGCAAGTACAGGTGGAGGGCAACCTCGACCATGTGAACCATGAGCAGATCCAGCTGATTGTGCGCAAATACCTGAAGGGCAATTTTTATACGCTGGATTTGCAACGCACGCGTACCGCTTTTGAAAAGCTGCCCTGGGCGCGCAAGGTGGCCGTCCGTCGCCAGTGGCCAGACACCATTGTGGTACAGATTGAAGAGCATCAGGCCCTGGGCCGTTGGGGCGGCGTGGCACTGGTCAACAAGCATGGCGAACTGTTTCAGGCCGCCTCAGATGAGCAATTGCCCACCTTTTATGGGCCGGGCGATGCCGTGAAAGAAGTGGCGCAAGGCTATGCCAGTTTTGCACAGATGCTAGCAGGCACACCGCTACAGATACAGCAACTGAGCCTGTCCTCGCGCCGTGCCTGGGAAATTAAAACAGCGGATGGCCGCCAGATGATGCTGGGGCGAGAAGCCGCGAAACAAAGATTGCAACAGTTTGTGACAGCTTACCGTCAGCAAGCAAGTATTGCAGAGAGCGACTGGCGTTATGCCGATTTACGCTACCCGAATGGCTTTGCCTTGCGCATGCCACGGCCTGGGGCGTAGGCGGCACATTGCCAGAAAGAAGGTCAAGGAAAACACATGAGTAGAGTCAGAGAAGATAAAAATTTGATCGTGGGGCTGGATATCGGCACCTCGAAGATTGTTGCGATTGCGGCAGAGATTTTGCCGGAAGGCACCCTGAAAGTGATCGGGGTCGGGCAGCATGCTTCCCGTGGCTTGAAAAAAGGCGTGGTGGTGAATATTGACTCCACCATGCAGGCGATTCAGCGCGCGATTGAAGAAGTGGAGTTGATGGCGGATTGCAAGATCAATACCGTGTATTCCGGCATTGCGGGCAGCCACGTGAAAAGCCTCAATTCGCACGGCATGGTGAAAATCAAGGAGAGCGAAGTCTCGCAGATGGATATAGACCGCGTGGTGGAAACCGCCCGTGCGATTGCCTTGCCAGCAGACCAGCAGATTCTGCATATCCTGACCCAGGAATTCATTATCGACGGTCAGGAAGATGTGCGCGAACCGCTGGGCATGAGCGGCATCCGCCTCGAAGTGCGGGTACATATTGTGACCGGTGCCATTGCCGCGGCACAAAACATCGTCAAATGCATCAAGCGCTGCGGCCTGGAAGTCAGCGACCTGATTTTGCAGCCACTGGCTTCCAGTGAATCAGTGCTCACTGATGATGAAAAAGAGCTGGGCGTATGTCTGGTGGATATCGGTGGCGGTACCACAGACCTGGCGGTGTTCAAGAATGGCGCGATCCGCCATACCGCAGTGATCCCGATTGCGGGTGATCAGATTACCAATGATATCGCGGTGGCCTTGCGCACGCCGACGCAGTCGGCAGAAGAGATCAAGGTCAAGCATGGCTGTGCCTTGCGCCAGCTGGCCGACCCACGCGAAGTGGTGGAAGTGCCTGCGGTGGATGGCCGTGAGCCACGCCAGTTGTCCTGCCAGGCGTTGACCGAGGTGATTGAGGACCGCGTCGAAGAGATTTACGAGTTTGTGCAGCAAGAGCTGCGCCGCAGTGGCATGGAATCCATGATTGCTTCCGGCATCGTCATTACCGGCGGCGCGGCACAAATGCGCGGCATGGTCGAGCTGGGCGAAGAGATTTTCCATACGCCGGTTCGTTTGGGTGTGCCGCGCTATGTAGAGGGCTTGTCAGAAGTGGTGGGCAATCCACGCTATGCCACTGGCATCGGCTTGTTGCTGATGGCCAAACAGCAGGTGGAGAAACAAATGGTAGGCGATCTGCAATCCGGGTCATTTGGCAGATTGTTTGAAAGAATGAAGCGCTGGTTTACCGGCAACTTTTAGGTTTTTGTTGTTTTTTTAATGTGTTTTAGGGCGAGTGTGCGGGGCAAACCAAGCACTCAAATAATAGGCAATGGAGGGTGAGTATGATTGAGATTTTTGACAAAGAGAATGATGGCGCCGTGATCAAGGTGATTGGGGTCGGTGGTTGCGGTGGAAACGCCGTAGAGCACATGATGACCAAGAGCGTGACAGGCGTTGAGTTTATTTGCGCCAACACGGATATGCAGGCCTTGAAAAAGAGCCATGCCAAAGTCGTGCTGCAAATTGGTTCTGACATTACCAAAGGCCTGGGCGCTGGTGCCAAACCGGAAATCGGTCGCGAAGCCGCGCTGGAAGACCGCGACAGTATTGCCGAAACGATTGATGGTGCAGACATGCTGTTTATTACCGCAGGCATGGGTGGCGGGACTGGTACTGGGGCTGCACCGATCATTGCAGAAGTGGCGCGTGAAATGGGCATCCTGACCGTGGCCGTGGTGACCAAGCCTTTTGCCTTTGAAGGCAAACGTGCCAAGGTCGCACAGGAAGGTCTGGAAGAACTTTCCCAATATGTAGACTCTCTTATCGTTATCCCTAACGAAAAGCTGATGGACGTGCTGGGTGAAGACGTGACCGTGGTAGAAGCTTACCGTGCAGCCAATGACGTTTTGCACAATGCCGTGTCTGGCATCGCTGAAATCATCAACTGCCCAGGCCTGGTGAACGTGGACTTTGCTGACGTACGCACCGTGATGTCTGAAATGGGCATGGCAATGATGGGCTCTGCAGAAGCCAGCGGTCCGAACCGTGCACGGATTGCCGCAGAACAAGCGGTTGCCAGCCCATTGCTGGAAGACGTGAATCTGGCCAATGCGCGTGGCGTGCTGGTGAACATTAGCGCTAGCGGCAGCTTCAAGATGCGTGAATACTATGACGTGATGAACACGATCAAGGAATTCACCGCAGAAGATGCGACCGTGATCGTCGGTAACGTGATGGATGAAAGCATGGGCGATAACCTGCGTGTGACCATGGTGGCCACTGGCTTGAACGGTTCCGTGGGCAAACGCCAGGCCAAACCTGAGCTCAAAGTGATGACGACCCTGCGTGATGGTACGACTAACCAGCCGATCTTCAACACGGTTGAAGAAGACGAGCCAGCCGTATTCACCAGCAACAGCCGTCGTGCGCAGGTCGAAGCCATGAAGAACTCCGGGATTGAGGAATACGATATTCCGGCATTTTTGCGCAAGCAGGCTGACTAATGATACCCCTGGCGGAACCGGGTGCAACACAGGGAAGGCCAGATGAATCATGAGTGAGTACAGCGATTGGCTTATAATGTCGCCAATCATTAACAGTAGAGAAAACCATGTTAAAGCAACGCACGCTTAAACAATCGATCAGCGCCACTGGCGTTGGGCTGCACAGCGGTGAAAAAGTCACGCTGACGCTCAAGCCTGCGCCCGCCGATCACGGAGTGGTGTTCCAGCGCATCGATTTGCCCGATGCGCCTGCCATGCGGGTCGCCCCGACGGCAGTGAATGACACTCGCCTGAGCTCCGCCCTAGAGTTTTCAGGTGCGCGCGTGGCTACCGTGGAGCATTTAATGTCTGCCCTCGCCGGTTTGGGGGTAGACAATGTATTGATAGAACTGACGGCCGCCGAGGTGCCCATCATGGATGGCAGCTCGGGACCGTTTATCTATCTGTTGCAAACGGCCGGACTGGCTGAGTTGGAGGCACCGAAAAAATTCGTGCGTATCCTCAAGCCGGTAGAAGTAAGCGAAGGCGATAAATGGGCAAAATTTACGCCGCACCATGGCTTTAAAGCCGAATTTACCATTGATTTTGCACATCCCGTGTTCGAGTTTTCTGGCAAAACGGTCACCATTGATTACGACAGCCAGAGCTATGTGGACGAGATCAGCCGTGCACGCACATTCGGCTTTATGCATGAGGTCGAATACCTGCGGGCCAATGGGCTCGCCAAAGGCGGCAGCCTCGATAACGCGATTGTGCTGGATGAATACAAAGTCCTCAACGGCGGTGGCTTGCGTTATGAAGACGAATTCGCCAAACACAAAGTCCTCGATGCGATTGGCGACTTGTATATTCTGGGCTATCCGATTGTCGGACAGTTTACTGCGTTCAAATCGGGCCACGCTTTGAATAACCAGTTACTGCGCGCCCTGCTGGCCGATGAAAGCGCCTGGGAATACTGTACGTTTGATAACGACGCCCATGCCCCAGTTGGCTTTGTTAAACAACGCGACTATTTTAGTCCGGCGCCGCTGTTACCGGCGTAAACCGCGTCCAGGCAGATCACAATGTGGTGGATACGAATCTTGTTTGCCGTGCTGGTGTTGAGCACCCTGATCCTGGGCTTGCTGAGCTGGCAGACCGGGCAGCCACGCTACTGGCGCTGGCTCAAGGCAGTCTGGCGCGGTGGGTTTGTGGTCATCCTGTTGTTGCTGTTGTTCTTTTTCCTCAGTCGATTGGCCAGAATTTGAAATTGATCACGCCATCACGTGATCGTTAATGCATGAAGACTAGATTCCCCTTTTTCGTGGCACTGGCTGCTGCGCTGTTCATTGTGGCGACCGCTGCATTTGCTGGCGACGCCGAGGTCTATGCACAGGCCAAACAGGCCTATCAAACCAGAAACCTCGCCCAATTATCCGAAGCTACTGATACGCTCAGGCAAAAGCGCTCGCCGTTGCTGCCTTATCTGCAATACTGGCAGATGATCCTCACGCTGGATCAACTCTCTTACAACCAGGTGCAGGCGTTTTTGCAGGAAAACAATGAATCCTTGCTGTCGCAGCGGGTGCGTGAGCTGTGGTTGAAACGACTGGGCCGCTTGCAGTTCTGGGACCAGTTTATTGAAATGCGTGCGCAAATGCCCATGTATTACAGCCTCAACGATGTGGGTAACCAGTGTTACCAGATTCAGGCCGGGATCGCCATGGATGATCCGAATGCCTACGAGGACGGCAAGAAACTGTTGCTGGCGGGCAAAGACCTGCCGCCCGATTGTCAGGGCATGCTGGAAGCCTTGCAGCAAGTGGGCGTGCTCGACGAGAAGTTGTTACTGACCCTGTATCGGGACGCGCTGTTTGCCAACAAGCCCGGCTTGGCCAAAACAATGGCCAAACGCAGCAGCAAAACAGATGCTGCGCTGTTTAAACAACTGGACGAAGTCACGCAAAACCCGGCGTTGGCGCTGAAAAAAGGCACGATTCAGGACCGCAGCGCTTATGGCCGGGCGTTGTATATGTATATCATCCATAGACAGGCCAAGGCTGAGATCGAGGTCGCGCGGGCCAGTTATCAAAAACATAACGGCTTGCTGGATGCTGAAGAAAAACAACTGGTTCAGGCTTATATCGCACTCGAGGCGGCACGTAAACACGCGCCGGAAGCCTTGCAAAGTTTTAACAAGGTGACTGCCTCTGTGCTCAATAACGAGCAGTGGGAATGGTATGCACGGGCCGCTTTGCGTCAGCAGGACTGGAACCAGCTGCTGAAAGTGATCTCTGACATGCCGCCGGTCTTGGCCGAAGAGGCCGCCTGGCGGTACTGGAAAGCCCGTGCGCTGCTGATGAAGGGGACGCCTGCAGAAGCCAATGCCTTGTTGGCCAAACTCTCGCAGGAACGGCATTTTTATGGCTGGCTGGCCGCTGAAGAGTTGGGGCCAATGCTGGGTGAGCCGACGGCCACTTATCAACCCGCTGACGACGAAGTCCGGCAGTTTTCACGGCAACCGGCAGTCAAACGTATGGAAGCCTTGTTTGACGTCGAGGCACGCTACGAGGCCAGGCTGGAGTGGATGTACTTGCTGGAAGCGCTGGATGATCCCGGACGCATTGTCGCCGCACAATATGCCATGCTGAAAGGCTGGTTTGACCTGGCGGTGCTGGCGGCAGACAAAACCAGCCGTACCCATAATTTTGAGTTGCGTTACCCCACGCCCTACCGCGATTACCTGCAGAAAGCCTCTCGCAGCCGGGAGATTGATGAAGCCTGGGTCTATGGCATTATCCGACAGGAGAGCCGGTTTATGCACTACGCCAAGTCATCGGTGGGCGCAGGTGGTTTAATGCAGGTGATGCCTGCTACCGCCAAATGGATCGCCAAAAAACTCGGCTTGAATAGCTACCATGATGGCATGCTGCATGACATCGAAACCAATGTGAATCTGGGCACTTATTACATGCGCTACACGCTGGATACGTTTAATGGCCAGGAGGTGATGGCCACCGCCGCCTACAATGCCGGCCCGAGCCGTGCACGGCGCTGGGCGGCCAGTACGCCACTCGAAGGCGCAATTTATGCCGAAACCATCCCGTTTAGCGAGACGCGCAATTATGTGAAAAAAGTGCTGGCCAATGCGCATATGTACGCTGCGCGGTTGGGCTTGCCGGTGGTGACCCTCAAGAAACGTCTGGGGACGATCCCCGCACGCAGTGTGGCAGAGGCTGACACGGTCACCACCACGATCACGATTTCAGAGCAAGAGTAAGCGGCGGTTTTTCGGTACAATAAGCAAATACGAACTCAGTTAACGCAAGACGCATCAGGAACAAGCAAATGAAGACAGTCACAGTGTTGGGTGGTAGCGGTTTTGTTGGTAGCAGTGTGGTCGCCAGGCTAGATCAGGCCGGTTACCAAGTCAAAGTGCTGACGCGGCGTCGCGAGCAGGCCAAGCACTTGATTTTGCTGCCTAATGTGCAGGTGGTTGAGTGTGATATTCATGATCACGCCGCCCTCAAGGCGCAATTGCAGGGCAGTGATGTGGTGATTAACCTGATTGGTATCTTGCATCAAACCCGTGATAACGCCTTTGAAAAAATGCATCACCAGTTTCCACGCCAGGTCGCGCAATTGTGCGAAGCGTTGGGGATTCAGCGTTTGCTGCATATGAGCGCCCTGCAGGCTTCTGCCAGCGCCCCCAGTGAATATTTGCGCAGCAAGGCCGCGGGGGACAGTGCCGTCATGGCGTTCAGCAAAAAACTGCATGTGACCATCTTCCGGCCTTCAGTCATTTTTGGCACGCGTGACCGCTTTATCAACCTGTTCGCCAAGCTGATCCAATGGATTCCCGTTTTGGCACTGGCCATGCCCAATGCCAAGTTCCAGCCGATTTGGGTGGAAGACGTCGCTGCCGCCATGGTGAATGCTGTCGATGAACCTGCGACCTATGGCAAGACTTATGAGCTGGGTGGCCCCGCCATCATGACCTTGCAGCAAATCATTGAGGCGGTCATGAAAACCATCCATGTGCAGCGCCCCATCCTGGGCTTGAGCCTGCGCATGTCCCTGCTGCAAGGCAGCTTTATGCAGCTGTTGCCCATCAAGCTGATCTCACGCGATAACGTCAAATCCATGCAGGTCGATAATGTGTGCCAGCAACCGATGGCCAACGAATTGTGTGTGGTCCCGACGGATATGTTCGCCGTGATTTCCGGGTATCTGGTCAAAAACAATCCGCGGGGGGCTTATGATCAGTTCCGCGCGGCCGCTGGGCGTGTCATCAACGCCAGACGTTGATTGCGTACAGGGCTGCCTGTCATGCAGATTTACCAGGTAGGGGGCGCCGTGCGGGACAGCCTGCTCGGCCTGCCCGTCAAAGACCGTGACTATGTGGTGGTGGGTGCCAGCCCCGAACAAATGCTGGCCGCAGGCTACCGCGCAGTCGGCAAAGATTTCCCCGTTTTTTTACATCCCCAGACCCAGCAAGAGTACGCGCTGGCGCGTACCGAGCGCAAAACCGCCAAAGGTTACAAGGGCTTTAGTGTTCACGCCGATCCAGATGTGACCTTGGAGGAAGATCTCGCTCGCCGTGACTTCACCATGAATGCCATTGCCCAGACCGCGGAGGGTCAACTGATTGATCCGTTCGGTGGCCAGGCAGATATTGAAAAAAGAATCTTGCGGCATGTGACAGCCGCGTTTAGTGAAGATCCGGTCAGAATCCTGCGTGCTGCCCGTTTTTTAGCCAGATTTACCGATTTTACTGTGGCACCTGAAACCATGCTGCTGATGCGCGAGATGGTCGCTGCAGGCGAGGTGGATGCCCTAGTGCCCGAGCGCGTCTGGCAAGAGATCGCCAAAGGCCTCATGGAGTCCCAACCGAGCCGCATGTTTGAGATGCTGCGTGCTTGCGGCGCGTTGAAAATCATCTTCCCCGAGCTGGACCGCTTGTGGGGTGTACCGCAAACCGCCACTTATCATCCTGAAGTGGATACCGGCATCCATATTATGATGGTGATTGATTACGCTGCGACGCAAGCCTTTAGCCTGCCTGTACGCTTTGCGGCACTGACCCATGATCTGGGCAAGGGCACCACGCCTGCTGACGTGTTGCCGCGCCATATTGGCCATGAGTTGCGCAGCGTTGATCTGATTAGGGATGTCGTGGCCCGCCTGAAAGTGCCCAATGATTGCAAGGATTTGTCACTGGTGGTGGCGAAATATCACGGCAAATTGCATGCGGCGCGGCAAATGAAAGCAAGCACGCTGCTACATTTTCTAGAGGAGCTGGACGCATTCAGACAGCGCAGCCGTTTTGAGGATTTTCTCAAGGCCTGTGAATGTGACAGCCGAGGCCGGCTGGGATTAGAGCAATGCCCACTGGAGGATGCCGAGCACCTTAGCCATGCATTGCAGGCGGCCTTGACCGTAGACGCGGGGGCGATTGCCAAACAATGCCAGTCGCCTGCCCAGATCAAACAAGCGGTGGCGGAAGCCAGAACACAGGCCATCCAGCAGGCCATGCATCTGCATTAACCAGTCCGCGATCGTTTAGGGTCTAAACCTCTTCCTGCAAGACTATCCGGTTTCTGCCTTGATGCTTGGCGTGATACATCAGTCTGTCTACATCCGCCAAAAAATCATTCATCTGGTCTGTTGCTGAGGGGATGATACTGCCCACCCCCACACTGATGGTGAGCAGCTGACTGACGGCTGAGTGCGCATGCGGAATCTGTGCCTTGAAAATCAGATGGCGGCAACGCTCAGCGATCTTGCCTGCGGAAACAAGATCGGTCTCCGGTAAGATCCAGGCAAACTCTTCGCCGCCAAATCTGGCAAAAAAATCATTTGCACGCACGCCGGCATGAGACAAGAGGCTGGAGACTTTTTTCAGTATCTCATCGCCTTTCAGATGCCCGTAAGCATCATTGAACTGCTTGAAATAGTCGATATCGATCATGATCAGTGCCAAGGGCTGCTGATGTCGGCTGGCTTCCAGCCATTCTTTTTCCAGCACGCTGTCAAACATGCGGCGGTTGGCGACGCCAGTCAGGCTATCCTGATAGGACAGCACTTCAAGTTGTTTTTGCAAATCCAGTAATTGTTGCTCTGTTTGTTTGCGTTCGCTGATATCAAACATAAAGCCAATCAGTGCCTCGGGCTCGCCGTTCTCAGTACGGATCACATGTACCACATCGCGTATCCAGACAAAGCCACCGTCAGCCGTCAGTGCGCGGTAGTCGGCTTCATGATCCAGGCCTTGCAGTGATTGCGAGATACAAAAATTGAATACCCGATCGCGGTCTTCCTCGTGCATGCGTGCGGCCCAGTCCTCTGCGGATTGCCAGCTGTCCTGTGTCCAGCCGAGTAAGGACTCAATTTGTGGGCCAATATAAGTGAACCGTTTGGAGGCCCAGTCTAATTTCCATGGAATCGCTTTGGTGGATTCCAGCAATGTTTTATAAGTATCGTTATCTTGAGGGGGCAGTACATGATCCATGGCGAAAACGGTGGTGTGAGAAATTGATTAAGGGTAGCGGACGGACAGCAGGATCGCAATAGCCAATTCAGGCTTGCTGCCCTAGAAATGCGGTCACTTCATGGGCCAGGGCTTGCCCTAATTGCAGATGTTGTGGAGCATCCAGATGCACGCCATCTATTTCACTGGCGGTGACGATGCGCCCTGCATCGACAAACAGGCAATCCATCGCCTGGCTGACTGCGCGGTAAGCCGCGGCCAGTCCCTGGCATTTTTGTGCGGCGCCAGCAAACTTTTCTGCAATCGGTCCTTGTGGTTGAGTGATGAGTGGTGGCGCCACGATCATGACTTGGGGGACAGGCATGCCTGGTTCTATCGGTGCTTGCCGTATGGTGGTAACCAGGCTGGCCATGCCTTGCGCGGCGTGCCAGGCGGTATGCGGATGCATGGACTGAAAATCATTGGTGCCCAGCATGAGGATGACCAGCGCCAGCGGCGAATGGATTTCGATACGCTGCGCCAACCCTTGCTGGCCGTTGCGTCCGGGTTTGAACGGGTCTTCGAACACCGTGCGCCTGCCATTCAGGCAATCTTCAATCACGCGCACGCGTCGCTGCATTTGACTCAGGCTGATTTCGAGGACTCCAGGCCAGCGCTGCTCAAACGGCAAGCGCTGACGGGTATTGGGGATGATGCCCCAGCTTAACGAGTCTGAGTAAACCAGAATGTGCTGCATTGCTTCACCTCACCAAGGGAGCATGCAGTATAAAGCAGACGCTGGTTTTGATAAAACAGGTGAATATTCAGCTAGTGAATATTCAGATAGTGCTGAATGGCAAATTTGGCCAGGAATCCGACCAGCCCCAGCGTCAGGGCCAAAAACAAGGCAAAAGTGCCGGTTTTGCCCGCTTTGGATTTCCAGGCCAGGTTGCCCACAATAAAGACAATAAACAGCATGAGGAACGCGAGGCCCCAGGACATGCCAAACTCGGTGAGTTGGGCTTCATTCATGCCAAAAATAGTGGTTTCCATCCGTGATACTTTCTGTTGAAACTTATTGCAGGCAGCCCGTAATCAGCTGGGCCAAGTGTTGCTCAAGATTGTCGCTCGGTTTGCGTTTGAATCCGCTTTTGGCAAAAGTATGCCAGCGGCCCAGCACAAAACTGATCATGGTATTGGCCGCCGTGCCGGCATCATTGATTTTGTGACCCTGAGCTTCGGCAATGCGCAACGATTGCTTGAGGCTGGCTTCTAACCTGTCCAGCAACTGGTTGATACGTAATTGCAAGGCGTCATCTTCATTGACCAGGGCATCGCCAATCAACACCCGTGACATGCCGGGATTGCGCTCGGCAAACTTGAGCATGGTTTGCAGCATCAGCTGTACTTGCTTGAGGCCATCGGTTTCGTCGGTGGTGATTTTGTTCATGACACCAAACAAGGCACTTTCAATAAACTCGATCAGGCCCTCAAACATTTTGGCCTTGTTGGCAAAGTGGCGGTAAAGTGCCGCCTCGGAAACATCGAGTTTGGCAGCCAGGGCTGCCGTGGTGACTTTTTCGCCACGTGGTGTTTGCAGCATGCCTGCCAGGGTTTCCAGAATTTGCTGTTTACGGTTTGCGCGTGCTTCTTTATTGATAGTAGCCATAATGATGTGGGAGACTGAGCCTGATCGTTAGGTGGTTATTTTGACCCGTATTTTAACCTTATTCACCGGCGGCGGGAATGTAAACCGGCCCTTTTTTCAGGCCGCTGTGAGTGAGCGCCAACATATGCGCTAACCTATATTGCACAAAGTTTGGTTTGCGTAACTTGCGGCTGATCCACACCGTGCGCATCCCCAGCCGTTTGGCCGTCATCAGTGCGGGCAGGCTGTCTTCAAACAAGGTGCAATCTGCCGCACGGCATTTAAGCTGGCGTAGCAGCAATTGAAACCCGCGCACGCTGGGTTTGGCGTGAAAGCCACTGGATTCCACACTGAAGACCAGTGAAAAGCAATCCTCAATGCCCAGCACTTGCAGCACGCGCAACGCATAGTGACGCGGTGCGTTGGTGAAGACGCATTTACGTCCCGGCAGTTGCTGCAATAATTGTCTGAGCTGTTTGGTGGTATGCACCATTTCGTCCGTCAGAAAGGCATGGGTTTCTGCAAGAAAATGATGCGGGTTGACCCCGTGGTGGCGCATCAGCCCTTTGAGGGTGGCGCCATAGACCTGCCAGTAATGCTGGCGCAAGGCGCAGGCGGCTGGTTCATCCAGCTGCAAGTGATCCTGGATATATTGGGTCATGGCGCGGTTCATCACCGGGAAGATGTGCGCCGAGGCGTTGTGCAGGGTGTCGTCCAGGTCAAAAATCCACACCCTGCGCGTCATTACTGTCGTGCCAGATTAAAGGGCATCTGCCCGCAATTTGGCCGGGCGGTGCAGCAGGCGGTTTAAGTAGTCGTCAAAGACGGCACGCGGTGGATAGGCTTTGGTGTAACGCATGCCAAACGCCAGATGGGTCGCCAGATAGACATCGGCGGCGGTGAACTCGTCGCCACACACATAGGCATGCTGGCGTAAATGCGATTCCAGGGTATCTAGCGTGAGTGTCAGTGAGCCAAAGCCCAGAAAAGCCTGACAAGGCGTACCCAAAGGTGTTTTTTCCGGCGTTTGCCAGCCCAGAAACTCAGCCGTGGTTGCCGCTTCCAGCGGACCGGCGATAAAAAACATCCAGCGGTAAAAAGCGGCCCTTTCCGGGGTGACCGCGGCTGGAATCAAGCCCTTGTCGGCAAACGTGTCTGCCAGATAGGTCAGGATCGCAGCCGTCTCGGTGACCACGGCCTCGCCATGCTGGAGGGCAGGTACTTTGCCCATGGGGTTGATGGCTAGGTAGTCTGCTTTTTTCATGGCCGGACCAAAGTCCAGCCACACCGCCTGATACGCAAGGCCCAACTCTTCGAGCAGCCAGTGCACGGCACGGCCACGCGACAGTTTGTTGCTGTATAAAATAATCTCAGCCATGGTTGGGCACTGCTGATGAACGTGGCTGAATGGCTATTTCGCCTTGATCAGCGTGCCCACGCCTTCGTCGGTCAACACTTCCAGCAGCAAGGCATGCTCCACGCGGCCATCAATGATGTGCACAGACTTGACGCCACTGCGCGCCGCATCTAGCGCAGAACCGATTTTTGGCAGCATGCCGCCACTCAGGGTGCCATCCTCTACCAGGTCATCGATTTGCTTGGGTGTCAGGCCGGTCAGCAGCTGGCCATTTTTATCCAGCACGCCTGGCGTATTGGTCAGCAAAATGAGTTTTTCTGCATTGAGGATTTCAGCCAGTTTGCCCGCCACCACATCGGCATTGATGTTATAAGTTTCGCCATCCTTGCCTACGCCAATCGGCGCGACGACCGGGATAAAGTCACCGCTATCCAGAAACGTAATGATGCTGGGGTCTATGCCGGAAATCTCGCCCACCTGGCCGACATCAATCATTTTGCTCGGGTCTTTGAGGTCTTCCATCAGCAGTTTGTGCGCATGGATAAAGTTACCATCCTGCCCAGTTAACCCCACCGCTTTACCGCCGTGACGGTTAATCAGGTTCACGATTTCCTTGTTCACCTGACCCCCCAACACCATTTCCACCACGTCCATGGTTTCTTCGTCAGTGACGCGCATGCCCTGAATGAATTCACCCTTTTTGCCCAGCTTGTCCAGCATTTCATTGATTTGCGGGCCGCCGCCATGCACCACCACCGGGTTCATGCCCACCAGTTTTAACAGCACCACATCCTGCGCAAAACATTCTTTGAGGCGGTCGTCCGTCATGGCGTTGCCGCCATATTTGATCACGATGGTTTTATCAAAAAAGCGTTTGATGTAGGGCAGCGCTTCGGACAGGGTTTTTGCCTTTTGCGAGGCAGTGGCATGTTGCATCATCGGAGGTCCGTATTGAGTTCAAAACAGCGTGAATTTTACCGCAGAAATGTGAAGCGCTGATTAAAAAACAGCGCTTACACATCATGCGAATTTAGGGTAGCCAGTAGCTTAACCTGGATGCATCAGCCATATCAGGCTTGCTGAATCCCAGCCAATAACCATGGCGCATTGCTTGGCTGTAACGCTTTTTGCAAGTGCCAGATTTCATTGATGTGTTCAATCGCACCATTGTTTTCGCGCAACTGACCCGAGTAACGCACACTGGCAATGGTGTAAGCGCCTTCAGTGACCACCTCAATCAGCTCAGCATCAATATTCAATACCTCGGTTGTTTGTGGGGCATCGCCGCGTTCTTGCAATTGCAGGCTGATTTCAGCATAGACCTCAGGGGTGGTGTATTCACGAATGTCTTGGATGTCTTTGCGGTCGTTGGCGGCTTGCAGACGAATAAATGAAGCTTTGGCACCACGTAAAAAACTATCCACCGGAAAATCGGCAGGAATATCAGCTTTGATTGTGGATGCAGCGCTGGCGTTGTATGCGGATTCAGATTGAAATCCGGCGGGGGCGTACGGTGCGCCTGCGCCTGCGTATTGCGGCGGCGAGGCTTGCGCATTTTTGAAGCGACGCACTAAAAATATCAGCAAGGCAAAGCCTGCAACCACCATCAATAATGTGCTGAAATTATTGGCAAAATCGCCTAATCCGCCGTGTGAAAACAGGGTTGCCAAGCCGGCACCAATGGCAAGACCGGCCAATGGCCCCATCCATTTGCTCATCCCGTTACGTGGTGCAGCCGCAGGGGCTGGTTGTGGCGTCGCTTCAGGCGCACGTTGCATTTGTTTGGCAGGCGCAGGCCGATTTTTACCAAAACTGCCGCCACCGCCCAATCGCTTGGCCTCTGCCACACCAGAGAACAAACTCATGCAGACCATCAACACCATCAATAGCTTCCAAAACTGTTTCATGTTTTCCTTTTGTTTCTGTGTTTTAAATAAATGCTTGATTGCCTGAGCGCTTGCATGGCAATCGGATATCCAATGTAACGTAAGTGGGCATGAAATGGTTGTATTTCAAGAAGCTAAGGCCATTGTTTGTTTTTTAGGGGCCATAAAAGGGTCAGCCTTTTGGCTGCGGCCTTACAAAGGTTTCACAAACACCTTGGACTTGCGCTGGAAATTATAGAACTTGAGTTTCTCTTGCGGCAGTTGCTCCACGCTTTGTTCGCTAAAGCCGCGCTCCAGAAACCAGTGTTCGGTGCGGGTGGTCAGGCAGAAAAGCTGTTTAAAGCCTTTTTGACTGGCTTGCTGCTGGCAAAAGTTAAACAGCTTATCACCGCGGCCACCGCCACGGTAAGCGGGATCTATCGCCAGGCAGGCGAACTCTACCATTTTTTCCTCGTGAAACGGATATAAAGCCGCGCAACCGATGACGCGGTTATCATGTTCCATCACATAAAAATAGTTGATCTCCATCTCGATGCGTTCGCGGCCGCGCCGCACCAGAATGCCCTCATTCTCCAGGGGTTCAATCAACCGCAAAATGCCGCCTACATCTTCGATATTGGCCTGACGCATGGTTTCCAGTGACAGTTCAGTGATCATGGTGCCTATGCCCTGGCGCGTAAACAGCTCCTGAATAATGGCGCCATCAATGTGGCGTGAGATCAGGTGGGTTCTGGCCACGCCATGCTCGCAGGCACGCACGGCGGCGGGCAGGTAATAATTGACGTCCTCAGAATAAAAAATCGGCTCATCACTTTCCTGCACGTTACGTAGCAGGTTGCGCGCCTTGGCCGAGGTCATTTCGCGCAACAATTCGCCGCGCAGGTTCTGGATCCCTTCTGAGTCCATCAGGAAAATCAGTTTTTCTGCATCCAGCGCAATCGCGGCACTCACCGCGACATCTTCCAGGGTCAGGTTAAAGGTCTCGCCGGTGGGGGAGTAGCCCATGGGCGACAACAACACCATCTCGCCATCGTCCAGCCGTTTCTGGATGCCGACCGCATCAATCTTGCGCACTTCGCCGGTATGTTGCAGATCCACACCGTCGCGTACGCCCAAGGGTTTGGCAGTGACAAAATTACCACTAGCAACACGGATGTCGCTGCCTGCCATCGGCGAGTTGGCAATGCCCATGGATAACAGCGATTCAATCTCGACCCGGATGGCGCCATTGGCTTCTTTTACCGCCTCCATGGCGGCATCATCGGTAATCCGCAAGCCGTTATGCAGTTTGGGGGTGAGGTGGTCACGTTTCAGGCGTTGCTCAATTTGCGGCCGGGCGCCATGGACTAATACCAGTCTGACTTCGAGGCTGGCCAGCAGGTTGAGGTCGTGCGAGAGGGCCACAAACTGTTGTTCACTGACGACTTCTCCGCCAAATGCAATGACAAAGGTGCTGCCGCCAAAGGCGTGGATATAAGGCGCCGCAGAGCGAAACCAATGCACAAACTCTTTGCTATTAGTGCTAGAGAGGATGGCGGGTGGCGTGTTGGTCAGTGAGACGGGGGTTAGGTTGGCATCATAGAGCCGGCCAGGCGTGGTATGCAGCGCCTGTGCGGCGGCGCGTAGCAGGGCTTCAGAGATGCCAATCTCACCGCGTTCAATGCGCGATAAATTGCTGGCATCTGTGCCCATGCGGGCAGCCAGTTGCTGCAAGGTTAAATTTTGCGATTTACGCAATTCCCTGATGTTTGAGCCTAGCATTTTGCGTTTAATTTAAGGTTAATTTGCAAAATAATAAATAAAAATGGTTTTTATTGCAAATATTGGGGTGTTGATTTTTCACCGATGAAAGCAGATAAACGCCGATCAGGCGGACCCGGTGTGAGTTTTTAGCGTAAGTAAAGCGCGCGCAGTTTCAAGCGCAGCAGAATGTTAGCAGGGCAGTCCGCGCTCATCGGCGTGTATCGGCGCTTAAAAATTTTTGTGGTTGTAGATATTCAAGGGAGCGGCACATAAAAAAATGACGGCCAAGGCCGTCATATTAAGGTCAAGAACACAGAGAGACTACGTCAACATCAACTGACTGGCTGCGGGCGGATTGAGCGATACACACGGTTGCTCTGCCGTTTGCTCAATACCAGCTGCCAGAGTTGCCCTTGCCGGGCGCGGAAATAGCCTGCACAACACATCAGGTAGTATTTCCACATCCGGTAAAAACTTTCATCATACTTAAACTGCAATTCAGGCCAGGCACGGTTGAATTTGTCCCACCAGGCCATCAGGGTGCGGTCATAATCCGGTCCGAAGTTATGCCAGTCTTCAATTAAAAACTTTTCTTCAATCGCCCCAGTGATTTCGCTGGCCGAGGGCAATTTGCCATTCGGAAAAATATAGCGGTCTATCCAGGCGTCGGTATGCAGGGCGGTTTTATGATTGCCTATGGTATGCAACAAAAACAGCCCGTTATCCTTAAGCAAACGCTGTGCGGTGGCAAAATACGTTTCGTAGTTCTTTTGGCCCACATGCTCAAACATGCCGACCGAGACAATTTTGTCGAATTGACCATGCAACTCGCGGTAGTCCTTGAGCTGGATATCCACCGGCAATCCTGCACAACGTTCTCTGGCTAAGGCCTGTTGTTCAACTGACACCGTGATGCCGAGCACCTGCACCCCATAGTGTTGTGCCATATGCTTGGCCAGCCCGCCCCAGCCACAGCCGATTTCCAGCACGCGGTCACCGGGTTGTAAATCCAGCTTTTGGCAAATCATATCCAGCTTGTGACGCTGGGCTTCTTCCAGCGTTTGCGCATGTTGCCAGTAGCCGCAAGAGTAACTCATGCTCGAATCCAGCATGGCTTCAAACACATCATTGCCAATATCGTAGTGTTGCTGCGCCACCTGATAAGCCCGGTGCGGCGCTTGCAGGTTAAACAGGGTATGACGAATGATCTCAGCCAATAATTTGAGTCTGGCCGTCCCGCCCATTTTTTCATCCAGGTCCGCCCGCATGACGCGATGGAAAAACTCGTCCAGTCGGTTGCAGCCCCAGCGGCCCTCGATAAACGCCTGTCCCAGTCCGAGCGAGCCTTTGGTCAACACATCGCGGTAGACGCTTTCTTCATACACCTGGATATCCCAGGGCGCGTTGCCATTAATCGTGATCCCGGCGCCCGCCAGCAAACTGGCCAGCGTATCCGGTGGCGCGGGATGCGCACTGAGGTAATGGTTGGTCGTGGTTTTCGGCATGATCGTTTGATAATCCCTAATAACACTTCACGGAGGCATGACTGATGGATTGCATCATAAAAACAGTTGCGCTTGCAGACAACTCGTCATATGACGTATGACAGATTTGACGGCAAAGATTCCGTCGGACAGGATGGTTTTAACGAGCTAAAGCGGTTGCTGTCAGGGCTGCAATGCTGCAAACCATACTGACAGGCTGGCGATGCTGAGCAGGGTACTCAAGAACACGGCCGCGGCATACAGTGCGCCATCCAGGTGATAGCGCTCGCAGATAATAATGCCAAATACCATGGTCGGCATGGCAGCCAGCAAAATGCAGGCGGTCAGGGTGTCACCCGAGATGCCCAGCCATTGTGCAAAGCACCAGGTCACCAGCGGTGCGACGCACAGGCCAATGGCACACACGGGCAATAACAAGGGCATGAATTTCAGTTTAAAAGTATCCCAGCGGATGCTCATGCCCAGTGCAATCAGCATCAGGGGCACCACGCCGCCCGCCAGGGTATGCAAGGCATGTGCAACCATGACCGGTTGCGGAATGTGGCACAGATTGAGGATGGCCGCCAAGAGCAAGGCCCATAGCGGTGGCACGCGCATGAGTTCCTTGAGCGGGTGAGAGCGTTGTTCAGCATGGCCAAAATGTTGCGCCATGAGCATGCCCAGGCTGAGTAAGATCGGCGTGCAGGCAAACAGATCAAACTTGAGCACAATTTCATGCGTCCAGTCGCCCAATACCTCGCTGGTCACCGGTAGTCCAAGGTAGGTCGCGTTCGGGAAGGTGGCCGCCAGCATCAGTGCGCCTTGCTGGGCACGGGTCACGGTCATCAGACGTTGCAATAATTGCAGTACCAGCCACATGCACGAGGCCGCGACCATCAAGCGGCACACAGCAGTCAGCGCAATTTTGACTGCACTCAAATCAAACGGTGCTTGCCATAAGATATTGAGCACCAAGGCTGGCAATAGCACATAAAACACCAGATCTGTCAGCGCACGACGGTGTGACAGGGCGGTGATGTGCGAGGGCGCCCACCGTTGCCAGAGCATGCCTGCCATAATCAGCAAGGCCATTTGCAGCATGACTTGAAACATGTTCCGCCTTATAAACCGAGCGCGGTCAGTCCGGGGTGCTCATCCGGGCGTCTGCCCAGGGGCCAGAAGAATTTGCGGTCTGCTTCTTTAATTGGCAGGTCGTTAATACTGGCGTGGCGCTGCATCATCAGCCCGGCGTCGTTAAACATCCAGTTTTCATTGCCGTAGCTGCGATACCAATTGCCCGCGTCGTCGTGCCACTCGTAGGCAAAGCGCACAGCAATCTTATTATCCAGAAACGCCCAGATTTCCTTGATCAAACGGTAATCCAGTTCGCGCGCCCATTTGCGCGTTAAAAACTGATGCACCTCTGCGCGCCCTACTGGAAACTCGGCACGGTTACGCCAAACCGTATCTTCCGTGTAGACCTGGATCACGCGATCCGGGTCGCGGCTGTTCCAGGCATCTTCGGCCATGCGTACTTTTTGCATGGCAGTTTCCAGGGTAAAGGGCGGTAAGGGTGGGCGGGGTTCCATAGAGGCTCCTTGGGTTGCTAAGTGTGCAGTGTCAGACCTGCTTAAAAGTCTCCCCACAGTGACTGCATCACGCTCATGGCAGTCAATGCTGCGGTTTCAGTACGTAAAATCCGTGGGCCAAGCACGATAGACTGGAAGTGATGTTGCGAGGCGAGCGCAATTTCTGCCGCGCTCAAGCCGCCTTCCGGGCCAATTAATAAATGAATGGCGTTTTTTGGCGGGTTTAGTGATGCCAGCCTTTGTGCACCGACAGGATTCAATAACAGGTTAAGGCTGTCAGCGGTCGTGTGCTGGCTCAGCCATTGTGCAAGTGTGAGAGGCGCGTGTACTAAGGGAATTAAGGCGCGGCCACTTTGCTCGCAGGCGGCGATCGCCACGCCTTGCCAGTGGTCGACGCGCTTTTCGGCGCGGTCGCCACTGAGTTTGGTCACGCAGCGCTCGGTGCTTAACGGGAAGATTTCGCGCACACCCAGTTCCACCGCTTTCTGGATGGTGTAATCCATGCGGTCGCCGCTAGAGATGCCTTGTAGCAGGCGGATATTCAGTGGCGATTCATTGCTGACCTGTGTGCGGCTGAGGACTTCAACGGTAGCGGATTTTTTCTCGACCTGCGTCAGCGCGCAGAGATAGTCAAAACCATCCCCACAAAACAAAATCAACGTGTCGCCTACTTTGAGCCGCATGACTCTGACTGCATGCGCCATGGCGTTATCACTGAGTGGGACTGATTGGCCCACAGTCAATGCAGCCGGGCTATGAAATCGTAAATTACTCATGACTGGCATTGTAACCAAAATGCCTGTGTGCGGGCACGGTGGTGACAAGATTCACCTTGGCGTCTTAATCACGTACCATAATGGTTTGATCTAATGGCAGGAGCAACTCTGATGGCAAGTATTAGCCCCCCCGTATGTGATTTTGGCTGGAAAGCACCGGCATTCAATTTGCCTAATGTAGATGCCAAGCTCGTCAATCTTGAAACCAGCATGGGGCCAAATGGTCTGCTGGTGATGTTTATCTGTAACCATTGCCCTTACGTGAAAGCCATCTTGCCTCGCCTGATCGCTGACGTAAAAGAACTACAGACGCTGGGCGTGAATACGGTGGCGATTATGTCGAATGACCCTTCCGATTATCCGGAAGACAGCCCTGAGAACATGCGCAAAATTGCCACCGAGATGGCGTTTCCGTTCCCTTATCTGTTTGATGAAACTCAGCAAATTGCCAAACTTTATGATGCTGTGTGTACGCCAGACTTTTTTGGCTTTAATAAAGATTTTGCGTTGCAATACCGGGGTCGGTTTGACGAGAGCCGCAAGGAAACCGCTCCTGAGAGTACCCGTGAATTGTTCAAAGCCATGAAGTTAGTGGCTGAAACAGGTCACGGCCCGCAGGAACAGATTGCAAGTATTGGTTGTTCTATCAAGTGGAAAGAGTGAGCGTTAACCGGGCGTGCCGTCAATACGTGGTTGACTGAGGATCGGCCAATAGACAATCGTAAATAATGTGAATGCGGCGATCCAGGTGCTGGCAGCCAGCATCACTGATAATCGGTAAAAGTCTGGCAGCACGATAGGCAATAACGCCCGACTCAGGGTAGCAAAAATGACCAGGCCAAATATCCATACCAAGCTACGCGGTGGGTTATGAATATTGCGGCCTGTGTGCCCTAGGGAGACCCTAGCCATCATCGCCAGCGTAATCACGCCGATACCACCAATCGCCCAGCAATGGATGGCCATAATCACCGAAATGCTTGGCAGCAAAAAACTCAAGGCATATAGCAAAAAGCCCAGGTTGATGAGCCACAGCCCCAGATAAAAACTCCACAGTAGCGGCAGCTGCCAAATACCTGGTGTATGCCAGCGCCATAACCTAAAGCTTGCGCTGATGCTGATAGTAAGTCCTAACACTGTATTCAGCATTTCAGCATTGGCGGTTAATATATTGATCAACAGTGCGGTCAGGCAGACCATCAACAGGCGGTCTATCCAAACTGAATTTTTGAGCGTCACCTGTTCTTTCACACCACGCTCAATAAACATGGGCAAAATGCGGCGGCTCATCACCATGATCAGGCTGACATTGAGCAGTAAACCCATCCATAGCGCGGCATGTGCACCTTGGTTTGTCCAGCCCAGCGCTTGCGAATAAAAAGCCAGGTTGCCAACCGACAGCAACAGTACTTTTGACAGTACGCCCAGTTGGCGCCATTGCTTCACCTGAATAATTGGTCTGGCAATCGCGATGAGCAGCCACAGGTTGAATAGGCCGTCAAACGCAGCTGCCAATGCGACCAGAGAGGGTGCCATCAGCATGACGGCGCGGGCCAATGCCCAGCAGGTGACCAAGCCCATGAGCGGGCGACCATACAAGGTCTGAAGACCGGTCCAGTTTTTGACCGCGGTCAGTAAAAATCCAGCAATCACGGCAAAGGCAAAACCATATAGCATTTCGTGTGCATGCCACTGTGATGCGGTCACGGTGCTCAACACTGGCGCAGAAAGCGTTGCATATTTCCACACCCAGAGGCCAATCGAGAGCACCGCAAAGCAGGCAGCTAACAAGAAAAAAGGCCTGAAGCCCAGGTTGAACAGGGCAAACTGCTTAGCCGGTACTTTGCGGCTGGGAGGTGAAATGGTGAGTGGTTGCATGCAGGCCTCCTCAATAGCGTATAGCGAATAATACGGCGCTGAGGTGCCCGCATATTGCGCTGACGCAAACATGATGCATGCAAAAATGCCAATTAAAAACCCCGCGCTGAACGGGGTTAAATCAACATCAGGCCTGATGGCCAAGGTGTCGGTGAGTTATACACGCAGCGGTTGTTTTCTAAGCAGGCACAAGCCTGCGACCCCCAGGCCAAGCAGGCTGGCCGATAACGGCTCGGGCACTGGCGTCGCCAGCGTCGTCGCATAGGTGACATCGTCTACGGCAAACGTACTGGAGCAGCAACCGGTGCCAGCAAAGACGATGCGATTAAACGCCACATCGGAGGTGAACCCAATAAAGCCATTTAGAGTTTGATTGCTGACGTAAGGGTCTGGCGCGGCATAGGTGGCAATATGATGGTATTCACCATAGGCCGGGCCGATACGGGCCAAGCTGATGGAGAGCAATTGTAGCCGACTATTGTTCATGGTGAGCCCAAAGGCAGTGATTGGCTGACTAAAAATCAGATCCGCCCAGCCGCCGTATGAGGTGTTGAAATAGAGGTTGGTTGTGCCATTGATATCTATCGTTGAAGAAGGTGCATCGACACTGACACTGCCGCTCAGTGTGAAGTCATGAATGGTGATGCCGGAGCCGCTGGGGGCTATATCTGTTGTCATCGCATCAAAAGTTTCGGTAGTGACTGTACCCGCTGCCGCCAAAAAACTGGCTTGATCGGTGTATACCGTGAAGGCTGCCATCGCGGGCATGCTAGTCAGGCCAATAGTAAAAAGCGTAACGAGTTTGATAAACCAAGCTGGATTAATCACTGGGGATGACATCACATGCTCCTTTTAAATAAATGATGGGATGAGAATGCTTGTATGTGTGTTAAAGCGACCTGGCAAAATATGCCTGTATTTTCTCAAGCGCTTTGACGACGCCATAACAACAGCGGCAAACCCATCATGAGCAGCCAGGCCTGGCTTGGCTCTGGCACTGGGGTCACTGCCCAGCTGGCGACGACCAAAAACTGGTTGCTGTATATATTGTTGAGTTGCAAGCGCGAGGCCGTGCTCTGTCCGCTGAGTTCTAGCAAACCACTTGAGATTTCGCCGATATAGACTTCACCTTCACCTTGCAACACTGCCGAACCGGCATAATCGCTGTTACCAATCACCGTCAGGCCATTTCCCTCCAGCAAACTGATGCGGTCATATAATCCATTCCGTAACAGAGCATAGCGAGCAGCATCTGGCAGGTTGAGTTCTACCAAGCCGCTGCTGCTATTGCCCAAGTAATAGATGGAGAGCATGGCGTCAGTCAACCCAAGTAATGCCCCATCCAGCGTCAATTGAGGGGCGGCACTTGTCGTGAGCGGCACGCCCAGCGCGTGGTCCAGTTGCGCAGCGAAATCATGCTCATCGCTGCCGCTGGCAATCAGCGATAATGCCGCCAACGACAGGGCTGCATTGTCACTGGTCAGGTCTTCGCTGCTAAAGCCAGCCGTTGAGCGTCCCAGAGAGGGGTCCACGGTTGCGGTGACGTTCCATAGCTGACGCATGAGATCGAAGGGTGAGTTGAATACTGTCGGTGCAGTCGCGCCTGCATTGAGCAAAATGGTGCTGTCTCTGGCGGCTGCGAGCAGTGTTTGTGCATCTTTTAGCTCGGGTGTGCGGGCGATTTTCAGGGTATTTGCGACTGCGACATCCGTCAGTACGCTATTGCGCAGGGATTGAATATCGGTTGCGGCAGCATCCCAGCGTGCGGCTGCGACTCCGCCACCTGCCCCTGGGGTGGCGGCGAGGGCATCTGCCACATATTGGCTACGTGTTTTGGCGGTAAAGGTGGCGTTGACATTGATCGTGCCAGATAACGATAGCCCCGCATAATTAATGCTCACGCCATCCGCGGTAAACGTGGGTGCGCCACTTGCTTGCAAGCGTATGGGTTGCACCAGTGCCGCTGCATTGGTGGCTGAGTTTGAAAGAGTTGGAGTAAATTTTAACGTGCTATAGACTTCGTCGCGGGTGCAGGAAAGCGCGGTTGCACGGCAAAACCAGGTGGCATCGAGGTTGAGTGACTCGGTGGTGGTCAGCAGGCCGCCGCTCAATGTGGCGCCGGCTTCTATCCGCGTCAGGGTGCGTTGGCTATCAGGCAATACTGAGACCCCGGGGTCGTTTAGTGAAATAAATTGATTACCCCTGAGATCAACCGTCATGCTGCCGCTAGTAAACGTGCCTAGCCTGGTGCTCAAGAATCTAGCGTTTGCAATACTTGGGTCCAAGGTCAACAGCTTGTCAATGTGATCGCTGTAACCTGTGAGATCAATGCCGTCTTCAGACACCGAGGTGGTTCTGCTAATAATGGCAATCTCGTTAAAGTTTAGCCGCATGTTAGTTGCGATTTCTGTGGCGAGGGCCTGGAAAGGCAGGCAAGCAGCCAACAGAATAATGGCGGCAGATGGTTTAGCGTAGCGTTGCAAGGTCAACATGACAAACCCTTTGCCCTGGTTGGGCACGATATTAAGAATGTCCCTAGACTAGTGCAATCAGCCGAAAAAAGGCACCCCCAGTTCAGGGGGGGCATCACAGCTACTCAAAGGGTGAAACAGTCGTTTTTACTAGGATTTTGGCGCGTGACAGCGCTTTTATTCTGTAGTCGATTTGCGCGTGCGCCTGTATCCAACCACGCCCAGCAAGCCCAGGCTGAGCATGAGCGCCGAGGTGGGCTCTGGCACACTGCTCACCATTTGCCCATACTGGATATGATCGACTTCAATGCCGCCCCCGGTGCCTATGGTGATTGATTTTATGCCACCGGCAAACTGCACACCAAAGAAGCGGTCATCGCCGGTGGTGCCGCCAAACGTGCCATCAGGAATGCCCGTATACGACTGTGAACCCAGTGATTGCCCCAGTGCATCTGTTGCGCTGAACGTAATGGTGCCAGAGCCATCCGTCCAGACCACACCAAAGGCTGTTGGCAGAGGTCCGCTACCCGTGTAAGTGAAGGTCACATTGCCTGAAAACCAGCTACGTCCTGCGGTGCCAAAACCATCAATGTTGCCATCATCGGCATCCACCGAGTCGGCAATGCCGGTGGGTCCATACACTGAACCGTTACTGGCACTGATAGACGCATCCAGCGATCCATCTTCCAGATTATCTAGTAAGACAGGATTGCCTCCCAGGTAAAAGCCAGCCGGGATGTCACTCGAGGATAGGTAGGGCGTGGGTCCCCAGAAGATCGCGGTACTACTCGTGGCATGTGCCATATTGGCACTGGCAAGTAAACAACCAGTGAGTGTGGTCATTATTGTTAATTTGTGCATGTCTCTCTCCTCCTGATGATTGGAGTACTCATCTTAGAGACTTTGCCATCCGGCTTGCACCCCCTGGATAGGGGGTGTTAATGGGGAGCTTGCGCGAATGCTTGCAACGGCAGTTGCAGGCAGAGCTTGAGCCCGCCTGTGGCTAAGGCTTCAAAGTGCACTTCACCGCCCAGCAGCGTCGCGCGTTTCTGAATATTGTTCAAACCGCGGCCTTTGTTTCTGGCCGACTCGGCGGGCAGCCCGATGCCATTGTCACTCACTGACAGTAACAGCTGCCTGTCGCTACAACTCAGGTTGACTGTGACCTGGCTTGCCTGGGCATGGCGGATCACATTTGAAACCGCCTCGCGGATAATGCGGCCCAGGTTGAGGACTTGCGGTTGCGTCAGGAGCAGGTGGTCTTCTTTCATCTCAATCTGCCAAACCAGCTGGATATGGACATCACTCAAGCGTTTTTCGCACTCGATACGGTAGTCGGCCATGGCATCCGTCAATGGGATATGTTCTGTGCCGGCCCGTGAAACTACATCGCGCAGGTCTTGCAGGGCAGACCTGGCAAGTTCGGCATTGTTGCTGTCTTGGGCGCGGTATACCAGAGTCAGCAGTTTGGCTCCCAAGTCGTCATGCAGATCCTGGTAAATCCGCTCGCGCTCCTCCAGCGAAGCCTGCTCTTTGAGAATGGACTGCAATTGCTGAAAGTTTTGATTCAGCTCTTCATGCTTGGAAACCACGCGTTGTTCGAGTTGCTGATTCAGTTGCTCGTAATCATTGAGGGCCCCCACATACCTTGAAGTCATCATGAGCCCGACAATCAAAAACAGCACGGGGGCCGAGAATTGCATCAGATATTCCTCATTGCTCACCCAGTGGTTGAGTGCAGCAATATTGGTGTGTATCAGCCAGTCATGAAATGCAAATAGCAGGATCAAACTCAAGGTCAGCAACAGTAAGTTGGCATCCTTGTTGCGGTGCATAATCCCTTCTTTTGCCAGCAAGCAGAGGCCGAACACCACCACGCCCATGGTCACCAGGTGCCATACATCGGTGACGTCAGTAAAGTAAGTATCGGGAGTGCACAACAAAGTCAGCGGTGACAGGATGAGAATCGCCCACAGTAACTGATTGAAGCGCTTAAGACGGATGCCGACAAAATCAAGCAGTGAGATGAGCCACAAGGTGGCAATCGCCTGAAAACTCGCATTCACAAACAACTCCCATTGCGGGGTCGGCAACGGCGCTGTGATGATGTAAAAATTGAGGGATTGCAGTGCCCAGACAAAGGCTGCCAGTCCAAACAGGCCGTAGGCGGTATCCTGCTTTCTGCGCCACCACAGGCTCAGCATCAGCAGCCCAATCCCCACGATCAGCAAGCTTGACGTCTGGTTCAGTGTGATACGGATAAATCTGGCTTCTTCAAAGCGCGGTTGCAGATGCTCTAATGTATCTATTTGCGGCGGAGCGAGCATGCCTTGAGAGTGTGCGGGGGCAATGACTCTTACGAGTAACAGATTGTCGCGGGGCTTGAGCAGGTGGGGCGGGATGGCAAATAACAAGGGGCGGTTCCAGTGCCTGGCGACGGGCTCTTCAAACGCACCGCCAGAGCCTATCTTCTCACCATTGAGAAACGCTTCCGCATTCAGGCTGAGCCTGGAAAGGTAGAGTCCATACAAAGCCTTCTGGCTGAGTGTCGGGTAATCAAACTGAAAGCGATACCAGCCTATGCCCTCTGCCGTCGGATGAGTGATCTTCCAGATGTCCGGCAGGCTGGCAGTTTGCCAGTCTGCATGGTCACCTGGGGGCTGGGGAGCGGCACTCTGGACAAACTCTCCTTGTTTCATGCTGACTAGAGCGTTGCTGGTCACCTCAGGGGTTGCAAATGTGCTTAGGGAGGCGAACAACAGCCACAAAAAAATGCAGCTATCGCGCAATGGTTTTAACAGGGCATGCACGGAAAAGCTCATTTAAACAAGGCCGTCACTTGCAGGTAAATATCGCGCACATCGACAAAGTTGCGCCCGGAAAACGTATCCTGCATTTCGAGCCTGACGATCAGCGGCAGCGGTAACTTGCCTTGTTGCCAGGCCTGGATACCACTCCAGGTCGCACTCAGCCGGTACTGGTCGGCGCGGGTGTAGGTGTTCGTTTCCAGGCTGCTGGTATCGGTGCCAAGGTCAGAGCGGTAAGTGTCAGACTGCTTTTCATAACGGTGCCAGGTAGCAGCCCAGCGCCAGTTGGACCAGCGATATCCCAACTCAATATCGGTTTCATAAAAGTCCCCCAGGTCGCGCTGTAATCTTTGTTTGCTACTGGCGAGGGCCAGTAACTGGCCTGATGAGGGGATGCGCATGCTGGCTTTGTCGCGGGTTTGCCAGTTGTAATCGGCCAGCAAGCGCAAGTCGAGGTGGCTGCCTATATTCTTGAAATACTCTATACGGGTGCGCAGGTCGTCGCTGCCATCGCCGGGCGGCGTATCCAGCAAGTTATCCGGGTCGTCTTTTCTGGCCAGACCCACTCGCCAGCCTATGCCCACAATCAGGCTCTGGTCTGCCGCCTTATAAGCCCGCCAGAGCACGCCTATGGTCGGGTCGCTAAATCCCTCTGACTGTTGAGAAGCAATCCGCTTGTATTGATAACCATACGCCGGGTTCGTCAGGATGTTTTGTACGCCAGCCGCATCCATGGGAGCCACCGCGCCACCCGCAGGCGCAAACGGAAAGTTGCCCGCGCTGATGGGCTGACTCGCGTCAAACGCGGGGTTTGCGCCGACATTACCACCGTCGACGCCAAAACTGACGCGCGTGTGTGATTTCACATAAGGGATGATCGCGCCTACTGTGATATCTGGCGTGATGCCATAGCCGATGGTCAATGTGCTGATCTGGTTACGCACCTCACTCTTGAAGCGCGTCGTTCCCAGCGAGGCACCGGGACCTAATAGTGCGAGCGAAGGGAAAATGCTGCTATTTAATTGAATGCCGTCAAAGCTGGCGCCTAGTCCCTGCAAGTTGCCATGTTGATCATAGGTCTGGTGGTAGTCGTTGTTGCGTTGCTCAAAGCGGATGCCCCAGCTACTTTCTGGCGCCATGGTATTGAGGCCAAACGCCGTGGGTATGGGTAATTCATCCATGGCGAATGCCTCTTGGGTTAGAAAGTTACCCAGTAATAGCCCGCCCATCAATAAACTGATCCAGTTCGTGCGTGATAGGGGGCGCATTCGATTAGGTAACAAAACAGGCAAACACAAAAGAGTCTTGGTCATGAGTGTATTCGAATTATTTTTTGATCGGAGCCCCCTGTTTGCGGGGGTGTTATACGTTGAATTTGGTATATAGTTTTTATCCCAACGCCATTGCTGCCCTAGCCACTGCCCTATGATGAAAACTGCTTTTATTCTTGAGGATACTCCCGAGTCGCAATTGTGGCTGTCTGAGGTCCTGCAACAGAGTTTTCCAGATATCCAGATACACGCAGCCAATCACATCGCGCAGGCACTCACTGCGTTGAACCATCTATCAGCAATCGATATCGCGCTCATTGATTTGAGTCTACCAGATGGTAGCGGGGTTGCGGTGATTGAATGGTTAAATCGTCATTCACCGCAAACAATTTGTGTGGTAGCCAGCATATTTGATGATGATAGCCACATTTTCCCGGCATTGCGCGCAGGGGCGCATGGTTATTTACTGAAAGACCAGCCGCAAACCGCTATCGTGCAGGCGCTGAATGGCATTGTGACGGGGCAGCCGCCACTGTCACCCGCGATTGCGCGCAAGTTATTGCGGCATTTTCACGAGCCCTATGTCGAGGCGACTGCGCAAGGCGTTCTCACCGAGCGTGAAAAAGAAGTGTTGTCGATTATTGCCAAAGGCATGACCATGGCAGAAACCGCCAATATCCTGGGTCTCAAGCGCAATACGGTGGCGGGGTACGTCAAGGAAATCTACCGCAAATTAAATGTTTCTTCGCGGGCTGAAGCCGCCATCACGGCACAACGCATGGGGCTGATTTAATCTTTCAGGGCACTTACAAAGCCCTTGCCCTGTCTTTCTTAATGCAAAGGCGCATGACCCCGCCATTTTCTGCAAGGTATAATCAGCCAAATTAAAACATGGGAAGAGCATCATGACGACAAAACTAAAATGGGGCATTCTCGGTGCTGCGCGTGTGAATGAGCGCCTGCTACCTGCGATTGTAGAGGCCAGCAACTCACAACTGGTCGCCATCGCCAGCCGCCGCCCGGGCGCCGCCAAGGCCACGCTGGATAAATACGCACCCAATGCGGGTGGTGTTAGTTGTTATGACGATATGGAGAGCCTGCTCACAGACAGCAATGTTGAAGCTGTCTATTGCCCCATGGCCAACGAAGAGCATGCCGAATGGGCGCTCAAGGCGATTGCGGCAGGCAAGCATGTGCTGATAGAAAAGCCGATGACCACCAAGTTGGCAGATATTGATGCGATTGAATCTGCCGCCAAAGCCAAAGGGGTGACCGTGATGGAAGGCTTTATGTACCGCTTTCATCCGCAGCATGCCAAGGTTAAAGAATTAATCGACAGCGGGCTCATCGGCGATGTGCTTTCATGCCGTGCCAGTTTTTCTTTCCTGATGGCGCCTGCACGTATGTACCGCATTACCCGTGATATGGCCAACGGTGGTGGTGCCATGTGGGATATTGGGCCTTACGCCATCCATGCCTTGCGCTGGTGTTTTGCGCAAAACGGCGTCCCTGCCGAACCTAAAGATGTATTGGCCTATGGCAAACTCAACGAGCATGGCGCCGATGTGGTTGCCAGTGGTGTGCTCGATTTTGGCCCTGATGCACAGGGACGTGCGCGTTTCGGCCACTTTGATGTGAGTTTTGAGCGTGGCCGCAAAGCCGAGTATGAGCTGATTGGCGATAAGGGCTGGATCAAGTGCCACAATATGTGGTCTTACCCGGGCGATGATCCGGTCATTAGCTGGGAAGCGGGCGGCAAGTCAGAAACCATCGTTTTGCCCAAGGCTAACCACTTTAACCTTGAGATCGAGCACTTTGGTGATTGTGTGCTCAATGGCAAAGCGCCTTTGCTCACTTTTGATGATGCGCGTGGTAATTGCAAAGCAATTGAAGCGGTGATTGCGGCGTTGAAACGTTAAGGCTTTGCACAATAAAAAAAGGATGCCAAGGCATCCTTTTTTTATTGCTGAGTTGGTGTTTTAAAACTTGCCATGCTCTAAATCTTATTATCCAGGCCCATCTGGTAATACTTATGCACAATCTTCTCCTGGTTTTCTAACAACCAGTCTATGCTAGGCTCATTGCGCAAGGCTTTTTGAATCGCCTTGAAGGTCGCCTCACGGTGAATATCAAACAGCGCCTTATGGTCGATTTTCTCTTGTTCCAGAATCGCCGGGCTCAACCACACTGAAACAATAATGCCCAAGTCATTGGCTTTTTCTTTCGGGATATCGCCGCTACGTACGGCATCCAGTACGCCGTTGGCAATGGCGCCCTGCACGGTGCCCATCAAAATATTGGTGTAACGCGGATCTTTCACAGTCACCTTGCTCACCATCAGCGTCGCTGGGCGCACCATAATGTCGGTGTTCATAATCGCCAGTACGCGGGTATGGCCTTTGACCTGGTCGCCCAGCAGGTTGGCAAATGCTGTGCCCATCGGGCCGTTCATTTCACCAATCGCCACTTCGGGTTCAGCCGCCGTGCCGGGTGGGCCGCCTGCCACCAGTGCTTCACCCACACGCATAATAATTCGATCATTAGACATCTTTGGAGCTCCTTTGCTATCAATGTATTGCAACATGGTAGGGGAATTCTCCCACCATGGCTAGTTGCATGCGCTCGGTATCGCGGTTTTACCGCTTGAGGCACCAAGCGCGTGCATGAATTTAATAACCATTAACGCTTGAAGAAAAGCAGGTTCTAGGGAATAATCTAGCCTTTCCGTAAAAGGCTGGTTTTCTGGCTTTTTTAAAGAATTCAATCAAGGTTTTGCAGCTTTTTGTGTAAGACCGTTCACTTTCACTCTAGGGAGAAAACAATGGCAACTCGTGTCGACTTGTGCAACGCCATCCGTGCTCTGAGCATGGACGCTGTACAAAAAGCAAACTCCGGCCACCCAGGCGCACCTATGGGCATGGCTGAAATTGCTGAAGTATTGTGGAACCACAATCTGAGCCACAACCCAAACAACCCACAATGGGCTAACCGTGACCGTTTCGTATTGTCCAACGGCCATGGCTCAATGCTGATTTACTCCTTGCTGCACCTGACTGGTTACGATGTGACCATGGACGACATCAAGTCTTTCCGTCAACTGCACTCCCGTTGCGCTGGTCACCCAGAATACGGCTACGCACCTGGCGTTGAAACAACCACCGGTCCATTGGGCCAGGGTATTGCAAACGGCGTTGGTTTCGCCATGGCAGAAAAACTGCTGGCTAGCCAATTCAACAAGCCAGGCCACGACATCGTTGACCACTACACATACGTGTTCCTGGGCGACGGCTGTATGATGGAAGGCGTTTCTCACGAAGCTTGCGCACTGGCTGGTACATGGGGCCTGGGCAAACTGGTTGCTTTCTGGGATGACAACGGTATTTCTATCGACGGCCACATCGAAGGCTGGTACACAGACGACACCGCAGGCCGCTTCAAAGCATACGGCTGGCACGTTGTTTCAGTAGATGGTCACGACCAGGCTGCGATTCAGAAAGCCATCGACGAAGCGAAATCAGTGACTGACAAACCATCACTGATCTGCTGTAAAACCATCATCGGTAAAGGTTCTCCAAACAAATCCGGTTCACACGACTGCCACGGTTCCGCATTGGGCGAAGCTGAAGTTGCAGCAACCCGTGCTGAAATCGGCTGGCCACACGAGCCATTCGTGATTCCTGCTGACGTGTACGAAGGCTGGAACCAAAAAGACAAAGGCGCAAAACGCGAAGCTGACTGGAACGCCAAGTTCGACGCTTACGCTAAAGCCTACCCAGCAGAAGCTGCAGAATTCAAACGCCGTATGGCCGGTGAATTGCCAGCTAACTGGAAGTCACTGACTGACGCAATCATCGCTGAAACGAACGAAAAAGCTGAGAAATTGGCTACTCGTCAAGCTTCACAAAAAGCAATTACAGCGTTGGCGCCAATCTTGCCAGAATTCCTGGGCGGTTCAGCTGACTTGACAGGTTCTAACCTGACAGCGGCTAAAGAATTCAAACACGTGAGTGGTAAAGAGCCAGGCAACTACATCTCTTACGGTGTACGTGAGTTCGGTATGGCTGCCATCATGAACGGTATGGCATTGCACGGTGGCTTGTTGCCATACGGCGGTACTTTCCACATGTTCTCTGACTACATGAAAAACGGCATGCGTATGTCTGCGTTGATGCATCAACGTGTGATCTACGTGCTGACCCACGACTCTATCGGTCAAGGTGAAGACGGTCCTACCCACCAACCAGTAGAAAACACTTCTGGTCTGCGTATGATTCCTCGTATGGATGTATGGCGTCCAGCTGACTCTACAGAAACAACCGTTGCTTGGGTTGCTGCCGTAGAGCGCACTGAAGGCCCAACCAGCTTGGTATTGAGCCGTCAAGCGGTGCCAGGCATCAAGCACGATGCTAAAGACTTTGAACTGATCCGCAAGGGTGGCTATGTGTTCTCTGACGCTGCAGGTAAAGCGGATGTGATCATCATTGCTAACGGTTCCGAGTTGGATCTGGCGATTCAAGCGGCTGCTGAATTGAACGCTGCGGGTACTAAAGTGCGTGTGGTTTCCATGCCATCCACCAACGTATTCGACCGTCAAGACCAGGCTTACAAAGACAGCGTATTGACTCCAGGCGTTAAACGCGTGGCTGTTGAAGCTGCTCACCCAGACTTCTGGCGTAAGTATGTAGGTATTGAAGGTGCCGTTGTTGGTATCGATACCTTCGGCGAATCCGCACCAGGCGGCGCACTGTTCAAACACTTCGGTTTCACCGTAGAGAATGTTGTGAACACAGTGAAATCTGTTTTGTAATTTAGACCAGATTGCTGCATAAAAAACCGCTTCCTCGTGTAGCGGTTTTTTTTCGCCTATATGCCGTGAAACAACCCATCCACGGCAAGGTTACTCTTGCTTAGCTTGTGAGCAAATTCACTTGTACATTCACAATCAACTTAGGCTGAATATTGGGGCCGATAAAGCTGCCAGCCACTGGCGGGATCGTTTCCGGGTTACGGGAAACCGCCACGGCAATATGTTGTGTGCCGGTCACCTTTCCTGCGGTGGGGTCAAAGCCTTTCCAGCCGGTGCCTGGCAAATATACCTCAGCCCAGGCATGCGTGGTGGCGTTACCGGCCTCAGTCGCCGGGGCATGCAAATAGCCACTGACAAACCGGCTGGCCAGTCCCAAGAGGCGGCAAGCTTCAATAAACAAGGTAGCATAGTCACGGCAAGAGCCACTCAGCTTATTCAAGGTGGTGGCCGGTGTCTGCACGCCAGGTTCTTCGCGAATCTGGTAGCGAAACTGGGTATAAATCGCCTGATTCAGGCGGGTCAGCAGTTCAAATGTATTGATGCTGCCGTTTCTCAGCCCCAGTTGTAGCAGCCACTGGCTGACCGCATCTTGGTCATCCATAAAAGTGGGTCGCTGAAAAGCCGCCAGGTCTTCCCAGTCAGCCTGCGCATAGGCAAACGGATAATTCACTGCATACGGTTCAATCCAAAAGTCCAGTGGGGCCTCTTCATAGTGTTGAATCACCACTTCACTTGCAATGGTGAGTCTGTCGCTCGCTTGCAAAAACGTGACAGCCGCCAGCGAGTTATCAAACACATCGCGATACCATTTGATCTGATACGCTGGCGTAATATTCAGGATAGAAGACTCAATGCGCAAATCGTGCCCCTCACGCGGCCGCAGCAATAAATAATGCTGCTGCAGTGTGACTGTGCCCGAGAACAGGTATTCAGTCAGATGTTTGATTCTTAATCGTTTCATGGTGTGTTTCTCGCGCCATTTAAATCGGTGCGGCGGCCAGTTGCGTGACACGCACCTGCATCAGCGCCGGGTACAAGGCCGGGCCAAACTGGTTAAAAATGGCAACATCGGCCGCATCACGTCCATAGGCCACAGTAATGCGTCCGCCCATGGATTCTGACTGGCTCGGGTCAAACGTGTACCATCCCCCATTCACATACGCTTCAAACCAGGCATGAAAGTCCATCGGTTGTAGTCCGTGCAAATACCCCACCACCATGCGTGCCGGGATGCACAGCCCTCGGCACAAGGCGATGCCCAAATGCGCCAGCTCACGGCAAACGCCTTCGCGCTGCTGATTCACCTCAACCGCAGACAGTTGAAAATGTGGAGAATCCGGATTGAAACGAATATTCTGGCGTATCCATTGCTCGATGGCCTTTACCTGATCGTATCCAGGCAGCACATTGGCGACAATTTGCTGGCCCAGATCAATGAATTTATCTGACTCGCAATAGCGTGATGGCAGTAAATAAGTCAGTACATGGTTAGGCAAATGCTGAACCTCTTCAAACCGCCCGCCGGGCGCAGTCTCAAGCTTGTCAGCGGTCAAAATATCCGCCGATGTGCTGATATAAAACTCACCCACAGGCGCAATCAAGCGCTGGCAAAGATTGCCATAAGTGTCGGTATATTCTTCCACCGGCACACTGGGCTTAAGCGTATAAGACTGTCGAGCTACCCATTGATGCACCCCACTGCGCGGCCTCAGCATCAAAATAAACGGTGTGGGAATACTGACAACAAAGCTGATATCACATTCAGTGCGTAACCACATGTGCAATCCTTAAGTGATGCAAGCCAACCCATTCTAGCCTGCTTTCAAGACATATGTGCAAAAGTGAATGAATAACTAAGACATATCAATAATAACCCTGTAAAATTTATGGTTTTACAGTTTTAGCCAGAAAGTTTTTTATGTCATTACCAGCCTGCCCAAAATGCCAATCCGAATACACCTACGAAGACGGTGATAACTACGTCTGCCCAGAGTGCGCGCATGAGTGGAGCAAAGTGGCCACTGCCGAATCAGAAGAACTCAAAGTCGTGCGCGATGCCAACGGCAACGTGCTGCAAGATGGCGATACCATCACCGTGATCAAAGACCTGAAAGTCAAAGGTTCTTCATCCGTCGTTAAGGTCGGCACCAAAGTGAAAAACATCCGCTTGGTCGACGGCGACCACGATATCGACTGCAAAATTGATGGCTTTGGCGCGATGAAGCTGAAGTCGGAGTTTGTGAAAAAGGCTTAGCCGAATGACTCTTGTTCTGTCATTTAAAACAGCTTGACCGATAAACACCGCCTCCCACAGGGCGGTGTTTTTTATGGTAATTGGCAGATAAACACGTCACGCACACTGCAATCACGCCTCTATCCTACGGTTTAATGGTAGTCTGACCAAAATTATTATTAGCCCGTAAGATGAAAACCCCAAAAAGATTAGAGCCGCTGCTTGAAGATGGTGTGGTAGATGCGGTGATACGCCAGTTAATGAGTGGCAAAGAAGCCACGGTGTACGTGGTGCGCTGCGGTGAAGAAACACGCTGTGCCAAGGTGTATAAAGAAGCCAACAAACGCAGTTTTCGCCAGAGTGTCGATTACACCGAAGGCCGCAAAGTTAAAAGCAGCCGTCAGGCACGGGCCATGGCCAAAGGCTCAAAATACGGCAAACAGGCACAAGAAGAAGCCTGGCAAAGTGCAGAGGTCGATGCGCTGTATCGGTTAGCTGCGGCAGGTGTGAGCGTGCCCACCCCCTATCAGTTTTACGAAGGGGTGTTGATCATGGATTTAGTCACCGACGCCGAAGGCAATGCCGCGCCACGGCTCAACGACGTGGTATTCACCGCTGAAGAAGCCCGCCAGCATCACCAGTCGCTGCTCAAAGAAGTCGTGCGCATGCTATGCGCTGGCATCGTCCACGGCGACCTTTCAGAGTTTAATATCCTGCTGAGTAGCGATGGCCCCATCATCATCGACTTACCCCAAGCCGTCGATGCCGCAGGCAACAACCACGCCATGAGCATGCTAGAGCGCGACGTCGGTAATTTGGCTGATTTTTTCGGCCAATTTGCGCCCGAGCTCATCAACACACACTATGGCAAAGAAATCTGGGCGCTCTACGCAAAAGGCGCACTCACGCCCGAAACGGTGCTGACTGGACAATTCAAACAAGACAATAAACCGGTAGATTTAAAAAGCGTGGTGCGTGTGATAGACGCCGTGCGTGAGGATGAAGCCAAAAAGCAAATGCGGCTGGCAGAAGCCAAAGCCGCGCTGCCTAAGCCTAAACGATTTTAAAACGGTAAATAGCAAGCGGTAGAGTGGCCTGCCATCTGCGGGCGCATGCAATGACAGTTCTTTTTAGTCTAACCCTAAATATCCTGTTTCTTACGTTTGGTCATCCATCCCAGCAAGCCTAAACCTACTACAAGCATCGAGACTGTATTTGCCTCAGGAACGGGCGTTATCGAGAAGAATAAATTATCTGCATAGCCATCATTAGCAGAACCCTGCTCGCGTTGCATTTCAAGTTTAAATGCAATCTGAGTTGTACCCACTGGCGTTAAGCCTGAGATCTCTTTAAATAGCAGTCCAGTAACGCCACCGCGCTCACTAGGCGTTGTTGAACCAAAGGTGACAAAAGAAATGACAGATGCATTCACATCCAAGAATTGAATGGTGAGTTGGGAGTAATCCGTTTGACCTGCGAACCCACCAAAATAGCCAGAAGCATAAAATCCAGCATTACCCGCATTATCAAGAATGTCGGTTACTTGATAGGCAGAAGAGTAATTGTTACTAGTACCACCCCCAAAGTAATTTGAACCACGATCCATAGGCCCTGGATCACCAGATGCCAAATAGCCGCCACCAATATCATATTTAATGACGGTAAAGTTACCAGTTAAATCCTGCCAGTTTGGTACCACCACCACTTCCGAGTTGCCCCCTAAACCTGTTTCAGCATCTCCATTTTTAATCAGATTGACTGTAGCGTTTGCCGTGTTCACAAAGACCATCGCAAACAATAATGCAAGCAAGCTTTTAGTGTGCATTTAGATACTCCTCGAAATTAATATTATTAATGCAACGATGCCGTCGTTTTATACCAACACCACCCAATAGTATTCTGTTGCAAAAACTTGTCGACCCCTCGTTTAGGGGGTAAACATCAATTGGAGTCATCGGGGTTAAGGTCTAGCAAAAAAACACCATTGTTTTTTATTGCTTTTATAAAGCCTAACACCATCACAGTGTTGACCGGCAAATTCAAACAAGACGACAAACCGGTAGACTTAAAAAGTGTGGTACGCGTGATAGACGCCGTGCGGGAGGATGAAGCCAAAAAGCAAATGCGCTTGGCAGAAGCCAAAGCAGCGCTGCCTAAGCCTAAACGATTTTAAAGGCGCTCACAATTAATTGAACAAATTTTAGATAGCGTAGGATCATTTAATAGGTACCTCCCTACGCAAGCTGAATCAGGGTTGCAACGTGTGGCGTGCAGGTCGCCATGCTGGAAATGTTGTTTTGCAAGACCTGACCCCAAAGGTTTGTTTATTTCTTGACCTGACTCAGCTTGCTATTTGGGAGTTTGTGACGAGAGCTTAATTTAAATGAGGTTTATTTTAAAGCGGTATATTACGTTTAGTAATTGACGCGCTTCTTCCTAACGTCAATTCTGAAAAAATTAAGTCCAGTTCGTCATTAAATAAAGTCTTCATGACATTCCGCATTTCTTCTTTGTAATGTTGATTGCAGAATCCGGTTAGGTCCCAATCTTTATACTCAGGTAGTGTTTTCTTCTCAAAAAAGCTTTTAATTCCAACTTGTTTAATTACTTGTCCTATTGATTCAAGCTCGGATATCGACATTATTATGATTGGGTTACGAGTCAGGAGGGCCTCGTTCAACGCAGATAGTTTAAAAGCCGCTTTAACTTCTATATCTAAAAGATGTTTTACCGCAGGACTTAGTAAATACCAATCATCTAACATTACTAAAATTGGAATAAGGTATCGGCCCTGATTAAGCAACTGTTCAATTTTTAAGTTTTTGTATGTTTGAACTACGTATTTGGCTAATAACTGAATATCTTCTCGTAGATTATTACCATCAAAGTCTATTTTTGAATCAAATCTTAATCTTTTAGTTTTGCACTCTATAAGTATTGATGCTGAGGAGTCTTGGATAATCCAATCGACTCTATGCTTAATATTTTTATTTTGCATTATGGGTTCAGGTTTGAAGTAAGTGAATGGATGCTGGTTGAAAATTTTACTTAGGACTTCGCCCACATATATTTCGAATGATTCGCCATAAGAGTTACCAAAATTTTTTGCTCCAACAAAGTCATAAAACAAACCTGACGTAATTCTTTTCATAAATAGTTCTGGTACGGGGCAATAAGTAAAATGTGGATTGTTCCTCGAAATGCTAATTAATGGTTTTTCTTCTAAAGGATTCCATGTGTATTCCCAAAGCTCATTGTGTGATTGATTGGCAATATAAGATTCTTTCAATATTGATAAATCAATAGTTAATTTGTTGAGGAAAGTTCTAGACTGTTCTTGATTAATTCCAAATTCTTCATAGCTTTGTTCTAAGTTGAATCCTGGGTTGTGAAGTAAGTGGCCTCTTGCAGCAAAGCCAACAAACATAAGTTGATTAAGATTTAGGCCTGTTTGATCATTAACTAGTTTATTTACTGTAGAGCTGCCTAAAATCTTTTTATAGCGGATAAGTAGTTCAAGATTGTTAATTCTTTGCCAAGGGAATTGGTGGTGAGCTGTTCTATGAAGGCCTTTTAAAACGTTATCTATATTTATTTTTCTTGAAGCAATAAGGTTTTTGTAATCGCGGACTCCATTTATTGCAGAGCCTAGGTGAGTGTAATTAAATAAAGTTTTATTACCTTTGTTTGATGAGTTAATAATGATTTCTCTGAGAATAGTAACCAACTCCCATGGGTAGACTAAGCCTCTCAAAGTCTTAAATTGCGATTTTAAGTGTATAAACGATGGGTGGTTGGGTAGAGGGTGGTCATTCAGTAAATGTTGCGATAATAACCATATATGTTGCAGTGAAGATTCCACTGGAAATTGGCTAAATAGATTTCTCAGTGGTTTGTACTTTTGATATAAATCCTTAGGTATCAAGTTATTCATAATAGTCGCCGGTGGCAGGTCTTGCAAAATAGCACAAGCAAAAAGTAAGAATCCTTCGATGCTTAAACCTTCATAACCATATCGCCATAGCCCACCAACTGGCTGTCATAGGTGATTAAGTGCATCGGCTCATGTAAGGCTTGAGCAACCAGCAGGCGATCAAATGGGTCTTCACACGCTAATGGGGTCAGGTCTTGCAAAACGCCAATATTCTTTCTAACAATTGGAGTCATAATGACTCGTCCAGTCTACGCATGGATAGCAAGTGAGCCAGCCTTAGCTGTCAATGAATAGCTGCTACTGATTTTCTTTTGAGGACTTAGCCAAGCGCAAAAAATAAGCGACCTGCTCGACCCATTGCAAACGCTGCAATGGAGTTAACGCCATAAAGGCCCGTAAGCGTTCTTCACTCACATGATAAGTTCGGTCGGCTGGATTAAAGGGCGTGTTCATAGTGATTTTATTTTCTCTAAATGCTCAATATCACTCAGGTCTATCGGGCGACCAGCAGCACGTTTCATCGCAATTAAGTCATCTACGCAAGCCACTTCTACCGAGACATCCCCCAAGTTAAATTGCACAGCGCGTGTATGCATCTGGTTAAAATCCAAAGGTGGAAACAGCAGAATATCAATCGTGACCCCAGCCAGGTCTGGTGTGCGTAATGCAAATGCCAGCATGTTTTTTTCAGTGTGCCATTGACGCAATAACGCAAGATTGGTCAGGCTTTCCAGCGGCACAGGCGCAACGGGCGTCAACTGCAACGCTTTTGCACATTGCAACATGCCTTCAAGGTTTTCTGGCTGCATGGCGACTGTGATATCCACATCCATGGTTGCTCGCTCAACGCCATGCAAAGAAACAGCCAAGCCACCGATCAACAGGTAATCGACATCAAATTTTTGCAGCGCTGCAAACAGGTCTAAATAAAACATAACTGCAGTTTAAAGCAGGTGGCTTAAAAATAGAATTAGTTTAATTTCGCACGGTTCATCAAGTCTTGACTTGGCATTGTTAATCAAAAGCCTCAATCAATGGAGTTAAGATTTCATGGAAAACCGTAGCCAATCGGATTAAACCAATTCAAAGAAGCCTACTCTCAAATATAATCATTACTTAACTCTAAAAACTCAGGTAAACCCATGCGAACCGAAAACGCTGTTGCACCAAAAACTATCTACCTCAAAGACTACACGCCCGCGCCTTATCTGGCGAAGCAGGTGAATTTGAGTTTTAACCTATTGCCTGGCAAAACCATCGTCACATCTGAAGTGAAGTATGTGAAAAACCCGGTGGGGGTATCTAGCGACTTGGTGCTGGATGGTGAAGAGCAGACGATTGTTTCAGTGGTAAAAAATGGTGTGCCATTGAGCGATTACACGGTGGCCGATGGGCAGATGACGATTGCGAGTCCGGGGGATGAATTCACGCTCACCATCGTGAGCGAGATTAACCCCGAGGCCAATACGGCGCTGGAGGGGTTGTATCAATCACAAGGCACTTATTGCACACAGTGTGAGGCAGAAGGCTTTAGACGCATTACGTATTATCAGGACAGGCCGGATGTGTTGAGTGTGTTTACGGTGCGTATTGAGGCGGATGCCAAGGCGTATCCGGTGATGTTGTCGAATGGTAATTTGCAGGAAGAGGGCGGCTTGCCGGATGGCAGGCATTACCGTGTCTGGCATGACCCATTCCCCAAGCCTTGTTATTTGTTTGCGCTGGTGGCGGGCGACTTGGTGCGGGTGGCGGATACGTTTACCACTATGACGGGCCGCACCGTAGATTTGCATATTTACGTGCGTGCGGGCGACGAAGGGCAGTGCAGTCATGCCATGGAGTCACTGAAAAAATCCATGAAGTGGGACGAAGAGGTGTATGGCCGCGAGTATCAGCTCGACCTGTTTAATATTGTGGCGGTGAGCGACTTTAATATGGGCGCGATGGAAAACACCTCGCTCAATGTGTTTAACACCGCGTTGGTGCTGGCACATCAAGAGACCGCGACCGATAGCGATTTTATGAGCGTGGAAGGCGTGATTGGTCACGAATACTTCCACAACTGGACGGGTAACCGCGTGACTTGCCGCGACTGGTTTCAATTGTCCTTGAAAGAAGGGTTTACTGTGTTCCGCGACCAGGAGTTTAGTGCAGACTTGAACTCGCGTGCCGTGCAGCGGATTGACGATGTGAACGGTCTGCGTCGTTTGCAGTTTCCTGAAGATGGCAGCCCGCTGGCGCACTCGGTGCAGCCGGATCAGTTTATCGAGATTAGCAACTTTTACACCAAAACCATCTACGACAAAGGCGCTGAGCTGATTCGCATGCAGCATACGTTGCTCGGGCCGCAGACTTTCCGTAAGGCCACCGATTTGTATTTTGACCGCTTTGACGGCCAGGCGGTGACCTGTGATGATTTTGTGCAGTGCATGGCTGACGCTTCTGGCCGTGACATGACGCAGTTTTTCAGGTGGTATAAACAGGCAGGCACGCCTACCTTGGTCGTCAGCAGCCATTACGATGCGGCCCAGCAGCGTTATACGCTAAGCTTTAAACAATCGCAGCCGGAGACGCCGGGGCAGACCGACAAGCAGCCTTTGCATATCCCGATTGCGGTCGGTTTGCTGGCCGCGGATGGCAGCGAGATTGTGCCTACGCAAGTGCTGGAAATGACGGCACGTGAGCAATCATTCACTTTCGATGGCATCGCCGCCAAACCGGTGCCTTCGATGCTGCGAGGGTTCTCTGCCCCGGTCAAACTGGAGACCGATTTAAGTGACGATGATTTGCGCCTGTTGCAGGTGCATGACACCGATGGCTTTAACAAATGGGAGGCCGGGCAGACGCTGGCGCTGCGCACCATACAGCGCGTGATGGCAGATCCGCAGGCGGATATCAGCCAGTTTATTGCCGATGTCGGCACCTTGATTGCGCAAGGCTTGAGCGGGCAGGGTGACAAAGCCTTGCTGGCGCGCGCCTTGAGTTTGCCCATGATAGGTGTGATTGGCCAATATCAGCCGGTGATAGACCCGGCAGCCATTGATGCGGCGCGTAGCAGCATCCTCACTCAGATCAAGCGTGCGCATAAAGACGCTTTGGCCGCGCTGTATGAGGCCAACGCCAATCCGGGCGAGTTCACCATTACCCCGCAAGCCATGGGCCGCCGTACTTTACAGGCCGCCGTGTTAGAGATTCTGACCACCACCAATGGCACTGGTTGTGCTGCACGCGCCAAAGCGCATTACGACGCAGCAGATAATATGACGGATCGGGTGACTGCATTGTCGTGCCTGTCTGACAGTACACAGCCGCAACGGGCCGAGGTGTTTGCAGACTTTTATACCCGCTTTGAAAAGTATCCGCTGGTGGTTGACAAGTGGTTCTCATTGCAAGCGATTGCCAACCGCGAGCAAATTTTTGATGACCTCGCCTTATTGCGCGCGCACCCCGATTTCAACATCAAAAATCCTAACCGCGTGCGTTCGCTGTATAGCGCGTTTGCCATTAACAATCCGGTCAAGTTCCATGATCCTAGCGGCAAAGGGTATGCCTTTTTGCGTGATGCGATTATTGAGCTCAATAGCATCAACCCGCAAATTGCCGCGCGCCTTGTGACGCCGTTGCGTGAGTGGAAGCGCTACACACCTGCCTTGCAGGCGCAGATGAAAGCGGCGCTACAAGTGGTGCTGGATACGCCTAATTTGTCGGGTGATGTGTTTGAAGTGGTGAGTAAGAGCTTGGATGGCTAATAAAAAAGCGGAGCTTAAACTCCGCTTTTTTTAATGGTCTGTTCGCACTATTTCCCCATGGCCTCGCCCAGGCGTATCGGTTTGCCTGGGTGCCAGCTGGCATTAAACTCCAGTACGTCTTTTTCAAATAACATCACCACGGTAGAACCCAACAGAAAACGACCCATTTCTTCGCCTTGTTTCAAGATGATGTGTTGGTTGCTGTAATCCCAATGGATGACTTTGCCCGGACGTGGCGGGTTGATAATGTGGTCTTTGGCATCGTGCCAAACGGTAGCCATGCTGCCGACAATCGTCGCACCGACCAAAACCAGCACAAACTTGCCATGCTGGGCGGATTCAAAGGTGCAGACCACGCGCTCGTTACGCGCAAACAGGCCTGGCACATGGGCGGCAGTCAGGGGATTTACTGAGAATAAATCGCCAGGCACATAGGTCATGCTCAGCAGCTTGCCATCGCATGGCATATGGATGCGGTGATAATCTTTGGGGCTTAGATACAGGCAGGCAAAACGACCACTGTCAAAGTTTGCAGCTAAAGCAGCGTCGCCACCGACCAATGTCTGCGCTGTGTAATGATGGCCTTTAGCCTGAAAAATCTGGCCGTTTTCAACTTTGCCAAACTGGCTGATGGCGCCATCCACCGGGCATACAAAGGCATTATTTGCCAAGGGCCGGGCATCCGGTTTGAGTGGGCGCGTGAAGAACAGGTTAAACGTTTTGTAGCTGCTGATATCGCCGTTGAGTGCTTCTTCCATATTCACATGGTATTTGCGCACAAACCAGCCGATAAACGCCGTGGTCAGGCCACCCGCCTGCCAGTGCGCCAGTTTGCCGGCGGCGGCGGTGAGGAGTTGTTTGGGGGCAATGTATTGCAGCAGAATGGCGAGTTTCACTTCTATCCCTTATCTCTCAGTTCGAGTGTGTTGCAAGCACTTGTTTTTATCATGTCTTTATTCATGATTTTACAAATAAAAAAGCACAGGCGATATACATCGGCCTGTGCTTTTTACCTATGGCCGGATTAATTTGTCATCAACCCAACCTTAGGTACTGATTCAAGGTCTAGAATTAGTTCTTAGACTGATCAACCAGTTTGTTTTTCGCAATCCAAGGCATCATGGCGCGCAGTTTGTTACCCACTTGCTCAATTGGGTGAGCAGCGTTCAAACGACGGCGAGCCGTCATTTCTGGGTAGTTAGTACGGCCTTCCAGGATGAACTGTTTAGCGTAGTTACCATTCTGGATGTTTTTCAGGCATTGACGCATAGCCTCTTTGGACTGGCTGTTGATCACTTGTGGGCCTGTCACGTACTCACCATACTCCGCGTTGTTGGAGATGGAGTAGTTCATGTTGGCGATGCCGCCTTCGTACATCAGGTCAACGATCAGTTTCAACTCGTGCAAGCACTCGAAGTAGGCCATTTCTGGCGCATAGCCAGCTTCAACCAGCGTTTCGAAACCGGCTTTCACCAGTTCAACCGCGCCACCACACAGCACTGCCTGTTCGCCGAACAAGTCAGTTTCTGTTTCTTCACGGAAGTCAGTTTCAATCACGCCACCTTTGGTGCCGCCGTTAGCTGCGGCGTAAGACAAGGCGATTTCTTTGGCTTTGCCTGAGGTGTTTTGGTAAACCGCGATCAATGAAGGTACGCCGCCACCTTTGAGGTATTCGGAACGCACAGTGTGGCCTGGGCCTTTAGGGGCGATCATGATCACGTCCAGGTCTGCGCGAGGCACGATCTGGTTGTAGTGAATGTTGAAGCCGTGTGCGAATGCCAGTGCTGCACCTTTTTTCAGGTTAGGCGCGATTTCGGCATTGAAAATTTCTGCCATGGTTTCGTCTGGCAGCAATACCATGACCACGTCAGCGTCTTTAACCGCTGCTGCGATCTCTAAAGTGGTGTGACCAGCGCCTTCGGCTTTGGCCCAGGAGCCGCCGCCTTTACGCAAACCAATGGTGACATTCACGCCGCTGTCGCGCAGGTTGGCTGCGTGTGCATGACCTTGAGAGCCGTAGCCCACAATCGTCACTTTTTTGCCTTTGATAATGCTTAAGTCGGCGTCCTTGTCGTAATAAACGTTCATCTCTGCTTTTGCCTTTCAATACAAATGCTTTGTCTGTAAAAAATAATTCCGGTTAAACCTTGAGGATGCGGTCGCCACGACCAATGCCGGAAGCACCCGTACGCACGGTTTCAAGAATCGCGCTGCGGTCTATGGCTTCAATAAATGCATCCAGTTTGCTGCAAGAGCCGGTAAGCTCAATGGTGTAGCTATTGTCGGCCACATCGATAATACGGCCGCGGAAAATGTCGCACATGCGCTTCATTTCGTCTTTATGGACGCCGGTGGCTTTGACCTTGACCAGCATCAGTTCGCGCTCAATGTGCTTGCCATCGTTGAGATCCAGCACTTTGACCACGTCAATCAACTTGTTGAGTTGCTTGATAATTTGTTCAATCACATCATCGGAGCCTGTGGTCACAATCGTCATGCGAGACAGGGTAGGGTCTTCGGTGACCGCCACCGTGAGTGATTCAATGTTGTAACCGCGGGCAGAAAACAGGCCGGCCACGCGTGACAGGGCGCCTGCTTCGTTTTCCATCAGCAGTGAAATAATGTGACGCATTATTCTTCCCCTTTCAGGCGGCTGGCGGTGCGGGGGCTCAATACCATTTCTGACAGGCCCTTACCGTTTTCAACCATCGGGAAGACGTTTTCTGTTTGGTCGGTTAAAAAGTCCATAAACACAAATTTATCTTTTCTATCAAACGCTTCTTTGAGGGCGCCTTCTACATCTGCCGGGTTGGTGATGCGCATGCCAATGTGGCCATAAGACTCAGCCAGCTTGACGAAGTCAGGCAGGCTGTCCATATAAGACTCTGAGTAGCGGTTCTCATAGAAGAACTCTTGCCATTGGCGCACCATGCCCAGGTAACGGTTATTCAGCAGGATCACCTTGATCGGCAGGCCATATTGCGCACAGGTCGACAGTTCCTGGATGTTCATCTGGATACTGCCTTCGCCGGTCACACAGGCGACTTGCGCGTGCTTGTCGGCAAACTGACAGCCCATGGCGTATGGCAAGCCCACGCCCATGGTGCCCAAGCCGCCGGAGTTGATCCAGCGACGTGGCTTGTCGAACTTGTAGTATTGCGCCGCCCACATCTGGTGCTGGCCCACGTCAGAAGTCACATAGGCTTCGCCTTTGGTGACCTCCCATAATTTCTGGATCACGTACTGTGGCTTGATCACGGTGTCTGAATAGGCGTAATCCATCGACTGGATGCCGCGCCATTCATTGATTTGTGACCACCAGTCGGCGGTGTCTGTGCTCTGGTTTTCTTCTTGCGCCAGAATCTCGTTCATGTCAGACAGCACGGATTGCACGTCGCCAACAATCGGCACGTCAACCTTGACGCGTTTGGAGATGCTGGACGGGTCGACATCAATATGAATGATGGTGCGTTTGTGGCTGCTAAAGTGCTTGGGATTGCCAATCACGCGGTCGTCAAAACGCGCGCCAACCGCCAGTAACACGTCACAGTGCTGCATGGCCATATTGGCCTCATAAGACCCGTGCATGCCCAGCATGCCGACAAACTGTTTGTCAGTGGCAGGGTAGCCGCCCAACCCCATCAGGGTGTTGGTGACCGGGAAATTCAACGCCTTAGCCAGTTTTACCAGCTCAGCCGCACCATTACCCAATACCAGGCCGCCGCCGGTGTAAATCATCGGACGTTTTGCACCCAGCAGCAGCTTGACCGCTTTTTTGATCTGGCCGCTATGGCCTTTCAAAATCGGGTTGTAAGAACGCATCTCTACCGTTTTCGGGTAGATAAAGTCAGCCACGTGCGCCGTGATATCTTTAGGAATATCGACGACCACTGGACCGGGACGGCCGGTTTTGGCGATGAAGAATGCTTTCTTGATGGTCGGCGCAATGTCTTTAACGTGCTTGACCAGGAAGTTGTGCTTCACGCACGGGCGGGTCACCCCCACCATGTCGACTTCCTGGAAGGCGTCCATGCCAATCGCTGGCACCTGGACCTGACCACTGATCACCACCAGTGGAATCGAATCCATATAGGCAGTGGCAATGCCGGTTACCGCATTGGTCGCACCTGGACCGCTGGTGACCAAGGCAACACCGACATCACCCGTTGCACGTGAATAAGCATCTGCCGCATGCACAGCCGCTTGCTCGTGACGCACCAGAATGTGCTTGAAGCCATTCTGTTTATATAAAGCATCATAGATATGCAAGACCGCACCACCTGGATAGCCAAAGACGAATTTGACTTTTTCTTCATTCAGGCAGGAGACAACAATGTCCGCACCTGTCATGGATTTGGCGTGGGTGTCTGTCGCAGAGTGGGCTGAGGCGTCCATAAAACCTTGATTTTTCGGCTAATAAATGTTGAACCCTATACATTAACTTGCTTTACTAATTTGGTCAAGATTTCGCGCTGACCGTAGCCGACTTTCAGTGATGCCGGGTTCAATATTGCAATCCCTGCAATCAATAGTTGACTTTATAAATGAGAAACATTATCATTTGCATAACGGTTAACGAGAGGCATACACGCCATGCAAAGTTTACAAGGCGCATCACCCAGTCAGTTGTTCGATCCTGACCTGCCGACCGCAAGTGCGGTGCTGGTTTCGCTGAGTTGTGTGGCAACGCGCTATGCCATGAATCCTTCGGAGGATTTGGCCTTGTTGGGTTGCAGTCTGGCCCAGACCTTGAATGCGCCTGAGTATGCAGAGAGTGGTTTGATTACCTCGGCGGCCAGGCAATTGTTGCGTGAATGGCAGGAGTTGTTGCAAGCGCATCAAACCTTTGCCATGCAGCAGGCGGTGTCTGAATTTGTGACGCCGTCGGCCACCATGCAGTGATAGGCGCAAGGGCGCAGGCACTCGTTGCATTAAGTAGTGTACATCGCATACAAAAAAACAAAAGATTAAGAAAGGCAGTATTGAAATGGCAAGAACCACCGGACCTCGACTCAAGATTATGCGCGCCCTGGGCGTGGAGTTGCCAGGGTTGTCACGCAAGTCGATTGAAGATAGACCCAATCCGCCTGGCCAGCATGGTCAGCAGGCTTCGCGTCGTCGTCGCTCGGATTTTGCCGTGAAGTTGGTGGAGAAGCAGAAGATCCGCTTTAACTATGGTGTGAGCGAGAAGCAAATGCGCAAGCTGATGCTGGAAGCGCGTAAAGGTTCGGAGCCTACCGGTGACAAATTGATGTCTTTGCTTGAGCGCCGTCTGGATAACGTGGTGTTCAGGGCTGGTTTTGCGCCGACGGGCATTGCTGCGCGCCAGTTGGTCAATCATGGGCATGTGTTGTTAAACGGCAAGTCTGTCAATATTGCTTCCGTGCGTTTGAAAGTGGGTGATGTGGTCACGCTCAAAGAGAAAAGTCGCAAAATTCCGATGGTGGCCGAGTCGATGGCGACGCCCAGTCTGACCATCCCCGAGTGGTTATCTGTGGATACGACGACCGCCTCGGCAAAAATTGGTCACTTGCCATCCATTGAGGATGTGCCGTTCCCGATTGAAGTGCAGCAAGTGGTTGAATACTACGCTAACCGCGTTTAATTTCGCGTGCAGGTGCAAGCCTGCAGGCCAATGAATTTGAGTGGTGCTCCTAACCCCAACATGTCACTGCTCAAATAGGCGTGTTTTTAATGCGCCAAATTACCCCTGGTAAGGGTGTTCCTTGAAATCTGATGCCGCAGTGCGCAAGCATGTAAGTCGGCTTTTTTTTGGACTGGATTGTAGATGACGAATCGCTTGCAGCCTGAGTTGAATCAAGGGCAAAATGCCGCCAACGCGACTCAGACCGGCGTGCCTGTGGTGGATGCCAATGAATTGCTGGGGAAGCGCGGCGTGGTAGCCATTATGCATGGTCGTGATGAGTACCGACTCACCCGGACCAGGCAAAATAAATTGCTGCTGACCAAGTGTCAGGACAATATAGGGCATGGCGTCTCTTCATGATTAAGAGCGCGTTGGGTGTGGTGAAATATCAATGTGAAGCAGGCAACCAGCAGGTTGCCTTCAGCACTTTAATAAACAGTCTTTTTGTAGGAGATGGACGCTAATGGCGCAACGTGAGTCTTTGCGTGGGTTGTCGTTGAAGCCCACCCGGATGTCGGCTACCAGCCTGCCTGAGTTGAGTTTGCATAAGCGGCAGTTGGGCGAGCTGGCGGGGGTGTTCCGCTGGTCAGTACTGGCGACTGAGCAGTTGCTCATGCGTGACCGCCGCCAGGGTTGGCACGCAGTGGGCATGCTGCTGGTGGTCGCGCTGCATGCGCTGGTGATCGCCAGTTTTCTGCTGTTTGAAGAGGAACTCATTGAGTTGCCCAAGCCAGAGCCGATCACGGTATCGTTGATTACCTTGCCTGCAAAAAAAGAGGAGGCGCCTGCGCCAGAGGTGGTGCCCATCATCAAGCAGCAGCCGGTGGTGAAACCGGTGATCAAACCAAAGGAAACGCCAGTCAAGCCCATAGAGCGCCCGGCACCAGTGGTGGAACGGATCACGGAAACCACGCCAGATCAGCCCAAGTTTGAAGCCAGCACCCAGCCCGCCGCGCCGCCGCTGGAAGCACCGCAAGCGGCTGCCCCAAGCAAGCCCGCACCTGCGCCTGCTGCGCCACCCAAGCACGAGGTGGAAGAAAAAGAGGAGCCGCCAAAGTTTGGCGTGGCTTACCTGAACAACCCGGCGCCGGAATACCCGCGGTTGTCACAGCGCGCCGGTGAAGAGGGGCGCGTGTTGCTCAGGGTGCTGGTGTCGGCAGAAGGTCACCCGGAGTCGGTAGAGATTTTTAAAAGCAGTGGCTATGAGCGGCTGGACAAGGCGGCACTCAATGCCGTCAAGCAATGGCGGTTTGAGCCAGCCCGCAAAGGCGGCAAGGCGCTCAGCGCTTTCGTCAATGTGCCATTGTCTTTCTCACTCACACAAAATTAAATCAGTTTTTATTGAAAGGAACGTTTGATGCAATCAACTAGTGGTTTGGCATTTATTACCGAGGGTGGGGTTGTCTCGGTCATCGTGGCGCTGGTGCTGCTGACCATGTCGGTCATGAGCTGGTATTTTATTGTGGTCAAGGCTTGGCAAGTCTTCAAGCACAAGCGCGAAGTCACGGCTTATGTAAAGCAGTTCTGGCGCAAAGCAACTTTGCAAGAGGCCCTGCAGGATACGCAGATGCAATCACCAGCGTTCCGCCTGGCGCTGACTGCCGTGGAATCTACCCAGCACCATCAGCAACATGCCAGCCAGTCCCTGGGCGCGGCTTGCAGCCAGGATGAGTTTGTTGCACGCCAGTTGCGCCGTACCTTGTCGCAAGAGCAGGCAGGCATGGAGAGCGGGTTGTCTGTCCTTGCTTCTGTGGGCAGCGTGGCTCCATTTGTTGGTTTGTTTGGGACGGTGTGGGGGATTTACCACGCGCTGACCGCGATTGGCCAATCCGGCGTGGCGACCATCGACAAGGTGGCCGGCCCGGTTGGTGAAGCCTTGATTATGACGGCGATTGGTCTGGCGGTGGCGATCCCGGCGGTGTTGGCCTATAACGCCTTTATCAAGGCGAATCGCAGTGTCATGGCCGAGCTCGAGAATTTTGCGCAAGACTTGCATACCTTGCTGACTACGGGTGCGCCATTGATGATCAAGCAAGGTCAGAAACCTGCCAATGTGACTGAGCTGCACGCTAAAGTCGCAAGCAAAGGTGGCAACCTATGATGGGGCAAAATCCTTTTAGCGCGGGTGAGCACACCCAGCCCATGAGTGAAATCAACACCACGCCGCTGGTCGATGTGATGCTGGTCTTGCTGGTGATTTTTATCATTACTGCGCCCTTGCTGACACATGCGGTCAAGATTGATTTGCCACAAGCCACCTCGCAGCCGCTGGAGGAAAAGCCGGAAGTCATTGATCTGGCGGTAGATGCAGACGGTAAGCTGTTCTGGAACGATAGCGAAATCCAGGCGCCAGAGTTGGCTGCCAAGCTGCAGGAAGAAGCAGGCAGGCAGCAACAGTCCGAGTTGCAGATTCGTGCCGATAAAAACACCCGCTATCAGGTGCTGGCCGAAGTGTTGGCCAAGGCGCAAACAGCGGGCATGAAAAAAATTGGCTTTGTCAGCCAGCCGCAACCTTGATTCAAATTCATCTGAGTTAACCATCGCATATGAAACAGCAAACCATCCGCCGCTGGGCATGGATCCATAAATGGAGCAGTCTGGTCTGTACAGCATTCATGTTGCTGTTATGCCTGACCGGCCTGCCCCTGATTTTTATGCATGAGCTGCATCATCTGCTGGGTGACCAGATTGAAACACCCGTGATCAGCCATGCCGGGCCCAATGCCAGCATGGATAGCCTGATGGTGGCGGCCAAAGCCCGTTACCCCAAGCTGGTGCCGCAATATATGTACCGCGAAGACGACGAGCCATTGCAGTGGGTGGTCCGCTTGGGTGCGACGCCGACTGACATCACGAATACCCACAACGTGGTACTCGATGCGCGTACGGCACAGGTGCTGGGTGAGCCCAAGGATGACGAAGGCTTTTTATATGTGATGTTCAAGCTGCATGTTGATCTGTTCGCGGGCTTGCCTGGCATGTTGTTCCTGGGTTTGATGGGCTTTTTGCTGTTGATTGCCCTTATTTCCGGCGTGGTGCTGTATGCGCCTTTCATGCGCAAACTGCCGTTTGGCGAGATCCGTCACCAGCGTGGCGACAAGCTCAAGCGCCTTGATATCCATAACTTTCTGGGCATCGTCACGCTCTGCTGGTTGCTGGTGGTGGGGGCGACCGGCGTGATCAATACCTGGTCGGATTTGCTGATTAAATACTGGCAATTTGACCAAATGGCGCAAATGGTCGCGCCCTATAAAAACCTGCCTCCACCGACAGCGTTTGCCTCACTGCAGCAGTCTTTGCAAGTGGCGCAGCGTGCCGAACCCGAGATGGAATTAGGCTTTATCGCTTTTCCCGGCACGCCTTATACCAGCCAGCATCATTATGGCATTTTCATGCGTGGCGATAGCCCGCTGACCAAGCGCCTGTTCAAGCCCGTGCTGATCGATGCACAGACCGCACAGCTGACCGATAGTCGCCCGTTGCCCTGGTATCTGGTGGGCTTGCTGGTGTCGCAGCCGCTGCATTTTGGCGATTATGGCGGCATGACCTTGAAGTGGATTTGGGCGGTGCTGGATATATTAAGTATTGTGGTGTTGTGGACCGGGCTCAAACTCTGGTGGAAAAAACGCCACCAATATGTACCGGATATTCAAACGCGCATCATACTCAGTGAGGCGAGTTGAGCATCCGGTTTTATGAATAGCGTTTTTTGTGAATATCGACACTGTTTGTGAATTTAAACCTCTGGGGTTTCAACGGCGATGTCTCAATAGGCGAACATGAATCATGGTCACACATCTGTTTATGCAAAGTAAATCACTGTCACAAATCTTTTTATGGCCGCTGGTCATTGGCCTCATCACTGTTCTGGGCCTGGTGACTGCCTTGCTGGTAGATGATGCCCGCGAATTGCTGTCGGATGCAGCGGTGGCGCTGCCGATTGTGATCAGCCTTTATTACTATCTTTGCAAGCCGCGCTTGCCTGCCCGTTTTTTGCCCGGCCAGCCTGGGCGCGCCCGCAAGTAAGTCTTTTTTTGATTGCCCCGCAAGCTGCCGGGCCGTCTTTAGTTTAGCCAGCCACCGAGTCGTCACTCCAGTAGCCAGCCAGTTTTTAAATTGGATGATTGGAGCATAGATGAAACTCACTTTTAACCCCCGCCTTTCCGCGAGCCAGCCTTCTTTTTCAGCGCGCTTATTGTTAAAAGCCGCGCCGCTCGCCGTGGTTGCCAGCACTTTATTACTACAAGCCAATGCGCAGGCCGCAGACCATTGTGAAGTCACGGTAGAAGCCACGGATGCCATGAGCTATAACGTCAAGGAAATTGCTGTGCCCAAAGCCTGTGCCTCTTTTGCCATTCGCTTGAAGCATACCGGCACCATGGCTAAAAACATCATGGGCCATAACCTGGTAATCAGCAAACAGGCTGATGAACAGGGCGTATTGCAAGATGGCATGAAGGCAGGCATCGCCAAGTCTTTTGTCAAACCGCAGGACAGTCGCGTGCTCGCCGCCACCCAGGTGATTGGCGGTGGTGAGAGTGCAGAGACCAGCCTTACACCCAAGCAGCTGGATGCATCAGCCAGTTATGTCTTCTTTTGCTCATTCCCCGGCCATGCCTCGATGATGAAAGGCACGCTCAAGCTGATCTAGTCCTTGCAGAACCTGCCTGCACCGGCAGGTTCAAATGGGCACAGGGCCCAGTTGCGGGCGGTCACTTTGTTTCTTACTGGCAGTAAAAGCAAAGCGTTACCGCGGCTAAAACATGATGAGTGCGTTTGAGGAGAACACGATGCAAGACACACAAAAATTACAGGCCGTTGGCACTGAAGCCAATGCGTTCCACCGGCAGTTTCAATCCCTGCAGTTAGCGACCACCAGTGACCAGGGATGGCCTGAAGCCAGCTATGCCACTTTTGTCGAGCACGAGCAGCGGTTTTATATTTATGTGAGTGAGTTGGCCGCCCATTGCGCCAATTTGCAACATCACGGTCGTTGCTCGGTGATGTTTATCGAAAGCGAGCAGGCAGCCAGCCATCCATTTGCCAGAAAGCGTCTGGTGCTGCAATGCCAGGCGCAAGAAGTGCCTAGGGATGAAGCTACGTTTGTATTGGTGATGGATCAGTTTCATGCCAAATTTGGCAAATTTATGGAAGTGATCGCCAAACTGACGGACTTTCACCTGTATGCCTTAACACCGTTAGAGGGCAGCTATGTGGCTGGCTTTGCCAAAGCCTATCGCCTGACCGGCCAGGATTTATCTGAGGTGGCGCACCGTAACGAACAAGGCCATCGTGCGCCAGATAGCGCCAGTCAGGCGGATCTGGATGCGTTGGTTTGATGGCATGGATAAGCAGAAAACACGTATTCATGCCATGAATGCTTCAGTGGCGGCCAGACGGCAATTTTTACAGCAAGCGGGTGCATTGGGAATCACAGCCCTATTGCCCCAGTCTTTGGTGTGGGCCGCAGACACCGAGCCCGCGAGCCAGCGCATCGTCAGTATCGGCGGTGCTTTGACAGAAATGATTTATGCACTCGGTGCCAGCCAGACCTTGGTCGGTGTAGATACCACTTCGCTTTTTCCGGCGGCGGCCACCAGGTTACCCAGTGTTGGCTATGCACGCACCTTGTCCAGCGAAGGGATTCTGGCATTGGCGCCGACCCTGGTAGTCGCCACTGAAGATGCCGGGCCCCCAGCCGTGCTAAGGCAAGTTCAGGCGGCAGGTGTGCCGCTAAGTATTCTGGCGGCGCATGACCGCTTTGAAGGCGTGGTAGATCGTATGCAACAGCTTGGGCATTTACTTGATCGTACGCCAGCGGCGACGCAATGCGTAGACAAACTCAAAGCCGACTGGCAGCGTGTGCGTGCGCCGATTCTGGCACGTAAAGGGCAGGGCCCACGTGTGCTGTTTGTGTTGTCACACGCCCCCGGCCAGGTCATGGTGGGAGGGCAGGGGAGCAGTGCCGAGGCCATGTTGCATTATGTGGGCGCACGCAATGCGGTGCAGGGCTTCCAGGGCTTTAAGCCCTTGACGCCCGAGGCCGTGATTGCGGCGCAGCCAGAGGTCGTTTTGTTCACAGAGCAAGGGCTGGCGGTGGTGGGTGGAGTCGAAGGCGCACTGTGGCTGCCTGGCCTGGCGCAGACGCCTGCCGGGGAGCATCGCCGGATTGTGGCGCTGGAAGCCATGTTCATGCTAGGGTTCGGGCCACGATTGCCGCAGGCCGTCGCCGCACTTGATCAATTGCTCGGCAAGGCCATGACCCTATGATCAGCGCAACCGCCTGGCCGGTCTTCTGCGAGCGCCTAACCACCCGTTTTGCAACATATCCTTCCTGGGGTTTGGGTCTTGTCTTGCTGATCCTGCTCGCATTGTCGGCCTGGGCGGGGGCCGTCCCCGTGACGTTGGCTGACTGGCGCATCGGCTGGTTGAATGACCCCTCTCATCCGCTCACAGGCGGTGCTTATGTGCTGTGGAATCTGCGATTGCCGCGCATTCTGTTTGCGGCACTGGTTGGGGCTGCCTTGGGATTGTCGGGCGCGCTCACGCAAGGCCTGTTTCGTAACCCGCTGGCCGACCCGGGGTTGCTGGGGGTGAGTAGTGGTGCCGCCTGCGCGGCGGCGTTAACGATTGTGCTGCTGGCTGGCTCGGGAATAGAGATTCCCATCACTTTACGCTATTGGCTGTTACCACTGACGGCTTTTGTCGGCGCGGTAAGCGTCTGCTTTTTGCTGGATGGCGTGGCGCGCTGGCTGACTGCAGATTCGATTGCCGGGTTGCTGTTGACCGGGATCGCGCTCAATGCGCTGGCCACCGCCGTCATCGGCTTATGCACCTATCTGGCGACCGATGAACAATTGCGTAGCCTGACATTTTGGACTTTGGGGTCCTTGGCAAGCGCCAGTTGGCAGTTGGTGGTTTTGTTATCGGTTTTATTAATCGTCGCCTTGGTTTATATGCAGCGGTTGGTGAATGCCATGAATGCACTGGCATTGGGTGAGGCTGCCGCCGCGCATGTGGGCATACACGTGCGCCAATTACGCCGTCGTGTGATTGTGCTGGTCGCCTTGTTAAGCGGCTTCGCGGTGGCCTGGTGCGGCATGATTGGTTTTATTGGCTTGGTCGCCCCACATATGGTGCGCTTGCTGGTGGGGCCTGACCAGCGTCGTCTATCTCCCCTTGCCATGCTGGTTGGCGCCATCCTGTTGCTATTGGCTGATACCGCGGCCCGTACGCTGGCGATTCCCGCAGAAATTCCAGTTGGGATTTTTACGGCATTGCTGGGTGCGCCGTTCTTCTTGCTATTGCTCGGGAGCCTCAGAAAAGGCGGTCATCTATGAGCTATCGCGCTGCACATTTGCTCGAGCTACAAGCCGTGACGCTCAAATTGGGAGGCCATGTTTTTGGTCCGTTCTCGATGACTGTGCAGCCAGGTGAACGGATTGCGGTGCTCGGACCCAGTGGCGCTGGTAAATCTACCTTGCTCAAGTTGCTCGCGCGCGAGTATTTGCCCAGCAGCGGCCAAATCACGCTGCGTGAGCGCTGTTTGACAACGTGGTCACTGGTCGACTTAAGCCGCCAACGCGCCATCTTGCCACAGTCGCATGAGGTCGCCTTTGGGTTGCCCGTTGAACTGGTGATTGGTCTTGGCCGGGTCGCCAGAATGGTCGATCCTGATTTAAATGGGATAGTGCGTCAGGCGGCAGAACTGGCGTGTGCCCGGCACTTGCTGCCGCGCCGGTTCGATACCCTGTCCGGTGGCGAAAAGGCGCGCGTCCACCTTGCCAGGGTCTTTGCGCAATTGTGGGATATCGAGCAAGGACTGTTGCTGGTGGATGAGCCGATGGCGGCGCTTGACCCTGGCTTGCAATGGCAGCTGATGGCGGCTATGGATCAATTTGCCCGTCAGCGCGGCCATACGATTATCGCCATCTTGCATGATCTCAATCAGGCCTTGCAGGGATTCGACCGGCTCGTGCTGATTAAAGACGGGCGTCTTATGGGCGATTATCCGCGCAGGCAAATTGCCCTGTCGACGTTGGCTGCTTTGTACGATGTCCATTTGGTCAGTGCGGTCACTGAGCAAGGGCAAATGCTGGTTGCTCCCGAGGCGGCCCTAGTCACTTCTGTTGATTTTATGAATGATAATTGTTATCATTCAATGTATTAATGCAAGCCAACGAGTCCTTTATCTCCTGTAGCCAGCGATTGTTTACTGGAGTTTTTGTATGTACTCGTTTCGTATCCCTGCAATCCCGCTTGTATTTGTGATTGCTCTCCCAGCAATAGCTTCCAGTGAGGAAGTAGCGCCCAAAGTTGAAACCGATACCTTATCTGAGGTGTCTGTGAGCGCGAAAAAAAGTAGTAAAAGAGATAAATTCATTACGCAAGACCGTGCGACTTCAGTGGGTAAAAGCCCCGTTTCAGTGCAAGATATGCCTCAGTCCGTCACTGTTGTGGATGTCGAGCAGGCACGAGAAATGGGGGCTTTGAATATTCAGGATGCTCTGACTTACAGTGCTGGCGTCTATGCTGGTAACTTTGGATTTGATACCAGAATAGACTCTGCCTCAGTTCGCGGCTTAACCCCATCTATGTTCCAAGATGGTTTGCGTAATTTGTATGGCTCCTACAATAACACCAGAACGGATATCTATATGCTTGAACGCATAGAAGTCTTGAAGGGGCCTTCTTCATCTGTGTTCGGGCAGTCAGATTTGGGTGGGATTGTGAATAGCGTTTCCAAACGCCCCAAAAAAGTAGCCGCACGTGAAGTGAATCTGCAATATGGTATGTATGACCGTAAGCAACTGGGTATCGACTTTACAGGTCCTCTGAGTGAGGATGGCGAATGGCTTTATCGACTGGTGGCTTTAAAGCGAGACAGTGGTACGCAGGTTGATTATGTGAAAGATGATGCCGTAGTGTTTATGCCCTCGGTGACTTGGCAGCCAAGTGATAAAACCAGTATCACTATGCAGTATGTGCATCAGGAAACTGATAGTACGGTTTCAGCACAGTTTTTGCCTTCTCGAGGAACGATCCTTCCAGGACCATTAGGTCGAATATCCAGCCGGACCTTTGTCGGGGAGCCTGGCTGGGATCGCTACGACACCAAAAAAGACGAAGTGTCATTGTTCGTAGATCAGGCGATTACTGACCAAATTAAACTTGTGGCAAATTTGAGAAAAGTTAACTCAGATACGATCACACGGGAACACTGGACTCGAGTTGGAGCTAACCCTGATAGCACAGGCAATATACAGCGTACCATTCACGCTGCTGACCGCAGTACCAATGTATTTTCAAGCGATACACGCTTGCAGGGCAATTTTGCGTTAGGACCGACCAAGCATTTGGTGTCTTTAGGAATGGATTACCAAGATGCATTATGGACAGAGCGTAATTACACCTCTACAACCTCTGCATTTGGCATCAATGTTTATAACCCGGTATATGGCAATGTCGATTATGGTGCATTAGTCGGCGCTGAACGGGACAATAACAAAATCGTGCAGACGGGCTTTTACTTGACCGAACATATGGAATGGGGCCCCTGGGTTGTTTCTGGAGCTCTGCGTCGAGATCATGCGACAAATACCTTGCTCAAGGTTGGTGCTACGCCAGATGTTGATGCGCGTAATTCAGTAACCACGGGACGCTTGGGTCTGATGTATCGGTTCGAGAGTGGAGTCTCACCTTATGTTAACTACTCTGAAGCATTTGTGCCGAATTTGGGTACTGATGGGAATAATGGTGTGCTAAAACCTACTGAAGGAGAACAACGCGAAGCTGGGATGAAATATTACTCTCCAGATGGCAACACATCAGCAGCGTTTGCTTGGTTTGAGATTGAGCAACTCAATAGAGTTATTCAAGGGAACACCCCGGGTGGTTTGCAACAAACCGGTGCATTAACCAGAGGTTGGGAGGTCGAGGCCAAGCATCGAATGGGTGATTCGGAGCTGCTTGGCAACTACAGTCGCATGAATGCGTTTAACGACACGACCAAAATTAGGTTGCCATATGTCGCAGAAAAATTGGGTTCAGCCTGGGCACAATACAAAATCAACTCAAATTGGCGCGCTGGGGTGGGGGTGCGTTATTTAGGTGACAACGTCGGTTTTGGTGGTTTGCCCACAGTGCCATCAGTTACCTTGTTCGATGCCATGGTTGGATTTAACTATGGGAAATGGGACTTGCGCGCCACGATTAGAAATATCGCTGATAAGGAGTTTATTTCCTGGTGTCGCGGCAATGGTCAAGATTGTGGATATGGCGAACGCCAGAATGCTGTCCTCTCTGCAAACTATACCTTTTAACACCAACTTTTATATATACAACCAAGCACCGCTTACGTGCTTGGTTTTTAACTTTTTGAGGTTATCAAACATGAACGCTTATAAAAAAGTCCTGATTGCAGTCATGTATGCAACGGTTTTTATGGATGCTTCCGCTGAAGAGTCTGAATTAGACACTTTGGGCGAGGTGAAAGTGAAAGCTTCTGCTGATGCGAATGCTAAAGGCCTGATGAAGCCTTATGCTGGCGGACAGGTTGCGAAAGGCGGGCGGGTTGGCGTGCTTGGTAATAAAGATGCCATGGATACCCCATTTTCAATCAACGCATATACCAATGAGTTGATCCAGAACCAACAGGCAAAAAGTGTAGGGGATGTGTTACTAAATGATCCTTCCGTACGCGTTGCCCGTGGCTTTGGCAACTTTCAGGAGTCATATTTTATTCGTGGTTTTCAACTGTATTCCGATAGTGTTGCATATAACGGGTTGTATGGAATACTTCCAAGACAGTATATTGCGGCCGAGCTCTTTGAGCGTGTTGAGGTTCTGCGTGGTGCCTCCGCATTCTTAAATGGGACAAGCCCGAATGGGGATGCCATTGGAGGCTCGATTTCTTTACTGCCAAAGCGAGCACCAAATGAGCCATTGAGCTTAGTAAATGCTGGCTGGAGTTCTGGTAACCAACAACTTATTTCTGCAGATGTGGCAAGACGTTTTGGCCCGGATGACAGTGCCGGTATTCGGTTGAATGTGTCTAGGCGTGATGGCGGTACTGCAGTTGATAAAGAACATGCTGAAGTTGATCTGATTTCGCTGGCATTAGATTGGCGCGGCGAGAATTTGCGGTTGTCTGGGGATATCGGTTATCAGGATAATCATCTGAAGCAAACGCGCACAAACGTCACGCTTGCTGCGTCGACAGGTGTACCGCGAGCGCCTAGTAGCGATTCAAACTGGGCACAGCCATGGTCTTACTCTAATGAGCGGGACACCTTCGGGACTTTGCGTGGTGAATACGATTTAACTGACAAAGTGACAGCTTACTTTGCCGGAGGCTTCCGTGAGTCACATGAAGCTAACTCGTTAGCAAATTTGACAGTCAACAACTCTGCGACTGGCACGGGTACTTTCTATCGTTTTGACAATACCAGAGAAGACTCGGTAAGAACCGGTGAAGTTGGCCTAAAAGGTAAGTTTGAAACGGGTTCTATCAGCCATGACGTTGTATTAAATGCAAACTTATATCATTTTGAGAAAAAAGCAGCGTATACGTTTGATTCTGGTAATCAGCTCAATACCAACTTATATGCCCCAACTTATTATGCCCTGCCTGCATTTACTGCAGGCGCAGGTTCAGGTGGTGTGTTGGATAATCCGAATACGACAGGTAGAACGATTTTACGTAGCCTTGCCATAGGTGACACACTGGCCATGTTAGATAATCAGTTGTTGTTGACGCTAGGGGTGAGAAGTCAGCAAATAGCTGCGACAACCTATGATTACAATGGCGTGTTTAGTAGTGCGTACGACAAGACGAAGCTGAGCCCTGTGTTGGGTGCGGTAGTAAAACCCTGGGACGGCATCTCTCTCTATGCTAATTACATTGAAGGCTTGTCACAAGGGGCAACAGCTCCAGGAACCACCGCTAATCGAGGTGAGACGCTTGCCCCCTATGTCTCAAAACAGAAAGAAGTGGGAGCCAAGTTTGATTTTGGTAAGGTTCGGGTGACTACTGCTTACTTTACCACTGAGAAACCACGCGGTTTTATCAATGCGGCGAATGTATTTACTTCGCAAGGGAAAGAAGAGCACCAAGGGGTTGAACTGATGACTTATGGTCAGATTTCGCCCAGTTTGCGGGTGTTGGGGGGGATTACCTGGTTGGATGCCAAACAGAAGAATACGGGCAATGCCTCGACGGAAGATAAGCAAACGATTGGTATTCCAGATCAACAAGCTAACCTGGGTCTAGAGTGGGATGCATTTATGGTGCCTGGTTTAACATTTGATGCGCGTGTGATTACTACTGGCCATGTGTATGGTAATGGCACAAACACTCAAAGACTGCCAGGTTGGACCCGTTTAGATATCGGCGCAAGATATGCGACTGAGATTGAAGGGCATTTATTAACCGTTCGTGGCCGTATTGATAACATCACAGATCGTGATTATTGGGCCTCTGCAGGTGGTTATGCAGGGCTAACCTCTAATTCCGGCTATCTGGTGTTGGGTGCGCCACGGACTATCACCGTCAGCGCCCAGCTTGATTTTTAAATACGAGGTAATTTGTTTTGCGTTCGTCTTTATTATTGGTACATCGGTGGTTAGGCATGGCTAGTGCTTTGTTTCTAATGATCACCGGGCTCACTGGTGCCATTATTTCATGGGATCACGAGATTGATACGTTACTGAATCCAGCGTGGATGCATAGCAAGTCACAAGGTGCGCATCAGTCGACATTAGTGCTTGCAAAACAGGTGTCAGAGCGCTATCCACAAGTTCAGGTCAGTTCGATTCCGCTGAGTGTTGAAGAGGGGCATACGCTAACCATTGGCGTCAAGCCATTATCTAATCCACCGGATGGCATGGTGCCTGTTAAATTTAACCAGGTGTTTATTGACCCCGTCACCGGCCAGGAGCTAGGCAAGCGGGAGTGGGGCGCCGTGTGGCCGATAGATAGGACCAATGTCGTCTCTTTTTTGTATAAGCTGCATTACAGTTTGCACCTGCCCGAAATGTGGGGAATCGACCGCTGGGGACTATGGTTGTTAGGCGGCGTTGCGCTGATTTGGCTGATTGATAGTTTTGTTGGTTTTTATCTTACCTTGCCCAAGTTTTCCAACACCCCAAAAACCAAATTGCACAAAGTACAACAGAACACCCAAGCCTCGTTCTGGAAGCGCTGGTGGCCTGCATGGAAAATGCGCTGGAACAGCAGTACGCACAAACGTTACTTTGATATGCATCGTGCTTTTGGCTTATGGACATGGATATTGCTGATGATTCTGGCATTTTCTGCCTTTGCCCTTAATTTACGCCGTGAAGTCTTTATGCCAGTCATGAAGTCTGCGTTCACACTGACGCCCACTCCTTCAGATATGCGTCCGCGCTTACCGGTCTCACAACAATTACCACCGCAGGTAGATTATGGAAAAGTGCTGGCGATGGCGATCAAGGAGGCGCGTAGGCAAGGCTGGCATGAGCCAGCAGGACGCATTTCTTATAGCGCGGCATACCAGTTGTTTAATGTGGATTTTTATTATCCTGATGCCGATCATGGTGTGGCAGGTGCCGGCCATAAACGTTTGTATTACGATGGTTTGGATGCACATTATGTTGGCAAACGTATTCCTTGGGAAGGCACAGCAGGTGATGTGATTGTGCAAGCCCAATTCCCCCTGCATTCTGGCCGTATCTTGGGCCTGCCCGGCAGGATTATGATTTCTGTCATGGGAGTGGTGGTGGCCACGCTTTCTGCAACGGGCGTGTATTTATGGTGGAAAAAGCGCAAGGCACGAAGCATTTCTGAGGGAATGCTGCGCATGAATTCGTTGCGTACGCATCGTTCATGAGCGCTTTAGCCACACTTACGTGGCGTTATTAAAACGCCAACCTCTTAGCAATCCGGTATGTTTACTGGCCCCTGATAGGGAGGGGTGCTGAGGGTTTTGAAAATAAAAATCAGATTGATCTTGTTGTTTGCCAGCCATCGAGTTTCGCACTCCAGTAGCCAGCTTTATTTAATATGGGAGTGTTGTGTGACCGTGATTCGATTAAAAACAGTTTATTTGTCGTTGTTGTTAGCCTTGCCGATGTCGGCAGCCTGGGCGCAGGGGGAGGCTGGGAAGACTGCTTCTGCGCCAGCTGCAACAAACACTGATGACGATCAGCAAACTCTGGGTGAAGTTGAGGTATCGACCAGCCGTCGCCAGAGTTTTCACTCAAACACGGTACAGGTCGGGACGTTTAGAGACATGAATCCGCTGGACGTGCCCTTGACCGTGAACACGGTGACGCGTGAGGTGTTGGATGCGCAAGCGACCAACTCATTGTTTGGCGCATTGCGGAACACCGCAGGGGTTTCGCGCTCGCAATTGAGTGGCTCGACCTATGACAATATTGCGATCCGCGGCATTCTGGTCGAGAACCGCGGAAACTACCGGCTCAATGGTTCGTTGCCGATTATTAACCTGATTGATACGCCACTAGAAAACAAAGAGCGGGTAGAAGTGCTCAAAGGGGCTTCGTCTCTGTATTACGGCTTGGTGCCGCCCTCTGGCATTATCAACCTGGTAACCAAGCGGGCTGGCAAGGTTGAAAACAAAAGCCTGACGCTGTCTACCAATGAATTTGGTGCGCGTAGCGCCCATGTGGACTATGGCAAGCGCTTTGGCGCTGAGCAGCAGTTTGGTGCACGTTTTAATGTGGTCACTGGCAGCGAAGATATTGGCATTGACCATTATGACGGCAGCCGTGGTCTGGTTTCAGCCGCATTGGATTGGCGTGCAAACGATAAATTGTCTTTCAAGCTTGACCTTGAGCATTACCGCAAAGATGTTTCAGAGCAGGCTGCGATTGTAGTGCCTAATGCCGTCAACGGTAAAATCGCGCTGCCACCTGTGCCGTCGGCGACGCAAAACCTGGCGGGCAAATGGCAGCACTATGATGCTGAGGCAACCAATATTCTGTTCAGGACCGATTATGCCTTGAGTGATGACTGGAGTTGGTTGTTTGAAGCTGGACGAGCCAAGACAGAGCGCGACCGTAACTTTTCACAGTTTCAGAACTTTAACCCGCTTACGGGTGAAGGAGAGTTGCAAGTTTCATTTACACGGAATCAAGTGTTTACCAACACCAACTTTAGAACCGAGTTGCTCGGTTTGCTGGAAACGGGCCCCATCAAGCATCAGCTCACACTGGGATACACCAGCAATCAGCGTGAAGGCGTGACACCTATGTTTGCAACTCGTACGGTGACTCAAAACTATTTTAATCCCAGAGTCGTTCCTGTGCTTGCGGCGGTTTCCAATAACCGTTTATCTGACCAGACAATTCTGGATCGAGGCGTGTATGTATTTGATCAAATGGCGTTGACAGACCAATGGACCCTCATGGCAGGTGCGCGGCAAAGTCGTTATGACACCGAGACCATTGCCACCAATGCAGGCACGGCAACGGCTACGCGCTTCAACGCAAAAAAAGTCATTCCCTCCGTGGCGCTGATGTACAAAGTTCAGCCAAATATTTCTCTCTACGCCAGCTATATTGAAGGTTTTGAGGACAGTGGGCAAGTTCCGACTAGATGGTCAAATGCTGGCGAGTTACTCAATCCGGCGAAATCAAGACAAAAAGAAATTGGTGCAAAGGCGCAAGTGTTTGATCGTTTTTTGCTGCAATTGGCCTATTTTGATATTGAGCGTGCCGCCGCATTTGGTTATCCGAGTACTAATATCTATAAGATTAACGGTGACGCAAATTATCAAGGCTTGGAATTTGCTGCTACTGGCGAGTTGACGGAGAGGCTGTCTGTCGCCGCCTCTTTCCTGCTGATGGATGCGACCTTGAAAACACCTGACGCGGCCAGCAATGGCAATACGCCAGAGAATACGCCAGAGAAAACTGCCAGTCTGTTTGGCGAATACCAGATTGCGCAGGTCCCAGGCCTGTTTTTGAGCGCGGGCTTGTTTTATAGCGGCAAGCAACAGGTCAATGCATTTAATCAAGCCAGCATAGATGGCTACACGATTGGGTCGGTCGGGGCCAGATACAAGACCCTGCTGGGCAAGCAAAAAGCCACTTTTCAGGTCGTGGTCGACAATGTCACGGATAAAAACTACTGGAGTACCGCAGGGAACAGCCTGTTAGGCGTCGGCCGACCAAGGACCTTGCAGGCCAATCTGCGCCTGGATTTTTAATTGGCCCCTGTCACACGCAGCTAGCTTGATATTGGTGTCAGGTTAGCTGCCCTGATGCGGTTTGTGACCAGAGCACAGGCCGCACCTACTTCGATTAAACGGCACCGCACAATTTGAGCTATATGACGCTTGGATTTCCACCAGTATTTACATTTGCACAAATAAATTCTCGCACAACCTTTCATTGATTGTAAAAATGAGAATTGTTATCATTCGTGCTTATTCAATTTGCAAGCCAACGAGCATTGTTTCCAGTAGCCAGCAATTAACTCATTCAATCAATGACGGGAACTATTTATGCCATCCGGCTTTAATAAAAAAACAATGACGATAGCGCTGATGATGGCGCTTCCAGCAATTGCGATCGCGGCAGATGAAGAGAAAAAAACTGCAGACGCGACTCAGACCATGACAGAGGTGAAGGTCAAAACGCAACGAATTCAAGATGCGCCTAACAAAGGCTATCAAGCGACCAAGACCCGCGTCGGTAAAACCTATCAGGATCCGCAAGATGTGCCGCAGGCAGTCACTACGCTAACCAGAGAATTGCTGCATGATCAGCAAGTGGGCTCACTACGTGAAGCCTTGCGGAATGTGGTTGGCTTATCAGTCAATGCGGCTGAAGGGGGCCGTGCTGGCGATAACTTTAACCTGCGCGGTTTTTATACCTTTGGCGATATTTACCTGGATAACATGCGTGACACCGCACAGTACAACCGCGAGACATTTAACTTGGAGCAGGTGGATGTACTGCGTGGTTCTGCGGCGATGTTGTTTGGGCGTGGTCAGGCGGGTGGTGTGATTAACCAGGTCACCAAGATGGCTGAGTTAAATGACAAAAATACCGTGACAGGTAGCTTGGGCAATTATGATTACCATCAGGCGACAGGCGACTTCAACAAGAAGCTGACAGACACTGCCGCGATTCGCGTGAATGTGATGGATCGTTACGAAGAAACGTATCGTAAGAATCCAACGACAGGTGACCGCCCATCATTTGACCGTCAGGGGATTGCAATTAGCTTTGGAGCGGGCATAGGCACGGAAAATGAGTTTTTCTTAAATCACGTCTACACACAAACAAGAGATGTTCCAGACTTCGGTATCCGCTTTTTTAATAAGCGTCCTCAAAGTGATGCCTCAAATGGTGCGAGTGATAAAACATTCTGGGGTGCCAAAAACAACTTTGATGACAGTGATACACGCATTACGACGGGTATTTTTACTCACAAGTTTGATGATGATACGCAACTAAGAACACAACTTCGCCATGCAAGTTACCAGCGTGCATACTGGGCTAAATTACCTCCTAATAACACAGCAACTCCAGCCTTTCCAACTGAAAATAGTAGCGTAGGGTCTAATCAAGCGCGCTATTTAAATTATGAAACAGTTAATTTGCAATCGGATTTCAGTACTAAATTTGAGCTAGGGGGCATGAAACACAGTCTCTTGTCTGGCGTTGAGTATTTGCATGAAAACTCTTATCGTGCGAACTTGGTGGATCTGGACAGCTCTTCAGGGTTTTATTATCGACGTCATGCTTATGATAAAAGCAACCCAACGAAATTTGACGCTGACAACTATGCTGTCTATCTTCAAGATAGTGTTGAGTTTATTCCAAACTGGACAGCATTGGCTGGTATTCGTCGCGATGAAATGAAGGCAAACTACTCTGCTGCGACATCACCCAAACTAGATTTTGGCGAGAACAGTTACCGGACGGGCTTGTCGTGGCAGCCAAATACCGATAGGCATTACTACCTCACTTTTAGTGATTCATTTAGTCCAACAGCGGACCTATATCAGTTTACGACGGTAAGGCAGCCTGCTGAGCGGGCCAGGACTCTGGAGCTTGGCTCTAAATGGTTGTTTATGGATGGGGATCTGGCTGTTAGAACTGCGTTGTTTACGACAACCAAAGATTGGGAACGTAATACGGATTTGTTAACAGCAGTGAATAATCCAATTCTGACCAAGCGTCGCCGTACCAATGGTTTTGAGTTTGAAGTGACAGGCAAAGTGACCGATCGTTGGGATGTTTTCGCCGGGATTGCCCTGCTGGATGCCAAGATCATTAACCCGGCAGTTAATATTTGTGCGCAAATTGCTAATGGGTGTTCGACAGTTGGGCAGGTTAATGTTGCTGATCCGCGCTTTGCTGGAGAACGTGCAAGAAACACTCCTATAGGCACATTTAATTTGTGGACCACTTATGCGCTGACCGATGCCTGGAAGATTGGTGGTGGAGTTGAAGCCAAGGGTGAGCGTTATGCATATGTTCCTTCTGCTACTGATGCGGGTACAAATTTTGTCAATGGTGTGTTTAAACCAAACGCTGCCCCTGGCTATGCAAGAGTGGATTTTATGGCAACGTATGAACAACCAAAATGGGCGGTCAGGCTAAATGTCAAAAACCTGCTTGATAAGGTATATTACGATGCAGTCTATGATAACGGTGGTTTAGTGGTTCCAGGCAACCGTCGTCAGGCCATCGTCACTACTGAGTACAAGTTCTAGGAGTTAATTTGCTGTTAAGTTTACCGGGGGTTTTGCTTGAAGAAGAGCTGCATACTATCCGTGCCTTGCTGAAGCAGGCGCAATGGGTGGATGGCCGCACAACCGCCGGTATTCAGGCAGCCAGCGTTAAAAACAACCAGCAACTGGCCGAAGACGACCCGTTGCTGGCACAAATCCGCAGGATCGTTTTGCAGGCATTGCAGCGCGATCCTTTATTTTTTTCGGCCGCTTTGCCAGACAAAATCTTGCCGCCTTTTGTGAATCGTTATGCGGGTGAGACCAATGCCTATGGATTTCACGTCGATAGTGCCATGCGTCATATGCCGGATGGCAGTGCGCGGGTACGGGCAGATGTTTCGGCTACCCTGTTTTTTAACGACCCGGATGAATATGAAGGCGGTGAGCTGGTGGTGCAGGATGTGTTTGGTGACCAGCGCATCAAGCTCAAAGCGGGTGCTATTGTCATTTATCCTTCCAGCTCGGTGCATGCGGTGACGCCGGTCACGCGTGGTGAGCGCTTGGCCAGCTTTATGTTTATTCAGAGCATGGTGCGCGACGCCGCGCAACGGCGCATGCTATTTGATATGGATATGGCCTTGGTCCGCTTGCGCCAGCAACAAGGGGAAACGCCAGAAGTGGTGCAGTTAACCGGCATTTACCATAACCTGTTGCGCCAGTGGGCGCTCTAAGCGAATGCAGTCCTTACCTTTGCTCTCCTATTTTGCCCAGCAAGCGCAAGCCAAATTGCCAGCTGATGTCTGGCATTATTTGCAGTCAGATGCCGGGAACGGTTTGCAATTACAGGTCAACGAAGCTGGCTGGCAAAGCAAGAAGGTCTGTCCACGTCCACTCCAGCCCCTCTATCAGCCCAACACAAGTTGTAGCATTTTTGGCGAGCAATGGGCGCATCCCATCCTGTTGGCGCCAGTGGCTTATCAGCGCTTGTTTCATGCCGATGGCGAGATTGGCACCGCTGTCGCTTGCAATGCCCAGCAGGGGCAGATGATGGTGAGTAGTCTGGCCAGTCAAGCCGTGAGCGAGATTGTGACGCAGGCGCAACAACCGCTCTGGTTTCAGCTCTATTGGCAAGGTGATCGTGAACGTACCCAAGCGTTATTGCATAAAGCCGTGGCAGCTGGCATTAGCGCAGTCGTGTTCACTGTCGATGCGCCAGTCAAGCAAGCTTTAATTGATTTACCAGACAGGATTTCGGCAGTCAATCTGGCGCAGCCACTGAGCATGCGTCCTGTGCAAGCGGGCCAAAGCCAAGTGTTCGATGGCTGGATGACGCAGGCGCCGACTTGGGACGATGTGGCCTGGCTCAGGCAGCAAGTGAACCTCCCCTTGCTACTGAAAGGTCTGATGCATGTAGAGGATGCCCGGCGGGCGGTGGAATGCGGCTGTGACGGCGTGGTCATTTCCAATCACGGTGGCCGCGTGCTTGATAGCACTCCGTCAGTGGCGGCAGTGCTGCCAACGATCGTGGCTGCCGTGGGTAGCCAGTGCAAAATCCTGGTGGATAGTGGTATCCGCTCCGGGCAGGATGTGTTTAAAGCGCTGGCAATGGGCGCCGATGCCGTTTGTATTGGTCGCCCTTACATCTGGGGCCTGGCTGCAGAAGGCGCGATGGGCGTGGCAAAAGTGATCCGTACTCTGCGCGATGAGCTGGAAATGACCATGGCGTTGACTGGCGTTTCGAATTTGGCAGAGCTGCGCCAGGTAGAATTGTTTGAATCATGAAAAGGACGTTTTGATGAAAAAAATTGGTTTTTCACTCTTGTTGGCAATCGGCCTGCTGCATGCACAAGCTGCGTTGGCCGCGGCGGATTGCAAATCCTATCCAAAAGAGGAGTGGGCTTCGGAAGATACCCTTAAAGAAGCGCTGGAAGCAGAGGGCTATACCATCAAAAAATTTAAAGTAGACGGTAATTGCTACGAAATTTATGGCCGTAACAAAGAGGGTAAGAAGGTTGAGATTTACTTCGACATGAAAACGCTGGCGATCGTCAAAGCCATCGGCTTGAAAGACTAAGTGGGGAGATGTTGCAGCCATCCGCAATGCTTTGGCCCTGGTGGGTGCGTCTGAGTCACTGGCTGGTGGCAGCCGGGGTGATGGCATTGTGGCTGATGAGCCATGTCTGGTATGAAACGGATGCGCTGCATCGCACGGTTGGCTACGCTGTGCTGGCAATCATTATGATCCGCATCATGGCCGGGTGTTTTAGCGCATACCCAAGTGCGCGCTTTCATCTGCCCGGCCTGCGTGACATCCGCGCTCATATTGCAGAGGTGCGTCAAGCAACCCTGCCTGTGCATGCCGGGCACAATCCGCTAGGCCAATGGGCCGTGTATGTCATCTGGATGCTGATTGCCTTGCTGGCGCTGACTGGTTGGTTAAGCCGCACCGATGCCTTTTGGGGCGAAGAGGGGCCGGTTGTGATTCATGCGCTGTTGAGTTGGTTACTGATGGCCGTGATTGCATTGCATATTGTTGCGGTGATCTGGATTGGACGCTTGTCCAAGCAGCATTTAGTGCGGCAAATGTGGCATGGCCGCATTCACTTACGCAAATAAGCGGGCCTTGCGCCTTTAATCTACTTCAATCGGTGGGGCAACCTTGAGCACTTCGTCTACGGTTGTCAGGCCTGCCGCAATTTTCTCAGCACCGTTTAACATCAAAGGTTGCATCCCCGCTTGCGTGGCAGCCTGTCTGAGTTGGATCAAATCGGTTTCAGGCGTGATCAGTTTGCGTAAGGTCGGTGTGAGTGTCAGCATCTCATAAATGCCGGTGCGACCACGGTAACCCGTGTTGCGGCACTCCTTGCAGCCCACGGCTTTCATGATTTTTGCCGGTTTGGCGGCCTTGAACGGGCGCGTAACGCTGGCCCATTCTGCGTCTGAAATGGTGGCTTCTGTTTTGCAATGCGGGCACAAGGTGCGCACCAGCCGTTGCGCCATAATCCCCAGCAGGCTGGAATGTATCAGGTAAGCAGGCACGCCTAAATCCAGCAAACGCGTCACAGCCGATGGCGCATCGTTGGTGTGCAGCGTGGATAGCACCAGGTGGCCGGTCAGTGCGGCCTGAATCGCCATATCTGCGGTCTCCTGGTCGCGGATCTCGCCGACCATGATAATATCGGGGTCCTGGCGCATCAGTGTGCGTATGCCTTCGGCAAAGCCCAGGCCGATATTCTGTGTCACCTGCATCTGGTTAAACGCCGGCTCTATCATCTCAATCGGGTCTTCTACCGTACATACATTGACTTCATCGGTCGCCAATTGCTTGAGGGTAGTATACAGCGTGGTGGTTTTGCCCGAGCCGGTAGGCCCGGTGACCAAAATGATGCCGTTGGGCTGGTGTGTCCACTGCGCCCATTGCTCGCCCTGTCGCTTGGAAAAACCAAGTAACTGAAAATCCTGTACCAGCACATCCGGCTTGAAAATTCGCATCACCAGTTTTTCGCCAAACGCGGTCGGCATGGTCGATAAGCGTAATTCAACCTCTTTGCCATCAGTGTCTACGGTTTTGACACGGCCATCCTGTGGGCGGCGTTTTTCCACCATGTCCATCCGCCCCAGTAGTTTGATGCGGCTGGTAATCGCATTCATGATATTGCTCGGCAGCTGATACACCTGATGCAAGACACCGTCGATGCGAAAGCGCATCAAGCCCAGATTGCGACGCGGTTCCAGGTGGATATCGCTGGCGCGCTGCTCGAAGGCATATTTAAATAACCAGTCGACAATGCTCACCACGTGCTGTTCATTCGCATCCAGTTGGCGGTCTTTGCCCAGCTCAATCAATTGTTCAAAGTTTTGTACGCCGACAATTTGCCCAGCCTTGGCGGCATTGGCAGATTGAATCGCTGCAGAAAGCTGATACACCTCGGGTAAATACCGCTGCAGATCCAGCGGATTCACCATCACCACTTCAATGCGCAACTTCAGCATACGCTCCAGATCATGCAGCCAGGTCTGGTGGAATGGATCGGCCGTCGCAATTGTGGCTACGCCATTCCTGACCGTAATCGGCATGATGCGCAGGCGCTCGGCATAGGCTTGCGACACAATTTGCGCCGCGGCACTAAAGTCCAGTTTTAGGGGGTCGATTTGATAATAAGGCACTGCAGCCTGCTCTGCCACAAAGCGGCTCAGGGCCTCTACAGTCAACAATTGATTGGGATTTTGAAGGTCCGACCATTTTTGCTCGGCCACAATCACAACAGGGTGAATTTTGGAGCTGTCCCGCTTGCGATCCTTATAAAGCTTTTCAGCCTGTACTTTATCCGCATGCCCGTTAGAAACCAGCATGCGTAACAAATCCGAGAGGCGCAGGCTCTCTATGGTTTTGGGCGAGGAAACGGGGATTGGACTATTCATGTCACATGCTGGCTAGACTAGCTGCAAATGATGCAAGAGTCATGCCATCAGGAGGTGGCAGAAATGGTCACATTGCTTAGATTGGAAGTGTGTTTAGTCTGGGTTTTCTAAAGGTTTTTTAATTTGAGTCTGTCACTTATTGATGAGAGTTGTTAAGTTTTATTTAAGATGGAATCTTGAGTGATGTTTTTTAAAGATACATTTTTTCGCCTCTCGGCGAGTTACTTTCTGGTGCTTGTCCCCCAGAAAGTAACCAAAGAGGAGGACACCCAGCCATCACGGCCTTCGGCTGCCTTGCGTTGCTCGGTAAAGTGGGCTGCCATCAAAACTCGCCCTGGCTGCTTGCACAAAACCGCAAGCCACTGCGGAACTCAAACAGTTGATGGCAGAAAGCTCCCACTTCATCTGCGCTACTCAGCGTGATGGGATGGGATTTATCTCGTCAAAGTCACACTGTTGAAGTTTGGACGCTTGCAAAAACCAATTCTTTTATTCAATCCACTGACCGTTACGCTCATCTGGTGTTCGGGGCCCCCATCTGCCGCACGCTTTAATTAAAAGAGTGCAACGCAGGATTGGCGGGGGTCTTCGGCCATCGTCTGTTTAAGCTCCGCAGTGGCTTGCGTTTTGTGCAAGCCGCTAGGGCGAGTTTCGATGGCCGCCCGGCAAATCGAGTGGCACAGTAAAGAACGGTCACCTAAAGGTGAAAGCAATGGTTATTCAATCTAGCCAAAGCTTAAAGAATAACTTTTTACTGCGTTATTTAAATCGTCTGCGCGGATGTTCTATCACTGCATCTGTATCCGCATACTCAAATCCACCGCCTGAATATTTTTAGTCAGTGCCCCAATAGATATTCTATCTACGCCTGTTTCCGCAATCGCCCTAACCGTCGTTAAATCCACATTGCCCGATGCTTCCAGCAACGCTTGCTTTTGATTGATTGCGACAGCTTTACGCAGGTCTTCCTGCGTGAAATTATCGAGCAAAATACTGGTGGCGCCGGCATCCAGCGCTTGCTGCAATTCATCCAGTGTTTCCACTTCGATCTGAATATTATCCGTGCTGCGCATGGCGAAGGCGGCTTCAAGCACGGCGGCAATCGAGCCTGCGGCGGCGATATGGTTTTCCTTGATCAGGATGCCGTCGTACAAGGCCAGCCGTTGGTTGGCGCCACCGCCAGCGAGCACAGCATATTTTTGTGCCAGGCGGAGGCCAGGCAGGGTCTTGCGCGTATCGAGAATTTGAGTAGGGAGTTCACCAATCGCGTCAACATAGCGGCGGGTGTGAGTGGCTACTGCAGAAAGCGTTTGCAAAAAATTGAGGGCCGGGCGTTCGGCACTGAGCATGGCGCGTGCGTCGCCATGAATATGGACCAGCGCTTGATTGGGGACGACGCGGTCACCGTCTTTTACCAGCCATTTGAGCTGGATGCTGCGATCCAACTGCGCAAAGCACTGCTGCGCCCAGGCACAGCCGCAGAGAATGGCAGCCTCACGGCTGATGATGGTCGCGCTGGCCAGGGTGCCGGCAGGGATGAGTGCAGCGGTCAGGTCGCCTTTACCCAGGTCTTCTGCCAGGGCCGATTGCACTTGCGCCGCTATCAGATCGGCATTTAAGTAGTCGGGCAAGTGTTGGTAAAGTAATGCAGTGGTCATGAGCAGCTCAGTCAATTTAAAATTTATGCAGATGAGCGTTCTAAGCCCATGGCAAAAGCTATTATAATAAAAGCACCCCAAGACCAGCGAGTTTTGTACCATCGTATTGTGTCATGGGGTATTTTTTCGGTAAAAGTACTCTTCAATCCGGCTCACATCACACTATGCAGCTTTTATATACGGTTAACAGTCCCTATGCACGTAAAGTGCGTATCGTCGCCATTGAAAAACATATTGACCTGACTTTGACGGAGGTCGTGCTGTCTGCGCCGGATTGTCCCGTGAGCCAGCACAACCCGTTGGGTAAGGTTCCTGTGCTGGTGCTGGATGATGGCGATGCCTTGTATGATTCACGCGTGATTGTCGAGTATCTGGATCATCGCACGCCGGTGGCCCACCTGATTCCGCAAGACCACTCAGCCAAAATCAAGGTCCGTCGCTGGGAGTCACTTGCCGATGGTGTGTGTGATGCTGCCGTGGCGGTGATCTTGGAACAACGCAAGCCAGAGGTGCAGCAGTCTGCGCCATGGATAGAAAAGCAATTTGCCAAGGTGACGGCTGGCCTGACCGTGCTTGATAATGACTTGCTAAAGAAAAAGTGGTGTGTCAACGAAACGTTCAGTCTGGCAGACATTGCCCTGGGCACCGCGCTGGGCTACATAGACTTGCGTTTTAAAAATGTGCAATGGGAAGGCAAATACTGGCAAGAGAAGTTTCCTAATCTGGCCAAACATTACGGGGTGCTGGTAAAGCGTCCCAGCTTCAAGCAAACCATGCCACAGCCTTAAGGCACCTTATCTCAGTATTCCGTCCTAAACTGTCGGGATGCTGTCTTGATTTTCTCCAGTTGATCTTCAGCCGTTCACCTTGTGATGCGGCGCTTTCCCCTTGTCTGCCTTCTTTTTCATTCTGCCTTTTGGCCTCACTGCATCTATCCACTTAAGCTTAATCATAGATCATATTTTTACGTTGCAAAACTAAATGATAATTGTTATCATTTAAGAATACTCAAAAACATGATCAATACATGCTATGCAGGCAATGAATGCACCCGTCAAAAAAAGATTGCTAGAACTGCTGGATGAGCTCATCGCTCATGATGGCTTCGGTAGCATCAAAGTGGATATACGCCTGCTCAAGCGGGGACAGAAAGAAGTCATTATTGATTGCGGCAAGCAGTACCGCTATGTGGTTGATTTTGAGTCCAGGCAGGAGAAGCAAGGCGCCTGACCAGGCGTGATTAAAACAACATCACTTTTATTTTTTAATTTCAATTTTATTGCCATGCGCAAAGCGTGGCGATTGAAATACTCAACGGTGTGGGTCCGTGAGACTTCATTTTAAAAAAATGGCGCGATGGCCTTCGAGAGGAAGGGGCACAAGCGCTCGTTGAGGAGAAATAAATCATGAAATTTTCAGCTTTGGCATTCACCTTAGGCATGCTGTTCAATAGTTCCGCGTTTGCGAGCCAGGCAGTATGGGACACCGCCAATCCCTGGGGGAGTCTGACACCAGCGAGTTATGCTGAGTGGAACGTCTTTAACAGCACCAATGACAATACACCAGATGTCGCTGTGACTGCCGGGATCACCGCTTCTGTGCAAGAAACCACAGGCGGTGCTTTTATCACTGGCGGGGGCAATATTTATAGTTTCTCTGGCGCTACGGCATTCACCGCGACCTTGAGCGGTGCCAGCACAGGCCTGTTTGATGTCTATCTGCGTATTGGAACCTTGGGCACCCTGGCCAACAGTTCAGCAACCTTGAATGGCGTTACAGCGACTTCCGTGTTGCAGTTTAACGAAGATCAAGGCACCGTGATGGGAGGGGCAACTGCTGAACAAGAGTTGTATTGGAAATGGAGCAATGTCGCCGCTTCCAGCCTGTATACCTTTAAATTCAATGCCAATTCATCCAGTATGAGTTTGGATCAATTGGCATTGGCCGCCGTGTCCGTGCCCACTGTGACACCGGTGCCTGAACCTGAGGCCTTTAGTCTGATGGGCTTGGGACTGGGTTTGATGGCATTTGTCGCGCGCCGCAACGCAAAAAAACAAGCCTGATTCCCATTCGGCTGACCATGGCAAAGGGGCTGTTTAGCCCCTTTCTTGCGCGCCTACTTATTTTCGTTAAATGAACATCACCGTTTTAAAGCGGGCTCGCTCTCTTGCGATCCTCTCCAGTTGCCTGCCTGAAAAAAGCTTCATTCGCACAAGGTTAACCTTGTCTGTGGGGCTGTGTTGGCTCGCCTGTTTTTTTTGGCCTCACGCCGCCTGGGCTGAGCAGCTCATACCAGACGTGGAGGCAACGGACGTGCAAACGCCCCCTGCGTCTCCAGCACCCACGATAAAACAGCCAGGGGCCGAGGAGGTGGATACGCTGCCTGAGGTCACCATCCAGGAAAAGAAACAAAAAGCGCCCGAGACTGGGATCAATCCAACCTTGCCGGTTACCACCATTACCAGCGAACAATTGCAACGTGCCCAGCCCAGCAATATTTTTGATGCGGTCAGAGCCGTGCCAGGGGTGTCTATTTCTGGCGGACCACGGCCGAGTGGCATGACGTTTGGGATTCGTGGCTACGTGGACAATGAAGACGTGCTGGTGAAAGTGGATGGCGTGCCCAAAGGATTTGAGAAATACCGCATGGGCGGCACGTTTATCGAGCCTGAGTTATTGAAAAGCATAGAAGTACAACGTGGGCCGCAGATTGCGAGTGGTTCCGGTTCATTGGGAGGCACTGTCAATGCGACGACAAAAAATGCCGAAGACTTTTTAAAGCCCGGTCAGAAGTATGGTGGCAAGGCCAAGTTTGGCTATGGCAATAACAGTGATGAATATTCACGCTCCTATCTGCTGTATGCGCGCCCCGATGAACGCGTGGATATTTTGTATAACTATTCCAATCGGCAGGCCAATAATTTGACCTTGGGCGATGGCTCCAAGCTACAAAGTTCTGCGATTGAATCTATTTCACAGTTGCTCAAGGTCAGTGTGTTTCCAACCGAAGACTTGCAGTTGGTGACCTCTGTGGTGAAGTTTGAGGATACCGGGCTACAACCCTATGATGCGACAGGCGGACAACCCGGTTTCTTTGGCAATGTGGTGCGTTCGGTGGATGATCTCACCTGGTCAGAGACAGTGAACTACGATCCTCAACACCCGTGGATCAACTTTAAGGGCACTATCGGCGCCGGGCATACGCATTTGCAAGATGTGATTGGTCAGGGTGCGCCGTTCAATTCCACGTTTAATGCCTTGCAAAGGCAGTGTCAGGGTGTCATCAATACGACAAATCCCGCGGATACCACGACTTGCCGCGGCAATTTGACGGATACGTACGAATATAAAACAAACACCGTAGACCTGAGCAACCGGGCAATCTTTGCTGAGAAAGATCTATGGTCTGTTTCGTTACTGACGGGCTACCAATACAACGCCAGCGAACGTGAAATTACCCGCTTCTTCGACAATCGGAAGACCGCGTTACAAGCGCTTTATCCCGACGGCTTTAATGCCTCAGCGCCGCCAGGGCGCAAGTCATTTCATGCCGTTTATGTGCAACCAAAGTTTGAGTTCGGCGCATTTTCAGTGATCCCGGGCTATCGCCAGGACCGTTATCAAGTAGAGGCTGATGGAGGGACTTTGGCCTTGCTCGCCCCGTATGGCCAGGCAAGCACCATCAAATTCAAACAAGAGACCTGGAGTCTGGGCCTGGCCTATGATGCCTTAGCCAAACAAAACCCCGACAAACTAACCTTTTACAGCAATTACGGGCAAGGCTTCAGGCCGCCCCTGATTGATGAATATTTTACGCAGGGGCCGTTCAGCCGTTGTCGTGCGCAAGTCATGACAACCAAGGGGCCGAAGTCGCAGATTTGTGGGGATTTGTATGTGCCGCAGCGCTCTGAAACCACCGAGGCCGGGGTGAGTTATCAAACACCGCACTTGTTCAATAGCACTATCTGGTTTTCAGGCAAGCTGAATTTTTATCACACCTATACCTCGCATTTGCTGACCTCATTGCGTGAAGATGCCAATGGCAATCTTGCGCAAGATGGTTGGGAGCGCAGAAACGGGGTTGAGGTTGAAAGCTTTTTGCAATATCGTGGGTGGTATCTGCGTAGTGCGTATTCCAGAATCAATGGTGGGATTAATACCGGGCTGGTCAGTGCGCCGTTGTATACCGCGCCAGGCAATACCTTCAATGTGCAGCTGGGCGCCGTGCTCTCAGAGGCAGTCGATCTGAACCTCAGTTACCGCAAGGTTTCTGACCGGGATATCCTGTTAAGTGGGGATGGCACCACCGCCAGCCCTTACCGGTTTGGGACACAGGACGGCTATGCGCTTTGGAATGCAGGTGCCCGTTGGCAGGCGAGTAAACATGTGACGTTACGACTGATCGGTGAAAATCTCAAAAATACGCTGTATCGCCTGGATGGCACCATGGGCGGCCTGGGTATGTACGGCCCGGGCCGGAATGTGAAATTTCAGGTTGAGCTGACCTACTAGCCAAGATGGGACATTGGCGGTTGACGACCGCTGCTAGAGTGGGCCCAAATCGTCATCGCCCAGCAAATGCAGCTTGTTTTTGTGACGCAAGGTTTGACGCTCGTTCAAGCGTTTTTGTGCGGGGCTCGGGAAGTCGGTAAAGCTGATCAGGTTACGCTCAATCAAAATGCCAATCAGGTCTTCAAGCACGCGCGCGAGCTGAATGTCACTCTCACGGAAGGTGTGGTGCCTTTTGAGTTCGTCATCCAGAAAACACAAATACTCTGTGTCGGTATTATCTATTTCCACCCAGTCCGCAGCCACTTGCGTATCCGGGCTGGCCGCAATAATCGCACCTTGGTTATTTTTTAAGACGTAGGCCATCAGGTGTCATTCCTTGTCACTTGGCAGTGTATTTTGATTAAATGGTGTAAACAAAAGCAATAACCATGCCTCGCGCTTGCGATCTCAACCCGGGTTAAAGCGCACCCGTGATGATGCCGCCGCCCAGACAGACGTTGCTTTCGTAAACGACCACACTTTGCCCCGGTGTGATGGCCCATTGATGCTGACCAAAGCGAATAGTTGCCTCTTCTGCATTCACCGCATCGACCTCGCAAGGCGCATCCGGCTGGCGATAACGGGTTTTGGCAGCATATACCCAGTTGGTACGCGGCTCTTCGCCACTAATCCAGTGCAGTTGTCCCGCTTTCAGCCCGTCGGATTTCAGAAGCGGGTGATCATGGCCTTGTACCACAATCAGCTCGTTATCGGCCATATGCTTGGCGGCGACAAACCACGGCTCGCCATTGCTTTCACGGCTACCGCCTATCTTGAGCCCCTGGCGCTGACCAATGGTGTAATACATCAAGCCTTCATGCTCGCCCACCACTTTGCCTTCGGGCGTACGCATCACGCCAGGATGACGCGGCAGGTAGCGCTGTAAAAACTCCTGAAACGGCCGCTCGCCAATAAAGCAGATACCAGTTGAATCCTTTTTCTCGGCATTGGCCAGGCCATGTTCACGCGCGATTTCGCGTACTTCACGCTTGAGGTATTTGCCTAACGGAAACAGCGTTTTTGACAACTGCGCCTGATTCAGGCGTGACAAAAAGTAACTCTGGTCTTTGCTGCCATCATCGGCTTTAAGCAGTTGAAAATTGCCTGGCTGGATCGGGTTTTCACGCACTTGAGCATAATGTCCCGTGGCGATTAAGTCTGCGCCCATACCCATGGCATGGTCCAAAAACGCCTTGAACTTGATCTCGGCGTTACACAAAATATCCGGGTTAGGCGTACGGCCCGCCTGATACTCCTGTAAAAAGTTAGCGAACACTCGCTCTTTATACTCGGCGCTAAAATTCACGGTTTCAATGTCAATACCAATTCTATCGGCCGCAGAAACCGCATCAATCAGGTCCTGGCGAGAAGAGCAATACTCATCCGTATCATCGTCTTCCCAGTTCTTCATGAATAAACCGGTGACCTCATAGCCTTGCTGTTTCAACAACAAAGCGGTCACGGAGGAATCAACGCCGCCGGACAACCCGACGATCACATGTGGCTTACTCATAATGCTTGGCCCAAATGCTTCAAAATGTCTAAAGAATAACGTTTACCCGCCAGGTAATCCTGCACACACAACAGCACTTGCGGGCTGCGCATCAACTCGCCTTCGGCCGCAATCTCGGCTTCAGTTTTCCATACGGTGCGAATAATGCCATCGTCTAATGCTTGCTCCGGATAATGTGCACCCAATTTGCCGGTAAAGGCAAAACGCAAGTAGGTAATGCCATTGAGCGGATGCTGCCAGTGGTAAATGCCCACCAGTGCCTCAGGGGTGAAATCATAAGCCGTCTCTTCCAGCGTCTCACGAATCGCAGCTGCAATAATCGTTTCACCTTCTTCCAGATGCCCAGCCGGCTGGTTAAACCTGTTACCGCGGTCTGTGGTTTCTTCTACCAGCAAAAATTTGCCATCTTTTTCAATGATGGCTGCAACGGTGACGTTAGGTTTCCACTGCAGGGAAGATTTGGATGGATTTGAAACGGTGGAATTCAAGATTTGCGGGTTTCGTTAAAAACGCTATTTTACCGCTAAGTGATTGATTGGGGGAGGCTTAATTTACCCCGCCTTGGCACTATGCGGCAGTGATCAGTTGTGGAAACAGGCCAGACAAGCCATGCGCAATAAACTCAACAGCCATGGCGGCCAGAATCAAACCCATCAGGCGGGTGACAATATTGATACCGGTTTTACCCAAGTAGTGCGTAATGCCATCTGCGAGTTGTAACAGGCCCCAGATGAACAACGAAATCAGCGCAATCGGAACCACCAGGCTAAGGTGCCCCCAAAAGCCGGGGTGCTGTTGCGCAGTCAGGATCATGCTCGAGATGGCACCTGGGCCAGCTAATAATGGAATGCTGAGCGGTACAATGGCGATAACTTCACGCTCAGCCATGTCATGAGCTTCTTCGGGAGTTTGGCGCGTAGCACTCTGTTTGCCATGCATCATGGAGATAGAAATTAGCAGTAATAAAATACCGCCTCCCACCTGGAATGAGGGGATGGTGATGCCAAAAAAGTCGAGAATTTTGTCACCGATAAAGGCGGAGACGCATAAGACTATCATTACGGTGATAGCCACTGTACGAGCGGTACGTGCTCGCTCAGCTTTGCTCCAGCCACTTGTGGCGCTGATAAAAATAGGCAGGCAGCCGATGGGGTTAACGATGGCGATCAGGGCGATGGCGACTTTGAGCAGATATGCGTATTCGGTCATGCTGTTTCAGACTCCCAATCGTGCGGCTGGTTGCGTGGTAGGTGGACTTATGCCGGGCGTTTATCGAAAAATGCAATCGGTTGTGGTGGTGGCATTTGCAAGATGTGTTTGCGCACTTTGCCCATCACATGCATTTCGCAAGGTTTGCAGTCGAATTTCAGCGTGTATCTGTCGTTACCACTGATCAGCGTCATGGGCTCAGCCGTCACCGTGCCTTGTACACCGATGACGCCTTTGGCTTCTTTGGGGCATAGGCCGTGGCTAAAACGCAGACAGTGCTTGGTAATCATCACCGGTACTTCATCTAGCTCTTCATTGGCCTCATAAGCGCTGGCGATGAGTTTGACGCCATGCTTGTGATAAAAGTCGCGTGCTTTCTGGTTATAGACGTTGGCTAAATAACTCAGGCTATCTTGCGGATAAATGGCGGGTGGTTCGGCTGCTGCACGCAATAGTGGACGCTCGTAAGCTAGTGTTCTGATATCGACCAGTTGCTCAACGGCATCACGGCGCAGTTGATTGACTGTGGACGCTGGTAAAAACCAGGGCTGGGTCAGCTCGAGACCTATATCTCTGGCAATAAAATCGGTATTGCCTAGTTTTGCCAGGTTTTCACGCAAGCTGGTTTCCGCTTTTTCGACATCATTGGCCAATTGTTTTTCTGCACTGCATTGGGAGGTCGCGCTGAAGCCTTGTTCATCGGTGAGTGTTAAGGCAAAGCCATCAGGCGTTTCGTAAAAGGCAGCATCAATCGCAATTTTGCGCGAGGCTGAATCTTTTTCCAGCAAACGCATAAAGGCATGGTCTCGGTTGCGGTAAAGCTGCGTGTTGTTGCGAATATCCGCTGGCATTTCGTTTGGAAACAGGCGGTAGGTGTATTTATCCAGCGCTTGCACCGTGTTTACGCGCAGGCCAACCAGTTCTTTGTGTACATCAAAAAAGCATACACCGTCACCGTTGTGAAGTTCTATGTCGGTCGCCACATCAATAAAATCTTTACCCACCTTACGCACTTTACCCAGTTCTTCGCCGGCAAATTTGGGTGTATCAAACGCGCCGATATCGGCCTGGCGGCCATTGGCGAAATAATCGGTGGAACTGCGGTTAAAAGTTTTTTCCGGTTGCGGGGTAAATGTGTAGGTGGCATGTCCGGCGGAAGACTTCGCGTATTCCGGCATTTCTTTCAGAATTTCATCAAGCAGTTGGCGGTAATGCGCAGTGGCATTTTTTACATATGGCAAGTCTTTGTAGCGGCCCTCAATTTTAAAGCTGCTGACACCGGCGGCGATCAGGGCGCGTAAGTTGGCGCTCTGATCATTGTCTTTCATCGACAGGTAATGTTTGTCTTTGCCGATAATGCGACCTTTCTGGTCTTCCAGTGTGTAAGGCAAGCGGCACTCTTGTGAGCATTCCCCACGGTTAGCACTGCGGCCGGTATGCGCGTGGCTGATAAAACACTGGCCACTAAACGCGACGCAAAGTGCGCCGTGAATAAAATATTCCAGGTTGGCAGCGGTGGCATCGGCAATTTTCTTCACCGTGGCAATATCCAGTTCGCGTGCCAGTACGATCTGGCTAAAGCCGACTTGATCCAGAAACTGTGCTTTTTCAACGGTACGGATATCGGTTTGTGTACTGGCATGTAGTTGGATCGGTGGCAAGTCGAGTTCTAGTAAACCCATATCCTGCACGATCAGCGCATCGACACCGCTGTCGTATAGCTGATGCACCAACTGGCGAACACCTTCGAGTTCGTTATCATGAAAAATGGTATTTAAGGCGACAAATACCTCAGCATGAAAGCGATGCGCATGCTGCACTAACCTGGCAATATCCTGAACGGTATTTGGTGCTTTGGCACGCGCGCCAAAGGCCGGGCCACCGATATACACGGCATCGGCACCATGGTTAATGGCTTCAATACCGAAATCGGCATTTTTGGCCGGGGCGAGCAGTTCGAGATGTTTGCGGGTTTTTTGCATGCAGAGGTAAGAACTTGATTTAAGACGCTATTTTAAACCAAGCATGCTATTTACGCTTGGTTTAAAATAGCACCATGAGTGGAAATCAGGATTTATTGCAGCGTAGCCTGCGCAGCGTGTGGCATCCATGCACGCAAATGAAACATCATGAACGTTACCCTTTGGTGCCAATTGCACGTGGCGAAGGGGCCTGGTTGTTTGATAGTGAAGGCAAGGGTTACCTCGACGCCGTCAGCAGTTGGTGGGTCAATTTATTTGGGCATAACCAGCCAGTCATTAAAGAGGCAATCAAAGCCCAGCTTGATCAGTTAGAGCATGTGATGCTGGCCGGCTTTACGCACGAACCCGTGGTGGCGCTTTCAGAACAGCTGTCGGCATTAACTGGCTTGGGTCACGCCTTTTATGGCTCAGATGGTGCCAGTGCTACCGAGATTGCACTGAAGATGAGTTTTCATTACTGGCGCAATATCGGGCAACCGGAAAAAACTAAATTCATTAGCTTGCAAAATAGCTATCACGGCGAAACGCTGGGTGCACTCAGTGTGACCGATGTCGCCATTTTTAAAGACACCTATGCACCCCTGATTTTGCAGTCGGCGCAAATGCCTAGCCCGGATAGCCGGTTGGCTGAAGCGGGTGAGTCTGCCGAGGCCTACGCCTTACGTTGTGCTGAGGCGCTGGAAGCCTATGTGGCCGAGCATCATGCCACCCTGGCTGCGTTTATTATCGAGCCTTTGGTACAAGGCGCAGCAGGCATGGCGATGTATCACCCAGTGTATTTGCAACGGGCGCGTGAAGTTTGCAGCCGTTACCAGGTGCATTTGATCGCCGATGAAATCGCCGTTGGTTTTGGCCGTACCGGCACCTTGTTTGCCTGTGAGCAGGCAGGTGAAAAAGTGAGTGAGATTGCAGATTTTATTTGCCTGTCTAAAGGCATCACCGGCGGTTACTTACCTTTGTCCGTGGTGTTGACGACGGATGAGGTTTATCAGGCTTTTTATCACGACCAGACCGTCAAAGGCTTTTTACATAGCCATAGTTATACCGGTAATCCGCTGGCTTGTAGTGCCGCGTTGGCCACATTGGCGCTGTTTGAAGCTTCGGATGTGCTGGGGCAAAACCGTGAGACAGCGCAGACTTTGCTGAGCGCCGTTGAGCACTATGATTTTGAAATGCAGCATGTTCGCCAGCGCGGCATGATTACGGCTTTTGAGGTCGTGACGCAAAACCCGCAGTTCGCGCGGGATTGTTATGCCGCGGCCTTGAAGCATGGCCTGCTGTTGCGGCCAATCGGCAATACCGTCTACTGGATGCCACCCTATTGCCTGACGCAATCAGATCAGCAGCATCTGGTGGAAGCTACACGGGCAGCGGTGATGGAGAGCATGTAATGCGCTGGTGGCTACTGTTTGCCAGTCTGTGGCCGGCGCTGGTGCAGGCGGCCTTGCCCGCCAGTTTGCAAGACGCACTCGCCAAAGCGCAGCTGCCGCTTGAGAGTGTAGCAATTGTTGTACAGCCGGTGGAAGGCGGGCCGCCTTTGATCAGCCATCATGCGTCCAAAGCCATGAATCCCGCCAGCGTCATGAAGCTGGTCACCACCTATGCTGCGCTAGAGGCGCTGACGCCTGCCTATCGCTGGAAAACCGAAGTCTATCGCAATGGGCCGCTCAATCAAGGCGTGCTTGAGGGTGATTTGATCATCAAAGGCGCAGGTGACCCGGCACTCAATGTTGCAGAGTTCTGGCGCTTGTTGCAACAAATACAGCAACAAGGCGTGCGCCAGATCAAAGGCAATCTGCTACTCGATTTAACCCTATATGCGCCTGAAGTCAGCCAACGGCCCGTGCTGGATGATGAACCTTGGCGCGCCTACAACGCCAACCCCAGTGCGCTATTGCTCAATGGCCGCAATACCAGCTTCCGTTTTTCGGTCAGCAGTCAGGCGAATAAGCCCGCCGTGCTCATCGCGCAAGAATTTGAGTTGCCGAATATCCATATCATCAACACCATGCAAGCGCGCAAAGGGGCCTGCAATGACTGGCGCAGTGACTTGCATTACAGCGTCACCCCGCAGCCGGATGTGGTCACCGTGGCCTTTAGTGGCACACTGCCCGAGCAGTGTGATGAGCGCTACCTTGAGTTGAGTGTGCTGTCTGATACGCAATATGTGTATGCCACGTTTAAAAAACTGTGGGCGCAATTGGGCGGGCAGTTTAACGGACAATTGGCACTGGCTCCGGTCACGGATGCGGCGATCCCGCTCACGACCTGGTCATCGCCACCGCTGGATTCGGTGGTGCGCGACATCAATAAGTGGAGCAACAATGTCATGGCGCGCCAGGTGATGCTGACGATTGCGCAAGATGCCGGGTTTACGCCCGCGGATGAAGCCGGAGCTGCTTTGGCACTCAAGCAGGTTTTGCGTCAGCGTGGTTTGGTGTTTTCTGAGCTGGTGCTTGAAAATGGGTCTGGGTTATCGCGCAATGAACGTATCAGTGCGGAACATTTGGCGCAGTTGCTCGTCACAGCCTATCAGCGTCCGGCGATGCCGGTGTTTATGGCTTCTTTGCCTATTTTAGGCATGGATGGCACCACCAAAAAGCGACTGGCCGATAGCACGAGCAAGGGCATGGCTTATCTCAAAACTGGTTCGCTTGAAGGCGTCAGCAGTCTGGCTGGCTATGTGCAGGATCAGGCGGGCAAACGCTACGTGCTGGTGATCGTAGCCAATCACCCAAGGGCCGCTGCTGTGCGCGGGGTGCAGGATTTATTACTTAAACAATTGATAGAAAGTCATTAAAAAGCGCATGCAAGAATTTATGGATAAAAGCGCGTAAAATGACGGACGTTTTCTGGGAGCACATACATGAAATCTGGAATGAAATTAGTCGGTTGCAGCTTATTGATGCTGTTGACCATGACGGGTTGCCAGGCGCAATCCAACACTGCAAAAACAAAGGAAGCCACACAAATGTCAGCCCAAGTCACTGAATTACAAAAAATTGATACTGTCGTGGGGACTGGCCGTGAAGCTGAAGTCGGTTTTAACGTCACCGTGCATTACACTGGCTGGCTGTATGACGCCAACAAGGAAGATCACAAAGGTCAAAAGTTTGACAGCAGCCTGGACCGCAACTCGCCGTTTAACTTTTTTCTTGGCGGCGGCCAAGTCATTGAAGGCTGGGATACGGGGGTGCAGGGCATGAAAGTAGGCGGCAAACGTACCTTGATTATCCCATCTGACATGGGCTACGGTGCCCGGGGTGCAGGTGGTGTGATCCCGCCAAATGCGGCATTGGTATTTGATGTCGAATTGCTGGGCGTGAAATAAAGATTACGCGTGTTGCTGTATATGTTTTTATCCTTGTGAAATGAGAATGTAAATGCAAGTCCAGGTGAAGTGGATAGATGGGGTCAGTTTTGTCGGTGAGTCTGAAACAGGCCATGCCGTGGTACTCGATGGTGCACCAGAAAATGGTGGCCGTAATATTGGCATGCGTCCCATGGAGATGCTGCTGATCGGGATGGGCGCATGCACTTCATTTGACGTGGTGACGATCCTGAAGAAAGCCCGTCAGCCCATTGTCGACTGTGTGGCGCAGATTCAGGCAGAGCGTGCTGATACGGTGCCCAAGGTGTTTACCAAAATTCATGTGCATTTTGTGGTGACGGGTGAAGGCCTGAATGCGTCCCAAGTGGAGCGTGCGGTAAAACTGTCTGCCGAAAAATATTGCTCGGCCAGCATCATGCTGCAAAAAGCCTGCGAGATCACACACGGCTTCGAAATCAAGGCGCCGACCTTTGAGTAATCTATGCATGATGACACTGGCTGACATGATCAATCAACGGAGCGTGGCATGAGTATTCCAAAAGGCATGATAGGCATTCGTCACGTCGCGCTGTTTATCAAGGAGCTGGAGTCAGCCGTTGATTTTTATACGCGGGTAGTGGGCATGCAGATCGAGTGGCAGCCCGACCCTGACAATGTGTATTTGACCAATCATGGCGATGTGTTTGCCTTGCACCGCGTCAGTTATACACCGGACCCGATGCAACGGCTGGATCATATTGGCTTTGTGCTGACAGATGCGCAGGCGGTGGATGACTGGTATGCGCATATGGTGGCGCATGATGTGCGCATTACAGAAGCGCCAAAAAGCCATCGGGACGGCTCTCGTGGCTTTTACTGCCTCGACAGTGTCGGCCATTTGCTCGAGTTTATCTATCACCCGCCCATCGTCCGGCATCTCGCGGCGATTGCGTGATTGGACATTAAAAAAGCCTCTAGTGTTAGAGGCTTTTTTGTTTGGTGCTACTCGGTAATGAGCTTGATATTGAGCGTTAGCTCTTTATCTAACACATTGAGCAAGCGGTCAATATTGGGATGCTTGCCTGGATGATCTTCCGCATCCTCGGTATGTTCGGCGTATAAGGCCAATCCCTCTACCGCTGCATCGGTGTTAATTTCACCAAAGACTTTGAACAGATGATGGTAAATCTTGATGGAGCCTTGGGTGCCAGGTTTGTTCTCGATGATCCCGGCAGGCTGATTGCTTTCATCATACAGTTCAATGCGTTTGACGTGATCCGCACTGTCCAGCATCAGAAGATTGTCACTAAATTTTTGCATGGTTGACTCTAGGTTACTACAAATCATTACAAGTGATACGCGGTGCGCGTCATCACTTTTGAAGCCAGCCGCATGGCCAGTTTGACTGGTGCTGGCAACCTGGCGCCGCCCAGTTGCTCTGCGGTATGTGCATGGTGCTCTTCGTCTTCTTTCATTTGCGCCACAATCGCTTTGGATGCGGTATCGTGAGCCGGGAGCTGTTGCAGGTGGTTTTGCAAATGCGCAGAAACTTGATGTTCTGTTTCCGCCAGAAAGCCCAGATTCCACTTGTCGCCAAGCAGGCCGGCTGTGATACCCATGCCAAAACTGGCACCGTACCAGAGCGGGTTGAGCAGACTCTTGCGCCCCCCCAACTCTTGAATCCGTTGTTCGCACCAGGCAAGATGATCCACCTCTTCACGAGACGCTTGTTTAAGCGCCTCTACATTGGCCGGGTCACGTGAAACCAGGGCTTGACCACTGTACAAGGCTTGTGCACAGACTTCGCCCACATGATTGATGCGCATGAGTGCCGCAGCATGTTTGCGTTCACGGTCACTTAACGTGTCGGGGGTGGTTTCCGCGGGTGGGTAAGGGCGGCTGGAGACTGCCGGGCTGAACACCGTACGCAAACCCATATCCATGACGGCGATGGCTTTGTCTAGTGTCAGCGGCGGCAAGTTCAGCATAGTGGTGTCTCAAGTAAGGCCTGTTTACACCTGTGGGTGCAAACAGGCAGAACATTATGGTTTGGTTGCGCTTACTTTAGCAGGTTCTGGCGCTTTTTGAACAGGCAAGCCTTTGAGTAAGTTCATGGCCTGAACAAACTGGAAGTCATCCTGAGTGGCTGGCTCAATCGGGCCACGTGTTTCAGCATGTTTTTCTTCCTTGAGTTTTTCGGCAGCCGCACGTGATTTTGCCTCGTCAACGGATTTGCTGTCAGTCGCATTCTTGCCATCGGTCGGGTTGGACAAGTGCCGCTTCAAGTCTGCTTCATGCAGGCTCAGGCTAGGATCGGAACCATCATCCACCGTCACGTCCGGCACAATGCCCTTGGCTTGAATCGAACGGCCATTGGGCGTGAAATAGCGCGCTGTGGTCAATTTGATTGCGCTGCCATTGTTCATCGGCAATATGGTTTGCACAGAGCCCTTGCCAAAGCTTTGGATGCCCATAATGGTTGCTCGTTTGTGGTCTTGCAACGCCCCAGCCACAATCTCTGAAGCAGAGGCTGAGCCGGCATTGATCAGCACGACGATAGGCACCGATTTAAACTCTTCTGGCAAATCTTTAAGGTAATCAGACTTGCCGCGACGCGCATAATCCAGAGGGGTTGCATTCAGGCGCATCTTGGAATCAGCAACACGACCTTCGGTGTACACAACTAAGTCATCCTTGGGCAGGAACGCGGCAGAGACGCCTACGGCCGCATCCAGCAAACCGCCTGGGTTGTTACGCAGGTCGAGCACCAAGCCTTTGAGCGGGCCTTTATTTTCTGCACGCAAGTTTTTGAGCGCTCTGGCCAAATCTTCACCAGTGCGTTCCTGGAACTGGGTGATACGAACATAGCCGTAACCTTGTTCAATCCATTTGTTCTTCACGCTTTGTGACTTGATAATGGCGCGTGTCAGGGTGAAGGTCAGCGGTTTGTCCTCGCCTTTACGAATCACGGTCAATGTAATTTTGGTGTCTGGAACGCCACGCATGCGTTTAACTGCATCATTCAGCGTCATGCCACGTACTTGGGCATCATCCAGTTTCATGATCAGGTCACCAGACTTGAGACCTGCTTTATAAGCCGGGCTATCTTCAATCGGCGTAACTACTTTGACCAGGCCGTCTTCCATGGCGACTTCAATTCCCAGTCCGCCAAACTCACCTTGCGTACCTGCTTGCAGCTCTTTATAAGCATCGGCATCCATAAAGGTTGAGTGTGGGTCCAGGCCTTGCAGCATGCCGGACAAAGCTTCGTTGATCAGCTTCTTGTCCTCTACAGGCTCAACGTAATCAGATTTTACTTTGGCAAAGACTTCGGCGAAGACGCGTAATTCATCAATAGGTAATTGAGAGACTGAGGTCCGGTCTGCCCATGCAGAAATATTGATACTGACCAGAATCCCTACAAATACGCCTGCACCCAGCAAGCCGAACTTTTCTAATTTGGAACGCATACCATGCCTTGTGTGATCAAATAAGCGAAGAATATTACTTCATTCAGAATCAGGATGCATCAGTTGATGTCAGCCTGTTGCAGAGAGTAGATAGAACGCTGTTAAGTTCATTTTCCGCTATTTCAATAAAATTGACTATACTCTTCTAGCAAATAATTGTTTAGAGAAAAACATGCAAAAGCCTATCGTAGAAATCGAGTTTTGTACACAGTGCCGATGGTTGTTACGGGCTGCCTGGCTGGCGCAGGAGCTGTTAACCACGTTTGATGGCGATTTGAAGTCAGTCAATCTCGTCCCTGGAACTGGCGGTATTTTGGAGGTGCGCTGTGATGGTGTGGTGATTTTTTCACGCAAAGCCGCAGGGCGCTTTCCAGAAGCCAAGGAGTTGAAACAGCTGATCCGTGATGTGATTGATCCCGAGCGGTCGCTCGGGCACAGCGATACGCCAGTCAGTCCTTAAGCGGGTTAGGAGGGGATACAAGCCGTCTATATAATTGACGACGGTTATTGAGACGCTTCTACCTCAAGTCGCTTGGCACCGTTATAGCGCGATTTCCAGTAGCGCTCATCCATGTTTTCAATGCGTACCTTTGCCCCCGCGCGTGGCGCGTGGATAAACTGGTTATTACCAACATAAATGCCCACATGCGAAAACGCAGATTTAAGGGTGTTGAAAAAGACCAGGTCACCGGGTTGCAATTCCTCACGTTTGACGGTGTTGCCCATTTCGCTAATGGTACGGGCTGAAGGGGGGAGCGCAATCTGCGCAGCGTTCATGAACACATACTGTACAAAGCCGCTGCAGTCAAAGCCGGTCTCAGGGCTGCGTCCGCCATATTTGTAATTGACACCGGTCAGGCTTAAGGCGCGGATCATGATTTCCTCGACCTTTTCAGACCAGCTGCCAGAGACGCCGGACTGACTCTCCATCACCTGCGCTTGAGAGTAGCTGTAGGCGTTTTGCCAGCGCTTGTCATCCCCGGGCGCGGCAACGCTTTTGCACTGGCAGAGCAGTACACTCACGAGTAAGGCTGCCAGCCGGAAAATGGATTTATTCATCACAATCAAGGGCTTGTTATATTGAATTTGAAGCGGTTTAAAAAGTTTTACAGGCTAAACCATGCCATATTTTATATTGATATGCAAGTATTTGGCGCCTTTTGTACGTTGCTTGACTGACTGGAAGTCGCAAAAGTGCTGTCTGTTTTGGCGATGCTCATGGGATAATTACGCATGTCTTTAGCGCAGCAAGTCAGTTCGGCATTTTCAGAAAACGGGTCTTTGGCACAAGCCATGCCCGATTTCCGCAGCCGCCCGCAGCAACAGGAAATGGCGCTGGCCATCGCCGAAGCCATTGAGCAGCAACAGCAGTTGGTCGCCGAGGCTGGCACCGGCACCGGTAAAACCTATGCTTATCTGGTGCCTGCGCTGTTGTCGGGGGGCAAGGTCATTATTTCTACTGGCACCAAAACCCTGCAAGATCAGCTCTTTCAGCGGGATTTGCCAGCGGTACGCGAAGCGCTCAAAGTGCCCGTGTCTGTTGCCATGCTCAAAGGGCGCGCCAACTATCTCTGCCATTATCACTTGCAACGTGCCAGCCAAGAAGGGCGCTTTCAGTCGCGGGAGGACGCACAATATATTCCTATCCTGCAAAGCTTTGCTGAACATAGCCAGACTGGTGATAAAGCAGAGTTGGTCGAAGTGCCGGAACAAGCCACCGTTTGGCAACAAGTGACCTCCACCCGCGACAACTGTGTCGGCCAGGATTGCCAGTTTTACAAGCAATGTTTTGTCATGGAAGCACGCAAGCAGGCATTGGCGGCCGATGTGGTCGTGGTCAACCATCATTTGTTTTTTGCTGATGTCATGTTGCGCGATGAGGGCGTGGCCGAGTTGTTACCCAGCGCCAATACCGTGGTGTTTGACGAGGCGCATCAATTGCCTGAGGTGGCTGGGCTCTTTTTTGGCGAGGATATCTCCACCTCACAGTTGATGGATCTGGCGCGGGATAGTCAGATGGCTTACCTGAGCCTGGCCAAGGATTGTGTTGCGCTGAGTGAAGCGGTGCCGCTGTTGGAAAAGGCTTGCCGTGATTTCAGGCTGGTGTTCCAGTTTGAAGGTTCGCGTATGCCAGCACAAAAGGCGCAAACCATGAAAAATTTTGATGAGGCTTTTCAGCGCATGCTGGAAACACTCGCCGCCCTGACCGCGGTACTAGAAACCCAAGCTGGACGTGATCCGCTGCTGGAAAAGTGCTGGCAACGCGGTGAAGCATTGCTCGCCCTGCTGCAAGCCTGGCTAAAAGGCAATCACGCCAATCTTGTGCGCTGGGTCGAGGTATTTAGCCAAAGTGTACAGTTACATGCGACCCCCCTCAGTGTGGCGGATGGCTTTGGCAAGCAACTCAATGCGCAGCCGCGTGCCTGGATTTTTACCTCTGCCACGTTGGCCGTCAAAAGTGATTTTAGCCATTATCAGAGCCAGATGGGCTTGCTGGCGGCGCAAACCCGGCATTGGCAAAGTCCGTTTGATTACGGTCAGCAAGCGTTGCTATATGTGCCTACGGGTATGCCTGAACCGAATAGCAGTGCTTATGCCGCTGCCGTTGCCGCTGTCAGTTTGCCTGTGCTGCAAGCCAGCCGTGGCCGCGCGTTTGTGCTGTGTACTTCACTTAAGGCCATGCGCGAAGTGCATGCGTTGCTCAAAAATGCGTTTGAAGAACTTGGCCTCAATTACCCCCTGCTGATGCAAGGCGAGAGTAACCGCACCGAATTGCTGGATCGCTTCCGCAGTCATGGCAATGCCGTCCTCGTCGGCTCGCAAAGCTTTTGGGAGGGTGTGGATGTGCGCGGCGAGGCTTTGTCCTGCGTCATTATCGACAAGCTACCGTTTGCGCCGCCCGATGATCCGGTCCTGGCCGCCCGCATCGACAAAATGAACGCCGAAGGCAAGAATGCCTTTATGGAGTACCAGTTGCCCTATGCTGTGATTACCCTCAAACAGGGCGCCGGGCGTTTGATTCGGGATGAGCAGGATGTGGGGGTATTGATGATTTGCGATCCGCGCTTGGTGGATAAACCTTATGGCCGCCGTATCTGGCAAAGTCTGCCTCCATTCAAACGCACACGTGTGCAACAAGAGGTGGAAGACTTCTTTGCACTGATCAATGGGGTTTCTTGATTTGTGAGGATTGCGCGCCATGCTTGAGATTGCCGCTCACGAATATACCCTCACTGCCATTCGCGCCCAAGGCGCAGGTGGTCAAAACGTCAATAAAGTTTCGTCTGCCATCCATTTGCGGTTTGATATCCAAGCCTCCAGCCTCAGTGAGGCCGTGAAAGCCCGCTTGCTCAGTCGCAAAGACCAGCGCATCAGTGCAGAAGGTGTGCTGGTAATCAAGGCGCAACAATACCGCACGCAAGAAGCGAATAAGCGCGATGCGATTGCCCGGTTGCATGCGATTGTCGAAGCGGCGAGTCATGTGAACCCGGTACGCCATGCGACCCGGCCAACACTGGCTTCGAAAAAAAGAAGGGTGACCGGGAAGTTGCTGCGTGGGGTCGTTAAACAGGGCAGGGGCAAGGTGCTGGATGAAGCATAAACAAGACATACTTTTGCTTGGCCGCTGTATGGGTTGAAAGCGTTTTTTGCGTGGGCAAAATAAAAAAGCCATCACAACGCATGGTAAGGCGTGTGACGGCTTTTTATTGTGACTGCCTCATTACCGATGAGGCAGTCAGCTAACTATCAGGATCTATAGTCGGCATTGATCTTTACATAGTCATAAGAAAAATCGCAGGTCCATACAGTCGCATTCGCCGCGCCGCGATTCAATACCACACGCACCAGGATGTCACTTTCTTTCATGACTGCCGCGCCTTGTTCTTCGACATAGCTGGCTGCACGGCCGCCTTTTTCGGCAACCAAAACATCGCCCAGATAAAGTTGCATGGTGTTGACATCAAGGTCTTCAATGCCCGCATAGCCGATGGCGGCCAGAATCCGGCCCAGATTAGGGTCTGAGGCAAAAAAGGCTGTTTTGATCAACGGGGAGTGGGCAATCGCATAAGCAACTTTACGGCATTCCGCTTCATCTTTGCCTGCTTCAACCTGAATCGTCATGAATTTAGTGGCGCCTTCGCCATCACGCACAATCGCTTGTGCCAGTTCAATCGCAACGTCGGTCAGGGCGGTTTGCAAAGCCGCAAACTCAGGGCTTTGTTCTGTGATCATGGCATTGCCAGCCTCGCCGGTAGCCATCAGAATCAGGCTGTCGTTGGTGCTGGTATCGCCATCGACGGTGATGCAGTTAAACGATTGGTTGACGGCATGTTGAATGATGCTATCGAGCGCTGATTGTGCGATGGCCGCATCGGTCGCGATATAGCCGAGCATGGTTGCCATGTTGGGGTGGATCATGCCAGAGCCCTTGCTGATGCCAGTGATGGTGATCGGCTTGCCGTCTATGGTCAGTTGGCGGGAAGTACCCTTGGCCACAATGTCGGTGGTCATGATCGCTTCGGCTGCATTTAACCAGTTATCTTCCTGTAAGTTGGCGACTGCATTCGGGATGCCACCTAACAAGCGGTCCATCGGCAGCGTCTCCAGAATCACGCCAGTCGAGAACGGCAGCACTTGTTCCGGGCTGATATTGAGCGCCTGCGCCACACCGATGCAGCTGGCGAGTGCATCATCCAGCCCTTGCTGGCCTGTGCCTGCATTGGCACAGCCGGTATTCACCAACAGGGCGCGAATGCCTTTGTTGAGTGTCAGATGCGTTTTACACACCGTCACTGGCGCCGCACAAAACCGGTTCAGGGTAAACACCCCTGAGACGCTGCTGCCTTCAGGCAGGGTCATTACCAGAATGTCTTTACGGTTGGGCTTGCGGATATGTGCCTGGGCAAAGCCAAGTTTGACGCCTTTGACAGGCAGTAGGGTCCCGGCAGCGGGAGCAGTCAGTTTAACGGGCATTCTATTTCTCTCGTGAGTTTCGTCTTTGAAATAAGTGTGCATTCTACAAGAGAATTATGACGAAAAGTCTCTCCTAAAGCGCTGATGAAGTGAATACACTTTTTAATTATTTAATAGTGATATGGTAATCTTTAATTGTTAAGACTTGATAGGAAGGTGAGTTTTAACAATGACTAAATTTAATTGAATGGAAGAAAAATGAGAAAAATAATTTCGATGGTGTTCATGCTTGGCTTGGTCGGATGCGCTACGGTACAAAAACCAGTGGCACTCGACAATCACTTCTGGGAGAACCGCAAACCTGTTATTGGTATTGCTAAAACAACGGCGCCCAAACCTGATGCATATATGACAGGGAATATGGGGGTGTTAGATATCGCGATTAATCGCGGTAATGCAAAATCGTTGATTACGCATTTGGAAAAGATGGATACATCCAAATTGCAGTCAATGGATAACGAATTTATGGCCCAATTACAGGCAAGGGGCTTTCAGGTTAAAAAAATTGACCAAGCCATAGATTTGAACAAGATGCAAAAGTTTTCAGGCAAGTCGGAAACGACTCAATATGCGGAATACGATTTTCGCAACTTGAAATCAAACAATATTGATTATGTATTGCTGTTAGATGTAGAGCGTATTGGTACGATTAGAAATTATTACGGATTCATGCCTTTAGGGGCGCCGATGGCAGATTTTAAGTACAAGGGATATTTGGTGGATCTGAATACCAACGAGCTGAAATGGTATGTGGATGATGTCAGCAATATGCCGATTTCTGAGCCTTGGGATCAGGCCCCCAGTTTTAACAATGTCACTGCCGCGGTGAGTACCAATCTGGATCGAGGGATCGATAGTCTGGGAAGTGCTTTCTTTGGTGGTAATTTGAAATAGTTAGGGCGCTGTCTGGCTGATGATTTGTGCTTTTGGGATCGAAATCAGCTGGGCAGCATCATGGGCAAACATGCGGCCGACAATGCGATCAGAGGTTTCAGCCAATGGAAACAAATGATTTTGGCTGGTTTTGCCAGAATGGCTATCGATAAAAGAGATGTCCCTCATGGCTGATCCTGGACCGGTTTTCCAGTTTTTATCAATAAAGTCCTGGATAAATATTTCAGCCGACACTTGTAAACCATTCCTGATGGACTGTTTCAAGCGTTCACCGCCATTTTGTGTCCAGCTTGCTTTCAAAAACGTTTTATCCTGGCTGATGACTTGATCAGAGATATATTTAATCTCTGATAAATAAAATGGGTTTACTTTATCTTTAACCCATAATCTGGGGCTGGTTTCAAAGCAAAGCGATTGAAGCTTGCTATCAAAATAAATGCGATTCTCGAAAGTCAGGATGTAGTTCTCTTTAATTCTAACGAGTAAGCCTGCCTGGTTAAGTGAGTTTCTAGATTCAACATTCTCAAACTCAAATTGGGTATTCGCAAGATGCTGTGAAAGCTGCTTTTGTAGTGCCAGGCTAAATTCTTGGTTAATATCAATGGATTGCAAGATTGAACTTAACTCGGTATTAAATCTTGCAGCGGCATCATTTTCTTTCGAGTTTTGGCTGTTAAGCAGGCTGGTGGCGATAAACGCGCCAACCAGAGATGAAATCGGGTCTGCCCCTGGCACTTGTGGCGTTGCAATAAATGCTGCAGTGTGGCGTGAAATCGGCAAAATGCTGAATTTGTTGGTGTGCATCATGATGTGTAACGCATCCACCTTTGCATGAAACTCAGGAATTTCCATCGAAACCGAATGCTGGTAATGATTCTCTTCAGCGTGAAGATGGGTTGCGATGAACAGTCCTAGTAATGCCAGATTTTTATACATTTTGGGCCCCACAAAAGCACAAGGTTAGCTAAGCACGACGCCAGGTGGTGCCTTGAGGCGTATCTTCCAGAATCACGCCTGCTTCAGACAGGGCTTTGCGAATCCGGTCGGCCTCGGCATAGTTCTTGGCTGTTTTGGCGGCGATGCGTGCATTGATCATGCCTTCAATATCCAGGCTAGTGCTGCCGGTGTCGCCTTGCATAAAGCTTTCCGGGTCACGTTGTAGCAAGCCGATAATCGCAGCCAATTGTTTCAGTAATGCGGCGGTGGTAGCCGATTTGTCTTTATTTAGATCGTTGGCAAGTTCAAACAAGGCGGCAATCGCCTCTGGGGTGTTGAAGTCGTCATTCATGGCTGCCTGGAACTTGGCCGCTTGCGGTTGTTGCCAGTCGATCTCACATGCATCGACCTTAATCCCGCGCAAGGCCGTGTACAGGCGGGTCAACGAGGCTTTGGCATCATCCAAGTGCTTGTCAGAGTAATTAAGCGGGCTGCGGTAATGGGCGCGCAGAATAAAGAAACGTACGACCTCTGGGTCATATTTTTCCAGCACTTCACGGATGGTGAAAAAGTTGCCCAGCGATTTGGACATTTTTTCGTCATCGACCCGCACAAAGCCATTGTGCATCCAGTAGTTGGCCATGGTGCAGTCGTGGGTGGCTTCGGATTGGGCAATTTCATTTTCATGGTGCGGGAACTGCAGGTCCTGCCCGCCACCATGAATATCAAAGTGCTGGCCGAGATGGGCGGCACTCATGACCGAACATTCAATATGCCAGCCGGGACGGCCATTGCCCCAGGGGGATTCCCAGTAGGGTTCGCCAGGTTTGACGGACTTCCACAACACAAAGTCTAGCGGGTCTTGTTTAAAGCTATCGACTTCAACGCGTTCACCCGCACGCAGGTCTTCCAGGCTTTTGCCGGAGAGCTTGCCGTAATCATTAAATCTGCGCACTTTGTAAAATACATCACCATTTTGTGCCTGGTAAGCAAAGCCTTTGTCTATGAGTTTGCTGATCATGTCCAGCATGCCCTGCACATGTTCGGTTGCGCGTGGTTCAAGGTCAGGGCGCAAAATGCCAAGCTTGGCCGAGTCCTCGTCCATGGCGGTAATAAAACGCTGCGTCAGACTTTGGATGGTTTCATTGTTTTCGTTGGCACGCTTGATGATTTTGTCGTCAATATCGGTGATATTGCGTACATATGTCACTTGATAGCCAGTGGCGCGCAGCCAGCGCGCCACCATGTCAAACACCACCATGACGCGGGCATGTCCCAAGTGGCAAAAGTCATACACGGTCATGCCGCAGACGTACATATTTACCTGGTTGGGCTGAATCGGCTTGAAATCTTGCTTGCTGCGTGTAAGGGTGTTGTAAAGTTTTAGCATGCGAATGAAATTGAAGAAGGATGGATGCGTGATAAAATTAGCAGAAATAGTCTGGTGTTTAATTGGTGTTAAGCAGGCAGGCTGTATGTTTTGCCTAAAACAGTCTACAAACAATCCCTTGCTTGATCAGCTTGTTGTGGTTGAGGCGACGCCAAACACAAAATGATGTGTAATTCGTCTGCATATTCACCTAATTTTGCACTGTCTCTAGTACAATCCGAGTATAACATACTGATAAAAATCAACGATTACCCAGGTAATAGCTCATGAACGCAACATTAAAAAAATATTTACTCGTGCTTGGCGTCTTTTTAAGCCAGGTGGCCTTCTCCGATACCGTGCTGGCCGGTCAAACCAATGTCGAGTTGCGCGAAATCAACCAGCTCTCTGAGCAGGGGAATCAGGCAGCAGCGCTGGATCGCGTGAATAACTATTTGGCAGCCAACCCGAAAAATGCCGAAGCCATGTTTATGCGTGGCGTGATTCTGGTCGAGCTGGGCAAGCGGGACGAAGCGATCAAGGCTTTTACCGAATTGACTGACAAATATCCTAGCCTGCCTGAGCCTTATAACAACCTGGCCGTGCTCTATGCGGATCAGGGGCAATATGACAAAGCGAGAAAAGCGCTGGAGTCTGCCATCAAAACGCATCCAAGTTATGCCACGGCCCATGAGAATCTGGGCGATATTTATGCACGTCTGGCCTCTGAGGCTTATGACAAGGCGCTCAAGCTGGATACTTCAAATAGCCGTGCGCAGAATAAGCTGGCCATGATTACGGATCTGTTCGGCGGAAAGCGTGCGCAAGCGCGTCCAGCGACAGCTGTACCACCTGCCGCGAGCGTATCGCCTACGCCGCCCACCAATAATGCGGCTGTGAATCCACCGGCAGCGGTGACGCCACCGGCTGCGACCGCCCCTGTGACCAATAATTCTCCCGTGACAGAGACTAAAAAACCGGTCGTCACTGAAGTAAAACCGCAGGAGATCAAGCCGGCTGAGCCAAAACCAGTAGAGTCCAAGGTCGCTGAGTCCAAGCCAACAGAGTCTAAATCTGCCGACAGTAAATCATCTGCACAACTCGAGCGCGCAGTGTTGGATGCGGTAAACGCCTGGGCGGATGCTTGGGAGGCACAAAATGTAGAGCGCTATCTGAACAGCTATGCCAAAGATTTTAAAACACCCGCAGGTGAGCCGCGCAAACAGTGGGAATCCACGCGTCGTGATCGCGTGAGCCGGCCAAGTAAAATTTCTGTCAAGTTGAGCAATATCGATGTCAGGATGGAGGGCGACAGCAAGGCAAAAGTCACCTTCCGTCAGGCCTATAAAGCAACCGGCCTGGATGCAAACTCAAACAAAACACTCAATATGGTCAAAGAAGGTGGTCGCTGGTTGATTCAGCAAGAGCGTGTAGGCAAGTTTTAAATTGGCGCACTTGCCTCTGGGGGCCTCTTGCATGATGCATGCTGGTGTTCTTGAGGCGGGTCACACCAAAGCCGCACTGCGGCGCCTGGGGCCTGAGCACACGGGTTTTTACTGAAACAATTGTATAATCATGGTATGAGTCGGTTGAGAAAGTACTGTTGTATTGCGTTTGTCAGCGCTGCCCTTTTGCCCTGGAATGCAACTGCGGTTAACCATGAGGCGTTAACCGCCAGGTTGTTCATGCAAAGCAAAAACACCAATGCGGTAGAGCGCATGTTGGTGCAGACCTTGCAGTCTATCAAAGAAGGTCATTTGCAACAGGCGCTGGATTATGTCGATCAGTTACTCGCCATCTCTCCCAATTTTGCACTGGCGCACTTGATTCATGGCGATCTCTTATCCGCCAAAGCCAGAATCCTGCATGGCTTTGGCGATGCGCATGTCGCCGATGTCAGCCGTATCCAGGACTTCAAAGAAGAAGCTGAGATTCGGATTCGTAATTACTTTGACCGCAATCGTGGCTTGACCCAACCGAATCTGCTGGTTGAGTTGTCCGAAAAACAAAGCCATGTCCTGTTTGTCGATACCGCACGCTCCCGTGTCTATGTCTACGAAAAAGGCAATGACAATGAGCTCAAATACATTGCTGACTATTATGTCACGATAGGAAAAAATGGCATCGGCAAAAAAGACCAGGGCGACAAACGTACGCCTATCGGTGTGTATTTTGCTTCGCGCAAACTGAACCGTCCCTTACCAGATTTGTATGGCGATGCGGCTTATCCGCTCAACTACCCGAACGAAATAGATAGCTACGAGCGTAAAACAGGCTCGGGGATCTGGATTCATGGCACCCCACGCGATACCTACAGCCGTCCGCCAAGGGCCAGTGATGGCTGTGTTGTGTTGTCCAATCCTGACATGCAAGCGTTGCAAGGTATTTTGCAAGCTGGCAATACGCCCGTGGTAATCGGGGTGGATTTTCAATGGGTGACACCCGAGTCCGCCCGTCAGCAAGATCGTGCCAAGGCTGATCTCAAACAGGCGATCGAGCGCTGGCGTAAAGACTGGATGGCGCAAAATACAGAGGCTTATCTGTCGCACTACACGCCTGACTTCTTTTACTCTGATGGTGATTTGTCTAAATGGGCCAGTTACAAACGCCAGATTCAAGCGGCCAAGCCCAAGGTCAATATCAATTTGTCTGATGTCAGCATGTTCACCTATCCGAACGCCAAGCGCAATATGGTGGTCGTAGACTTTGAGCAGGAATATATTAGCGCTGCGCTCAGGAATGTCATGAAGAAACGGCAGTACTGGGTGCAGGAAAACGGTGAATGGAAAATTCTTTACGAAGGATCAGCTTAATGCGTGTGTGGTCAAAATTAGTAGGTGTGTGCTTGATGTTGGCTGTGAATCTGGCGATTGCAGCAACGCAGGTCATGTTTGAAACCAATCAGGGTAATTTTACGGTAGAGGTTTATCGTGACAAGGCACCTAAAACCGTGGATAACTTTTTGCAGTATGTGAAAGACGGTTTTTACAGCAATACCATTTTTCATCGTGTGATTGGCCGTTTCATGATTCAGGGCGGAGGCTTTGACCGTGACCTCAACGAAAAGCCGACCCGCGCACCCGTCGTCAATGAGGCGGCCAATGGGTTGATCAACCAGACTGGCACGATTGCCATGGCTCGTACACCAGACCCTAACTCGGCCACCGCCCAGTTTTTCATCAATGTTGCAGATAACCAGTTTTTGGATTACACCAGCCCGGAACCAGACCGTATCGGCTACTGTGTCTTTGGCAAAGTGGTGTCTGGCATGGATGTGGTATTCAAAATCAGCAACTTACCGACAGGTAACCAGCGCGGTTTTTCGGATGTGCCCTATCGTACGGTCATCATCAAACGTGCAACGATAGTCAATTAATTGAGCTTATTGATTGTCGCAACCTTTAATCAACGGAGAATATTTTGGTCAAACTGACGACTAACTTTGGCGATATCACGCTAGAACTCAACGCAGAAAAAGCACCGATCACGGTCGCTAACTTTTTGAGCTATGTAGAAAAAGGCTTTTATGATGGCGTGATTTTTCATCGCGTGATCAAAGACTTCATGATTCAAGGCGGTGGCTTTGATGTCGACATGAAGCAAAAACCAACTGACGCGCCGATCAAAAACGAAGCCGATAATGGCCTCAGCAATGACAAATATACCATTGCCATGGCACGTACCATGGTGCCAGACTCAGCGTCTGCCCAGTTTTTCATCAACGTGAAAGATAACGATTTCCTCAACTTTAGCGCACCCACCACTCAAGGTTGGGGTTACTGCGTGTTCGGTAAAGTGGTCGAAGGCATGGACGTCGTGGATAAAATCACAGCAGTCAAAACAGCTAGCCGCGCTGGTCATCAGGATGTGCCGGTTGAACCTGTGGTGATTGAAAAAGCAGTTTTGGTTGCCTAGGACATGACCACCTGGATCATTTCTGATCTGCACTTGAGTGCGCAAAGGCCTGCGGTAACGCAGGCTTTTTTGCATTGGCTAGACACCGTGGTTAGTCAGGCCAACGCATTGTATATTCTCGGTGATTTTTTTGAGGTCTGGGTGGGTGACGACCTGCTGCAAGACGCCGAGTATGGCCGAGCATTTTTGCCAGTCGTCCAGGCGCTTAGGGCTTTATCAGCACAAGGGGTTCAGCTTTATTTCATGCATGGCAACCGCGACTTCTTAATTGGGGATGCCTTTGCCCAAGCCTGTGGCCTCACTTTACTCAAAGACCCTGCACGCTTGCAGATGGCAGGCAAAAGTCTTCTGTTGAGTCATGGAGATGCGCTATGCACGGACGATGTGGCTTATCAGCAATTTCGTCAGCAGGTGCGCAGTCCGGCCTGGCAACACGCTTTTCTGTCGCAGCCGTTGGCAGCACGCATTGCCTTTGCCCAAGAAGCGCGTAGCCAGAGTGCGCAAAACAAAGCCAGCCAAAGCATGCAGATCATGGATGTGAATGGCGAGGCGGTCAACCAGTTGATTCGCGATAATCACTATCCGGATGTGTTGTTGCATGGCCATACACACCGGCCAGCGATACATCCTTTGCTGGTCGATCAGCATGCCTGTGAGCGTTGGGTGTTAGGGGATTGGCACGAAACCGCAGTGGTGGCACGTTTAGATGCTGCTGAAATGCAGTTGGTGACGTTATCACTTGATGTGTAATTGCTATTTTTCTGCGACTTACTCACTCCGCACATAAAAAAGACAGCGCTTTTAAGCGCTGTCTTTTTTATGTCAGATCCAGGTTCAAACCGTCAAAGAGTTACTTTTTGACTTGTTGACCAAATTCATGCGGACGGACTTGCGCGGCGATTTTATCCAAGACGCCATTGATGTATTTATGGCCGTCTATGCCACCATAAGCTTTGGCGAGCTCCACGCCTTCATTGATCGCGACCCGGTACGGGATGCTGACATCAAACATCAGTTCATAACCTGAAATACGCAAAATGGCATGTTCGATTGGACTCAGTTCTTCGAGTTGACGGTCAATAAACTGGCCGATCATGGCGTCGATTTGCTCGGTCTGCTCGAGTACCCCGGTCAGCAGTTGTTTGAAATACGCTTCATCCGCTTTGAAATAGTCCGGGTCATCCAAACTGTCCAGGCGCAGTTGTTTGACATCGCCCGCATTCATACGGTTGCGGTACAGGGCCTTGAGCGCCAGCTCACGCGATTTTCGGCGGTTTTTACTGCCTTTGCTTTTGCTGGGTGCTGCCTGATCAGCACTCATAGTGCATTCACCAGATTGGCCATTTCAATCGCCACTTGTGCAGCTTCAGCGCCTTTGATGGCCATGCGTGCTTCGGCTTGTTCGTCGTTTTCGGTGGTCAGGATGGCGTTGGCGACGGGCACGCCAGTGTCACGCTGCACTTCGGAAATGCCGCGCGCGGACTCGTTGGACACCACTTCAAAGTGGTAGGTCTCGCCGCGGATGATAGCGCCTAGGGCAATCAGGGCATCGAAGTTTTCTGACAGCGCCATGTGCTGCAGAATCAGGGGCGTTTCGAGCGCACCAGGGACACTGGCAAGCGTAATATCTTCAGCAGCGACGCCCAGTTTGAGCAGTTCTTGTTCGCAGGCGTTAAGCAAACCTGCACCGATATTGTCGTTAAAACGGGAAAGAACGATACCGATTTTTTTACCGGTACCGTCCAGATTTTGGGCAATTTTGTTCACTTTGAGTCCGTGGGTTAACACATAAAAGTGCTATTTTAACCCAAACGGCTGCTTTACGGATTATGCGAACAATGACCAGGCTTTTTGTACGGTCATCCAGATGCCGTAACTGATGGGGATCAGTACCGCCAGCCAGGCCAGTTTTACCAGTATGGCAGGTGTTGGCGTATCTGTTTTAGCCAGACTGACTGCGTTGTCTGCCGGTTTTTTGCCGCTTTGCTGTTCAGCCGCCAGTTCGCTGTCGGACATGAAGTATTTGTCTGCCACTGGCCGGACCAGCAAATTGGCCGTGAAGCCCACCCCAAGCAAAGCCGCCAGCGTCATGAATATCGGCGCATAAATGTCTGCATACGGAACATGAGCCTCCAGCCTTACATCGTGCATGTAGTTGACGATGACGGGCCCCAAAATCCCTGCGGTCGACCAGGCGGTTAACAGGCGGCCATGAATCGCACCGACAAACTGCGTGCCAAACAGGTCTGCCAGGTAGGCGGGAATGGTCGCGAAGCCGCCGCCGTACATGGAGGCGATCACACAAAACACCAGTAGGAACAAGGCTAGCTGATGATGGTTGGCGGCGTAGGTGCCGCAGACATACATCATGATACCCAGCACAAAAAAGATAAAGTAAGTGGTTCTGCGCCCCAGTTTATCGGAAGAGGTGGCCCAGCCGATACGGCCAAAAATATTGAATAGCGAAATGAGACCGACAAAGCCTGCGCCAACAGCGGCTGCTGTGGCGGTTAATGCTTCGTCTGCCTTGATCTCGGCAAAGTCCAGTTGTGGCTGGCCTATCAATACGCCACCAAAGGTCTCTTGTAACATCGGCGCTGCTGCGCCAATAATACCGATGGCTGCGGACACATTCATGCACAAAATCAGCCATAACAGCCAGAACTGTGGCGTTTTATGGGCATTTTTCAAGTGTACATGCCGGGTGGCTACCAGTCGGTTGTGTTGTACATCGGGTGGCGTCCAGCCAGCAGGTTTCCAGTTGGCGGCGGGGACACGGTAACCCAGCGAACCACAAGTCATGAATACCGCGTAAATCAGCGCCAGCACCACAAACGTTTGCCAGACACCAGGGTCTGTCGGTGTGGCAAACATCGCCATCAGCTTAGTCGCCAGAGGTGAGCCTATCATGGCGCCCCCGCCAAAGCCCATAATCGCCAGGCCGGTCGCCATGCCGCGCCGATCTGGGAACCATTTAATCAGGGTGGAAACGGGTGAGATGTAGCCTAGCCCCAAGCCGATGCCGCCAATGACGCCGCTACCCAGCCACATCATCCAGAGTTGATGCTGGTGTATGCCCAGCGCCGAAATCAGTAAACCACCGCACCAGCAAAGCATGGCTACCAGCCCGGCTTTACGCGGTCCTGCCCGTTCCAGCCAGCCGCCCCAAATCGCCGCCGAGCAGCCAAGTAAGACAAAAAATAAGGTATACATCCAGCCCAGATCAAACTGGGTCCAGTTACAGTCGGTGGCGGTCAATGCTTTTGCGGTGCCGGCCAATTTGTCGGCGAAAGTGGATGCGCCTGCAGCACAGGCGGCAACAGGTTTGCCGTCTGGTCCGGTCAATGCATTGCCTAACGGTTTCCAGAACACGCTAAAGCCATAGGCCATGCCTATTGAAAGATGTACTGCCAATGCCGCTGGCGGTACCAGCCAGCGATTAAACTGATTGCCGGCTGTAATGTGTTCTTTGGAAAGATTAATCAAGATAAAGCCCCTCATTTACGTCTGTTACATATTGTTACAATTTGCCCCAAAAGGCAATAACAGTCTTGATTAAATTTATGTGATGTTGTCATTAAAATGTCATAATTCATTCATAAACTGGCGAGCATTCAATTAAGTAGTTTGATCTCAATATTGCTCGAAGGGAGTGTCATGGCTGCAGCGAATATTTTGGTGGTAGAAGACGAACCGGCGATCCAGGAATTGCTGGCGTTGAATATCAAACAGGCGGGGCATCATGCTATCCGTGCCACCAGCGTTGAACATGCACAAATGTTGTTACGCGAAACGATGCCAGACCTGATTTTGCTGGACTGGATGTTGCCTGGCATGAGCGGAATCGAGTTTGCGCGCAGGCTTAAATCTGACAGCATGACCAAAGAAGTGCCGATTATCATGCTCACTGCCCGCGGCGATGAGTTTGACAAGGTGCGTGGTCTCGAAGTGGGGGCGGATGATTATGTGACCAAGCCATTCAGCCCGCGTGAATTAAATGCACGCATCAAGGCCGTGTTGCGCAGACGTGCGCCGCAGATGACAGATGATCCGATTGAAATTGCCGGCTTGCATCTGGACCCGACTACCCATCGTGTGACCGGTCATAATGTCCATATTCCACTGGGCCCTACCGAATTCAAGCTGCTGCATTTCTTCATGACCAATCCTGAGCGTGTGCATAGCCGTACGCAACTGCTGGACAAGGTGTGGGGTGACCGTGTCTTTGTTGAAGACCGTACCGTGGATGTGCATATCCGTCGTTTACGCAACGCACTGGTGGCCTCCAATCATCAGGAAATGATTCAGACTGTCCGCGGTTCAGGCTACCGTTTCTCCGTGCATACCGATCCTGGTACGCAATAAGCATTCTTCCTTAATTTGACAAAATACGAGCAAGACCATGGGTCTTGCTCTACCATCCGGCAGGGTGTCGTGATACGCTTGCGCCTGTTTCATTTTTTTAATGGCAAGGCCCATGAACGCTGCTGCAAATGCTTCCTTGAATGAGTCACTTTACCGCTGGTTGATCCGGCTGTTTTGGCTTGTACTGGTCGCATGGGTGGCGTTGACCTTCCGTCAGCATGGCATCAGCAATGATGAGTATGTGCAGCATACCTATGGCCAAATGCTGCTCGACTGGTATCAGTCGGGATTCAAGGACCAGGACGCTTTTCATTACCGTAATCTTTATCTCTATGGCGGCCTGTTCGATATTATCGCGGCCGCACTCGACCCCTATATCCCGGTCATGATCTGGGATATCCGACACCTGCTCTCGGCCTTGTTTGGCTTGCTTGGTTTTTATGGTGTCTCGCAATTTGGCCGGTTGCTAGGCGGCCCCCGTCTGGCACTGTTGGCAATGACCATGTTGTTTTTGACGGTGTCGTGGTCAGGCACCATGTTTACCCATACCAAAGATGTTCCGTTTGCGACCTGCATGCTGTGGGCGCTGTATGCCACCGCCTTGGTGGTGCGCGACATGGAACTGGTGAGTGGCAGAGTCATTGTCCTGCTTGGCTTTGCGGTCGGCGGTGCGCTTGGCTTGCGCGTGGGCGGCGCCTTTGCCGTGATTTACCTGGTTTTGCTGGTCATGCTGCGGGCCTGGCTCGATCACAGGCAACTGCATACCCCGATATTTTCGCGCCTGGTGCGTATGGTGTGGGTGTTGCTGCCTGCGGCAGTGCTGGCGTTTGTGTTTATGGCCATGTGCTGGCCGTGGAGCGTGATCGAGGCCGACAACATGCTGGAGGCGGCCAAGTCGTTCTCCCATTTTGACTTTAATATGCAAACCATCGCCAACGGGGTGGTGTATAACATCAGCGAAGTTCCACGCAGCTATTTGTTCCAGTATCTGGCGGTGAAGTTGCCTGAGGCAGCGCTATTGGCGTTTGCCGGGGTTGTCCTGCTATGGCTGCTGAATAGACGGTCACTGCGCCTGGCCGACAACGCAACACGCATGGCTATGTATACGCTGTTGATGGGCATCCTGTTTCCGCTGGTCTTTGTCATGGATGACCGTCCAGCTTTGTACAATGGTGTCCGTCACTTTACCTTTATCTTGCCCTTGCTGGCCATCTTGTCTGCCTGGTCTGTGCTCGCGGTTTGGCAGGCCTGCGCGCAGTGCACATCGTCCTTGCATTATCACGCACAGGCACTGTGGGCGGGGGTTATCGCCGGGCTCATGCTGGTGACGCTGGTGGATATTGTGCAAATGCATCCGTATCAATACGTCAGGTTAAATCGTCTGGTTGGCGATCAGGCACAAGCACAGTTCAAATGGGAGGGCGATTACTGGTCCAGCGCCCTGCGGGCGGCTGCGGCCCAACTCACGGCCCTGCATTTGCCCGCGCGCAGCCAGCCTTATTGGGTGGCTGCCTGTGTGGATACGCCACAAATTGAGCCCTATCTGGATGGTCGCTTCAGTGTCACCCGCCGCTGGGAGGAAGCAGATTTTTTCCTCTCCACCACCAATATGCATTGCCACGAGGTCATGCAAGGCAAACTCATCAGTGGCATCCAGCGCGATGGCATGTGGCTGGCGGTAGTCAAGGACCGTCGTCACTTGCAAGGGGCGGATCGCAAAGCGACGCCAGCCAAAAACTAACCGCAATCCGCTACAATAGTCCCAGTTATTTTTGAGTATGACGCCATGACCACTGCTGTTAGCCATCGCCAATCTGCCCAGCCGCATATGACGGTGATGGTGCCTGCTTACAACGAAGAAAAAAATATTGCAAAAACCTTGCAAAATATCCGGCAAGATTTGCAGCAAATGTCGCCCAACTGGGACATTGTCGTGGTGGATGACGGTAGCCGTGATCAGACCTCACTCGTGGTGCAGTCGCTGGTGGACGAGTGTCGTGTGACCCTGGTCAAGTTCTCCCGCAACTTTGGCAAGGAAAACGCCATCAGCGCTGGCCTGACTTATGCCAAGGGTGAGATCGTCATTTGTATGGATGCCGATGGTCAGCACGCTTCAGATCTGATGTACACCATGCTGGAAAAGTGGCGCGAGGGATATGACATGGTCTATGCCGTGCGTCAGGACCGCGAGCAGGAATCGCCTTTCAAACTCTGGGGATCTCGGCTGTTTTATCGCATGATGAGTAGCAGCACCCATGTGGAAATCCCACGCGACGCCGGTGATTTCCGCCTGATGGACCGTAAAGTGGTTGATGCGCTGTGTGCACTGCCAGAACGCAACCGCTTCATGAAAGGTATCTATGCCTGGGTTGGCTACAAGTCGATCGGCATTCCGTACACCCCATTGCCGCGGTTGCATGGTGAAAGTGCTTATTCAAAACTCAAGCTGATTGCCTTGGCCTGGACTGGCATTACCAGTTTCTCGGTGTTGCCTTTACGTCTGGCCAGCCTGACTGGTGCCACCCTGGCTATTCTGGCGTTTGCCTATGGTTTGCTGGTGGTCATTGATGCGCTATTTTTTCATGAGTCTGTTCCTGGATGGCCCACCGTCGTTGCCAGCATGATGTTCCTGTCCGGCGTACAGTTGTTGTTTATCGGCGTGCTTGGCGAATATCTGGCGCGTGTTTATGATGAGGTCAAAGGGCGGCCACCCTACATTGTGGCAGAAGTCGTCACGCCTGCGCCATCAGCGGATTCCCGCTAAGCGTCCCATGCGTGCCTCGGTACTCGGGTTTGTCAGTGTTGGTGCCTTCGCGGCCGCCGTCCATTATGTCATGGCGCTACTGGCACATGCCTGGGGCCTGTCACCGGCACAGGCGAATTGGATCGGCTTTTTATGCGCATTTCCGGTCAGTTACCTCGGTCATCGGCTATGGTCTTTTCGCGGCACACAAGCCAATCATCTGGCGGCATTCTGCAAGTTTTTTGCGGTGGCCTTATTGGGGTTCTTTGGCAATCAGGCCCTGTTATGGCTGGGGCTGAACTATACGCCGCTGCCTTTCTGGCTGGTGCTCGGCTGCGTGATGGTGATGGTCGCGGCAAGCACCTGGCTGCTCAGCCGCTTTTGGGCGTTTCAACACCATGAGGGCCAAGCATGACGCAGCTGATTATTTGTGCAGATGATTATGCACAGTCCGCCGAGATTGATGACGCCATCCTGGCCTTGATCGAGCGCGGCGTATTGACCGCCACCTCTTGCATGACCTTGAGTCCGCGTTGGTCAGAGAGTGCCCGGCATGTCACGCCAGCCATCCGCAATTTGGCAGACATCGGCTTGCATCTTGATTTCACGCAGTACGCGCACACCTCACGCTTTGCACATCCCGTCCTGATCATGCGCAGCCTGTGCGGCATGCTCAATCCTGCAGATGTGACGTCGAATATCACACAGCAACTGGATGCCTTTGAAGCGGCCTTGCACACGCCGCCTGATTATATTGATGGTCACTTGCATGTGCATCAGTTGCCAATGATCCGCGAATCGTTGATCACACTCATGCAACAACGCTATGGCCATCTGCCCGTGGATCAACGTCCCTGGCTGCGTATTTCCAGCCCGCCAGCAGCAACCGGTCTCAAGGCGCGCATTATTCATTGGCTAGGCGCACAAGCCTTGCAGCGACAGGCAAGTGCGGCTGGTTTCCGGGTCTCGCCAGTATTATTAGGCGTCTATGATTTTCAGGGCGATGCTGCTGCCTATCAGGCGCACTGGATAGAATGGGCCAGACAACTCAAGCAACTGGCGCCTGTCAGGCAAAACGAATTGCCACCCGTCCTCATGTGCCATCCTGCCCGGCCAACACAGACGGTGGATCCCTTGGACCCCATCGCCATTGCGCGCATGATCGAGTGGCAAGTCATGCAGTCCGCTGATTTTTCAGCCTGGCTTAAGATGGCAGACCTGCAGCCGGTCAAAGGCTACCCGAAAGGCCTGCCATGCGCGTAATCACCGCCTGGCTCAGCCAGGCCTCGTTGATGCAACAAGCCGTTCTCTCGTGTCTGTTAGGCGCGTTAACGGTGCTTGGCTTTGCGCCGTTTAACCTGTTTTGGCTACCGTGGCTGACGCTGGCAGCCTTGCTAGTACTTTGGCAGCAGGCGGCCACGCCCGCGCAAGTGTTCAGGCTGGGCCTGGCATTTGGCTTGGGCTTATACGGTGTTGGTATCTACTGGATTTATATCAGCTTGCATACCTTTGGCGGCATGCCCTGGTGGTTTGCCGGGTTTTGTACCTTTTGTCTGTGCGCCTTCATGGCGCTGTTCCCGGCCATCGCGGGTTACCTGGCAAAGAAAGTCGGTCATCTGCTATGGTCTGCGCCACTGCTATGGGCCTTGTCAGACTGGGTGCGTAGCTGGATTTTTACCGGGTTCCCCTGGTTGACCTTGGGGTACAGTCAGGCACCAGATAGCCCGCTCAGCGGTTTTCTGCCTGTCGTTGGCGTCTATGGCGTCTCGACCTTGCTCATGCTGGGGGCTGCCAGTCTTGCTTGCCTGCTGATCACGCCGCAGCGTAAACCGGCCTTCATCATGCTCGCGCTATTGTGGCTAGGCGGCAGCCTGCTGACACTGGTGCCGTGGACGCAGCCTACGGGAAAACCTGTCTCGGTCGCCTTGCTGCAAGGCAATATTAGCCAAACCATCAAATGGTCGCCTGAGCACGCGGAACAGACCTTGCGACAGTATTTCGACATGGTGCAGCAAACCCAGGCCCAATTGATTGTGCTGCCCGAAACCGCCTTGCCGGTGCTGCTCGACCAACTTGCGCCCAGCTATCTCGATGCTCTCAAACAGCACGCAGTACAGCAAAAAGGCGACCTCTTGGTGGGCGTTGTTGAGTCCAAACAAGACCAGTACTTTAATAGCGCCCTCAGCCTGGGCAGCTCTCCCACACAGTCATACTCCAAAAGCCACCTGGTGCCTTTTGGCGAATTTATTCCGCTTAAAAGCCTGTTCGGCTGGATATACCGTGACTGGCTGCATATGCCGCTCAGCGATTTATCCCGCGGCACATCGAAACAGCCATTGCTGATTGCCGGGCAAAAAGTCGGCGTCAATATTTGCTATGAAGACGTGTTTGGCGAAGAAATTGCCCAGCAACTGCCGCAAGCCGAGCTCTTGGTCAATATCAGCAACGATGCCTGGTATGGACAATCATTTGCGGCCGACCAGCATATGCAATTCAGCCAGGTGCGCGCCATTGAAACCGGACGGATGGTGTTGCGCAGCACCAATACGGGCGCCACCGCCATCATCGATAAAAATGGCCAGGTATTGCAGCATGCACCGCATGATGAGGCGGTGATTTTGACGGGTGAAGCGCAGAGCTACCAAGGACAGACGCCTTATGTTTGGTGGGGGAATTGGGCGTTTTTGGTCTTGAGTGCGGCAGGATTGATCTGGATTAGGGTCAGAAGGTAATTCTTGCTGCTTGCGTTTGCGGATTGAAGTAGACCAGTCTTGTCGTGAGCGCAGCCAGGTCTGCGTGGATTTGGTAGGCGATTCTTAGGGCATTCTGTGTCCACATCATGGTTGATTGATAGAGTAGTAGAGTGGGCATGGATGCCCACGCGGATAGTTGCTTGTAATCTGTGATGTTCTATTTCGCCACTCGGCGAGTGATTTTTCTTTGCTTGCCCAAAGAGCAAGTCAGCAAAAGAAAGTGCACCCGAGTTTCTGCTGATTCCCTGCGGTGCTCGGCTTAGGGATTTCGTCCATTGCTTTGCCGGACTGAGGCTAAGCGCTCGCGAAACTCATCTTGGCTAGAACTGCCAATACGGCTTCACCTGAAGCTCAGCCTATGCCGCAACACTATGCAGGACGAGGTGACCTTCTGGAGGTAAGTCACTGGTCTAAAGGCAAAAAGATTGCCTGACTAGTCAGCCAAACATCAAGGCGAAGAAGAATTGCTTGCTCATTTAAACCCTTTTTTTCCTACCAAAAAAGTGCTGATACAAAATCGGCAAGACAAACAATGTTAAAAAGGTCGCGGTGATGAGGCCACCAATCACCACAATGGCTAATGGCCGTTGAATCTCAGCGCCTGGTCCAGTGGCAAACAATAAGGGAATCAAGCCAAAGGCGGTGATGCTGGCGGTCATGAGTACTGGCCGTAGGCGGCGTTTGGCGCCTTCGTAGGCGATGAGGCTGGCGGCCATCCCTTGTTCAGCCAGGTGTTGGAAGTGACTGACCATCACGACGCCATTTAGTACGGCGATCCCTAGCAGCGCGATAAAGCCGACCGAGGCTGGGACAGACAGGTATTCACCTGACAGCCACAGTGCGAATACGCCACCGATCATGGCAAATGGGATGTTGGCGAGTATGAGCAGGGCTTTGGGCAGGGAGCCGAAGGTCATGAACAGCAGCAGGGCAATCAGTGTGACCGCAATCGGGATGACGATGCTAAGCCGTGCGGCGGCACGTTGCTGGTTTTCAAACTGGCCGCCCCATTTCAGCCAGTAGCCTTCGGGTAGCGTTACTTGCTGTGCCACTTTTTGCTTGGCTTCTTCTACAAAGCTGACCAGATCGCGCCCTTTGACATTGGCGGTGACGACGACCATGCGGTTGCCGCGTTCGCGGTCTATCTTGACCGGGCCTTCTTCGCGCACGACGTGGGCGACGCTGGAAAGGGGGACGGTATCGCCTTGTGGCAGCGCCAGCATGAGCTGGCTGAAGTCGGCGGCGGATTCGCGCACGATCTGGCTGCCGCGCAGCAAGATCGGGGTGCGGCGGTTGCCTTCCAGCACGATACCCAGCAATTTGCCTTCGAGCTGGCTTTGCAGCAGGGTGTTGATGTCCGCCACGCTAAGGCCGAGTCGGCCGGCGGCGACGCGGTCTATCTTGATTTGCAAATATTGCACGCCACTGTTTTGCGGGGTATAGACATCCTGATTGCCCGGGATGGATTCAAGCACTTTGATGATTTGCTGCGCTTTCTGGTCAAGTACGTTGAGGTCTGTCCCAAAGATTTTGAGCGCCAAATCACCACGCACACCGAGGATCATTTCGTTTACGCGCATTTCGATCGGTTGCGTGAAGTTGTAATCCAGGCCTGGAATGCTGTGCATGACCTGGCGTAGCTTTTCGATCAGCGTGGCTTTGTCTGGCACTTGCCATTGGTCACGCGGTTTGAGCACCAGAAAATTATCGGTCTGATTCACGCCCATCGGGTCCAGGCCCAGTTCATCAGCGCCCGCCCTGGAGTAAACGCCTTCGAGTTCTGGCACTTGTTGTAGCAGGGTTTGTTGCAGATGGTTATCTGTTGCGATGCTTTGTTGCAGCGAGATAGAGGGCAGTTTTTCGGTGCCGATGATGATGTCGCCTTCATCCATGGTGGGCATAAAGGTTTTGCCGATCAGCGGATAGACGGCGCCGGTGAGCACCAGCAGGATAACCGCGGCTAAAAGCACAGGGCGCTTATGTTGCATGGCCGTGTTCAGTGCGCTGGCATACCAGTGATTGAGGTGCCGGATCAACCATGGCTCTTCGTTGGCCTGGTCGCGGATGAGGAACGAGGCCAGTACCGGAATAATGGTGAGCGATAGCAACAACGATGAACCTAGAGCGAAAATAATGCTCAGCGCCACCGGCGCAAACAGCTTGCCTTCCAACCCTTGCAGACTGAGTAAGGGGAGAAATACGGTCATGATGATGATCATACCGGCACTGACAGGCACACTGACCTCGCGCATGGCCGCGAGAATGATGCCGAGTTTATCTGTGGTGGGTGAGGCTTGCTTGTGCGCCAGATGTTCGACGATGTTTTCGACCACCACCACGGCAGAGTCGACCAACATGCCAATGGCGATGGCAAGGCCCCCCAATGACATGAGATTGGCTGACATGCCATATTGCTGCATGAGCCAAAAGGTGGCGAGCATGGCCAGGGGCAAGGCGCAGGCAACGGTGAGCGCTGCACGCAGGTTTCCTAAAAACAGTACCAGTAAAATCAGCACCAGCACTACCGCTTCCATCAGCGCCTTGTTCACCGTGTGTACCGCGTGTTCGACCAGATTACCACGGTCATAAAACACATGAATATTGACGCCCTTGGGGAGGGTGGGGGCGATTTCATCCAGTTTGGCACGTACGCCTTCCACCACTTGTCTGGCGTTCGCGCCCCTCAAGCCCAACACCAGGCCTTCCACCGCTTCACCTTTACCGTTACGGCTGACGGCACCGTAACGGGTCAATTCCCCGATGCGGACTTCGGCAACATCCGCGATGCGTATGGGGCTGCCCTGGTGACCTTTGAGCACGGTATGGCGCACATCATCCAGCGTCTTGAAGGCGCCTTCAGCACGTACCAGTAAAGACTCTTCGCCATCCTTGAGGCGGCCTGCTCCATCGTTGCGGTTGTTTTCGCTGATGGCTTGTTGCAGTTCGCTCAAGGCGACGCCACGTGCCTGCAGCTTGGTGTTATCCGGCACGATTTCAAAGCTGCGCACCAGTCCGCCCAGGGCATTGACATCGGCCACGCCAGGCACGGTGCGCAAACGTGGACGAATCACCCAGTCCAGGAGCGAGCGCTTTTCCTGCAGGCTGAGCGTGTCCGACTCTATGGTGAACATGAACATCTCACCAAGCGGGGTGGTCATGGGGGCGATGCCGCCAGAAATCTCGGCGGGCAAGTTGGGCCAGGCATTGTTGAGCCGCTCGGTGACTTGCTGTCGCGCCCAGTAGATATCGGTGCCGTCTTCAAAGTCGATGGTGATGTCGGTCAGGGCATATTTCGCCACCGCGCGTAAACTGGTTTGTTTGGGGATGCCCAGCATCTCGACTTCAATCGGTGCGGTAATTCGCGTCTCAACTTCTTCAGGCGTCATGCCCGGTGATTTGATGATAATTTTGACTTGCGTCGAAGAGACGTCCGGGAAGGCGTCAATGGCAATGGTCTGATAAGCGGTCCAGCCTGCGAACAGCAGGCCGATCGCAAACACGCACACCAGTAGCCGCTGCTTGAGCGAGGTTTCAATGAGCCAGTTCAACATGCTTATTCTCCCCCCATGCCCAGCCAATAGCCTTTTAAGGCGGCTACGCCATGCGTGGCGATACGCTCATTGCCGGTTAAATCGGCTTTGATAATGAGCTGTTGGTCTTCTTCCAGCAGAATGTTGACGGGCATGACGGTCACGCCGTTGGCTTGTTGCACAAAAATCAGGGCCTGTTCGCCTTGGCGGGCCACCGCCGTTCTCGGGACGGCAAAACTGTGTTGTGTCGTATGCTCAACCAGCGCCACATCTACGATTTGCCCGATAGAAAGTTGCTCGGCGCCTTCGCTAATCACGGCACGGACTTGCGTGGTTTGGTTGTTTTTGTTGAGCTTGCGCAACACGGTTTCAACTTTGGCGCTCAGCCCCAACTTGGGCAATTTGACGGCTGTGCCAGGCGTCAGTGTGCTGGCCTGAGCAATCGGCAGCTGCATCATCAGCCATAACGGCTTGGGATTCATGATCGTGAAAATCGGCATGGCCATGTCCACGCGTGCGCCTACGGATTGCTGCTGATCCATGATTTGGCCGCTGATAGGCGCAATAATGACCATGCCGTTTTGCATGCTGCGTTTTTGCGCCAGCTGATGGATTTGCGTTTCGCTCAGGCCAGACAGCTTGAGGGTTTGTTGCCGCTCATGCATGAGCGCCTGGCTGGTTTCATAGGCGCTTTGGGTTTCCTGCATCCGGCGCTGGGCAATGATGCCGTCCTTGAACAATTCCTGGTCACGTTTGAGGGCTTGCTCATGCAGTCTGGCCTGGGTTTCTGCTTGCAGATAATTACTTTGCAAGGCGATCAGGTCCGGGCTGCTGAGCTGGCCGATGACCTGGCCTTGTTTCACACTATCGCCGACACTGACATTCAGTTTAGTAATCAGGCCGGCTTGTGGCGCGGTGACCACGCGTGTTTGCGTGGGCGGCAAGACGACTTCTGCGGGATAGCTGGCAGAAAGACCGGTTTGCTGGGCTTTCAACGGCCCCCATTGCACCTGCATTTGCTGCAGTTGTGACGCGGTCAGTGGCAAGCGTGTGGCCGCCAGGGTGTTCAAGGACAGGCAAGCCGCGAGCGTGAATAACAGTATTTTTTTCATGGGAGGACTCCTACGGCCTGATTGTATTTGGCGATATTCCATTGCACTTGAAGTTGCTGGCTGCTCAAACTGCGTTCAGCTTCAAAAGCCAGCAGTTGCAGGCGTAATAATTGGTTGAGGTCAAGCTCGCCCAGCCGATAAGCTTTGCGTGCCAGCGCAAAATTTTCACTGGCGATGGCTTGTTGTTGCTCGATGACGGCGAGCTCCTGGCGGCTGACATGCAGGTTGTGCTCAGCCTCGTGCAGGCTGTTTTCGAGCTGGCGGCGCAGGGTTTCCAGTTGCATGCGGGCATCGCCTATATTTTGTTCTGCATTGGCAATCAGGGGCGCACGCTGCACTTCGCTTTGCAGCGGGATGTTGACATAAAGCCCCATGCTGCCATTGAACTTGCTATCAAACCCTCCTTGCATAGTGCGCGTGTTAACCGTGAGCGTCGGGTTTTGCCGCTGCTCTATCATGGTCAGGTCACGCTGCCCTTCTGCCAGCTTGACTTTTGCTTGGGCTGCCAGCCAAAACGGGGATTCTGTATAGCCTTCACGGCTGGAGAGGGATTCTTCGAGGCGGGCTGGCATTTCATTCAGACCGGTCAACTGCTGGTAGCGGAATTGCGCATGCATGAGTTCTGCCTGTGCCGTGATCCACAAGCGCTCAGCCTGCAAGGTTTCCTGGCTGGTTTGCATCACCTCGAGTCTGGCCACCTCTCCCGCCCGAAAGCGTTTTTGCACATCCTCGGCAATGCTGCGCAAGGTGTCGCGTCTGCTTTCTGCCAGACGCAACTCATTACGGCGCATGGCAATCTCCCAAACCGCATTGCGCAACAAGTCTGCCGCCAGTTGTTGCAGGCTGGCCTGGTCCTGTGACAGGCTGTTATCAGCCAAACTGGCCACCTGGCTACGCGCTTCGCGTTGCCCCGGTAGCCAGATCGGGATTTGCATTTGTGCTTGCCATTCGCGCTCATCGCGATCACTCAGCCAGGCATCGTTTTGATGAGAGAAACCGACGCTAGGTGCCAGGGGCAACCAGCTTTTTGCCATGATTTTGCGTGCGTTGACCATTTGCTGATGCGCGGCCAGCAAGGCTTGTTGCGGGTGAATGGCCACCACCTGCTGCAAAACCTCGTGCAGTGACAGGCGTGCATTGAGCGCCACGGTATCTTCGTGCTCGGTAGGATGCTGGGCGACACTGGCGGGCAATTTCTCGGCCAGCGCTGGTTGCGCAAGCCAGACGCCGCAGGCGGCAAGCCAGGCGATCAGCAGGGAGCGGTTGACTCCCCTAACTAAATGAAACATAGAGACTCCTGAATAAAACAGGCAAACGGATGGCTAATGCCAACCGGTGCTACGCGTATTTATTCAGGCGTAAGGCGGTGCGCGTGGGGCGTGGCAGGCGAGAGTGAGACTGGACGGAGCGCGTTCCTGACGGTGTCGCTCAAAAGGTTTTTCAGATCGTTGCAGCGCGATTGCCAGCAACAGTAGTGCGGGCAAAATGGCGGCGGGCAGCCAAAAGCTGGCATAGGCATCTATCAGTGATGACAGCGGATTGCTTTCGCTGATGGCTTGGCCTAAGCCGATGATTTGACCGTGCGATTTGTTGGAGTGTACATGCCAGTGAAAAGGGTGCTTGGAAGCTTCGGCCTGAGTATGCAGGGCGGGGATATCAACCATGTGCATGTGCGGACCGTCATCCGCCGCGGTATCGCCAGCAGCATGGGCGTGCATGAGCGGCGCGACGGTTTGCAGCAAGGCAAACCATAGCGTCAACAACAATACCCATGTGCGATAAGTGCTCATCTTCTCAATCTAACAAAATTCAGTGAATGCCACAATCGCAAAAAGCCGTAAAAAAAGCATTCAACTCTTCAAATGGGGCTGCCAGGTAGCTGGACAAGGCCTGAATGCAATTTCTTTACCCGGGCTGAATCAGGTAAAATATTGGTTTTACATTTATCTGGATCAGGCGTCATGGTACTGACCTTTCAGCAAATTATTTTAAAGCTTCAGGAATACTGGGACAAACAAGGCTGCACTTTGTTGCAACCTTACGATATGGAAGTGGGCGCTGGTACCAGCCACACCGCAACCTTTTTGCGCGCCTTGGGCCCTGAGCCCTGGAAAGCCGCCTATGTGCAGCCTAGCCGCCGCCCCAAAGATGGTCGCTATGGCGAAAACCCAAACCGTTTGCAGCATTACTACCAATTTCAGGTGGTACTGAAGCCCGCCCCGGCCAATATCCTGGAGCTCTACCTCGGCTCACTTGAGGCACTGGGGTTTAATCTGAAAGAAAACGATATCCGTTTTGTCGAAGATGATTGGGAAAACCCGACGCTGGGCGCTTGGGGGCTGGGCTGGGAAGTCTGGCTCAACGGCATGGAAGTGACGCAATTCACCTATTTTCAGCAAGTAGGCGGTATTAACTGCAAACCCATCACCGGTGAGATTACCTACGGTCTGGAGCGGTTGGCCATGTACCTGCAAGGCGTGGAAAACGTCTATGACCTCGAATACTCGCCCGGCGTGAAATACGGTGATGTGTTCCACCAGAATGAAGTGGAACAATCGACTTATAACTTTGAGCATTCTGATGCGGATTTCCTGTTCACGGCCTTTAATGCGCATGAGAAACAGGCCAAGCATTTGATGGAGGTGAAGCTCGCGCTGCCAGCGTACGAGCAAGTGCTCAAAGCCGCGCATACGTTTAACCTGCTGGATGCGCGGGGGGCGATTTCCGTCACCGAGCGTGCCGCTTATATTGGCCGTATCCGCAACCTGGCGCGCGCCGTGGCCGCCAGCTATCTCGATAGTCGCGCCCGACTGGGCTTCCCGATGGCGCCTAAAGCCTGGGCGGATGAAGTCATCGCCAAACTGGAAAGCGAACAAGCCGAACAAAACAAGAAAGCCGCCGCATGAGTACCCGCAATCTGTTAGTTGAATTATTTGTAGAAGAGCTGCCGCCCAAAGCACTGAAAAAACTGGGCGAGTCGTTTAGTAGTGTGCTGGCCGAGAGCTTGAAAGCTTCTGGCCTGGTGGCAGAAGGCAGTGTAGTCACCTCCTTTGCGTCACCCCGTCGTTTAGCCGCACACATCACACAGGTATCCGAAAAAGCGGCGGACAAGCAAGTCGCGCAGAAACTGATGCCAGCAACCGTTGGTCTGGATGCCAACGGGCATGCAACGCCGGCATTAGTGAAGAAGTTGCAGGCCTTGGGCGAGAATGAAAGCGCGGTTGCCAAATTGCGCAAGGAGCACGATGGCAAGGCCGATATTCTGTTTCTGGATGCCACTCAAGCGGGGGCGACCTTGCAAGAAGGCTTGCAAAAAGCGCTGGATGAAACGCTAGCCAAATTGCCTATTCCCAAAGTGATGACTTACCAGATCAATGATGGCTGGGAAAGTGTTAATTTTGTGCGGCCGGCGCATGGCTTGGTCGCCTTGCATGGCGATACCGTCGTGCCGATTTCAACCCTGGGGTTGACGGCAGGCAACACCACGCAAGGGCATCGTTTTGAAGCGAAAAATCCGGTGGTGACGCTCACGTCTGCCGACACCTATGCGCAACAACTGGCGGATGAAGGGGCGGTGATTGCGAGTTTTGATGCCCGTCGTGCCGAGATTACGCAGCAATTGCAAGCTGCGGCTGACAAACAAGGCCTAAAGCCGATTGAAGACGACGCATTACTTGATGAGGTCACGGCGCTGGTGGAGCGCCCGAATGTATTGCTGGGCCAGTTTGAAGAAGCGTTTTTGGCGGTGCCGCAAGAGTGCCTGATCTTGACCATGAAGGCCAACCAGAAATACTTCCCGCTACTGGATGCCAACGGCAAGCTGACAAATAAATTTTTAATTGTGTCCAATATTAATCCGGCCGATCCTAGCAAGGTGATTGGCGGTAACGAGCGCGTGGTGCGTCCGCGTCTGGCCGATGCCAAGTTCTTCTTTGACCAGGATCGCAAAAAGACGCTGGAAAGCCGTCTGGCTGGCTTGGCGAGAGTGGTTTACCACAACAAGCTTGGCTCGCAAGGCGAGCGCAATGAGCGCGTGGTGGCGATTGCCACCGCGATTGCGCAACACATCGGCGGTGACGGCTTTGTCGCCAAAGTGGCACAAGCCGCGCGCTTGTCCAAGGCTGACCTGCTGACCGATATGGTCGGCGAGTTCCCTGAATTGCAAGGCATTATGGGCCGCTACTACGCCCAGCATGAAGGCTTGGCCGATGACGTGGCATATGCGATAGAAGACCACTACCGCCCACGCTTTGCCGGTGATGAGTTACCACGCAGCCAGGTAGGTGTGGTGGTGGCGTTGGCCGATAAGCTGGAAACCTTGGTCGGCTTGTTCAGCATCGGCGAGAAGCCGACTGGCGATAAAGACCCGTTTGCCTTGCGCCGTCAGGCCCTGGGCATTTTGCGTATGCTGATGGAAACCGATTTGCCGTTGGCCTTTGACCAGTTAATCGCACAAACGCTGAGCGTCTTTCATGGGGATGCCGAAGTGGCAGAAGCTATCCAGGCCTTCTGTTTTGATCGTTTGGCTGTCAATCTGCGTGACGGTGGCCACAGCGCACAAGAGGTCGATGCAGTATTGTCATTGTCTCCCAGCCAGTTGGCTGAAGTGCCACGCCGCCTAAATGCTGTAAGATATTTTGCCTCCCTGGCAGAAGCACCAGCGTTGGCTGCTGCCAATAAGCGCATTGCCAATATCCTGAAAAAAGCGGACGAGGATGTTAAGGCCGAAGTGAACGACAGTTTGTTGCAAGAGGCGGCTGAAAAAGCCTTGTATCAGGCCCTGGCTGACACCAAGCCTAAAGCGGATCAGCTGTTTGAAGCAGGCGATTACACCGCTTCTTTACAGGCACTGGCCGTGCTTAAGGCTCCGGTGGATACCTTCTTTGATGAGGTCATGGTGAATGCCGAGGACCCTGCTTTGAAAGCCAATCGTCTGGGACTGCTGGCGACCTTGCATCAGGCCATGAACCGTGTGGCTGATTTGTCCAAGTTGGCCAGCTAAACAGCCGTCAGGAGTGTAGCCATGAAACTCGTCATTCTTGATCGTGACGGCGTGATTAACCGCGACAGCGCGACCTTTATCAAAAATCCTAACGAATGGATTCCGATTCCGGGGAGCCTGGAGGCAATTGCGCTGCTCAACCAGCATGGCTACCGGGTGGCGGTGGCGACGAATCAGTCGGGCATCGCGCGCGGCTATTTTGATATGGCCACGCTCAATGCCATTCACGACAAAATGCACAAAGCCTTGGCGCAAGTTGGTGGCCGTATTGACGCCGTCTTTTATTGCCCACATGCGGCCGATGCACATTGTGACTGCCGCAAGCCCAAGACCGGCATGCTGGAAGAAATCAGCCGCCGTTTTAATGTTGAGCTGACCAAAGTGCCAGGCGTGGGCGATGCCTTGCGAGACTTGCAGGCCTTCGCCAAAGCCGGTTGCCAGCCTTACCTGGTGCGCACCGGCAAGGGCGAAGAAACCTATAACTTGTCCGAGGTGCCTGCGAACACGATTGTGGTGGCTGATTTGGCCGCTGCGGTACAGCACATCATCGCCGGGGATAAGTAATGCAAACCGTGCTGCTGTATCTGCGAGCCTGGCTGTTTTATCTTGGCCTGTTCGTGCTGACGATTCCATTTTCATTGTTGGCAATCTTGCTGATTCCGCTGCCTGCGGTGACGCGTTCACGCTGGGTCAGTGGTTGGGCGCATGCGGTGATGTGGTGGCTGAAGGTCACATGCAATCTGCGTTATGAAGTCAGTGGCCGCGAGCATATCCCGGCCACGCCCAGTATTATTCTGGCAAAACATCAATCTGCCTGGGAGACCATTGCCCTGCAAACCATTTTGCCGCCGCAAGTGTGGGTGCTCAAAAGAGAGTTGCTGATGATCCCGTTTTTTGGCTGGGGTTTGTGGGCGGTGGGCTCGATTCCGATTGACCGCAGCAGTGGCCGCGAAGCGCTGAAGAAATTAGTGAATCACGGCAAAGACCGGCTCAAGCGTGGCTTGTGGGTGGTGATTTTTCCGGAAGGCACACGTACCGCCCCCGGTGCCCGCGCCAAGTATCATATTGGTGGCGCCTGGTTGGCGAGCCATACCCAAACCGCGGTGTTGCCGGTGGCGCACAATGCAGGCCGCTACTGGCGTAAAAACTCCATCCTTAAATATCCAGGCGTGATTCAGGTGGTGATCGGTCCAGCCATCGCCACCAACGGCCTCAAGCCGGATGCACTGAATCTGCAAGTCGAAACATGGATTGAAACGGAGATGCAGCAGTTGTGATCACGCAGCAGTTGCAACTGCCAAATGGGCAAACGATTGCTTACCAGCTGGATCTGCGGGCACGTAGAACCATAGGCCTTAAAATCACGGCCGAGGGCTTGGTGGTCCATGCGCCCAAGCGCATTTCTACCTCGCAATTGCAGCAAGTTTTGCAGGAAAAGTCCAGCTGGATACAGCAAAAGCTGGCCCTGCGTGAGGCCAACCAAGTGGCCCCCATGCAATGGCTGGATGGTGAGCCGCTGTTGTTTATGGGCCAGGATATTGTGCTGACCCTGATTGCGCATCCCACCAGTAAGGCAGTCACGCTCGAAGGTGACAAGTTGCTGGTCCGTTCACCTTTTATCAACAATCCCGACTGGGTCGCGCGCAAAGTGCTGCAATGGTATGCGCAGCAGGCTTTGCCTGATTTTAAACGCCGCGTGGCCTTAATTGCCGCCCAGATGGGCGAGCAGGTGAGCGGTGTCGGACTATCCAATGCCAAGTCCCGCTGGGGCAGTTGCAATAGTCGCAAGCAGATTCGCCTGAACTGGCGCTTGATCCAGGCGCCGCCGCATGTGATTCAATATGTGGTGTGTCATGAAATGGCGCATCTGAAAGAAATGAATCATTCAGTCAGGTTTTATGCGGTGCAGGCCAGTTTGTTTCCGCAATACGAACATGCCGAGAAGGCGTTAAAGGCCCTGTCACCCATCTTGCATCGTATGGCTTGATTTTTAATGCACCTTACCGGTGTTCGCCAGCCCAATACCACAAAAAATTGTCAGCATGCCTGCCAGTTGGTAGCCATGAAAGGGTTCGCTCAATAACACGCTGGAGAGTAAGGAACCAAAAATCGGCATGGCGTGAATAAACACACTGGCGCGCACCGAGCCGACCAATGTGACAGCCTTGGCATAAGCCAGGAAAGCAATCACCGAAGGAAAAATCCCAATATAAAGCAGTGACCAGACCGTTTGTATATGATCTACCGTTGTCACAGCGGTCTGCTTCTCCCAAATATAGAGCGGTAACAATAAAATCAGCGCAATCAGGACCTGGCATAGCATGAGCCCGGTGCGGTCAATCAACGCTGGAATCTGTTTTAGCCACAAGGTAAACAACGCCCAGCAGATCATGGCGACAAAAATAATCATATCGCCAGGAGCAAATGCCAGCGATCGCAGCACTTGTATATCGCCATGCGAGACGACCGTCAGGACGCCGATCAATGAAATCAGTAGCCCGAGCAATTGACGGGTCGATAAGCGTTGCTGATAAAACAACCCGCCAAAGATTGCGACTAGAAAGGGAATAAACGAATTCAGGATAATCCCGTTGGTTGCGCTGGTGCTATGCAACCCCCAGTACACCAGCAGATTAAATGCAAGTACGCCCGTCATTGCGGTCCCTAGCACATGCCAGCGGTAATTTAGGTAGTGGGCGCGGTCACGAAAAAACGGTTTGATCGCAAAAGGGAGCAAGCATAAAAACGCCAGGCCCCAGCGGATCAGGGATAAAGCAACGGGCGGCACCTCATGGCTGACGGCGCGGCCTGCGATAAAGTTACCTGCCCAAAGCAGGGGCGGGAGAAGTAACAGCCCCAGTGTATATGGGGTAAGAGTGGCGTGCGATGTATCTTTCATCTGGGGATTGCATACGATGATTACCATGTTTGCTGACATGGTATGCTGGCCTAGCCTCTATGGCTAGGGGCAATGTTGGATGATTGTGTGCCTGAGTGACTGAAAGGGTCCTTGAGGCGAGTGATCAGGCCGCTGGCGGGTCAGGGGGTAATCGCCAGCGTTTCCTTTGTGCTCCTGATGTCAGAATGCGCCGCCCCCCAGGACTTTATATAAGGTCACCTGATTGGAGACTTCCGACAGCCTGACGCTGATAAGCGTCTGTTGCGCAGCGTAGTAGCTACGTTGCGCATCCAGTACCGTCAGGTAACTATCCAGGCCTTTCTCGAATCTTGCGCGTGATAGTACAAAGCTTCTTTGCGTGGCATTCACCTGCGCCGTTTGTGCCGACAATTGTTCTTCCAGCGTGGCACGTAATGCCAGCGCGTCAGAGACCTCTTTGAACGCGGTTTGAATCGCTTTTTCATATTGCGCCACGCTAATCTCCCGGCTGACTTCGGCAACTTTCAGGTTGGCCTTGTTCAACCCCCCATTGAAGATGGGCAGCACGATTTGCGGTGCAAAACTCCAGACATGGTTGTTGCCGCTAAACAGGCTGCCCAACTCCGGGCTAGCCAAACCGGCGGATGCCGTCAATGAAATGGTCGGAAAGAAGGCTGCTCTGGCCGCACCAATATTGGCGTTATTGGCCTGCAGCGTGCGCTCTGCTTCCAGTACGTCCGGCCTGTTCTGCAAGACCGTAGAGGGAAGGCCATCCGGCAGGCTGGCGGTTTGGGAGACGGCCTGTAAGTTGTTCACCTGTTCAAGATTGATATTCGGAGACTCACCCACCAGTAGGGCCAGCGCGTTTCTATCCTGGTCTACCTGGGTCATATATTTGGCGACATTGACTCGGGCAGACTCCACGCTGGTTTCCACTTGCCGCAGCGTCAGCTCATTGATACTGCCCAAAGCCAGTTGCCGTTTACTCAAGTCGAAAGTCGCCTGTTGGGTGCGCAAGGTTTCCCGTGCCAGCGCCAGGTTTTCACTATCTGCGGCCAATGTCAGGTAGGCGTTCGCCACCTCAGACACCAGGCTGATCTGGGCGCTTCTCTTGGCCTCTTCTGTTGATAGGTATTGATACACGGCCTGATCGCGCAGGCTGCTGATGCGCCCGAAAAAGTCCATCTCATAGGAAGAAAATCCCAGGTTTGCCGAGTACTGGTGGCTGTTAAATGTCATGGGTCCGGTCGGCAAGTTCAGCATCATTCGTTGATTTGTCCCGCTGACCGTGCCATTCACCTTGGGAAACAGGGCCGCCCGCTGGATCTGATATTGGGCACGCGCCTTTTCGATATTGAGCGAGGCGACCCTTAAGTCACGGTTGTTTTCCAGCGCCTGCCGGATCAACTTTTTCAATTCGTTGTCGGTAAAAAACTGCTCCCAGCCCAATTCAGCCGAGAGTGTGTCTCCCGCCAGTTTTGCCTGGCCGGCAGATGGCTGCCATTGTGCAGGAATCGGTGCGGCAGGTCTTTCATAGTTTGGTTGCATGTTGATGCAGCCTGCCAGCAGCAGGCTGGCAATCACAATGGGATAGCGTGATTTATTCATGTTCGTTATTCCTTTTAATGAGCGACCTTAGCCTTTGAATACCCTGCGTACCGCCACGAAAAACAGCGGGACAAACAGGATGGCCAGTACGGTGGCTGTGAGCATGCCGCCAATCACACCTGTGCCCAACGCATTTTGGGCACCAGAGCCTGCGCCAGTCGAAATGGCAAGCGGCAGCACGCCAAGGATGAAGGCAAGCGATGTCATGATAATTGGCCGGAAGCGCAGCCTTAACGCCTCTAATGTGGCCTCTGTCATCTCTTTGCCTTGCTCCATTTTTTCCTTCGCAAACTCCACAATCAGGATGGCATTTTTGGCAGACAGGCCTATCGTCAGCAGCAAGCCAACCTGGAAATACACATCGTTGGAGAGTCCCCGCATGGACGCTGCAATCAAGGCGCCGACGATCCCCAGGGGCACCACCAGCATGACTGCAAATGGAATGGACCAACTCTCATACAATGCGGCGAGGCATAAAAACACAATGAGCAGGGATAAAGCATACAGCGCGGGGGCTTGTGAACCGGTCATGCGCTCCTGGTATGACAATCCTGTCCACTCGTAGCTGATGCCGGGAGGCAGGGTTGCCGCCAATGATTCCATGATGGCCATCGCCTCGCCGGTACTATGTCCCGGTGCCGGGGCGCCCAGGATTTCTACCGAGGATTGACCGTTATAGCGTTCCAGCTTGGGTGACCCATAAGCCCAGTGTGCGCTGGCGAATGAAGAAAATGGCACCATTTCACCGCTGGCATTTTTCACATACCACTGATCAAAATCCTTGGGTTCCATCCGTGCTGAAGTGGCCCCTTGCAGGTACACACGCTTGACCCGGCCGCGGTCCATAAAGTCATTGACGTAAGTGCTCCCCCAGGCGGTGGAAAGTACTGAATTGATATCCGCGAGGGAAATGCCCAGGGCACTGGCTTTGGCTTGATCAATATCCAGCTTGTATTCTGGTGAGTCTTCTTGCCCGTTTGGCCGCACCCCGACCAATGAGCGATTCGCCGAGGCCATCCCCAGCAGTTGGTTGCGTGCCTGCATGAGGGCTTCATGCCCAAGGCCTGCCCGGTCTTGCAACTGTAGGTCAAAGCCCGAGGCATTCCCTAACTCGACCACGGCTGGCGGGCCGAATGCAAAGACCATGGCCTCGTTAATGGTTGAGAATTTGCCCATGGCTTTTCCGATCACCGCTGATATTTTCAGGTCAGGTCGTTTACGTTCTGACCAGTCTTTCAAGCTGACAAAGGCGAGCCCATTGTTCTGGCCACTCCCCGCAAAGCTGAAGCCAGACACCGTGAACACGGATGCAACGGCCTCTTTTTGTTCGCCCAGGAAATGATGCTCTACCTTGTTTAGGACTGCCCGGGTGCGCTCTGTTGTTGCACCGGCAGGCAAGATCACTTGCGTAAACAGGATGCCCTGGTCTTCATCAGGCAAGAAAGCCTGTGGCAAACGGACAAATAATAGGGCCATCACGACAACAATCAGTGCATATATCAGTCCGTAGCGGCCAAGACGATGCAGCATACGGGCAACCACGGATTGACTGCCCTGGGTGGTACGTTCCACTCCTCGATTAAATACCTTAAAAGCACCCGTCAACGGGTTGTGTGTCTTGCTGTGTGGTTTCAGTAAGGTGGCGCATAGGGCAGGCGTCAGAATCAGGGCTACCAGCACTGAAAGCACCATGGCCGATACGATTGTGATGGAGAATTGCCGGTAAATGACGCCGGTAGAGCCGCCGAAAAATGCCATGGGGACGAATACCGCCGAGAGCACAAGGGCGATGCCGATCAAGGCCCCACTAATTTGCGTCATGGAACGACTGGTGGCTTCCTTGGCAGACAGTCCCTCTTCGTGCATCACGCGTTCAACGTTCTCTACCACCACAATGGCATCGTCTACCAGCAGGCCAATCGCCAGTACCATGGCAAACATGGTCAGCGTATTGATCGAGTATCCGGTGGCGGACAACACGGCAAATGTCCCCAGCAGGACCACAGGCACGGCAATGGTCGGGATGAGTGTGGCACGGATATTTTGCAGGAAAAGATACATCACCAGGAATACCAGGATGATGGCTTCTACCAGCGTTTTGATGACTTCCTCGATGGAGACTTTGACAAAGGGGGTCGTGTCATATGGCATCACCGCCTTCATGCCCGCCGGGAAAAACTGCTCCAGCTCAAGCAGTTTAGCCTTGACGGCTTGAGCCGTTTCCAGCGCATTGGCGCCGGTTGCCAATTTGATTGCCAGGCCTGTTGCCGGTTTGCCGTTATATTGAGCGACAACCTCATAGCTTTCGCCACCGAGTTCAATTTGGGCGACATCCTGCAATCTGACCGCAGCCCCATTGGCAGTGCTTTTTAATAAAATCTGCCCAAACTGCTCGGGTGTTTGCAAACGACTTTGCGCCGTCACCGTGGCATTTAATTCTTGCCCTTTTTTGGCAGGCATGCCACCGATTTGGCCTGCTGACACCTGGGCGTTCTGTGCTGTGATCGCCGCGCTGATTTCGGCAGGCGTCAGCCCAAAATTGTGCAGCTTGGCTGGGTCCAGCCATATGCGCATGGCATATTTGGTCCCAAAAACCTGCGTATCGCCTACGCCATTCACCCGGCTAATAATGTCCTGGACATTCGACCCGACATAGTCCCCCAGATCGATGCTCGACATGCTGTTGTCTTCTGAGATAAACGCAGCCACCATCAAGAAGTTATTGGAAGCTTTGGCGACCTGCACGCCTTGTTTTTGCACATCCTGCGGCAGAAGCGGGGTAGCCAGCGCGAGCTTGTTCTGGACCTGTACCTGTGCAATATCCGGGTCGGTTCCCGCGTCAAAGGTCAGTGTAATGGTGACGCTGCCTGAAGCGTCGCTGGTCGAGGACATATAGGTCAGGTGGTCGATCCCTTTCATTTTTTGCTCGATCACCTGCGTGACGCTGTCTTCCACCGCTTTGGCCGAGGCGCCCGGGTAAGTGGTCGTGATGGAGATCGCAGGCGGTGCAATCATCGGGTATTGCGCAATCGGTAATGACCGGATCGCGAGTATGCCTGCCAGCATGATCACGATCGCAATCACCCAGGCAAAAATAGGGCGGTCAATAAAAAATTTAGACATGATGACTCCCTATATTGGCTTGGTTGTGCGGCTTTTGTCGGTCGACACAATTTTTACTGGCATTCCAGGCCGTATTTTTTGCAGCCCATTCACTACCAGTCTGTCGCCTGCATTCAGGCCCTGGCGTACCACCCACTGGCCATCCAGCGTCTTGTCCGCCTGAATATTCCTGAGTTGCACCTTGCTATCCTTGTCCAGCACATACACGACAGGGTCCCCTTTGGCGTCGCGACTCACGCTTCGTTGTGGCACCAGGATGGCGGTTTCTGCAACGCCTTGTTCCAGGACTGCGCGCACATACATGCCCGGTAACAGTACGCCTTTGGGGTTGGGGAATATGGCCCGCAGCGACACGGTGCCTGTCGACTGGCTTACGGTAATGTCTGCAAATGCCAGCTTGCCAGTCAGTGCATAGGTACTGCCATCCTCAAGGACGAGTTTCACTTCGGCCTGATTTTCTCCTGCCTTCTTGAGGCGGCCACTCTCCCAGTCATGGCGCAGCCGCAACAGATCAGCGCTAGACTGGGTCACATCGACATAAATGGGATCAAGCTGCTGGATATTGGTCAGCATGGTTTCCTGATTCGCAATCACCAGGGCGCCCGGTGTAATGTTCGATTTCGCCACCCGTCCAGAAATCGGCGCCAGGACGCTGGTGTATGCCAGGTTGATTTTTGCTATTTGCAATGCGGCCTTCGCCAAATCTACCTCTGCCTGTGCCTGATCCAGCGCTGATTGCGCATCTTCCAGATCCTGCTTGCTCACGGCTTGTATGCTCGCCAGCTCGTGATAACGCTCAGCCTTGCTTTTTGCAGCCACAAGATTCGCCTGGGCTTTATTCAGGCTTGCCTGCGCACTGTCTAATGAAGCCTTGTATGTGGAAGGGTCAATTTGGTACAGCTGTTGGCCCGCCTTGACATCTGTCCCTTCGGTGAACAGGCGTTTTTGCAAAATACCACTGACCTGCGGCCGGATCTCGGAAACCAGAAAGGGGGAAGTGCGTCCAGGTAACTCGGTTTTCAGGTTAACCGATTGTGGCTGGAGGTTAATGACTTCCACTTCTGCTGGCGGAGGGGCTGCCGGTGCAGGGGCTGCGCCCTGATGACAACTGGTAAGTAATTCACATAAAGCGAGCAATACCGGAAATGCCGTCGCCAAACGCATGGTCTGTAATGTTGGTTTCATAGGATTCTCCTTTTAAGTGCCGCCATGAAAATTGGTTTTTTTCAGGTTGCCTTAAATTAGATTGAGTATTCATTCTAGATTGAATGATCATTCTAATATAGAATACTAAAAAAGCAACTTTTATTTTTAATGATGACAGGAGAAGTCATGTCCCTCTCGAACATACAGAATAGCCGTGCGGACCTACGGCGCAACCAGGTGCTGACGGCCGCGACTGAGTGCTTTAGAAACCAGGGCTTTCATGGCACCAGCATGTCCCAGATATCCAAAGCTTCGGGCATGAGTGTTGGGCACATCTATCATTACTTTGAGAATAAAGAGGCCATTATTGAGGCGATCGTGGAAAAAGATTTGCTCAAAATACTCAATGTTGCTAACCGCGTTGAGCAAAACCGGGGCGACGGTGATATCTTTGATGCCCTGATTGCTGACGTTGAAACGACTGCGATGGATACTTTCTATGATCCAGATGCGCCCTTATTGCTGGAGGTGATTGCCGAGGCCGCACGCAATCCAAAAATTGCCAATATCATCCGCCGCGCAGAAGCCACGGCCATGGAAAGTATCAAAAGTTATTTTCGTAAAGGAATGATGCAACGGCAAATGAACATCTCAGAAGAGGCGCTAGATACCGCTTGTAATTTGATAGCTTCTTTGTTTGAAGGCTTTACTATCCGGTTGATCAGGAATCCTGACCTTTCACTGAAACGTACTATCCCGATGTTAGGCAGGACGATTCGGTATGTTCTGGAGCACGAGTTAAATGCCAGCTAACAAGTAGGATGGTTAAAAGTAACTGTGTTTTGAGAGATTAGACAAGCGCTGAGAGTTGCTTTTGGCTCACTTGTGCACGCGGAGAAGATCGTGATTGGCAAGAGTGATGTTTGCCAAAAGCGGGCAATAAAAAAGGGCTGATAGCCCCTTTTTTTGAAACTGTATGTAATCAGGCGGCGCCTAATTGTACAGGTGTTAACTGGATCAGTTTTTTAACCAGGCCCGGATGTTGTTCTGCATGTGCCTCTTTCAGGCAGGCTTTGGCACAGCTGGCACATTTGCCGCATTCTGCCCCTACGCCCAGTTGATCTTTCAAATGCTTGACGGTTTTTGCGCCATTCTTCACTGCTTGATGAATCTGTCGCTCTGTCACTGCATTACACACGCAAACGTACATATTGCCTCTAATTAAGTTCACTAATGATAATTATTATCATTTAATGTGACTTTGTCAAGCGGCATATGGTTCCTTGCAGCCATAAAAAAAAGCCGCTTTCGCGGCTTAATTCAATGATTCACTAGCGTGTATCAGCTAATCAGACTCAATCTGTGATTGCAGGTAATTAGGTAGGGTCACGTCTTCGATCAGGCTTTGCTGGGTTTCCAGCCAGTCGATGGCTTCTTCACACGCTTCAAGCAACTCGGTCAACAAGTCGCGTGTGACGTAATCTTGCAGTTTCTCGGCTTCTGCAATCGCCTCTACCAGTTGCGGGCGCTGTACTTCTTTTTCAAAGCTCAGGTCGCCCTGCAGACATTCCACCACCTCTTCGCCTATGAGTAACTTGCCCAGGTTTTGCAGGTTAGGCAGGCCATCCAGAAAAAGAATGCGTTCAATCACCTCGTCCGCTTCTTTCATGACGCGGATGGATTGTTTGTACTGGTAGTCATTCAGTCGCTCGAGCCCCCATTTTTTGAACATGCGCGCATGCAAAAAATATTGGTTGATCGACGTCAGTTGGTTTTTAAGCACCTTGTTCAAGGTGGTAATGATTTGTTTATCGCCTTGCATGCGTGATACTCCTTATGCAGCAGAAGGGCTGCTGCCCATTTGGCTCTGGCAGTAGTTTTCGATACCCACCAGTTTGATCAGATTGAGCTGTTTTTCCAGCCAGTAGGCGTGGTCCATTTCGGTATCTTCGAGTTGCACCAGCAACATTTCGCGGGTGACGTAATCTTGCGCTTGTTCACAGGCTTCCATAGCCTTTTTCAGGTGTTTGACCACGGTGTATTCCAACGCCAGGTCAGACTCCAGCATGGATTTTACATCCTTGCCAATATTGAGTGATTCACGCTTGGCCAGATTGGGTTTGCCTTCGAGGAACAGAATGCGCTGTATCAAGGCACGTGCATGTTCGCGTTCGTGCAGCGATTCATGCAGGCTATGCTCTGCCAGGCTGCCCAGGCCCATATCGGCATACATTTCACCGTGAATCAGGTATTGATCGGTGGCGGACAACTCGCCTGCCAGCAAGTCGTTCAGTATCTCTATAATTTTTTTGTCGCCCTTCATGACGGCTCCTTGCACGTTTCAGATGCTAGCCATCATACAGCAAAAATAAATTGATGCAATTGAAATTTTTATGTAACTATTTGATTTTAAATGATATTTTAAATAGAAACATAAATGACAATCGTTCTTGATGCGCTTGGGGTGAATCATTCCAGTCAGCGAGGCTATAACAGCAACGAGAGGTCATGCGCAATATTCTCTGGCTTCTCGCCATAGCCCTCGTAAACACGCGGTGCGCCAGTCTTATCAAACACATACAAGCCTGCACTGTGGTCCATGGTGTATCCTGATTTTCCCGGCTCACTGACTTTGGCAGCATACACCTTATATTCGCTCAAATTGGCCGCCACTTCAGCCGGGGTGCCGCGCAAGCCAATAAAACGCGCATCAAAGCCGGGGACGAACTGCGCCAACACCGCTTGCGTGTCGCGCTCTGGATCCACCGTCACAAACAGCACCTGTACATCGTTGGATTTTTCACCGAGTAATTGCATCGTCTTTTTCAGGTCGGTCATGGTAGTGGGGCAAACATCCGGGCAATGCGTGTAACCAAAAAACATCACCACGACCTTGCCTTTAAAGTCGCTCATATGGCGCAATTTGCCCGTGTGATCGGTGAGAGACAGCGGCTGCCCAAACTGGGTACCAGTCAGGTCGGTGCCAATAAAGCGGGCAGAGGGCCCTTGCTGGCAAGCCACCAGCAGCATGCTCAATAGCGAGAACACCAGATAAAGCCACTTAAATCGCACAGGCATGCAAAAAATCCTTGTAAATCATCATTGAAATGGATTCTAGCATAGGCGAAAAGCGCGCAGATTAGTTTACAATACTGGTTTTTGATGACTGACGGATTAAAGGCGAGTTTAAATGGCAATACCGAGTTCGATGGCAGACCGTGACGGCGTTATCTGGTACGACGGCAAAATGGTCAACTGGCGTGACGCCACCACCCATGTATTAACCCACACCCTGCACTATGGCATGGGCGTGTTTGAAGGGGTGCGTGCCTACAAAACTGACAAGGGGACAGCGATTTTCCGCCTCAAAGAGCACACAGACCGCTTGTTCCGCAGTGCGCATATCCTCGGCATGAAAATGCCGTTTGATAAAGCGACCATCTCCGAAGCCCAAAGAGCTGCTGTGCGTGAGAATAATCTCGACTCTGGCTATCTGCGCCCGATGGCGTTTTATGGTGCAGAGGCCATGGGCATTTCTGCCAAAACCTTATCTACTCACGTCATTGTTGCCGCCTGGAGCTGGGGTGCTTACATGGGCGAAGAGGCGATTACCAAAGGCATTCGCGTAAAAACGTCTTCTTTTGCGCGTCACCACGTCAACATCACCATGTGTAAAGCCAAAGCCAATGGCAACTATATGAACAGCATCCTCGCACATCAGGAAGCGGCGCAGGACGGTTACCAGGAAGCGCTGTTGCTGGATGTGGACGGTTTCGTGGCTGAAGGTTCCGGTGAAAACATTTTCATCATCCGTAACGGCAAGCTGTACACGCCAGACCTGACCTCTGCGCTGGAAGGCATTACCCGTGACACCATCATTCACCTGGCCAAAGAAGAGCTGGGCCTTGAAGTGATTGAAAAACGCATTACGCGTGACGAAGTCTACAGCGCTGACGAAGCCTTCTTCACCGGGACTGCTGCTGAAGTGACGCCTATTCGTGAACTGGATAACCGCGCCATTGGCGAAGGCACCCGTGGTCCGATCACCGAGAAACTGCAAAGTATGTATTTCGATGTGGTTAAAGGGAAAAACGCCAAGTACGCTCACTGGCTGACCCTGGTTTAATGAATTGTTGCCTGTTTGCTGGAGAGTTTGAATGTCTGATGTCAAAGAGTTTGAAGTAGACGGCAAAGACTTGCCATTGCATTGCCCAACCAAAGAAGTGGCCTTGTGGGCATCACATCCCAGGGTGTTTCTGGATGTGGCGAAAACGGGAGAGGTCTCGTGCCCGTACTGCGGGACGAAATACCGGTTGAAACCCGGCACACAGGTGCATCACCATTAAGTCAAAACCCACGCATCGCGTGGGTTTTTTGTTGGTGGGGTTGTTGCGTAGTTTAGAAGTTTTAGGAAAGTCATTTGGTATTTCTGCGTCATTCCGCGGAGGCTAGAATCCAGGCGAGGCGAAGGGTTGGTTTGGCTGTAATAAAAGAGCAAACGTTGCATATGTTGGAAGTACAAATGGATATTTCTTTGGATAGTCATACTTCTATTTCGCCTGTAGGCGAGTTACTTTTCTTTGCTTGCCCAAAGATAAAGTAACCAAAAGAAAGTGCACCCCAGCTTCCGCTTGTTTCCTGTGTTGCTCGGTTTAGGACTTTCGTCCGTTGCTTTGCCGGACTTAGGCATAAGCGCTCGCAGAACTCATCCTAGCGGCCTGCACAAAACGCAGGCCACCGCGGGATTCGAACAGCCGCTCGCTTAATCTTATTTTGTCTGCGCTACTCGGCGCGGCAGATGGGGACCCCGAACACCATGCGAGCGCAACCGTCATTTGTTTCAACAAAAGAATTGGAGATTCAAACCGTCCAAACTTCAACGATGCAACTTTGGCGAGATAAATCCCATTCCATCACGCTGAGTAGCGGAGACAAAGTAAGAAACAAGGGAGCGACTGTCTGAGCTCCGCGGCAGCTTGCAGGGTGTGCAGGCTGCTAGGACGAGTTTCGTGACCGCTTACTTTGTTGAGCAACGCAAGGGAGCCGCAAGGCCGTGATGGCTGGGTGTCGTCCTCTTTGGTTACTTTCTGGGGGACCAGCACCAGAAAGTGACTCGACGAGAGGCGAAAGAGTAGTCTGTGAATGCGACGAGTTGAAGAGTCTTTTAAGTGATAAATAAAAAATTACTTTTTTAGGATGTCCCTATTCGTAATCAGCTAAACCGAGTTGCTCCACAAGGCTTGCATTACTTGCTGAGTTTCTTCTGTTCCACTGGTCAAAAACACAAAATCCCCAGCTTCCATAGCTGCATTAAGTATCTGCTTTTGCTCCAGCACCTGATGTAGACGCTTGGCAACAGCTGCCCCGGTATCAATCAAGGTGACTTCGGGCCCCACAATCTCTTGAATCTGCTTTTTAACAAACGGATAGTGTGTGCAGCCCAGCACTATGGTGTCTGCGCCTGCAGCCATCAGCGGTCGGCAGTACTGTTGCAGAAGTGCCAGGGTTTGCGGGGTATCTAGCTGACCTTGTTCTATGCACTCTACCAGTCCCACGCAGGCTTGTGTCACGACTTGCACGCCTTGACCGTAATGCTCGAGCAGGGCGGCGAATTGTGCGCTTTTAAGCGTGCCAGTGGTGGCGAGCACGCCGATGATGCCGTTTTTGCTGGCCGCTGCCGCGGGTTTGACGGCGGGTTCCATGCCGATAATGGGTAGAGTGTAACGCTCGCGCATGGCGCTGATGGCCGCGGCAGTGGCGGTGTTACAGGCGACGACCAGTGCTTTTGCACCTTGGTCGATGAGGGTGTCGGCGATGGTAAAGCAGCGCTGCTGAATTTCTGTCGCCGTTTTGTTGCCATAAGGCGCATGTGCGCTGTCAGCAAAGTAGTAGAAATGCTCGTGTGGCAGCTGGCGGGTTAAGTGTTTGAGGACGGTGAGGCCGCCGACCCCGGAATCCATGACCCCGATTGGGGCGTTGACTGCAATCGCTGAGCACATCGAAATGGCACGGTATGATTTATAATGGCTGGATTATATCGGATTTTATACGGGTGACAGGGATGGCCAACCGGCTGAGCAAGATTTACACGCGTACCGGCGATAGCGGTACGACCGGGCTGGGCGACGGCACGCGCGTCGCAAAGTCTGATCTGCGCGTGGAAGCCATGGGTGACGTGGATGAGCTGAATGCGGTGTTAGGCATGTTGCTGGTTGAAACCTTGCCTGAGGATGTGCGTGACAGTCTGCTGGCGATACAGCATGACTTGTTCGATTTGGGCGGTGAATTGTGTATGCCAGGGCATACGTTTATGCAGGCTGGCCGTGTCGCGTTTTTGGAAATGACGCTGGATACCTGGAACGAAGCATTGACGCCGTTAAAAGAGTTTATATTACCTGGCGGCAGTCGGGCAGCCGCGGTGTGTCATTTGGCACGCACGGTGTGTCGGCGTGCCGAGCGGGTGTTGCATGCCTTGCATGCGCAAGCACCGGTGACGCCCGTGGCCTTGCAATACCTGAACCGTTTGTCCGATTTGCTGTTTGTCCTCTGTCGTACCTTAAACCGGCATGCGGGTGTGCCGGATGTCTTGTGGAATAACCAACATAAACTGTAGCGCGGCGCAGGCTGACGCTCGAATTGCAAAATAATGATTAAACAATTACTGCAGAAAGTATTCCGTCGGCGTGCCAGCGCGAATACACACACTCAATTGCCAGCGGCACAAATCATCCAGGCGGGCAAGCACAAAATCAACCAGAAACATATCAGCCAGGCGGCCCTCAAAACCTGCGACCAGCTGCAAAAGGCCGGGTTTCAGGCTTATATCGTCGGCGGCGCAGTGCGCGATTTGCTGCTTGATCATCCGCCCAAAGACTTTGATGTGGCAACCAATGCCACCCCTGAGCAGGTGCATAAGGTTTTCCGCCGTTCGCGTATTATTGGCCGCCGTTTCCGGCTGGTGCATGTGTTATGGGGGCATGAGACTATAGAAGTGTCTACCTTTCGCGGGCATCACCTGAGTGAGGGCGATGCTGAAACCAATGACAGTGGCCGTATCATTCGCGATAACGTGTTTGGCAGCATAGAAGAGGATGCGGTGCGCCGCGACTTCACCGCCAATGCTTTATATTACGACCCCAAGCGGCAGGAAGTGCTCGATTTTCATAATGGGGTGGCCGATATTCGTGCCAAAACCTTGCGTATCATCGGCGACCCGATCAAGCGTTATCAGGAAGACCCGGTGCGTATGTTGCGCGCCGTGCGCTTGTCAGCCAAACTGGGCTTGAAGTTGGAGCGAGATACCGAGACCCCGATTCGCAAGCTGGCCGATTTACTTGAAGACGTGCCGCCTAGCCGCTTGTTTGATGAAATGCTTAAGCTGTTCTTGTCCGGGCATGCCATTGAAAGCATCAATGCTTTGCGTGCGCAGCAGTTACATCACGGCTTGTTGCCGTTGCTGGATGTGATACTTGAGCAGCCCATGGGCGAGAAGTTTGTCATGCTGGCGCTTAAGAATACCGACGAGCGCATTTCGTCCGGCAAGTCATCCAACCCCAGCTTTTTGTTTGCAACCTTGTTGTGGCATGAAGTCTTGCTTGCCTGGCAAGAAAACCAGAAGCGTGGCGAACATATGATTCCTGCGCTGCATGAGGCGATGAACGAAGTCATCGACAAGCAAGCCGAGAAGATGGCGATTCATAATCGCTATACGACCACCATGAAAGAGATCTGGGCGATGCAGCCGCGCTTTGAACAGCGCTCGGGCAAGCGGCCATATGCCTTGCTCACGCATCCGCGTTATCGCGCCGGCTATGATTTTCTGCTATTGCGCTGTGCCTCTGGCGAGCTGCCGCAAGAAATCGGTGACTGGTGGACGCGTTTTGCCGATGCCGGGACAGAAGAGCGTACCGCCATGTTGCTACCGGAAAGCGGCCCGAAAAAACGTAGACGCAAGCCACGCAAGAAAAAACCGGCGGGTGGAGACCTGGCCTGATGGCGATTGCCTTGATTGCCCTGGGCGGCAATTTGCAGCAGCCGGAGCGGCAGGTTAGCAAAGCCATTGAAGTGTTGGCGCATACGCCAGGCTTGACGCTGCTGCAAGCTTCTAGTCTCTATGCCACCGCCCCAGTGGGGTATGATAACCAGCCAGACTTTATCAATGCCGTGGTGCAAATGGCGACCGAGATTAAGGCGCCACACCTCATGCAATTGCTGTTGGAGATAGAACAGCAGTTTGGCCGCGAGCGCCCCTTTCCCAATGCGCCACGTATTCTGGACCTGGATCTGCTCGATTATGACGGCATGCAGTTGGATACCCCGCTGCTCACCCTGCCGCATCCACGCATGCATATGCGCGGCTTTGTGGTGGTGCCGCTGGCTGAAATTGTGCCGGACTTTGTGCTGCCATCCGGGCAGAGTGTTGTAGAATGGTTGACAACAAACAAGCACGACGACGTGCGCAAACTGGATCCGAATTCAATCCGCTAGACGAGCAATCTCCATGTTTACCCGCTTTCCTTATGTTGTCATTGAAGGTCCTATTGGCAGTGGCAAAACCACGCTGGCCCGCATGCTGGCAGACAAGTTTTCGGTAGAGTTACTCTCCGAAAAAGCCGAAGCCAATCCTTTTTTGACCCGCTTTTATCAGGATGCGCAACGCTACGCCTTGCCTACGCAGCTATTTTTCCTGTTTCAGCGTTCACGGCAGATTGAGGACATGGCGCAGCGTGACATGTTTGGCCAGCCTACGGTGTCTGACTTTTTTCTCGAAAAAGACCCGCTGTTTGCGCGCCTGAATCTCGATGATGAAGAGTATTCGCTTTACCATCAGATTTACCAACATCTGCAGCTCAAGGCACCCAAGCCTGACCTGGTGGTCTATCTGCAAACCCCGGTCGATGCCTTGATGGATCGTATTGAAGAGCGCAATATCAGCTATGAGCAAGACATGCCGCGCGAGTATATTGCGCGTCTGGCTGAGGCTTACAGTGAATTCTTTCATGCTTATGATGCTTCACCTTTGCTGATCGTCAACAACGAAAAGCTCAATATCATTAAAGACCCGGAAGCCTTTGATTTGCTGATCGAACGCATAGGCCAGATCAAGAGCAGCCGCGAGTACTTTAATCCCAATTTCTGATGCGGGTCTGCTGCGACGCATGTGCTTTTTGCGGGCAGCCTTTTAAGACGACATAACGACATGCTGAATACTCTGATCACCAGGGCCAGATCGGGCGAGAAGATTGCCATGCTGACCTGCTATGACGCCACCTTTGCCAAGTTGCTGGCATTGGCGGGAGTGGATGTATTGCTGGTCGGGGACTCACTAGGCATGGTGATACAAGGCGGCAGCAACACGCTCGCCGTCACCATGCAAGACATGGTTTACCACACCCGTATGGTCGCCAGAGGCGCGCCGCATACGGTCATCATGAGCGACATGCCTGCTTGCAGCTATGAGCATGATAGAGAAACTGCGCTCACTAACGCACAAACCCTACTCGCGGCAGGCGCGCATATTGTCAAAATCGAGGGCGGTGGAGACATGGTCGAAACCGCGCGCTATCTGATTGAAAACGGTGTGCCGGTCTGTGCGCACCTTGGCTTTACCCCGCAATCCGTTGAAAAGCTGGGCGGCTATAAAATCCAGGGCAAGACAGAAGAAAGCGCCCGCGCCATGCTGGCCGATGCGCAAGCGATGGCCGCCGTCGGCGTCAGTATGGTGCTGTTTGAAATGGTGCCCGCCGCTCTGGCGACGCAGATTACGCAAACGATTCAGGTGCCTACCATAGGCATAGGCGCCGGGGCAGGCTGTAGCGGCCAGGTGCTGGTATTACAAGATTTGTTGGGCATTTATACTGGCCCCGCCGACAAAGCGCCGCAAGACTACAAAGCGCCCAGGTTTGTGCAAAACTTTTTGCAACAGGGCGGCAGTGTGCAGGGCGCGGTGGAGAGTTATGTGCACGCCGTAAAGACCGGGTGTTTTCCTGAGGAAAAGCATCGTTATTAATCTGCGTACCATGAAATTACTTGCCATCGAATCCTCCACCGAAACGCTTTCTCTGGCCCTGCAAACCGAGGCCGGGTTATTGACGTTTGATGAAGTCACCGGCCCTGCCGCTTCGCAACGCATCTTGCCGGAAATCCAACATTTATTGATGAAGGCTGGCGTAAAGTTGCCTCAGTTGGATGGCATCGTCTATGGCATGGGGCCAGGTGCATTTACGGGTGTGCGTGTTGCCGTCGGCGTGACACAAGGCTTGGCTTTTGGTGCAGATTTGCCAGTGGTAGGGATCAGCTCGGTCTTGGCCGTGGCTGAGACAGCGTGGCTGCAAACGCAGTCCGAGAAGGTGCTGGTGTGCCTGGATGCACGTATGGGCGAGGTCTATCATGCTGCTTTTATCCGCGAAACGGATCAGTGGCTGGCGGTGAGTCCGCCGGTGGTGTGTAAGCCACACGAGGTGCCTGCAATAGCGGGCGAAGGTTGGTTGGGGGCGGGCTCGGGGTGGCGGGTGTTTGCCGAGGGCTTGTCCGCGCAATATGCAGGGCAGGTGAGTGAATTTGCCCCTGAATGTTTGCCTAAAGCCAGTGCCATGCTCGCGTTGGCGCAGCCATTGTTTGTGGCTGGGCAAGGGCAGGCAGCCCATGAGGCGGCCCCTTTGTATGTGCGCAACCGGGTGGCGTTGACCGCTGCCGAGCGTGCGCAAGGCCAGACCTTGTAAGGGCCATATGAGCGCATTACCACATTCTCAACCCAGCTTCAGGCCGATGACAGAGCAAGATCTGTCTGCCGTGATGCGTATCGAACCCACCATTTACAGTCATCCGTGGACCCTGGGCAATTTCAAGGACTCCCTCAATGCCGGCCATAGCGCCTGGGTCATGGAGTTGGCGGGCGAGTTGGTCGGCTATGCGCTGGTGATGATGGTGCTGGATGAAGCCCACTTGCTCAACATCAGTGTGGCAAAACCGTTTCAGGGGCAGGGTTTTGGGCGTGCGTTGCTGGCGCAGATGATTGCCATCTCTCGCCGCTATCAGGCGGCCAATATGTTTCTTGAGGTGCGGGTCAGCAATACGTCCGCGATTGCCTTGTATGAGGCGGTGGGGTTTTGTGAAATGGGCATACGCCGCAATTATTATCCGACCAAGAGCGGCCGCGAGGATGCGGTGCTGATGGGCTTGGCCTTATGAGCAGGAGGGCATGATGAGCTTGACCCGTGACGATATGCTGCGTGAACTGGAGTTGTTGCCGGCATGGCATGTGCGCATGCCGCCAGTGCTGGAGATGGCTGCTGCCATGCCGCAAACAGCGCCTGTGACTGTGGGCGAGCAAGTGACCCTTGTCGCAGAAAAAACGGTCCCTCCAGATGTGACAGAGACCCCTCCCGAGTTACCTGTCACTGAGTCGCCAACCATGGCCCAAGGGCTTGCTACAGCGGAGTCAGCACATGTTTCCCCCTCCAACTGGGATACAAAAGTTGCTGAAGAGGCCCCCGTGCACAGCGTGTCGCTTGACGCGCCAGTACTGGCGCTTGAGGTGGATAACCCTGTAGAGGATATCGCCGCTGAGACGCCAGCCGAGAGCGTTGCAACGCTGATTCAGTCTCCCTGGCTGATCTATTCGACCCGCCCCGTTGACGCCCCCAGCCAGCAATTGCTGCAAAACATCATGCAAGCCATGCAGTTACCTGCTGATGAGGTGACCGTGACTCATGAACCGTTGCAACGCGCACAGGTCAGCAGCCGCTTTTGTGTGCTGTTTGGCCTGGCGGCCGCCAATCAGTTTTTAAATGCCCAACATAACGAGATCGCAGCCGTGCGTGGTCAGTTGCATGCAGTGGGTGACTTGTCGTGTGTGGTGACGCATGACTTGGCTGCGATGGTGCAAACACCTGCGCTCAAGCGTGAGGTATGGCAGGACTTGTGCCTGTTACTGGCAAAGAAAAGCGAACTGATGGCTTGAATAAACACTTCTTTGGCCGCATCTATTGCAGTGTTGTGGAGTGTTTGAATGTGGCTAACCAATCGTGGCAAGCCCGTCACCACCAAATATTTTTAAGTGATTGAAGACTGGAGTCTCAAATATGCGCCGTTTATTCACTCTGTTGTTGCTGACTGCGACACTTAGCCTGTCTGGTTGTGGTTATAACCAGTTCCAAAGCCTGGATGAAGAAACCAAAGCCAATTGGTCTGAAGTGCTCAACCAGTACCAGCGCCGGGCCGATCTGGTGCCTAATCTGGTTTCGACAGTCAAGGGCTATGCCAGCCACGAAGAAAAAGTACTGACTGAGGTGACCGAGGCGCGCGCCAAAGTTGGCAGCATGCAAGTGACGCCAGAGCTGCTGAATGATCCTGAGGCGTTTGCCAAGTTTCAGGCGGCGCAAGGTCAATTGACCAGTGCCTTGTCACGCTTGATGGTGGTGTCAGAAAACTACCCTAACCTGAAGGCAGATGCCAGTTTCAGGGACTTGCAGGCGCAGCTGGAAGGCACAGAGAACCGTGTCACCGTGGCGCGTAATCGTTACATCGAATCCGTGAAGCAATACAACGTCGCTGTACGCAGCTTTCCAAACAACCTGACCGCCATGATGTTTGGTTATCAGCCCAAGCCCACGTTTACGGTAGAAAACGAAAAAGCCATTTCTAGCGCGCCTAAAGTCGATTTTGGTGACAGCAAGTAACGGCGGGTGGCTTTGCGCTTAAGAGCATTATTTCTTACCTGGTGCCTGTTCTGCATGGCGTTGGTTAGCCATGCAGAAGATCTGGTTGCTATCCCTGCTTTACAGGCTGCGGTCACTGATTTGACGCAGACCTTGCGTCCTGAAGAGCAAGCGGCCCTGAACCAGAAGCTGAGCCAGTTTGCCCAGCAAGCTGGCTCGCAGGTCGCGGTACTGATCTTGCCCAGCACGCAGCCAGAAGACATCGCGCAATTTGGCATTCGCCTGGCCGAAGCCTGGAAAATTGGCCGCGATAAGCAGGATGATGGCGTGATTGTGATCGTCGCCAAAAACGACAAAAAAATGCGCATTGAAGTCGGCTATGGGCTGGAAGGGGCGATTCCTGACGCGATTGCCAAGCGCATTATTGCCGAGCAAATGGCGCCGGCCTTCAAGCAGGGCCAGTTTTACAACGGCCTGAATCTGGCCACGGATACCTTGATCAAGCTGATACAAGGCGAGCAACTGCCCGCAGCGGATAAACCATCCTCGCATCACTCAAATGCGGATGGCTGGATGACCATGCTGCCGATATTGATGTTTGCCGCCATTATCGCCGGGGCGATTTTCAAGAGCATGTTAGGGGATTTTCCGGGCAGCCTAGTGACCGGCGGTGCGTTGGGTGTACTGGCCGGATTCCTGGGGGCCACCTTGCTGGTCATGGGCTTGGTCGGCCTGGCGGCATTTGTCTTTACACTGGCCATGGGCGGGCGTGGTGGCAGTGGTATGCCGTATTCTGCGGGCGGCTTTGGCGGCTACTCGGGCGGCAGCCGTGGGCCGGATATTTTCAGTGGCGGTGGCGGTGATTTTGGCGGCGGCGGGGCTTCCGGCGATTGGTAAACTAAACTCATGAAACCCATTCATCCTCTCAAACGCTGGTTTAAGCATGCCTGGAGCCATCCTCGCCAGGTCAAGGCGCTGTTTTCTGTACAGGCGCTGACCAATATTGAAAATGCTATCTCACAAAATGAACACCATCATGCCGGTGAAATACGCGTGGTGATTGAATCTGGCTTGCCCGCCTATGCTATCCTGCGAGGGCTCACCCCAAGGCAACGCGCCATTCACTTGTTTGGTCATTTGAATATCTGGGATACCGAGCATAACAATGGCGTACTGATTTACCTGTGTCTGGCCGATCAGGATGTTGAAATTGTCGCCGACCGCGGTATTCATCGGCAGGTGGGGCAAGCAGGCTGGCAGCAGATTTGCCAGCAGATGGAAGGGATGTTCAGAAGTGGGCAGTTTGAAGCAGGTGTGGTTTACGGTATTCAGGCCATTGGCCAACATTTGGCAGCGCATTTTCCGCCCGAAGCTGTGCCGCGTGACGAGTTGTCTAACCGCGTCCTTATTCTCTAGCGCACACCTGTTCTCCGGTTTTGTATTGGCCTGCTTATCGGGCGCGATGCCAGCACAGGCCGATCTCAAAGACATCTATCGTATTTATCACAGTCCTCCCACCCTGCAAGCTTTTGAGATTTGTCAGGGCGGGGGCTGTGTCCAGTCAGACGTGCTGAGCCTGAGTTCTGCCGAATGGGATAACGTCGAGCAACTATTTACGCCGCTGCCAGCGACTGCAGAGGCCGAGCGCGAGGCCATTGCAAAAGCCATCGGCCTGCTGGAGGACATGGTCGGTACCAAAATTGGTACTGCAGCAGACCGTGCCGGGACGTTTAACAACAGTGAATACCTGCATCAACAAGACTGCAACGACGAAGCGATCAACAGTACGACCTATCTGCGACTGATGCAGCAAGCTGGCCTGATCCGTTACCATGACATTCTTGATACCCGCACCCGCAAGTTTTTTCTAACCGGCTGGCCACATACGGCCGCCGTCATCCGTGAGCAGGCCAATCAAGCTGAATATGCGGTTGATAGCTGGTTCTACGATAACGGCTATCCGGCCACCATCATCCCGATGGCGACCTGGAAAGACGGATACATTCCTACCGATAGTCCGATCTTGCAACGGCCACAGCAAAAAGAGGCGACTGCCGAGTAGGCGCGGATGACGCCGCCAGCGAATAAGGCTAAAATCGCGCTTTCGGATTTTAATTAAAGTTATTCTTATGCGCGCCTCACAATTTTTCATTGCTACCCAAAAAGAAGCCCCTTCAGACGCTGAACTCATCAGCCACAAACTGATGGTGCGTGCCGGCTTGATCAAAAGGCTGGGTAGCGGTTTGTATAGCTGGATGCCGCTGGGCTTGCGCGTGTTGCGTAAGGTAGAAAACATTGTGCGCGACGAAATGAACAAGGCGGGTGCGCTGGAGCTGTTGATGCCCGCCGTGCAGCCTAAAGAGTTGTGGGAGGAAACCGGCCGCTGGGCGGTGTTTGGCCCACAAATGCTCAAGATTCAGGACCGGCACGAGCGTGACTTCTGCTTTGGCCCCACGCATGAAGAAGTGATTACTGACATCGCGCGTAAGGAAATCAGCAGCTACAAACAGTTGCCGCTTAACTTTTACCAGATTCAAACCAAGTTTCGTGATGAGATTCGCCCGCGTTTTGGCGTGATGCGTGCGCGCGAATTTTTGATGAAAGATGCCTACTCTTTCCATACCAGCGTCGATTGCCTGGTGAATACCTACAACACCATGCACACGGCTTATAGCAATGTGTTCACTCGCCTGGGCCTCAAGTTCCGCGCCGTGAAAGCCGACTCAGGCGCCATTGGTGGCGATGGCTCGCAAGAGTTTCACGTACTGGCAGACAGCGGTGAAGATGCACTGGCCTATTGCGAGCAATCTGATTACGCGGCTAACGTAGAACTGGCCGAAGCCGTGGCGACTGGCAGTCGTGCCGCAGCCACAGAAGCCATGCGTGAAGTGGATACACCCAAGCAAACGACCTGCGAAGATGTGGCCAAGTTGCTGGAAGTGCCTGTGAGCAAAACCGTGAAGTCGGTGGCCTTGCTGGTGGATGGTGTGTTTACGCTGGCCTTGTTGCGCGGTGATCATCAACTCAATGAAGTGAAATTCGGCAAGGTAGAGGGCGTGAAAGAGTTCCGCCTGGCCACCGAAGAAGAAATCCGCGCCAACCTGAACTGCCCGCCTGGTTTTATTGGCCCGGTGGGCGTGAATGCCAATGTACGTGTGGTGGCCGATAGAACCGTGGCCCTGATGAGTGACTTTGTCTGTGGCGCCAATAAACCTAAGTTTCACCTGGCAGGGGTCAACTTTGGCCGCGATTTGCCTGAGCCAGCCATCGTGGCCGATATCCGCAACGTGGTAGAAGGCGATGCGAGCCCGGATGGCAAAGGCAGCCTGAGTTTGTGCCGTGGCATTGAAGTCGGCCATATTTTCCAATTGCGCACCAAGTATTCAGAAGCCATGCAGGCGACTTACCTGGACGAAAACGGCCAATCACAAGTGATGGAAATGGGCTGTTATGGCATTGGCGTGTCACGGATTGTGGGGGCAGCGATTGAGCAGGGCAATGATGACAAGGGCATTATTTTCCCCTTGAGCATGGCACCGTTTGCGGTGGTGATCTGCCCGATCGGCCTCGATAAGAGTGAGGCCGTCAAACAGGCCGCGTTTGAGCTCTATGCGCAACTGCAACAGGCGGGTGTAGATGTCTTGCTCGATGACCGTGGCGAGCGTCCTGGCGTGATGTTTGCCGAGAGTGACCTCATGGGTATTCCGCACCGCGTGGTAATTGGTGACCGTGGCCTGGCTGAAGGCAAGGTGGAATACAAAGGCCGCACCGATGCTGAGGCACAAAACCTGCAAGTGGCTGATTGTTTGGCCTTTTTGCAGCGCAAGCTTGCTGAGTAATTAGCGGGATTTAATCCCTCTTTTTGCCCGTCCACCGCACGCCGCTTGTGATTACAATAGGCAACATGAAAAAAGTGTTTTTTTATGTGTTTGCCTTGTTGGTCACCGGCCTTTGTCTGTGGGCGGCGCCTTCTATGGCGGGCAATCAAAAAGAAGAGCCGCTGGCCAATAGCGTTAAAGCTGTGATGCAAAAATCCGTCAGTGACCTGGCGGCGCCGCGCCTGATTTTTGATTCCGAGCAAGCGGCACAAGTCTGGTTGCAAGAAATGTCAGCCCGCTTGGCCAAGCGCATGCCAGACGCGCACTACCGTGAAGATTTTCTCAAGTCCGTGCATTATGAAGCCACACGCGCCGGGCTGGATCCTCAGTTGGTGCTTGGCCTGATTCATGTTGAAAGCGGTTTTAAAAAGTATGCAGTCTCTAGCGTGGGCGCAAGAGGCTATATGCAGGTGATGCCTTTCTGGGTGCAGTCTATTGGTACGCCTGAACACAATCTGTTTGATATGCGCCTGAATCTGCGTTATGGCTGCACGATATTGCGCCATTATCTGGATATTGAGCGCGGCGATTATTACCGGGCCTTGGGTAGATATAACGGCAGTCTGGGCAAGCCGGACTATCCGAATCTAGTGGTGGGGGCTTGGCGCAATCATTGGCATTACACGCCATCGCCGCAAGTGATCAAAGTGAATATGACCAGCAGCCAGTAAAAAGTGCTTTGCAGATAACGTGTGCCTGCCAGCAATCAAAAAACCGCGCTTGAATCAGCGCGGTTTTTTTATGGGTTACTTGACCACCTTGAATCCGTAATAGGTGCCAAACTCGCCTTCAGATTCGTGATAAACGAATAGCATGCCGTTGGTGTATCCCAGCCCATTAAAGTGATTTTGTGAGCGCAGTTTCATGGTAGCGGGTAGGGCGCTTTTACCCACATATTGCCCGTTCAAGTCAAAAATCAATACGGCTTTATGGTCTACGTCTAGCAAGGCCAGCTCATTACCCGCCACGCCGGTGAAGGCGACAAAATGGTCGCTGACATCATCGTGGGCTACTTTGGCTTTGGCAAAGTCCAGCTTGATCTCCTGCAGTTTTTCGCGCTGCTTGGTATCCACAACAAACACGAGATTGCCGTGCTCTTGCTTGGCGAAATAGTGTTTGCTCACTGGGTCATAACTTGGCATGGTAGCCGCATCGCCAAAGGCTGGGTTGAATTGTGAAATTTCGCCAGAAGTGCCCAGCAGCTCGCCAGTCTCGGCCACTTCCAGGCTGAAAATCCCGGTGTTAGGCAAAAAGCCTACCGCGCTAGAAATGTTGTAAGTAATGATCTCCAGCTTGCCGCTATTGGGGTTGAAATAGAGCGAGCGGTTATCAAACCCCGGTTTGGCTGACTGCACATACTTGCCGTCGCCGGTAAACGTATGCACTTCAGACTTGGAGATGGGTGCTTCAAACTCGCTGCCCATGGGCGCCAGGCCGCCATCGGCAATGTAGTAATGCTGGTTGGCTGGCAAGTAGGCCACGCCCATCGGGCGTGTGGTTGGTTTCTTGGCCAGCGGGATTTTGATGCCGATTTCTGCCTCAGGCAAAATCTCGGCCTGGGTGGTGAGCGTCAGGCATAGCAGTGCCAAGCCGCTCAAAGTTTTTGGGATGAATTGCATATCTCCGTATCCTAGTTTTTATCAGTGTTTAATAGACGTTATTTTAGTCTGCAAGTTTAATGCTGGGCGGATTACTTGCGCGTGATCAGCATGGCATCGCCATAGCTAAAAAAGCGGTAAGACTGGGCAATGGCGTGCGCATAGGCCTCACGCATCAAGTCGTAACCGCCAAATGCCGAGACCAGCATCATCAAAGTGCTCTTAGGCAGGTGAAAGTTGGTGATCAAACGGTCTACCAGTTTAAACTCAAATCCTGGCGTAATAAAAATATCCGTGTCGCCATGGTGCGCAAACAACTTGCCTGCATGTGCTGCGCTTTCCAGCGTGCGCAATGAAGTGGTGCCCACGGCCGTGATCCGCTTGCCCGCGGCCCGCGCAGCGAGGATGGTAGCGATCGTCTCTTCCGGCAAATGGTAAACCTCGCTATGCATATGGTGCTCGGCGATATTATCGACCTTCACTGGCTGAAACGTCCCCGCGCCCACATGCAGCGTCACATAACGTACATGGACGCCTTTATCCATTAGCGATTGCAACAGCACCTCGTCAAAATGCAACCCTGCCGTTGGTGCGGCCACTGCGCCCGCATGCTTGGCAAACACCGTCTGGTAGCGGCTATCGTCGGTCGCATCTGCCGCGTGCTCAATATACGGCGGCAAAGGTAATTGGCCATACTGTTCCAAAAAGTCATACCACGACTGTTCGCCTAGTAAGCGAATATGGAACATATCCTGCACCCTGCCGAGCACCTCAGCCTGCATCTCGCCAGCCAGGTGCAGCATACTCCCTGCCTTTGGAGAGCGGGATGATTTGATTTGCGCATAAGCTTCTTGCGGTGACAGTACGCGGTCTATCATCACCTCAATCTGTCCGCCGGTGGCTTTCTGACCAAACAATCTGGCCTTGATGACTTTGGTATCGTTCAGGACCAGCACATCGCCTGCGGCAAACTGCTTGCCAATCTGCCGGAACAAATTATCCTTGATGGAACCGTCTTGCGCATTGACCTCCAGCAAGCGGCTTTCTGAACGATTGGGTAACGGATATTGGGCAATCAGGTGGGGCGGAAGATAAAAATCGAAATCTAGAGTTCTCATAAATGAAAATTATGGTTATAATAGCGGTCTTTGATGTCCTACATTATATCCCATGCCGGGATGGCGGAACTGGTAGACGCACTGGACTCAAAATCCAGCGCCGCAAGGCGTGCCGGTTCGATTCCGGCTCCCGGCACCAAGCGCTCTTAAATAGAGCTCAAAAGACTCAAGAACGTATAAACTTTAAAGGCCTAGATGAAAATCTAAGCCTTTTTGCTTTACGAGAGACTATATCGCAGGATATGGACTTTAAACGAGCGGATTAATTTTTTACCTCAATCAAATCCCGATAGACATGCCAACTTGCGTGCCCAACCACGGGCATGGTCAGCATTAAACCTAAAAAGTTGGTCGCCAGGCCAAATCCAATGAGCACGACAATACAAAAAGCCCAGAGCAGCATGGGGATAGGGTTGCGGGCGCAGGTGCGCAGGCTGGTAATGGCGGCGGTCCAGGCGCTGGTGTTTCTATCTAGCATGAGGGGCATGGCAATGACGCTGATGCTGAAAATGGCAGCGGCAAACAAGGCGCCAGTGCCAAAGTAAACTAACAGGAAAACCGGTTGTTTGAATGTGAATACATTGATGACGACATCGGTAAAGGTGGGCAGCGCACCGTGAAAGTAATGCGAGAAAATGGTCATGGAGAGCCGCACCCAGCTTAAAAACAAACACACCAGCAGCACGGTAAACAGAGTGATGTTGATGAGGTTGGGTAGCCAGGCCATGAGCGTGGGGGCGAGGGCGGGTGGCTCACCAGCTTCCATGCGTCTGCTCAGATCGTATAGCCCCATGGCCAGGAATGGCCCTAGCAGGAAAAACCCGGTAGTGAGCCCGGCGAGCAGCCAGTAATTTTCAGCGAAGATGGTGTGTAACAGGATGCCTGTTGCCGCAAAAAAAATGCCATAAAACAGGCTGGCACGGCCACCGAGATGAATGTCAGTGACGCCGGAGTGTAGCCAGTCTGGAATGATGTGGATGGGGACTTTTCGAATTAAAAATTCATCGTCAGCGTGTATTTTGTTGGCTGAAATATGCTGTATGCCCATGTGTTTGGCCCCCGTCAAAAATGATGGCTATCATTCATTGCTGCTGGCAGTGGGGCCGGTCTTAAAACTAAAAATACACTTTCGTGGACGGCGGTCCCGCTACTGGCATTTCTAATCAATCAACACAAAAAACTGCTTTGAATGCGCCAAGGTTTGAGGCTTTGCGCACGTCACCCGGAGCGCATTTCTGTTCCGAGAGTTGTTTAGCTTAATCATGAATGGTGGCTTAAGCAACAACAAAAATGTGACAACACCCACCGGAATATTTTCTTGATTGTGCTTTTAAGTGACATTTTTCGGTGTGAGTGCGCGCGATGATCTTGATGGCCGAACCAAGGTTTTGAATTGCTTTGCCGCGTTTTTAAAGGGCTGTGAGGGGGATTGCAATTGTGAGATTGGTAGAGTGAGAGTGTTTTTTTGTTAAGCGTGGCTATTCATAAATTTACATTGATGACATTGGCACGGGGCATTTTTTGTCTTGTCACTGCGATTATCTTGTGCTAATTTACAACATGTAACAAATTTGTAACTAAACGTAATTTGGTTGATACAAGCTGAATTCTGGGTTGGCAAACATGTTATCTATTTGCGAAACACAATGCGTTACCAGGCCAAATGCCTCGGCTTCATCGGAAAGTGTGTTGAGGTTGTTGCTGAGTTTGGGCGTGTTTTCGGGGCTGATTGCCATGGCTTTTTTGCATATCGGTGCCTGGATGGTGTTGCCATTTGCTGGCTTGGAATTGGTGTTGGTGGTTCTGGCGTTTGTGGTGGTGCTGCGTCATAGCGGTGACTACGAAAAAATCACTTTCGTTGAGGATCATATTGAAATCGAACAAAGTGTGTTGGGGAAAATAAAACACGTTCGGTTTCAGCGCTACTGGACCCGTATAACGCTCAGGGAAGGTGAGAACGGCAAGACGTCACTGTGGATAGGGTCCCATAATCAAGAAGTCGAGTTTGGTCGAGATACCATGGATGATGCGCAACGCGAAGCCCTGGCCTCTCATCTCAAACGAACACTTCTAAAAACTAGATAACTGGATTTTGGAGCGATTAGATGCAAGGGATGAAGAAACTCGGGGTTGGTGCGGTTGCATGGTTTTTGTCTTTAAGTGCGCATGCTGACTACACCTGGAATTTTCCGGAGCCAGTCACGCCAATGGCTTTGGATACCCTCCACGTACATAATAAATTCATGCTGATTACTGCCGTGATTTTTGTGGTGGTGCTGGCAATCATGATTTACTCGATTGTGACCCACCGTCACAGCAAAGGCTACAAACCTGTCGCCGATAACCCTCCCTCTACTGCCGTAGAAATTTTCTGGACCTTGATCCCGTTTGCGATCCTGCTGTTGATTGACTTTGTCATCATGGGTATCCCGGCCTATCACAGCGTGGTGATGATGGAAGACACGCGAGACCAATCGACCATGGTGATCAAAATTACCGGGTCACAGTGGCGCTGGCAATATGAGTATCTTGATGGCGATGCCAAGGGCATCAAGTTCGTCAGCAACCTGGCGACGACTAACGGCCAAATGCATAACGAGGAAGGTAAAGGCGAGCACTACCTGCTTGAAGTCGATAATCCGCTGGTGTTGCCTGTAGGCGAGAAGGTGCGCATTTTGATGACGGCCTCTGATGTGTTGCATAACTGGTGGGTGCCACAGTTTGGCTCGTCACGTGTGGCCGTGCCTGGGTTTATCCGTGAAACCTGGGTGCAAGTCGAGAAGCCAGGCGTCTACCGTGGCCAATGCAAAGAACTCTGTGGCAAGGGGCATGGCTATATGCCGGTGGTTGTGAATGCGGTTTCCAAAGAAGAGTTTGCGCAGTGGGCAAACAAAAAACAGGATGAGCAAAAAGCCGCGAATGATGTGAAAGAAATGACCAAGGATGAGTTGGTGGCGCAGGGTAAAGTGGTTTACGAGAAAAACTGTGCCGTCTGCCATCAGGTGACCGGGGCTGGCTTGCCGCCTGCATTCCCGGCCTTGACCGGCAGCAAAATTGCGACGGGCGCTATTTTTGGCTCTGATGGCAAATATCAGAAAGATAGCCACCTTGACCGCGTGCTGAATGGCAAGGGTGTGATGCCCGCCTGGAAGGCAACTTTGAACGATACGGAAATTGCAGCGGTGATCACCTATGAGCGTAATGCCTTGGGTAACGCGGCGGCAGTGGATGCCGTGTTGCAGCCAGCGCAAGTTAAAGCAGCCCGTGAATAAATATTTAAGCGATTGATTTAGGAGAGCACTATGAGTACTACTTCAGTAGCACATCATGACGAGCATCAGGATCACCCAACCGGGATCATGCGTTGGCTGACGACGACAAACCACAAAGATATCGGGACCATGTACCTGACGTTTTCACTGATTATGTTCCTGGTCGGTGGCAGCATGATTCTTGGTATCCGTGCCGAGTTGTTCAAGCCCGGACTGCAATTGATGAACCCCGAGTTCTTTAATCAGTTGATTGGCGTGCATGCACTGATCATGATTTTTGCAGCGTTGATGCCTGCTGCAACCGGATTTGCCAACTGGATGTTGCCGTTGCAGATCGGTGCGCCAGACATGGCTTTGCCACGCTTGAATAACTGGGGCTTCTGGATTTTGCCCCCTTCCGCCATCTTGCTGACGTTGCCATTCACTCTGGCATTGTTTGGCGTGGGTGATGGCGCGCTGGCCACCGGTTGGACCTTTTACCCGCCGCTGTCTGTGCAAGGCGGCATTGGTGTGGACTTTGCCATTTTTGCGGTTCACTTGCTGGGTATTTCGTCTGTGTTGGGTTCAATCAACATTATTGTGACGATTTACAACATGCGTGCGCCTGGCATGACCTTGATGAAAATGCCGATGTTTGCCTGGGGTTGGCTGATCACCGCTTTCTTGCTGATTGCCACCATTCCCGTGCTCGCCGGTGCAGTGACCATGTTGCTGACGGACCGTCACTTTGGTACACACTTCTTTGACGCGGCCGGTGGCGGTGACCCGATTATGTTCCAGCATTTGTTCTGGTTCTTTGGTCACCCGGAAGTCTACATTCTGCTATTGCCCGTCTGGGGCTTTATCCCCCAGATTCTGCAAACCTTCAGCCGCAAGCCTATGTATGGCTATAAAGCGCAAGTGTATTCATTGTGGGCGATTGGCGCTTTGGCGGTCGTTGTTTGGGCGCACCACTTCTTTACAGCCGGTATGCCTGTGCCTGCATTGCTGTACTTTATGTATAGCACCATGGCAATTTCCTTACCGTTGGCGGTACTGTTCTATTGCTGGATTCGCACCATGTGGAAAGGCTCCATGAGCTTTGAAACCCCCATGCTGTTCACGGTTGGTTGGATTATTCTGTTTGGCGTGGGTGGTCTGACTGGTCTGGTGCTCGCAGACGTGGCTGCCGATGCGCAATATCACAACAGTTACTTTGTGGTCGCACATTTCCATTACACCCTGTTTGCGGGTGGCATCATGGGGATTATGGCGGGCGTGTACTACTGGCTGCCAAAAATGACAGGCCACATGTATAACGAGAAACTGGGTAAATTACATTTCTGGTTAACAGCCATTTCATTCAATGTGACCTTTATCCCTCAGTTCTTTGTTGGCTTGGCCGGGATGCCGCGCCGTATTCCAGACTATGCCTTGCAGTTTGCCGAATTCAATATGATTTCGAGTATCGGTGCATTTGCCTTGGGTCTGTCACAGTTGCTGTTTGTCTACATCATTATCAGCTGTGTCAAAGGTGGCAAAAAGGCATCAGACCGAGTCTGGGAAGGGGCGCAAGGCCTGGAGTGGACGTTGCCATCTCCTCCGCCATATCACAGCTTTACTGAACAGCCGGTGGTTAAATAAATGCTAAAAAAGCCAGTCAATCCAGTTTTTTTGGTTGATTGGCTTTGTTTTAAGGTTGACGTATTTTGAGTGATCCCAAGCAGTCTAATAACAGGAAAATTGCATGGCTGCTCGCTGCGGTAGCAATTCTCTGGTACCTGATTTCGATGTTTACGATCTGGAAGTAAACCAGTTGCATAAACAGTTATGGCATTAAAACAAGATCAGGTAGAAGCCAATCGAAAATTGGCTTTTAAATTGGTGTGGATCATCGTCGGTGCGCTGTTGTTTGCCTTTGCCTTGGTGCCATTGTATGACGTCATTTGTTCTGTGACCGGGCTCAATGGCAAAACCAAAAATACGGCGGAAACAGCCACAAAAGCAGTTGTAGATTTAAAGCGGGAAGTCACCGTGCAGTTTGTGTCATCGGTGATGCCTGGATTGGGGTGGAATTTTTATCCTAAGCAAAACAGTGTGGTCGTGCATCCTGGCCAAGTCACTACGGTCATGTTTGAGGCAAAAAACATTACCAATGAGGAGGTGGTCGGGCAGGCCATTCCCAGTGTGACCCCAGGCAAAGCATCGGCCCACTTGAAAAAAATAGAGTGTTTCTGCTTTGTCAGGCAATCGTTAAAACCGGGTGAAGTGAAGGCATTGCCACTGCGATTTTTCGTCAGTGCCGAACTGCCCAAAGATGTACAAGAAATGACCTTGTCGTATTCGTTTTTTCCGGCAAGTCAGCAATAAATAATATGAGTAACACGATCAAAGGATAGGGAGTTAATGCATGGCTAGTCATTCAGAAAATCACTATTTTGTCCCGCACGGCAGTATCTACCCGGCATTGATTTCAGTCGGGTTGCTGTCGATGGCGAGTGGCTTTGTCTTTAATGTTACCGGCTCGGACACGCGGCTGGATGGGTCTATGAAAAATCCGGCCTTGTCCTACCTCGCTACCCCGGGCAAGTACATGATGTATCTGGGCCTGGCGATTGTGCTGACCATGATGTTCAAATGGTTAAGTACAGTTGTCACTGAAAGTGTCACCGGGCAGTATAAAAAATGGGAAGACAAATCTTTCCGTATTGGCATGATCGTGTTCATTTGCTCTGAGGTGGCTTTTTTTGCGGCGTTCTTCGGGGCATTGTTTTATATGCGCGTGTTGTCGGTGCCTGATCTGGCTTCTTACGCGCCAGACATTACGCCTTACAAGGACTTTTTAAGTACTTGGCCATCACAGGGGCCTGGCGGAACGGTTCTGGGGGAGACCTATCAACCAAGCACCGCCTTTCACCCCATGACTTGGAGTGGCCTGCCACTGATCAATACCTTATTGTTGTTGAGTTCTGGTGCGACCATTACCTGGGCACACTGGGGCTTGATCAAAAATAACCGCAAACAACTGATTGTAGGGCTGTTCCTGACGATTGCACTAGGGGTGACCTTCTTGTGCTGCCAGGCAGCCGAGTATCACCACGCTTATACAGAAATGGGGCTGACGCTGAAGTCTGGCGCCTATGGTGCGACCTTCTTCATGTTAACCGGTTTTCATGGCTTTCACGTTACCATTGGCACCCTCATGCTGATTGTGATCTGGTTGCGCAGCATTCGCGGTCACTTTACTCCCGAGCACCACTTCGGGTTTGAAGGCGTGGCTTGGTATTGGCACTTTGTGGATGTGGTTTGGCTCGGTTTGTATATCTTTGTTTACATGCTCTGACGGTTAAAAAGGGCGCAAACAGCGCCCTTTTTAGTCTGGTGATTCCATCGTTCTGGATTAAAGCGTATGGCCCACGTAGCCAAAATGTGCGGCGATGACCAGTGCGAGAAACAGGAAGATAGACAGACCAATACGCAGGGTAAGTGCTTTAACCGTGCGGTCTGATCCGCGTTTGTCTTTGAGTAAAAAAAGCAGGGCAGAAAACAGGCTGCCAATAATGACGATCAGTATCAAAATGGTGGCAATTTTAATTAACATGATGTGATCTCTCGGTAACGTGATGACATTATGGGCTGTAAGCAAAAAAATGCAAATACCCTTGGGAAATTATGTTTTTCGTCTGCGCTGGATGGTGGTGGCTGTGATGGTGGTGGCAATCTGGAGTTGTCTGCGCTTGGGCCTGTGGCAGTGGCATAAGGCTGAGCAAAAACAGGCGATTATGCTGGCATTGAAACCGCATGGCGATGCCGTGGAGCTGCGCGCACAAGCGCTGGATATTCCCAGTCATGTTGAGGCCCTGCACTTGCAGACAGTGATGATCGGCGGCCGCTATCTACCACAATACAGTTTTTTTCTGGATAACCAGGTGGTTCAAGGGCAGGCCGGATTTGCTGTCATCACACCGTTTTTACTGCATGACCAGAAGCATCTTATTTGGGTGAATCGTGGTTGGGTGCCCGGTTTTGCAGACCATCAAAAAATCCCCGAGATTCAGACCCCTGAAGCAGAGCAAGTCATCCGGGGGATGTTCTGGCAACAAAGCAAAACCGGATTCCGGTTGGATAAAGCGGGCTCAAGCTGGCAGCCGGTGCAACCTGTAATCGATTTTTCCTACTTACGGCAGCATGTGCCTTTTTCGTTTGCAAATGTCATCCTCAAACTTGATCCAACAATGCCTGCCGGATTCGTTAGAGTATGGGAAGTGCCTGGTGGGCAAATTGAAAAGCATATGAGTTATGCCTATCAGTGGTTTGGGTTTGCCTTGGCGAGTTTTATGATTGGTCTTTATCAAATGATAGAAAAGCGGTCTTGATCATGCAGGAACAGTTGACAGAGGTGGTTTTGGACCCGGTCCAGCAGCGCAAAGGCCGCAGGGTATTTTTTCTGCTGGCGGTATTTTTTACAGTGCCGCTGCTCGTCGTGGTCGCGATGTTCAAGTTTGATTGGCGACCCAGCGGTAAAAGTCATGGTCAGCTCATTCATCCGCCGGTCTCGATTGCGCATGCGACGCACTGGGTCAGCGACAGGCAGCAAGCGCTGCCCACCTTCTGGCAAGACAAATGGAATATGGTGTTTATCGCACGGGAGTGCGACAGCGCTTGTATGCAGCGGCTGTACGACCTCAGGCAGATTTATGTCTCCTTGTATAAAGACATGATCCGCGTGCAACGGGTGCTCATCACGCAACAGACCGATACCACAGAGATCCGTGCACGTTATCCTGATTTGCTGATTATTAATGGAGAAACGCAGCAAGTTGCAGAATTGGGTGGGCTATTAAGCGGTGGTGGACAGAATACGCTGGATGCCCACCGCGTGTATTTTATTGATCCGCTCGGCAATATCATGATGCAGTACGGGCCAGAGATGGAAGCCAAGTGGATACGCAAGGACTTGGTCAAATTATTAAAAGCTTCTTGGGCTGGATAGTCGATGTTTAAACGCTTAAGTGTGCTGGCGGCGATGGTGGCCTTTTGTGTGGTGGTGCTAGGGGCTTATGTCCGGCTCTCTGATGCCGGCTTGGGCTGCCCAGACTGGCCGGGTTGTTATGGTGCGCTCACCGTGCCGCAAAGTGAGGCGGCGATCGCGTCTGCGCAACAGGCCTATCCGGATAAACCACTGCAACATGCCAAAGCCTGGAAGGAAATGGCACATCGCTATCTGGCTGGCAGCTTGGGCCTGTTGGTATTGCTGCTTGGTGTATTGGCTTACAGGCAAAGGCAATTCTTGCACACCCCGTGGCAGCTCTCGGCGGGATTGATCGGCTTGATTGTGTTGCAAGCGTTGCTGGGTATGTGGACGGTGACTTTGTTGCTGAAACCCATGATAGTGACTTTACATTTGCTGGGCGGCATGACGACCTTGGCTGTCTTAAGCTGGATCGCATGCCGGCATGTTGTCAGCCAACGTATCGTGATCAGGCCGTGGCAATTGCGCTGGTTGCAACTGGCTTTGCTGGTCTGGATACTGCAGGTGCTACTTGGGGGCTGGACCAGCAGTAATTATGCGGCCTTGGCCTGTACGGACTTTCCCACTTGCCATGGTGCCTGGTGGCCAGACATGGATGTGGGCGAGGCGTTTCATTTGACACGGGCGTTGGGTGAAAGCCGGGACGGCGGACAGCTACACCTGAATGCATTAACGGCCATCCAATGGGTGCATCGGCTAGGGGCACTGCTGGTGTTTGTATGGCTCATGGTCAGCGTCAAGCTGTTGTGGCAATCAGCCATGCCGCGTTGGTTAACTGGTTGCTTGCTGATGCTCGTGTTGGGTCAGATTGCATTGGGGATTGCCAACCTGATTTTGCAGTTACCGTTAGTGCTGGCGGTCATGCATAACGCCGGGGCTGCGCTGCTCGGAATATGCCTGGTCGCCATTAATGCCAGATTGAAGCATTCATTAGATTAAAACAAGGGGGAGTATGCGATGCAAACAGCATGGATCACACACATGGCCGCTGCAAAAATGGGCTTGCGGCACTTTTATGCCTTATGTAAACCGCGCGTCACTGCGCTGATCGTCTTTACCGCCATGATAGGCATGTTTATGGCCACGCCGGGTATGGTGCCGGTCACTGTGCTGGTGGCCGCCACGGTGGGCATTGCTTTCGCATCTGGGGCTGCCGCGGCATTCAATTGCCTGATCGAGTATAAGATTGATGCCATGATGGCGCGTACGCGCGCACGCCCATTGCCTACCGGCCAGTTATCGCAAATGGAGACCTTGCTGTTTGCCAGCGTGCTGGGCGGGGTAGGGTTGAGCATCCTCTATTACTGGGTAAACCCGCTCACCATGTGGCTGACCTTAGCTACATTTGTCGGCTATGCGGTGATTTACACGGTGTTTCTCAAACCCGCTACCCCGATGAATATTGTGATTGGCGGCGCTTCTGGCGCCATGCCGCCGATTCTGGGTTGGGCAGCAGTCAACAATACCGTCTCGCCAGAGTCGCTGGTGATGTTTTTGATTATTTTTGCCTGGACGCCTCCGCACTTTTGGGCGCTGGCTTTGTATCGCCGCGAAGAATACGCCAAAGTCGGCATGCCCATGTTACCGGTCACCCATGGTGAGCGGTTCACACTGTTGCATATTGTCTTGTATACCGTGATTCTGGTGGTGGTGTCGCTGATGCCTTACGGCCTCGGCATGAGTGGCTGGCTCTACCTGTTGTCCGCCGTGCTGCTCAATGCAGTGTTTATGTATTATGTGGTCAGCCTCTACCGACAGTATTCAGATGCGCTGGCTAAAACCACCTTCAAGTATTCCATCCTCTACTTGAGCCTGATTTTTGCGGCGCTGTTACTGGATCATTACCTCATTTAAAAAACAACAGCGTTTAAAATCAAAGCCACAGTGCCGATGCGGATAGCTCCCGTATCGGCACTGTGCTTTTAGCCCGTTATTTAATCACGCCACACGCGATTCTTGGCCCCGCATTGCCCGCTGGCTGAGTCACATAATCGTCAGCATCGCGATGAAGAATCATCGCATGTCCAATCAGTGCATGTGCCCCTTCAGCCAGGCTGGCATTCTCCAGCGTAGCGCGGTAAATGGCATGGCCAGTGTTGTCTGCTTTCAGGTTAGGAAGGTCGCCAAAATGATGGCTAGGCGTTGCTTGCGAGGCATGTGGATGTGCATCGGGATTGAAGTGCCCGCCTGCACTCGAAGCATCCGCCGCAGAGCAATCGCCTTTCTCATGAATATGAAAGCCGTGTATGGAGTTGGGCGTCAAGCCCGCCACACGGGCAATCAACAGTACTTTCGTGCCCTGTTGAATCAGGTCTACATCGCCGGTGACCTTTGAGTCGGATTTGGCTTCCAGCGTGGCGTGCGCAGAAGTCTGCTGCATGAAAGGTATTTGACTGCAGGAGGCCAATAAAAAAGGCGAGAGGCTGAGCAGCAAGCGGGAGAGGGTTTGCATGAAATACTCCTTGGTATGAATCATTGAGCGAGAGATTACTGTCACCAGGCGAGGGCAGGTGTCGCAAAGTCGGGCATAGACCCTTAAAGCAGGCACCGGGCTTTAAAAGTTTCCATGACGATCACTGGCACCATGCCACGATGCCTGGGTGATCCGACTACTTGGGTTGCAAGAAGCCCAGACCATGCGACCAGGTAATCACATGCACGCCGGCCTCTTTCTGTTTGTCAGCAATTTGCAAATGCAGTTCATGCATTTTGGTCCAGTGGTGCTTGGGACGGTAATGGTGCTCGGCATGATAGCCATTGTTAAACCAGATCAGGTTGTAAAGCTTGCTGTAGCTGCTGACCCCCCAGGCAATCGGCAGGTCAGGATTGCCGCGCCAGTGCTCATACCAGCCGTTAAGCGAAGACAGGCAGTGACCAAGGTAATAAAACGGCACCATAAACAGCATGAATTTCCAGTTCAGCACAAAACCGACCAGCACCAGCAGGATGGAGCAGAGGATTTCAAACACACCAAAGCGCGCCAGGCCAGGATTACGTTTTTTAATTTCCCGGTAGATTTCCGCCGGGTCGTCCCTGAAATAACTTTTGAAGGTATACGCCCAGACATTCTCAGGCTCTCCGTTGCTGCCATAGCGGTAAATTGAGAGCCAGTCTATGGTGTTGCCATTGGCATCCGGCCGGTCGCTGTTACCGATATGATGGCGTTTATGCACGGCATCATAAAAGGTTTGCGAGAAGACCATGGTCACAGACTCCAGCAGGCTGAATATCCGGTTCAGGAACTCAGACTTAAAGTAGGGGTTGTGGATGAAGTTATGCGAGATGCCATTGATGTTCCATGAAATGCTGACGGCGTAGACCAGCCCCAGTAGTACATTGGCGTACCAGGGCAGGCGGTCAAACCATAGAAACATGCCAATCAAATAGGCAAAATGCAGTATTCCGAACACAACGGGGATCACATCCCAGTAAGAGTAGGCAAATAGAAAGCCTGGCTTGTTTTTGGCGGCCATTTATTGTTCCTTCATCCATTCCATCATAAATCCAATCGGGTGTGGCCAAGGGATCACCTTGACCCCGGCTTGTTTTTGTTTCTCGGCAATTTCTGTGTGCAAGGTATGCATCTGTGTCCAGTGATGCTTGGGCCGGTAGTGATGTTCGGCGTGATAGCCATTGTTTAACCACAACCAGTTATAGAGTTTGTTATAGCAGCTGACACCCCAGGCAATTGGCAAGTCCGGGTTGGCGCCGGCGTGCTCATAGTAGCCATTCATGGCCGTCAGCGAATGGCCCAGGTAATAAAAGAACACGAAGAACAGCCCGAATTGCCAATCCCACAGCAAAAAGCCCACGATCATCAAGGTGACCACGACGACTTCAAACACCGCAAAATAAGCCAATGCCTGGCTATGTTTTTTAATCAAACCGTAGATGCGTTTGGGATCATCACGGAAATAACTCAGCAGCGAGTATTTGAGTGGATGCTCGGCTTGACCATGCTCGCCATGACGATAAATGGAGATCCAGTCTATGGTCTCGCCATCGGCACCTTTGCGGTCATTGTTGCCGATGTGATGTTGCCGGTGGACATAGTCATACATGGTTTGCGAGAAGCCCATGGTGACTGATTCCATCAGGCTGAACAGTCGGTTGAGCAGGGCAGATTTGAAGTAGGCATTGTGAATAAAATTATGGGAAACACTATTCACATTCCACGAGATGCTAAAGGCATAGATCAGTCCCACCACACATTTTTGCCACAGCGCCAGACTATGAAAGCTGGAAATCATCCATGCAAAAAACAGAAAATGCAGGCAACCGGCAAGGACAGGGATGATATCCCAGGCGCTATAAGCGAACAGGTAAGGAGATTTTTTGACGCGCACGGGCCAAACCTCAGCAATGATCCACAGATAAAATAATCTCGTATCATGCAGCGGATCACTTACTTAATCCTTACAGCGGCAGAATTTTGCCAAACAGGGGCATGCGCCGACGTTTAGCGCATCGCAGAAGCAACAAAAAAGCCTGTGTAAAACACAGGCTTTTTTTGCAAGTGGTCGCTTAACTGGCGGACAGGCAGGATTTCATAAATGCTTTACGCTCATCGCCTTTGAGCGCTTTGGTTTTAGCGTCGGCGTTACAGGTTTTCATTTTTTCCTGTTGCGCGGTCAACCCTGAGCTGGCGCCCTCTGCGGACAGGCATTGTTTCATGAATGCTTTGCGTTCATCGCCGGCCAAGGCCTTGGCTTTTGCATCGGCGTTACAGGTTTTCATTTTTTCTTGTTGCGTGCCAGCCTGAACAGAAAAACAGACACAAGACAGCAACATAGCAATCACCAGTTTATTCATCGACGTCTCCAAACAAAATAAATTTTTCGAGTTTGAGGCTGCCAGCGGCGGGCCTGTGTTGCATTTTGACATAGAGCGCATGGCTTGGGGAATAAAAAAAGCCCGGGAGATCCCGGGCTTTTATGCCTGACGCTGAGACGTCTATTTAATGAATGGGCATACGATAGAGCAAGCCGGCTTTCATGTCGGGGATCAGTAGTGATTTGCCATCCGCGGAGAGGCTGATATCGGCTGCTGACTGATAGCCCTGGATGATGCGTTGCGGCGTCGCTTTGGGGTCACTGAGTTGCCAGACGTTGCCGCCCGCCCAGTCACTGACATACAGCATGCCGTAGGCGTCGCGGATCAGACCATCTGCACCACCAAAGCCCTGGTTCAGTAGCGTCACTACCGGCTTGCTGCCACACAATTGAACACTGAACAATTTGCCTGTGCCAAAGTCTGCGACCAGCAAACGGTTAGGACCATCCATGAGCAAACCATTGGGGCGTTTGATCCCGGCATTGGCTTTGAGCACTTGCGTGACCTTACCCTCAGGCGTGAGTTTGAAAATCCCCGCGCCCTTGCCGTTGTCATCGCCACTGTCAGAGACGTAGACATTGCCCAATCCGTCAATCTCGATATCGTTCAGAAACACTGGTTTTTGTGGGAAGGCACTGGCGGCAGCGACTACGGTCTGCTTGCCGTTGCTGGTGTCAATCCGCACCACGCGATCATTATCCGCCACATACAGTTGACCGTTAAACAGATCTAGCCCTTTGGGGTCATTCAGGCCTTCTGCCAGTGTGGTACGCGTGCCGTCGGCCGCAATGCGCGTGATTTTGCCATCGCCCGCTTTACCAAATTCACCGATTTCAGACACATACAGGGTGCCGTCCGGGCTGGCAAAAACGGATTCAGGCATGGCGAATCCGCTCAGTGTGTTGGCGGTGTTGGCGTTCACGCCGGACGCACCTGCTTTGCCGGTGTAGCTCACCCGGTAAATCACGCCATTGTAATCGTCCGAGACCAGCAACGAACCATCCGCAAGCTGTAACACATCCGTCGGGCGGCCCCAGACTTCGCCATCCGCGGTGAGCCAGCCATCAATAAATGGCTTGGTTTCCTTGACCTGGTGCTGAGCATCAAAAGTCACGCGCACCAACTGGTAGCCAACCGGCACCTTGCGGTTCCACGAGCCATGCTGGGCAATCACCGCATTGCCCTGATACTCGGCAGGGAATTGCTTGCCTGTGTAAAACTTGAAGCCCAGATTGGCGCTGTGCGCCTGGAATTCTGCGACAGGCTTGGTCACCTCAGCGGGCGGCGTTTTGTTTTTCCAGTTGGGATCGCGTGTATCACCGCCTGCAAAATAGGGAAAACCAAAGTGCAGCCCGGCTTTAGGCGCTGCGTTAAGTTCGTCATGCGGGATATCAGGTCCGAGCAGATCGACGCCATTGTCAGTGAAAAACAGGGTTTGGGTGTCTGGCTGAAAATCCATGCCGACCGAGTTACGCACGCCTTTGGCAAACGTTTCCACCTGACTGCCATCGGCATTCATGCGGATAATTGAGGCCTCGTGACCTGTCGGGTCGCAGATATTGCATGGCGCGCCTATTGTTACGTACAGCTTGTTGTCCGGCCCCACCGCCAGATAGCGCCAACCATGATGCGCCTTGTCCGGCAGTTGGTCATACACGACTTCACGCATGGCCTTAAACGGCAGCGTGAGATCAAAGTCTGGCGCGGCATAGCGTGTGATGCGATGCTGCTCGGCCACATATAAATGGCCATCCACCATGGCGACGCCATTGCCAACCTTGAGATCGTCCAGAATGCTGACCACCTGGTCAGCCTTGTGATCCTTGTTTTTATCGACGACGGCATACACATGATTGCCACGTGTACCGACATACACATTGCCATTGGTGCCCAGCGCCATCTGGCGGGCCCCCGGCACCTCGGCATACACATCAATCTGAAAGCCATCCGGCAGATGCAGTTTGTTTAAATTGGCACGTACATCATTGATATCTGCCCAGGATGCATTCGCCACTGTCGTGAGCACGGCGCCTAGCAGGCAGGTGATTAATCTTTTTTTCATCACGGATATCCTCTTCTCTACAAATATTTAAACCAATATACCTAGCTCAGCCAGTGTAAGCACTTGCGCAAGCCCTGCAAAGTTTAAAAATATGAAATGATTGCCTATTCCTATTTTGGATATGCTGCTTATTGCTATTTGGTAGTAATATCAATGCCTGATTATTCAATGAACCGGGGATATTATGAATAATGAATGCTGGCATGCGCACGACAAGGAACGGACTATTTCTCTGCTCTCGGCACTGACGCCCAAAGAGGGATTTACCCTGACCGCACTTGATGGCGTCAAACTCATGCGCTGGAACCGGTCGATTGCACGCAGCCCAGTGTTTTACGAACCCAGTATTGTGTTTGTCTGCCAGGGCAGAAAAGTGGGTTACCTCGGCGGTGAGGTCTACCAGTATAACCCGCAGCAGTTTCTGATTCTGTCAGTGCCGTTGCCGTTTGAAAGCGAAACCATCGCCTCCCCAGACGAGCCACTACTGGCCATTTCTATCCGTATCAACTTATCGGTGATCTCAGAGTTATTAATGAGTCTGGAGCACACAACGCCGATGCAGGTGAATGGCAAAAGCGGCATTATTTCTACCGCGCTGGACAAACAACTCTCCAATGCAGTGGTGCGATTACTGGAGTGCCTGCAATCCAAAACGGAGGCTGCCGTGCTTGGCCAGGCGATTATCCGCGAGATTCATTACCGGCTGCTCACCTCGGCGCAATCTTCTGCCATCCTGGCCGCGCATAGCACGCACAGCAATTTGGGCCGCATCAGCAAAGCCTTGCGCCTGATTCATGCCGAATATGCCAACGCCCTCAATGTGGACACTCTGGCGGCGGTCTCTGCCATGAGTGTGCCGTCGTTTCATGCCGCCTTTCGCGATGTCACGGCCACTTCGCCTATCCAGTATTTGAAAAAAACGCGGCTGCACAAAGCCAGGCTGCTAATGGTGCAAGACGGCATGAATGCCACGCTGGCGGCGACCAAGGTGGGGTATGAGAGCGCTTCGCAGTTTAGCCGTGAATTCAAGCGCATGTTTGGCCGCAGCCCGATGGAAGAGGTGAGTGCAGTCCGTAGTGCCTTGATCACTTCACCAGGGGAATTTATTGGCAATCAACGGGACTATGCTTATGTGACCGTTCAGCAATAGCGTTTATGCGGCCTGTCAAAACATCCGAGAGGAATAGGCAACGATTTGAGAAGAGCAGGCAAGCCGGATGGCGTACGCTTGTTTAGACTGTTGATCAGACTGCGGACGACTTTGGCCGCGGAACATTTGGTTGAACAAAAAGACATGGAGATGCGATGAAAACTGCAGCCTACGGCGTACAAAATGCAACCTCGCCCGTTGCCCCTATGAGTATAGACCGCCGGGAACCCGGTCCGAATGATGTGCTCATCGACATCGAGTACTGCGGGATTTGCCATTCGGATATTCACCAGGCGCGCAATGAATGGGGCGGTGGTTCACTCTATCCCATGGTGCCAGGACATGAAATTGTCGGCCGCGTGCGGCAGGTCGGCCCGCAAGTGAGCAAGTTCAAGCCTGGGCAATTGGTGGGGGTCGGTTGCATGGTGGATTCGTGCCGTCACTGTGAGGCCTGCGATGAAGGCGAAGAGCAATACTGTGACCACACGGTATTCACCTACAACGCCAAAGACCCCAAGCATGGCGGCCTGACCTTTGGTGGCTATGCCGAGCGGATTACCGTTGATGAACACTTTGTGGTCAGCGTGCCGGAAAACCTGGATACCAAAGCCGTGGCTCCCTTGCTCTGTGCCGGCATTACCTTGTATTCGCCATTGAAACACTGGCAGGTGCAGCCCGGCCAGAAAGTCGGCATTATCGGCCTGGGCGGCTTGGGGCACATGGGCGTCAAGCTGGCGGCCGCGATGGGCGCGCATGTGGTGATGATCACCACTTCGGCCAGCAAGGCGGCTGATGCGACCAAGCTGGGGGCGCATGAGGTGCTGATCTCCACACAAGCCGAAGACCTGGCCAAGCATGCATCCAGTTTTGATTTGATTATTGACACGGTGCCGGTTGCCCATGACCTGAACCCTTATATTGGCCTGCTCAAGCGGGATAAAACTATTGTGCTGGTCGGTCCGCTGGACCCGGTTGACGTCCATGGCGCCAATCTGATCACGCAACGTCGTCATGTCGCCGGGTCACTGATAGGCGGCATTGCGGAAACCCAGGAAATGCTGGATTTCTGTGGCAAACATAATATCGTCAGTGATGTCGAGATGATCGATGCCAACTATATCAATGATGCTTACGAGCGCATGCTTAAGAGTGATGTGAAATATCGTTTTGTGATTGATATCAATTCCATGAAAGCTTAAGCGGTGATGACACGTAAGTGTTGAGTACTTGCCGTCTGGCGATAAAAAAGCCCTGTTGAAATGAACAGGGCTTTTTTATAGGTAATGCCAGGCCCGATCACCAAAGCTAAGGTCCGAAAACAGTTTAAACATATTCGTCTATCATTGAGCGTTTCTGCTTGGCAGGCGCCTGGTTGTTCTGGTTGAGAGTCGACGAGCCTTCTGTCTGTTTCTGCTTTTCTGCCGTTTCCTGTTTTTGCCGGATAAGTTGGTCCAGTTGTGCTTGTGTCGCCTCGATTTGCAATTGGATGAGCTTGGCTTTGGCCTGCCCTTCTTTCGATTGCGTATTAATTGCTTCCTTCAGGTCTTTTTGCAGGGAGGTCAGCTTTTTCTGCAGTGCTTCTATGGCCGACTGGCTGCTGCCGCTCGTGCTGGCTGTACTGGTCATTTGAGTGCTCACAGCGGACATCGAAATAGAAATGGACATGGCATGCTCATAAAAGTATTGGCTACAATTGAATTACGACACAAGTTAGCCAAACTTGAGAAAAGCGCTGAATGTTTGACCAGGCATGTCTTGGTTTTGAAACCATATTCGCTGAAAAATCTGGCTGGTATTTTGTTTTGTCAGTATTTTGCGTATAGCCTCCGATATTTAGACTGTGCTGGTGGGTAATGGGGTTATTGATGCGGCAGGATGATCTCAGTTGATTGACGACTGACCTAGTAGAAAAAGTCAGTGTGACCAAGCCGACGATGACGGGTTTTATGGAAATTATTCAAAGCAAAACACAAAAATGTTGACAATGAAAGTATTTAAGAATAGTTTGAATACAGTTTGTTAATTCTACACAAATCGCCAATGTTGCCGGTTTAGTGTATGGCTAGGAAAGCCCTGTTCAGTCAGTTTGTTGACTGAACAGGGCTTTTTTTTGCTCAAAATTTACATCGCTGTACTTATCAAGCTTAAGGGAACAGATGAATGCTCGTACTAAATAAAATCATTGCTAACTCGACTGATCAGGGAGTCGCTGAGCAGTTACACGATTTAAATCACCATGGCGTTGTTGAACACTTGGTACTGAATAAGGACGATGTTCTGAGGCACCGACTGCGGATGAAGACGGATAAAGGCACGGAGTGTGCGATTCAGCTTTCCAGAAATGAGATGCTGTCCAATGGGGCAGTCCTCCTACTTGAAGACAAAAAAGCCATCGTCGTTCAAATGGCTAAAGTTGAATATCTTTGCTTGCGGCCCACTAGCTTAGCTGCCGCGCTGGAGGTTGGGTATTTCTGCGGGAATATGCACTGGAAAGTGGATTTTGAGGGCGATATTTTGAGAATCATGTTGAATGGTCCGAAGGAACGATATATCGAGCGCATTTTCCATTTTATTTCGGATGTGAAAGTTGAGTTGATGCATGAGTAGTGATTCCCTATTCATCACTCTGCAGCATGCAGACAGCTTCTTTCCTTCAGGAGCAACCTCCTTTTCCTGGGGATTGGAGACGCTCTGCAATGAAAAAAAAATTCAATCTTCGTTTGATTTAAATACGTATATCGAGGGTCAGTTAAGAGGACGTTGGGTCACTTGTGAATTGCCAGGCCTCATCGCTGCATACCAGGCGAAAGGGGATTTAGCAGCGGTTGCGCGCGTGGATAAAGAGCTACATGTTTTATCGCTTACTAAAGAGTTTAGAACAGGTGCTGAACGCGCTGGTTCTGGCTTGTTAACCACGCATGCAAAATTAGGCACGCCGCATGCGGAAGAATACAAGAAACTCGTCAAAAGCCTAAAAGCGCCTGGGCAACTCTCGGCAGTTCAGGGGCTGCTGTGGTTTGGGGTCGGTTTAACCAAGCATCAGGCAGCCGTGTTGTCTGGATATAGTTTTTGTTCAGCCTTCGTCAGTGCAGCCATCAGGCTGGGTCTGATTGGCTATGTTGATAGCCAGATCATCATCAAGAACATGCATGAGATTTCTGCTCATTTGCTCTCGCAACCCTTGGTGCCGCTTGAAGAACTTCATTCGTATATACCCGAAACAGACATTGCTGTGATGCGGCATGAAACAGCAGATTCAAGATTGTTTTTTAATTGATGGCATACATTGAGGGAGAAATGCATGTTACTAACACCCGTAGAAATGGAGCGCTTTGCAATATTCAATGCAGCCCAGTTGGCGCGTAGAAGAATGGAGCGTGGCCTTAAGTTGAACCACCCTGAGGCGATTGCCATTATTGCTGACGAAATTATGGAAGGGGCAAGAGACGGACGTTCCGTGGCCGAGCTCATTAGTTATGGCTCACAGATTCTGACGACTGACGATGTCATGCCAGGCGTGGAAGCCATGGTCACGATGATTCAGGTGGAGCCTGTTTTCCCTGATGGGACAAAACTCGTTACCGTGCACGATCCAATCCGGCCAGGAAAACTCAAGCGAGCGCCAGAGGATGAAATTGTTCCTGGTGAAATCATTGCAGCCGATGGAGACATTGAAATTAACGCCGGTAGAAAACAGGTTTCATTGAAAGCTGTGAATACTGGAGATAGGCCTATCCAAATTGGCAGCCATTATCACTTTTTCGAGGCTAATCGAGCCCTGGATTTTGAGCGTAGATTATCTTTTGGAATGCATCTCGACATCCCAGCTGGTACCGCAGTGCGTTTTGAGCCCGGTGAAAGCAAAGTGGTGACCCTTGTCGCTTTTGGCGGTAAAGCAGAAGTATATGGTTTAAACAACTTGACCAATGGTTCTACAAAAAATGAAGAACTACTAGAGGTCGCTTTAGAGCGTGCACGTCAATCAAACTTTAAAGGTGCGTAAGAGATGGCAAAGATCACGCGTAAAGAATATGCAGCAATGTACGGCCCAACTGTTGGCGATGCTGTTCGACTTGGAGATACCTCACTGCTCGCTGAAATCGAAAAAGATTTTGGATTCCCAGGGGATGAGTGTTTGCATGGCGGCGGCAAAACGCTCCGTGATGGACTTGGAATGGCGCCGGGGTTTGATAGCGCATCCGGATCATTAGATATGTTGATCTCAAATGTGGTGATTATTGATCCAGTACTCGGCATCGTTAAAGGGGACATTGGGATTAAAGCCGGGAAAATAGTCAAGATTGGCAAGGCCGGTAACCCCGCCATTATGGATGGCGTAGATAATGACTTGGTGATTGGCGCAGCGACCACGGTGCGGGATGGTGAAGGGCTCATTGCCACGCCTGGAGGCATTGATGTTCACGTTCATTTTGACAGCGCACAACTTTGCGAGCACGCCCTTAGTTCTGGCCTGACAACCCTCATAGGTGGGTCACTAGGGCCGATTACAGTCGGTATTGACAGTGCCGGGGAGTGGAATGTTGGCAAAATGCATCAATCCAGTGAGCATTGGCCAATCAACTTTGGATTCTTGGGTAGAAGCTCCTCCAACCCTCAATCAATATACGATCAACTTTCAGGCGGTTGTTTTGGTCTGAAAATTCATGAAGACTGGGGCGCGATGCCCGCTGTCATCGACACTTGCCTCTCTGTTGCGGATGAACTTGACTTCCAAGTTTGCCTTCACTCAGACACTTTAAATGAAAGTGGTTTTCTTGAAGACTCATTGGCCGCGGTCAAGGGTAGAACAATACACATGTACCATACGGAAGGCGCTGGTGGTGGGCATGCACCTGACATCATCAAAGTCGTCGGGGAGCTGAACTGCTTACCTTCTTCTACTAACCCCACCAATCCTTACACCATCAATACCTTCGATGAGCACCTGGATATGATTATGGTTTGCCATCATCTGAACCCATCCATTCCAGAAGATGTGGCCTTTGCTGAGAGTCGCATTCGAGCTCAAACAATTGCGGCTGAGGATGTTTTACATGATATGGGCGCCATCTCTATGCTGGGTTCTGACAGTCAAGGCATGGGGCGTATCAACGAAGTGGTTTGTAGAACCTGGCAGTTGGCAAGCAAGATGAAAGACCAGCGCGGCCGTTTAGCCGAGGAAACCTCCCGAATTGGGGATAACGAGCGGATCAAAAGGTACATCGCTAAATATACGATTAACGCAGCACGCGCGTTTGGGATCGATGAACATGTTGGCTCATTAGAAAGTGGAAAAATTGCGGATATCGTTTTATGGCGCCCTGCATTTTTTGGCATCAAACCTGAGTTAGTCGTGAAAGGCGGTTTCATTGTCTGGTCTCCCATGGGGGATAGTGCTGCATCACTAATGACCTGTGAACCAGTCATTATGCGTCCACAATGGGGCGCTTTTGGTGGCGCGCCAAGTCAGTTGAGCTTTAACTTTGTGAATCCTTTGGCAATAGAGGCTGGTCTGTCCGACAAGTTAGGGCTCAAAAAAGGCCTGCTTCCATCGTATGGCACCAGAAAAATCAATAAGTCCGATATGCTTCACAACAAGACCCTGCCTAATATCAGTGTCAATTCTCAAACCTTTCAGGTCTCCATTGATGGCGTTCCGATCACTTGTGAGCCTTCAACGAAACTCCCATTGGCGCAAAGGTATATGTTCAGATGAATACAGACACTGTCAAACCACATCAGGGGGCCGCCAGGGTCGGCATTGGCGGTCCCGTTGGGTCGGGTAAAACGGCCTTACTTGAGCAACTTATTCCAAGATTTATTGCAAGAGGCACCCAACTCGCTGTCATCACCAATGATTTAGTAACTAAAGAGGACGCAATCAGGATTCAACGGAGCGGACTGATTTCACCTGACCGGGTGATGGCAGTCGAAACTGGCGCCTGTCCTCATACTGCTATCCGTGAAGATCCAACGATGAACATCCAGGCGGCTGATTTTCTGGATGAGAAATATGGAAATCTGGATCTCATCCTGATTGAAAGTGGCGGTGATAATTTGGCCTCTTCCTTTTCACTTGATCTCGTTGATTATTGGTTATTCGTCATTGATGTCGCAGGCGGTGATGATATTCCACGCAAACGCGGGCTAGGTGTCATGCAGTGCGATTTGTTGATCATCAATAAAACGGATTTAGCACCCTATGTGGGGGTGAATATCGAACGGATGTTGATGGAAGGTGAAGAGGTTCGAGGTGGCAAGCCAATACTGCTCACCAATTGCGCCAAAGGTCATGGCATTGATGAGGTGGTCGAGAAAATTGCCAGGGAGGTTCTTTTTGAGGGCTAACCATTTACAGGTTGTAGCGCCCATCGTCGAGACAATAGGGGCTGGGGATGCCCTGCCTTTGTCTTTAATGAAGCTTGGTTCAACAGGCGGTAATCAAGTCAGATTGGTATTTGTATCTCCTGGGCCTGGTAAGCGCACTTATATCGATGAGCAATTTGTCACTTATCCCTTTCATGTATGCCGAGCATATTACAAACCAAATGATCCGCCCAGTATGGCTACTTTATGCTTGCAATCGACTAGCGGCGGTATTTTTGAGAGTGATAGAACCAGTGTTTCGATCGTCCTTGCAGAGAATAGCCAGGCACGCGTTACCACTGCGGCCGCGACGGTTGTGCACAGGATGGAGAAAGACATCGCGCAACAGAAAGTCTTTATTGAAGCAGGGCCGGGCTCATTTTGTGAGTATGCGCCTGGGCCTCTGATTATGTTTCCGATGGCCAATTTAATATCGAGTCTAGAGTTGAAAGTGGATCCATCAGCGACTGTGATATTTTGCGACTCTTTTATCGCGCACAACCCCAATCACAATGGCGAGACGTTTACGCGTTTACGGACAGACGTCTGTGTCCGTAATCTACAAGGGGAAGTGCTGGTGAGGGATCGCGCCTTGGTGACTGGGGAGACCTACGAAAGCAAGACCCTGGGCATTACCGGCAAATATAAGGCGCAGGCAACACTCATGGTGATCGCCCAGCAGGTGCCTGCAGACGCTCTGGTGACCCATCTGCGGGCAGGATTGGTTGCGATGGAGGCGTTATATGTGGGCGTGTCTACCTTGCCATCCAACGCCGGGGTGTGGATACGGATGCTGGGGGAGGATGGTGCATCCCTCAAGCAAGGGCTGGATTTAGCATGGATATTGGTTCGAGAGTTTATGGTTGACGCTTTGCAATTAGCTGCGCTTGATTAGGGCAGATGCGTAGGAATGATCAATTTAAATGGAAATGAGGAAAATATGAGAAGTGATATTAAATATCTAGTGACGATGTTTTTGATGATGTGGGCCGGAAGCACCTACGCGCACCCTGGGCATTTCGACGATATGATGGGTTTTTTTGCAGGCTTCAGTCACCCTTTTAGCGGGGTTGACCATTTACTTTCTATGTTTGCAATAGGACTGCTCGCTGGTCAAAGAGGTGGCAAAGCAATCATGTTGGCGCCGGTGGTATGCCTTTCGGCAATGGCGCTAGCATGTGCTGCAGCCATTTCTGGGCTGGTTATTTCTTTCAGTGAAATGGGTATCCTTTTAACCTTGGTCATCAGTGGCGTGCTGTTAGCATGCAGGGTCAAATTGTCCCTGCCATTGTTATTACCTTTGGTAGGGATGTTCTCTCTTTTTCATGGCTATGCGCATGGTCTTGAAATGCCGTTTAATGCAAAAGGTTTTGAATACGGGGTGGGTTTGGTGGCAGGTTCGTCATTACTTCTGTTGGCGGGTATGCTCACTTCACTCAAAGGGCGTGAGAAGATAGTGGCCTATCTTGGCGCTGCAACCGCAGTGGTTGGGTTGTCGCTTCTGGTTGTATAAATACAATAAAATGCTTGAAGGCCGATTGCCTTGGTACGTTGTAGGGGTTTAAATTAATGCAAGATCATTCAATCAAAGTGGGCGTTCTGTACTCCCAAACTGGCGTCGTCTCGGCCATCGGAAACTCGCAACTACAAGGTACTCTGCTTGCGATAGATGAGGTGAATGCCGCTGGCGGTGTGAATGGCAGAATGATCGTTCCGATTTCATATGACACCCAGTCAAATCCTGATCTCGATGCTGCTTTTGCTGAAAAGTTAATCTTGGAAGATAAGGTAAAGGTGATTTTCGGAGGGTACACCTCCATCAGTCGTAGAGCTATTTTACCCGTGGTAGAAAAATGGAACAGGCTACTTTTTTATCCAACCATGTATGAGGGGTTTGAGTTCTCCAATAACGTCATTTATACAGGTGCAACGCCCAACCAGAATATCGTGCAATTAGTCGAGTATATGACCTCCAATTATGGTACAAGGGTTTACCTGGTTGGCTCTGACTATATCTTCCCCTATGAGTCGAATCGCATCATGAAAGAATTACTGACCCAGTATGAAGATGGTGAAGTCCTTGGTGAGGTATATTTGAAGTTGAATGCCAGTGAAGACGAGTTTCTGCCCATTATTGAAGATATCAAAGAAAAAAAACCTGACTTTATTTTTTCGACTGTGGTTGGAGAAACCACTGCATATTTGTATAAGCACTACGCTCAGGCTGGACTGAATCCTCAGCAAATGCCGATAGCAAGTTTGTCTACCTCAGAGGCTGAAATTGCACAAATGGGCGCTGAGGCTGCGGTAGGCCACTTTACAGCCTCACCCTATTTTCAATCTGTAGACTCTCAAGTCAATCGGGAGTGTCTAGCTAACTTTAGAAAAAAATTCGGGCATGGCGCAATCCCAAATATGAATTGGGAAGCAGCGTATTTCCAGGTTCACTTGTTTGCCAACGCGATGGCTCAATCCAACGATGATGATATTGAAGCACTCTTACCCTATCTATTGGATTCAGCGTTTAATGCCCCACAAGGCCTGATCAGTATTGATCCACTCAGTCATCATACAAATCTAAATCCTAGAATTGGACGAGCAAACGCTGATGGCCAATTTACGATTGTGCGTGAATCGTCAAATCAAGTGTATGCGGATCCCTATTTAGTGACACATACATTTGAAGATGTCCGTCTGGTTTCAGGACGATTGGGGATGTAATTTGACCAACGGCCAGCCCACTCAGGCTTTGAGACTAACTTCAGAGTTATTAAGAGATCTGCGATCTTTGAATGTGGTGGTATTTCACCCTCAGGATAAAGATGGGGAAATGCTACTTCAACAATTAGAGCGGATTGGCTGCAAGACGTCGCAATTCTGGCCGCCACGACCAGAGTTATCTGAATTAACAGATTTAATTTTTCTATCCATCAATCCTGAGTTTAATGTGGCAGAGTATGCTTGGTTTAACTCAGAGAATTGCCCACCCATTATTGCCGTTGTGGCCTACGAAAACCCAACCATCGTAAACCTGGCATTAAAAATAGGCGTAAAAGGCGTTGTCGCTTGCCCTATTCGCGAATTTGGCTTGCTTACGTCCATGGTGATTACCAGGCAGTGTTTCAAAGATATTGCCGAAGGGCGTAAGCGTATTCAGCGACTTGAAAGGAAAGTTGCGGGGGTGGCAACAGTCTATGAGGCGAAGCGAATTCTAATGGCTTCGAAAAAAATCTCAGAAGAAGAGGCTTATGCAATACTTCGTGACCAAGCCAAGAGTAAGCGAGTTGAGATAGAAGTGATTGCGGAAACAATCATTTATGCTCAATCAATTATGAATATTTGATATTGATTGATTGAGCCTGCGTTGGGTCAATTAAATTTTTTGTGATGTTGCTGAGCCTACATCAAACAACAAGGACTCTTAACAGCAGCACTTGCATTTTGTTTGATGCCATACTATACTGATCCGTACTATGTTGCTGCTCAAAGAATTACCCACCTCCAAAAGCCTGGAAAAGTTTGTGACCCGCTATCCTGGCACAGACATTACAGCGATTTCTGACTTTGTCAGTATTTTGCGCGCCGCGTCGGATATTTCGACGGCGCTGGATGCGTTACTGGCCAGGCATGGGTTGCTGCAAGGCCGCTGGTGGGTGCTGGTCTTGCTGATGCGGCAGGATGACCTGACTTCTTCGCCTTCAGACCTGGCCGACAAAGCCGGCGTGACCAAGGCCACCATGACTGGCTTCATTGACGGGCTGGAGCGTGAGGGCCTGGTGTCGCGCTTTATGGATACCAGCGACAGGCGCAAATTCCTCATCCGTTTGTCGGTGGCCGGGCAACAAAAACTCGATGAAGTCATGCCGGACTATGTGCAATGCGTCACCCAGTTTATGAACGTCCTGGCCAAGGCACAAAGAGACACCCTGATTGCGGATTTGGCGACATTGGCCAGCCGCGTCGATTTGATTAAATAAACGGCGGCATCATTTTTTTAATTATTTAGTTTGATGCCGTACTATTAATAGCCATACTTTATGTCTCTGCCTTTCACCTCAACACTGACTGTTTTGTCGCCGCGTCAGCTCTGGCAGGTTGCGCGCAGTGCGGTCTGGCTCTTGGCGCTGTTGCTCAATGGATGTCTCAGCAGTCAAGGCATTGCGCCCGTGTCGCAGCCACTGCTACAGGATCAGTTAGCGCTGGGTAAAACCATTTCGGAGGCGCCTGTCATGGCGTGGCCCACCGAGCACTGGTGGCAGGTCTATGGGGATGCACAGCTCAACCGTCTGATTGAGAAAAGTCTGCATGACCATCCTGACCTCAAAAAAGCGACGGCACGAATAGCCGTAACCACCGCCATGGCCGAGCAGGCCCATGCCGCCACCTTGCCCAACCTTGGCGGTAAAGTCAGCTCTTCACGCGAGCGGTTTACCGAGTTGAGCTTTATCCCCAAGCCGTGGGCAGGTCGCTTTAACTGGAACAACCAGGCGACCGTAGACATGACCTACAACCTGGACCTGTGGAAACAGCAGAAATCGGCGTGGCTGGCGGCACTGGATGAAACGCGGGTGGCGGACGCCGAAATGCAGCAGGTCAAGATTGAGCTCACGGCGGCGATAGTCAAAAGTGAGATCCAGCTTGCGGCCGAATATCAATGGCGCGACCTGGCACAAGACGAGCTGGACGATTTGCGTCACGAGATTGCTATTGCCCAAAAGGCCCTGGCGGCCGGACTCAATACCCAACTCGCCCTGAGTCGTCTGGAGGCGAGGCTACCAGCGGCGCAGAACAAACTGGTATTGATAGACTTGCACCTGACCTTGCTCAAAAACCAGATGGCGGCACTGAGCGGCGAGGGGCCTGGCGCGGGCGAAAGCATTACCCGCCCGACCTTGCATTTGTCCGCCAGCGTTGGCCTGCCTGACCACTTGCCCGCTAACCTGGTTGGCCGTCGCCCGGATATGGTAGCGGCCAGATGGCGGGTGGAGGCGGCACAGAAGCATATACAAAGTGCCAAAGCCGCGTTTTACCCGAATATCAATTTGCTGGGCTATGTCGGCTTTCAGGGACTTGCGTTTGCGAGTCTGTTTTCCAGTGCCGGTCTGGTGGGTAACCTCGGCCCAGCCATGACATTGCCGCTGTTTGATGGCGGCCGTCGACGCGCCAATCTGTCCGCCGAAACGGCCTTATATGACATGGCAGTGGAGGACTACAACGCCACGCTGCTGAAGGCACTTGAGCGCATCTCCAGCCAGTTGTCGGTCATGCAAACGGTAGAGGCTGAAATGACAAATACCCGGCAAGCCCTGGACAAGAGCGAGCAGACCCATCGGCTGGCGCTGAAAAACTACCGCGCCGGACTCAGTAACCGGGTCGAGAGCCTGCAAACCAATCTGCTGGTCTTGCAGCAAAAAAACGTGCTGGTCGAACAGGAGGCCGCGCGCCTGGAGGCGTATGCGGCACTGATGCTGGCCTTGGGTGGCGGCGTGATGGAGGAGGCGCATGCAACGCAGGCACGCCCTTAGGCAAGGTTGGCACGCGCTGGCGGCTGGCATTGCAATACTTGGCCACGGGGGGCGGTGGCTGGCCATCTGTGCGCAACAGGCCGGACTAGACTGGTACCGGCAGGATTTCCCGCTCATCGGATATTTGTTCAAGTATTTGCTCGCCTCTTGGCTGGCCTTATGGCTGGCTTTGAAAATGGAAATGGACCAGCCGGCGACGGCGCTGTTGACGGTGGTGATCGTCATGCATTTTCGCTCGGGCATGGTAATCACCAAGAGTTACTACCGGTTGATCGGCACGGGCATTGGTATCCTGTTTTCATTGCTACTGGTAGCCAGTTTTGCGCAGGACCGGTTCCCGTTTTTTATCGCGGCTGCGCTTTGGATAGGCTTGTGCACGGCGGGATCGCTGGTTTACCGCAACTTTCAATCTTATGGCTTTGTGCTGGCCGGTTACACACTGTGTATTGTCGGCTTGCCAGCCACGCTGACGCCCTGGCACACCTTTCAAATTGCTTCAACGCGCATGTCAGAAATCGGGGTGGGCTTGCTTAGTGCCAGCCTGGTGAGCGAGCTGGTGCTGCCGCAGCGCCTGTGGGAAACCATTCAGGCCGTGGTGCGTGGCAAGTTCCGTGATTTCAGTCTGTTGCTTGGGCAGGGCGAAGCTGCTGGCCTGAATCAGCCCGTGCTCAAGTTTATGCAAGACCTGTATCAACTGGAGTCTTTCCGGGCTTCGGCGCAATTTGAAACCGATGATGCGCGCGTGCATAGCACCACGATTAACCAGCTTAATCTGCAGTTTATGGCGGTTTCAACCACCTACATCGTCTTTCAGCGCCTGCAACAGCGGCTGCAGCGCAGTGGATGCAAGCATGAAGCCGAGGCTTTGCAGGAGTTGATGCAACCCCTGGCGACGGCGGTGTTGAGTAAAGGACAACCCGCCATAAGTGCGCCAGAGCTGACGCAATTGCAACAGGCCGTTGCTGCGTATCAGCAAGCGTTTGCTACCGCGTTTCAGCGGCAGAGGCAGGCCTTGTCGATTCTGCCTGAGGGACAGCTGCTGACATTCGAGAGTGGGGCAGCGTTGTTGCAACGTCTGGCCGCCGAATTGGCCGCTTATCTGGACACCTATGTGTTGCTGGTGGCCAATCCGCGCAAGCGGCAAGTGGCCAGCCGCGAGTTTGCAGCCGCGCAGTTGCAAATGCATATTGACTGGTTGCCGGTGGCAATTGCCGCGACACGTGGCGCACTCACCTTGCTGGTGCTGGCCGTGCTCTGGATGACCATAGACTGGCCTTCCGGCATCCTGGCCATGACCCTGGGGGTGATTACCAGCACCTTGTTTGCGGGCAGCCCGACGCCGATGGCTACCTTGCGCCAGTTTACGCTTGGCGTGGTACTGGGCATTGTGCTGGTTTACCTGAGCAATGTGTTCTGGCTGACGGCGGCACACGACTACGTCATGTTGTGCATCGTGATTGCCCCGGCCATTTTGCTGACGGCCTGGCTCAGTGCCCGGCCTGCCACCGCACTTGTCGGGGCTGGGCTGGGCATTGCCTACTTTTTAATGGTTGGCTTTAACCAGGCGCTGGGTGATCTGCCGGTCAGATATTTCAATGATTCGATTGCACTCATGATTGCGCTGGCGGTGTCCGCCATCCTGTTCAGCCTGACTGACTATGCCGCCAGCCCCTGGGCCAGGCGCCGCTTGCTGGCGCAATTGCGCGGGCTAGTGGTGGAGGCTTGCCTGAATACCACCATGACCGCGGCGGCGTTTGAAATGCGGGCACGCGACCTGATCCAGCGCTCGGGCGACCTGCATAGACCACAAGCGGCAGACAGCGTCCACGTCGCAGAGGCATTGTGTGCGGCGCTGGAGATGGGCCATGCCGTACTGGCCTTGCGCACGGCGGCGGTGGCGTTGCCTGCGCAGCCGCAGCGATTAGTGCAACATACACTGTTGCTGGTCGCACACGACTACAAACAGCCCAGCCGCAAACATCAGCAACAGGTCTTGCAATGGCTGGATCACTTTTTGGTCTGGTTGCAAGGCGGTGAATATGCGCAGAGCTTGTCGCCGACGCAAGTGCAAAAGCTGGTAACGCAGTTACATTTTGTCCGGCTGGTGATCGACACCGAAATGCCTGCGCTCAGCCCTAGGTCCTTATGAAGGAGACGACACATGTGGCATGCATGGATTCCGCGTGAACTGACATTTCTGGATGCACATGTGCCGACGCTGTTCGTCGCCTTTTTGCTCGCCGCCGTGGTGGTCTGGCAGTTGGATCAATGGCTGGCGGCATGGGCGATTTACGAGCGACTCTGGTATCCGGCGCTGTTTCGGGTGGCGCTGTTTTTTGGCTTGTTTTCGCTATTTGGCTTAATGGTGTATTGAAGGGAGACACATGCAAACGCAACGTATCTGGATGAAGGTCACCACAGGTGTACTGCGCGCAGGGATCACGCTAGCCATTGCCGTGGCGGCTGGCTGGTTGGCTTACACGTTGTGGGTGCGCTATACCGACTACCCATGGACACGGGATGGCCGTGTGCGTGCCGATGTGGTGAATATTGCCCCGGATGTGGCAGGGCTGGTGACGGCGGTGCCAGTGCACGATAACCAGTATGTGCATCAAGGCGACGTGCTGTTTCGCATAGACCCCCTGCATTATGCACATGCCCTGGCCGAAGCCAAGGCCGTGGCCCAGCAGCGCAAATCGCTATGGGAGATGAAGCAGCAACAAGCCTTACGCCGGGCCCATCTGGATGATGAAGTCATTTCTCGCGAGAACCGTGAAGATACCGATTTGGGGGCGCTGGCGGCGAAAGCCGATTTTGAGGCGGCCGTCGCACAGGTTGAAAAAATAAAGCTCGACCTGGAACGTACCGTGGTGCGCTCCCCCGTGGATGGCTGGGTGTCGAACTTGCTGGTTCGGCCCGGCGATTTTGCCCAGGTCGGGGCGGCCAAGCTGGCAGTCATCGACCAGCACTCGTTCTGGGTCTATGGATATTTTGAGGAACACAAACTGAGCATGATCAAGCCGGGTGACGCAGCCGACGTGCAGTTGCTGGGCAGCCACACCACGCTCAAGGGGCACGTGGAAAGCATTGCCCACGGCATTACCGACCGCGACAACCCTACCGACGTGCGCCTGCTGGCCAATGTCAACCCGACCTTTAACTGGGTGCGGCTGGCACAACGCATCCCGGTGCGTATCCGGCTGGATCAGATTCCGGCAGGCCTGACGCTGGTTGCCGGCATGACGTGTTCGGTGGTCATCAACCCCTAGTGCATTGCGCAACATGCAACAGAAGGGCGCGGCTCTGTTAAGATGAGAACTCATTGATGACAATCTAAGCGCATGCTTAAAGAAAAACCGCCCCAGGGACTGTGGTCCCTGCTCATTTCCATCCTCGCTTATCTGGCGCTGGCGCAAGCCGACAAAGTCATCACGCTCGGGCAGCCTGAGTCGCTCATCATTGCGGTCCTGTTTGTCTTGCTGATTATCAACCTGGCTTTTCAGTTATCGTTTCAGGTGGAATATGTCGCCGAACGGCTCAAAGAGCCTTATGGCACCATGATCCTTACCATCAGCGCGGTCATCATCGAAGTGGTGATTATTGTCATGATGCTCAGCCATACCTCCTCGACCACCTTGGCCAGAGATGCGATTTACTCCGCGGTGATGCTGGATATCAACGGCATTCTCGGCTTGTGTGCCATTGTCGGCGGCATCAAGTACGGCGAGGTCGAGTACAACGTCAACTCGGGCAATACCTATATCGTCATGATCATGACCGCGCTGGGCATCTCGATGGCCTTGCCCGCTTTTTTGCCGCCTGAGCACTGGCGCGTGTATTCCATGTTCACCATCGTTACCATGAGTGTGTTTTATGCCCTGTTTCTCAAGATGCAAACCGGGCGGCACCGCAATTACTTCAGCTACCGTGATCAGCACCAGGCCATGCTGGAACAGGGCCAGCCTGTGCCGGTGATCAGTACCAATGTCAAATTTTCTATTCTTTACATCCTGGCCGGCATCGTTACCATCGGCTTTCTGTCTGAAGAAATGAGCCTGCATATGGATGCGGGCCTGACTGGCAGCGGCGTACCGCCGATTGTGGCGGCGATTGTGGTTGCGATTATTGCGGCCAGCCCGGAAGTGCTCACCGCCTTAAAGGCCGCCGTTAATGACCGCATGCAAACCGTGGTCAATATTGCGCTCGGGGCCACCTTGTCTACCGTGATTTTGACGGTGCCGGTGATTGAAGCGATTGCGCTGATTGAAGACAGGCAGCTCATTGTCGGCTTGTCGCCCACGCAGATGGTGATGACGTTTTTGACTTTGATTGTGGCCACCATTAATCTGCATGATGGTGAAACCAATGCGATTGAAGGCATGACGCATTTTGTCTTGTTTATGGCGTTTGCCATGCTGGCATCCCTAGGCATGTGATGATTGACTTGTGATGATGAGCATGTGATGGTCTGTGTGTGATTTCCCGTTAAAAAAGAACTGTTATGAATGTCGTGCTTGAGCTGATTCAGCAATATGGCTTGCTGATTGTGTTTGCCAGTGTATTTCTGGAGCAGATGGGCTTGCCTTTACCGGCCTATCCTACCTTGCTGCTGGCCGGGGTCTTGATCGGCAATGGCCAGTATTCCTGGGCGGCCATGTTGCTGGTGGCGCTGGTGGCAGCCTTGCTGGCAGACTCCATCTGGTACCGCGCCGGGCGCAAATATGGCAAGCGCGTCATGGGCAAGTTATGCAAAATCTCCTTGTCGCCAGACACCTGTGTGCGACAAACTGAGGCGCTCTACCTGAAATTCGGCCCGCCCGCGTTGCTGGTCTGCAAATTTATCCCGGGCTTTGCCTCAATTTCGAGTGCGCTGGCCGGATCATCCGGCACGCCTTATTGGCTGTTTGCGCTCATGGATGGCCTGGGCGCGCTGCTATGGTCGGGCTCCGCATTGTGGTTGGGCAATCTGTTCAGTTCTGCCATTGACGAGCTGATGCTGACGCTGGTCGAAATGGGTAAATGGGGCACCGGGCTGGTTTTACTGCTGTTGACCGCGTTTATTGCGGTCAAATGGTGGGACCGGCAACGCTTTCTCAAAAGCCTGCGCATGGCGCGGATCAGTGTCGAAGAGTTGCATACACTGATCGCCAGTGATGCGGCGCCGGTGATTCTGGATACGCGTGCCCCGCACTTGATAGAAGACGGCTGGATTCCGGGGGCACAGTTTGTCACGCTGGAAGACGTGGACCAATTGACGCTGGATATTGATGAAGATGCGCCCGTCATTTTGTACTGCTCCTGCCCGAATGAGGTCACCGCAGCCAAAGTGGCAAAAAAACTGATTCGTCGTGGCTATCGCAATATCCGGCCGTTAAGCGGCGGCATTGATGCCTGGCGGGATGCCGGTTTTGCCATCACCGCAGCAAAGGACGCGCATGTTTAATGTGGTAGGGATTGCCCTCAAACGGCCCTACACCTTTGTGGTGATGGCGCTGCTGATTCTGATTTTTGGTACTTTGTCTGCCCTGCGCAGCCCGGTGGATATTTTTCCGGATATCCGTATCCCGGTGGTAGCGGTGGCCTGGCAATACAATGGCTTGCCGCCAGATGACATGGCGGGCCGCATCAGTACGCTATATCAGCGCAGCCTGACCACCACCGTCAACGATATCGAGCATATCGAGGCCAATTCATACAATGGGTTTGCCATCGTCAAAATCTTTTTCCATATGGGCGTCAATATCGCCACCGCCAATGCGCAGGTGGCGGCGATTTCGCAAACAGTGACGCGGCAGATGCCCGCCGGCACCACGCCGCCGTTGATTCTTAACTATAACGCCTCCACGGTGCCCATCTTGCAGATTGCCTTGTCTGGTAAAGGGCTGACCGAGCAGAACCTGGCTGACCTGGGCCTGAATGCCGTGCGTATCCGGTTGGTCACGGTGCCCGGTGCGGGCGTGCCATTTCCCTATGGCGGCAAAAGCCGGCAGATCCAGATTGACCTGAATCCGGCCGCGTTGCAGGCCCGTGGCTTGTCGGCACAGGATATTGCCAATGCGCTGGCTGCGCACAATATGATCGTACCGGTGGGGACGCAAAAAATTGGCAGCATTGAATACACGCTGAACCTGAATAATGCCGTCACTCAAATTGAAGAGCTGTCCAATATCCCGGTCAAGGTGGTTAATGGCGCCACCGTCTATATGCGAGATATCGGTCAGGTACGTGATGGCAACCCGCCACAAACCAATATCGTGCATGTGGATGGCAACCGTTCGGTGCTGATGACCATCCTCAAAAACGGCGCCATCTCGACGCTGGATATTGTCGATGGTATCAAGGCCAAACTGGAAGAAATCAAGCCGGCCCTGCCTGAGACGCTGGTGGCAACCCCGATCAACGATCAGTCGCTGTTTGTGCGCGCGGCGATTGAAGGCGTGGTTTTTGAAGGCGTGCTGGCGGCGGTGCTCACCAGCCTCATGATCCTGCTGTTTTTGGGCAGCTGGCGCTCGTCACTGATCATTGCCACCTCCATTCCCTTGTCTATTCTGGGGGCGGTGATGGGGCTGTCGGCGATAGGCGAGACGCTCAATATCATGACCCTGGGTGGCCTCGCCTTGGCAGTAGGTTTGCTGGTCGATGAGGCCACCGTGACTATTGAAAATATTAACTGGCACCTGGAGCAAGGCAAGCCGGTCGAGCAGTCCATTCTCGATGGTGCCGCACAGATTGTGACGCCTGCGTTTGTGTCGCTGCTGTGTATTTGTATCGTGTTTGTGCCCATGTTTTTTCTTGAGGGCGTGTCGCGCTTTTTATTCGTGCCCATGGCCGAAGCCGTCATGTTTGCCATGGTCAGCTCGTTTATTTTGTCACGGACCCTGGTCCCGACCATGGCCAATTACTTGCTCAAACCACATGTCGCAGGTGAACACCGCCCAGCCAGCCGCAATCCGCTGGTCAGGTTCCAGCAACACTTTGAAACCCGCTTCGAGCAGCTCCGGCAGGGCTATCATGGCTTGCTGAGCCTGGCGATTGCCCACCGCCGACTGTTTATGATCGGCTTTATGTTGCTGGTCATGCTGTCATTTTTATTGCTGCCCATGCTGGGACGTAACTTTTTTCCGGCGGTGGATAGTGGCCAAATCCTCATGCATGCCCGCGTACCGGTCGGCACCCGTATTGAAGACACCGCCAACCGTTTTGCCCGCATCCAGGCAGCCATCAAACAGGTGATCCCGCCGGAGGAAATCCTCACCATCGTCGACAACATCGGCATGCCGATCAGCAGTATCAACATGGCCTATAACAATACCGGCCTCACTGGTGCACATGATGGTGATATCCAGATTGCGCTCAAACCCGAGCATGCGCCGACGGCAGATTACATCCGTACCCTGCGCGAAGTGCTGCCCAGGCAGTTTCCGGATACGACCTTTTCATTCCCGCCAGCGGATATTGTCAGTCAGATCCTCAATTTTGGCTCACCGGCCCCGATTGACATCCAGATTCGCGGCGGCAAGCTGGCCGAAGATTTTGTCTATGCCAACCAGTTGCTGGCGCGCATCCGCGCAGTGCCGGGTGTGGTCGATGCGCGTATCCAGCAGTCGCGTCGGCGTCCCGGTTTTGAAATTACCGTCGATAAAACCCGTGCGCAGGAGTTGGGCATCAGTACGCGCGACGTGACCAATAGCCTGGTGGTGAACCTGGCGGGCAGTTCGCAAGTCTCCCCGACTTATTGGTTGAACCCAGCTAATGGCGTGACTTACCCGATTGTGCTGCAAACCCCGCAATACCAGCTCGATAGCCTCAACACGCTGGCCAACCTGCCGATAGGCGGTGCAGATGCGCCGCTGCAGACATTGGGTGGGTTGGCAACATTTAAACGCAGTGTCGGCAATGCCGTCATCAGCCAATATGATATCCAGCCCATGGTGCAGATTCATGCCAGCACGCAGGACCGCGACTTGGGGGCGGTGGCCGCCGATATCCGCAAGATTCTGGAGGACACGCAAGCGCAAGTACCTAAAGCCGCCAGCGTGGTGATGCTGGGCCAGGTGCAGACCATGCAAAGCGCATTTACCGGCCTGTTCTTTGGACTGCTGGGCGCCATTGTGCTGATTTACCTGCTGATTGTGGTCAACCTGCAATCCTGGAGTGACCCGTTTGTGATTATTTCAGCTTTACCAGCGGCGCTGGCCGGTATCGTCTGGATGCTGTTTGTGACCTTCACGCCTTTGTCGGTGCCCGCCCTGACCGGCGCCATCATGTGTATGGGGGTGGCGACGGCCAATAGTGTGCTGGTGATCAGCTTTGCCCGCGAACGGCTGGCTGTGTTGCAAGATGCGACTGCTGCGGCGCTGGAGGCGGGCTTCGTCCGCTTTAGGCCAGTACTCATGACCGCGCTGGCCATGGTCATCGGCATGACCCCCATGGCTTTGGGCCTGGGCGAGGGCGGCGAGCAGAATGCGCCGTTGGGCCGGGCTGTGATCGGTGGCCTGCTGTTTGCCACCGTCGCCACCCTGCTGTTTGTACCCGTTGTCTTTAGTGCGATTCATCAAAAACGACAGGCTTCCCCTGAGGCAAGTGTTTCAGGGCCAGTCAGTGATTCAGGAGACCCTATCCATGAGTAATCCACCCACGGCCAGCCGGGGCCTAAAGCTGGCGGGTCTGATCTTGGCCCTGATCGCTAGTGGCATTGTGATTGCGGGCATCAGCAGCCGTCACAGCCATGACGCCAGCGTCAAGGCCTGGACCGACCAGCAGGCGATTCCGACGGTCAGTATCCACCCGCCTGCACAGTCTGACCAAGGGGGCAGCCTGATCTTGCCAGGGCGATTTGAGGCCTACGCACGAGCACCGATTTATGCGCGCGTCAGTGGCTATCTCAAATCCTGGAAAGCCGATATTGGCACGCGGGTGAAAAGTGGGCAATTGCTGGCCGAGATCGAGACGCCGGATCTGGATCAGGAATTGTTGCAAGCCAAAGCCGATCTCGCCAGTGCGCAAGCCAATGTGGCACTGGCAGAAACCACGGCCAAGCGCTGGCAGGAAATGCTAAAAACGCAGTCGATTGCCCGTCAGGCGGTGGATGAGAAAGTGGGAGACTTGCAAAGCAAGCAGGCGATCGTGAAGGCGGCCGAAGCCAATGTCAACCGTTTGCTCGCCCTCAAAAGTTTTGCCCGTATCGTGGCGCCGTTTGACGGCTCAGTGACAGCGCGCAATACCGACACTGGCGCGCTGATTAATGCGGGCAGTAGTAGTGCGACGGTGTTGCCGCTCTTTGAAGTGTCGAACACGCGCAAGTTGCGCCTCTATATCAATGTGCCACAAAATTATGTCGGTCAGATCCGGACCGGTGACAAAGCCAGGTTTACCGTGCCGGAAGCCGCGGGTGAAGCGTTCGAGGCCACGATACAATCAACTTCAGGTGCCATCAATGCGTCCTCTGGTACAACGCTGGTACAGTTACTGGTGGATAATGCAGCGGGCCGTTTTTTGCCCGGGGGCTTTGCCAATGTCAATCTGCTATTCAATGATGCCGTCGCGCGGCTGAGCATTCCTGCCAGTGCACTGATTTTTGACCAGAATGGCCTCAAGGCGGCTACCGTTGGTAAAGATCGCAAGGTGACTTTAAAAACGATTACCATTGCGCGTGACCTGGGTAAGCAACTAGAAGTGCAGTCCGGCCTGACGAGCACGGATATGGTGGTAGAAAATCCGCCAGATGGTCTCAACGATGGGGATCAGGTCAATATTGCCATGAGGGCCGCAGCAGAAAAATGATGATTGCGTAAATCTGCCAATCCAGTTTATCTGAGCCTGGAAAGGCTAGCGAGTAAACACTAACCAGCCGCTTAATGCCGCAGCAGAGACCGCCAGGAACAAGTTGACTGCCGGTGGCAGCCAGTAAACGTGACCACGTGGTTTTTCCTGTGTGCTGAGTGATTGGTAAAACAGCAGAAACTGGATGGCAGACAAGATTGCCGTACAGGCCCCCAGCAGAATAAATCCAACCCCGAGATAGAGCGATAACATGCTTTGGGAGGGCGACACTGGCTGACCCTGTGCCATGAGCTGCATAAACAAGCCAAAACGCTCAATCACAAACCCCAGCCCCATCAGGGCAATGGCTGAACGTTGCCAGGCCAGCAATGTCCGTTCCGCCGCAAAATAAACCCGTGGGTCATCAAGGTAAGACATGTGCTGGATTCTCCCGTTTCATGATGTCACCATTCACCGTGGCTTAGGTCTGTCGCTGGGCCATGATTACGCCTGGCACTTGCTTTAGCCTTGCCAGCAAGTGCTCTAGCTGGTCGAGGTCAACCAGCTCCACCGTAAAGTGCATGAGCGCCACATGGTTGCGGCTGAGCGTGTTCGCTTTTGTGGTATTGATTTTTTCACGTGCAAACAGCTCGCTGATGTCACGCAACAATCCCTGACGGTCATTCGCTTCCAGCACAATATCCACTTCGTACACGCCAGATTGTTTATTGCCCCATTGCGCATTGAGCAGACGGTTGTGGCGTGCCTGGTCCAGCCGCGTAATAAACGAGCACGCCTGGCGGTGGATGGTCACACTGTGGTTGCGCGTCAGATAAGCGACTATCGGTTCTGGTGACACCGGCTTGCAGCATTTGGCCATGGTGGTTTGCACATTGCCTATGCCTTCAATCATAATGCCCGCATGGTTCACCTGAGAGGCGCTGGGGCGCTTGATGATGGCTGGCGCATTGCCTTGCGCAACCGGTGTCAATTCCCCCTGAATGGTGATGGCAATTTGGTGTTCGCTGATATCGCCGCGGCCAATCGCAGCCAGGCAATCTTCCAGTTTCTGGAACTGCAGCTTTTGTGCGACTTTTTCAAGCGGCAGGCTACTGGCACCGGCACGGTGTAACTCTTTGTCCAATTTAGCCCGGCCCTGGGCGACGTTTTCTTCAAAATGCTGGTATTTAAACCAGTGGCGCACCTTGGCGCGTGCACTGGCGCTTTGCAAAAAGCCGAGCGCAGGGTTCAGCCAGTCTCGGCTGGGGGCGCCATGTTTGGCGGTCAGGATTTCCACCCGCTGGCCGTTTTCCAGCTTGGTATGCAAGGGGACGATCTGGCCGTCGATTTTCGCGCCGCGGGTGCGATGACCCAGGTCTGTGTGTAACGCGTAAGCAAAGTCTATGGGGGTGGCGCCTTTGGGCAAGTCCATGACTTTGCCTTGTGGTGTCAACACGTATACTTTGTCCTGCAATAATGCATTGTTGAATTGCTCCAGCAAATCACCGTGATCAGCGACCTCATCCTTCCAGGACAGGATCTGGCGCAACCAGGCAATTTTTTCGTCGAATTTCGCGTCGGATTTTCCACCTTCCTTATAGCGCCAATGTGCGGCAACGCCCAGCTCGGAATGCTGGTGCATTTCAAATGTGCGGATCTGCACCTCCACTGCAAGGCCACGAGGGCCGCTGACAGCGGTGTGCAGTGACCGGTAGTTGTTGCTTTTGGGGCGGGCAATATAGTCATCAAACTCACCGGGAATCGGTTGCCACAAGTGATGCACCAGGCCAAGTGCGGTATAGCAGTCTTTCACATCTTGCACCATGATGCGTACCGCACGCACATCATAGAGCTGGTTAAATTGCAGATGCTTGCTACGCATTTTTTTCACGATGCTGTAGATGTGTTTTGGCCGCCCGCTCACTTCCCCCTGGATGCCCGCTTGGGTCAGTTCATGCTGCAGCTGCCGCACGACCTCTGCAATATACTGTTCACGATCCACGCGCCGTTCGTCCAGCATTTTCGCGACTTCTTTATACAGCTGCGGTTCGAGGTAGCGTAAGGATAAGTCTTCGAGTTCCCATTTGAGTTGCCACACGCCCAGGCGGTTGGCCAGCGGGGCAAAGATACTCTGGTTCTCGCGGGCAATCTGCACTTGTTGCTCAGGGCTGGCGCCAGACAAATGCCGTAATAATTGGGTACGCTCTGCCAGCTTGATCAACACGACCCGGATATCTTGCACCATCGCCAATAGCATTTTGCGCAGCGCTTCCAACTGTTGCGCGCGGTCATTCTGTTTGTGGTCCGCTTTGGCGTCCGCATGGTGCAAGCCATCCATTTCACTCAAGGCATGGATCTGTGACATGCGCGAAATACCCTCTATCAGACTGACAACGCACGGATTGAAGCGGGTAGATAAGTGGACGGACCAGTCATCAAGAAAGTCTGGCGCGGCATATAGAATGCAGGCAGTCAGGCTGTCTGCATCCATGTTGATATCCGAGAGGGTAGAGGCCGTTTCTAAGGCATGTTGCAATAGGGGATAACGGTTGATGGCATGGTGTTGCGCATACAGAGACGCTGCCAGCTCAGCCGCCTGCCGTATTTGTGTCAATTCATCAGCCGTAAACCGTTGCGCTAAGGAATCCATCCACAAACTGAGTGCCTGTGGATCAAGTACAGTGGGCGTGTGAGTAGAGCGGTGACCAGAAACCATGCCCTATTATCGCCGCTATCCCGAGGCAGCGTAAAGATAAAACACGTCCTGACGCATGGATCAGGACGCGTCCCCGCTGCAGAAGGTGGTGTCCGCTGCCAGGGTTGAATGGTCATTAAGCGATCATACTGATGCCAAGCACCGTTGCCAGCGCAATGCCGATGGCCAGCAGCAGGAAAATAAAGAAAAATACCTTGGAGATGGTGGCCGCGCCCGACTCAACGCCTCTAAACCCCAAGAGCCCGGCGATAAATGAAATGACCAGAAACAAGAGTGCGTAATAAAGCATGTTCGACCTTTCCCAATTGGTTAAATACATGCTCATGATAAAAAAAGCCTGGCATGCGCACTATCAGCCTCTGTCGTGACTGCCAGTCAGAAAAGGCTGACGCAGCGCGCAGTCTGATCATGCGTGATTGACAAGTATAAAAGTGCTTGGCGAGCGTCAAAATGCGCGTATATTATTTCAAATCAAGGATAGGCAAGTCCGCCAGTGTGAATGGCGGAGTGCAAATGAGTTAACCTGCAGGAGGGCGCAGTCATGGGCGGGATCAAACAGTGTCGAGCAGCCTGGCTGGTCACAGGAAGTTGCCTGTTAAGTCTTTGGTGGCCAGTTTCTTTTGCGCTGGCTTCCAGCGATAGTGCCAAAGTGATCAGTGCCATGACAGTGGCTGAGGATAAGCACGGTAGCAAATCCACAAGCAAGCCTGCCGTCATTGCGCTGGTCAATCTGGATGAGGTGTCGCCTGACTGCCAGCAGCAAGTCACCATGGCCAGAATCAAAACCGTGGCTTATAGTGAAAGTGGCATGACGCCTGAGAAAATCAAGTTTGACTGGCAAGGCAATGCGCTGGATGTGGCCACCAATGTCGGTGAAAACCCGGTATTGACGCTAGAAGAGATTCAGGCCGCCCACCAGTTTATCCGCGTCGGCAAGCAGTACCTGATTCATTTTCAGCTGTGTTCTGATGGTCAGCAACGCAGTCTGATTAATTTATATGCCACGCTGAATCCGCCGAGTCGGCCAGCACGTAAAATCAAATCGTAAGATCGTTCTCCCTATCAAGATGAAGCATGATGCCAGGGTGGGTTGGATGGCCAGCAACCGCTCGTTTTCAGCCCATACTGTTCCCAGCATAGTGCATCAGACCTGGCGAAGTGCATCACGCCTTAGTTCAGTTTGGTCGGGCCGCCAGCGTCCGGCCGTTGAAACCGCACCCTCATCAACGTGCCTATGCCCTGTGCGCCAGCGCTAACGGTGATGCTGGCACTATGCAGCGCCACAATCTCCTTGACGATGGACAAGCCCAAGCCACTGCCTTCCTGTGAATGGTTGAGCACGCGGTGAAAGCGTTCAAACACCATGGCATGCTCTTCTTCCGGGATGCCGATACCGTTGTCTTCCACCTGGATTTCCGTCCATTTTTCCTGGGCAATCACAGACAGCGTCACCTTGCCCCCTTCCGGCGTATAGCGCACCGCATTGTCCAGCAGGTTGACCAGCAGAATCTTCAGGCGTTGCTTGTCGGCATGGATGGTGAAGTCTGGCAAAGGTCCGGTACCACTGGATTCCAGTCCCAGATCTATATTTTTTTTCAGTGCAAAATGAATCACTTCCACGCAGGCATCTTGGGCCAGGGCCAGCAGATTGACCGGTTTGAGCGCAATCACGTTGGCGGCTTCAGGCTGGTTATTTGACAGCCGCAACAACTGGTTGACGATATGTGTGAGCTTGCTCACGCTTTCGCTGATCATGCCCAGCTGGTGTTGAGACTGGTCCTTGGCCTGCTCATGGCGTAATGCCAGCTCCAGTTGCGCCTGTATGCCCGCCAATGGGGTACGCAATTGATGGGCGGCATCGGCAATAAACTGGTTCTGCGCCAGGATGGCGTTATTGAGCCTGCCCATGAGCAGATTGATCGAGTTGATCAACACCATGGCCTCTTCGGGCACGTTGTTGAGCATGACCGGGTCCAGTTGCGTGCTGGAGCGTTTGGCGATCTCTTCGTTGAGCTCGTGCAGTGGCCGTAGACCCTTGGTCACCCCGGCTAACAGCATGACACTGCAGACCAGCAGCAGGAGCAACTGTGGCAGGACGATGGCGAATAGAATCCGGCTGCGCAAGTCATTACGTTTGTGCACGGTTTCGGCAATCAACACAGAGTACATGAGCGGCTGGTTCTGATGATCGACGATCGTGCTTTTCTGATTAAGCAATCGCACGACCTCGCCATGCGCTCTGGCATAGCGTAAATGACGATGATTCAAGCTGTCCTTGTGGTTAAAGGGCAGTGTCGGGTCGCCACTTAAATAATGGCCTTGCGCGTCGTAAATCGCAAAATAGGTTTTATCATCCTTGTCAGAAAACAGCACTGTTTGTGATTCCGTGCTCATTCTGAAATTTTCCGGGGTCTTGCCGGATTCGCTGATCATGGCGATCACGTCATTGGCAATATCCTCCAGCATCTCATCAAACGATTGCTCAATAAAGTGGCTCCCCACCTTGTACAAAATGGTGGTGTCCAGCGGCACCAGGATGAACATGGGGATGGTCACCCACAAGAATAACTGTTTGCGCAGGGTGCGGCCTTGGCTCAATTTGAACAGTCGATTCATGGATTTTTTTGTTCCATGATATAGCCCAGACCGCGTACGTTGGAAATGCAGACCTCGCCGTCGCCCAGTTTTTTGCGCAAGCGGTGCACATAGACCTCAATCGCGTTCTGGCCGATATCCTGTTCCCAGTTGCAGAGGCTTTCAATCAGCGCCTCTTTGGTTACCAGCTTGCCGCATTTATTGGCCAGGGTTTCCAGTAAGGAAAACTCGCGTGGCGACACACTGAGTTTCTCGCCCTTGAGGTGAACGCTATGCTCCTTGGTGTCCAGTTCCAGCGGACCTATCGTAATCTTGGAGGAGTAGTGCGCATTCACGCGCCGGATCTGGGCGCGGATTCTGGCAGCCAGTTCGGGCAGTCTGAATGGTTTGATCAGGTAATCATCCGCGCCCATGTCAAAGGCGTTGACGATATCATCCGGGTTGTCATTCGCGGTCAGCACGATGACAGGGACGGATTGTTTGCTGTTGCGCAAGCGCTGAATGACTTCAAAGCCGGTTAAAAACGGCAACCCCAAATCCAGTAACACCAGATCATAGGTTTGTGCTTGTGCCGCCAGTACACCGTCCTTGCCATTTCTGAACCAGTCAACCGCATAGGTTGCATTGACTAGCGATTGCACGACGGCATCACCGAGTACCACATCATCCTCAACCAACAAAATACGCATTCATCTGAGTCCTGCTTCAAGATTACTGCTAGCTTGCCTCATGCCTACTTACAGCTTGCTTACATCAATTTGGCCACTGAATGACTGTAAGTGTTTCGTAAGAATTTGACTGCATGATGACGCCGTAACCAAGATTGACTGGTAGGCGCAACAGGAGAGGCCTGCTGTTCGGACCAGATTGCTGTTGTCGAAAAATAAGGAGAGGGTGATGTTATTTATTGTGGATTTTGATGGCACCATTTCAAAGTCGGACACGATTGATGCCTTGCTGGAGAAGTTTGCCGATGACCGTTGGCAGCAGTATGAGCAGTCGTGGCTGGCGGGCGAGATCGATGCCGTCACCTGCATGAGCAACCAGTTGGCGCTGGTTGAGGCCGATCACATTGCCCTCGAAAGTTTTTTCCGCACCATAGAGCTAGACCGTAGCTTTTGCCAGTTTCATAGCTTTGCCCGCCAGTTTGCGCGTGTGGTGATTGCCAGCGATGGCCTGGATCATGCGATCAAGGTTTCCATGCAACATTCCGCCTTTCCTGAGCTGCCGGTGTTTGCCAATCGCCTGAACTTTGAACCCAAAGGCATCCGCATGACTTTCCCTAACCGTCAGCCTGATTGTGCGGGCGGCAACGGCAATTGCAAATGTGCGATTGCCACGGCCCAGCGCGCCTATCCTGGCGAAAAAGTGGTGTTGATCGGCGATGGCAAGTCAGACGCCTGTCTGGCCAAACGCGCTGATGTGGTATTTGCCAAAGGCTCACTGGTCAAGCATTGCGAAAAAAACCAGATTCCTTTTATTCCGTTTTCAACCTTTGATGATGTCGTGGCCGTCTTGCAAGACTGGCCCGAATGTCAGATTTCAACCACCCTTACCCACCAAACAGCCTAGTGAGGCGATTTCATTATGGACCAAAAAATTATAGAAATTCTTGATAAGAACAATCAGTACTGTTCACATGGTGACACGGTGAACTATGCCGATCCCCCGAAAGTGTTTGAGGGCTGTGATGGCAGCTTTTTGTATGACGAAAAAGGGGTGAAATACCTCGATTGGCAAATGTGGTATTCCGCTGTCAATTTCGGCTACAAAAATGAGCGCATTGCCAATGTACTGAAGAAGCAGATTGATACCTTGCCTCAACTGGCCAGCCAATACCTGCACAAGGAAAAAGTCGAGCTGGCAGAAATCATCTGCCGCTACATGGAAGAAAAGTATGGGGTCAAAGGTCGCGTCCACTTCAACGTCGGCGGGGCACAAGCGGTTGAAGACTCCTTGAAAGTGGTGCGTAACCATACCGGTAAAACACATCAGTTTGCATTTATGGGCGGTTACCACGGCCGTACACTGGGCGCCTCTGCGATTACTTCCAGCTACCGTTACCGCCGCCGGTTTGGCAACTTTGCTGACCGCGCGCACTTTGTGCCGTATCCATACTGCTTCCGTTGCCCGTATGACATGAAAGTGGAAACTTGCGATACCTATTGCCACAAAGAGTTTGAAAAACTGTTTGAAACCGAATACCAGTCTTTCTGGGATGAAAAATCCAAACAGTGTGAATTTGGCGCGTTTTATATCGAGCCTATGCAGGGGACCGGTGGCTACATTATTCCGCCTGAGGGATATATGCAAAAGCTGCAAGCTTCACTGAAAAAACGCAATGTGTTGCTGGTGGCCGACGAAATTCAGATGGGCGTTTACCGGACGGGTAAATTGTGGTCCTGGGAAAACTTTGGCATCGTGCCGGATATTTTTGTGTTTGGTAAGGCGATCACCAACGGCTTGAATCCGTTGTCCGGGATCTGGGCGCGCGAAGAATTGATCTCGCCAGAAAAATTCCCACCAGGCTCAACCCACTCTACTTTTGCCTCGAATCCGCTCGGCACTGCCGTGGCGCTCGAAGTGTTGAAAATGACGCAAGAGTCAGATTTTGAGCCGCATGTACGTCAACGGGGTGCGCATTTCCTCAAGCGTCTGCATGAACTGAAGTCGCGCTGGAAATGCGTGGGCGATGTCAGCGGTCTGGGCCTGGCGCTCAGAATCGAGTTGTGCGAGAGCGACGGTTTCACCGCGAGTCGTGCCCTGGCTGACCGCATGTTTAACGAAGGCCTGAAAGGCGATTTGCTGATCGGTGACAAGCAGTATGGCTTGGTGCTGGATATCGGTGGCTACGAGAAAAACGTGATCACGCTGGCGCCTTCGCTGATGATTACCGAGGAAGAAATCGACCTGGGTATCCAGCTGTTTGAAATGCTGCTCAAGCGTTGCGGGGCAGAGTAACTTGCTTGAGATGGAAGTGGTCGCTTACGATTTTGATGGCAGCATTCAGGCGCAGCTGGCCATGCTGAACGCGCAAGGGGTGCAGCCGGTGCTGCATGCCATGCGCCAGCATGAAACGGCGACGCGCCTGTGGGCTTCCGCCAAGGCGTTTGCCGCCATGGCCAGCCAGTTGCGGCCGCGCACAAGCCTGCCGCAATTTTCGCTGATTGGTTCCGGCGACTACCACCATATCTCACTGGCCTTGATTGCGCGTTTTGAAACGCCGTTGACGGTGGTGCTGTTTGACAATCATCCTGACTGGATGCAGCCACCGCATCAGTATCACTGTGGTACCTGGGTCTATCAACTGGCCCGTTTGCCACAGGTCAAGCGCGTGATCATCGTCGGCCTCGAAAGTGGCGATATTGATCACGATCAGTTTAAAAAAGGCGATGTAGAAAGCTTTCTGCAGCAAAAAATCATTTTGTTGCCCTATCGCAAGGTGCAGGTGAATGCGCCGCAGCCCCTGTTTTTGCACAGCAAGCTGGCGCAAGACCTGGTGACGGGGATTCAAGAGGTGCTGTCGTACATAGACACTGAGCAGGTCTATATCAGCATTGATAAAGACTGCCTGCAAGCGGCAGACGCCAAGACCAACTGGGAGCAGGGGAGTCTGCCACTGGCCACCGTCACCGCCGTCATCCAGGCGCTCAGCCAGCATAAACAGCTCATAGGTGCGGATACGGTGGGCGACTTTTCGCCGGTGCGGTTCCGTTCACCACTCAAATGGATCGCCTCTTATTTAGACCGCAAAGTGCATCCGCGTGAGTCTGTGCAGGCTGCCGCCCGGGTTAATGCTGCCGCCAACCTGCGCTTGTTGCATGCCCTGAAGGGGGGCGCATGATGATACATACCGGCGCATTATTTGTCGCAGCCGTCCTGCTGGATACGCTGGGCACCACCTTGTTTAAGCTGGGTGCCATGCAACCGGAAACCACGGTAGAAACTTCGCCGATGGCGCTGTTGCGGTCTTGCCTGAGCCGCTGGCATGTGCCGGCCGGCTTGCTGGTCTACGTGGTGGAATACGTGATCTGGATTACCTATTTGTCCGCTTCTTCGCTGAGCCAGGCTTTTCCGATGTATAGCATCACCATTGTATTGATCATGCTGGTGTCACGACTGGCGTTAAATGAACAGATTGGCATGAAGCGCTGGCTGGGGGCCTTGCTCATTGTAGCCGGCGTTGGGTTGTTAGGGAGCAACACATGAACACATTGCAACAACTGATAGGCGAAAACGGCTTCTGGCTGCAACAGTCAGAACACGCCGTATTACTGGTCCACGGTTTGACCGGCACGCCTGCAGAAATGAAACATTACGGCAAGCAAATCGCCCGTAAAGGCCTGTCTGTCGTGTGCCCGGTGCTGGCCGGGCATTGTGCCTCGGTGCAGGAGTTGAGCCGCACCCGCTGGCAAGCGTGGTTTACCTCGATTGAAGCCGTCTTTCTCGAGATGCGCAAACATTATAAAAGCGTGTTTGTTTCAGGCCTGTCTATGGGCGCCCTGATTGCCTTGCTGGTGGCTGCCAAACACGGCAAAGAAGTGGCTGGCGTGGTGCTGTTGTCGGCGACCTTTGTCTATGACGGCTGGAATATCCCCCTGTTCAAGCAACGCTTTTTGTTGCCCCTGGTGCTGTATTCGCCCTTGCGCTATGTCATGCAGTGGGAAGAAACCGCGCCTTATGGCATCAAGTGCGAACGTACGCGCGCCATGGTGGCAGCCGTGCTTGAAAACAAAGATGCCCGTACCTCGGAAAAAATCGGCTATTTCAAGACCCCGGCGACCGTCATCTACCAGAGTGTCAAATTGATCCGCGCAGCGCGCAAGCAGTTGCCACAAGTGACTTGCCCGGTATTGATTGTGCATTCGACCGAGGATGACATGGCCAGCCTTAAAAATGCCTATCTGGTAGAAAAAGAAATTGCCAGCAAGCATGTGGAAACCTTTTATATCGGCGATACCTACCACGTGGTGACACTGGACAAGCGCAAGGATGATATCGCCAGACGCAGTGCAGAGTTTTGTTTGTCCGTGATTAACGCCTGATCACTAGAAGTGAGATAAGTAAGGAGTGCTTATGCAGAATACACAGAATACATTTGAAGTCGTCAGCGGCCTGATCGCCAGCAAGCTGGAGATAGACCAGAAGACGATTACACCGCAAAGCAAGCTGGTCGACCTTGGCCTGGACTCGCTGGATATTTTTGACATTATCTTCCAGGCTGAAGATCAGTATGGCATCAAGGTGCCTAACCCTTCAGAAGAGATTGCCACCGTAGAAGATGTGGTGCGCATGCTGGACGACTTGCTCAAGACCGAGGCCAGCGCATAATGAGCATGCCGCGCCGGGTGGTGATCACGGGGGCGGGCATCGTTTCGCCGCTAGGCAACGATGTGACGACCTTTCAACAAAGCCTGTTGAATGGGGTGTCAGGCATTGGTGCGCTCAAGGCCGAGTTTGCCGAGCAGCTCGAAACGCGGATTGCTGCCCAGTGCCAGTTTGAGCCCGAGCAGCATTTCAGCCGCCAGGAGCTAGCCTTGCTCGACCGCGTCAGCCAGTTTGCCTTGCACAGTGCCGAGCAAGCCTTGCAGCAGTCTGGTATCGATTTGGCTGCCTTCAGCCCAGACGCGCTTGGTTGCTTTATCGGCACCGGCATGGGTGGCGCTGCCGCCACGGAAGAAGGCTATGCGCGCTTGTTCAAACAGGGCCTGAACCGGCTCAAACCGTTTACGGTGCTCATGGCGATGAACAGTGCCGCTGCCTCGCAAATTGCGACCAAATACCAGCTCGCTGGCCCGAATCAAACCATTTCCACCGCTTGTTCTTCTGCCGCGATTGCCATTGGTGAAGCCGCCAAACAGATTGCCTTTGGCCGCTGTGAAGCGGCGCTGGCCGGCGGCAGTGAAGCCTTGCTCACCTTTGGCACCATCAAGGCCTGGGAGGCGTTGCGTACCCTCGCCAAAGAAGACCCGCAAGCCGCTGCAGCCTCCTGCAAACCGTTTTCTGCCGATAGAACGGGCCTGGTACTCGGTGAAGGTGCGGCTGTGTTCGTGCTCGAAACCTACGAGCATGCCAGTGCGCGCGGCGCGCATATTCTGGCGGAAATCGTCGGTTTTGGCACGTCAAATGACTTTAGCCATATGACCCAGCCTTCGGTCGAAGGTCAGGCCCTGGCCATGCAAAAAGCCTTGCAAGATGCCGGCCTCAACCCTGAGCAGATCAGCTATATCAATGCTCACGGCACCGGCACCCAGCTCAACGATGTAACCGAGACCCGTGCGATCAAGCAAGTGTTTGGTGAGGCGGCGGCGCAGATTCCGGTCAGCTCCACCAAATCCATGCATGGTCACTTGATGGGCGCTGCGGCCGCGGTCGAGTTGGTCGCCTGCATTGTCGCCTTGCAGCAAAACACCTTGCCGCCCACCATGCATTTGCACACCCCAGACCCGGAATGTGATTTGAATTACGTGGCCAACCAGGCGCAACCCGTTCAGCATCTCGAGACTGTCATGAGTAACTCGTTTGCCTTTGGTGGTACCAGCGGTGTCCTTATTTTGAGAAAGATCTAATCATGCAAACTGCCTTATATATGGATTCCAACCTCAGTGCCGAAACGCCTGTGTTTGACGTCGAAATTGGCTACAGTGCCGCCAAGTTTCCCGAGGAAACCTGGAAAACGCTGTTAAAGGATGATCTCGAAGGCTACCGCTTGCATCTGGCGTTTGACTCCGCCAATGTGCAGGGCTTTAAAACCGGTTACCTGGCGGTCAAGAAAAATCAGGTCATTGTTTGCCTGGCGCCGTTTTTTATCACCGATTACAACCTGGATACCACGGTGCAAGGGCGCCTGAAACCCTTGCTGCAAAAAGTCCGCGAGCGTATTCCTTTCCTGATGCGGGTCAAATTACTTTGCGTCGGTTCGCCAATCACGGATGCCTGCAAAATGACCTTGCATCCTGACTATCCGTTTGATCCGGCCATGATGCAGGCCCTCAATGCGCAGTTGCAAAAAATTGCCGCCAAAGCCGGTGCCTCGGTGATTGCCTTTAAAGATGTGCTGGCACGTGACCTGCAAAAAGTGGGTGCCCCGCTCAATGCGCTGGGCTACAGCACGCTCAGAAACATGCCGGTCGCCGTTAATCAGATCGCATTTGACTCGATGGAGGCCTACTTCGCCAGCCTGAGTTATGCCACGCGCAAAGACCTGCGCAGAAAGCTCAAAAAACGCTCGCAGATTGAAATCCGCGAAGTGCAGGGCATGCCGTCCAATCTGGACGAAATCTACCAGCTGTATCTCGAAACCTATGAGCGCAGCGAATTGAAGTTTGAAAAACTGACCAGCAGCTTTTTTGAGTTTGTGGCTGGCCTGATGCCAGAAAATACCCGCTTTGTGCTGTATTACCTCGAAGGCAAACTGATTGCGTTTAACATGCTACTGCACAACGGCCATACCCTGATGGATAAATACATTGGCATGCACCAGCCTGTCGCGGCGGAGCACAATATTTACTTCTTAAGCTGGATCTATAATATCGAGATGTGCCTGCGCGATGGCATCACGCAGTTTCAAAGCGGACAGGCCTCCTACGAGGTAAAGAAAAGACTGGGTGCCGAGCTTGAAGACACTTATTTGCTGTTTAAACATACCAATCGCTTCCTGAATCAACCGCTGGCTTGTCTGGCCAAATTGCTTGCTTATGAAAACTTTGACCAGAACATCTAACGCCAGTGTCGTCTGGTTATTTTCACTGCTGATTTTCTGCGATACGTTTAGTCAGGTGTTATTCAAGATGGCCTCGCTGGAGGTTGGCGCGGCCTCATTGGAAAGCTGGCAGAGTTTTTTTGCCTTTGCCGGCTCACTGTTGCTGCAGCCTGCGCTGGTGGGAGGGGTGATGCTGCTACTGGTGGCGTTTTGTTGCTGGATGCTGCTCATGTCTCGCACCGACCTCTCCAAGGCACATTTGATCTCTGGCATTGCCTATGCCACCGTGCCACTGGTCTCGGTTTATTTGTTTGCCGAGCATCTAAGCCCGGCACAAATCATGGGCATTGGCCTGATCACCCTGGGGGCGACGATTTCCAGTCTCAGCTAGCAGCGGGCGATTAGCGCAATGCCAGCCTCCATTCACGCGTCCAGCATGCGATGTCACACCTGAATGTGCGGGTGACAGGGTTTAAAAATAAAAGTGTCACATCTTCCCACTACAGTGTTGACGGTTTTCCGTTGAAACATCTAACTTTTTGGCCAGTTTGGATAATGTTTTTATGTTTAGATTAATTTTTGTTTGTATAATGCATTAATATAAATTTGTTTTTGTAATAAATATGTTTACGGTATTGGTGTATAAAAGTCGCTCAGTGAAGCAGCTGGTGGGGGATGAACTTGCTGCATTGGTTGACGCTGCTGCTGAAAAGAATCAAAAGAATGCCATTTCAGGCGTGCTCTTATACGATGGCGACTATTTTCTGCAATATCTGGAAGGTCCGGATATTGCCATCAAGCTGCTTTATCATCTGATTACCTTGGATGACAGGCATCGTAATGTGGTCAAGCTGATGGAGGACTTTTCTCCTGCGCGGCGATTTGGCGGCTGGTCCATGTACTGCATTGATGTGCAAAAGGTGTATGGTGAAGACATTTATGCCCTGTTGTCAGAGGGGGCTACCTTTAATAGCGGCGAGTCGCTCCCCGATCATGACCGTGTTATTAAACTGATCACGGCCTTTGCCACCTCCCGCTGGAGCGATGGCGAGCGGACACTGCACGCGGAAGACTGGCAGTTTCAGCCCCAACCATCCCCTTTTGATGTCGTGAATCCTGCCCGCATTCAGCAGGCGGCTTGCCAGTTTGCATTTCAACCGATTGTTTCTCCGCTGACCGGACTGATCTCTTCGATTGAAGCGCTGATCCGCAGCCCGTCTGGCGGCTCCCCGCAGCAGTGTTTTGAGGGATTGTCAGCCGAGGAGTTATATCTATTCGATCTGGAATCCAAGCAGCACGCGTTGGCCCTGGCATCGCAGATGCAACTGGGACCGATCAAGTTATCCATCAACCTGTTGCCGATGTCTTTGGTGCGGGTGCCCAATGCGGTGGAAAAGCTGCTCAGTTATATCGCACAGTTTGATTTCAAGCCGCAGCAAATCATCGTTGAAATCACCGAGCAAGAGTCTATCGCCAACTTTGATGACTTTCAGCGCGCCATCAGGGAATTACGTCTGGCAGGCATTAGCGTGTCGATTGATGATTTTGGTGCCGGCTTTGCCGGGCTGACCTTGCTGTCCAAATTCCAGCCTGAGAAGCTTAAGGTGGATAGACTCATTGTCGAAAATATTCACAAGGATGGCCCCAAGCAGGCGATTGTGCGGGCGCTGATTGAGTGTGCCCATGCGCTGGGCATTACGATTGTGGCCGAAGGGGTAGAGACCGTGGAAGAATGGTGCTGGTTACAATCTGCCGGCGTTGATTTGTTTCAGGGATTTTTATTTGCCAAACCCATGCTCAATGGGGTTGCACCTATCCAGTGGCCTGTTCAGACTTAATAGTTAGACTGGGGCAGCACGTAAGCGCCACCCAGTGCCACCATCAAAGCCACTGAAGCATTGAGCCTGCGCCCGGTGATGGAGAGCAGGTTGCGCTCGGCGCTCAACAGCGTGGACTGCACGTTGACCACGTATTGGTATTCACTGATGCCGGCGCGGTAGCGGTTTTCGGTTTGGGTGACGGCTTCGCGTGCAAATTTGACGGCGGTTTCCTGTTCTTTTGCCTCCGCCTCCAGAATACGCAGCAAGGCCAGATTATCCTCAACTTCGCGCAAGCCATTAATCACGGTTTGTTTATAGGTGGCGACACTGGCATCGTAGCGGGCAATGGCGGCATTGGTGTTCGATCTACGCAGCTGGTTATCAAAAATCGGCCCGGCCAGCGCGGGGCCCAGTGACCAGAGGCGGTTAGGCAGCGAAAGCAGATTGCTCAGGCTGTTGTCGCTATAGCCAAAGGTCGCGCCCAGCGTCAGCGTGGGGAAGAGTGCCGCACGCGCAACGCCGATCTGTGCATTGGCGGAGGCGACCCTGCGCTCAGCCCCGGCAATGTCTGGTCTGCGTTCCAGCAGGCTGGCAGGCAAGCCTGTATTCGCGGCGGGTAGGGACAAATTGGCCACGTCTTTGTATGGTTGTTCGGGGATGGACAATTCTGCTGGCGGCTTGCCGATCAGTATTGCAATCGCATGCTCCAGTTGTGCGCGCGAGGCGCTGATATCAATCGACTGTGCCAGTGTATTGCGCAATTGCGTTTCGGCCTGGGCGATTTCCGTGCGCGACGCCAAGCCCACGTTATAGCGGTTGGTGGTCAGCTTGAGGGAGCGATCAAAGCTTTTGGCCGTGTTATCCAGCAGCAGCTTTTGCGAGTCCAGAATCCTGAGCTGAAAATAGGTTTGTGCCAGCGTAGACTGGACCGAGAGCTTGGCCGCTGCCAGGTCGGCGGCCGTGGCTTCGGCATTGGTTTCGCCGGCAATCACGCTGTTACGTATCCTGCCCCACAAGTCCATCTCCCAACTGGCGTTGAGGCCAATGCTGTAATCACTGCGCACGCCAGTGGTATTGGTGGTCTCTCCGCGGGTGGCGCCTGCCTGCCCGTTGAGTGCGGGCAATTGCGGCGAGTGGCTCGCCCGCGCCAGTGCCAGCCCTTGCCGATAATTGGCTTCCGCAATCAGGATGGTGTAGTTGGCTTGATTGGCCTGGGTGAGTAAGGCGGTCAGTTGGGGATCGTTGTAGCGTTCCCACCAGGCCGCAGACAGTTCTGGTGAACCGGGCTCTGCCACTTTCCAGCCTGCAGGCGGCGGTTCTTTGTATTGTGCCGGTATCTCGACGCGCGGGCGTACATAGTCTTGCCAGACACTGCATCCTTGTATCATCAGGCCCGCCATGGCCAGCACCCACATTTTGACTATGTTCATACCGTTTGATTCTTCAAAGAATTTGAGTTTAACGAGAGGCCGAAACGCTGGCTGAGCCAACGTCCCGCATCATCCAGATACAGATAAACCACGGGCGTGGTGACCAGCGTCAGTACTTGCCCTACCAGCAGGCCACCGACAATGGAGATGCCCAGCGGCTGGCGGATTTCAGCACCATCGCCGACACCCAGCAACAAGGGCACCGCCCCCAGTACCGCCGCCAGCGTGGTCATTAAAATGGGCCGCAAGCGTTGCAGGCAGGCCTGGGTGACGGCAGCTTCAGCAGAGAGCGCGTGTTCACGCCGCAAATGAATCGCCGCATCAATCATGATGATGGCGTTTTTCATGACAATGCCCACCAGGAGCACAATGCCTATCATGGCGATAATGGTCAACTCGCTGTCAAACCATAACAGGGCCAGCAAGGCGCCTATGCCCGCCGAGGGCAGGGTGGAGAGGATGGTCAGCGGATGGATCAGGCTTTCGTACAGCATGCCCAGCACGATGTAGATCGCGATCACGGCGGTCAGGATCAGCCACGGCTGGCTATCCATGGAATCCTGAAACGCTTTGGCTTTGCCGGCAAAGGTGCCATGGATGCTCTCTGGCGGCGCCAGCGCGGCAAAGGTCGATTCGATGGCCTGGCTGGCGGCATCCAGCGCATAGCCCTGGGCCAGGTTAAACGAGACCGTGGCGGCGGCAAACTGCCCCTGGTGGTTGACCGCCAGCGGCGTATTCACCGGTTGCCAGTGGGCAAAACTGGCCAGCGGAATGCGCTGGTTTTTCAGGCTGGTCAGGTAGATATTCTGTAAGGATTCCGGCCCCTGCGCAAAGCGGGCCGCCACCGTCATCACCACATAGTATTGATTGAGCGGCTCGTAAATGGTGGAGACTAGCCGCTGGCCAAAGGCATCATTCAAGGCACTGTCAATTTGCTGCTGGGTGATGCCCAGGCGCGTGGCCGCATCGCGGTCCACCACCAGATTAATCTGCAAGCCCTTGTCTTGTGCATCACTGGAGACGTCAGTCAGTTGCGGCAGCTTGGCCATGGCATCTTTGAGTTTGGGAGCAAACTGGCGCAAATCGTCTACGTTGCTGGAGAGCAAGGTGTATTGGTATTCTGCCGAGCCGGGACGCAAGCCGATATTGAATTCCTGTTGTGGTCGCAACCGTAACGACGCTCCGGCCACGCGGTCCAGTTGCGGGCGCAAGCGATCCACCACTTCTTGCGCCGAGGCCTGGCGCTCTGCACGGGGTTTCAGCCGCGCATTGAGCATGCCGGTATTGGATTGCCCACCGCCAAAGCCGCCCGTGTATTCATAATAGGTATCGATATCGGGGTCGCGGGCGATGATCTGCATGAATTGGGCCACTTTTTCACGCATGGCCCAAAACGACAGATTCTGGTCGCCCTCGAAGTTGCCTTGCAAGCGGCCGGTATCTTGCAGCGGAAAAAAGCCCTTGGGCACCAGGGTATACAGATAAAGGTTGCTGGCGATGGCCACGGTGAAGAGCAGCAGAATCAGGCGCCTGTGGTGCAGGCTCCAGCGCAGCACACGCTGATACACTGAGGCTGGCCAGGGCTGGTCCTGCGTGGCGGGAGCGGGACTCGTATGGTCAGCGCCACCAGCCTTTGCGCCATGCTTTGCTGCTTGCGGCCGCAGTAGTTTGGAGGAGAGGACGGGTGTCAGTGTCAGCGACACCAGCAATGAAATGATCACCGCACTGGCCAGCGTGATTGAAAACTCGCGGAACATGCGCCCGACCACACCGTCCATGAACAGCAGCGGAATAAATGCCGCAATCAGCGCCAGGCTCATGGCGATAATGGTAAATGACACCTCGTGCACTGCCCGCAGCGCTGCCTGCAAGGGGCTGAGGCCATGTTCAATGTGCCGGGCCGTATTTTCGACCACCACAATCGCATCATCCACCACAAAGCCGGTGGCAATAATGAGCGCCATCAGGGTCAGATTATTGAGGCTGAAACCGCACAGGTAAATCACGGCCAGCGTCCCCAGCAAGGACACCGGAATGGCGATGCTGGGAATCAGCGCCGCGCGCCCGCTTTTTAAAAACAGAAAAGTCACCACGATCACCAATCCAATCGAGATCAGCAGGCTGTGTTCGACTTCTTCTAACGATTTGCGGACGATGGTGCTGCGGTCTATGAGCACTTCCATGGCAATGCCAGGCGGCAACAAGGGCTGCAGCCTGGGCAGCAAGGCCTTGATGCCATCAACCGTGGCGACAATGTTGGCGCCCGGGATATTATTCACCGCGATGACCACGCCGGGCTTTTGCTTGACGCTGCCGGCGCTGCGCAGCTCCTGCACCGAGTCTTTCACCTCGGCAATGTCGCGCAGCCTGACCGGGGCGGCATTGCGCCAGGCCACAATCAAATCACGAAAATCGGCCGCCTGGCGGTTACTGTCGTTCACCTCAAGCTGCCAGCGTTTGCTGGCACTCTCGATAAAGCCTTTGGGTAAATGGGCGTTGGCATTGGCGATGGCCGTGCGGATCTGGTCCAGGCTAATGCCATATTGATTGGCAGTGAGCGGATTCACTTCTACCCTGACCGCCCGCAAGGCACTGCCATTGACGTTGACCTGGCCCACGCCATCCACTTGCGAGATGCGCTGCCCGACCAGGCTGTAGGCCACATCGTACAGCTCGGACTGGCTGTAGCGGTCCGAGGTCAGCGCGATATGCATGATCATGGTCGGGCCACTCTTGCGCCAGGTTGGGTTGCTTTGCATGCCGGCTGGCAGCAAGGGGATGGCGGTATTGATGGCCGCTTGCACATCGCGTGCGGCACTGTCTGCATTGCGGTCCAGATCAAACTGCAAACTGACCCGGGTCTGGCCTTTGGTGCTGCTGGAGGTCATCTCGTTGAGGCCGGCAATATTGCCCAGCGAACGCTCCAGCGGTGAGGCCACAGCCGAGGCCATGGTTTCGGCGCTGGCGCCAGGCAGCCGCGCAAACACATCGATGCTGGGCATTTCCACTTGCGGCAGCGAGGCAATCGGCAGCGCCACATAAGCCGCAATGCCGGGCAAGGCAATCGCCAGTGCCAGCAAGGTGGTGGCCACGGGGCGGCGCAAAAACAGCGTGAGCCCACTCATGGGTTCGCCTCGCTGTGTGCGACAGCTTTGCGCTGACCAGGCTGTGCCAGGCGGTCAAACATCAGGTAGATGACAGGCGTGGTGAACAAGGTGAGCAGCTGGCTTACTAACAGGCCGCCTATCATGGCAATGCCGAGCGGCGCACGCAATTCTGAGCCGGGGCCATCGCCGGTGACCAGCGGCACGGCACTTAACAGCGCCGCCAGTGTGGTCATCAGGATAGGCCGGAACCTGAGCAGGCAGGCTTCATAAATGGCTTCTTCAGGCGACTTGCCATGATGGCGCTCGGCCTCCAGTGCAAAATCAATCATCATGATGGCATTTTTTTGCACAATGCCGATCAGCAGGATAATGCCGATGATGGCAATCACGCTGAGCGGGTGCCCGGTCAGCATGAGGGCCAGCAAGGCGCCGACGCCCGCTGAAGGCAAGGTGGAGAGGATGGTCAGCGGGTGGATATAACTTTCATACAAAATGCCCAGCACGATATACATGGTGAGGATGGCGGCCAACATTAAAAATAATTCGTTGCCGAGTGCGGCATTAAAGGCGGCGGCCGCGCCCTGAAAGCGGCTAATCATGGTGGCCGGGAATTGCATGCGCTGTTTGACTGCATCAATCGCGGCCACAGCATCCCCCAGGGCATAGCCGTCGGCAAGGTTAAAGCCAATGGTGACCGAGGGTAACTGGTCTTCCCGGTTCACCACCAGCGCCGCCGGTTGCTCGCTGATGCGGGCGATACTCGCCAGCGGCACCTGGCGCCCGGTATTGCTGGTGACATAAACCTGATCCAGCGCCTGCAAGCCAGAGGCCGAGGATGGTTGCGACTCAAGAATCACGCGGTACTGATTGGCCTGGGTGAAAATGGTACTGATCATGCGCTGGCCAAAGGCGCTATAGAGCGCATTGTCCACATCCGCCATGGTAATGCCCAGCCGCCCGGCACTGTCGCGGTCCACGGTCACGGCGGCGCGCAGGCCGTCGCTGTGCAAGTTATGTGTGACGGTGGTCAGTTGCGGCAGCTTGCGCAGTGCTTGCATAAAGCCGGGGAGTGCGCTTTGCAAGGCCTGCGGGTCAGTGCTGGTCAGCAGGTATTGATACTGCGTCTGGCTGACACGGTCTGACAGCGTCAGGTCTTGCACCGGTTGCATAAACAGCTTGAGCGGGGCGGTGGCCTCCAGGCGAGATTGCAAGCGGGTGATGACCTCGCTGGCGCTGGCCTGGCGTTGCGGGTAGGGCTTGAGGTTGATCAGCATACGGCCACTGTTATGCGTGGTGTTGACCCCATCCACGCCCACCACCGAAGAAATACTTTCTACATCGGCATCCTGCAAAATGGCTTCTACCACGGCTTGCTGCTTGTGGCTGATGACGCTGAAGGCATCCGAACCGTTGGCCTCGGTCATCACCTGGATAAAGCCGGTATCCTGGGTCGGGAACAGGCCTTTGGGGATGCTGATCACCAGCGTGACCGTCAGCACCAGCGAGGCGGCCGCAAGCAGCAATACCAGCGGCTGATGCCGCAAGGCAACCTGCAGTCCTCTGCCGTAATAGGCAATGATGCGGTCTATGAGGTTAGTCTGGTTTGCGACAGGGGCTTTGGCCGGTTTGAGCAAGCGCGCGCACAGCATGGGCGTCAGGGTGAGCGAGACCACCGCCGAAATGAGGATGGCGACCGCCAGTGTGACGGCAAACTCCCGGAACAAGCGGCCAATCACATCGCCCATAAACAGCAAGGGGATCAGCACCGCAATCAGTGAAAAGGTCAGCGAGATGATGGTAAAACCGATCTGGCGGGCGCCCTTGATGGCGGCATTCATCGGCGTCTCGCCTTCTTCAATATGGCGCGCGATATTCTCAATCATGACAATGGCATCATCGACCACAAAGCCGGTGGCAATGGTCAGCGCCATCAGGGTGAGGTTGTTGATGCTAAAGCCCGCCGCATACATGATGCTAAACGTGCCCACCAGCGACAACGGCACAGTCAAACTGGGGATGACGGTGCCCGCCGCCGTGCGCAAAAACAGGAAGATCACCATCACCACCAGGGCAATGGCCAGCATGAGCTCAAACTGCACATCTTCAAGCGCACTGCGGATGGTATGCGTGCGGTTAGTGAGTTCGCTGACGCTGACATCGGCCGGCAAGCCCGCCGTCAGGCCGGGCAGACGCTCGCGAATCTGCTCGACCACCTCAATCACATTGGCGCCGGGCTGGCGGCGGATATTGACCAGAATGGCGGGCGTTTGGTTGGCCCAGGCAGAGATATACAAGTCTTCTTGTGCTTCTTTCACCTCGGCCACATCCCGCAGGCGCACGGGCCGGTCACCGGTGTTGGCAATAATCAGGTTACGGTATTCCTCTGCGGACCGCAGTTGGCTGTTGGCATCGAGTTCATAGGCCAGCAAGGGGCCATCAATATTGCCTTTGGCCTGGTTGGAGTTGGCGCTGTCTATGATGGTGCGCAGCGTATTCATGCCCAGCCCGTAGGCCGCCAGCACGGGCTGATTCACCTGAATGCGGATCGCCGGTTTTTGCCCGCCATCCACACTGACCAGGCCCACGCCACTCACCTGCGCAATTTTTTGTGCCATGCGCGTATCCACCAGATCGCGTAACTTTGGTAATGGCAGGCTCTGTGAAGTCACAGCCAGCGTCAGCACCGGGGCATCGGCCGGGTTCACCTTGTTATAGATAGGCGGGGAGGGTAAATCCGCAGGCAAAAAGGTACTGGCCGCGTTCATGGCCGCCTGAACTGACTGGACGGCAACATCGAGGCTGTTTTTCAGGCTGAACTGCAAGGTAATGACTGAAACGCCGCCAGAGCTGGCAGAGGACATATGTGCCAGGCCAGCCATAGAACCAAATTGACGCTCCAGCGGTGAGGTCACATTCATCGCCATCACCTCGGCACTGGCGCCGGGGTAGAGCGTGACCACTTGTATCACCGGGTAATCAACCTGCGGCAAGGCAGATTTGGGCAACAAGGTATACGCCAGCAGCCCTGCCAGCAGAATGGCGACCATCAATAACGAGGTCGCCACCGGTCTTAAAATAAACAGCCGTGAAGGGTTCATCATCGTCAGGCGTGCCGCTTATGCCCCGGCTGCCGCGCGACGTCTATGCTTGGATGCTTGTCCGTCAGCGCTAGCACTGGCCGGCGTTGGGTCCGCCTGCTCAGCCGGATCCAGCGCGTGATTCGGGTCCTTGACCCGCACTTTGGCGTCTTGCTTGAGTTTATCAATGCCGCTGCTCACCACCCGGTCACCCGGCTGCAAGCCCTTGGTAATGGCCGCGATTTCTGCGTCGGTATGCCCCACGGTCACCGCTTGCAACACCACTTTTTCGCCGTTGGTATCGGGCACAATTTTATACACAAAAGCGCCGTCCGGCCCTTGCTGCAAGGCATTGATCGGGATCACGCTGGCATGCGGAATCGTCTCGCTAAACAGTTTCACATTCACAAACTGGTTAGGAAACAGGTGGTCGTCCTCGTTGGCAAAGGCCGCCTTGAGCTTAAGTGTGCCCGAAGTCGTATCAATCTGGTTATCAATACTCTCAAGCACCCCGCTGGCCAACCGCCGCGTATTGCCTTTGTCCCACGCTTCTACCTTGAGTTTGTGCAAGCCAGCGCTTGACTGGCTTTGTGCCACCAGGCGCGTGATGCGGTCTTCCGGCAGCGTAAACACCACATGGATAGGATGAATCGCATTAATCACCGCAATCGGGCTGGTGGTGTCAATATTGTTGCCGCTATCGACCTGGCGCAAGCCAATACGGCCGCTGATCGGCGCGGTGATGTTGGTAAAACTGAGCTGTAACCTGGCGTTTTCCACCGAGGCTTTGTCGGCCTGCACCGTGCCCTGATATTGCTGCACCAGCGAGGCTTGTGAGTCTACTTGCTGCGAGGCAATCGAGTCTTGCGCTTGCAGGGTTTTATAGCGCTCCAAATCAATCTGGCTGTTTTTGAGCAAGGCCTGGTTACGCACCGCCTGCCCCTGAATCTGCCCCAGCGCCGTTTCAAACGGACGCGGATCAATCTTCGCCAATAACTGCCCTTGCTTGACCAGCTGACCTTCCTGAAAAGCCACTTGAATCAATTGCCCGGCCACGCGGCTGGTCACCGTCACCACCGCAGACGGAATCGCCGTCCCCAGCGCCGTATGTGTCACCGGAATATCGGCAACCGTTACCGTGGCCGCTGTCACTGGCGTGGGCTTTTCTCCCCCTGGGCCATGATGGCCACCGTGTCCGCGACCATGCCCTTGCCCAGCTTGCGCCTCGGCCTGGGGCACCTCAGCCCCTTGCTCGGTACGCGAATGTTTCCAGAACCAGAGTGCCAATCCCAGGGCAATCAGTCCTATTGCAGTGTTCAATAGCGCTTTTTTATTAGACATAGCCGACTCAATATGCTTGCTCAACGTTGAAAATACAAACATCTCTTCATGCGGTCAATCATTCACCCCCGCGACTTGCATTTTATCGCGCCCATCCCCCGATTCTGGTTTTCCAGAAAAAGAAAATTCCAAATCGCAAACGGGAGTTGTTTGTAATTGGGGTGGGGCTCACTGTGATATCTGTTTACAGGGCGTAACCTTGCATCACCGCATTGAGTGCTGCATTTGCTAGGCAGCTAATCTAACAATTGGTGCGATTATTGTGCAAAAGATTTTGTCACGAAATGTATCAACCCCTGATTCAACGCGGGGGATTGAAGCGGGCTAAGTCAGGGGGGGAGACGGCGAAGACAAGTCAGGAAAAAGTAATTTTGCGGGCTGCTTCTGCTAGAAGCTCAAAGACGATTGCAACGGCGCATCTGTTGCAGACTCAGCGACCATCACCCGCACCGGGTCTCCTCGCTGCAGTATCCCACTTTTTAAAACCCGTGCCGTGACCCCGCCATGACCACGCATGGCGTTGTAACCGCCTGTCCCCAGCACCTGCTCCATACGTGAGCATGGCTCACAAGGGCCAGTCACCTCCAGCACCACTTCACCTATCAATAGATGCAAGGGCTGATCTTTAAACAGTGATTTAGCCGCCAGCAGATTGAGCCCGGAGACAATCAGGTTGCGCCTGAGCACCGCCGGATCGACCTGCGCCCGCCCCGTGAGTGCCTCAATCACCGGTAAATGCTCGGCTTGCAGCAAGGTTACTTGCCGTTTGCTGCCATTCGCTTGTGATGACGCGCGCAAGCTGGCTCTATCCCCTTGCAATCCACGGTTTGCTATCGCTAAGGCTTGATTGGGTGACAAACAAGGCTGGCCGCGATCTGGACGAAGGTAAATGGTTTCCAGTCGACCGTGTTGGCTAAAGTGCTGGGTTAAGTCACGCAGGGTGGCGGTTTGCATTGATTGAGTCTTAAAAATAAGCGGCGATTCATAAATTGGGGCGCTGGGAAAACACAATTGATTTTGTTTGTGTATCGCCTAGAACGATTATATCGAGTTTGAATAGCGATTCATGCAACCCATGTTCAAACTTTTTATCTGCAGGCGATGATCCGCTTTAAGAACAAAAAGTATCAATATCCAGCAGCATTGTATTTCCATGCTAAGGGGTATAGTATTTAGAATAGACAGACCTGTCTTGCATTGATTCTTTTTAAAACATGACGGCATATAACAGTGCGCTTGGAGTGTCATATGAATGATGTTGCAGATGTAGTCCAAACCTTTCATGGTGGTTGTCCGCATGATTGTCCTGATACTTGCGCGATGCAGTTTCATGTCAAAAACGGCGAGCTGATTTCAGTTTCAGGTAACCCTGATCATCCGATGACGCGAGGCGGGTTATGCGTCAAATTAAAAGATTACGAAAAGCGGCATTATCACCCCAACCGTCTGCTGTATCCCATGAAGCGGGTAGGGCCCAAAGGGACCAATCAGTTTGAGCGCATCAGCTGGGATGAAGCCCTGGATACGATTGTTGATCGCTGGCAGGCATTGATTAAAGAAGATGGTCCACGCGCCATATTGCCTGTGAGTTATTTAGGTAATCAGGGATTGGTGCATGGCCTCAACGGCGGTGATGCCTTTTTCAACCGGCTGGGCGCCACCGTTTGCGAAAGAACCTTTTGTGGTGAAGGGTCTTGCACGGCCTGGTTGCTGACCGTCGGGCCGACCGCAGGCGTGGACCCCGAAAGTTTTATCCATGCCAATTTCATCGTCATCTGGGCCTGTAACTCTGTCTCCACCAATCTGCATCACTGGCACATTATTAAAGACGCCCAAAAAAGAGGGGCCAAAGTCGTGGTGGTAGATTCTTTCGCCTCCAAAACCGCAAAAGAAGCCGATTGGCATATTGCCCCTAAACCTGGCACCGATGGCGCGCTGGCGATGGCGATGATGCACGTGATCATTGCAGAAGACTTGGTTGACCATGACTATGTTGAGAAATATACCGTGGGTTATGCCGAGCTGGCGGAAAGAGCTAAACCCTGCACGCCGGAATGGGCAGCTGACATCACAGGCATCCCCGCTGACCAGATTCGGTTATTTGCCCGCGAATATGCGACCACGCCGCCAGCCGCCATCCGCATTGGCGTCGCGCTGGAACGCAGTTATGGCGGCAGTCAGGCCATTCGCGCCGTGACCTCTTTACCCGCCCTCATTGGTGCCTGGCGTCATGTCGGCGGCGGTGCACTGCAATTCCCTGTCTGGGAGCATCCTTACAAGTTTGACGTGATTTGCAGGCCGGACCTCATTCCTGAAGGCACGCCCGTCGTTAATATCCTGCAATTGGGCAGGGCGCTGCTTGGCGAAACGCCGTTAGAAGTGCCCATTAAGTCTGTCATGGTGTGGAATACCAACCCGGTCACCCAATCGCCCGAAACTGACAAGGTCATCGAAGGGCTTAAGCGGGAAGACCTGTTTACCATCGTTGCCGATCATTTCATTTCAGATACGGCGTCGTATGCAGATATTGTCTTGCCCGCCGCCATGGGTGCAGAGCAGGAAGACATGATCTTATCCTGGGGACATTTATACCTCACCTACAACACCAAATGCATAGAGCCACCCGGCGAAGCCTTACCCAATAATGAAATATTCCGCCGCTTGGCCCAGCGTTTGGGCTTCGAAGAAGACAATTTCAAATGGAGTGACAGCGAATGTCTTGAAAACTATGTAGATTGGAATTCACCCGCCTGCAAAGGCATAGACCTCAACTACATGCGTGAGCACGGGTTTGCAAGACTCAATGTCGGCACCAAAGACGACCGCGCCCCGCATCGTGAGGGCAATTTCCCCACCCCGACCGGTAAATGCATGTTCATGGTCGAAGACGCCAAGAATTTTGTCGCAGGCCCCTTCAGGCAGATGTATGACGGTTTTCAACCAGGCGAAGAGTTAGACCCATTGCCAGCCTATGTGCCCAGTCGGGAAGCGCCTGATACCAACGCAGCGCTGGCAGCCAGGTTTCCTTTAAACATCATCTCCCCAAAAAGCCATGGCTTTATCAATTCCTCATACGCAAATATGGAATCCAAACTCCGTGTGCAAGGTGAGCAATACCTGATGATCAACCCGGTAGATGCACTCGCACGCGATGTGCAGGATGGCATGATGGTCAAAACCTATAACGAAAGAGGCGCTTTTGAAGCGGTCGCCCGTGTCACTACTGATGTGAATCCCGGCATCGTGGTCGCTACTCTGGGCTATTGGCGCCAACTCAACAAGGGGACGGTGAACTGTATCAGCTCAGCCGAGTATGGTGACATGGGCCACTCAAATACGTTTAGCGATAATCTCGTTGAAGTCGAGCTTGTTTGAACAGTTAATTTATAAAAGCAGAGGCACGGGTTCGAGTGATCTATCGAGTTTTTTCACTCGGGATCTCCACTAACTGTGAAAGGCTGTTCAATCAATCGGCTGAACAGAGTCTACAAATTAGTGGCGATTCAGTCTGATGGCTACTACCTTACTTGCCATTTCCTTCTAAGAGAGTTTCTAAAACTCCGATTCTCCCGCACTTGCTGGTGTATTTATACATTTTTTATACGCCAGCATTTTTTCATTACAACTTCTTTATTTTCGAAGGCGTAACCTGACTCAGGTGTCAAAAGTTGTTTTTGACGTTTTAGAAATTAAGGAGGTACTGAGCATGATTTACATCATTAGCGGAGTCACAGCAGCGTTCCTGTTTGTATATCTCATTTACGCCCTTATCAATCCGGAGCGCTTTTAACATGTTCACGAATGGATTTATACAAGTTGGTTTGTATATGCTCGTGTTGCTGTTGCTGACCAAGCCAGCAGGACAGCTGATATACAAGGTCATGGAAACACGATCTTTGCAGGATCACAAATGGCTAGGCGCACCAGAACGCCTGATTTACCGCTTATCCGGCATAGACCACAAAATCGAAATGAACTGGAAAGCTTATGCATTGGCTTTGTTAGCGTTTAATGCAATCGGTGTCCTGTTTGTTTTCTTGTTGCAAATATTGCAGGCATGGCTGCCACTCAACCCGGAAAAACTTGCCAACGTGACTTGGGATTCTGCCTTCAACACGGCAGTGAGTTTTGTCACCAACACTAACTGGCAAGGTTACAGCGGTGAAACTACCATGAGCTATTTCACGCAGATGATAGGCTTGTCTGTTCAGAACTTTGTTTCTGCAGCAACAGGTATTGCAGTTGTGATTGCATTGATTCGCGGCTTTGCCAGAAGCAACACTGACCGCATCGGTAACTTTTGGGTAGATTTGACTCGCTCCACCTTGTATTTGTTAATGCCTGCTTCATTAGTGCTGGCGACAATCTTCATGCAACAAGGGGTGATCCAGAACTTCAACCCTTATGTCGATGCACGAACCGTTGAAACAACCCAATATGAAGTGGCCGTTGCAGGTAGCGAGATGACCGAGCAGGCAACAACTCAGACACAACATATTGCCATGGGTCCTGTTGCCTCGCAGGAAGCAATCAAAATGCTGGGCACCAACGGCGGTGGTTTCTTTAACGCCAACTCTGCACACCCGTTTGAAAACCCTACCCCGCTGACTAACTTTATTCAGATGCTGGTCATCTTTCTGATCCCGGCTGGATTGTGCTATGCCTTTGGCATGATGGTGGGTGATCGCAGGCAAGGCTGGGCTGTATTCGGTGCAATGGCCATCATGTTCGTGGTCATGGCTGGCGTGACGATTCGTTCTGAATTGATCGGCAACCCTCTGTTGACCAGTGTCGGTGCGGATACTACCTCTACCTTGCAACAGCCTGGTGGCAATATGGAAGGAAAAGAAACACGTTTCGGTATCGTGACATCAGCCTTATTTGCCACGATCACCACCGCTGCATCCTGTGGCGCAGTGAACGCCATGCATGATTCCTTTACACCTATTGGCGGCATGATGCCGATGTGGTTGATGCAATTGGGCGAAGTAGTGTTTGGTGGTGTCGGTTCCGGTTTGTACACCATGCTGATTTATGCCGTGATCGCCGTGTTTGTAGCCGGGCTGATGATAGGTCGCACACCTGAATACCAAGGTAAGAAAATCGAAGTGTTCGAAATGAAAATGTCAGCACTGATTATTCTGGTAACGCCATTGTTGGTACTGATCGGAGTGGCAATTTCGGTGGTGGTTGAACCAGGTCTTGCTGGTATTGCTAACCCAGGGGCGCATGGCTTGAGTGAAATTCTTTATGCCTACTCATCTGCAGCCAATAACAATGGCAGCGCCTTTGCCGGGTTATCTGCCAACACCCCGTTTTATAACTTCATGCTTGCATTTGCCATGTGGTTTGGCCGGTTTGGCATCATTGTGCCAGTGCTTGCGATTGCCGGTTCATTGGCTACCAAGAAACGCATTAAACCGGGCTTAGGTACTTTGCCTACGCATGGACCGCTGTTTATCGGCCTGTTGATCGGTGCAGTGATTCTGGTAGGGGCATTGACCTATATCCCAGCGCTAGCACTAGGTCCAGGCATTGAGCATTTGATGTTGTTTTCACAACACTAATGCGACCCTAAGAAAGTAAGAGAGTGAGTAAATTGATGGCTACAAATACTGTTAGCAACTTACCGAAGATGGATCAACTGAAAACGGCATTCGTTCAGTCCATCCTGCGTTTGGCACCACAGGTGCAATGGCGCAATCCGGTGATGTTTGTGGTGTACCTGGGCAGCATCCTGACCACAGCTTTGTTCTTTGCCGGATTGTTCTCCGAAGTGAATACGCAGTCAGGCTTTGCTGGTTTGATCAGTCTATGGCTGTGGTTCACTGTGATTTTTGCCAACTTTTCCGAGGCAATTGCTGAAGGTAAGAGCAAAGCTCAGGCAGCCAGTTTGCGTAGTTCCAAGAAGAACGTGCCTGCCAAAAAACTGGCCAGCGCTAGCAAGTCGGCCAAGGTCAGTCTAGTGGATAGTCTGTCACTGCGCAAAGACGATATTGTGTTGGTTGAAGCAGGTGATACGATTCCAGCCGATGGTGAAGTGCTTGAAGGGATTGCTTCAGTGAATGAAGCCGCGATTACCGGTGAATCTGCACCAGTGATCCGTGAGTCCGGTGGTGACTTTAGTGCTGTCACTGGTGGTACACAGGTACTGTCTGACTGGATTGTAGTACGCGTTACCGTCAATCCGGGCGAAGCATTTTTAGACCGTATGATTGCCATGGTAGAAGGTGCTACGCGTCAGAAAACACCCAATGAAATTGCATTGACCATTTTACTGGTGTCGTTGACGATTGTTTTCTTGCTGGCCACAGTAACCTTGTTGCCTATGTCGATCTTCAGCGTCAATGCAATAGGTGCAGGTGAACCTGTTTCTATCGTCGTGCTAGTAGCTTTGTTGGTCTGTCTGATCCCGACCACGATTGCCGGACTGCTGTCTGCGATTGGCGTTGCCGGTATGAGCCGCATGTTGCAAGCCAATGTGATTGCTGTGTCTGGTAAGGCGGTGGAAGCTGCAGGTGACGTGGATGTGTTGCTGCTGGATAAAACCGGAACCATCACGCTAGGTAACCGTCAGGCTTCAGCCTTTTTCCCTATTAGTGGAATTACCGAAGAAGCTTTGGCGGATGTCGCTCAGTTGTCTTCGCTAGCTGACGAAACACCTGAAGGCCGCAGTATTGTCGTATTGGCTAAAAACAAATTCGCTATCCGCGAACGAGATATGCAATCCTTAGGTGCAGTGTTAGTGCCTTTCTCAGCACATACCAAAATGAGTGGAATCAATCTGGGTGAACGCCAAATCCGCAAAGGTGCAGCAAGTGCGATCAAACAGCATGTCGTTAGCCTGGGTGGTGCATATCCTGATGAATTGATTCGGATTGTGGACGATATTGCCAAGCGTGGTAGCACGCCACTGGTCGTCGCAGATGATGCAAAGGTGTTAGGTGCAGTCGAGCTGAAAGATATCGTCAAAGGTGGTATCAAAGAGCGCTTTGCCGAATTGCGCAATATGGGCATCAAAACCGTGATGATCACCGGCGACAACCGTTTAACGGCTGCATCTATTGCTGCAGAGGCAGGGGTAGATGATTTTCTGGCTGAAGCAACCCCCGAAGCGAAATTACAGTTGATTCGTGACCATCAGGCTGAAGGCAAACTGGTTGCCATGACCGGCGATGGTACCAACGATGCACCAGCATTGGCGCAGGCCGATGTCGCTGTAGCAATGAATACAGGTACACAGGCAGCAAAAGAAGCCGGTAATATGGTTGACTTGGACTCAAACCCGACCAAACTGATTGAGATCGTTGAGATCGGTAAGCAAATGCTGATGACGCGTGGCTCGCTGACCACTTTCAGTATCGCTAATGATATTGCAAAGTATTTTGCAATTATTCCAGCTGCTTTTGCCAGCACTTATCCAGCATTAGCTGCACTCAACGTGATGCATCTTGGCTCCCCCAACTCTGCCATCTTATCTGCAGTGATTTTCAATGCCCTGATTATTGTTGTTTTGATTCCTCTGGCCCTTAATGGCGTGGCCTATCGTGCCATAGGCGCGGCAGCATTATTACGAAGAAACATGCTGATTTATGGGCTAGGCGGCATTATCGTCCCGTTTATCGGCATTAAAGCCATCGATGTCTTGCTAGTTGCAATTGGCATTGTCTAGTGAGTTGAAAGGTGAATTTCATGAAAAATATAGTACATGTCTCTCTAGTAATGTTTCTCAGCCTGACCTTGGTCACTGGTGTGGCTTATCCACTATTGGTCACAGGCATAGGTCAAACATTTTTTCCTGAACAGGTTGAAGGCTCGTTGATTAAAAAAAATGGCAAAGTGATTGGTTCAGCCCTGATCGGCCAGAACTTCAGCGACGAAAAGTATTTCTGGGGCAGACCTTCTGCTACTAGCCCATACCCAAATAATGCGGCAGCTTCATCCGGCTCTAATTTAGGCCCGTTAAACCCTGCCTTGACAAAAGCAGTGAGCGAGCGTGTAAAAATTCAACAGGCCGCTACACATAGCAATCATCCAGTCCCTGTAGACCTGATTACAACCTCAGGCAGCGGCCTGGACCCGGAAATCAGCCCAGCAGCTGCTTTATATCAGGTAGAAAGAGTCGCGAAAGCCAGGCAGATGGATAACGAAACTGTGAAAACATTAGTCATGAAACATGTGGTGGGTCGTCAATGGGGAATCTTTGGTGAACAGCGTGTCAATGTGCTCCAGCTTAACCTGGCACTGGATGAAATCAACCGCTCCTAGAGGTAGATGATGTTTCAGCTATTTCCAAAACAAGCTCAGAGAACTGTTGAGCGCAAGCCAACCACCTCGATAGAGCTCTATGCTCAAAAAGAATGTGTCGATTTGGTTAAAAAAGTGTTTTTTGCGACATGTGGTGAGCATATTCATATTTTTACTTTAGACAATGGTGTATTGAATGGTAAAACACAGATGATTTTTGATGTGCCTACTGTGTTGGTAGACAAAGTGACCGTCAGGATTATTTTGTCTTTGCCGGGAAATGGCGTGCATGGCTTGCATCCTTTACACTGATAGCATCACCTTCCCATACAAGCTGTGATAAATGAATAAAACTGTGGTGCGCCCTAATCCAGATCAATTGCTTAAGCAGCTTGATCTTGAAAACCGGAAAAGCCTTAGAGGCAAATTAAAAGTCTTCTTTGGTAGTTCGGCTGGTGTCGGTAAAACATGCGCCATGCTGAATGCCGCGCATGCCTTGCAACGGGAACATGTACATGTACTCGTTGGTGTCATCGAAACACATGGCCGCTCAGAGACTGCTTTAAGAGTGGAAGGTCTGCGATGTTTGCCACTGAAGGAAATTCCCTATCGGAATAAAACTCTTAACGAGTTTGATATTGATGAAGCGTTGCGTATTCACCCAACCGTGATTCTGGTAGATGAATTAGCTCACTCGAATGTAGAAGGCTCAAGACACAAGAAACGCTGGCAAGATGTTGAAGAGTTATTGTCTTCTGGCATTGATGTGTATACCACTGTCAATGTGCAGCATATCGAAAGCCTGAATGATATCGTAGCTCAAATCACCGGTGTAAAGGTACAAGAGACCATTCCGGATAGCGTGTTTGATTTAGCCGATGAAGTGGTACTCATCGATTTGCCTCCAGAAGAATTATTACAGCGTTTGGACGACGGCCGGATTTATATCCCGGAGCAAGCGCAAAAAGCACTTAAAAACTTCTTCCGTAAAGGCAATCTGATTGCTTTACGTGAGCTGGCATTAAGGCGTACAGCAGACCGCGTTGATGCACAGATGCAGGAGTATCGCCAGGATCAATCGATACAGGATATCTGGCAGGCTAATGAGCGTATTTTAGTTGGTATTGGTCCCAACAAAGAATCTGAGAGCCTGATCCGCACTGCAGCTCGACTGGCACAAAGCCTGAAGGCTGACTGGCTGGTGGCTTATATCGAAACGCCTGCATTGCAAAATATCAGCATAGCAGCGCGCAAGGAAATTACCGAATTGCTCAGATTGGCACAATCACTAGGCGCCACAACTGCCAATCTTAGCGGCGACTCAGTGACCGACAAGTTATTGGAATATGCACTTAGCCATAATGTCTCACGCATTGTTATAGGGAAGCCAACCCGATCAATTTTGTCACGCTTTTTCCAACCTAGTGTCAGTGATGCACTGGCAAAAGCAGCTACAGATATTGATGTGCATATCGTGATGAAGGGCAGGGAAAGATCATCCAAACATAAAAGATCAAAACTGAGTGCATTAAGCATGAGTGCGCACTTTAACAACCAGAAGCGGCAAGGTTATGTCTGGGCGGTCGTCATCAGCGCCATTACTTCACTAGTAGCCAGCGTCTTGCTGCTTTATTTTGAATTGGCAAATATCATCATGCTGTATCTGCTTGGCGTGATGCTGATTTCTATTCGTTATGGAAGAGGCCCAGGTATTGCTGCTTCATTCTTGAGCGTGTCTATTTTTGATTTCTTCTTTGTGCCGCCTCGTTTTTCTTTTACTGTTTCGGATACCCAATACTTGCTCACGTTTGCCATTATGCTTTCAGTGGCTTTAGTAATCAGCAATCTGACCTCCAGTTTGCGCAAGCAGGCAATGATTGCCAACTACAGAGAAAAGCGCAGTTTGGCATTGTATGAAGTGGGTAAAGAATTAGCCTCAGCCATGACTACCAGCCATATTGTTGAAGTCAGCATTCATCACGTTGCCAGAATGTTTAATTCCAAAGTAGCCATTCTGACGCCAGATTCAAATGAACAATTGCAAATTGCACAGGTTACGGAGTCTAACGATATCTCTTTGCTGGAAACAAAATTACCTGAGGTAGATCTGGGCATTGCGCAATGGACATATGACAGGCAACAGCAAGCCGGATTAGGTACAGACACTCTACCCTCAAGCAAAATTTTATATATCCCGCTCAAAGCCCCCATGCGTACCCGCGGTGTGCTGGCGATTTCACCAGACAGTAATCAAGAAATCTATCTGCCAGAACATCGACAGTTGCTAGATACTTTTGCTTCGCAAATTGGGCTGGCGCTGGAGCGTAAACACTATGTAGAAATTGCTCGTGATGCTGTTATTTCGATGGAAACTGAACGTTTAAGAAACTCTCTGCTGAGCGCAATTTCGCATGATTTAAGAACTCCCTTAACCAGCATCATTGCCACAACAGGGCAACTAAAAGAGTCTATTGATGTAACAACCAATGAGTATAAGCTGATCGCTGGTTTGCATGACCAAGGGATCCGGATGCAAAATCTGGTTTTGAATCTCTTGGATATGGCCAGATTGCAATCCGGTACTGTGAAATTAAACAGTGATTGGCATGTGCTAGAAGAAATAGTCGGTTCTGCTATTAATGGCTTGCAAACGACACTGCAAGGTCATCGGGTGACAGTAAAACCAATGGAGCATATTCCATTGCTGTTTGTTGATGCCATTCTGATTGAACGTGTATTAAGTAACTTATTAGATAACGCCTGTAAATACAGCGAGCTTGGCACAGAGGTCATCATTGCGGCACAGCAAAATAAACAACATATCCATGTGTCATTTACTGATGAAGGTCAAGGATTGCCAGATGGGATGGAGGCCAGCATCTTTCAGAAGTTTACCCGTGGCCGTAGCGAATCATCCATTCCTGGTATAGGGTTAGGTCTGTCAATTTGCAAGGCAATTATTGATGCCCATGGTGGCAAAATCTGGGCGGAAAAAAATCCGAAAAAAGGAACGACCTTTATTTTCACCTTACCTGTGAAAACACCGCCACTGGTTAGTGAAATGGAGATTTAAAGATGTCTGATACAAAGGGTAATATCGTCGTTGTTGAAGACGAAGATCAAATTCGTCGCCTCATTACCATTATTTTGGAAGCAGAGAGCTTTGCGGTTTATTCTGCAGAAAATGGCAAGCGTGGCTTGGTGGAGATTGGCACGCGAAAGCCTGAGGTGGCTATTATTGACTTGGGATTGCCCGATATGAATGGTGTTGAACTGATTCAAGAAGTACGGACCTGGAGTTCTATCCCAATTATTGTGCTGTCTGCCCGCTCTAACGAACACGATAAAGTCAACGCGCTAGATGCTGGCGCAGATGATTACATTACTAAGCCATTTGGTTCTGAAGAGTTATTGGCCAGAATACGTGCCCATTTGAGAAGGCACAATACAGTTCAGCAGAATAATAGCCAGTCCAATATCAAGTTTGGCCGTATCACGGTGGATTTTATCAAGCGCCAGGTCTATCGGGATGGACAGCCCGTATCGCTGACGCCGATTGAGTACCGTTTATTAACCGTGTTATTGCGTTCAGCAGGCTGTGTGTTGACCCAGCGTTACTTATTGAAAGAAGTTTGGGGGCCATCTAATGTTGAACATACGCACTATTTGCGTATTTATATGGGCCATTTGCGTAACAAACTGGAAGAAGATCCAGCCCAGCCCAAGCATTTTATAACCGAAATTGCGGTTGGCTACAGGCTGGTACTGGATGCTGACACAGCTTAAGCGGCTTGAATAAGGCCTGTCTCTGACAGGCTAAATGCTTGAATCAGTTCTTTTTTGAGCGCAGGTGTCACATCAGTCATTGGTAGTCTTAGCTCCGGATATATCAATCCTTGATGCCCCAGTAACGTTTTCACAGGTGCCGGGTTAGGCTCTTTAAACAATAAATGAATCAGTGTTTCCAAGTGGGCAAATTGTTGGCTGGCCTCACGACATTTCTGCTGTTTAGCAAGCTCGTACAGACGAAGGAAGCTTTCTGTATGGATATGTGCAGAAGCCGAGATAGCACCTGCAGCACCATGCAGCAATCCATCCAGAATAAGGCTATCGTCTCCACACATCACGCGCAGATTGGTTTCTTTAATAGTGCGGTACAAAGTTTCCGAGTTGCCGCTGGATTCCTTGATACCAATAAAGGTGGGATTGTTTGCGAGACGCTGCACTGTCTCCAGGTGAATCGGAACGCCAGCACGTGCGGGAATGTTATACAACACAATGCTGGAAGAAATGGCGTCAGCTAATGCGCTGAAGTGAGCGAACAAGCCTTCTTGGGATGGTCTGATAAAGGATGGTGGAGCGATCAGAAAGCCAAAAGGGTTTAATGAGTCTAGTAATTGCGCCTGATGTACTAATGCACGCGTATCTGTGCCAAGCAGACCGATTAGAATTGGAATTTTTTGGTGCGTGACTTGCTGTACCGTTCGGATGATCTGTAATTGTTCATCTAGTCGCAAACTACCCATTTCGCCTGTGGTGCTACAGACCACCAGACCATGCACGCCATAATTTACCATGCGTTGCGTAAGCGTTTTTAATGCATCCAGATCAAGCTCGCCATGTTTGAATGGCGTTACCAAGGGTACCCAGATCCCTTCCAGTGGTGTTTTATCGTTTATGACCACTGAGTGTACGTCTTTAACCTTCTCATATCCATGCGATACCAAACAAGCAGAGTCTCCATCCATGATTCAAACCTCCTTCGTGAAATGGCCAAACTCGGCAGATTCAAAGAATTGCATGACCACTGACATGATTTTCTGCTCACAGCCGGACACTGCTTTGATAGATATTTTGACACGTTTGGAACGGTCAACTGTTTTCACGCTGTAAGAAGGCACTAGGTTTTTGAACTGTGTGGCTAAGATGAATCGGAATTGAGACATTAAATGCACATCAATGGTGACTGTCATTCGAATATAGTCCAGATGATTGGCTATGTGTCTAGGTGTTCGTAGGATGCGTCTGGAATGAATATATGGGATATTTAAAAGCGCTTTGGTAAGCGAATGCTGCAATGGTGCATCAGGAATTAAATAAAACATACCTCACTCTTTCATGTTGTTACGAGGTATTCAGTCTATTAAAACAGGTATTAAAAACCTGTAAATTGAAAAAAGCCAAAAATAAAAATTGTATAAATGTCTGTAGTGGCTATAAACCCAGGCAACCCTATTCTCACAAGCATAAAGTGTCTCCAGCAGAGCCGCCTAGAGATAGCCTTGATAATCCGCCTTCATACAGAGACAGGCTTGATCAGTAAGAGTTGGGAGGGTAGCTATAAGCTATAAGAAGAGCACCAAGTCGAAACAAAAAAGCCAAGTTAGAAATCACTATCTTGGCTTTTATTTTTTTGATGGTGCGCCCGGCGGGAGTCGAACCCACGACCCTTGGCTTCGGAAACCAATACTCTATCCAGCTGAGCTACGGGCGCAATCCTGCCATTATAGCAAATTAAGTGCGGCTGGCTTCGCTTGTCGCCGCTCAATTTTTAGGTGTGTTTGATTCAAAGCGTTGCTCACTGTTATTTAAACTGGATCTTTTTGATTAAGTTGCTTTCGCCTTTGTAGTAATAAGCTTCGTATGCGATTTCTTTGAGGGAATAGACTTTTTCGATGACAATTTTGTCAGCGCCTATATTCTGCGCGTTTACATAAGCTTGTCTTGGTGCATCCAGTGCTGCGAATGGAATAATTCGTTCAAATTCAAAGCCTTCGCCGTATTTGAACTCAATGGTATAGATTAAATCATCCCAGTTTAAGGTGGCGTCGTAGCCCTTGGATACGCGGACGATGTGTACGTTAGGGTCGTGAGCCTCTTGAATGCGTAGGATGGCGCTGTTTAGTAACAAGACGCCGGACAGGACCATGGCACCGTAGCCAACTTTGCTGAAGAGGCTGATGGAGATTTTAGGCAGCACGTATTTCATCAGATAGGTGGCTGCGACGGCAGCAATGGCGACCAGTATGCCGATGGTGAGTGCTTTTAGCGTAAATAATCCGAAATAGGCATATAGGCCCAGTTTGACGATGTGCAGAAAAATCTCATTGGCTGCGCGGGTGGCGATGATTTCTTCTTTGCTGAGCCCGTATCTGAGGTAAACACCATTGAACAAGACGCCGACTGCGCCGGTGAGGGCGGAGATAAAGCCTGCGAGAAAGCCGATAAATTTAAGAAAGTGGTTGGATAGCGCGGGTTTGTCTGCACTGGGGGCGGCGGCTTTTTTGAAGAGGTAGGGCAGGTTGCAGACCAGAAAAATGGCCATGCACAGCTCGATGTACATCGGGGCCAGGTAGCTGAGTAGCCAGGCGCCGACGATCACCCCCAGTAAGGCGAGGGGCAGAAAGTGCCTGACGATGCGCCAGTTAATGTGCTGGAAGAACAAATAAAGCTTGGTCAGTGAACTCACTGAGGTGCCTACCGATAGCGCCGCTGGCACCTGAGACGCCGGCAGCACGTGGCCTAGAATGGGGATCAGTAGCAGGCCTGCTCCGCCGCCGCAAACCATACTGATTGCAAACGCGATGAAGGCAATGAGGAAAACATTTAAATAAATCATGTGGGGGCAGGGCAGGCGTTATGTTTGTGGTTGCATTTGAAACGCTTAAATCATAGCCCAAATGCCTGGGCTTTTAGTTAAGCATCTATAAAAAAGCGGCAGTCGTTTGGCGGGCAGGGGGTTAGCGCTCACCTTGCCTTGACTCGGGGAGCGTACTAAAGGTTGCAATAATCGTGTCATAGAGCGTGACTATGCTTGGCTGATAAATCTAAACATATGAGGATATAGCACGATGAAAGCCATGATTTTAGCTGCGGGGAAGGGCACTCGCGTTCGGCCACTGACTTATGATTTGCCTAAGCCGATGATTCCGGTGCTGGGCAAGCCGGTGATGGCTTATCTGGTGGAGCACCTGGCATTGCATGGGGTGGCGGATATTATGGTCAATGTCAGTTATCTGCACAAAAAGATTCAGGATTACTTTGAGGATGGTCATCGTTTTGGCGTGAATATCGGCTACTCGTTTGAGGGGGATATTGTGGATGGCCAGGTGGTGCCGCATGCAGTGGGCTCAGCCGGTGGCATGCGCAAGATTCAGGACTTTAGCGGCTTTTTTGATGAAACCACGATTGTGTTGTGCGGGGATGCGATTATTGACCTGGACATTACGCGTGCGGTGAAAGAGCACAAGGAAAAAGGCGCACTGGCGAGCCTGGTGACCATGCAGGTGCCCATGGACAAGGTGTCTGGCTATGGTGTGGTGGTGACCAACAATGAAGGGCGCATTATCTCGTTTCAGGAGAAGCCCAGCCAATTGGAGGCGCGCTCTAACTGGGCGAGCACCGGCATTTATATTTTTGAGCCGGAGGTGCTGGACTTGATCCCTTCGGGTAGCGAGTTTGATATTGGCTCGGACTTGTTTCCTTTGTTGGTGCAAAAAGGGTTGCCGTTTTACGCGATCCAGCATCCGTTTAACTGGATTGATATTGGCGTGGTGACCGATTACTGGCTGGTGATGCAGCAAATGATGCAAGGCTTCTTCCCTTCGATGCCGATTCCTGGCACGCAGGTGAAACCGGGTGTGTGGGTGGGCCTCAATGTGCATATTGACTGGGAGCACACGCAGATTGAGGGGCCGGTATATATTGGTTCTGGTAGCCGGATTGATAAAAATACCCGCATTGTTGGCCCAACCTGGATTAACTCGGGTTGCCATATCCAGCGCGACAGTACCGTTATTCGTTCCATTTTGTTTGATTACACCCGTATTGCGCAGGGCTATGAAATTGTTGAGCGCATCGTCTGCGGTGAGTATTGCGTAGACCGTAATGGCCGCATGGTGCATATGGATGATGATAGCTGCGACATTATCTGGACTGATGCACGGGAAAAAGTGGTGTATCCGCAAAACTACGCTTATGCGAGGTTGTAATTTCAGCGCGGTTTGATTTTAAACGACTAGTCCGTTTTCATTTGATTGACATTTAACTGTCAAGGATTTGTCATGCATGATGCCTATGCTTTTCTCACTTTTTGAGGAGAGTATACACATGAAAAAAATGACTTTAATGATCGGCTTGCTAGTGGGCAGCATGGGCGTGGCTGAGGCTGCAACCAGTTATCAGATTAGCAAAGAATGGACCTTTAGCCATAGTGGGAGTGGTTATTTGTCTGAAATTCCGGCATTTGATGCCATGACCAATACTTTATGGGTCGCCGGCGTCAAAGGCGTAGATGTTTTGAATGCGGCTACTGGCAGCCTGGTGCAGCATATTGACACCAGTAGCTTCGGTAACATCAATAGCGTCAGCATCAGCAATGGCATGGCGGCATTTGCCATCGAAAACAGTGCACGTACTCAACCGGGGATCGTGCAGTTATATAACACCACAACCAGAAGCCTTGCGTCTGGGACTAACACATTTACGGTCGGTGCATTGCCAGATATGCTGACTTTTACGCCGGATGGCAGCAAGATTTTGGTTGCCAATGAAGGGACGCCAGATGTGTATGGCACACGTAAAGGCAGCACGGTGCCACGCGTATTCAATCCGGCAGCCAATGATCCAGTCGGTAGCGTGACTATTATTGATGTAGCCAAGCGTAGCGTGGCGGCCACTGCCACGTTGTCTGGAGTGCCTACTTCTGGTAGCCATATTCGCAATAATACTGGCATGGATTATGAGCCTGAGTATATTGCCGTCAGTGCAGATGGCAGCAAGGCTTACGTGACCCTTCAAGAGGCGAATGCCATCGGCATTTTGGATATGAACACCAATTCATTTACCCAGGTGGTTGGCTTGGGTGCCAAAGACTTCAGCCTGCCGGGTAACAGCATAGACCCACTTAACAATGGTAGCGTTAATTTTATTAGCGCCAACGTAAAAGGGTTGTACATGCCTGACGGGATCGCGACTTACAACGTTGCTGGCAAGGACTACTTGGTGACTGCGAACGAAGGTGATTTCCGTGAGGATGACGGTGATCGTTCTAATGCCAGTTCATTAGGCGCGACTGGGGATTTGGCCAATATCCGCGTATCAAACACCGATTCATCTGCAGGCGATCTGTACGCCGCGGGCGCGCGTTCTTTCAGCATCCGTAATGCCGATGGCAGTCTGGTTTACGACAGTGGCGATATCCTTGATAAGGAAGCTTTTGCACGTGGGATTTATGATGACGCCCGTAGCCGCGACAAAGGGGTTGAGCCAGAAGGTGTGGACTTGTTTACCCTGGGTGGCCGTACCATCGCTGCTATCGGTTTGGAGCGAACCCTGAAAGGGGCCGTAGCACTGTTTGATATCACTGATCCTACCAAAGTCAGCTTTATTGATATGATTGTCTCAGACGGCGACAAAGCGCCAGAAGGCTTGGTTGCGTTTGAAAAAGCCGGACAGATTTTCCTGGCGTTTTCGAATGAAAGCTCCAACACCACTTCCTTGTTCAAGGTCAGTGCTGTCCCTGAACCCGGCTCCGCAGCGATGCTGGGGATGGGCTTGCTCTCATTGGCGATGTTGCGTCGTCGACAAAAGTAGTACGGTTTTATCTGTGCAAATGTCAGCCGGGTCTGGGAATCAGCCCGGCTGTTTGTTTTGCATGGCAGTAAATACCGGTGCGCGTTTCCTGTCTGGCGGTTCTGCGCTATAATCACGTGGAAAATTTTTCTAACGCAACGGGATGCAGATATGTCGGGTTACAATCAGAGTTCAAGCATTAAAGAGTTAATTATTGCCATTCCAGGCGCCATTATTGCTTTCACATTGCTGGTTTCGCTGCTGGCATATCTTTTTGGCGTGTTTGGTGCCGAAAAAGCGGCCCCAAGCAAAGAAGCGGCTGAAGCAGCAGAGCAAAAAGTGCTCGCCAATATTGCCCCGGTTGCGACAGTGGCCGTGGCTGAAGCAGGTGGCGCGCACGTTGAAAAGAGCGGTGAAGAGATTGTTAAAGGCGTGTGTATCGCTTGCCACGGTGTGGGTGCCTTGGGTGCGCCAAAAATCGGTAATGCCGGTGACTGGGGTCCACGTATTGCACAAGGCTATGAAACCTTGGTAAAACATGCCATCGAAGGGATTCGTAGCATGCCAGCGCGCGGCGGTAACGCAGAGTTGACTGACCACGAAGTCGCGGATGCGGTGGCCTATATGGCGAATCAGGCAGGGGCAAAATTTGATCCTGCCAGCTTGAAAAAATAAACAGCAATATTGCGATAAGCCGCTTGAATCTCAAGCGGCTTTTTTATTGGTCAGGGCGCTTCTACACCTTCAAATCGCTCAGCCAGACAAGGCGCGCATGAAAAAATTTGATGCTGCATATAGTTGATATGGCAGGAGAAATTTCTTGATGAGCAACGCCTTATCGCGACGGAAGTTGAGTGTGTAGCAGTGCCCGTAAATCGATTTCAGATAGGTGCATAGCCATGGCGAGATACGCAATTGGCGACCTGCAAGGTTGCTATCATTCTTTTATGCAGTTGCTGGCAAAGCTAAACTTTGCGCCTGGGCGCGACCAGTTGTGGCTGGTTGGCGATTTGATCAACCGCGGCACGGGATCACTACCGGTATTGCGCTGGTTATATGCGCATCGCGAGCATATCAAGGTGGTGCTGGGTAACCATGATTTGCATGCCATTGCCGTCGCACACGCCGTGCGGCCACCGCATCGCTTTGACACTTTAGCGCCTTTATTGGCAGCCGAGGATGGCGAAGCGTTATTGCACTGGTTGCGGCATCAACCATTGATGGTGCTGGAAGATGACTATGCCATGATACATGCCGGCTTGTATCCGCAGTGGTCGTTGCTGCAAGCCAAGGCGCTGGCTGCCGAGGTTGAGGCGGTGTTGCAATCGCCCGACTATCTGGGCTTTTTGCAACAGATGTATGGTAATCAGCCTGCCGCCTGGCACGCGGACTTGACCGGCATGGACCGCTTGCGGGCGATTACCAATGCGCTCACCCGCATGCGTGTGGTGGATGCGGCCGGCGCGATGGAGTTCGCGTTCAAAGGCGAACTGTCTGAGCTACCGGCCGGGTATCTGCCCTGGTTTCAGGCGGCCGGTCGCCAGTCCGCCCAGGCCAAGCAGCCCATCCTGTGTGGGCACTGGTCGGCGTTGGGCCTGTATCAAGCGCATGGCGTGATCGCGCTGGACACCGGTTGTTTATGGGGGCGAGAACTGACGGCATACGCCCTGGACACTGGCAAGGCGACGCAGGTGGCGTTGGATCCGCGTGATCAGCCGCCCGGCCTGGGTGGCGATTAGTCCGGGGCTGGGGGTGGAACTCTGGTGGGTGATCCTGGCCGCTTTTGGGGCGGGCGTGGTGGATGCCATGGTGGGCGGCGGTGGGCTGGTGACCGTCCCCGCTTTGCTAACCAGCTTTCCGAATACCGCGCCCGTGCTGTTGCTTGGCACCAATAAATGTTCCAGTGTGTTTGGCACCAGTGTTGCCGCCTGGCGCTATAGTCGGCATGTGCGTCTGGATTGGGCCTGGTTAGTCCCTGCAACGCTGGCTGCATTTTTAGGTGCTTGCCTGGGGGCGTGGACCTTGACCTGGGTCGCGCCAGATTTTTTGCGCAAGCTATTGCCAGCGGTGTTGTTGCTGGTGTTGGTGTATACGCTCAAGTTTCCGCAGTTTGGGGTCGAACAGGGGGCCCGGGGCCACAGCGTGCGGCAGCGATGGATGATTGCGTTGGCCATTGGGGTCAGCATCGGCTGGTATGACGGTTTCTTTGGACCAGGCACCGGCAGCTTTTTTATTTTTATGCTGGTGCGTTTTCTCGGCCAGGATTTTTTGCATGCTTCTGCCTCTGCTAAAGTGTTAAATGCCAGTACGAATCTGGCAACGTTAGCGGTGCTGGGCTGGAGCGGTGCAGTCTGGTGGCAACTGGGTTTGGCCATGGCGGCCGCCAATATCGCGGGCAGTCTATTAGGTAGTGCACTGGCGCTAAAGCATGGAACCACGCTGGTGCGCCGGGTGTTTGTGGCAGTTGTAACGCTTTTGCTGCTTAAAACGGCCTGGCAGGCATATGTCTAACGATGGGCTGAGCCATCACAGTCAGGCTTGCTTTTGCACCGCTGGTTCGCTGACGGTTTCAGGCACGGTCGCCCAGGGTAAGCGCGCCATGATTTCATTTCTTGCCTGGCTGGCTAACGTTTGCCGGTCCAGCAGGCGCGCCTCTATCGGCGCACAAAAATGCAAATGCACTTTGGGTGATTGCATGTTCAGAAAAGACAGCATGGATTCGATCATGCTGGTTTCACCGGCATACGCTGCCGCCAGGTTAGGGCTACCGTCAGGCATGGGATAGTGGATCGCAATCGGGATCACCGTTGCCTCTGCATCAATCGCGGCCTGAATCAGGCTACTTTTAAACGGTAATACTTGCTGTCCATCGGTGGTGGTGCCTTCGGGAAACACGCACAGATTGTCCCCCAGTTTCATCGCCTGCGTGACTACTTTCAGCACGCGTGCCGCATCACGTTGGCGTGTCCGGTTAATAAAAATGGTGCCAGACTTTTTGACCAGATAGCCAAACACTGGCCAATCCTTAATTTCAACTTTTGCGACAAAACGCACTGGAATCAGGCTGTTCAAGGCATGGATATCTGACCAGGAAATATGGTTGGCAACAAACAGCACATGCTTGGACTGCGGCGCCGGGCGTACGCCGCTCACCGATAACTGTAGGTTAAAACAGCGCAATAGTTTGGCACACCACCAGCGAATCAACTGCTCGCGGCCACGACGGCCACACACAGGCAACACGAGCGTTGCCAATGTGAGTCCGGTGAGTGTGTGGAGAAAAATGCGGGCGGTGCGCCAGCAGAAGGTAAGAAAATTTGTTTTTGGCAAGTTATTTCAAGAAATGCGCAGCATATCTGGGATTGATTCTGGATAAAGGTAACAATACCAGCATATCGGCCGTATTAAAAGCCGGATCCCAGGCAGGTTCGCCACAAATATAAGCCCCCAGGCGCAAATAGCCTTTCACCAATGGTGGGCAGGTCACTTCGAGTGACTGATCCAGGGCCTCGATCGGCAATGGATGGTGCGGAAACACACGATATTCCGCGGGAGACAGATAGTCTTCGCGCAGGCTGTTGAACAGCGAGGCAGCGGTGTGGCCACCATCGTGCATGGAAATACTGGCGCAACCAATCATGTATTCATACTGGCGGGCCATCATGTATTTGGCCAGGCCTGCCCACAACATGGTGATGGTGCCACCGGTGCGGTAATCGGCATGCACACAGGCACGGCCCACTTCTACCATCCGGTCAGACAAGGGGGCCAGACGGCTCAAATCAAACTCTCCGGCAGAGTAGTAACCGCCTGCCAGCATGGCCTGCATCGGGTTCAGGATGCGGTAAGTGCCCACCACTTGCTGCGTGGCATCATCGCGGACCAGCAAGTGATCGCAAAAGGCATCGAAGCCGTCTACATCAAGGCCATTCTGGCTCTTGATCTGCGCGCCCATTTCTTCAGCAAACACCTGATAGCGCAAGCGTTGCGCTTCCATGATTTCTTCTGCGGTTGTTGCCAGAGCAACACTCAGCGTTGAGTTGACTTTACGGTTGTTCTCGGTCGTTGGCTGAATTTCGGCTTGATACAGGCCATGTTCCTGCAAATTGCGTTCTAACATCACGCGACTCCTTGGTTGAGGTTTAGGGTGATATTAGAAGTGTCACATGAATGATTGGTGACGTTGACATGACAATTCTGTGACGTTGACTATGGTGGCGGACATGCCCCATGCACTAATAAAAAGAGCAGCCTAGGCTGCTCTTTTTAATGACCACACCCCAGAAGGTGATGGTTGCCATGCGGCGTTTAACGCCAGCTTTTGTTAGTGGGAAACACGTGAGGTGCCGCCGTTTTCAACGATGCGTACACGGTCGCCCGCATTAAACTGTTCGTCCGCTTCCTGCACGATGGCCACCAGGCCGCCGCCATCCAGTTTGACGGTGATTTCCAGTGCGTTTTTGCGGGTGACGGCTTCTTCGGCGGCTGAACCAGCCAGGCCGCCGGCGACGGCACCAATGACAGCTGCAATCGCGCTGCCGCGACCACCGCCCACTGAGCTGCCAGCAATCCCACCAATTGCCCCCCCTGCGATCGTGCCGACGGGGGACTTGGTACCTTCAAGTTTGACGGCACGCACGCTTTCCACTACCCCGGTTTTCACCGTTTGTGCTCTGCGTGCTTCATCACGCGAATACACACTACCAGAGTTAGAGCTCGCGCACGCGGCCAGAATGCCGGTGACCAATACGACAGCAAGCCATTGCAATACACGTGTTTTCATTTTTTTCTCCAATATTGAACAAGCTTCTTTTAATGGGTAGCCTGGCCCAGACTAGGATCCTCTTTCAGGGCATCCTGTACCAGGGCGTGACTGTAAATATTTTCAATCTCGGCCCGGCTCGGCTGATGATTCTGCCCGCCACGGCTCGCAATCTTGATCGCGCCCATGGTAGATGCCAGCCGGCCACAGGCTTTCCAGTCCCAGCCACGCACAATGCCATACAGCAGGCCAGCACGGTAAGCATCGCCACACCCTGTTGGGTCTACGACCTTATCTGCTTTAACGCACGGAATGTCATGGCGTTGACCGTCAGCATAAATATGCGAGCCCTCGCTACCCAAGGTCACAATCAAGGCTTTGACCTTGGCCGCCAGTTGTTCCAGACTGAGCCCTGTTTTGTCTTGGATGACTTGTGACTCGTAATCGTTCACTGCCAGATAGTCAGCCATTTCAATAAAGTGCATGAGCTCTTCGCCATTAAACATCGGCAAGCCCTGGCCCGGATCAAACATGAACGGAATCCCGGCCTCATGGCACTCTTTTGCATGCTGGAACATGGCATCGCGACCATCTGGGGCGATGATGGCCAAGGCGATGTCTTTGGCGTCGTTCACGCTGTTGGTATGTGCGTATTGCATGGCCCCGGGGTGAAACGCGGTAATCTGGTTATCATCCATGTCGGTGGTGATAAATGCTTGTGCAGTGTAGGTGCCGGCAATCGCTTTGATGTGTTGCGTATCAATGTGATGCTGGTTCAGCCATGTCTCATAGGGCGCAAAGTCATCACCGGTTGTCGCCATGATCTGCGGCTGGCCTTCGAGCAATTGCAGGTTGTAGGCAATATTGCCTGCAGTGCCGCCAAACTCGCGGCGCATTTCTGGGACCAGAAATGCTACGCTCAGTTTATGGATTTTGTCTGCCAGAATATGATTTTTAAACTGGTCAGGGAACACCATGATGGTGTCGTAGGCGAGTGAGCCGCAAATAAGAATTTTCATGAAGTGAATACGGGGTTGGATAAAAGTAGGGCTATTATTGCTGTGCGCCAGCAGTGTGGCAAGTGTTACGAGCGGCTAAGAGTGGTCACGACTGCTTGATGGCCAGATCAATCAGCGTTTTGGCGGCCTTTTTGGCAGACTTGATGGCGCCTGAGCCGCGTTTGATTTGCTCGGCCTGTACGGCACCTTCAAATAGAATGGAGAGTTGCAGCGCCAGGCCTTCGGCATCTTTGATATTGGCTTCTTGTGCCAGCTTGGTAATAAATTGCCTGAATTCACGGGACTGTTGCGAAGACAGCTGATGAATCCGGTTTTCTTCATTGGGGAACTCGGCGGAAGCCTTGATAAAAGCGATCCCGGTGAACGAGGGGGAAGTCACCCACTCTTCAATAAATTCAAACAGTTTCTGGATTTTTTCATTTGGGCTGCCACCAAGACCGCCCAGTTTTTCATTCATCCAGTCCTGAAAGTCCTGGTGGCTCTGTTGCAGTACAGCCAGGATCAGTTCTTCCTTGTTTTCAAAATACTTGTAAAGCGTCATTTTGGTGGTGCCTGCGACAGCCACAATCGTATCTACCCCCGTGGAATTAATACCACGCGTCTGGAACAGATCCGTCGATACCTGCAAAATTTTTTGCTTAAGCGCATTCATGCCTAAAATTATAACACCCTATACAAGTTTGTATACCCCCAGAACTTTCAGCCAGGGAATAAATCCTATTGTTTGACTTTGCTTGTCGTGTTAAATATACTATACCGTATAGTATACATTTATGGTCAATTTATTTACAATGTACTTCATTTACAACAAGGAGAAAATCATGCGTCAATTATTATTAGCTAGTCTGTTCGCCCTCTCAAGCACGGCATTTGCGGCCGAGCCACTGTATGTCGTTAAATCTGTGGAGCTGAATCAGCCGGTAGACGTGGTCTGGAAAAAAGTCTCTGACTTTGGCGATTTGGGTGCCTGGCATCCAGCCGTTGCCAAAACCGAGATCGTTGCGGGTAAAAATAACAGCGTGGGCGCCAAACGCGTGCTGACGCTCAAGGATGGCGGCAAAGTGAATGAAACACTGACCGCTTACAATCCAAAACAAAAAAGCTATGGCTACAAGATCACTGATGGCGTGTTGCCTGTGAATGACTACGCATCCACCGTGAGTGTGCATAGCAATGGGGATGGCAAGTCTGTGGTGGTGTGGGAAAGTCATTTCTTGCCAAAAGCGCCTGCAGATGAAAAAGCAGCCTCTGACGCGATTAAAGGCGTTTACGATGGTGGTTTGAATCAGCTTAAAACCCTTTTCCAATAAATCAGCGTTTGCTGTAAAAAAAGCCGTCACGAGCAGTGGCGGCTTTTTTGTTGTGCAATGACGGCCTGTTTTATTGTCAGGCAGTCTACTGTCTGGAGTTGGCCATCAGTTTGGGCGTGTAATTGCACTGCACCTGATCAAGCAGCTGGTTGACCAGTACTTGCTCGTCACGGTTGGTTGTGACGTGACCATTGATGATGTTTTCGATGTAAACGCTTTTCAAGCGTTCTGGCAGTTGAATCGCTTCGATCAGTCGGCAATCACCATGCTTCATGGTTTCGAGGCGGCTGTAAATGGCTGCGGTTTCGGTGGGACTTGCCTCGAATGATAACGGGTGGGGCGGAGGCTGATGCACCGCTGCGGTCTGGAGGCTGGGCGCGGATTCGAGCTGCATATGCCAGTAATAACCGCCCACGACGCCACAGACCAAGGTGACCGCCACCACGCCATAGTTGCGGATGGCCAGCCAGTCGATTTGCAGTTTGGTTTGCTCGTCGATAAGTGCTTTTGCTGCCTGTTTTGCATGTTGCAGGGCGCTGGATTGTCTGTGTGCCAGCTTTTCCTGACAGGCACTGAGTGCCATGAAATAGAGCTGGTTAGCGAGCATGTCAGGCAGGCGCGCGCCTGCCAGTTGTGCCTGTGTGCTCAGGTATGTCTGCAGACGCCCAGGCTGGGTCGATGTTGTCGCGGGCGTGGTTTGCGCCTCTGCGAGCGGGCTGGAGAGCAAGTCATCCAGAATGTTGAATAAGCCTAGCAGCTTGTGCGCGGCCTGCTTGCCGGACTTGTCCAGCATGGTTATCAGCCAGTCTGATTGTAATAATGCGTGCAACATACCGGCTTAAAATGGCTTGACGACCACCAGAATCACCACGGCGAACAGGATCAGCACCGGGACTTCATTAAACCAGCGAAACCAGACATGACTACGCTTGTTTTGCTGCGCAAGAAATTGTTTAAGCAGTTTGCCGCAATAGTGATGGTAGCCAATCAGCAGGATGACCAGGGTCAGTTTGGCATGCATCCAGCCACCGGTGATGCCGTAACCCAGCCATAACCATAAGCCAAATGCGAGCGCCAGCAGCATGAGGGGCTGCATGAAGCGGTAGAGTTTTTGCGCCATGAGCAGCAAGCGCGCATAGGCGTGAGTTTCTGTTTCCATGGCCAGGTTGACGTAGATACGGGGCAGGTAAAACAGGCCTGCGAACCAACTGGTGACAAAAATAATATGTAGCGCTTTGACCCACAACATTTAGCTGGCTTTCTGATTCAGGAGTTTGCGTAATTCGGCAAAGTTGAGTTCGCCTATGGTTTTCTGGATGCGGTTGCCGTTGCCGTCAAAGATAAAGGTGGTCGGGGTCAGGTTGACATTACCAAACGCCTTGACCATTTCGCCGTAACCGTCATGCATTACGGCAAACGGCAGCGCTTTTTCCTTGGTGTAATTGAGCACTTGCGCAGGCGGGTCATACGGCATCGCCACGGCAATCACCACCAGGTTTTTGTCTTTGTACTGCTGGTAAGTGTGGATGAGGTCAGGCATCTCCTTGATGCAGCCAGAGCAGTCTGTTGCCCAGAAGTTGACCAGCACCGTTTTGCCGCGCAGGCTTTGCATGCTGATTTTCTGGCCATCCAGCGTGGTGAAGGTGACTTCTGGAGCCTGCGGTTTTTGCATGACAGCAAATACCAGGCCTGCGATGAGCGCCAATGCAACTATTGCTACGCCCCATGTTCTGAATATTGATTTCAACTTAGCCTCTTAAAAAACGGATGACTCAAAAATGCACGCTAAAAACCATAGGCCGTGTAACGTGTTTGTGCTGTATACGACATGGTATAATTGACTTTTGTTTTTGATAAATTATCAATGAACGCACCTGTCAACGCAGATTTGTTAAAGCGCAATTCTACCCCTCTCGCACGATTACGCGAAATTCCGTACAACTATACCTCCTTCTCTGACCGCGAAATCGTCATCCGGTTTCTCGGCGAAGAAATCTGGGAGATCCTCAATGTGCTGCGCGCCGAGCGTAAAACAGGCCGCAGTGCGCGCATGCTGTTTGAGGTGTTGGGCGATTTGTGGGTGGTGTCACGCAACCCTTATCTGCAAGATGACCTGCTGGAAAACCCCAAGCGTCGCAAGGCCTTGATCGAGGCGCTATATCATCGTATTTCTGCCATTCAAGAACGTAGCGGTGGCAATGAAAAAGTACAAAAACTGGTCTCTGCTGCGACCAAAGCGGTAGAGAAGTTTGCCGATGATTTCAAGCAAACGGCCGACTTACGCAAAAAAGCCCTGGCCAAACTGACCAAGTACACTCGCAAAGACAATGTGCAGTTTGATGGCTTGGCACGTGTCTCACATGTGACAGACGCCACCGACTGGCGCGTCGAATATCCATTTGTGGTGATCAACCCGGATACTGAAGCCGAGATCTCTTATCTGGTGCGCGCCTGTATCGAATTGGGGCTGACCATTATTCCACGTGGGGGCGGAACGGGTTACACGGGCGGCGCGGTACCGTTGACGCCATTGTCTGCAGTCATCAACACCGAAAAACTGGACCAACACACAGGTGTGCAAATGCGCACCTTGCCCGGCGTCTCCCGTCAGGTGGCGACGATTGAGTGCGGCGCGGGTGTGGTGACCCGTCGCGCCATGGATGCGGCCACCACCGCCGGTCTGGAATTCGCCTGCGACCCGACCTCTGCCGATGCCTGTTGCATTGGCGGTAACGTCGCCATGAACGCCGGTGGTAAAAAAGCCGTGCTGTGGGGGACCGCGCTGGATAACCTCGCCTCATGGCGCATGGTGACGCCAGATGCGACCTGGCTGGAAGTGGAGCGTCTGGATCACAACCTGGGCAAAATTCACGATATTGACATGGCGCGCTTTAAAATCAGCCGCTACGACATCGACCATAAAAACTTGCTGTCCGAGCCTGAGATTCTTGAAATTCCGGGGCCGAGCTTCCGTAAGGTCGGCCTGGGTAAAGACGTGACCGACAAGTTCCTGTCCGGCTTGCCTGGTGTGCAAAAAGAGGGTTGTGACGGTCTGATTACCTCTGCCACCTTTATTTTGCACCGCATGCCCAAACATGTACGCACCATTGCGCTGGAGTTTTTTGGCAATGTGTCGCATGCCGTGCCCGCGATTGTCGAGATCAAGGATTATCTGGACGCTACTGCCAAGCAAGACCCGTCGGTGATCATGGCCGGTCTGGAGCACATGGATGAGCGCTATGTGAAAGCCGTGGGCTATGCGACCAAGGCCGCACGCCAGCAACGGCCAAAAATGGTGTTGTTGTGCGATATCGCGTCTGATGATGAAAACGCCGTCGGTGAAGTGGCTTCTGCCGTAGTGCGCATCTGTAATGCACGTAACGGCGAAGGCTTTATTGCCGTCTCGGCCGAGGCCCGTAAAAAATTCTGGCTGGACCGTTCACGCACGGCGGCAATTGCCCGCCATACCAACGCCTTCAAGATTAACGAAGACGTGGTGATTCCATTGCCGCGCCTGGGCGAATACTCCGACGGCATTGAGCGGATTAATATCGAGCTGTCTATCAATAACAAGCTGCGTCTGGTGGATGCGCTGGAAGCCTTTGTCGCTGGTGACCTGCCTTTGCAGCCGGATGAAGACGGCAACTCCGACCCTGAAGGGGTCAAATCCAAACAAAACATTGCCTTGCAGTTGTTGCGTGATGTGCGTGCCAAATGGCGCCTGATTTTGAATACCCTGGACGAGCCTGTCACCGTGCTGGGCGAGATGGGCAAGGCCTATGCCCAATATGAAAACGTGTTCCGCGCCGTGCAGTCTTACGATTTGCGCGTTTCCTGGAAGCGCGAACTCAAGCGACCAATGGCGGATATTTTCGCTGGCCGTGAATACCAGAAGATTCTGGACAAGCTGGATGAGATTCAGAAAACCGTGTTGAAGAGCCGCGTGTTTATCGCGCTGCACATGCACGCCGGTGACGGTAACGTGCATACCAATATCCCGGTCAACTCTGACGACTACGGCATGATGCAAGACGCCCACGCCGCTGTTGCGCGTGTGATGGCCCTGGCACGTAGCCTCAATGGTGTGATTTCTGGCGAGCATGGGATCGGTATCACCAAGATGGAGTTCCTGGATCAGGCCACCATTGATACCTTTGCTGCTTACAAAGCCAAGGTAGATCCCGAAGGCCGTTTCAACAAAGGCAAACTCATGATGGGTTCCGGGCTGGAAAACGCCTATACCCCCAGCTTTGGTTTGCTCGAGCAAGAGTCCATCATCATGGAGCAGTCTGCCATAGGCGAGATTGCCGATGATATTTCTGACTGCTTGCGTTGCGGCAAGTGTAAGCCCGTGTGTTCTACCCACGTGCCACGCGCCAATTTGCTGTATTCCCCACGTAACAAGATTCTCGGCACCTCCTTGCTGATCGAGGCCTTCTTGTACGAAGAGCAAACCCGTCGCGGCATTTCGCTCAAGCACTTTGACGAGTTCAACGATGTGGCTGACCATTGTACGGTCTGCCACCGTTGTGAAAAACCTTGCCCGGTCAATATTGACTTTGGTGATGTGTCCGTCAAGATGCGTAACTTCCTGCGCGAACAAGGCAAGAAGAAATTCAACCCTGGCACGGCTGCGGGTATGCTGTATCTGAATGCCAAAGATCCGGCCACCATCAAGTTCTTGCGTGCAACCATGATAGGCATGGGCTACAAGGCGATTAATATTGCTAACAGCCTGGCCAAGAAATTTGGCCTGCTCAAGGACAAAAAAGCACCGCCAGCGACGGTGGGCAAGCCAGAGATCAAGGCGCAGGTGATTCACTTCATCAACCGGCCGATGCCGAAGAAAATGCAGTCCAAGACCTCACGTGCCATGCTGGGCGTGGAAGATGACACCATGATTCCGGTCATCCGCAACCCGCAAAAGGTGAACGAGGATTCGGAAGCCGTGTTCTACTTCCCGGGCTGCGGCTCCGAGCGCCTGTTCTCTAACGTCGGCCTGGCGACTCAAGCCATGTTGTACGAGGTGGGCGCGATTACGGTCTTGCCGCCAGGCTACCTGTGCTGCGGTTACCCGCAAACAGCCTCAGGCAACCACGACAAGGGCCAGGAAATCACGGCGGACAACCGCGTGCTGTTCCACCGCGTCGCCAACACCTTGAACTACCTGGATATCAAGACCGTGATTGTGTCTTGCGGCACCTGTATGGATCAGTTGCAGAAGTACGAGTTCGAGAAGATTTTCCCGGGCTGCCGTCTGCTCGACATCCACGAGTACCTGATGGAAAAAGACATGCGCCTGCAAAGCGTGACCGGTACGCGTTATATGTATCATGACCCATGCCACTCGCCGATGAAGACTTACAAGCCATTGGAAGTCACCAACAAGCTGATGGGCACCGAGGTGGCGTTGAATGACCGTTGTTGCGGTGAGTCCGGCACTTTTGCTGCGGCGCGTCCTGATATTGCTACCCAGGTCAAATTCCGCAAACAGGAAGAGCTGGAAAAAGGCATGGAGAAAATGGGCTTGACCGTGGGCGCCCCCGAGCAGCCAGTCAAAATCCTGACGTCTTGCCCAAGCTGCCTGCAAGGTTTGTCACGCTATGGTGATGACACTGGCATTGAAGCTGACTACATTGTGGTGGAAATGGCCAAGCACGTGCTGGGTGAAAACTGGATGGAAAATTACATCCAGAAGGCCAATAACGGTGGCATTGAGAAAGTATTGCTGTAAACCCGCAAACCCCGCGCAAGCGGGGTTTGTTCAAGTGGCGGCGTATCGTGGCAGTGCAGAGGATTTATGATTGTCGCGCTTTGACATAGACATAAATCCCCGCCCAAATCATGACCACTAAAATCACAGCAATCACGATAAAACTCATTAAACCGTAGTCAGTCGATAACAAATCAATCAAAATTTTCATGGGTTTCCTCCAGTAAGCGAATCATGTTGCACGCAATGAATCTGTAGAGGATTTTGAACCCTTATGACATCATGGTTTTTGATGTAACGCAAAAGTCATGTCAGCGACACCTGGTGACTGTATTGTCTAGTAGTCACTGCTGGCAAAATGCAACGATAGAGTTGGAAAATTAAAAGTTCAGGAATCAAACGGATGAATGTTTACTCGCTGCTTAAACCTCTGCTGTTTCAACTGGATGCAGAGCAAGCACACGATATTACTTTGCAATCGCTTAAACGTGCAGAAAAGCTCGGCCTGCTCGCACTCGCCGCCTGCCGTTTACCTGCACAACCGACGCAGGTCATGGGCCTCACGTTCCCCAATCCGGTCGGCCTAGCGGCCGGGCTGGATAAAAATGCCGCTGTGATTGATGGCATGGCCGCGCTAGGCTTTGGCTTTATTGAGGTGGGCACCGTCACGCCGCGCCCACAGCCGGGCAACCCCAAACCACGCTTGTTCCGTTTGCCACAAGCCGAGGCCATTATTAACCGCTTTGGCTTTAACAACCTCGGTGTCGATCAACTGATCCAGAATGTGAAGGCGTCCAAATTCAAAGGCATTCTGGGCATTAATATCGGCAAAAACTTTGATACGCCGAACGACCGTGCCGCTGAAGACTACCTGAGCTGCATGCGCAAGGTGTATAACTATGCCAGTTATATCACGGTGAATATTTCCTCACCCAACACCAAAAACCTGCGCGCCCTGCAAGAAAAAGAGGCGCTGGGCCAACTGCTCGCGACGCTCAAAGCCGAGCAAAAAATCCTCTCGCAACTGCATGGCAAATATGTGCCCGTTGTGCTCAAAATCGCCCCCGATTTGACCACCGAACAAGTACAAGAAATCGCTGAACTGCTCATGCAGCACCAAATGGACGGCGTGATTGCCACCAATACTACCTTGTCGCGCGATGCTGTGGCCGGCTTGCCAAACTCGGAAGAGGCGGGTGGGCTGTCAGGCGCACCGGTAAAAGCGGGTTCTACACGCGTGATTCAAACACTGGCGGCCAGCTTGCAAGGCAGCCTGCCGATTATCGGCGTCGGTGGTATTCTCAATGGCGACGATGCCAAAGAGAAAATGGCGGCCGGTGCCAGCCTGGTTCAACTCTACAGCGGACTCATCTATAAAGGCCCGCAACTGATTAAAGACTGCCGCAAAGCGCTGGGAAACTTTAACTAAATGATTGATTGGGCGAATTGCGGCGTTACGCGGTACGCGAAATCCTCACGTACTATCTGTACGCTCCGGTTTCTGTGTTCCGTGCGCCTTGCACTTCATCACACTCAATCACTTATTTAAAGCTCCCTTGTTATCAGGCGCTTCTATAAATTCAAATTGCTAAGCCAGACAAGGCGCGATTAAAAATTGTGACGCCACATATAGTTGATATGTCAGGAGAAATTTTTTATGAGCAACGCAGTATCGCGACGGAATTTTAGTTTATAGAAGTGCCCATCAGAATGAAGCCCATCCTTTATTCCTACCGCCGCTGCCCCTACGCCATGCGCGCCCGTATGGCGATCTGGGCGGCGAATATTCAGGTAGAAGTGCGCGAGATTTCATTGCGTGAAAAACCTGCACATTTGCTACAGATTTCCCCCAAAGGCACCGTGCCGGTATTGCAATTGCCTGACGGCACTGTGCTGGAGCAAAGTCTGGATATTATGCAGTGGGCACTTGCCCAGAACGATCCTCAAGGTTGGTTGAATGCAGACCACGATGCAGTGAACGCGCTGATAACTATCAATGATGGTGAGTTTAAACAAGCACTTGACCGCTATAAATACCCTGACCGTTACCACGAGCAAGCGCAACTGGTTTATCGTGAACAAGGTGAGCAGTTTTTGCAGAGGTTAGAAGCTGCATTAGAGCAGCATGACTATTTGCTTGGGGATAAACCTAGCATGGCCGATGTCGCCATATTTCCGTTTATCCGCCAGTTTGCAGCGGTTGATGCGGATTGGTTTGCCAGCAGCGCATATCCAAAATTGCGTGTCTGGTTAGAAGGGTGGTTGCAAAGCCCATTATTTGAAAAAGTGATGCAGAAGTTTCCAACTTACACACAGTAAATATTCCTGTTGAAATAATATTGTGTTAGAGTTTCCATGGAAAGGAATTTCTATGGTCGCGACCACACAAAATAACGTCCCCCAAGCCGATGCACAATCCGTGTTAACCAAAGCGGTAAGTCGCGCGGCTGAGCGTTTGCAGATTTCCAAAGCCTTGTTGGCAAGCATTCTTGGTGTGAGCCCAGCCACCATCACCCGCTTGTATAGTGGTGAATATGTCCTCGACCAAAAACGCAAAGAGTGGGATTTTGCTTTGCTATTTGTGCGCGCCTTCCGCTCGCTGGATTCCATCGTCAACAATGACGAAACCGCCCGTGTCTGGTTAAACAATCAAAACCTGGCGCTCAATGCGCGCCCCATCGACCTGATTAAACAAACCGAAGGCTTGGTCCGTGTCGTCCAATATCTGGACACCTCACGCGGTATCGTCTGAGGCTTTTGCTTGGACATCGTTGGCCTGGCGCATGGTCGAGGCGCAACATGTCGCCTCCACCATGAAACTGGTCGATACTGAGGCCGAGCAAACGCTCCTTGAAACTTTGCTCGATAGCAACAAGCCGCCTTACGCCACCAATACCGAACATCTGGATTACCTACTCGCCACGCCATTCCGTTACCCCAGCCGCGCTGGAGGTTCACGCTTTCGCGGTCCAAATGACCCCGGCGTGTTTTATGCCGCAGAAACAGTTCGTACCGCCGCAGCTGAACTCGGCTATTGGCGATGGCGCTTTCTCATGGATGCGCCAGCACTCAGCCGCATAGAGCCCGTGCCACACACCGCTTTTCAAGTATCACTCGCCACCCAAGTGATTGATTTAAGAAATCCACCGTTTAATCAAGATGCGGTATGGCAACATAAAACCAACTATCAACCGACCCAAGCTTTAGCAGTTACAGCAAGGGAGGTGAAGTTAGGCGCCATCATTTACACCTCTGTGAGAGACCCGCAACCAGCGTGGTGTGTTGCAGTATTAAATCCGCAAGCGTTTAAAGAGAACACGCCTAGACCAGAAAAACAGACTTGGTGGCTGGTTGTGAATACTCAAGAAGTGATTTGGCGTAGGGACTATGAATCTTTTACTTTTGATTCAGTATTATGGGAATGAGTCCTAATACAGTTAAGTTAACTGTCTCTAAGGTTCAGGGGTTTAGCGTTATAAAATCTATCGGTAGTGACCAAAAAGATTTATTCTTAAATTTATATGGCGATTGTAATCAGAAACTACTCAATTGAATCAAAGTAAATTGGGCTAGGTTAAAGTTGATGTATCGTTATGACTAATCTTTCTGCGAGGTCTCAAACTTCTCATAAGCATTAATAATCTTCTGCACCAACGGATGTCTTACCACGTCTTGCGACATAAACTGGGTAAAGGCGATGCCTTTCACTTCTTTGAGAATCTTTTGCGCTTCGACCAAGCCGCTTTTCTGGTGGCGTTGCAAGTCAATCTGTGTCACGTCGCCGGTAATCACGGCTTTGGTGCCAAAACCGATGCGGGTCAGGAACATTTTCATTTGCTCGGGCGTAGTGTTTTGCGCTTCGTCCAGAATAATAAAACTCTGGTTCAAGGTACGGCCGCGCATATAGGCGAGTGGGGCAACTTCAATGGCGCCGCGTTCAAACATTTTGTTCACGGTGTCATAACCAGCCAAGTCATACAAGGCGTCATATAAAGGGCGCAGGTACGGGTCGACCTTTTGGTTCAAATCACCAGGTAGAAAACCTAAACGTTCACCTGCTTCTACAGCCGGGCGGACTAACACGATTCTTTTCACGCGGTCACGGGTCATGGCATCCACTGCACTGGCGACAGCCAGATAGGTTTTACCTGTACCCGCTGGGCCGATGCCAAAGGTGATGTCATGGTCTTGTATCTGTTGCAAGTAGCTGACCTGGCGCGGGGTGCGACCATGCAGGTCGCCGCGGCGCGTCATCAGTACAGGCATGGCGCTGCTGCTGACTTCTTCGGGTTTGAGTTTGTCGATTTCTACTAGGCCGAGCTGAATATCTTCGAGGTCAATCGGCTTTTTTGAGCGTGCGTAGAAGTTTTCTAGCATTTGCGCGCCCAGCCGCATATTGGTTTGGTTGCCGCTCAAGTAAAACGTGCTGCCGCGGCGGTTGATGTCGATATCGAGACCATTCGCCAGTTGGCGGATATTTTCATCAAGCGGGCCGCACAGGTTGGCCAGCATCAGGTTGTCTTCGGGGCTGAGGGTAATTTCCATGCTTAATTCACAATTTCGCCAACCAGGCGTTTTGGGTTGTAGACGTCGGTGATTTTGACTTGCACCATCTGGTGGATATAGCGGCTATCGGCAGCGATATCCACCACGCGGCCGTTATCGGTTTTGCCTGCCAACAAATTGGGGTCTTTCCACGACGGGCCATCGATCAGCACGCGTTGCACGGTCCCCAGCATGGCGCGGCTGATGGCGTCACCATTGGTTTCGTTCTCGGTTTGCAGTTGCTTGAGCCAGGCCGCTTTGTCGGCTTGCGGGGTTTCGTCGGGCAGGTAGCTGGCCGGCGTGCCTGGGCGCGGGCTGTATAAAAAGCTGAAACTGTAATCAAATCCCACATCGCGCATGAGTTTGAGTGTGGCCTGAAAGTCTTTTTCGGTTTCACCAGGAAAGCCGACGATGATGTCGCTGGTGATGGTCAGGGCCGGATTGGCAGCTTTCAGTTTGCGGATCAGGCCTTTGTATTGCAGCGCGGTGTAGTTGCGCTTCATCGCCATCAAGATACGGTCACTGCCTGCCTGCACTGGCAGGTGCAATTGGTTGGCCAGCTTGGGCACCGTCGCATGGCACGCAATCAGACGCTCGCTCATTTCGTTGGGGTGGCTGGTGGTGTAGCGGATACGCTCGATTTGCGGGATTTCTGCGATGGTTTCAATCAACAGTGGCAAATCGGCCTCGATGCCTTGATAAGGCACGCGGTAGGCGTTCACGTTCTGGCCGAGCAGCGTGATCTCTTTGACGCCTTGCTCAGCCAACTGGATCGCCTCGGTAATGATGTCTTCAAACGGACGAGAAAACTCTTCGCCGCGGGTATAAGGTACTACGCAAAAGCTGCAATATTTGCTGCAGCCCTCCATAATGCTCAAAAAGGCAGTCGCCCCTTCGACGCGGGGCGGCGGCAAATGGTCAAACTTTTCAATCTCGGGGAAGGCAATGTCTACCTGTGGCTTGTCTGCCGCTTGTTTGGCTTTGATCAGCTCGGGCAGCCGATGCAGGGTTTGCGGACCAAACACGACATCGACATAGGGCGCGCGCTGAATGATGGCCTCGCCTTCCTGGCTGGCCACGCAACCGCCGACACCAATCACCAGGTTGGGATTTTTTTCTTTGAGCGGAATCATGCGGCCGAGATGGCTAAACACTTTTTCTTCGGCTTTTTCACGGACTGAACAGGTGTTGAGCAAGATCACGTCTGCTTCTTCCATGTTCTCGGTTTGCGTCATGCCTTCATGCTCGCGCATCAGGTCTATCATGCGTGACGCATCGTATTCGTTCATCTGGCAACCAAACGATTTAATGAATATCTTTTTTCCGCTTTCGTGCTTCATCGAACGCTAAATTTCTCACAAAAACAGTATTTTAGCGTATTTGCAGGGGAAACCCCAGCTAACACTGGGGACTGCGGTAAAATACGCTTTTCTTGTTGAAGTCCCATCTGCATGCAAGCTTTACCGATTTTTTTCAATATTGCACAACGCCCTTGTATCGTCATCGGCGGTGGCGATGTCGCGACGCGCAAGGTGATCATGCTACGCAAGGCGCAAGGGCAGGTTACCGTGATCTCGCCCGAATTGTGCGACGAGTTGCGCGAGATGCATGCGCAGGGCGAGATTGACTATGTGGCTGCCGAGTTTCAGGCCGAACAATTGACCAGTGCTTGCCTGGTGATTGCAGCCACCGATGACGAAGCGGTGAATGAAGCAGTGTCGGTGGCGGCAAAGCGGCTGAATATTCCGGTCAACGTCGTCGATGCGCCAGCGCTGTGCACGTTTACCATGGGCTCGGTGATCGATCGCAGCCCGGTGGTGATTGCGATTTCGAGTGAAGGCAATGCGCCGGTGCTGGCAAGGCATATCCGCAGCAAAATCGAAACCATGTTGCCTGCGGCTTATGGCCGGATTGCGACTATCGCAGGTGAATTTCGCGACCAGGTGAAAGCCAAGTTCTCTAATCTGCCTGCACGTCGTCGCTTTTGGGAGGATGTGTTGAACGGGCCGCTGGTGGAGCGCGTGTTGTCCGGGCAGGAGCAGGCAGCGCGGACCTTGCTGGCCGAGTTGCTCAATCAGCGTGAAGACGCGCCTACGCGTGGCGAGGTTTATCTGGTGGGCGGTGGGCCGGGTGACCCAGATCTACTGACGTTCAGGGCATTGCGACTGATGCAGCAGTGCGATGTCTGTGTCTATGACAAGCTGGTGAGCAAAGAGGTCATGGAACTGGTGCGTCGCGATGCCGAGCTGATTTATGTGGGTAAGTCACGTGACCAGCACACCTTGCCGCAAGAAGAAATCAATGCCTTGCTGGCCAGGCTGGCGCTGGAAGGCAAGCGCGTATTGCGGCTTAAAGGCGGCGACCCGTTTATCTTTGGACGTGGCGGCGAAGAGATCGAAACACTGATGCAGCATGGGGTGCCATTTCAAGTGGTGCCCGGCATTACCGCGGCCAACGGTGTCTCTAGCTATGCCGGGATTCCGCTCACGCACAGGGATTACGCCCAGGCCTGTTTATTTATTACCGGCCACCTTAAAGATGGCACCATTGATCTGGACTGGCAGGCCATGGCCAGACCCAAGCAGACGGTGGTGATTTATATGGGCCTGGTAGGGCTGGAGCAGATTTGCAGCAAGCTGATGGCACAAGGCGTGTCGCCGGACATGCCGGCGGCAGTGATCCAGCAGGGGACAACGCAGAAGCAACGCGTGGTGGAATCCACCTTGCAGCATCTGGCAGCAGAGGTGGCGGCCGCGGGCTTGAAGCCGCCCAGTTTGACGATTATTGGCGAAGTGGTGAAATTGCGCGAGCGACTGAACTGGTTTACGCCGTCGGCGGATTAATCGCTGCGCTCAACCAGCTTAAGTGTTGGGCCAGATTAAGTGTTAGGTAGGATCGGCAGTGAAAGCCTGGCTTCCAGCCCGCCTTCCGGGCGGTTGAGCAAGGCCAGTTGACCGCTATGTAAAGCGGCAATGCGGTTGCAAATCGCCAGACCCAGGCCGCTGCCGCCTTCGTATTTGTTGCGCGCGCTGTCCATGCGCTCAAAAGGTCGCAGCAAGCGGTCTGCATGTTCAGGCGGGATGCCTGGGCCGTTATCCAGCACACTGATGACGATCTTGTCGGCCATGACCTGACTGCGCACCTCGACCTTGCCTTTGCCATAGTTGTAAGCATTGCCAACCAGGTTGTCGAGCAGGCGTTGCATGGCTAGCGGACGGATGGGAATAAAGTATTTGGGCCCCAGCGAAATTTTGAGCTCGCGGCCCGCGCGACGCTGACGTTCTGCCAGTGCATTGAGCAAATCGTTAATATCCATCATGCGCGTGGGCTCGCCCTCTACGCCGCGCACAAAGTCCAGAAACTGGTGAATGATATTGTCCATATCGGAGATGTCTTCAATCATGCCCTGTTTCATATAATCGGCTTCTTGCGGCAGCATTTCTACCGCTAGCCGCAACCGCGCCAGCGGCGTGCGGATGTCATGTGAGACCCCTGCCAGCAGCAGCGTGCGTTCCGCATCGAGGCGGGCCAGGGATTCCGCCATCTCGTTAAAGGTCTGCGTCACTTCGCGTAACTCTTCGACGCTGTCCACCGGCAGTTTAGGCGCGGGCTCGCCATTACGCAGCCGTTCTGCGGCATGCACCAGCATGGTCAAAGGCCGGTTGATGCGGGCCGTCAGTAAATAGCCACCCACCAGTGAAAGCAAGCCGACTACCGCTGCCCAGCCTAGCCAGTGCCAGGGGAAAGGGCGGTCTACCTGAATTTTGGGGATGACCACCCAGAAGTCATCCTGGCCGACATTAAAGCTGATCCACAAGCCAGGGATATCATAATGATTGACCGTGATAATGGTTTCTTCGCCCAGCCGTTCGCGGATTTTGAGTGCGACCAAATTAATAAAAGGGTCTGCGGGTAAGGGCTCGATATCTTCCAGAAAGTCCGCCGCATAGACGCGCACGCCTTCACGGCCCGATAACTCGGATAACAAGGCCAGGCGGCGGTTTTCGTGCGAGGCGATCAGTGAGGCGCGGGTGTAATTGACGATGGTGACGGCTTGCAGGGCAGCGGCGGTTGCGCGTGGTTCGCGGTCAAAATAATCAAAGATTTTGAGCGATGCATAGATACTGACCGCCAGTAAGATGGCGATCAGCAACATGATGCGGGACAGCAGTCGGCGGGGCAGTAAGCGCACGGGGATTAAAGCTTGGCCGGATTATTGTGGTGCTTCACCATCTGGAATAAAGACATAGCCAAAGCCCCACATGGTTTGCAGGTAGCGAGGATGTGCCGGATCAGGCTCGATAATGCGGCGCAGGCGAGAGACCTGCACGTCTATGCTGCGATCAAATACATCCAGCTCGCGGCCACGCGCCAGTTGCATGAGTCGGTCACGTGACAGTGGTTGGCGTGGGTGTTCGGTGAAGACTTTCAGCAAGGTGAATTCACCACTGGTAATCGTAATGGGCACGCCGTTTTTACTTAGGCTGCGGGTGCTGGTATCAAACACAAACTCGCCAAATTGGAACGCGGCGGATTTTTCTTCAACTGCCTGTTTTGGCGAAATCTCGTGACGGCGAAGGACCGCATTGATTCTGGCCAGCAGTTCACGCGGGTTAAAGGGTTTGGGCAAGTAGTCATCCGCCCCCATTTCCAGGCCGACAATGCGGTCCACTTCATCGCCGCGTGCAGTCAGCATGATGATGGGGGTCATGTGGTTGGCTCCACGCAGTCGGCGGCAAATGGCGAGGCCATCTTCGCCCGGCAGCATCAGGTCCAGAATCAGCAGGTCGAAATGTTCATTGGCCAGCGTTTTGTCCATCTCCTTACCATCTGATACGGACTTGATATTAAAACCTTGTTCAGTCAGGTAGCGCTGTAACAGCTCGCGCATACGTAAATCATCATCGACCATCAAGATTTTTTTTAACTGTTCTGACATACGGACCTTTGTTATTTGAAGCAAGTGTTTGCTTAACGCATTTTATTGCGATCAGGATGACCGCAGGAAGATAAATACGGCAAGGCCAAAAACTTATCCTTGATAATTATACTCCAAGCATTGGAGCGCATGAAGTGTGCCAGTTACAACTTCGTTACAAATGGCGTTGGGGATGAAATATTGCAGTTACAATCCTGATGCATGATTGCCTTCTGCTATCGGCAGGGGCATCCGAAAACGCTATTTTTTGTTAAATTTGTTGCCGCTAAAGTTGCAATTGCGTTAATGTGATCGACCTGATTTTAAAATCGGTCCCTCGTTTGCCATGAGATTCATGCTTGAGAGCACCCAATAATAGCTTAAACACAAGTGCTTTCGATGGAACAGGAATAAAGGTATTGCGTTTGGATGTGTAGAGCGATTAAACATTTGAAACGAATTGTATTGCTGACAACCTCCATGTTGCTGGCATTCCCTGCTTTGGCTGATCTTAAATTGCCAGTCCGATTGACAGAGATCCGTCTGGCTGACAATGATGATACCGGCCTTTCCAAAACGCTAGAGCACAACTTTAGCCCAGAAGACCGTGCACGTTTGCGCAAGGCCCTTTCTGATTACGCCCGTAACACCGATCCCGACCATCAGTTGATGTTGCAAAAGCGCAAGGCCATGCATGACAGCATCGCACAACGGTTCAATGAGTGTAACCGCGACAATGACGACTCGCTAGACCGCGAAGAAGCGACGCTGTGTTTGCCACAAGTGGCCCGCCATTTTTCCTATGTTGATCTTGATGGCAATGGCGTGATCACGCTAGACGAACTTGAAACCGCCTATGCCAAAATGGTGGAGCGTCAACGTGAAGCCGAAGCCAGAACCGAGGCAAAAATCGAGAACCAGCAAAATATCGTCAGCGACTCAGAGCCTGATGCCAAGTCCAGAAACAAATCCAAAGCAAGCTCGGCAGTGATTCCTGCCAATAGCCCTGTCAATTCAAGTGGTAAAGACGTTTCGGTCATACGCAAGCGTCCTAGTTAATTTCCTTTGTCTCAACATGCACATGCCATTCAGCGTTTCGGCGTGTCAAACAAGCAGATTGCCTTCATTATTTTTGCTGTTTAGTGGCTTTGTCGCTGACTCTGGACCTGCTTGATGCTGCCCTCGCAATTATCCTTTGTCTGGTCCCGTGGCTTGCAGGAGATCGCACCTGCCGACTGGCAGCGCCTGGCAGGCACGCACCCCATGCTCGACTACCAGTTTTTGCTGGCGTTTGAGGCCACCGCTTGTGTCGGTGCGCAGACGGGCTGGATGCCCTATCATTTAACTGCGTTTGACCAGGGGCAGTTGGTGGCAGCCATGCCTTGTTATCTCAAAACGCACTCTTACGGCGAGTATGTCTTTGACTGGTCATGGGCCGAGGCCTATGAGCAAGCGGGTGGGCAGTATTACCCCAAGCTGATCTCCGCCATTCCTTTCTCACCCGTCACTGGCCCACGCCTGCTGATAAACCCGGCCTGTGACGCGCCTGCGTTGATTGCCGAGACCATGCTCAAGCAGCTGCAGGCTTTTTGTCAGGAACATGCTCTGTCCGGTGCGCATCTGTTGTTTCCCGATGCCATGTCGGCTGACTTTTGTGAACAGCAGCGGTGGCTAAGGCGTGAGGGCGTGCAGTTCCGCTGGGAAAATGCGGGATATGCCGACTGGGACGCTTTTATGGCCGTATTGAGCCGGGACAAGCGCAAAAAAATCCGGCAAGAACGGCAAAAAGTTGCGCAACAGGGCGTGACCTGCCGCGTGGTGAGTGGTCATGACATGACTGCGCAAGATTTGGCCTTGTTTTATCAATGCTATTGCCAGACGTATCTCCGCCACCATAGTTCACCTTATCTGACCCTGGCATTTTTCGAGCATTTGCAGCGCTACCTGCCCGGGCATTTGCAGTTATTTATTGCTTCGCAGCATGGCGAGGATGTGGCGGCCAGTCTGTGTGTGCTGGGTGAAGCGACGCTATATGGCCGTTACTGGGGGAGTTTGCGCGATATTTCTTGTCTGCATTTCGAGTTGTGCTATTACCAGCCGCAGCAATTCTGTATCCGCGAGCAGATCCGCTATTTTGAAGGCGGTGCACAAGGCGAGCATAAGCTTGCCCGTGGCTTTGTCGCTTACCCCACCTGTTCTTACCACTGGCTCAGCCATCCCGATTTTCACCAGAGTGTGGCGCGCTTTCTGCGCCGCGAGGCCGAGGGCATGCAGCAATATGTCAATGAGCTAGAGGAGCGCAGTCCATACAAAAACATGCCGGATATCAATGACACTGGACTGCCGCATATCCCTTTATCGACGTGATTGCGTTACCAGGGAATCGGTTTGCCATCATAGGCGATAAACTGGCCCGATTGTGCAGGGGTTAAACTGGCAATCACCTGGCGCAGGCCTTGCACGCTGGTTTCGGTATCAATCAGGCCGTTTGGACCGCCCATGTCTGTGCGCACCCAGCCCGGATGCAGTGCAGCAACGACAATGTTAAAGCCGCGCAAATCGATAGACAGGCTTTTGACAACCATATTCAGCGCAGTTTTGCTGCTGCGGTAGATATATTCACCGCCACTGCCATTGTCTTCTATGCTGCCCATTTTGCTGGTCATGGCGATCAGCTTTGCCTGCGGAGCGCGTCGCAGCTGCGGCAAGAAAGCCTCTGCAAGATAGTAAGTGCTCAGCGTGTTGACCTGAAAAGCCTGTAACCAGGCTTGCACGTCGGTCTGGCCAAAGCTGCTCTCAGGATAGGTGCCCGCATTGCTGATCAGAATGTCCAGCGTCAGTGCTGACAGCTGGCTTGCCAGCGCCCGGATTGAATCGACATCGGCCACATCCAGCGCAAGCAGCTGCAGGTTGCTATGTTGACTGGCCAGTTGTTGTAACGCGGGAGCCTGGGCGGGATCGCGTACCGTGACGTAGACCTGCTGGCCGCTTTCGGCATATTGCCTGGCATACTCGAGGCCGAGGCCGCGATTGCCGCCAGTGATTAAGATGGTTTGTGTATTCATGCTGTGAACCTAGCCTTCATGCAGTGGTTTAATTTAAGTTATGATGTCATTCTACGCGGGTTGAAATGACAGGCGTAGTATCTTTGCAATCGCAATGGAGTGTTGAGTTGAAGGCAGTAAAGCAGTGGCTGATCAGTCAGTGGGGGGCAGTGGGTATCTGCCTGCTTTTTATGGTGAGCAGTGTTGCTGGCGCGGTAGACCTCAGCAAGCAAATCCCGTTGCGGCCCTCATTATTAAAGCCGGAAGATGTGGCAGTGGTGTATAACCTCAATGACGCGCAAAGCGAAGAGGTCGCCCGTTACTACCTGCAAGCTAGGCAAGTCCCTGCGGAAAATCTGATCGGGGTGGAATTGCCCCGCCATTTTAAAGATGCGCTGACGGTTCCCGAGTTTGAGTCACTCAAAGCCCAGTTGGATGCCAAGTTGACCACGCAGCAAGTGGTCTTGCTGGTCTGGCGCACCCCGTTTGCCGTGCAATGTAACAGCCTTACCAGTGCGCTGACGCTCGGGCTGGATCTCAATCAATGCCGCAAGACCTGTGACCCCGGCCGCGACAGCCCATACTTTAACAGCGCCTCATTGCGGCCATGGGCGGATCACCATTTGCGTTTGTCCATGTTGTTGCCCATCACCAGTGTGGCTGCGGCCAAGGCACTCATAGACCGTGGCGTCATGAGTGAATTCAGTTTAAATGACGCGAATGGGTTTTTTCTAAAAACCCAGGATGCGGCACGCTCCAAGCCACGTGAACCTTTTTTCCCGCAAGAGGGCATGACGGTCAAATCCAAAAAACTGACCTTGCATACCTTGAGTCAGGAGACGATAGAAAAACAGCCCTCAGTCATGTTTTATTTCACCGGGCAAAAATCGGTCGATTATCTGCTTACCAACAGTTATTTGCCCGGCGCCATTGCCGATCATTTGACCTCGACCGGTGGCATTTTGTCTAATTACAATCCGCAAATGCCCGCCTCGCGCTGGCTGGATGCGGGGGTTACCGGCAGTTATGGCACTGTGTCTGAGCCTTGTAATTATTGGCAAAAATTCCCCAACCCGCAGGTGTTAATTGGCCATTATCTGGCCGGTGAAACCCTGATTGAGGCCTACTGGAAAAGCGTGAAATGGCCGATGCAGGGCGTGTTTATTGGCGAGCCGCTGGCCAAACCCTACGCCAAAAGCGTCCAGGTGGTGGATGAGTGAGCGATGGTCATCGCGCCTGCGCTTACGTCATTTTCCTGTCATTGTGCCTGCATCGTTGTGTCGTATAATCGCTGCCATCTATCCGGTGAGATTGGCTTGTGCAAGATATTCGTTTAAAAGCGTTTTGGACTTTGTTTCTGTGGGCATTTGGTTGCTTGCTCCTTGGCTGGTTCACAAATGCGCATCTGGCGTGGTTGACTTATTTATGTGGTGTGCTGGCCTATCTGGCCGGACATTTATACTGGATACACCGTCTGTACCAGTGGGCCCTTAAGCCCAGCCTGAATTTCATCCCCAACGGCAAAGGTATCTGGGAAGACATTTTTGCCAATCTCTATCATGAAATGCGCCGCCATTCGCGTAGCCAGAGCCAGTTAAGCAGTACCTTGGAGCGCTTGCGTCATGCTACCAGTGCTTTGCCGGATGGCGTGGTCGTGCTCAATAATCGTAATGAAATCGAATGGTTTAATGAGCCTGCCGTACAACGCCTGGGTCTCAAGCGCCACCATGACGAAAGTCAGCCGATTTATTATTTATTACGCCAGGCCGAGTTCGTGGAATACCTGCAAGCCGAAGAGTACAGCGAACCACTCAAGCTTAAATCCTGGCGCAGTCCCGATATCACGCTGGAGTTGCAGATTATTCCGTTTGCTAGCAAGCAGCGACTGCTGATTTGCCGAGATGTATCCGCCATTGAGAAAACCGAAGTCATGCGCCGCGATTTCATCGCCAACGTGTCACATGAGTTGCGTACACCGCTCACCGTGATTGGTGGCTTTCTGGAAACCATCAGTGACATGCAGGGGGAGATTTCTCCCGATATCCAGCCTTATTTTGACATGATGCAGGCGCAAACGACGCGCATGCGCCGCATTATCGAGGACTTGCTGACCTTGTCACGCCTGGAGAATAATGTCACGCTCAAGGATGAAACCGAGATTGACATGAAGGCCATGCTGCAGCAGTTGCATCGCGATGCCCAGGCATTGAGCCAGGGGCAGCATCAGGTCACCTTGCATATGGAGGCGAACGTTAACCTGACGGGCAGTTATAATGAGCTCATGAGTGCCATGAGCAACCTGACCACCAATGCTGTACGCTATACCCCGCCACAAGGCAAGATTGATATTTATTGGCAAATGCGGGGGGAGGACGTGGTGTTCAGCGTCCAAGATAATGGCATCGGTATTGAAGCGCACCATTTACCCAGACTGACCGAGCGTTTTTATCGTGTGGACAGCGGCCGGAGCCGCGACACAGGCGGCACAGGTTTGGGCTTGTCTATCGTCAAACATATTCTGCATCATCATCAGGCCAGCTTGCAGGTGGAGAGTGAGCCTGGGCTGGGGAGCTGTTTCCGTATCGTGTTTCCTGCGCAAAGGATCTTGCCTGCATGAGTTGCATCGGCTGCAGTGGCCTGATGTTGCTATTGCTGCTGGTCGCCTGTACGACCTCCCCTCATTCAGGTTATGTCGATTCGCCGAATGGACGTCCGGTGCCAGTGCGGCAAGACCGGAATGCCTTGCATCAACTGGTGAAAACCGATCTGGATCGCCTGGCGGATATTGAATATGCCGAAAACGTCAGCACCTTGCGCTTGCTGATGCTCAAACTGTATAAACGCAACCCGGCTGAAGCGCAGAAATCTGGCTTGGGCGGGCCCGAACAGATCGCCACCTATGTGTTTGAGCAGGCTCACGTGCATGGCTGGCAACTGGAGGCGCTTGGGCATGCGCAAGACACCGCTGCGATCAAGCTGGCATTAAACCCGCAATTTGGCGGAGATCGGGTACTGGCACTTGTGGTGGGTATCCAGTCCATGCTTTACCGCGCGCATGGCAGCAAGGCGTCTTTTTTCTTGCTGGATAGCATAGATCCGCAAAACCTATACAATGCCGCCAGAAATATTGAAATCGCCATGTGGAAACTGGCGAATGCCAAAAATGCCCAGGGCGAACTGTTGTTGCTGACCAATAGCCTGACAGGTGAAGTACAGAATCTGAGCTTTGAGCGCGAGTTTAGCAAGCTGGTTGCCCGCACAGATTTGCTGGCCTTGACCTTGGCCGAGAAGTCGCAGCGCTTGATCTCGCGGCTGACACAAAGCATCACGACCGCCCCTTTTCTTCCTTTTAGATAATCTTCATCATCATGCATCAAGCCCTGACCCTACTGAACGGATTAAGCCCTGCGCAATTCATGGCAGACTACTGGCAAAAGAAACCATTATTAATCCGGGGTGCTATCCCTGGTTTTGAGGGATTACTGACGCCAAGCGAGCTGGCGGGGCTGGCCTGTGAGGCTGAGGTGCCGGCCAGACTGATACAGTTTGATTCTGAGCGCATGAATCAGGGAGATGGCTGGCAGGTCAGGCAAGGCCCGTTTGATGACGAAGACTTTACCAGTTTGCCTGCGCGCGACTGGACCCTGCTGGTGCAGGGGGTGAATCATGTGCTGCCAGAGGCGCAAGCCTTGCTGTCGCAGTTTAGCTTTGTCCCCAACGCCAGACTCGATGATGTCATGGTCAGTTATGCGCCGACTGGTGGTGGCGTCGGGCCACATATCGACAGCTATGATGTCTTCTTGCTGCAGGGCGCGGGGCACCGCCGCTGGCGTATCAGCCAGCAAACGGATTTAAGATTGATTGCCGATGCACCCTTGCGCATTTTGTCGCACTTTGAATGCGAGCAGGAGTGGGTGCTGGCGCCGGGCGACATGCTCTATCTGCCGCCCAATGTCGCGCATTGGGGCATTGCAGAAGATGATGATTGCATGACCTACTCCATCGGCTTCCGGGCGCCCGCCGCGCGTGAACTGGCCATTGAGTTTCTTGAGGCCTGCCGCCAGGAGATGCTGCCTGACGAACTGTATCGCGACCCTGAGTTGCAACCCGTTCAAGATGCCGCAGCGATTGACCAGCAGATGGTCAGTCAAGTGGCTGGCATGTTGCGCCGCTTGCCCTGGGAGACCGAGCAACTGGGACCGTTTCTGGCAAAGTATTTTTCAGAGCCCAAAGCGTATGTTGTGTTTTCGCCCAACCGCAAACTGAGTGCAGAGAAGTTTTTGCAACGCGCCCAGCAATCTGGACTGGTGATGGACTTGCAGACGCAGATGTTGCATTGGCAAGGCCAGTATTTTATCAATGGCGAGCGCGTGAGTGTGTCAGCGGAGGCGGGGCCTTTGCTCAATACATTCGCTAACCAGCGGCTGTTGACGGCCGCAGACTGCCAAACAGCAGCCATTCATCCCTTGTTGCCCTGGTTGCAGGGGATTTACCTGTCTGGATACGTGCATTTTTCTGATTGAGCCGGTTAATTTTGCATTGATTGCAAAGGATTTGGCGGATTTTTTGTGAAAAAAACACAGAGTTGTTGTTCTGACACAAAAAAATCCTTTCTTTTTCACTGGTTTTTCGTTCTTTTTTTAATCAATTGCTGATACAATTTTTTCACTCGGTTGATTCTGCACCCGCAGCGTTACCCGTACATAATTTTTTGCTCATACATACTAAGGAAATAAAGATGACACGTTCTGCATTGTTGGCTGCATTGTTGGCTTTGGCTTTGACTGCTTGTGGTGAAAAACCAGCTGAAGAAGCACCTGCTGCTGAAGCGCCTGCTGCTGAAGCCCCAGCTGCTGAAGCTCCTGCTGCTGAAGCTCCTGCTGAAGCTGCACCAGCCGAAGCTGCTCCTGCTGAAGCTGCACCTGCTGAAGCTGCTCCTGCTGAAGAAGCTAAGTAATCCAGACATCCGTAATCTGGTTTTACTTGGATGTAGAAAAGCCGACGAAAGTCGGCTTTTTTATTGGCTGCGCGCTGAGCACCTCAACCACTCAGGGGCGGGACGGTACGTGTTTTCAGGCAGCTGACTTGAGGGAGGATAACTCGTTGGCAATCTGGCAGATTTGAATAAAGTCTTCGACGATCAGCGATGCACCGCCGATCAGCCCGCCATCGACATCTGGCATGCTCATTAATTGCGCAGCATTACCGGGATTGACGCTGCCACCATAGAGCAAGGTTATCTGTTCTGCAACCTGTTCATCCAGTAGCCCAATGTGGCCGCGGATGAAAGACAAAATTGCTTGGGCATGTTGCGGACTGGCGGCTTTACCCGTGCCGATGGCCCAGATCGGCTCATAGGCAATGACGCCTTTGGCGAGCGCTTGGATGCCTACATGTGAAATGACGGGGTTCAACTGCCTCACTACCACGAGATCGGTTTCGCCCAGTTCGTATTCTTCCAGGGTTTCGCCTATACACAGGATGGGCGTCAGCCCAGCCTTGAGGGCTGCTTCAAAACGCTCTCCGCAGCTTTCATCACTTTCGTGCCCACGTAAGCGGCGTTCAGAGTGGCCGATAATGACGTAGGTGCAGCCAAACTCCTTGAGCATGAGCGGCGAGACGGAGCCTGTGTAGGCACCACGCTCAAAGCGGCTCATGTTTTGTCCGCCCCAGGCCACATGGCTGTGTTGCAGTAATTGTTGCGCCTGCTGCAAATAGGGATGTGGCGGGCACACCGCATAGCGCGCCCGGTGATGGCGCGTCTCTTGCAACACACTTTGCATAAAGCGGGCATTGTCTGGCAGGTTGCCGTTCATTTTGCGGTTGGCAACCACCAGCTTGGGGCGATTTGTCATCACACCATTTCCTTTGAGGGTTTTCTTTCTATAATGTCGGATATTGTACATAAAACTTGATGCTATGCCTCAACTCGATTTTTCATTGCAAGTGGCGACACCTGCGGCAGATGTGCCCAGCGTGTCGCAATTCAAGCGCTGGATCCGCGCCAGCTTGCGCGTAGATACCAGCCTGACGATCCGTATTGTCGATGCTGAAGAAGGCCAGCAACTGAATGCGAATTACCGCGGCAAGGATTACGCGACCAATGTGCTGACCTTCCCGTTGGCAGAGGAGCCCTGCCTGATGGGCGACATTGTGATCTGCGCGCCGGTGATTAGCAGAGAGGCCGCTGAGCAGGGCAAGTCCGTGCTGGCGCATTATGCGCACATGACGGTGCATGGCGTCCTGCACATGCATGGCTACGATCATGAGGTTGAGGCGCAGGCGGCGCTGATGGAGGCGCTGGAGATCGGCATCCTGCAAAAGCTGGGCTTCCCCAACCCTTATGCAGAATAAGCTTTAAGCGCCGGCGACAAGTCGCTACAATCCCTGCATGGAGCTTTCCGTCAACAGCACTCAGATCAGAATCAATGGCGAGCCGCTCTCGGCTTTGCCGCAAGATTTGTATATTCCGCCGGATGCGCTGGAAGTGTATCTGGAGACCTTTGAGGGGCCGCTGGATTTGCTGCTGTACCTCATCCGCAAGCACAATCTGGATATTCTCGACATCCCCATGGCTGAGCTGACCACGCAGTACATGGGCTATGTGGAAAAAATGAAAGCGGTGAATCTGGAGTTGGCTGCCGACTACTTGCTCATGTCAGCCATGCTGATTGAGATCAAGTCACGCATGCTGTTGCCCAAGCCGCAAGAGCTGGAGGAGGAAGACGACCCGCGCGCTGAGTTGGTCAAACGGCTGATGGAGTATGAGGCGATCAAGCAGGCTGCACAGCGGCTGGATGCCTTGCCCAAAGTCGGCGTAGACATTGAGGTGGCTGCGGCGTATTACGAGCGGCTGTCACTGGTCAAGCCGCCTGAAGTCAGTCTGGATGATCTGGTAGAGGCGTGGCGCAATGTGCTCAAGCGTGCCAGGCTCAATCAGCACCATAAACTGGGGCGGGCGGAACTCTCTGTACGCGAGCATATGAGTCTGTTGTTGCGGCGCTTGTCGGCAACGCCGGTATTGCGGTTTGACGAGCTGTTCGATGTGGGGACTGAGGGCGTGCCCAAGCTGGTGGTGAATTTCCTGGCCATGCTGGAGCTGGCCAAAGAAGGCTTGATTCTGATCACGCAGCAGGAGGCTTTTGGTACCATTTACCTGCAAGCCAATACCACTGGCCGGGAGACTTGACGTGCATACTCCGGAAAACATTACCGAGATGAAACAAGTGCTGGAGGCTGCCTTGCTCACCTCGCCGCAGCCGCTGTCTCTGGACGATTTGCTCAAATTGTTTGCCGGACGCATGGAGCGTGCGACATTGCGCATGTTGCTCGATGAACTCAAGGCCGACTGGTCGGATAAAACGCTGGATCTGGTACAAGTGGCCAGCGGCTACCGCTTTCAGGCCAAAGCTCAATACAGCGAATACCTGGCGCGTCTGAATCCTGAGCGGCAGCCAAAATACTCACGCGCAGTGATGGAAACACTGGCGATTATTGCCTATCGTCAACCGGTGACGCGGGGCGATATCGAGCAGATCCGCGGCGTGGCGGTTAACCCGAATGTGATTCGGCAATTGCAGGAGCGTGACTGGATCGATGTGGTCGGCCAGCGTGAAGTGCCTGGACGCCCGTCGCTGTATGCCACGACCAAACATTTTCTTGATGATTTGAACTTGCGTTCGCTGGCCGAGTTGCCGCCTTTTGAAACCTTTGTGCAAACAGATATTCAGTCAGAGTAGTTTACCTATGTCCGCCTCACTGCTTAAAATCAGGATCAGCCATCAAGGCCAGATCGCGCTAGGTCCAGGCAAAATTGAGTTGTTGCAGCACATTGTGCAACACGGTTCCATTTCAGCCGCTGCCAAGCAAATGCGCATGTCTTATCGCCGGGCATGGGAGCTTGTTGATTTGATGAATCATTGTTTTGACGAAGCGGTCGTCCTCAGTGCCGCTGGAGGCGCACACGGCGGCGGTGCACAGGTCACGGCGTTCGGTTTGGCGCTGATCCAGGCCTATGAGCACATCCTGCAAAAGTCTGCGCAAGCGGCGGCGGATGAGTTGGGCTTTATCACCCAGCACCTGCAAAAAAACTGATTTTTTCAAAAAAACCGTATTTTTAAGTTCCATAACATTCATTTGAATATAACGATGACAGCATCACAGCCTTGCTTTATCGCGTGCCATCAATCAGGCGCGCATGATTAAGATTTGGGATGCGGCACACTCTACAGGAATAAAGTGCTATGGCTGGTCGCCGGTCTCATCCGCTTGATGACACATGTATTGCTCAGCAGGGCTGAAGAAAAAAACGCATGATATTCGCGGCAGCCAGCCTGACGGATGCCATGAAGCAGTTTCCAGACAATAATAGCCAGCAAAGCGGTATGCGAGTGATGACGGTGTAGGGGGGCCAAACAGCTGGAACTCGCGCGATATCCTGCTCGTTCCGGTTGGAATTTATGTCAAACAGTCGCTGACCGGCTTGGGCTGGTGGGATAAGCTTAAAAATCGCCTGGGCTGAATTAGCAGAGATTGCCGATGAAGTGATGGTGCTGGCGCAGGGTCAGTTGCGCCAGCCAGAAGCGATAGGCCAGCTTGCGCTGGCGGGTTGATTAGTGGTGATGACCTCCGGCACCATGCACATGCTGGTGCTCGATTTCTTCTTGATTGGCTGAGCGTACGCTGGCAATCGTTGCCGTGAACAGCAGACGCTGGCCGGCCCAGGGATGGTTGCCATCGACCACGACTTTACCATCTGCAATATCGGTGATGGTGTAAAGGATCACGTCGCCGGTTTCGTCTTCGCCTTCAAACTGCATGCCGACTTTAAGGTCTTTGCTCGGAAAGGCGCTGGCCGGTTCAATTTGCACCAGATTGTCGTCGTACTCACCAAAGGCATCTTCAGGGTCCAGACTTACTTCTACCTTGTCGCCGACATTTTTGCCATGCATGGCTTCTTCTACTTTGGGGAAAATATTGTCATAGCCGCCGTGCAGGTAGGCCACCGGCTCCTGGCTTTCTTCCAGAATGTCGCCATCGCTATTTTGCAGTTTATAGGTCATGGAGACCACGGTGTTCATTGCTACTTGCATGTGTTGAATCCTAAAGTTCGCTGTTAAAACAATATTCTAAAGGATATTGTGGCGACAGTGTCAGTCTTGGTGACGATAATGTTGACCGTATAATTTTCGCCATTGCCAGGGTGGCATCGCCTCGCTTGATTGCCACAAACCCAAGCCTTGTTGTTGTGCCTGCTGTTGCAAGGCCTGCAAGGCGGTGCGTGTTGAGTAGCGCGCATTAAACCAAGCCATCCCTTGCGCCACCTGAAACTGGCTGGCCTCTGTGCCATCGCAGTAGAGGTGGCCCAGTTGCCTGCCATATTGATCTTGGCCTTGGGTGTTGACCGTAATCTTTGCACCGGCACACAGTTGGCTCAAGCTACGGCGGGATTGCTTGCCAAATGCTTGGTGCAGCTCAGGCGCATCAATGTCCAGCAAACGCAAGCGATAATGGCTGCCTTGCGCCTGTATCAATACCGTGTCGCCATCAATGATTTTTTCAAGTTCTGGGGCGGCAATACTGCTATTGCAGAGCATGAGCCACAGGCAGGGGGCCAGCCATCTGCACAACACACGAACGCGAGTGGCCATACGCTAATCAAGCAAGCTGGTATAGTTGTCCGGGGTGAGGACGGTAGGAATGGCTTCGGGCAACAGGTCTGGGTAGTCTTTGCTGTAATGCAAGCCACGGCTTTCATGGCGTTCGATGGCGCTGCGGACAATCAATTCCGCCACCTGTAACAGGTTACGTAGTTCGATGAGGTCGTGACTGACTTTAAAGTTACTGTAAAACTCATGTACTTCATCGCGCAGCATATGGATGCGATGCAGTGCGCGGCTCAGGCGTTTGGTGGTCCGCACAATCCCTACGTAGTTCCACATGAACCGGCGCAACTCGTCCCAGGTGTGGGTGATCAGTACTTCTTCATCGGCGTCGGTAACGCGGCTTTCGTCCCAGTCCGGCAAGGAAATGGTCGGTTGCTGACCCTGTGACCGGATATCTTCGGCGCAGCTGCGACTGAAGGCCAGACACTCCAGCAAGGAGTTGCTGGCCAGGCGGTTGGCGCCGTGCAGGCCGGTGCAGGCGGTCTCGCCAATGGCATACAGGCAGTCAATATCGGTGCGGCCATGGATGTCGGTCATGACGCCGCCACAGGTGTAATGCGCTGCAGGCACCACGGGAATCGGTTGCTTGCTGATATCAATGCCCAATTGCAGGCAGCGCTGGTAAATATTCGGGAAGTGGGACTGGATGAAATCCAGTGGTTTATGGCTGATGTCCAGGTAAACGCAATCCAGTCCGCGCTTTTTCATCTCGAAGTCGATGACGCGCGCAACTACATCGCGCGGGGCCAGTTCCGCACGCTCGTCATGCCAAGGCATAAAGCGGGTGCCATCAGGCAATAATAGCAAGCCGCCTTCGCCACGCAGCACTTCTGAAATCAAAAATGATTTGGCGTGCGGGTGATAGAGGCAAGTAGGGTGAAACTGCACAAACTCCAGGTTAGCCACGCGGCAACCCGCACGCCAGGCCATGGCAATACCGTCGCCGGTGCTGATGTCAGGGTTGGTGGTATACAAATAGACTTTACCCGCGCCCCCTGTGGCCGTCACTGTGTATTGGGCAGACAGTGTGATTACTTTGCCGGTCTGGTTGTTCAGCACATAGGCCCCCAGGCAACGGTTGGGGCCATCATTCTCGGTTTGCTTGAACAGTTTGTGTGTGGTGATCAGGTCCACCGCAATATGGTGTTCCAGAATGGTAATGTTGGGGTGGGCACGTACGCGATCGGTCAGCGTAGTTTGCACCGCCTGGCCCGTGGCATCGGCCACGTGGACGACGCGCCGGTGGCTGTGCCCCCCCTCGCGGGTGAGATGCAGGCGGTCATCTTGAGCTTCACGCGTAAAATTCACGCCTTGCTGCAATAACCAGTCTATGCTGTCGCGGCCACTGGTCACCACCATGCGGGTGACTTCGCTGTCGCACAGGCCCGCGCCAGCGTCCAGCGTGTCTTTGATATGCGCCTCTACCGAATCTTCGCTATTGAGTACCGCCGCTATGCCGCCCTGTGCCCAGTTGCTGGCACTCATGGTCAGTTCGCGTTTGCTCAAGATACATACCCGGTATTGATCGGCCAGTCGTAAGGCCAGCGATTGGCCAGCCAGGCCACTACCAATAATCAAGACATCAAACACTTTATTCATAAACGGGCGTGGTCAACGGAACTTTTGAAGAGGGCGGTCAGTCGTACTAGTGTTCGCATTGCGTGTTGCAACTGCAAACAATACTAAGGGATGAGACGATGTTACACACAGCAAATTTAGAGGCGTTAACGCGCACTGGGTTCGTCGAAAATAACACAAAAGCGTATACTACTCCCAATCATAAAATTACCCAAGGGAGTCATCGCGATATGACTGTTCAGGCGGCGAGCGCCAAACAGCAAGAGAATAAAGAGTTTGACCAGATGCTGGTTGAACGCGCTCAACAAGGCGATAAACGCGCCTTTGGATTGCTGGTGGAAAAATACCATCGCAAGTTGGGCCGCTTGCTGTCGCGTATGATCCGCGATCAGGCAGAAGTGGAAGATGTGGTGCAGGAGTCTTTTATCAAGGCTTATCGTGCGCTGCACAGTTTCCGTGGGGACAGTGCGTTTTATACCTGGCTGTACCGGATTGGCATTAACACGGCCAAGAATTATCTGGTGTCCATGGGGCGCAAGCCGCAGGTGATGCAGGATGTCGAAATTGAGGATGTCGAGAATTTCGATGAAGGTGAAGACATGCGTACGATGGAGACGCCTGAAACATCCCTGATGACCAAGGAAATTGCGCAAACCGTGAATGATGCGATTGCTGCGTTGCCAGATGAGTTGCGCACTGCGATCACCTTGCGTGAGCTAGAGGGTTTGAGTTACGAGGACATTGCCAGCGTCATGCAGTGCCCGATTGGCACAGTGCGATCCCGTATTTTCCGTGCCCGTGAGACCATTGCCGCCAAATTGAGGCCGTTGTTGGATACGCCACACAATAAGCGCTGGTAGTGGCATGATTTGTTATAAAAATTTGATTGGGTGTGTAGGTGTTATGACAAATTTTTTGTTAAATGCTAACATAAAAACATTGATTGATTTGGGGTTATTATGAAGCAGCAATTATCTGCCTTGGTCGACGGTGAGGTCGATGTTGAACGCTGTGAACATATATTCTTGGCGGCCAAATCTTCTGGCGAGGTCGCACAAGCCTGGTGCGAGTATCACGTGATCCGTGACGTCATGCGCGATGAGCTGTGGATGCAGTCAGACATGACCAGCCGCATTATGACCGCACTTGAAGATGAACCGACACTATTGGCGCCGCAAGCCATCGCCAATGCCGACAAAGTGACGCGTATCCGCCCTCGTTTTGACAAGTACACCTGGTCTATTGCCGCGTCTGTGGCTGCTGCCTTTTTTGTTGGCATGTTTGTGCTTAATCAACCTGAGGCGCCTGCCCCTGCGCAGATTGCCGACAATGATACCGAGCAATATGTATTGGCTCATCATAATTATGCGCCGAGTAGTGTGACTTATTACACGCATAATGTTGCCTATACGGCTGGCGAATAAAATTTCTTTCACTCATCATTTGGTTGTTGCTACTGCTATGTTTTGGCGGATTGTTGCTTCGATTTCATGCCTGTTCATGGTGCAGCAGGCGGCCTTTGCTGAAGAAGATTTATGGTCAACCATGCAGAAAACCGCCTCTGCTGCCAGAGAGCTCAATTATCAGGGGCTGTTTGTCTATCACAATGGCTCCATGATCCGTTCGGTGCAAATCACCCACATTTATGAAGGCGGCCGCGAATTCACACGCAATGTGGTGCTGGATGGCCGCCCGCGTGAAGTATTCAGTGAAGGCGATGATATTGTCATTTTTAATGCTAAAAATGACAAGGTCGTGATTGAGAAGCGCCGAGGCCAAAATTTGTTTCCGGCCATGCTGCCCACACAGCTGTATCCCCTCAAGCAAAATTACAAGCTCAAGTTTGTCGGACAGGAACGCATTGCCGGGCGTCTGGCACAGGTCATCGACATGGTGCCGAATGACAATCTTCGTTACCAGTACCGCATCTGGTCTGATACTGAATATGGCTTGTTGCTCAAAATGAGCATGATGGATATGCAAGGGCATACCTTGGAGCAAATTGGGTTTAACCAGGTGTCTATGCTGCATACCAAAGATCTGGATTGGTTTCAGCCCAAGATTGATGCGACCAAGCCTTATGTGATGGATGACACCACCGAGCTTACGCATGTAGAAGACAATCTGGTGGTGCCGAATTTGCCGACGGGCTATAAAAAGGTTGACCAGATCAGTTTAAAAGTGCCCGGCAGGACTGCTCCTGTGCAGCAATGGATTTTTTCTGATGGATTGGCTTCGGTGTCACTGTTTGTCGAGCCGATGGTCAAAGGCATGCAGCCCCGAGTCGGTAAGAAAAATATGGGCTCTACCAATGTGTACGCCCATGTCCTCAATGGCTACCAGCTGGTGGTGGTGGGGGAAGTTCCGGCGCAAACCGTGGAACAGATTGCGCAGCAAGTGACCTTCAAAAAGTAATGGCTGCCTGTCTGTTTGTGCTTGCCTTGGTCCCGCCTCCTTGAAATCATGCCGCAATATTTCATTGCTATCCTCTTCAATTCGCTGTTATGGTGTGTTTTGGCGCGTCTCAGTTGGCGCTTGTATTTCTCAGCAATGGCACCATTTACATGCAATAGCAAACGCATGCTGGTCAGGAATGGTCGGCATGTACAATCAACAACTTAATTTTTAATAATCATTAAATGATAGGAATAATCATGATGAGACGATGGATGTCTGGCCTCATGTTCGCGTGTGCCATCACATTGACCCAACCAATCTTGCATGCCCAGGCAAAGGACTTGCCTGATTTTACCGAACTGGCGGAAAAACAAGGTCCGGCAGTAGTGAATATCAGCATTACTTCGGTGGTGCACGGCGGCGGTACCATCGGTTTTCCAGGCATGCCCAACGATGAGAACTTGCAAGAATTTTTGCGCCGCTTCGGCATTCCAGGCATGCCCGGGATGCCAGGTCAGGAAGGTGGGCAGGATTATAAAACCCAGTCACTGGGCTCGGGCTTCATCCTGAGTAGCGATGGGTATATTTTAACCAACGCGCATGTGGTGAACGAGGCCGATGAAGTGCTGGTGAAGCTGTATGACAAGCGTGAATTCAAAGCCAAAATTATTGGTGCTGACAAGCGCACCGATGTGGCCTTGATTAAGATCGAGGCGACCGGCTTGCCCAAGGTGACTGTAGGGGACCCGAATGCGTTGAAAGTTGGGGAATGGGTGGCAGCGATTGGTTCGCCATTTGGTCTCGAAAACACGATGACGGCCGGTATTGTCAGTGCCAAGGGTCGCGCCTTACCGCAAGAAAACTATGTCCCGTTTATTCAAACCGATGTCGCCATTAACCCGGGTAACTCAGGTGGGCCGTTGTTTAACTTGCGCGGTGAAGTGGTCGGCATCAACTCGCAAATCTACAGCAAGAATGGCGGTTCCATGGGCTTGTCATTCAGTATTCCGATTGATGTTGCCATTGATATTTCCAACCAGCTCAAGGCCAATGGCCGCATTTCACGCGGCTGGCTCGGGATTGGCATTCAGGAAGTGACCAAAGACCTGGCTGAGTCATTTGGCCTCAAGCAAACCAGCGGTGCCTTGATTGCAGGCGTCGAGAAAAACAGCCCGGCTGACAAAGGTGGGCTAGAAGCCGGTGACATTATTCTCAAGTTTGACGGCAAGCCGATTACGACATCGAGTGATTTGCCTCGTGTGGTGGCAGCCACCAAACCGGGTAAAGTGGTGCCGGTAGAAATCCTGCGTAAAGGTGCCAGCAAAACCTTGCAACTGGGCGTTGGTGAAATGCCGAGCGAGCAACCTGAAGCTGCCGCAACCAGCAAAGAACCCACTAAGGCCGAGTCCAACAAGATAGGCTTGACCCTGCGTGAATTGACGCCACAGCAAAAGAAAAAGCTCAACGGCAAGAATGGCCTGCTTGTGATTGAAAGTGTGGGCGCGGCTGCACAGGCCGGGATCCGTCGCGGTGATGTCATTCTCGGTTTGAATAACAATGAAAGCCAGAGCGTGGATGCCTTTAACAAACAGATCAATGCGGTTGCCAGTGGCAAAACGATTGCTGTGCTGGTGCAGCGTGGAGATAGCACGCTGTATGTGCCGATTAAAGTAAAATAAGGCACGGCTGCTTGCAGTGAACAAAAAAGACAGGGCGACCTGTCTTTTTTGTTTTTGAGGTGGGGGATTTAGTAGGCGAGCATGGAAATAGTGTCACTGCTGAGTTTTAATTGATTCAACGCTTCAATCACACTGCGAATATTTTCATGGATGGCACCCTCGTTAGCAATTTTGATGCGAATAAAGCCAATCGCTGAGTCGCTAAACGTCGCAGTGTAGGGCGTAGAAATGATTTTTGAGTAAAGGACTTTTTGGGTTGCGCGTTCTGTGAGGGTGTACTCCACGGCAGCTGTCACTGTCATGTCCAGCCCGGCAACCGGTTGATCCAGGCTTAATAGTTTGGCGTCCAATGTGTATTTGCTGCTTTGTCCGGCATTGCTCAACAACATTGCATTACGCAAAGACTCCTCAAGAGCCTGCTTGAATCCATCATTGCCGACCTTGGAAACCCACAGGGGATTGGTCGATTTTCCGCCAGAGACTGCTTGAATGGTGACGTTTTCTTTAAGTTGCGCATTAGGCAAAGAGCTGTGAGTGGCCGGTTTGACTGTCATTTTGTCAATGGCGGCGGGTGAGGCACAACCAGCCAACAGTGCTGAAGTGAGTACAAGCACGACTTTGTACATAAGATTTACTCCCTGAAATATGTTTTTAGTGAATGCAGCGTCCCCATAAGCGTGGACGTTTGCAAACTTTAATGCAGAACGGTCAGGCGAGCATGCTGTTCGCATTTAAAAAGGGATTAATCGGGAAATTTTCCTGGGTTTGGCTGTGCGCTTTATAGGGCCGCCCGCACTTGCCGCAAACAAAATAAATCACTGATATTCATGCATTTGCTGTAAAATACGCACGATTTGAAAGGCGCTTCAAGCGCCTTTCTTGCTTGTAAATAACGCATAACAGAACATGAAAAATATTCGTAATTTTTCGATCATTGCCCACATTGACCACGGCAAGTCCACCTTGGCTGACCGCATTATCCAGTTGTGCGGTGGCCTGGAAGCACGCGAGATGGAAGCGCAAGTGCTCGATAGCATGGATATCGAGCGTGAACGCGGCATTACGATCAAGGCACAAACAGCGGCGTTGCAATACAAAGCCAATAATGGCGAAACCTATTTCCTCAACCTGATTGATACCCCTGGGCACGTTGACTTTAGCTATGAAGTCAGCCGCTCCTTATCGGCCTGTGAAGGTGCATTGCTGGTGGTGGATGCTTCGCAAGGCGTGGAAGCGCAAAGTGTGGCTAACTGCTATACCGCGATTGATCTCGGCGTGGAAGTGACGCCCGTCCTGAACAAGATCGACTTGCCATCGGCAGACCCTGCGCGCGTGTCACAGGAAATTGAAGATGTGATTGGGGTGGATGCCACTGATGCGGTGCGTTGCTCAGCCAAAACCGGCGAGGGTGTGCGCGATGTGCTGGAAGAAGTGGTCGCCAAAGTGCCACCCCCTAGAGGCGATGTTTCTGCACCCTTGAAAGCGCTGGTGATCGACGCCTGGTTTGATAACTATGTGGGCGTGGTCATGCTGGTGCGCGTGGTGGATGGTGTGTTGCGTGCCAAGGAAAAAATCCGCCTGATGGCCACCGGTGCCGAATACCTGTGTGAGCAGGTGGGGGTGTTTACGCCCAAGTCTCTGCAGCGCCAGCAACTGAGTGCGGGTGAGGTCGGCTTTATCATTGCCGGTATTAAAGAGCTGGCGGCGGCCAAGGTCGGCGATACGGTGACGCTTGCCGGGGCCGGGAAATCTGCCACTGAGCCACTGCCAGGCTTTAAAGAAGTCAAGCCGCAAGTGTTTGCAGGGCTGTATCCGGTCGAATCCAACCAGTTTGAATCGTTGCGTACTGCGCTGGAAAAATTGAGCCTGAATGACTCCAGCTTGCAGTTCGAGCCAGAAAATTCCACAGCACTGGGGTTTGGTTTCCGCTGCGGATTCCTCGGTTTGTTGCATATGGAAATCGTACAAGAGCGCCTGGAGCGTGAGTACGATATGGATCTGATTACGACCGCGCCCACCGTGATTTATGAGCTATTGCTCAAAAGTGGCGAAGTCATACAAATCGAAAACCCGTCACGTCTGCCTGAGCCTTCACGCATTGAAGAAATTCGTGAGCCCATGATTGTAGTCAATCTGCTCATGCCGCAAGACTATGTCGGGCCGGTGATGACCTTGTGTAATAACAAGCGCGGTGTCCAGCGTAATATGCAGTATATGGGCCGCCAGGTGATGTTGAGTTATGAAATGCCGCTGAATGAGGTGGTGCTCGACTTCTTTGATAAACTGAAGTCGGTTTCGCGTGGCTATGCCTCGATGGATTACGAGTTTCTCGAGTTCCGTGCGGCCGATCTGGTCAAGCTGGATATCATGGTGAACGGTGAGCGTGTGGATGCATTGAGCCTGATTGTGCACCGCGCCAACAGCATTTATCGTGGTCGCGAACTGGTTTCTAAAATGCGCGAGCTGATTCCACGGCAAATGTTTGATATTGCCATCCAGGCCTCTATCGGCGCCAATATTATTGCGCGTGAAACTGTGAAGGCGATGCGTAAAAACGTGCTGGCTAAATGTTACGGCGGCGATATTACGCGTAAGCGCAAGTTGCTGGAAAAACAAAAAGAAGGTAAAAAGCGTATGAAGCAGGTGGGCAATGTGGAAATTCCACAAGAAGCCTTCCTGGCGATCTTGCGTGTAGAAGATAAATAATCACGATTCATCATCACCGCGCGTGATGGTGCTTACTCAGGAAACAAGCATGTATTTTGCAATTTTTATGTTGGTGATTTTGCTGGTGTCAGGGGTGATCTGGCTGCTGGATATCCTGGTGCTGCGCAAGCAGCGCCAAGCCGGTGCGCTCGGAGAGGTGCCTGATCCATGGTATGTGGAATACAGTAAAAGCTTTTTCCCGGTCATTCTGCTGGTATTTACCGTCCGCTCATTTATCGTCGAGCCATTCAAGATTCCTTCCGGCTCGATGATGCCGACGCTGTTGGCGGGTGACTATATTCTGGTCAATAAATTCACCTATGGCCTGCGTGTACCCATCCTCAATAATGTGTTTTACCCCATGGGTAAGCCGCAGCGTGGTGACGTATTTGTGTTTCATTATCCGCCAGACCCATCAATCGACTATATCAAGCGTGTGGTTGGTCTGCCCGGCGACAAGATTCAGTACCGTGACAAACAGCTGACTATTAACGGCAAGGTGATTAGCCTGGATTTTATCGCGCCTTACCAATATGCCTTGAGCGTTAACGACGAAAGCGGCAACGCCCGTGCGGTGGATGTCACCGCCTCACGCCTGAGCGAGCAACTGGGCGACGTCAAGCATGATGTACTGATTCATGACATCATGAACCAATATGGCCCAGGTAGTCTGGGTGACCGCTTCATGCAGGGCGAAACCATTACCGTGCCTGAAGGCGAATACTTTGCCATGGGCGATAACCGTGACAATAGTTCTGACAGCCGTGTCTGGGGCTTTGTCGCCGAAAAACATCTGGTGGGTAAAGCCTTCTTTATCTGGTTCAATTTTGACCAGTGGCGCCGTATCGGGCAACGTATCGGCTAATGCTGCGGTCAGCCGTGGCGAGACGTCTCTTTTTGAGGAAAGCATCTATGAAATACTCAAAGATTTCTGATCAACACGGGATCGGCTTTATCGGTTTTTTACTGGTACTGACGGCATTTGGCATTTTGGGCCTAGTCGCCTTGAAAGCCTTGCCTGCCTATATGGAGTATTTCTCGATTCAATCCACGATTAACCGGATTGCGCATGACCCGCTGTTGCAAAGCGAGCAGGACATGCGTACGGCGTTTGATCGTCAGATGCAGGTCGATAGTATTAAAGACGTTTCCAGCCGTGAGCTCGAAATCAGTGCAGGGGCGGTGGCCATGCGCTACCAGAAAAAGATCCCGCTCACTGAGACCATGTCTCTGTTGATTGATTTTGATGCTGCCAGCAAATCCTAGTGGCAAAAGGGATCGTCATTCAATGAGCGTACTGCCTGTCTTACAAACCAGAATTGGTTACCAATTTTTGCAACCTGACTTGCTGCAGCAGGCGCTCACGCACCGCAGCTTTTCGGCCACCAATAATGAGCGGCTGGAGTTTTTAGGCGATAGCGTTTTAAACTTTATCATTGCCCACCAGCTGTTCAATTTGTTTCCCGATATCCCCGAAGGCGATTTAAGCCGATTGCGGGCCAAGCTGGTCAAAGAATCCAGTCTGGCCGAGATTGCCATCAGCCTGCATTTGGGCGATGCGCTCAAGTTGGGCGAGGGCGAGTTAAAAAGTGCGGGTTGGCGTCGCCCGTCTATTCTGGCCGATGCGCTGGAGGCGATTGTCGGTGCTGTCTATCTGGATGGCGGCTTTGACGCTGCGCAGCAAGTAGTGGCCTTGTTATATCGCGACAAGCTGCAGACCATAGATCCAACATCGATCGACAAGGATGCCAAATCGCAGTTGCAGGAATACCTGCAAAGCAAAAAAATGGATTTGCCTGAATATCAGGTGGTCTCTATCGAAGGCGAAGCACATGCACAAACGTTTACCGTGCAATGTGAAATTAAAAAACTCAAGTTGACGACCACAGGCGTGGGCACCAGCCGCCGCGTGGCTGAGCAACAAGCGGCCAAATTGGCCATGGACAAGATACAATCATGACAGAACAGACAACAGCCTCAGACCATTTCCGTTGTGGCACCATTGCCATCGTGGGCAGACCCAATGTGGGCAAATCGACCTTGCTCAACCATATTCTGGGCATGAAGCTGGCGATTACTTCGCGCAAGGCGCAGACCACCCGTCACCGTCTGCTCGGGATTCATACCACTGAAGACACGCAGTTTCTGTTTGTCGATACCCCGGGTTTTCAGCAAAAGCATATTAACGCGCTCAATAAGTCGCTTAATAAGACCGTCACCCAGGTATTGACCGAAGTCGATGTGGTACTGTTTGTGATCGAGCCGATGAAACTGGGCGAGGCCGATGAGTTGGTGCTTAAACTGCTGCCTAAGAACAAACCGGTATTGCTAGTGGTGAATAAAGCCGACCTCATGGGCGACAAAGGCAACTTGCTGCCCCTGATTCAGGACTTTGACTTGCTGTTTGACTTTGCGGACATTATCCCGGTTAGTGCTAAAAAGAATCTTTATCTGGATGAGCTGTTAGCCGCGATTCGCGAGCATCTGCCCGAGCAAGCTGCCATGTATGCCGAAGATGAACTGACGGATAAAAACGAGCGCTTTCTGGCCGCCGAACTGGTCCGCGAAAAGGTGTTCCGCCTGTTGGGTGATGAAGTGCCTTACTCGGTGACGGTAGAAATTGAAAAGTTTGAAACGGTGAAAAACCTGCGCCGCATTTTTGCGGCGATCATTGTCGATAAAGAAAGCCAGAAGCCCATGATCATTGGCAAGGGTGGCGAAAAATTAAAACAGATTTCAACCGAAGCGCGCCAGGACATGGAAAAGCTGTTTGGCTCCAAAGTCTATCTTGAAACCTGGGTCAAGGTAAAAGGTGGTTGGGCAGACGATGCGCGCGCGCTAAAAAGCCTGGGTTTCTAGCCTGGCAGGTTCTTATCTACTGGCATCCACATGGCAGTAAAACCTTCTGATTCAGGCAGCCACAAACAAAGCCTGCAACCGGTTTTCATTCTTCATACCTATCCCTTTAAAGAAACCAGCCTGGTCGTCGAAATGTTCAGTCGCGACCTGGGCCGCATTGCCGCCGTGGCTAAAGGCGCGCGCCGCCCGCTTTCAGCCATGCGTGGCATGCTGCAATCTTTTCAGCAACTGGCTGGCACCTGGTCGGGTAAAAATGAACTCAAAACCCTGCATGACCTGGAGTGGATGACCGGCCTCACCTTGCTCAGGGGCGATGCGCTGATGTGCGGCTTTTACATGAACGAGCTGTTGCTGCGGCTGCTGCCGCGCGACGATGCCCATGTGCAGCTATTTGAATATTACGCACAAACCGTACAGACACTGTCGGCCCTGCCGATGCCGGTAGATGGCACGCAACTGGCCATGGTCATGCGCAAGTTTGAACTCAAAATGTTGCAAGAACTCGGCTACGCCGTTCCGCTCACCCATGATGAACATGGTGAAATCATCCATGCCGATAGCACCTACCGTTTTGAGGCAGATTATGGCGCCTGTGATCCGTCTGCCACTAAAAACGGCCTGCTGATTCTGGGCAATACGCTGCTACAAATGGCGCGTGGCGACTACAGCGATAGCACCACTCAAGCGCAAAGCAAGCAGTTGATGCGTTATTTATTACAGCATTATCTGGGTGAAAAGCCCTTGCATACCCGGCAATTGCTGGTGGATTTACAAGGGTTCTGAGTCCGTCATTGGCGCGATCTCGCGTTCGACTGGGAATGATCTCGGGGGGGCAAGGTGAGTGACAGATCAGCACTCACCTTGGCTTGGTGTCCAGTCATAAGCTGACCGGCAGCGCTAGATTCGGCCTTGCTTAATACGTCTCACAAAGCCGGCCTGAATTTAGGCGGCTTTCTGTTGGCGACGTGCCAGCAAGCCAAACACAGCCAAGCCAGCCAGGAGCATGGCGTTGGTTTCTGGCTCAGGAACGGCAGTTGCTTGCTGAACAAAACTGAAATAGCCCGAATTGCTGACCGTGGATAGTCCCTGTGCGGTGAACTCAGAGAAATAGCTATTATCAGGATACAACGTCAGGATAAACGTCGACGCGCCGTTATTGGCTGCAAACGTAAACCCCTGTTTGTCTATGCTAATGCTGGAATCGCTAGAGCGATAGCTGACGTTGTCCAAGGGGTCATTCAGGACAAAGTCCAGCACGCTGAAATTATAGTTTAATGAAAATGGCGCGCTGGTGGTCATGCTGCCAGAGAAGGTTGGGTCGCCATTCACATCATCGACCGCCACAATGTTGTAACGATAATCGGCCAGTGCTACACCGCTACCAGCAAAGGTGAGCGCCAGAAACACTACTAAATATTTAATCAATTGCATCACAAATCCTAAAAAAGTTAAATCAATCAAACGCCCGTCATGTGTCGATGAAGAGGTGCGTCTTGCGCCTCCTCTTTCATCTTAACGAACGGAAACGAACACCGGGTTGGAGTAAAACCAGAGGCTGCTGTAGTTGCGGTCGTTAATCGCGTTGACACGACCATTGTTATCCACGCCGCCCTGATTGTTCAGTACCCAGGTTTTCTGGTCTGCCAGCGGTTCGCCGTTGTAGCTGAATCCAGGCGCATCCACCGCCAGATTGGTGCCGCGCAATCTGAAGTACTGGTTTTTGTTGGCGACCAGCTGCACAGTCACCGAGGCAAACCCATCTTTGCCTACTTTCCAGTCAGCTGCGGTGAATCGCTTCAGCACGCGTGTAGACGGGTTGGTGGCAACGTTGTAAGCCGCAGAGTCCGGGCTGGCTTTGGGCGTGACATCACCGACAATTAAGTCCACATGGTTGACCACAGGCTTCATGTTGGCGAGGGTGTTACCATCAACCGGCTTCAGGTAATTGTTAAGATCCGGGCTCTTGAAGCGGATGGTCAATTTGATTTTTTCACCCGCACCAACCTTGATTTCCTGGCCCATAAATGCGGTGCCAGACGAACCGACGACGCGGAAGTCCAGGGCATTGATCAAGTCACCAAACACGCCAAACATGCGGCCTTCACGCAGACTGGCGATCAAGCCGGTGGCTGTGCCTTTGCCGCTTTCTGGCATCCACACGTAGTTCTTGGCATATTCGCCTGGATAGTAGCCGCTGCTATTGCTGGCCGCATCAATCTTGAAGTGTGAATCGGAGTCTGCGATGTTCCAAACGTGGCGACCTTCGCCTAACAGCGCATCCCATACGCCGCCCACTTTGGCAACAACGGCGTCCACGCCGCCATAGGTGCGGTTAGGCAGGTTCGCGTCAATATAGGCAGAGGTATAGCCGCCACGGTCAGGCTCCATCTGGTTACCGACCATGCCTTCAATCATAAACACGATATCCGGGGCCAAGTCATTCATTTGACGAAAGTCCTTGATCGTATACTTGTTTGGATTGCGAGACGGGTGGTTGATGGTAGCAAAGCTGGTGGTCGGATAATGGTTTTTTAACCAGGCGATCGCGGACAAGGCGTCGGCGCCGGTTTGGTTCGGGCGAATCGAACCATTCCTGTTTTTCCAGGCCGCGACATCCTGCGGGTTAAACAACGATTCAGACAGGGTGGTAAACAGGTACTGGAATTCTTTGGCGCCATCGGTAGACGTCTCCAGCGTCGATTCATTCTGGAACATGACTACATTGGCATGGTCATGGGTAGGCATATCCCATTCTGCCGCCGAAAGTATCATCTTGTCTGCGTAAGTGCCGCCTGCCTGCATGTCTTTCACGTGCGGAATCTCAATCGACTCCATCGCATAGGCAAATGGCACGGGTTTGGCCAGCAAATTGCCGTTCTGATCATATTTGGAAGAGCGCAAATGATTGCTCAGAATCATCCAGTCCAGTTTGTAAGTGCCGAGCGCCTTGTCCAGCAAAAAGTCCAGGGTCTGCGTCGTGCGAGAGTCATCAGACTCCACGGTATGGGTATGCAGGTCACCTGCCATCCAGGAACCTTTACCTTCGGTAGGGGCGGGCATAGGCTTGACTTCCAGGCCAGAGACTAACGACACGGCACCGAATGACAGGCCCGCGACAGCGGCCACCATGGCCGTTGATTTAAATACTTTTGATTTATTCACAATTATCCCGCTTGATTAACATCCCCTGGCAGGGGCATGGTAGTGTTGAAAGTGTTTACTACGCGGGCATGATGGCGGACGCGGGTTAATCTTTGATGACGGCCGAGATATATTCGCGTGACAGCGGCCTAGGCATGCACTGTGGTCCCATTTGCTGGTGATCTACACAGACTGCTCCGCAGATTGATGGTTGATGGCAACGCTTAATGGTATGGTTTTACACTGTCAGCAGGTAAAATAGGGCTTTGTCCGTTCTCTTACTCAGTCAACTATGTTAAAACTAGGCGTCAATATCGATCACGTGGCCACCATCCGTCAGGCGCGTGGTACCAAATACCCCAGCGTGGTGCAAGCTGCATTGCGTGCCGAACAATCCGGCGCTGACAGCATCACGCTACATTTGCGCGAGGATAGGCGCCACATGCAGGATGCGGATATTTTTGCCTTGCGGCCGTTACTGCAAACCAAAATGAATCTGGAATGTGCGGTGACCAGCGAGATGATTGATATCGCCATTCAGGTTAAACCACAGGATGTCTGCCTGGTGCCAGAGCGGCGGGAAGAACGCACGACGGAGGGCGGGCTGGATGTATTGACTCACTATGCCAAAGTCGAACACGCCGTTAAAAAACTGTCTGAGCAAGGTATCCGTGTCTCCTTGTTTATTGCACCAGATCTGGCGCAAATTGATGCGGCCGCCAAGATGGGCGCACCTGTGATTGAGCTGCATACCGGCACCTTTGCCGATGCGGAAACTGAAAAAGAGCAACTGGCCGAACTGGATAAAATTACCACTGCCCTCAATCATGCCAAAGCCGCCGGTTTGGTGGTGAATGCCGGGCATGGCCTGCATTATCACAATGTGCATCATATTGCGCGTTTGCCAGGCTTTGAAGAGCTGAATATCGGCCACGCGATTGTGGCGCATGCCTTGTTTGTGGGCTGGGACCATGCCGTGCGCGAAATGAAAGCACTGATGAAAGAATTTTCCAGCAGATAAACACGCATCCATGGCAGAGAAGGAGTGGCGATGATTTATGGCATAGGCGCGGATATTGTTGAGGTTGAGCGCATTCAGGCGTCACTGGAGCAGTTTGGCGAGGCCTTTGCCAAGCGCATTCTGGCCGATGCCGAATGGGCTGACTACCAGGCTAGCCAGCTCAAAGCCCGCTTTCTGGCCAAACGGTTTGCGGCGAAAGAAGCCTTTGCCAAAGCCATCGGTACCGGCATTCGCGGTGAAGTCAGCTTCCATAACATCGCGGTGACGCATGATGCCTTGGGGCGTCCCTTGCTGCAATTATCTACCGCTTTGCAGGCTTTTCTCAAACAGCATCATATCCACCAGTCGCATATCAGCATCAGTGATGAGAAAAATCTTGCCCTGGCGTATGTGGTGCTGGAAACGAGCTAGGGGTAATGGATTTGGACTTGTCTGTCGATGTCGACATGGAACGTCGCTTTTCCGGCGTGCGCCGCTTGTATGGTGAGCCGGGCCTGGCGCGTTTGCAGCAAGCGCATGTTATGGTGATCGGCATCGGTGGCGTCGGCTCCTGGGCCGCTGAGGCACTGGCGCGCAATGCGGTGGGCAAGCTCACGCTGGTAGACCTGGATAATATTGCCGAATCGAATATGAATCGCCAGATTCATGCGCTGTCAGGCAATCTGGGCAAGGCCAAGGTCACTGCCATGCAGGAGCGGATTGCCGAAATTAACCCGTTATGTGTGGTGAACGAGATTGAGGATTTTGTGACGCCGGACAATCTCGCGCAAATGCTGGCCGGGCAACCAGACCTGATTGTGGACTGCATGGATGACACCAAAGCCAAAATTGCGCTGGCGGCTTACTGCAAACAGCACAGCTTACCGCTGGTGATGGTGGGCAGCGCCGGGGGCAAGCTTGATGCGACGCGGTTGCGCCTGGCGGACCTCGCGCATGTGCAGGGCGACCGCATGCTGTCAAAAGTGCGCAATCAATTGCGCCGTGACCATGGCTTTCCCAAAGCCTCGGATCACAAAAAATCAAGCAAGTTTGGCCTCATGGCCGTGTATTCAGACGAGCCCGTGGAACGCCCGCAGGAGGCTTGCGAGACGCCTCAAGCGGGCCTGACTGGCCTGCATTGTGCGGGCTATGGTTCCAGTATCTGCGTGACGGCGAGTGCGGGCTTTATTGCCGCGCAGCAGGCAATTCAACAGCTACTTTCTGCAGTAGCTTCCACTCTGCCAACTTAACTATTCCCCGCTGCGACAGCATGGCTGTCATCAATTGGGTTGAACATTGTCAGTGTGAGGGCGTCTACCAGATAGCAGGCATAAACATTGCATGCAATTCTTTATAGCCTGTGCGGGATAACTGCACTGGATTTCAGTGCGTCATCGCTCTTTTAATGACGGCTATCAATGTTACAGTGTGACATGGCCTAACAATATTCAACCTGAAGGTGATTGCCATGCAATTAGAGGTGTTCTTAGAAAAAGTCTCTGTAAATCACAGTCTGAATGTGCTGGTCTCTCATTTGGCCCAGGCGGGCATTGAGATTGCGGCGCTGATCCGCCAAGGGGCGCTGCAGGGCGTGACCGAAAAAATGACCAGCACCAATGTGCAGGGCGAAACACAGATGAAGCTGGATATCCGCAGCCATGAACTGGCGGTGGCGCAACTGCGCGCTTCTGCGGTGGTCGCTGGCGTGCTGTCAGAAGAAGAAGATCATCCGGTGCTGTTTGAGACGCTGGATGCACCATTTTTGGTCAGTATGGATCCGCTGGATGGCTCTTCTAACCTGGCGATTAACGGCGTGGTCGGCAGTATTTTTTCGGTGCTGCCGAATATTGGTGTCTCTACCCTCGGTGAGCAGGCTTTTTTACAACCTGGCCAGGACCAGCGTGCCGCAGCCTATCTCATGTATGGGCCGGCCACGTTGATGGTGCTGACGCTGGGGCAAGGCACCCATGTATTTACGCTGGATCATGACAGCAATACCTTTATGTTGACCCAGCAAACGGTACAAATCGCCGAGGAGACCTCGGAATTTGCTATCAATGCCAGTAACCAGCGCTACTGGGCGCCTGCCATGCAGCGTTATATCAACGAATGCCTGCAAGGCGCCGATGGTCCGCGCGGTCGCGACTTCAATATGCGCTGGTGCGCCAGCATGGTCATGGATGTGCACCGGATTTTAACCCGGGGTGGCGTGTTTCTTTATCCGCACGACCGTAAGCAACCTGTCAGGGCCGGGCGGTTAAGATTACTTTATGAAGCAAACCCGATGAGCTTGCTGGTAAGCCAGGCCGGGGGCGAGAGCATAGACGGCAAGCAGCCGATTCTGGCTATCCAGCCGGACAGTTGTCATCAACGCGTGCCGGTACTGTTAGGCGCCAAACAGGAAATACAGCGCTTGCGCGAGTATCATTGGCAAGACAGTGATCATCCGCAAGCCACTGATTAAAAGGAGTGTGACATATGGCATTAATTTCGCTCAGACAATTATTGGACCACGCGGCCGAACACAGTTATGGACTGCCCGCCTTCAATATCAACAATATGGAACAGATTCTCTCCATCATGAAGGCGGCGGATGAGGTGGATAGCCCGGTGATTTTGCAGGCTTCTGCTGGAGCGCGCGGTTATGCGGGCGAGTCTTTTCTGCGCAAAATGGTGGAAGCAGCGATTGAGCAATATCCCCATATTCCAGTGTGTATGCACCAGGATCACGGGGCCTCGCCCAAGGTCTGCCAGATGGCGATCCGTAGTGGTTTTTCCAGCGTGATGATGGATGGTTCACTCAAAGAGGACGGCAAAACGCCAGCCAGTTATGAATACAATGTCGAGATGACCCGCCGAGTGGTTGAGTTTGCGCATGCGGTGGGTGTCTCGGTGGAAGGCGAGCTCGGGGTGTTGGGTTCGCTTGAAACCGGCATGGCAGGCGAGGAAGATGGCGTCGGCGCTGAAGGCAAGCTGGACGAGTCACAGCTGCTGACGGACCCTGACGAAGCGGCTGCCTTTGTCGCGGCCACCAAGGTCGATGCGCTGGCCATTGCCATTGGGACCAGCCATGGCGCCTATAAATTTACACGGCCGCCTTCAGCCGAAACCTTGTCGATTAAACGCATTCGCGAGATTCACGCCAAAATCCCCAATACGCATCTGGTGATGCATGGTTCCTCCAGCGTGCCACAGTCTTTATTGGAGCAGATCCGGCAATATGGTGGCAATATCAAGGAAACCTATGGCGTGCCGGTGTCTCAAATTGTCGAGGGCATTAAAAACGGGGTGCGCAAGGTCAATATTGATACCGATATCCGTCTGGCAATGACTGCGGCGATCCGCGCACATATGGCCGAACATCCTGAAGAGTTCGATCCGCGCAAATACTTCAAGGAAGCCATTACCGCGGCGCAGCATTTGTGCAAAGAGCGGTTTGAGGCCTTTGGCAGTGCCGGTCAGGCCAGCAAAATCAAGGTGATTTCACTGGAGAAAATGGCGGCTATTTATTAACCGCCGGTGACACCGGGTTAAACGCATCATCAACGCAAGCAACAAGGTCAGTAAAAAGACAAGTAAGAACATAAGTTGAGCACATCAACAATCCGCACGAGGGGGCATGAATAAAGGAAACATCATGCGACAAAAATTAGTGGTTGGTAACTGGAAGCTACACGGTGGGTTGCTCGAAAACCAGGGCTTGCTCAACCGTCTCAAGCAAGATCTGCACGATCTGCAGGGCATGGATGCGGCGGTCTGCCTGCCCTATGTCTACCTGTTTCAGGCGCAAGCCCTGTTGCAGGATTCGGCCATTGCCTGGGGCGCGCAAAATGTCAGCCAGTATACAGAGGGCGCATTTACCTCCTGTATTTCGGCCAAAATGGTCGCCGAGTTCGGTTGCACCTACACCATTATCGGGCATTCCGAGCGCCGTGCGCTCAAGCTGGAAAGCAACCAGGTTGCCACCAAGCGCATGCTCAATGCCCTGCATGCCGGGCTGACGCCGATTTTTTGTGTGGGTGAAACGCTAGATGAGCGCGATGGCGATATGGCCGAGTTGATTGTGCGTAACCAGATGCTGAATGTGGTGTATGGCCTGGATGACGAAGCATTTGCGCTGGCCAAAAAATTCAATATGGTGATCGCCTATGAACCCGTGTGGGCGATAGGCACCGGCGAGCATGCCAGCCCGGATCAGGCGCAGCGGATGCATGCGTTTATCCGCATGATGATTGCCGAGCGTGATCGCGAATTTGCCGACCAAATCCGCATTGTGTATGGCGGCAGCATGACCCCGCAAAATGCCCACAGCTTGTTGAGCATGCCAGATATTGATGGCGGCTTGCTCGGGCGTGCGGCGCTGGTGGCGGAAGACTTTATCGAAATCTGCAAGATTGCCAGCCGCTGCTATCAGCAAAAAAAGGTATTTAAGGAACCATCGGACGCCATTCCAGTCTTTGAGGCATGATTTCAGACTTCAAAGGCAACAAGACACAGCTACCAAGCAAGCTTTGCCAGCAATGTGGCAAGCCCATGACCTGGCGCAAGGCCTGGGCCAAGAATTGGGAACAGGTCAAATATTGTTCTGAACGTTGTCGCCGTCAGCCTCGCACAAAAGCGTCATGAGGCATCTGGTGATTATTTTGGGTGACCAGCTGACACTGGATAACCCGGCCCTGCTGGATTTTGATCCTGCACAAGACCATATTGTAATGGCCGAGGTCAGACAAGAGTCTACCCATGTTTGGTCACACCGTCAGCGCATTACCCTGTTTCTTTCTGCCATGCGGCATTTTGCCGAGTGCTTGCGTGCGCAATCCTTTCCGCTGACCTATTTTGCGCTGGATGATCAGGCCCATCCCGATTTGCCAGCCGTTTGGCAAGCGATGGTGCAACAGCATCGGCCACTCGCCCTCAAAGTATGCGAGCCCGGTGACTGGCGCATCTGGCAGCAATTACAGGCCGTGGCTGATCAATCTGCCACGCCACTGCAGGTGCTGCAAGACACCCACTTTATGTGCAGCATCGACCAGTTCAAGCGCTGGGCGGATCACTACGGTGAAAAAAATACTTCTTTGCGCATGGAGTTTTTTTACCGCAGCATGCGTAAAAAATACCAGATTCTGATGGCGGGGGATGCGCCCGAGGGCGGCGACTGGAACTATGACCAGGACAATCGTCAGTCTTTGGGCAAGCAGGGGCCACAAGACCTGCGGCCGCCACCCACTTTTGCACCCGATGCTGTGACCCAGGCCGTGATGACCCTGGTCAATCAGACCTTTCATGATCATCCGGGAGCCTTGGATGACTTTCAATGGCCGGTCACCCGTGAGCAAGCACTCACCTTGCTGGCACATTTTGTTGCAGAAAAGCTGGCGCGGTTTGGCCCATATCAAGATGCGATGTGGCAAGCAGAGCCATACTTGTGGCATTCACTGCTGGCCTCGGCCTTAAACCTCAAATTGCTCAATCCGCGCGAAGTGATTGCTGCCGCTGAGCAGGCGTATCGGCAGGGGCAAGCGCCATTGGCCAGTGTGGAGGGATTTATCCGGCAGATTTTGGGCTGGCGCGAGTTTATCCGTGGCGTATATTGGCTGGAAATGCCCGCGCTGGAAAAGGCCAATTATTTTAACCATCAAGGGGCGCTGCCCGCCTGGTTCTGGACGGGGCAAACTGGCATGCATTGTTTAGCGCAGTGCATCGGGCAAACTTTGCAGCATGGTTACGCGCATCATATTCAGCGTCTGATGGTGCTCGGCTTGTTTGCCACGCTGGCAGAATTGTCCCCGCAACAGGTTTCGGACTGGTTTTTGGCGGTGTATGTTGATGCAGTGGCGTGGGTGGAGTTACCCAATGTCGCGGGTATGGCCCTGTTTGCCAACGGCGGCCGCTTTACCAGCAAGCCGTATGTGGCCAGTGGTGCATACATCCAGCGCATGAGCAATTATTGCCAGCACTGCAAATATGACCCTAAACAAAAAACGGGGGCGCAGGCTTGCCCGTTCACCACCTTGTATTGGGCATTTTTAATCAAGCATGAGGCATTGTTTGCACGCAATCCGCGGACCAGTTTGATGGTGAAACATGTGGCAAAACTTTCCGCGGCAGAAAAGAACGAGATCACCACGGCTGCCCGGTTGCGATTGCAACACATCGCGCAGCTATAAGCGGCTGGCGTGAATTAAGAAAGATGTAATTTCATAAAACTGTCACAATTGAAAGCATTGCAGCCGATACAATATCCGCCATGAAAAATAACACGCCCGCCCTGCTAGACAGAGACCAAAGTATCCTCAGTTTTAATGCCCGAGTGTTGTCTCTGGCTCAGCGAGAGGACTATCCCTTGCTGGAGCGTTTACGCTTTTTGTGTATCGTCACCAATAACCTTGACGAGTTTTTCGAAGTCCGCATGCCTTTGCAGATGGAGGCATATCAGCAAGGCGTGACCAGTGGCCCGGTCACTGCGTCGACCTGCGAGCAAGTAGCGACCATGGCGCATGCGCTGGTGGCCCAGCAATACCAGCTATTTAACGATGCGCTGATGCCGGCGCTGGCAAAAGAGCACGTACATCTGGTCTCGGGTGGGGTCAGGACCCCAGAGCAAACCACCTGGGTGTCCAATTACTTCAAGCGTGAAGTGTTGCCGTTCTTGATGCCAGTGTCGCTGGACCCTTCGCATCCTTTTCCGCAAGTGGCCAATAAATCGCTCAACTTTATTGTGCGCATTGCCGTCGATGGTGAAGAGAAAATCGCCATCGTACGTGCGCCGCGTGTGGTTCCGCGCCTGGTGCAATTGCCACCGTCTATCAGCAAGGGTGAACAGTGCTTTGTCTCATTGACCAGCATTATCCGCGCCAATCTGGAGGTTTTATTCCAAGGCGCCAGCATCCTGCATTTTTCCCAGTTCCGCGTCACCCGCAACAGTGACCTTGAGGTGGATGAAGATGATGTGATCAACTTGCGCACAGCGTTACGTGAAGAGCTGGCGCATCGGCAGTATGGTGAAGCGGTGCGACTTGAGGTGACACAAGAATGCGACGACACGCTGGCCGAGTTTTTACTCAAGCAATTTAACCTGCCGCCACTGGCGTTATACCGCGTGAATGGTCCGGTGAATCTGGGCCGCCTGATTCAGCTGCCAGACATGGCCAAAGGAGATCATCTCAAGTTTGTGCCATTCCAGCCGCACTGGCCGCAGCACATCAAAAAAAATGTTTCGCTGCTGACGCAAATGCGCGAAAAAGATTTGCTGATCCACCAGCCTTACGAGAGTTTCGAAGTGGTGATCCAGCTACTGGAAGAAGCGGTCAAGGATGAGCATGTACTGGCCATTCGCATGACCATTTACCGGACTGGGGCGGATCCACGCATGTTGCGCTTGCTGCAAGAGGCAGTGCGCCGTGGCAAGGAAGTGCTGGTGGTGGTTGAACTCAAGGCGCGTTTTGACGAAGAAGCCAACATCAACTGGGCAGAAGCATTGGAGTCGGTGGGCGCGCAGGTGGTGTATGGCGTGGTCGGCCTCAAAACACACGCCAAGATGCTGTTGATTATGCGCCGTGAGGGCAAGGTCATTCACCGCTATGGGCATCTTTCCACCGGCAACTACAACCCGAAAACCACACGTTTGTATACCGACTGGAGCATGTTGACCGCGGATGCCAATCTGACCAAGGAAATGGAAGCCGTCTTCCGTCACTTGACCAGCGAGCTGCCGATCCCGACCATGCGTCATCTGCTGGTGGCGCCCTTTACCCTGCAAAACAGCATGATCCGGCAGCTGGAAAAGGCGCAGCGCCTGGCCAGACTGGGCAAGCCCGCCAAGGTGATTGCTAAAATGAATGCGCTGACCGATGTCCCGCTGGTCAATGCACTCATGAAGGCCGCCAGTGCCGGCGTTGAGATTGATTTAATTGTGCGTGGGGCCTGCATCTTGCCGGTTGATGCGCCGTCGGTTAAAGGTCGCATCCGGGTCAGATCCATTGTCGGTCGACTGCTCGAGCATTCACGCGTGTTTTACTTTGAGCTGGATGGTCAGGTGCAGATGTGGTTGTCGAGCGCAGACTGGATGAGCCGCAACATGATCCGCCGCGTAGAATTGGCCTGGCCAATCAAAGACCCCGCCATGCAGCAACGCATTTACCGCGAAAGTCTGCAGCTTTACCTGCAAGATAATCTGGATGCCTGGCAACTGAGTGACAATGGGCAATATCAACAGGCCGCGCGGACTGAAGCTGCCGAGCCCCTGTCTTGCCAGCACCTGTTACTGCGCCAGTATCATTCTTTATAAAAGTGTGTGATGCCTGTTAAAAACCTGATTTTATGGCGACATGCAGAAGCAGAGGTGCTCATGCATGGGGCCTCTGACCTTGAGCGGCCGCTGACCGCCAAGGGACACAAACAAGCCAAGCAAATGTCCGCCTGGCTCAAAAAATACTTGCCCAAACAAACGTATGTGCTGGTGAGTCCTGCCGTGCGTACCCGTGAAACCGTGGATTACTGGGGAGAGGACTGGCAGGAAGATACACGTCTGGCGCCGGAAAGGCCGCTAGAGCCGCTACTGCAAATTCTGGCGCAAAGCCCGTTTGAATCGATGATGCTGGTTGGTCATCAGCCCTGGATAGGTGAACTGGTTGCGCATGCCTTGGGTTTGCCAGAAGGGCAGGTCAGTATCAAGAAGGGCGCGGTCTGGTGGCTGCGCTTGCCAAAATCGGGGCCGCCCTACAAATTGTATAGTGTGCAAAGCCCCGAGCTGATCAAGTAAGCGCGTAGTGGCCTGTCGCCACTGTATGCGCCGCGTGTGAACTAACTTATTTCTTTGGTCTGCCGGTTTTAATCACTGGAATGCTGGCCAGCGTGGCTTTCAACGCTGCATCATCCATGGCAGACAGCAGTTTCAGGCCAGCGCGTAACAATTCGCTTTTCTTGACAGGTTTATCCAGCGCTTCAAGGCGTTTTTTCAAAGTCGCGATTTGTGCGTACTCTTCTTTGGGCATGGTAAAGCTGTCACGTTCCATTTTGACCTTGTTGGTTTTTGGTTTGTCCTTGTCGGCCTTGTCTTTTTCAGGTGCCGTGGCGACTTTGTTCACGACCTTGATCGCTGGTGTGCCGCTCGCTTTTTTAGGCGCTGCAGCCGTTTTTAATACCGGTTTGGCTGCTGGCTTGGCTGCTACGGGTGCCACGGGTTTTGCAGCCGTTTTATTGGCAACAGGCGCCTTGGCGGTCGCAGCCGGTTTCGCTGGCGTCGTGGCCGGTTTGTTCTGGATCAAGGGTTTGTTATTTGGTTTGCTGGCCATGAGATTCTCCTGGTTGGGTTCAGTAAAAACAGTTTATACTGTTTTTGTTCAAAATCAATTGTCATAAAAATTTCATATTGATATGGTGTGATATCAGCTGGTTTTCATGACAAAATTCAACACCTTGAAACGGGGAGCGAAGCATGCGCAGGGTATTGGTGGCAAATACCAAAGGCGGCAGCGGTAAAACCACTTTAGCCACGAATCTTGCTGGCTATCTGGCGCAGCTGGGGCATAAGATTGTGCTCGAAGACATAGACCGGCAGCAATCAACCACGGATTGGCTTGCGCGTCGGCCCGCACATGTCGCCACTGTTTACAATGCCGATGATCTTGGCAAGTCCGCCCTGCAAAAGGCTGACTGGGTAATTACCGATTCCCCGGGTGGTTTGCGGGACAAAAAAATTTCTGATGCAGTGACTGAAGCCGACCTGGTACTGGTACCCGTGGCGCCTTCTGCATTTGATATCGGCGCGACGCAAGACTTTTTGCAATTGCTGGCAGAAGAAAAAACCGTCCGTAAACATAAAACATTTGTGGGTCTGGTTGGCATGCGGGTGATGCCGCGTACGCGCTCCGCAGAGCGTCTGTTGACCTTTATGGATGAGTCAGGCTTTTCTGTGCTGTCCATGCTGCGTTCTTCGCAGATTTATGTCACTGCCGCCGAAGAAGGCCTCAGTATTTTTGAATTGTCGAATACCTTGAAAGAGGTCGACATTGCACAGTGGAATCCGGTCACCGACTGGATTCTGCAAAACAGCTAAATCCGGTCTGTTTAAACAGCCGGATAGTAGACAATCAAAGGGAGTCCTATGAAAGACAAGGTCAATCCAGTGTATCTGGATAAAGTCAAACAATTACCTGCCGATGAGGCTGAGCGTATTCTGTCCCGCATGGGAGGTAAATTACCCAAACGCTTCATCAAGGAAAAGCTGAGCCAGGAAGAAGCCCTGGCCTTGCAGCTTGAAATTGAAGACGAGCAATTGCAAGAGTGGCGCGAAAAAATGGCCAAGCTCAAAGAAGAAGACGAGAAAAAAGAGAAAAAGAAAAAAGATTAAGTTTTGATCAAAAAAAACGGGCCTGGCGCCCGTTTTTTTACGTGTGTCGAATCTCTAATTGCCAGCCCAGTTTTTGCCACAGCAGGCACTCTTCCTCCAGCAGGTAATGCGTCTGCGGATGCTGGTTTGCCCATTGCGTGGACAGCGCCAGAATAAACTGCTGTTTATGGCGTTCCAGCTGCAGGTGCTTGAGCGAGGGCATGCGGCGGGAATGGCAAAAGATTACGGCCAGACGCAATGCCATGAGCTGGCAAACCAAATCCTGATTATCAAAGTCTGCATCCAGTTTGCGTAACTTGCCTTGATGGCCGAGCACCAGCAGGCTGATGGTATGCAGTTCACTTTGCGCAAAGCCCATCAATTCGGTGTTATCCAGAATATAGGCGCCGTGTTTGTTGCAATCGGTATGTGAAATCGCCCAGCCAATTTCATGGCACAGCGCCGCCCAATGCAGCAGTGGCTTCTGCGTATCACAGGCCAGCATGGCGTCGTAAAAATACAGCGCCATTTTGCTGACGTTGTTGGCATGTTCCATTTCGACACCAAATTGCTTGCACAATCTGGCAATCGACGCAGTACGCAAATCTTCGGTGACATCTTCCGGGTTTAGCATGTCATAAAGCACGCCATGCCTTAACGCGCCGTTAGCCACCATCAGCGTGTCAATTTTCAAGGTATCAAATACTGCGGTCAGTACGGCCAGGCCACCGCCAATCACTGCACGCCGGTCATCCTTGAGGCCTTCCATGTTCAGCCGGTCTGGCGATTTGGCTTTGATCAGTGTCTGCTTTAGCCACTCCAGCTGCGCGCGTTCAATGCGGTCAGCCGCGAAGCCTGCGCCTGCCAACACATCGGCGACCGCGCCCACCGTGCCCGAGGCACCATAGGCCACTTCTGCTTTTCCGACATAGCGGTTGGCAATCATGTCGATAATCGACTCGGCGGCAATTTCGGCGCGTTCAAAATTACGTTCGCTAAACTGGCCATCGGCAAAATATTTTTGTGACCAGCCCACCGAGCCCAGGCGCAAGGATTCCGTTACCGTGGCGCGGAAGTGTTGACCCAAAATAAACTCGGTAGAGCGTCCGCCAATATCCACCACCAGACGCTTTTCGTCCGATTGCGGCAACATGCGGCTGACGCCCTGATAAATCAGCCTGGCCTCTTCGACGCCAGAAATAATCTCAATCGGATAGCCCAGGACTTTTTGTGCCTGGCGGATAAAATCTTCGCTATTGGTTGCCTCACGCAGGGTTTGGGTCGCGACAGCGCGCACATGTTCTACCGGGAAATCTTTCAGACGCTCGCCAAAGCGGGCCAGGCATTTCAGGCCGCGCTCAAACGCCTGCGGTTTCAGATTTCGGTCTTCGTCCAGGTCCCCGCCCTGGCGGACCGCCTCTTTCAAATAATCCACGCGCAGAATCTGGCCATCGACCACGCGTCCGATCTCGAGACGAAAACTGTTGGAGCCCAAATCTACAGCGGCGAGCTGGGTGTCATGATTAATATTTAGCATGCGTTAATACGGAGGTGATTACTTAAGATAGCGTTGTATGGCCTGTGGGTACTCTGGAAAATAGCGCTCAATCACGCTTAAATCAAAGCTTCTCAAAATGCTGGTGTTTGATTCCCGGTCAAGCAAAAACTGAAACGAGGCACTGACCAGTTCTGCCACCGTTTGGCTGGCATCAAGCAATGGTTGGGCATAATCTGGCTTGACATTCACTTGATGTGAGGTGGTTTGTGTCCCATGCACCGTGACAGAAAATGAATTGGGACTGGTCTCAGTCACCTCAATTGTTGCCATCATTGCCTCCCCAGACACATCGTTCAAACAGTATAAATTGTTATGTTGGCAGAGGCCAGTGAAAGTAATATGAAAAAATCAGCGATGACCAGCGCGCTGGCGTGCGCCTTTCGTAAAGGCGAGCAAATACAAGGCTCTGCCCGGTCATGACGGTGGTTCGCATTCTAAAAAGAATAAAAATTTAATCGCGATCCTGGATGTTTTGGTATTTTTTCTGCCGGACGTCATTACGTCCATGCCATAGCACTTAGCAATAAACGCAGTGGGCGGCACTGATTAAGGCCGACCAGCGGCAATGCATACTCACCGCCTGCCATGCTTGGGAGCACTTTAATCTTGCAGGCAAGCGCCGAAGGCGCTCGCCTTTGCTTACTTCAACAAAATGATACGGTTGATCTGCCCCAATCGATACGCAGTCTTGCTCAATTTGCCCCCTTTCAGTGCAAGGGGCCGAATCGGGCAGGGCGGGATACGCCGTCCATCTTCGAGCAAGGTGTCGTCCTCAGCCGTGGATTGCCAGACGCCGCCATTGACGGGCCGGAATTGCCAGCGGATATACCCAACTTTGGCACCGAGATGCAACATTTCGTCACGGTCTGGGGCATCGCTGACCAGTAGTTCGTCTTCCAGCACTTCATCATATTTACCAAACGCCTGTTTGCAGGCCAGCGCTTCTTGCTCGCTGGCACCGACCCAGGTGCAAGCGCGGTGCTCTTCGCGTTGCACGTCCCAGGCGCCCAGTTGCCAGGCCGCGTCCAGCACGGCTTCGTCGACCACTTCCGGTTGCCGCCAGCGGTCATTGATTTGCAAGGCCGAGCCAGGCACTGGCTGCAGCGTCGGTTTAAGCATGGGGAGGGCGGGCGTCGGCTGTTTGCGAAAGCCATGCCAATGCAACATGAGCAACACCGGGGTATCTGCCCGCGGGACGGCGGTCAAGGTGACTGCATATAGCGGCAGTTTCATGACCTGCATTTGCTCGATTAACGTGTGAAATAGATTCATACACTACGCTCCTTACCTGACATCAGAACAAAGAATGCTGCGTTACAAAATAACTAGCAAAAACTATGCAAATAAATCGGTTTTAATTGGCTGAATAACGCCTTGTTTATTGGCCTCAACGCCGGAATCCGGTTGCCAGTCATGGTTTTAAATGATGGTTTGTCATAGATCCACGCCTGTTTCACAATCTCCCCTCTTGAAAAACGGTTTTTGCTTCCCCATCTAGGGTTAAATTTTTGTGTTTAACCCTGTTTTTTTGGAGGATCTGTCATGACAACTGCGACAGCAGAATCGCAATCCAAGCAGACCATGGGCTTTCAGGCCGAGGTCAAACAATTACTGCAATTGATGATTCATTCGCTCTACAGCAATAAAGAAATTGTCTTGCGCGAATTGATTTCCAACGCTTCTGACGCGGCTGACAAGTTGCGTTTTGAAGCCATCTCAAATGCTGCTTTGTATGAAAATGACAGCGAGTTAAATATTCGAGTTGCATTTGATAAAGCAGCCCGCACGCTGACCATTTCTGATAATGGTATCGGCATGCGCCGTGAAGAAGTGATCAACAACATTGGTACCATTGCCAAATCCGGCACCAAAGAATTCTTCCAGAACCTGACCGGCGACCAAGCGAAAGATGCCAACCTGATTGGCCAGTTTGGTGTGGGTTTTTACTCCAGTTTTATCATTGCCGATAAAGTCACCCTGATTACCCGCCGCGCGGGCGAGACTGAAGCGGTGAAGTGGGAGTCGCATGGCGAAGGCGATTTCACCATTGAGACTACCGAAAAAGCCGGTCGCGGCACCGATGTGATTTTGCATCTGCGCGAAGGCGAAGACGAATTCTTGAACGACTGGAAACTGAAAACCATCGTCCGCAAATACTCTGACCACATCACCCTGCCGATTGTGATGAAAAAATCAGAATGGAAAGACGGCGAACAGGTCCCCACCGATGAGGACGAAACCGTTAACAAAGCTTCTGCCTTGTGGGCACGCAGCAAAAACGACATTAGCGAAGAAGAGTACAACGAGTTTTACAAACACGTTTCACACGACTTTGAAAATCCGTTGGCCTATACCCATAGCCGCGTAGAAGGCAAGCAAGAATATATCTCACTGCTCTACGTGCCAGCCAAAGCGCCATTTGATTTATACGACCGTGATCGCCGCCAGGGCATCAAGCTGTATGTGAAGCGCGTGTTTATCATGGAAGACGCCGAAAAACTCATGCCGCAATACCTGCGTTTTGTGCGTGGCGTGATTGACTCCGCTGACCTGCCACTCAACGTCTCGCGCGAGATTCTGCAAGACAGCCGCGATGTTGAGGCAATTAAAAACGGCTCCGTGAAAAAAGTGCTGGGCCTGCTGGAAGACCTGGCTGAAAACAAACCCGAAGACTACGCCAAGTTCTGGGAACAGTTTGGCCGCGTGCTTAAAGAAGGACCCGGCGAAGACTTTGCTAATAAAGACAAAATTGCCAGCCTGTTGCGCTTTGCATCTACCCACGCGGATACAGAGGAGCAAAATGTCTCGCTCAAAGCCTACATTGAACGCATGAAGCCCGAGCAAGAAGCGATTTACTACATCACAGCCGATACGTTTGCTGCGGCGAAAAACTCACCACACCTGGAAATCTTCCGCAAAAAAGGCATTGAAGTGTTGCTGATGTCTGACAAGGTTGATGAATGGTTGCTGGGCAGCCTGACCGAGTTTGAAGGCAAAAAACTGCAATCCATCGCCAAGGGTGACTTAGACCTCGGCAAGCTGGAAGACGAAGCTGACAAAGAAGCCCAAAAACAGGTTGAAGAACAAGCCAAAGATCTGGTCGAGCGCATTAAAACCGCGCTGGGCGAGAGCGTGAAAGAAGTCAAAGTGACGCACCGCCTGACTGACTCCCCTGCTTGTTTGGTGGCTGGCGAGCATGATTTGTCCGGCAACCTGGCACGTATCCTCAAAGCCGCTGGTCAAAAAGCGCCTGACAGCAAACCGATTTTAGAAATTAACCCGACCCACCGGTTGGTTGAAAAGCTGAAAGCTGAAAGCGACGATGCCAAGTTTGCCGATTATGCGCATGTGCTGTTTGATCAAGCGCTGTTGGCAGAAGGTGGCCAGTTGGAAGATCCGGCTAGCTTTGTTAAGCGTATGAATAGTTTGATTTTGTAATTGTTTGAATTTATCGCATTGGAAAAGCCACCTAATAAAGGTGGCTTTTTTGTTTTGCAATTAAGAGGTCTCAGCATAGCTGAGTAAGCTGTAATCTTGCTATGGAAAACGATTTTGTAGATTTTTATCGGCTGTGGCATTATCTTTCACTAAATAAATTAACGAGAACTGATTCGTTGCAATTAACCTCTTTAAATACGCTCTCTATTCTTAAATCAAGTGATTGTGTTTTATATAAAAATGAAAATTTCAACGCTCTATTACCCGCTGTCATTAGGACGGCTACTTAATAATTAGAGGTAAATTGAGAAAACTTTCTTTTTTCATGTTGTCAGTCTTTCTTCTGCAATGCTCTACAGCTTTCGCAGCCGTAGAATTCTCAGGACAATGGCTAAATCAACTAGATACAGGCACGGCTTCAGATACTTTTGTAGTCGAAACAACACTCCACATTGAGCAACGCGGCAAGCTTTTATGTGGTGCTTGGATGTCCAACGCATTTTTTAATGGGCACATTTCAACGGGTCATGTTGTTGGAGAGGTTTCAGGAAATTCAGCTAAAATAATATTTAGTGAGAATTTAAGAAGTGAGGATGGTCTGGTGAGTAGCTACAGTCCAAGTAAGTCAAGCTCAACTCAACATCTATCGCTCAAAGGTAGCCAACTTTACGCAAAATATAAAGATTATGGGCTCAATCACCAAATTAAAACTTTTGAAGTTATTTACAAAAAACAAACTCAACCAGCCTCCGTGTCAGAAGAAAGTTGGAAAATATGCCAAAAATTCCCTCTAACCCATCATTCAAGCGGGACGCCTAAAGGCGCCCCTTAATTCAAACGTTGGGCTAGTACCATGAGTCTCTCTTCACCTTTCGCCAAAACCCCAAAACCGCCGTATTATGCGGTGATCTTCTCGTCTCAAAGAACCGAGGGCGTTGGAGGCTACGAAATTATGGCAGAGCGAATGGTTGAGCTTGCTGGCCAGCAGCCAGAGTTTCTTGGCGCTGAAAGCGTCCGAGGCTCCGACGATTTTGGTATCACTGTTTCATACTGGTCTTCTACAGAAGCTATCGCCGCGTGGAAGGCCAATGTTGAACACTTGGCTGCACAAGAAATGGGTAAGCGCAAGTGGTACGAAAATTATGAGCTCAGGGTCGCAAAGGTTGAGCGCGCATATGGCAAACCTACGGCCTAACAATTTCGTCGAGAGAGACCGCCCACAAGCTGCGCTTGTGGGTTCCCTTCGCGGCTACGGCGGCCCCTCACGTCAAACGTTGGACCTCTACTTGGTTTGAAGCATATGGGTTCTTACACAGACCTCTCAATCGACGATTACCCGATATTGGAGACAAAAAGTTTTGTCATTCCGGAAGTAATGACTGTGTTCCAGGAGTCCGATAAGCACATCGTTACTAGGAAAGTTTCCGAGAGAAACGAACTGGTATGGGGAAAGGTCAGTCCAGATGAAGATCAAGATGAGGTCGCAGTCACTTATTGCTGCGAAGTCTGGAAGGCAATCGAGCGACTCGACGTTATGGGTTTTACGATGCGTCGGGTTCGTAAAGAGTTTGAGGATAAACGTATATCGGAAGTAGAAAAATACACATCCTGGCTTGACGACGATGACGATGGTTGGTGCCGAGATGATCTTGACTATTTCGTTAATCTAACATTTGACCGCTATGTGGAAGCACTCCGCACCGTGCTAACCCAGCGCATTCTGCCTTCGCAACTTGGCGACACGAACACTAATCTTGACCCCGTCGTGAAAAGAATTGTGGGTAACAATGAAGACTATGCTTTTGGCTTTCTAGGTTCAGACTTTCGCTCCTTTATTCGAGTCGCTTGTGAGTTGGTGCCCAAGAGTAGCCAAGTGGTACAGGATATTACCGAGGTGGTGCACGCTGGATACTACGAGGAAGACGAACCGGTTTGCACCAATTCAACCCGCGCGCTTACCGCAGGGCACCCAGAAAATTCAGCTCGGATCATCCTCACCGAAGGTTCAACTGACGTCGAGATTTTACGAGAGGCACTTGCGCTTCTTTATCCACACCTTTTCGATTACTACACCTTTCTGGATTTTGCGTCTGCTCGGCCTCAAGGCGGAGCGGGAAGCCTTGTTACAACAGTCAAGGCATTTGCCGCGGCGGGCATTTCAAACAGAATAATTGCCGTATTCGACAATGACACTGCGGCATTCGACGCAAGGCGCTCGCTTGCTTCACTCCAACTTCCGCAGAACATTGCTGTGTGCAGCTACCCCAATCTAAGCTCGCTGGAAGCCTATCCCACCTTAGGCCCTAGCGGTCTTGCTCCGCTCAATGTCAATGGCTTGGCGGCCAGTATTGAGCTCTATCTCGGAAAGGACATACTCGCCAACGGCGAAGACTTTCCCGTTCAGTGGAAAGGCTATGTCGAATCAGTGGGAAAGTATCAAGGCGAAGTGATGTACAAGGGGCGCATCCAAGAACGATTCCGAGAAAAGATCGCACGATGCAAGTCATCTGCAGATGAGATCAACCGCTTTGACTGGTCTGGCCTGAAAGCAATTCTCGAAGTAATTTTCCATGCCTTCGACTAACAGATGCACAACCCATCATTCCACCGGACCTGCGCGAAAAGCCGCGCAGGCCGGTGAATTCAAATGTTCGGGGTGTTCATGAACATTACTCGCGCTCTTCTCGCCAAAGCTGCTGCTGGGGATGTGATTCGCCCCGACCAAGCCGATGCGCTTTGGGCCTTCCTATCTGAGCATACGGCAGACGCACCGTCCTTCCGCTTCACACACATCCTCTACTATCTCGGTGGTCTCATTGCCATCGGCGCGATGACACTCTTCATGACGCTCGGCTGGGAGCGATTTGGCGGTTGGGGACTTTTCTCTATTGCACTGGTCTACGCCGCAGTAGGGCTATGGCTAACGGAGTTTCTACTCAATCGTCTGAGATTTGCTATCCCGGCAGGCATCGGTGCCGCGTTTGTCGTTGCGCTTACACCATTGGCGATTTACGGCTTGCAGGCCGCACTCGGCTTCTGGGTGGAGGGAAGAACATACCGTGAATACCACACCCACATCGATTGGCGCTGGATTCTCATGGAACTCGGCACCCTCGCCACTGGCACTGTCATGTTATGGCGCTATCGCTTGCCATTCCTGGTAATGCCGGTCGCCATAACGCTCTGGTACATGAGTATGGACCTGACGCCCTTTCTATTCGGTGAAGCTGACACGAACTGGGATCTACGCAAATTCGTTTCGTTGTGGTTCGGTCTTCTGATGGTATTGCTGGCATTTTGGGTAGATGTGCGTACGAGCCATGAGAAGGATTACCCCTTCTGGCTCTACTTGTTCGGAGTACTCGCATTATGGTGTGGGCTATCGCTGATGCGCTCGGATACTGAGTTGAACAAGTTCATCTACCTTTGCATCAACCTCCTGATGCTCGTCATTGGAGCAATGCTTTCTCGTCGAGTATTCGCCGTATTCGGTGGGCTCGGTTCGGCCGGCTATGTCGGACACTTAGCTTACGAGGTCTTCAAGGACAGCATGATGTTCCCAGTTGTCTTAACCGCAATTGGTCTTGCTATCATCTATCTCGGAATAGTCTGGCAACGTCATGAGCAGGGCATCTCATCCCGCCTTCGTGCTTTGTTGCCTGTGCCAATGCGAGAGCTCATAGAGCGCAGACATTGATGCCGACCGCCTCGAACAACATGAATCGATCACTTCATCTGAGCTTGCGCATAAAGCCCTGCAAGTCGGTGAATTCAGACGTTAGGCATCATGACCGAGCGTAGCTCTATCGCATGTATCTTCTGCTTCGGATGCGAGAGCCGAGTAGGGTGGACAACTTGTTGCCCACTCGTTCAATCCATTCTCAAAAATAGGCAATGTTCTATTAGGTAAATTGTCATTTTATAAAAGCTCGCATCGCGGGCTTTTATATTTTTAAGTTATAAATATATTTTTATATATTATTTATTGGAATTTTAATCGCTTGATATATTGCAATCCAACAAGGTTATTGAAGGATTGAGATGTATAAGTGGTCAAAGATTATTCCGGTAGCGGTCGCTTTTTCGTTTGGTAATGCGTGGGCGACCGATGGTTATTTTTCGCATGGCTATAGTGTTCGCTCTCAAGGCGTGGGTGGCGTGGGCATCGCTTTGCCACAAGATGCGCTGGCGGCGGCAGCCAACCCGGCGGGCATGGGTAAAGTGGGGAGCCGTGTGGATGCGGGCGTGACTTGGTTTAGGCCGGTGCGTGAATCGGAAATTGAAGGCAGTGGTGCGCCAGGGGCCAATGGGACTTATAAAGGCAATGATAGCCAGAATTTCTTTATTCCAGAGCTAGGCTACAACACGCAGTATTCTGAGGATGTGACGCTGGGCGTGAGTGTTTACGGTAATGGCGGCATGAATACCGACTACAAAAAGGGTATTCCGCTGTTTAACAGTAACGGTCGCCGCACGGGCGTGGATTTGGCGCAGGTGTTTGTGGCGCCGACCGTCACCTGGAAGGTGCATGAGCATCACACCCTAGGAGTTTCCCTGAATCTGGCTTATCAGCGGTTTGAAGCCAAGGGACTGCAAAACTTTAGCAATGCCAGTAGTTCAGCTGCTAACTTGACCAACAATGGTCATGATGATTCTTATGGGGCGGGTGTGCATATTGGCTGGCTGGGTGAGATCACGGATGCCGTGACGCTGGGGGCCACTTATCAGAGCCGAACTTACATGAGCCGGTTTGACAAGTACAAGGGCTTGTTTGCCGAGCAGGGTGACTTTGATATCCCCTCCACCTATGGCGTGGGCGTGGCGGTCAAAGTGACGCCGGCATTGACACTGGCCGGGGATTTTCAACGCATCAATTACAGTGAGGTAGATTCGATTGGTAACGCCTCTTTATCTAACCTGAGCAATGGTTTGGGTAACGATAATGGCGCCGGGTTTAACTGGCAGGATGCCAAGGTGTATAAAATCGGGGCGTTGTATCAATATAGCCCGGCGTTGATTTTACGTGCAGGCTATAACCATGTGGACCAGCCGATTAGAGCGGGCGATACGCTGTTTAATATTCTGGCGCCGGGCGTGGTGAAAGATCATGTGTCGATTGGCGCGACTTGGGTGCTGAGTCCGCAATCGGAAGTCTCGTTTGCTTACACGCATGCCTTTGAAAATACGGTGCGTGGTCAAAACTCGATTCCACCGGGGGCTCCACCTAGCGGTTTTGGCGGCGGCGAGGCGAATCTGCGCATGTATCAGGACGCATTGGGGGTTGCTTATACCTGGAAACTTTAGTTTTCGTGCTTATCTCTGCCTGGGTCGGCAGTATAATTCAAAGCCACAATGAGAATTTTGTGGCTTTTTTTATGTCTGACACATTCTTGCTGTAGGCTTGCTTTTTGCTTTTGCTAACTGAAAGCAATTCAATGAATCAAACTCAAGGGGAAGATGCATGACTGCCAATGTGAAAAAAACACCTAAATCCAAGACACCCGTAGAAGCTGCGCAACCGGTTGAAGAGTTTTTGCTGGAGCAATTGCCTATCCCCCAGGCGTTGCGTAACCACCTGACTTTTTCTATTGGTAAATCAAACTCTTGGGCCACGGCACGTGACTGGTATCAGACCGCTGCTTTTACCGTGCGCGACCACTTGATGAGCCGCTGGGTGAATACACGTGATGCTTATCGAGACGCCAATACCAAGCGCGTTTATTATTTATCTCTGGAGTTTTTGATTGGCCGCATGCTGTCAAACGCCGCACTGAATTTGGGCATTGCACCCGATCTAAGCGGAGGCTTGCAGGAGATTGGCCAAAAGCTGGAAGGCGTGGCCGAGATGGAGCCTGATGCGGCTTTGGGTAATGGCGGCCTGGGCCGCTTGGCTGCCTGTTTTGTCGACTCGATGGCGACCATGGATATTCCCGCTACCGGCTATGGCATCCGTTACGACTACGGCATGTTTAGGCAAACCATCGAGAAGGGCCAGCAAAAAGAAAATCCTGATAACTGGTTGCGGTATCAGAATATCTGGGAGATTCAGCGCCCCGAGCATACTTGCGAGGTGAAGTTTTATGGCCGCGTGTTGCATGTACACACCGAACGTGGCGTGGAACATCACTGGGTCGATCATGAATCGGTGGTCGCCATGCCTTATGACGTACCTGTGCCTGGCTATGGCACGCAGACTGTGAATAATCTACGCTTATGGTCTGCCAAGGCTACCAATGAGTTTGACTTGAAATCGTTTAACGAAGGTAACTACGAAAAATCTGTAGAAGGCCGTCACGGTGCCGAAACCATCTCGCAAGTGCTCTATCCAAATGACACCTCCGAGTCGGGCAAGGTGTTGCGCCTCAAGCAGCAATACTTCTTTGTTTCGGCCTCTACACAGGATATTTTGCATCGCTTTACCAATTACAACTCGGATTGGAACACCTTGCCTGACAAGGTCTCCATTCAGTTGAATGATACCCACCCAGCGATTGCCGTGGCCGAAATGATGCATCAATTGGTCGATCATTATCACTTGCCTTGGGACCGTGCGTGGACGCTGGTCACCAAAATGTTTGCCTACACCAACCACACTTTGATGCCAGAAGCCCTGGAAACCTGGTCGGTGGACATGTTTGGACAATTGTTGCCTCGTCATCTCGAGATTATTTACGAGATCAATCACCAGTTCCTGCAAATGGTGAACCAGCACTTCCCGGGCGATACCGGCTTGTTGCAACGTGTGTCCATCATCGATGAAACTCACGGCCGCCGTGTGCGCATGGCGCATCTGGCGATTGTCGGTAGCCATACCGTGAACGGCGTGGCCGAGCTGCACAGCGAGTTGTTGAAAACCACGCTGTTTGCTGACTTCAACAAAATTTATCCTGGCAAGTTCACCAATGTGACCAATGGCATCACGCCACGCCGCTGGTTGAACCAGGCCAACCCTTTGCTGACAGAATTGCTGACCAAGCATATTGGCACCGGCTTTCAGAAGGACCTGAGCCTGATCAAGCAGATTGAGCCGTTTGCCGAGAATGCGGCGTTCAGAAAAGCGTTCCGCGAAGTGAAAAAGGCTAATAAGCAGCGCCTGGCCGACAAGATTTTGCAGAAGACGGGTATTGCGGTCAGCGCGGATGCCTTGTTTGACGTGCAAATCAAGCGTATTCATGAGTACAAGCGCCAGTTGCTCAATGTGCTGCATGTGATCACGCTGTATAACCGGATTCGTAGCGGTCATGCCAGCCATCACACGCCACGGGTGATCATTTTTGCAGGCAAGGCGGCGCCTGGCTACTGGTTGGCCAAGCAGATCATCCGCCTCATCAACGATGTGGCGGTGATGATCAATAACGACCCGGCGGTCAAAGACCAGTTGAAAGTGGTGTTTTATCCTAACTACGAGGTCAGTGCGGCAGAAATCCTGTTCCCGGGCGCCGACTTATCCGAGCAAATTTCGACCGCAGGCACCGAGGCCAGTGGCACCGGTAATATGAAAATGGCGCTCAATGGGGCCTTGACCATAGGTACGCTGGATGGCGCCAATGTGGAGATCATGGAAGAGGTCGGCAGTGAAAATATCTTTATTTTTGGCCTTACCACACCAGAAGTGGCGCAGCTGAAAGCCAGCGGCTACAACCCGTGGGATTATTACCATGGCAATGCCGAACTCAAGCAGGTGATTGATATGATCGCCAATGGCTATTTTTCGGTAGAGGAGCCATCACGCTACCAGGCCATTATTGATACCCTGTTGCACAAAGGCGATCAATACTTGTTACTGGCCGATTATGCCGCGTATGTTACCGCGCAGGAGAAAGTGGCTGCCCTGTATCAAGATCAGGAAGCCTGGTCGCGTATGGCGATTTTGAATGTGGCTCGGATGGCTAAATTCTCAAGCGACCGCACCATTGGTGAATATGCTGAACGTATCTGGAATGTGAAACCATTCAAAGCGTAAGCGCCCGGCTTTTGCGCAAGCCCACACAAAGCAAGTCCGCTGGACTTGCTTTGTGTTTTCTGGGTACACTGCGCTCAACTTGATGAGAGAACGACCAGCATGAAAATGAAAGCCAAGGTGATATTGACTGCACTGCTCCTGAGCAATGCAATCGGGATGCAGGCGCAGGCATTGGACCTGAAGGCGCTGGGCGACATGGTAGAAAAAGAGGTAAACAGTGCTGCCAGTGGCCGTAGCGAGAGCGGGGCGGTGAGCCAGCTCAGCGAAAAAGAAACCAGTGATGGCTTGAAACTGGCGCTGAGTCAGGGCGCCAGCAAAGCGGTGAGCATGCTGGGGGCGACGGATGGCTTTATGGGTAACCAGGAGGTCAAAATTCCGCTGCCGGATTCGTTAAAGAAAATCGAAAAAGGCATGCGCATGGTAGGCATGGGCAAACAGGCGGATGAGTTGGTGCTTAAAATGAACCGCGCCGCAGAGCAGGCCGTGCCCGAGGCAAAGGCCTTGTTGCTAAATTCGGTCAAGCAAATGTCGCTGACTGATGCCAAGGGAATTTTGACGGGTCCGCAAGATGCTGCCACGCAATACTTCAAGAAAACCACCGCAACTGACATGGCGGCCAAGTTTTTGCCCATCGTGCAAAAAGCCACGGCTAACGTGAAGCTGGCAGATACTTATAACAAGTATGCTGAAATGGGCAGCCAGTTTGGCCTGATCAAAAAAGAAGATGCCAATATCAATCAGTATGTGACACAAAAGGCACTAGACGGCGTCTACCTGATGATTGCCAAAGAAGAGGCTGCGATCCGTCAGGATCCGGTGGGTCAAGCCAGCAATCTGCTGAAAAAGGTCTTTGGCGCGGTCGAGCAATAACTCTGTTTGGTCCGGCCTAGCGGTTACGGGGCCGGGCTGACACAATTTGTTCATCTTGGCTTAATCAAGTCGTCATGATCTGCATCTATCCTGCGTATTAGTCGCAGGTGATGCATATGATCAGAGAAACTCATTCAACTCAAACATTCGTGGTTTGGCGTTTGCTGGATGGCAAACCAGGACATCAGCATCAGTCGCAAGGACTGGTTCAGGCCTTGCAGGCCAGATTAGCGCTACAGGTCTTTGATCTCCAGATCAAGGACGCGGGTCACGGCTGGTTGTCGTGGTTGCTGGGGCAATGGCCGGCAGGCGAGGGCTTGCCTGCACCGGATCTGATTATCGGCGCCGGTCATGCGACCCATGCCCATATGCTGGCTGCCAAACGTGCGTATGGCGGCAAAACTGTTTGCATGATGCAGCCTAGCCTGCCAGCCGAATTGTTTGATGTGTGTCTGATCCCCGAGCACGACCAATATCGCGGATTTGCCAGCTTTATTGAGACCCGTGGGGTGATCAATCACATCCAGCCTGCCAGCAAAGTGCAGCAAACCGAGCAGGTCCTGATCATGGTCGGCGGGCCCAGCAAACATTTTGAATGGGATGAGCTGGGCGTGGTGGCGCAAGTCTACGACCTGGTACGCAAGCATCCTGATCAGCATTACGTATTGACCACCTCCAGACGTACGCCGGCCAGTTTTATTTCGGCCATGCAGCGTGTCCGCCTTGCCAATCTCGAAATTGTGGCGATCACAGACACCGGGCCCGGCTGGTTGCCAGCCAAGTTGGCAACGGTTTCTGCGGCCTGGGTGACCGAGGATTCTGTTTCCATGGTGTATGAGGCGCTGACAGCACAGGTTGCCGTCGGCATCATTAATCTGACCGCCAAACGTGCCAGCCGGGTCAGTCGCGGCATCGAAAAACTCATAGACCGCCAACTGGTCACGCGTTATGACCCTTATGGCTTGTATCGCCAATTTATGCGTCCGGTGCTGGGGTTTAATGAAGCCAGCCGTTGCTGCGATTTGTTACTGGCCCATTTCAACCGTCCTGCATCCAGCCGTCTGGTCTCACGATTAATCTAGTTGTTGAAGTCTGCTTTTGCGAAAACTCACGGTTTTACAAGTGCTGCCCGCCTTGCAATCTGGCGGTGTGGAGCGCGGCACCCTCGAGGTGGCTGCAGCACTGGTGGCACAAGGGCACCGCTCGCTGGTGATGTCTGCGGGCGGACGCATGGTGGCCGAGCTGGAAGCGGCCGGCAGTACGCACCTGACCTGTCCGGTCGGACGTAAGTCATTACTGACCTTGTTATGGATTCCCAAATTACAACGCATTTGGCGGCAAATGCAGGTAGATATTGTCCATGTCCGTTCGCGCTTTCCAGCCTGGGTGGTGTATTGGGCCTGGAAAACCATGCCACGTGCACAGCGTCCGCGCTTGGTGACGACAGTGCATGGGTATTATCGGCCTGGCCGGTATAGCCGGATCATGACCGCGGGCGAGCAAGTGATTGTGATCTCAAAAACCATACAAGCCTATGCGCAAACGCACTACCAGCTTGAAAACCATAAGATGACGCTGATCTACCGCGGGGTGGATACCACTCAGTACTTCCCGGGCTACCAGCCAGAGGCGGACTGGAAGCAGCAATGGTTTGCCCAATATCCGCAGACCCAGGGCAAACGCCTGCTATTACTCCCGGCCAGAATTTCGCGCTGGAAAGGCGCGGAGGATTTTGTCGAGCTGGTGGGGGTGGTTTGTCGTCAACATAAAGATATTCATGCTTTGCTGGTGGGGGAGGTCGATACTGGCAAGCAGGCATTCGCAGCGACTTTGCAACATCAGATTGCGCTGGCCGGCCTGAGCGATTGCGTGACGATGACGGGTTATCGCAAAGACGTGAAAAATATCATGGCGATTTCCGAGATCGTTTATTCACTGTCTTTGGCGCCTGAGGCGTTTGGACGGACCACGCTGGAGGCATTGAGTCTGGGTGTGCCGGTGATTGCGTATGATCATGGCGGCGTGGCGGAGCAAATGGCGGCCTTATTACCGGAGGGGGCTGTGCAAGTGGGTAATATTGCTGAAGCGGCGATTCTGACCCTGAATTGGCTGGAAGAGCGGCCTGCGGTGCGCCCGAACACCCTGTTTACCTTATCCGACATGCAACAGAAAACGCTGGACGTTTACCAGCGCGTCATGTCTAAGCCTTTGGATGTGAACTCATGATGTTTGCACGCGCAATGTTTAAAGCCTGGCCTTCAGGATGGGCAGACAGCACTGCGGTGCGGATGCCACCGGGCTTGGCTTGGGCTTGTACCTTGCTGGCGGTGATGATGATCGCCTGGAGTCCTTTTTCTGGCGGGGCCCGTTTGCCCACCGCTGTGCTGGCCATGGTGGGCGTATTTTTATGCTTCAGGTCGGGAGTGGCAATATACAGGCAGTCTGTAGTGCGTCGCTGGAGTGCGGTCTTCATGCTGTTGTGGTTGCCGATGTGGCTCTCGTGCCTGCAGGCCGAACATCCCCAAGCCAGTTTGGTGGCGATAGCCTGGTTTAGCCTGCTGTATTTTGCAGCGCTCCCATTATTGCTGACATTCCAGGTGACCCGCTATCGCCAGCTGTTTGCGCAATGGGTGACGGGCATCATGCTGTTGTGGATGCTGGATAGCAGTATTCAATATCTTTTCGGCGTCGATCTGCTTGGCATTGCCAAAACACCGGAAGGCCGCATTACCGGCATGTTTCATGACTTGCACCAAGGGATTCTGATGTTGCCCATGTTGCCGCTGCTGTTTTATCACTGGCTGCCCAAGCGTCCCTGGTTGGCGTGGGGACTGGTGCTAGGCGTTGGCGTGGTGGTGACGCTCTCTGGTGCCAGAGGATACTTGTATATATTTTTGCTGATGTTGTTACTGGCCTTGTGGCAGCAGCGGGCAAGCTGGAAAGTGTGGGCCGCGGTACTTTGTGTGCCCTTGCTGGCTGTGGCATTGGCTGGTGCGTTGAGCCCGCAACTGGCCAAATATAAACTGCAGCATACGCAGGCGATTTCGGATACGCAGCAGTCGACGTTTGACCGCGTGAATCATGCGTTAAGCTACCGTCTCAATTTGTGGGAAACCGGGCTACACATGTGGCAGGCGCACCCGCTGACCGGTGTCGGCAGCAATCACTTCAAGCGTGTTTATGCCGAGTATGCCACGCGCAGTGATGACCCTTTTGTGGCTCACCCTACCCATACGCATAATATTTATGTTGAGTGGCTGGCCGAAACCGGCCTGGTGGGTGGCATCGGCCTGATCGCGATTATGGGGTTATGTGTGGCCTGGTTCAGGCAAGCGGCGCGTCCGCTACAGCAGCAAGCCTGGCCTTATGCCTTACCACTGATGGTGATTTATTTTCCGCTCAACACCACGCAACCCATGCTGGTGCCTTGGTGGTTTCCGGTGCTCATGCTATTGGCCTGCCTCATGATTGCAAGTATGCAAAGGGATCAGGATGCACAAGCAAGCTAGGCTAAAGAGTTATCTTGATGCTGACTGCCTGTCGGAGTCACTCGATCAGACCGTGGTCTGCGATTTGCCCGCCCGTCAGGGGATCAAACGCATCCTGATCATCAAGTGGGGCGGTATGGGCGATATTGTTATGAGCACAGCCGCCATCGAAGATATTCACCAGGCGTTTCCACAGGCTGTCTTGCATTTAAATACCTTGCCAGCCTGGCAGTCCCTGTTTGCAGATGATCCTCGATTTGAGCGCATCTGGTGTTTGAATCTGCAGCAAAAATCAGGGCGTTGGCGTATTTACCGTCAGTGGCTGGCTGAAGTAGCAGCCATGCAGTATGACTTGATCATTGATTTGCAAACCAATGATAAAAGCCGGCTGTTACTGAGCCTGTTGCGATTGAGTGGTCGCGCGCCCAGGTGGCTGTTGGGCAATCATGCGCGCTTTCCCTACACGGTCCGTCAAATTCGCGCATTGCCGCAGGCCCATAGTTTTCAAATCTTGCAGCAGACCTTAATCACAGCAGGCATCCCCGCCCTGACCAATGGGCCAACATTGGCCGTGAGTGCTGCTGCGCAAACGGCTGCCCAGCAGTTGTTAAGCCAGCATGGGCTGACGTCTCAGCCTTTTGCGGTATTTTTATGTGGTAGCCACGCCGGGATGGCGACCAAGCGCTGGGGCGCCGAACAGTATGCTGCGCTGGTGGCACATTGTATTGCGCGTGGGGAGCGTGTGGTATTGCTGGGCGGGCAAGATGAGGCCGAGACGTGTCAGCAGATTGCCAGCCGTCATCCTGCGCAGGTGGTGAATTTATGCGGACAAACCAGCTTGCTGGCCGTGCCCGCCATTTGTGCGCGGGCGCAATATATTGTTGCTAACGATACCGGAACTGCGCATTTGGCGGCAACCACCCCTACGCCCATGGTGGTGCTTTGTGGGCCGACCAATCCACTGCGGGTCAAACCGGTAGGCGCGCAAGTTGTCGCCTTGCAACTCGATTTGCCTTGTAAAAACTGCTATGCCAAGCAATGCAGCCACCACTCTTGCATGCGACAGTTGACGCCTGCGCAAGTGTTACCTTATTTGCCGGAAGTGAAGCGCCATCATGCCTAAAGTGATTTGGTGGGGGCGTTCAGACCTCAATTATTCCCGCAACCGTATCAGTCGGCAATTGCTGCAGGCCTTGGGCTGCCAGCTAATCGACTTCAGGCCACATCTGAGTGGCTGGGGGGATGTTGAAGCACAGTTAAAAGGCCTGCCTACGCCCGACCTGGTGTGGGTGCCCTGTTTCAGGCACCGAGATGTTGAAGCCGCCAGCCGCTGGGCAGGCAGACACGGTGTGCCGCTCGTATTTGACCCCTTGATCAGTGCCTGGCAAAAGCAGGTGTATGAGCGAAACAAGTTTGCTGAGCAGAGCCCGCAAGCACAGCGCTTGCTCAGCACCGAGACAAAGTGCTTGCAGTTGGCGGATATGGTGTTGCTGGATACGGCGCTGCAACAGCAGATGTTTATTGAACGTTTTGGCTTGTCAGCAGAAAAAACTGCGGTGGTCTATGTAGGCGCGGAGCAGCCACTGTTTTCGCCGGTGTCGCTGGTTAAGTCTCGACCCCTGAGCACAGAAGTCTTGTTTTATGGCAGCTTTATTGCGCTCCATGGGGTGGAGACGGTGATTCAAGCCGCCAGACTGACAGCGGCTCAACCGCATCTGCGCTGGGTGTTGTTGGGCGATGGCCCGACCAAGGCGGCGGCACGGCAGCAAGCGGCGGGCTTGGCCAATGTGCATTTTGAAGACAGTTTGGCCTATCCCAATTTGCCAGGCCGGATCGCCAAAGCGGATATCGTGCTGGGCGTGTTTGGTGGCTCGCAAAAGGCCGCGCAGGTCATCCCTAATAAAGTGTTTCAGGGCCTAGCCTGTGGCCGTCCTGTCATTACGCGCAGCAGTGAGGCTTATCCTGCAGGGCTGCCCAACGGACCATTGAGCGGTTTATGGCAGATCGAGGCAGCCAATCCTGCCGCCCTGGCCGATGCGGTCATGCAATGCGTGAATAGCCAGCAGGACAAAAAATTGGCAGCACGTACTTTATATACGCAGTACTTTTCGCCTGCACAGTTAGAACAGCAACTCAAAGAGGCGCTGGTCAGACTCGGCTTGTCCTTTGAGTGCAGGTAAGACAGCCCGATGACCAGCGCTCAACCCCGCATCCTCATGATTACGCTGTCCAATATTGGGGACGCCATCCTGACGACGCCGGTACTGGCAGCCCTGCATGCGCACCTGCCAGAAGCGCGCATAGACCTCGTGAGTGATGTCCGTTCTTCAGCCTTGTTTGACCCCTGTCCTTATATTGACCGTATTTTCGTGCGCGACAAACGTTCAGGCTGGGCGGGCTATGTGCAATTGATTCGCTTGTTGAGAAAAACCCGGTATGACGTCCTAGTCGATCTGCGCACGGATTTTTTGCCTTATCTGCTGCGAGCAAAGCAAGTGTTTAAAAAACGCTCCAATGCCAGCACCATGCACCTGCACTCGGCAGAAAAACATTTGGCGGCCGTGGAGGCGTTAGTCGGCGATCTACGACCCAACGCAACCTTGTGGGCCAGTGAGCAAGATCATGCCTTGGTCGCAGACCTGTTCCCCATGCTGGGGCAAGGGCGCTGGCTGGCGATCGGGCCGGGCGCAAATTTTGCCGGTAAAATCTGGCCGGTCGAGCGTTATGCGGCGGTGGCCAATGCGCTTGCGAATGAAGTCTCGGGCGTGGTGTTACTGGGTTCGCAAGCGGATGCCGAGCTCGCACAACGCTTTGTTGCACTGGCTCAACTCCCGGTGCAGGTGGCGTGTGGACGATTAAGCTTGCCACAGTCTTATGCCTTGCTGCAAAAATGTCATGCCTATCTCGGAAATGACTCCGGGCTCGGGCATATGGCTGCCGCGGCGGGTTTGACGAGCCTGACCTTGTTTGGCCCGGGTTCGCCGGTCCGTTATTTGCCCTGGTCTCCACAAGCGCACTTTATTCAAGATGCACAACAGGATATTCTCGGGATTGGTGTAGAAGCCGTGGTGGCTCGTCTGCAGGGCTTGTTGGCCGAGATGACTGTCGATGCCCAAGTCGAATCCCATACCGGCTCCTCTCATTCAAGGTCGCCCAGCGCTCATAAAAACCATTAGTCTTTACCATGATCAATCACACTCCCAGCGCGTATGCACAACTGACCCGGCTCATGGCCTATCTCAAACCTTATTGGGCCACTTTTTTTCTGGCGCTGGTTTGTCTGGTGGTCTTGTCAGCCAGTAATACCGGTTTTCTCAGTACCATCAAGCATGTGACGGATGAAGGCTTCACCACGCAGACACAGACCTATGCGCGCTTGACGCTGGCGGCGATGCTGGGTGGCTTGTTGCTGGTGCGTGCATTGGCAGGCTTTGGTTCCAATTACCTGATCAGGATTGTCGGCCGCCGCGTTATCGAGGATGTACGCAATCAGGTTTTTGCACACATGCTGAAGTTGCCTGCTAGTTTTTTTGATCAGCACGCCATTGCCAATATCACCACCAAAATGACGTTTGACTGCGAGCAGCTATATAGTGCGGTCACCAAAGTCATTATCTCCTCCATTCGCGATAGCTTGACCATTATTGGCATCGTCTCTTATATGCTTTATCTGGACTGGAAACTGACGCTGGTGTTTTTGCTGCTGTCGCCGCTGATTGCCAGATATCTGAAAAAAATGACGCCAAAATTGCGTAACTCGGGCCGACAGGTGCAAGCCAGCATGTCAGACATGACACAGGTGATTGAAGAGGCCGCCAGTGGACAGCGCGTGGTCAAGGTGTTCAGTGGCGAGCAGTATGAGTATGAACGCTTTAGCCATATCGTTGCCACTAACCGGCAAATGATGGTCAGGTTAGGGCGCATCTCTGGTTTAAACAGTATGTTTGTCGAGATGCTGGCCGCCATTGCGTTAGCCATGGTGATCTATTACTCTGCCGGCCAGTTTACCGCTGGTGAGTTTGCGGCTTTTATTGGCGCCTTGCTCATGCTGATTGGTCCGGTGAAAGCGATTACTTCTGTGAATGAAGATGTGCAAATTGCGATTGCCGCCTGCCAAAGTGTGTTTGCCGTGCTGGATACGCCTGCCGAAAACAATCAGGGTCAGGTGGTTTTGGCTGAGCCCATCCGCCAAATTCGCTTTGAGCAGGTCACTTTTCAGTATCCGCACGCGAACAGTCCGGCGCTAAAAGAGCTCAACCTGACCATCCATGCTGGTGAAACGGTGGCCTTGGTTGGCATGTCAGGGGGCGGCAAGTCTACACTGGCGCATTTGTTGCCCCGTTTTCATGAGGTGCAACAAGGGCAGTTACTGATCAATGATCTCCCTATCCAGCAACTGGCGCTGGCTGAGCTGCGCCAGCAGTTTGCATTCGTCAGTCAGGAAACCGTCTTGTTCAATGACAGCATTTACCACAACATTGCCTACGGCAGTTTACGTGGGGCCTCTAAAGAGGCGGTGATTGCAGCAGCAAAGGCGGCACATGCCTGGGAGTTCATCGAAAAACTGCCACAACAACTGGACACGCATATTGGTGACAGGGGCTTGCGGCTCTCCGGCGGCCAACGTCAAAGACTGTCGATTGCGCGCGCCATGCTTAAAAATGCCCCCATCTTAATTTTGGATGAAGCGACGTCCGCACTCGATAATGAATCCGAACATAACGTGCAGGCCGCACTGACCCAGCTCATGCAGGGCAGAACCACCATCATGATCGCGCACCGTCTCTCCACCATTCAGCATGCCAGTCGAATTATCGTCATGGATGGTGGTCGTATCGTTGAAGAAGGCGTGCACGAGCAACTCATGCAGGCCGGCGGCAAATATGCCACGCTCTACCATCTCTATGGAAAAAGCAAATAACAGTTGACACTGTTTTTGAAAGTTTGCTATAGTCTCACCTCTCGACGCAACACATGTTTTACAAGTCGATTCGGACGCGGGATGGAGCAGTCTGGCAGCTCGTCGGGCTCATAACCCGAAGGTCACAGGTTCAAATCCTGTTCCCGCAACCAAGCAAAAATACGTTTTAAAATTAAATGAATTTGATGCTTGACCGAACGAAAAACCTCTGTATAATGCGCGCTTCGCTTGAAACGTTGGAAGTTGAAACGGAAGAGCGAAAAGCCTTCGAGGCACT
>NZ_JBQUZC010000004.1:0-31308 GCF_056314045.1 Methylophilus sp. DMC16
TTTACCACTCATACTGCACCTTTCTTTTATTGCCATTATTACGGCTTAAAGGTGTCTAGTAAATTGGTGGCGATTCAGCAAGTGGGAAAGATAACTGATTTTGGTAATTCGAAACAAGGCACCCCAGGCTTTGGGGGGGAGCTAAATGATCAAAAAATGGTGGTCGAAGTAACCGCTGTTTTGGATTCCTCACTGCATAAAAGGCATCCCGTCAATTACTTTTAAACAGAACTACGCCGAGTATTCAATAAAATGTATATTTTAAAAACCGGAAGTTACACTTATGATTTCGGCTAATCGTTCTGAGACTGGCAAGAGTAAAAATTGTTGATTAAGATTGGATAGGGCCCTGTTTTTACAGGGCTTTTTTTATAGCTAAGCATATTCAAGAAAGGCAAAAGAATGATTGGTTTCGCACGAGCCCCTTGACTCTTTATGCTGATTAGGAGGCTGCCAAACTTAATCGGTTTTGGAGCGTATTTAACGTCTTGATGGTGCGTAATAGGCAATTTAAAACCAAAAAGTAAAATTGTTTTAGGCAAGAATTTCATAAATTTATACTTGATTCGGGGTTTAAATTAATTCACTCTTGAGTTATTCGTGAATTAATTTATTTCAATGAATAATCGTATTTCATAATAAAAATCACAAGTAGTCGTACGTTTTCAAGGAAGGAGCCATAGATGGCAACCCTGAATATTAATGGCACCACCCACCAAGTGGATGCACCCGCTGATATGCCTCTTCTTTGGGTGATCAGAGACATCATAGGCTTGACCGGAACCAAGTTCGGATGTGGCATCGCGCAGTGCGGCGCGTGTACAGTTCATGTGGATGGTCAGGCAACGCGTTCCTGCGTATTGCCCATTTCGGCTGTTGGCGGCAAGAAGATTACGACCATAGAAGCGATTGGGGAAACCTCCGCAGGTCAGGCTGTGCAAAAGGCCTGGCTAGATCTGGAAGTGATGCAGTGTGGTTATTGCCAGTCGGGCCAGATCATGTCTGCTTGCGCGCTGCTTGACCAGCACCCTCACCCGAATGACGCGCAAATTGATGCCGCCATGGCCGGTAATATTTGCCGCTGCGGCACTTATCCACGTATACGCGCAGCTATCAAGGTGGCTGCTAAGGAAGGGGTCTAGTTATGTCACAAGGGCTTATCCAGGGCTTGGCCGACAAATATACGGTTTCCAATCCACCGCGACGTGATTTTCTTAAAATTGCCGCGACGGTGAGTGCGACGACTGCTGGCGGGATGCTGCTGAGTATCAGTTTGCCTGCATTGAGTCAAAGCAAGCAAACCCAACCTTATAGCGAGCTGGAAACCGGTAAGGATGTGCTCGCCCCGAATGGATTCATCAAAATTGATACCAAGGGCGAGGTCACCATGATCATGCCCAAGGTGGAAATGGGGCAGGGGGTTTATACGTCTATTCCCATGTTGTTAGCAGAAGAGTTGGAGGTTGATCTCCCATCTGTGAAACTGGAACATGCCCCCCCGAATGAAAAGCTGTATGCCGATGCGCTGCTCGGAGCGCAGGTGACGGGCGGATCAACTTCCATCCGTGCCTTGTGGGAGCCCATGCGCCAGGCTGGTGCTGTGTGCCGGTCATTGCTGATTGCTGCGGCTGCACAGCAATGGAAAGTGGCCGAATCTGCCTGTTATGCGAAATCTGGCGTGGTTTACCACGATGCCTCCGGACGAACACTGCGTTATGGGGAATTAGTCAAAGTGGCCAGCACCTTGCCTGTGCCCAAGCATGTCGTCCTTAAAGACCCTAAAGACTTCAAACTCATTGGCACTGCTGCCAAGCGATTAGATACGCCTGATAAAGTAAATGGCCAGGCGAAGTTTGGTATCGATGCACACCCTGACAATGTGAAGTTTGCAGTGATCGCTACCAGTCCTGTGTTCGGCGGGACGCTGGCAAGCGTAGATGACCGCCGCGCCTTGAAAATGCCCGGTGTGCTGCAAGTGGTCAAGGTGGATAATGCGGTCGCTGTGATCGCCACGAATACTTGGGCCGCCAAACGCGGCTTGGGCGCACTGGATATTCAATGGAATGAAGGTAAAAGCACTGCGGTAAAAACCAGTGATTTGGTGAATGATCTGCGTGAGGCATCCAAGAAACCGGGCGCCGTGGCTAAAAAGCAAGGCAATGCCACCAGCGCCTACAAAAAAGCGGATAAAACGCTGAGTGTAGAGTATGAGCAACCCTTTTTAGCACATGCAACGATGGAGCCCATGAATTGCACTGTGGAGGTAAGCGCTTCTGGCTGCGATCTCTGGGTAGGGACGCAAATTCCGACGTTTGCCCAAGGCATGGCGGCCAAAACGCTCAACATTCCGGTTGAAAAGGTCAGGTTGCATAATTTCCTCATCGGCGGTGGTTTCGGCCGACGGCTAGAGTTTGATGGGGTCGTGCAGGCGGTCAAAATTGCCAAGCAGGTAAAGGGGCCGGTCAAGGTCATTTGGACGCGGGAAGAGGATATTCAACATGACATGTTCCGCCCCTATTACTTTGACCGTATCTCAGCAGGATTGGATACTAACGGCAAGCCGGTCGCTTGGTCACACCGTATTGTTGGCTCATCCATCATGGCCCGCTTTGCGCCCCCGTTAGTCAAAAACGGGGTAGACCCGGATGCAGTGGAAGTGTCGGCAGAGCCGCCATATGATTTACCGAATCTGTATGTGGATTATGTACGGGTAGAGCCGCGGGATGTACCCACCGCATTTTGGCGGGGGGTTGGGCCGACACGCGGTACTTTTGTCGTCGAGAGTTTTATCGATGAACTGGCGCATTTGGCGAAAGTGGATCCGGTGAAATACCGTTTGGATCTGCTCGGTAAAACGCCTAGATTGAAAAATGCCTTGCAACTCGCGGTAAGCAAGAGTGATTGGGGCAAGCCATTAGCTAAAGGCCAAGGTCGCGGCGTCTCTGTAATGCATGCTTTTGGCAGTTTCTTGGCCATGGTGGTCGATGTCACCGTGAATGATCAGGGAGAGGTTAAAGTCGACCACGTCGTGTCTGCTGTCGATTGTGGCATGACCGTAAATCCAGATACCGTGATTGCGCAAATTCAAGGGGGCGTTATTTTTGGCCTGACGGCCGTGCTATATAACGAAATCACCATTGAGCATGGGCGTGTACAGCAAACTAACTTTAATGATTACCGTATGCTGCGTATCAATGAAGCGCCCGCTATTGATGTCCACCTGATTAAAAGCGCTGAGGCGCCGGGGGGGATTGGTGAGCCGGGTACTGCGGCGATTGGGGCTGCTTTGGCAAATGCCGTGTTCTCAGCGACTGGCAAACGTATTCGCAAGCTACCTATCGGGCATCAACTAAAAGCATAAGGAGTCACCATGAACATGGCCTCAGGTTTGATGAAAATAGGTTTCGCAGCCTTTACCTTTACATTTTCGTTGAGTGTGTTTGCCGTCAATCCGGCAGAGATCAAAAAAGGGGAGTATCTTGCGCGGGTAGGCGATTGCATCTCTTGTCACACCGCGCCCCATGGCAAAGCCTTTGCTGGCGGGCTGCCCATGCTGACGCCAGTGGGTGCGATTTATACCACTAACATTACGCCTGATGCTGAGACAGGTATCGGCAAATATACCGAGTCCGACTTTGCCAAAGCACTACGGCGAGGGGTGGCAAAAGATGGTCATCATCTTTATCCGGCCATGCCATATCCTTCTTATGCCAAAGTTAGTGATGCCGACATTCACGCCCTCTACGTGTATTTCATGCACGGCGTGAAACCGGTGCGCCAAGCAAACCGGGCGAATGAGATTCCTTGGCCATTGAATTACAGGTTCCCTTTGGCCATATGGAATAGCCTGTTTTTAGATAAGCATGGTTACCAAGCGGATGCCTCAAAAGATGCCAGCTGGAATCGTGGCGCTTATTTGGTTCAGGGGCTTGGGCATTGTGGTGCTTGCCATACGCCACGCGGCTTTGCCTATCAGGAAAAAGGGCTGACGCATGCATCGGATCAATTTTTAAGCGGAGAAACCCTGGAAGGATGGTCTGCCACCAACTTACGTGGGGACCATAATACCGGGTTAGGCAGATGGTCTGAGGCGGATATTCTTGTGTATCTGAAATCAGGCGCCAATCAGCATAGCTCCGCTTTTGGCACCATGACTACGGTCATTAATAACAGTACTGAAGGCATGACTATCCAGGATTTAACGGGCATCGCTAGCTACTTGAAAACAATCAAAGGGACAAACGATAAAGGTCAAACGACGTATAAATACAATTCTGGTGCGACATTGGCGCAGTTCAAATCATTGACAACCTATCCTGGCGCCCGGCTTTATCAGCAATATTGTGCAGCTTGTCATGGACAAGAGGGTAAAGGCGTTGCCCCTTATTTATCACCGCTTGCGGGCAACCCGGCTGTGATGGATCCAGACCCCTCATCACTCATTAATGTCATTTTGAATGGCTCGCCTCAACTCAAACCGCAAGGGGTGGCGGCACCCTTCAATATGCCAAAGTTCAGACATACCTTGAATGATACTGAGGTGGCTCAGTTAGTCAGTTTTATACAATCCGCCTGGAATCATCCTCTTGAACCAACGAGTGTGAAGGCTGTTGCAAACATTCGAAAACTGCCCCCGCTGGCACATGAGTGACAGTGAAATCTATCCATCGGTAGATTGCCAATCGAACCTTTTGCCAGAGATAAAATGCATGATTGTTGCTGAGAAAGATTTGTCAGCGGCTTTTTAATGACAAACATACAGTATTGAATGTCGAGAGGATTGACAACCGTTACAAAGTTTGATGAACTTGTCACCTATTGTTAAGTACCATTATAAAAGGCAAACCTGCTGAAAAGCAGGGACGCAAAGCTTCCGGTCTAAAAGCAGTTGCTGATGACAGCGGGGCTACCATTTACCGCAAGGGTTAATGTATCAAGTTCTTTCAAGTAGTGTGTTGTGTGGGCTGGGCTTATGCCGTCTCGGCAAAGCCTGCGTGCTGTTTCGCCCATTGAGGGTATCCGCCGCTGAGGGCTTTATGATCGACCATTTACTAAAGAGAAATGACTTGCTTGCACTGCGCTGTCGCAGTCGTTTGTGGTGGATTGGCAATGGTCAATTGGATGACAGGCGCGCCTAATGCCACACTTTAAAAACACTCCTCTACAACTGAGACTGGTTGCCAAACTTTTTAAAGGCGAGCTTTTTCAGTTTGCCCAAGACCCGCATCAACTGCGGGTGAAACTGTTACTGGCGATTGCTGCCTGTGCCTCCATCATTCTGGGCGGTGCTTGGAGTGTTTACTATTTATGGCAGGCCAAATGGCTGTTAATGGCCTTTAACTTTTCCCTGGTGATATTGAGCATGCTTGTGGTGACCATGATCAATGCGGGCCGGGATCGCCTGGCGGCCATTTTTATGGCGCATGGCTTGGCGCTGATTATTTCTGTGATTTCTGTGTTTGATGTGCCTCTGCACGGGGTGGTCCGCTCGGTGCATATGTACTATCTGCCGATTGCCGCAGGATCATCGCTGGTGTTCCGTAAAGAAGGCATTTATCTGCGCGTGATTTTTCCGTTGCTCATGCTGTTGGGATGTTTGATTTTTGGTTCGTCTGACATTGGCATTACCCAGGCATCTTTGATTGCAAATCCTGAAATTCGGGCGGTTGGGGCATGGATGAATAATCTGGCCGCCTTAGGCGTTTTAGGGATTGCCTTGATTGTGATGCAGTCTGATATTACTTTGCGTAGCGGGCTTTACGCGGATATGCGCGAAGCGCTCGCCAAAGGGCATTTCTGTTTGCATTACCAGCCGCAGGTCGATGCCCAGGGTCATATTTTTGGCGCTGAAGCGTTGCTACGCTGGCAGCATCCTGAGCAGGGCTTGATCCCGCCTGGTGTTTTCATCACTGCCGCGGAAGAAACCGGCCTGATTTTGCCGATTGGTAATTGGGTATTAAAAGAAGCCTGTGCGCAGTTGGTGAAATGGTCTGATCATCCGCATTTGTCCCACTTGAGTATTGCAGTGAATGTGAGCACTTCGCAGCTGCGCCAGCCCGACTTTGTGCAAGAGGTGCAGGAGATTGTAACGCGCAGCGGCGCCAATCCCGGCCAGATTAAACTGGAGCTCACAGAGAGCATGCTGGCAAACGAAGTAGACGATACGATCCAGAAAATGCGCGCATTGCAGGCATTTGGCATGAGTTGGTCGCTGGATGATTTTGGCACCGGATACTCGTCATTAAACTACTTGAAGCACCTGCCATTTGAGCAATTAAAAATTGATCAATCCTTTGTGCGCGACTTGCTGAATAATGAAAGTGACCAGGCGATTGTCGATACGCTGGTGAATCTGGGTAAGCATCTCAAAATGACCCTGATTGCTGAGGGGGTGGAAACGATAGAGCAGCTCGAATACCTGCATAGCAAGGGCTGTATGAAATACCAGGGATATTTTTTTAGCAAACCTTTGACTGTACAGGCCTTTGAACAATTGCCTTCGCCGCTGCTTTCGCCAGTTGCGCATTCAACCTCGGGCCTGTTCTGACAAGCATATTCCCAACCCTTGCCTGGCGGTGACTGTAAAAAGGAAAATCTCCCAAGACCCACGCAACTGCGGCTGATTACACTGTGACCTTTGATTGGCGGTGAAAGGGCGGGCATGTTGGTGAATTCTGCAGTCTTCAGGGCGTGTGCTTGTTTCAGGCTTTCCGTATGGGTGATCGGCCTGTGGGCAATGCTGTCTCTGCCACAGGCGGAAGCGCGCACCGTAAAAAAAGCGGTACCCTCTTCGGCGCAGCGCGCAGAGATCAGCCCCAAGCAAGCCATGAGTGAGCATACCGATGACTTGCGGGCATTGATGTTGCAGCTCTATACCGAACATCCAGAGGAATTGGCGAAAAGCACGCAGGTTGGGCCGCGCGAAATGACGGAATGGGTATTTGAAGGCAAGGCCAACTGGAAGTTTGAAGCGATCCGCCGTTTGCAGGGCATGGCCGCGATAGACCTGGCATTCGACGAAGCGTTTGGCGGTGACCGTATTCTGGCTTTGGTGGTGGGGATAGAAACCTTGCTGTTTGAAGGCTATGGCAGCCAAAATGAGTTTGAAATCCCGCCACAACGCGATCCCCAAAAACTGCAGCAGTTGCAGCAACAGCTTAAGGATTTGCAGGCACGCCTGCAGCGTGCACCGCTGCCGTCTTTGCTAGAACAACCCGCCGTGCGCCAGCCCATCGAGGCCACACTCAAGCAGCTGTTGCAACGCTTGAGCGTCTAGCCTAAGGTACTAAACTCAGGTGATGCCCCAGTCTGTGCTTTTTGGTCGCCAGATAGTCGGCATTGGCTGGATTGCTTGCGATCTCTAACGGCGTCACGGCCTCCACTGCGATGCCCAGCCGGGTGAGGGCGCGCGACTTATCCGGGTTGTTACTCAGTAACTCAATCGACTTCACCTCAAAATGCTGCAACATACTGGCGGCATGATCATATGCTCGCTGGTCTACAGGCAGGCCCAGGGCGAGGTTTGCCGCCACCGTATCCAAGCCGGTGTCTTGCAAATCATAGGCCTGCACCTTGTTGCTGATGCCGATGCCGCGCCCTTCATGTCCGCGCAGATACAGAATAATGCCATTGCCACGCGCCTGAATCAGTTGCTGCGAGCGTTTGAACTGTTCGCCGCAATCGCAGCGCTGTGAGCCAAACACATCCCCGGTCAGGCATTCGGAGTGCACGCGGGTCAGCACTCTGGCTTGACCGCTGATCTCACCGAGCACCAGTGCGATCTGCTCCTGCCCGCTGTGCATATCAACAAACGCGTGTAAACGGTACTGCCCATATTCTGTCGGTAAGTGAGCACTGGCTTTCCAGCGCAGGCTGCCGCTTTCGATGGCCGCTGTTTGCAAAGAGGCAAGCTTATTTAAGCGCATTGATCGCTCCCATTTTAATCAGCTTGGCGCGCAACACATTGCGGCTCAAGCCCAGCAGCTTGGCGGTTTGCACCTGATTATGGTGGCAATGCTGATAGGCGGCACGTACCAGCGTGTCTTCCACATAGTCATAAAGCTGCGCTTTGCCCGTTTCAAACAACTGCTGTAGCGACGCTTCCAGCGAGTCAGTATCTGCTTCGCTGGGCAAGGCCTGCAGTGTTGCTTTAGGTCGGTGTAGCGAGATCGAGGACAAATGTAAATCCTCACTGCGCACCACATTGTTGCGGCAAATCAGCAAGGAGTGATGAATCACATTTTCGAGTTCGCGGATATTCCCTGGCCAGCTATGTTGCAATAATTTTTGCTTGGCCGAGTCATCGAGGCGGATGGTGGCGTAGCCCAACCGCCGTGTATATTCGCCAACAAAATAATCTGCCAGTGGCAAAATATCGCCGGGCCGGTTGCGCAGGGTTGGCAGCTCCAGGTGCGCAACGCGTAAACGGTAGAATAAATCCTCCCTGAAGTTACCAGCCAGCACGGCCTCCTCCAGGCGTACGTTGGTCGCTGCAATCAGCCGCACGTCAATCGGGGTTGGTTTGCGCGCGCCTAGCCGTACGACCTCACGCTCTTGTAGTACACGTAACAGTTTCACCTGGAGACTCAGCGGCAAATCACCGATCTCATCCAGAAACAGCGTGCCGCCATTGGCCTCTTCAAACCAGCCGGCTTTGGCGGTGACCGCCCCGGTAAACGCGCCTTTTTCATGGCCGAACAATTCACTTTCGACCAGTGTTTCCGAGAACGCGCCGCAATTCACCGCGACAAATGGTTTGGATTTACGGTAGCTCAAGGCATGCACATGGCGGGCAATCAACTCCTTGCCCGTGCCAGTTTCGCCAATGATCAAGACGTTGGCGTCACTGGGGGCAATTTGCTTGATGCGATTAAGCAAGGCGATCGACTTCGGATCTTCAAACACCTGCGCGGTCGCTCGAATCGATGTCGACATGGCCCGCGAGTTCGGCATGGTTAACAGACGCTGTTGCTCAAACTGCGTGTCGTGTTCAGTCGCATAAAAATCGTTTGCTAATAGATTTGCCATCGTGAGGATCTCACTGTCTTTCCATAGAGTTAAGCCCAGATACAGTAATCCAGGCTGCAATTTCGTGCCAATAAGTAATGGCGCTATTCATATTCTTTAAAGTTATAAATAAATCTCTCATTAGAAATAATGATTTAATTACCCGTCTGAATTAGCAGAATGCATGCCAATCAGGCCGAGGTCGTGCTACCGCAGGCATGAGATGACGGGTTAAAACAATAAATGCCATCAAATCATGGGGTTAAGAAAAGGAGGACTTGTGGTTGCTTATTGCTGCGTGAGGTATGCAAATGGCACTGCTCTACATCCGCCTGCTGAAATCGATGCAGGGTGCTGCAAACGCAGCAGCACTGCTGAACAAGTTGCTGATTTTGCAGCAATCAAAAAAATAATTTTTTTAAGTGATTGAATTAAAAGTCTTTTATTTGTGGCATGGACTTTGCACTTTTCAAGCTGTTATTTCTTTTGAATGGGTTGTAAAGGGTAGTCGATGCAAATATTCTGGTTTTTACCCACGCATGGCGATCAACGGTATCTTGGCAGCAGCCAGGGCGCCAGACCAGCCACGTTTTCTTATCTGAAACAGATTGCCCAGGCGGCTGACCGGCTGGGTTATGGCGGTGTGCTGGTGCCGTCTGGCCGCTCTTGCGAAGATGCCTGGGTCATTTCTTCGGCGCTGATCAATGAAACCAGCCAGCTCAAGTTTTTAGTCGCCACGCGCCCAGGGTTTATTTCACCGGTGGTGTCAGCGCGCATGGCCTCGACGCTGGACCGTATCTCGGGCGGCCGGCTGCTGATTAATGTGGTGGCGGGCGGTGACCCGGCCGAACAGCAGGCCGAGGGCAGCTTTCTCGATCATGATGCGCGGTATGCGGAGGCTGAGGAGTTCTTGTCTATCTGGCGTTCGGTGCTGAGCGAGCAGCGCGTGGATTTTGAAGGCGATTATTTACGCGTGAAGGGGGCCAGCTTGCCAACCGGTAGCTTGCAGAAACCTTATCCGCCACTGTTTATTGGCGGTGCTTCCGAGGCCGCCATCAAACTCAGCAGCGAGCATATTGATGTGCATTTAACCTGGGGTGAACCGCCTGCCGCCGTGGCCGAAAAAATCAAAGTCATCCGCGCGGCTGCGGCAGCCAAAGGCCGCCATATCCGGTTTGGCATCCGCTTGCATGTGATTGTGCGTGAAACCAGCGAGCAAGCCTGGCAAGCCGCAGACACGCTCATTTCGCAGGTCACCGATGACACGATCGCAGCAGCACAGGCCGCAGTGGCCAATTTTGATTCTGTGGCACAAAAACGCATGACGGCTTTGCATCATGGTCGTCGTGACCAGCTCGAAGTCTCGCCTAATCTTTGGGCTGGTGTGGGCCTGGTGCGCGGCGGCGCGGGGACTGCGCTGGTGGGCAATCCGCAAGAAGTGGCTGACCGCATTAAAGAGTATCAGGCGCTGGGCATTGATTATTTTATTTTCTCAGGCTACCCACATCTGGAGGAGGCTTACCGTGTCGCTGAATTATTGTTCCCGCTTTTGCCGCTCCAGCAACAGGCCCCACATGAGGTTAGCATTACGACCAATCTCACCGGCCCGTTTGGCGCAGCCCAATCTGTTAAGCATGCTGCGTAGGGGGGAAGATGACATTGGCTCTGAATTTACGCCCGCCCGCCGCTGAAGCGGGGCATGGCATTTTGTTTCACGGCACACCGCAACAGCGCGCCGATCAACTTTGCGACTATCTGGCACTCACCGCGGTTGAACGCGATGTCGCAGGAGGGACGCCCTATGCGCAGCGGCAGGCGGTAAGGGATAGCGGCTTGCTCAGTTTGTGGCTACCGCAACAGGCCGGGGGCTTGGGCGCCAGCTGGGCGCAGACCTACCGCATCATCCGCCAGATTGCCCGCGTCGACAGCTCAATTGCACAGGTGTTTGCGTTCCAGTTTTTGATGCTGGCGTCTATCCGTTTATATGGCAGCGAGACGCAGTGGCAGCATTATTTCAAGCTCACTGCGCACCAGAACCTGTGGTGGGGCAATGCCCTCAATCCGCTGGACCAGCGTACGGTGGCACGTAAGGTAGACGGCGGCTATGTGTTTCACGGGCAAAAAAGTTTTTGCTCCGGCTCCATGGATTCTGACTTCCTGATCGTGTCTGCCATAGAAGAAGGCAGCGGCAAATTTCTGGTGGCTGCGGTGCCGACCAGTCGCGCAGGGATTACGCTCAAGGGTGATTGGGACAACATCGGCCAGCGCCAGACCGACAGTGGCAGTGCAGAATTTAACCAGCTCCATGTGGAAGACCATGAGTTGCTCATGCAGCCTGGTCCGCTCAGTTCGTCGTTTGCCGGTCTGCGTTCGTTGGTGGCCCAGCTGATTTTTACCAATATCTACCTGGGTATTGCCGAAGGGGCGCTGGCCGAGGGTGCCAAATATACCCGTGGCAGCAGCCGGGTCTGGTCTGCTTCGTTGGCAAACAGTGTGTATGAGGATCCTTATACCTTGCTGCATTACGGCGAGTTTTGGGCAGGATTACATGCATCATCGGTGCTGGCCGACCATGCTGCCGAATTGCTCGATGCGGCCTGGCAGCAAGGACTGTCACTCGATGACGCACAACGCGGAGAAGTGGCGCTGGCCGTGTTTTCGGCCAAAGTGCAGGCGACCCGTGCCGGGCTGGATGTGACCACGCGTATTTTTGAGGTGGCGGGTGCCCGTGCCACCACCGCCAAGCTGCGCATGGACCGTTTCTGGCGGAATTTGCGAGTGTATACCTTGCATGACCCGGTGGATTACAAATTCAAGGAGTTAGGCGAGTGGGTGCTGAATGGGCAGTATCCCACCCCTAGCTTTTACTCATAGGAAACACATGATCCATAGCTAGGCGGGCGAATAACGGCGTTGCGCGGTACTCAAAATCCCCATGTACGCCATGTACATTCCGGTTTCTGCGTGTCGTGCGCCTTGGTCTTCATCCCGCTCACTCATTGCTTAAGTGTTTCCATCACTAAAGAATAGATATGAAACAAAAAATTATTGATTTACGTAACCGTCCTGCGTTTTTGCATGACTTTTTTGGTGCCACGCCCAACACGCCTGCCTATGAGACGGCTAAATGGCTGAATCAGCGCGTGGGTTCGCTGGAGCCCGAGCATTTTCGACGTTCGTACACTGTTGAGGGCTATCTGCAGGAAATAGACGACGCCGGCATAGACCTCGCAGTGGTGGTCGGCCGTGAAACGCCAGACCTCACCATTGATGACCAGCAGATTGCCGATCTGGTCAAACATAGCAAAAAGTTGGTCGGCTTGGGCTCGGTGGATATTGAAAGTCGCGGTGTAGACAGCACCTTGGCCGCGATTGAAAAAGCCATACACCATTATGGCTTTAAAGCCATCAATATTGAGCCGGGCTTTGGCAAGCCTGCGCGGCAGGTGGATGATCCGCTGTTTGACCCGGTGTATGACGCGTGCCAGCAGTATGGCGTGCCGGTGTGCGTGATGTCGGGTCCGACCACACCGGATCTCGACTATGCGCACCCGAATGCGGTGGCACGGCTGGCGCGCAAATATCCCCAATTGAACATTATTTGTTTTCACGGCTATTACCCGTTTGTGAACGAGATTGTCGGTGCCGCCTTCCGCTACCCCAATCTGTACCTGGTGCCGGATATGTACATTTTCCAGCCCGGCGCCGAGCTGTATGTGCAGGCCGCCAACCAGTTTCTGGGCGACCAGTTACTGTTTGGCACCTCTTATCCGTTCCGCCCCATGAAACAAACCATCGCTGATTTTGCGGCACTGGGCTTCAAGGATGCCGTGCTCGAAAAAGTGTTTTATCAAAATGCGGCCAGGGTACTGAATCTCAGCCTGACCGCGTGAGTAAAAGGACTGTGTATGTTAGAAAAAAACCAACCATTTGATTCGGTCGCTAGCGCCATTCAAGCCATCGCCAACGGCGAATTCGTGATTGTGGTCGATGATACCGACCGCGAAAACGAAGGTGATCTGATTATCGCCGCCGAAAAAATCACCACTGAAAAAATGGCCTTTTTGGTCAAACACAGCAGTGGTCTGGTCTGCGTCGGCATGCCCGCACAACGTTTGCAAGCACTGGACTTGCCACAAATGGTGACACACAACGCTGATCCATTCCGCACCGCATTTACTGTGAGTGTGGATTACAAATATGGCACCACCAGCGGCATTTCAGCAGCGGATCGTGCCCTAACCCTGCGCAAGCTGGCGGATCCCACCACTCAGGCCGATGATTTTCACCGCCCCGGCCATATCTTCCCGCTACGCGCCCGCCGTGGCGGTGTGCTCGAGCGGCCCGGCCATACCGAAGCCGCGCATGATCTGGCGGCCATGGCCGGCTTGCAGCCAGTCGGCGTGTTATGCGAAATCGTCAATGACGATGGCAGCATGGCCAGACGACCCGACTTATTCAAATTTGCCAGCGTACACGGCCTTAAAATCATCAGCATTGCCGATATGAAAGCCTATCGTGCGCGCGACCTCAACTACGCGCTGCCGGGCTTACAGGCTATTCCACGCCAGCAAAGCCGACTGCTGGATGCAGCCATGGTCTACAGCGGTTAAGTACGGATACCGGCTAGCCTTGCGCCCAACCTTGTGTTGGGCTTTTTCATGGCCTGGCCGGGGGTATGGCTTGACCGAAGATGAGGTGGCCGCATTGTTTGTGAGCGCCGCAGACGCGTTTTAGGCTTGTCGATTGTCTGGCTTAATATTAAAATGAGAATTATTATCATTTATATATTAAGCAGTCATGGCAGACTCTTCACAGTTACCGGTCACGCATTGGTATCAGGCGCATCATCATTGGTTGTGTTGCTGGCTGAATAAAAAAGTCGGTTGTACGCACCACGCCGCAGACCTGGCCCAGGATACCTTTGTCAAACTGTTGCTAAAACAGGAGGCGTTACAGCATGTATATACGCCGCGTATCTATCTGTTGCAGATCGCCAAAGGCTTGATGATAGACCAATGGCGACGTCAGGCCCTGGAGCAAAGTTACCTCAATGCGCTGAGTCAGGAGGAGCCTGCCTGCATCTCTCAGGAACAGCAGGCCATGATTACCGAAGCCCTGCTGGAAGTGGATGCGATGCTGAGCCGGTTAAACCCCAAGGCCAAAGCCGCATTTTTGCTGGCGCAGATCCACGGCTTTCAATATCAGGAAATTGCAGACAGGCTGGCGGTCTCTGAGCGCATGGTCAAAAAATATATGGCAACCGCCATGATGCATTGCTTGATGTTGCGCCGGCAATGGCAAGATGAAAGACAGGCCTCATGAAGTCATCAGCCGTTATGGTGCCGATGTCGCCGGTAGAACAGTTGGCACTGCAGCAAGCGGCAGAATGGTTTGTCGTACTCAGCGATGACGCCCCCGAGGCGCGTGAGCGGCAGGCCTGGCAAGCATGGCTAACTGCGCACCCAGCCCACCAACGGGCCTGGGCAGAGGTGGAGGCGATTAATGCCGCCTTCTCCAATCTCAATGCTGTGGCAAGCAAGTCGGCCTCGCATCAGGCCTTGTTGCATTCCAGTGGGCGCAGGCAGGCGTTAAAAATGCTCGGCCTGGCGGGCGTCACTTACTTGGGCGTGAGCCTGTTGCATCGCTACAGCCCCTGGCAAGATTGGCTGACGACGCTCACTGCCAGCGCCATCACCTACCGTACGCCAGCCGGCAGAACGCATCGCGTGCTATTGGCAGACCAAGGCAAACTTTGGCTCAATACCGACACTCAGGTGCGCGTCGCCTATGGCTGGATGCTGCGGCGCATCACGCTGGAATACGGCGAGATACTGCTGCAATCTGGCCATGACCCGCAAGCGCGGCCGTTGGTCGTGGATACGCAGCATGGGCGCTTGACGGCCCTGGGGACGCGTTTCACCGTCTGCCAGGAGGCCACGCGTAGCTTGCTCGCCGTGTATGAGGGGCAGGTGGCGATTTCGCCATCACAAGGCACCGCCATCACGTTGAGTGCCGGTCAGCAGGCCTACTTTGACCGGTATGGCGTCGGTGCAATACAGGCCGCACTTCCTGCCCGTGAAGCCTGGACCCGCGGCATTCTGATTGCGGACAATCAATCGCTCAAAGACTTTATTGCCGAGCTGGCACGCTATCATTCAACCAGGCTATCGGTAGCCCCCGATATTGCCCATTTACGCTTGATGGGCGCATACCCGTTTGCCAACGTGCCGCTGGTGCTGCAGGAAATTACCCATAGTTTGGGCATTCGCCAGCACACCGACGCGCAAGGCAATATTCAACTGCTCCCTGCTGCTTGAGCGCCTGTCATTGGCTTTGGTATCAGGCGCGCGCGAAATTTTTGTATTTTTTGCGCTGGAGGTTCCCTTTTTAACGGGCTGTTTCGGTTTAGAGATAACAACACGTTATTTTTAACCTAACAGGGAGCTTGAATGAAATCGCATCACACTTTGCCGCTTGCGCGGCATGTCCGGGCGGCTTTACTGACACTGATGATCAGCAGCCTCACACCAATGCCAGTATTGCATGCTGCTGAAAAAGAGGCGGTGGCACAGGAATACCAGATTCCTGCCGGACCATTGAGTCAGGTATTAAGCCGATTTGCCGCTGAAGCCGGCATTCTGCTGTCAGCCAATGCTGCGCTGGCAGATGGTAAAGCTAGCGCAGGGTTGCATGGCAAGTTTACTGTGCAGCAGGCGCTGGACACCTTGCTCAAAGGCTCGGGTCTGGAAGTTGAGCATCGCGGGGATCACCGCTATGCCATTCTCCCGCAGTCGGCCAAGGCGAGTACTTTGCCCGAGGTGCAAGTGACAGCCGCGGCCAATAAGGAAACGGCATGGAGCCCAATTAAAGGCTATATTGCCGAGCAATCAGCCACGGGGACCAAAACCGATACGTCGGTGATGGAAACGCCGCAGTCGGTCTCGGTGGTGACGAAAGACTTTATTCAGGCCATTGGTGCACAAAGCCTGCGTGAAGGCATGGCCTATACGCCGGGGGTGAATGTGGCGCCTTACGGCCCGGATTCCCGCTATGACTGGATTGCCTTGCGTGGCATTGATGCGTATTCACCCGGTTTTTATCAAGACGGCTTGCCGTGGCGCAATGCCGGCACGTTTGCGACCGGCAGAATCGAAAATTATGGCATAGAGCGCCTCGAAATCCTGCGCGGGCCAGCCTCGGTGCTGTATGGGCAAAGTACCGCAGGCGGCTTGATCAATGTGGTTAGCAAACGTCCAACCGCAACCCCGCTTAAAGAAATCCAGATGCAATTGGGGAATTACTCGCGTGAGCAGCTCGCCGGTGATTTTTCGGGGCCGCTCAATGAAGACGGCACCGTGTTGTACCGCATTACCGGCCTGGTGCGTGACGCCGACTTGCCGCGTCAAGGCATGAAGGATGACCGGGTGTTTATTGCGCCGTCAATCACTTTCCTGCCCTCCGACAAAACCAGTTTGACGGTCATGTCACAATATATGAACTCGGATGCCGGGATCGTGGCTGGTGCCTTGCCTGAGCAAGGCACCTTGCTGCGCACGCCATCGGGACAAAAATTGCCTTACAAGACCTTTGTCGGCGATAGAAAATTTAACCGCTTTGAACAAAAGCAATGGTATGTCGGCTATCTGTTTGAGCATAGCTTCAACGAACAGTGGACCTTCAGGCAGAATACTCGCTACAGTGAGGTAGACTTGGCTTACTGGCAGGTGTTCGGCAAGGAGTACAAGCAGGTCAACCAGGCGAATCCGGAGGATCCTCGCAACTTCCGCTATATCACCCGCGATATGAATGGTAGCCCGGATCACATCAAAGCCTTCACCATCGATAATCAGCTGCAATGGCGGATTCAGGCGGGGGATTGGCAACATACCTTGCTGGCGGGCCTGGATTACCAAAAGGTCAGGGACCGCAATCAATTCTATTCTGGCAGTGCGCCAGACCTGGATTTGTTGGCCCCGGATACGGCACAAACCATAGTGAGGGGTGACCCTGTGCAGAATAGCAGCATCAAACTGGCGCAAACAGGTTTTTATCTGCAAGACCAGATCAAATGGGGTTCGCATTGGATTGCGACCCTCGGTGGCCGCTACGACGATGCCACCACCCAGAACGCGGAGCGTGTGGCAGGCACCAATGATCGCTTTAATGACCACAAGTTTACCAGCCGCGCAGGCTTGCTCTATTTGGCAGACAATGGCATTGCCCCTTATTTCAGCTACTCAGAGTCTTTTATACCGACGGTCACGGTCAACACGCAAACAGGCAAAGGCTTTAAACCCGAAACCGGCAAGCAGTATGAGTTTGGCGTACGCTATCAGCCGCCAGGTAGCAAGAACCGTTACAGCGCTGCCTGGTTTAATCTGGAGCGTAACAACTTTATCAGTTATGACCCCAACAGCGGCAGTCCGAGCCAGACCGGGCAGATTCAGGTGCGTGGCCTGGAGGTCGAAATACAAGCGCAGCCAATAGAAAATATGAATCTGATTACGGCCTATACGTATACGCCCAAGGTTGAAGTCACTGCCAGCAGCAATCCTGCGTTGATTGGTACGCCTTTGCTGGCCACGCCGGAAAACACGCTCGCCGTGTGGAGTGATTACCGCTTTAACAATGGATTCAAGGTGGGCTTGGGTGCGCGCTATAACGGCTCAACCCATGGCAATTTTGATTCTGCATCCGAGCGGATTCCGGCATTTACCTTATGGGATGCCTTGGTCGGGTATGACCTGCCGCACTGGACGCTGGCATTGAATGCGCGCAACCTGACCAACAAAGAATATGTCGCCAATTGCGCCTCTGGCAGTTGCTACTATGGGGAACCACGGCGTGCCATGCTAACGGCGACTTACCGCTGGTAAACCTGTTGCCTTCGGCGCGGTTAACGGCCTTTGCCAATGCAAACAGCCCGACATCATGTCGGGCTGTTTTTTAATCTATGCGGCATGGCTTACAGAAGGCGCCATCCAGAAGGCGCCATCGCTTATGGCGCTTTCATGGCCTTGCCGTTTAAATCCAAGGATGGCGCGGCGGTTTCACCTTGTTCAGGCTGTAGTTGCCGACGGCATGGTATTTCCAGCGCACCGGGTCGTGCAGCGTATGGGTACGTGCATTGCGCCAGTGGCGGTCCAGGTTGTATTCGCCCAAGGTCGAGCGTGTCCCGGCCAGTTCAAACAGTTTGCTGCCCGCCAGCAAGGCGGTTTCGGTACTCAGCACTTTGGCTTCAGCTACCGCAATCGAAGCTTCTGCCACGGTGTCCTCATTCGGGTTACGTTGTGCTTCGTCTATGTATTCACCGGCACGTGCCAACAAGGCCTCGGTGGCGTGGAGGCGAATTTGCAAGTCGCCGATGTCTTTGATGGTATGCGGGTCTTCATAGCCGTGTTCCAGATCGGTATCTATCCATGGCCGTGTGTAGTTGCGTACAAAGTGCAGGGTATCTTTAAACGCCGCGCGGGCGATGCCGGTATCCACCGCCGCCTGGATAATCTGTGCAATTGGCCCCATGGTGGTCGGGCGGTCAAACGCCAGATGGTGCGGCAAGACATATTCGCTAGGCACAAAAATATTTTCCAGGATGGTCGTCCCGCTGGCGGTGGTGCGTTGGCCAAAGCTGGACCAGTCATCAATAATGGTCAGGCCTTCTGCGCCAGCGGGTACAAATGCCACCACGGTATTGTCGTGTTCATCTTTTGCCACCACTGGCACCCAGTCCGCCAGCAATGCGCCTGAAGAATAGAATTTTTTGCCGTTTAAAAAGTAGCCGCTATTGGTGGGCGTGAGCTTGGTTTTCACGTCATTGACGCTCTTGGTGCCAATCTCGGAGAACGCATTGCCAAACCGCACCCCTTGTAGCACCAGCTCAAAAAAGTATTTTTTCTGAAAGTCTGAGCCATCCAGGCGCAAGCCTTCCACCATGTATAAATGATTCTGTGGAATCTGGCCGACACTGGGGTCCGCCTCGGCCACGGTGGCTACCACTTCTGCCAGGGTTTTGTTGGAGACGAAGGCACCGCCGTATTCTTTCGGCACGGTAATGCCCCACAAGCCACTGCTTGAAAACAGGTCTAGCTCTTTACGTGGCAGTCGGCGTTCCTGGTCGCGCAGGGCGGCTTCTTTGGCGATTTCGCTGGCAACCTGTTTGGCGACGGTCAGGGCTTCTGCGTCACTTTTAATCAAATGCGCCGCTTGTCGCGGCAGGTTTACAGGCAAATGTGCAATCTTATTTGCTTGTGCAGTCATAGTCAGTCCTTATTCAAAAAGAGATCAATAAAGGCATGGCGAGCAGGCACCATGCGTCTGCAGTCACTGTTGCATTTAGTGTGCCAATCAATAAAGCATTGAATTTAAAGGAAAATGTAAAAATCCATCTCTGCCTCCGCCTCTATAGAAACAGTTTGCTGCTGAATGGCTGCTGTAAAAGCAGCAGCCACTGGAGGGTGGGGCGGGAGCGGACTGCAGCGTGATCGCACAAAACTGCTGCTTTTGCAGCAGTTGATCAGCAACTAGCGCTGGAATCTAACACCATTTAAAAATCAGGTTTTATATTAAGTCATTGAAAAATATAAATATTATGGCCTGGCATGGATGCTGCTAATACTACTGGCAAGCAAGGTCGTCTGCGAAGCATCGTAAGCAACGACCTTCGTCATTGTTATTTCAGGAGTCATGATGAGCCGTCCATTAAAAGTCACTGCCGTTTCCGGCAGCTATAAATTACCTTCCAGAACCGCTGCACTGGTGCAGGCGATCACACAGAAGTTGGGACAGCAAATCCCGATTGATCTGCACGTGGTGGAATTAAGCGAAATTGCGGGCAGCTTGGTCGCTTCCTACGATCCCAAAGCCTTACCAGTCAACGTACAGCAAGATATCCAGGCGATTGAAACCGCCGATTTACTGGTGGTGGCTACGCCTGTGTATCGCGCCTCTTATGGAGGGTTGTTCAAGCATTTGTTTGATCTGGTCAATCTCGAAGCATTGATTGATGTGCCCGTGCTGCTGGCAGCAACCGGCGGGACTGAGCGCCATGCCTTGATCATTGATCATGAGCTGCGCCCATTATTCAGCTTCTTCCAGGCAGTCACGTTGCCGATCGGCGTATATGCCGTTGAAGCGGATTTTGAAAACTATCAAATCAAGAGTGAGGCGGTGAAAGCGCGCATTGATCTAGCGGTAGAGCGTGCCCTGCCTTTGCTCAAGCATCGCGAGCTTTTGAGCCAGGAAAAGTTATTAGCTATTTAAATTCAGTGACTTTTGGAGAGATTAAAGATGAGTACAGAAAACATTAAATTTGCCTATTGGGTGCCTAACGTCAGTGGTGGCCTGGTGGTCAGTAACATTGAGCAGCGCACCAGTTGGGATATCGATTACAACCGCAAGCTGGCACAAATTGCCGAAAAAGCCGGATTTGAATATGCCTTGAGCCAAATCCGATTTACTGCGGGCTATGGGGCCGAGTTTCAGCATGAGTCGGTATCTTTTTCGCATGCCTTGCTGGCGGCGACCACCAAACTCAAAGTGATTGCCGCCATTTTGCCTGGCCCCTGGAATCCGGTGCTGGCTGCCAAACAATTGGCGACCATTGATATTCTCACCCAGGGACGGATTGCGGTGAATATCGTCTCCGGCTGGTTCCGTGGTGAGTTTACGGCGATTGGCGAGCATTGGCTGGATCACGACGAACGCTACCGCCGTTCACGCGAGTTTATTGAAGCGCTCAAGGGCATTTGGACCCAGGATAACTTTACTTACAGAGGCGATTTTTACCGCTTTAGTAACTACTCACTCAAACCTAAACCTTTGCAGCAGCCACATCCAGAAATTTTCCAGGGCGGCAGTTCACGTGCTGCGCGCGATAATGCGGCCGCGGTCTCAGACTGGTACTTCACCAACGGTAACACCGTGGAAGGGATCAAGGCCCAGGTGGACGATATTCGCGCCAAGGCGGCGGCCAATAAGCATCAGGTCAAGATCGGGGTCAATGCCTTTGTGATTGCCCGCGATACCGAAGAAGAAGCCAAAGCCGTATTGAAGGAAATCATTGATAAAGCCAACCCTGAAGCGGTCAATGCCTTTGGCCATGAAGTGAAAAATGCCGGTGCTGCCAGCCCGGAGCGTGAAGGTAACTGGGCGAAGTCGAGCTTTGAAGACCTGGTGCAATATAACGATGGCTTTAAAACCAATTTGATTGGTACACCACAGCAAATTGCCGAGCGCATTGTGGCTTTGAAGGCGGTGGGCGTAGATTTAGTGTTGGCGGGCTTTTTGCACTTTCAGGAAGAGGTCGCTTATTTTGGTGAAAAAGTACTGCCACTGGTGCGTGAGCTGGAAGCTAAAACCTTGGCCAAAGCGGCTTAACTCAACCCGGCAGGAAATTGGCAATGGCAGAGACTTTACCTCACTTGCTCGCTTTGCAGGCCGTGGAGCGCCCGCATCGTGTTGCAATTCGGCATAAACAGCTGGGCCTCTGGCAGCAGGCCTCCTGGCTTGCGGTGCAAGAGGACGTCACCCGCACGGCGCACTATTTACAGCAACACGGCTTTCGCCAGGGCGATACCTTGTTCCTGCTCAGTGAACCACGGCCAGAGGCCTTGCTGTTGTCGCTAGCCGCCCATTGGCTGGGCGGCGTGGCAGCGCCACTGGATCCGGCCTTTGCGCAGCCGCAGTTACTGGATTTATTGCATACCTTGCGGCCAAAATTTGTGTTTGCCGAGGCGCAGGCGCAGGTGGATCAAGTCCTGGCAGCCAAGCCTGATAGCACACTGGTGATTTATGCCGATGCGCGCGGGCTAGCTGGCTATCAGCATCCTGCGCTGGTTGCTTATGCGCAGATTGTGGACACGCCTGAGACCCAGAACATTTCACCGGTGGCTGAGACTGCGGAAATCGCCTTCCGCTTTTACCGCTTAAGTGACGCCTATGCGCTGGAGTACAGCGAATTAAGCCATGCCGAACTGCTTAAGAATGGCCGCCAATTGATCAGCCAAGAGGCGCTCACTGCGCATGAAGAGGCATTGGCGGCGCGTGCATTTGCCGCCAGCGGTCATGCCAAATATCTGCTTTCGCCGTGGCTATTGGCAGGCTTTACGCTGAATTTTCCAGAAAATCTGGCGACCCGGGACACCGACAGGCGCGAACTCGGCCCTACGCTGGTGGCAGGCACGGCAACGACTTACCAGCGTCTGTATACCCTCACCCAATCCCGCTGGCCCTTGCCCGGCAGCTGGCAGCATCGGGTTGTGGCCTGGGCCTTGCGTGCAGCCAAAACCCGGCTGCCGCTGATCGCTCCCTTTGCGCGCTGGCTGGTCATCTTGCCCTTGCAGGATGTGCTGGGCCTGCGGCGTACCCGTGTGCCCTTGCTGGTGGGCGAACCCTTGTCACCGGAAGCGACACAGTTTTTTGCTGACATTGGGATCCACGTGCGGGCCTGGTCAGAAGCCACTGCCTGGCAAACCAGCCAGCTGCAAGTGATTCCACATCAGTCCAATGACTTGCACAGCTATTTGGGATTAGCGACATGGAAGGCCGCGATATGAGTACCACCCTTGCTGCACCTCAGCCATTGCTGGCATTAGACGGGATTTCATTGTCGTTTAAGGGCGTGAAAGCCATTACCAATATCAGTTTTGCCGTCAATGAGGGCGAAATTTGTGCCTTGATCGGCCCCAATGGCGCCGGCAAAAGCTCATTGCTTAACGTGATTAATGGCGTCTACAAGCCTGATGAAGGCAGTATCCGCTACCAGGATGCGGTGCGTCGCGCCATGCATCCGCAATGGGCGGCCAGACGCGGCGTGGCGCGCACGTTTCAGAATATAGCCCTGTTTAAAGGCATGTCGGTGCTCGACAACGTACTGACCGGCACCAACCTCAAGGTCAAAAGCAGTTGGCTGGAGCAGGTATTTAATGTGGGCCGCGCGCCTGCGGATGCCTTGGCGCAACGGCAGAAAGCAGAGCGCGTGATTGCTTTTCTCAAACTGCAACCCTGGCGTAACAGCATTGTGGGCAGTTTGCCCTATGGCTTGCAAAAGCGCGTCGAGCTTGCCCGTGCATTGGCTGCCGAGCCTCAACTGCTGTTGCTGGATGAACCGATGGCTGGGATGAACGCCGATGAAAAGGCGGAGATGAGCCGGTTTATCCGTGAAACCAACCGCGAGTTTGGCACCACGATTGTGCTGATTGAGCATGATATCGGCGTGGTGATGACGCTGTCAGACCATGTGGTGGTGCTGGATTATGGCAAGAAGATCGGTGATGGCAAGCCGGATGAAGTGCGCGCCAACCCCGAGGTGATTGCCGCCTACCTGGGCACCAAACACTGAGGCAATACAAGGATCAATTGAGATGAGTTTCTTTTTCGAAGTTCTGACTGGTGGCTTGCTTGCGGGTGTCATGTATTCGCTGGTCGCGATCGGCTTTGTGCTGATCTATAAGGCCTCTGGCGTGTTTAATTTTGCCCAGGGGTCTATGGTGCTGTTTGCGGCATTGACCTTTGTCAGCCTGGTCGAGCGTGGCGTGCCGTTCTGGGGCGCCTTTGTGTTGACCTTGCTGACCATGGCGGTGTTGGCATGGCTGATTGAGTGGCTGGTGTTACGGCCGCTGGTGAACCGGTCGCCGATTACCCTGTTTATGGCGACCCTGGGCCTGAGCTATATCGTTGAGGGGCTGGCACAAGCGGTGTGGGGCGCACAAGTACATGCGCTGGAGATAGGCATCAATGATGAGCCGTATGAAGTGTTCGGTATTTTGCTGTCGCAATTTGATTTGTTCGCGGCGGCCATTGCGGGCGGCCTGGTCGCACTGCTCGGTGTCCTCTTCAATAAAACCCGCATTGGCATTGCCTTGCGCGCCGTGGCAGATGACCAACTGGCGGCGTTGGCGGTGGGCATCCATCTGCAACGCTTGTGGCTGATTGTGTGGGCGGTGGCTGGCTTTGTAGGTCTGGTCGCCGGCATGTTGTGGGGTGCACGCGTCGGCGTGCAGTTCTCGCTGTCACTGATTGTACTCAAAGCCTTGCCGGTGCTGATTATTGGCGGATTTACCTCGATTGAAGGTGCGATTGTTGGCGGCTTGATCGTCGGCGCCAGCGAAAAACTGGCTGAGGTCTTCATCGGCCCGCTGATAGGCGGCGGCATTGAAAACTGGTTTCCCTATGTGTTGGCGATGTTGTTTCTGCTGGTCCGGCCCTATGGCTTGTTTGGCGACAAAGCGATTGAACGTGTTTAGAAAATAGAGAGCAGGCAGGCATAGCATGTGGTATCAAGAAACTGGACAATTTATTACCGAGTATAGGTTGGATAAACGGTTTTTCCGCCTCAAACAGGAGCGCTGGGCGTTTGCGGCCTTGCTGGCATTCGCCTATCTGGTCGTCCCTGCCATTGGCAACGACTACTGGTTTAGCGCCATCCTCATCCCGGTGCTGGTGTTGTCGCTGGCGGGCTTGGGCCTGAATTTGCTCACTGGCTATGCGGGTCAGCTGTCCTTGGGCTCTGCGGCCTTTATGGCGGTAGGTGCGTTTGCCACCTACAACTTTCACCTGCGGATAGAGGGCTTGCCATTGATTGCCAGCCTGATATTGGGCGGGTTGACGGCAGGTGGCGTCGGCCTGGTGTTTGGGCTGCCGAGTTTGCGCATCAAGGGCTTTTACCTGATTGTGGCAACACTGGCTGCACAGTTTTTTGTGCAATGGGTGTTCACCACTTTCTCCTGGTTTTCCAACAACTCCTCTTCTGGTGTCATTACAGCGCCACCTTTACAGATCTTAGGCACGGATTTGAGTACACCAGCGGGTCGTTACCTGCTGACCTTAACGGTCGTCGTGGCGCTGGGGTGGCTGGCAAAAACCATCGTCAGTGGTGAGCTCGGACGCAAGTGGATGGCGGTACGCGACATGGACACCGCTGCCGCCGTGATCGGCATCTCGGTGCCAAAAACCAAATTGCTGGCCTTTGCCATCAGCTCGTTTTACCTGGGGATTGCCGGTGCGCTGTGGGCATTCACTTACCTGGGCACCGTCGAACCACATGGCTTTGATTTGTCACGCTCCTTCCAGATTCTGTTCATTATTATCATCGGCGGCATGGGTAGTATCCTCGGCAACTTTCTGGGCGCGGCTTTTATTGTGCTGTTCCCCATTCTGCTTTCCAACCTGACCACCAGCCTGTTGGCCGGAGCGATTGATCCTGGCCAGCTGGAGAATTTTCAGAAAATGATTTTTGGCGCCTTGATCATCTTTTTCCTGATCAAAGAGCCCAACGGTTTGGCCAAGGTCTGGCAAACCGCCAAACAACGGCTGCGGGTCTGGCCGCTAAGTTTCTAGGCCGTTCCTGACGAATTGATTGAAGGAGACTTCCATGTGTTAACAGCCTCACACGGTCTTTTATATAACCAAGAACGATTAAGAGAGATTTCTATATTTTTATAAGGAGTATTTAAGTGAACTTTTTAAGTAAACATCGCTGGCTGTGGCTGGCATTGGGCTTGGGGGTTGCCAGCTTGTCTACGCAAGTGCAAGCCGCCAATGAGCAGTATTTCCCGCTGCAGAGTTACCGGATTGGCCCTTATGCGGCAGGCGGTTCCGGCTTTTTTGGTGGGTTTATCGACTATTTGCAATACATCAATGCCAAAGAGGGTGGCGTCAATGGCGTCAAGCTGACCTGGAGTGAGTGCGAAACCGAATACGTCGTGGAAAAAGGCGTTGAGTGCTACGAGCGCCTGAAAAAAGGCCTGAACGGCGCGCCTGCTGCAGCGACCAATCCGCTGTCCGTGGGCATTGCCTACGCGACCCTGGAGCGCTCGACCACAGACAAATTGCCGCTGATCACGATTAACCACGGCCGCACCGATTCGACCGATGGCAGCGTGTTCCCTTATGCCTTCCCGCTGCAATTAAACCCGTACAGCGAAGTGTCTGCGATTGTGAACTATATCGCCCAGCAATCTGGCGGTCTGGACAAGCTCAAAGGCAAAAAAATTGTCACCTTGTACCACGGCTCGCCTTACGGCAAGGAAACCAGTCCGATTCTGGAACTGCTGGCAAAGAAATACGGCTTTGAGCTGACCTTGCTCGAAGTGCCGCATCCGGGCAACGAGCAACAGTCGCAATGGCTGACCATACGTCGCATCAAGCCGGACTGGGTGATTTTGCGTGGCTGGGGTGTGATGAACCCGGTGGCCTTAAAAACCGCGCAAAAAACCGGTTTTCCGGCCGACCATATCATCGGCAATATCTGGAGCAACTCTGAAGATGATGCGGCGCCTGCAGGCAACGCCGCCAAGGGTTTTATCTCAATCACTACACATCCTTCCGGCACCAGCTTCCCGGTATTGCAAGGCATAGACAAATATGTGATCAAGGCCGGTAAAGGCAATCTGCAAGATCCTAAACGTTTTGGCAATGTTTATTACAACCTGGGCGTGGTCAATGGCATCCTCAACGTGGAAGCCGTGCGTGTGGCGCAAGCCAAATTTGGCAAACGCCCATTGACCGGTGAAGAGGTACGCTGGGGCTTTGAGAACCTCAAACTGGATGATGCGCGCCTTAAAGAGCTGGGCGCTCTGGGTCTGGTACAGCCACTCAAACTGAGTTGCGCTGACCATGAGGGCGGCGGCGCCGTGCGCTTCCAGCAGTGGGATGGCAGCAAATGGAAAGTGATTTCTGACTGGGTGCAGGCAGACCGCCAGTTGTTGCGTCCGATTATTGAAAAATCTTCCCATGAGTATGCCAAGGAAAAAGGCATCACGCCACGCGATTGCAGTAAAGAGGTTGTTGCTGCCAACTAAGTATTGACGGTATCACGATGATCGCGGCACACCGCAGGGCGGTGTGCCGTTGCAGTTTGCTGCCGTGGGCAAGGCCTGTCCCTTGCCGACGACAGTCAATTGAGGAGTCAAACATGACACAAGCACAGTTAAATACGATCCCAGTGCAAGCGCTCACTGCGGCTGAGCCCTTGTTGCAGCTGGACAATGTTGAGGTGATCTATGAAAAGGTCATTTTTGCTATCAAGCATATTTCTTTAGAGGTTAAACCACAGTCTATTGTGGCTTTGCTCGGTGCGAATGGCGCGGGCAAAAGTACCATCCTGAAAGCGATTTCTGGCCTGGCCCCGGCACAACGCGGTGAGATTGTACAAGGTCGGATTGTCTATGCCGGTAAAGACGTGACCAAGGCCACACCGGGCCAACTGGTGGCACAGGGTCTGGTTCAGGTGCTTGAAGGTCGGCATTGCTTTGGCCATTTAACGGTTGAGGAAAACCTCCTGACCGGGGCCTTTATTCGCAGACCGTCGAGCAAAGGGCTGGCGCAAGACCTGGAAAAGGTCTATGCCTTTTTCCCACGCCTGAAGTTATTGCGTAAAAACTATGCCGGGTATACCTCCGGGGGCGAGCAGCAAATGGTGGCGATCGGCCGTGCGTTGATGGCGAATCCCAAACTGATTCTGCTCGACGAGCCTTCCATGGGGCTGGCGCCGCAAATTGTGGAAGAGATTTTTGAAATCGTGCACCAGTTACAGCAAACGCAAGGCTTGAGCTTTTTGCTGGCGGAGCAGAACGCCACGGTGGCCTTGCGTTACGCCAACCATGCTTATGTACTTGAAAGTGGCCATATCACGCAAGAGGGCGATGCACAGACCATTGCCAATAGCCAGGCATTGAGTGATTCTTATCTGGGTAGCCGTTAAGTTAAAATGGAGGCTAATAAAAAAACGGCCATCATGGCCGTTTTTTATTGCAGGATACTTTTAGAAAAAGTGTGCCACATGGAAAATGGCTTTAATGCCGTCAATATCCGGTAGCGTATTGCGCTTTTCCCTGAAGTAAAACACATCAATGCGTTTGTTGCTGTCACCGTCAATCAGGTAACCCACCCCGATATCCACGCGTTTGCGGTCCAGGCCCGTCGTATCATTATTAAATTCTTGGTAGATGATTTTAGGCTGGAATTTGCCTATGCCCACTTTTTCGGCAAAGGTATAGCTGCCATTGACAAAAAAGCCTTTGGCTTCTGGCAAGACGGTATCGCCGGTATTGTCATTGTCATAGTTGTAATAGGAGGCTTCTGCCCCCAGCACGGCGCCATCAGTCAATGGTTTTTCCAGGCGTGCATCCAGGTTCCAGTATTTGGAATCGCCTTTATTCAGGATCGTCCCTGCGCCATTTTTTTGATAACGGTAAGAGCCTCCCACAGACAAAATCGATTTCTTGCCATCATAGCTGGCCAGGTTATAAAAGCCTGGCTCGGTATCCCAGAAGTTATATTGCAGACGGGTGGCATAAGACAAGTTATCAGCCTGATTGGGGCCGCCCTGGCGACCGTTAGTGGCCGAAACGTAGTATTTGAAGGCCTCGCTCTTGTCTGTACCGAAGAAGACTGCACCATTATCCCGACCAGCAAACTGGTAAGAGCCTAACTCGGCAATCGGGAAGTCAAACGTGGTGGAATACATCGGTGCAGCAGCGGAGGCGCGGCTCGCTGCCGGTAAGAAGCGACCCACCCAAACATGCGCGTAGTTGTTAAACTCCAAGCCCAGATGACCATCCAGCAACTCAACTCTGTTGTCTGCTGAATTGCGTGCGAAGTTGAACTCAAAGGAGACGTTCTCATGCACCTTACCGTTGGTATATAAACGTGCCTCTTCAACCTCAAAGTCATTCGAGCGGTCTTTGCCATTCGGCGCGGCATCTTTAATCGAGCTAAAGCTGACGCGAGAGGCAATGCCGATATTGATAAATTGGTTTTCGTTGCGTTGCAGCGTGGCCTCGGCAAAAGCTTGTGTACTCAGCAGGGCCAAGCTGGTGTAGAGAGAAATTTGTCGTAGTTTAGGATTAATGGTTTGTATATTCATGTGTTCACTCTGTGATAATCAGTTATCAATAAATGGAGATCAGGCAACCTGATGACGATGAAATGGTTGCTTTCCAGAGTGAGCTTTTGCAGAATCTGTGCCAGAAAATTATTTGATAAAAATCAATTGCTTATGTTTTATTTAACTGGTCGTGCTTGCTGGCGATGGCGCAAGCTGCTGTTCGCCTGTCTTTTAATCAGCAAAGGGCGAACGCAGCATGTGATTAGGCGGAATGACGTGCGATGACAAAAAACGCGCGGCATGCGCAGAAGCGGGTGCGATACCCAATGGACTCGGCAAACAGAGATGCATGACCACCATAAACAGTGGCCATGGATAGAGGAGAATCAGTGTTTATTTGGACGTATCGGCGGTCTTGCAACCTTTGAGGTGCAAGTGGTCACTGTCATCCAGCGTGGTTTGGTCGCCATTCAGGCGCAAATCCATGGTGCCATAATGGTAGTGTTGCTTATCGTCGGCATCACGTAACAGCCCCACCTCATGGTCAGGCAGCATGACCCATGCTTCATCGCCAGTAGCAGAGAGTTTGAGGCCAAACGACTGATAATTTTCGCATTGGTAATGCAAAGCTTCTTTGCCATAGCGCGGGACTTCCTTGGTCCCTTTGTCGAACACGCTCGGCAGTTCAACGCTTTTGCAGCCAAACAATAGACTGCTGGCGCCAACCAATAGGATGAAGGAGTAGATGTTTTTCATGATTTAAATCTGGGCTTTATTTAAGATAAGGGAATCGACGATGCACGCTATTGTGCCAGCCATGCTTGGCAGACTCAATCGTTTTGGCGCTTGGGTTGGTAGGCTGCCCGTTGCAGCCGGTCTCGCACGGCGTCCCAGGCCGCGGTGTTAGGCGGCGATTCTATTAAGATCACGTCAGCATGTGCGGCATCCAATATGTGCAGCGCCGCATAGAGCTGCTCGGCGGCTTGTGCAGGCGTGGCTGGCAAATGTGTATCTTTGGCCGTGACCGCCACACCGGCGCCAAACAACAAGGCGACAGCATGAGGGTACTGCTGTGCATAGTCTGCCATCGCTTGTCTGGAAGAAAACAGCAGGCAGGGTGTTCGTGGCGAATAATGCAGCAAATGCTGCCCGGGGGCCTTGGGAATCTGCGCCGATGCATCTACAGACGCCGGCGTGCCTGCGACGGCTGCAATCGCCGCCTCATCTATCATGCCGGGTCTGAGCAATCGCCAGCCATCTTCATGCACGCTGACAATGGTCGACTCTATGCCTACCTGGCAAGCGCCACCATCCAGCACCGGAATGTCTGTCCCCAGTCCTGCTTCGACATGTTCTGCCGTGGTGGGGCTCAGTTGCGTATACTTATTCGCTGAAGGGGCTGCCAGGCCCAGGCCACTTTCGTTGAGCAGCGCCAGCGCCACGGGGTGTGCCGGCACCCGTAAAGCCACCGTTGGCTCGCCAGCCCTCACCGCCGCTGAGACCTCCTCGCGCGCAGGCAATACCAATGTCAGCGGACCCGGCCAGAAGGCCGCGGCCAGCCTTTGTGCCAGTGGCGGAAAGCTGCTGGCCCAGTCGGCCACTTGTTCTGTGCGTCCAATATGGACGATCAATGGGTTATTGGCAGGTCGCTGTTTGGTGGTGTAGATGTTGGCAACAGCTAAGTCATTGCGTGCATCTGCCGCCAGGCCATAGACGGTCTCGGTCGGGATGGCGACCACCTCGCCCCGTTGCAATCGTTCTATCGCCTCTGCCTGGTTGATCCGCATTGCGCACTCTATATATATAAATCATCAAAAAATGTATTTTACTCTGTAAAACCCTGACGGCTAAAGCGGGCTTGCTATAAAATGCCCGCTTTGATTCAAGGAGCGACACATGCAAATTCAAGTTCAGCACAATCCTGCCGAAACACAACTAAAGGACTTGGGTGTGTCCAAGTGGCCTACATGGAAAAAAGAAGTATCAACTTTTGATTGGATTTTTCACGAACAAGAGCAGGCTTATATACTAGAAGGTCAATGTGTAGTGACGCCTGTGGGTGGTGCGCCAGTCAGCTTTGGTAAAGGAGACTTTGTGGTCTTTCCTGCCGGCCTCAAGGTGAGTTGGGAAGTCAAACAACCTTTGCACAAGCATTATCAGCTGGATGGCAATGTCTTGACGCAAACCTGGTTGCGCATTAAGGCCGCTTTCAAGAAATAATCATCAATTTGTAACAAAATTGTAAGAATGGCAAATAAGGGTTGACCGCAACGCTTATCGCTGTAAAATGCGCGGCTCTCTTCAACGAAACGGTTGTTTAGTTGGGTGAGAAGAAATAAAAAGCGCAGTATGTTTGAGCGTTAAGTTGGCAGCGGAATAAAAGTTGTTGACGAAGTAAAAAACCTCTGTATAATGCGCGCTTCGCTTGAAACGTTGGAAGTTGAAACGGAAGAGCGAAAAGCCTTCGAGGCACT
>NZ_JBQUZC010000005.1:0-3459 GCF_056314045.1 Methylophilus sp. DMC16
TTTAGAATAGGAGCTTGGGGATGACCTACTTTCGCATACGAAGAGTACACTATCATTGGCGCAAGTTCGTTTCACGGCCCTGTTCGAGATGGGAAGGGGTGGTTCCAAACTGCTATTGTCCCCAAACATAACTGGTAATGTTATGCATGGTGCTGATATGAATCAGCCTGCTTTAACAAATTGGAAGAAGTAAAGGATTTTGCTTTTTCAAGCATCAATGGGCAGGGTATGAAACAACTTGTGTTTCTTATTTCTTGATGATTGCCAAATCATATTGCTTTGAACTACACCTGGCTTAGATTTTAATCTAAGTTTTAAGGTTATAGGATCAAGCCTCACGAGCAATTAGTATCAGTTAGCTTAATGCATTACTGCACTTCCACACCTGACCTATCAACGTCCTGGTCTTGAACGACTCTTTAGCTGGCTTAAAGCCAGAGGCAAGTCTCATCTCGAGGCGAGTTTCACGCTTAGATGCTTTCAGCGTTTATCTCTTCCGCACTTAGCTACCCAGCTATACCATTGGCATGATAACTGGTCCACCAGAGGTGCGTCCACTCCGGTCCTCTCGTACTAGGAGCAGGTCCCCTCAAACTTGCAGCGCCCACGGCAGATAGGGACCAAACTGTCTCACGACGTTTTAAACCCAGCTCACGTACCACTTTAAATGGCGAACAGCCATACCCTTGGGACCGGCTACAGCCCCAGGATGTGATGAGCCGACATCGAGGTGCCAAACTCCCCCGTCGATATGAACTCTTGGGAGGAATCAGCCTGTTATCCCCAGAGTACCTTTTATCCGTTGAGCGATGGCCCTTCCATACAGAACCACCGGATCACTATGACCTGCTTTCGCACCTGCTCGACCTGTCCGTCTCGCAGTCAAGCAACCTTTTGCCATTGCACTATCAGTACGATTTCCGACCGTACCTAGGTTACCTTCGCACTCCTCCGTTACTCTTTGGGAGGAGACCGCCCCAGTCAAACTGCCTACCATACACGGTCCCCAGTCCGGATTACGGACCTAGGTTAGAACCTCAACAACATCAGGGTGGTATTTCAAGGATGACTCCACGATATCTGGCGACACCGCTTCATAGTCTCCCACCTATCCTACACAAATCTTGTCAAAGTCCAATGTAAAGCTGCAGTAAAGGTTCATGGGGTCTTTCCGTCTAGCCGCGGGGAGATTGCATCTTCACAAACATTTCAACTTCGCTGAGTCCCGAGAGGAGACAGTGTGGCCATCGTTACGCCATTCGTGCGGGTCGGAACTTACCCGACAAGGAATTTCGCTACCTTAGGACCGTTATAGTTACGGCCGCCGTTTACTGGGACTTCAATCAAGAGCTTGCACCCCATCATTTAATCTTCCAGCACCGGGCAGGCGTCACACCCTATACGTCCACTTTCGTGTTTGCAGAGTGCTGTGTTTTTATTAAACAGTCGCAGCCACCTTTTCACTGCAACCCCATCACGCTTCTAGAGCAAGTCTATACACGTTACCGGGGCGCACCTTCTCCCGAAGTTACGGTGCTAATTTGCCGAGTTCCTTCTCCCGGGTTCTCTCAAGCGCCTTAGAATTCTCATCCTGCCCACCTGTGTCGGTTTGCGGTACGGTCTTATACAACTGAAGCTTAGTGGCTTTTCTTGGAAGCATGGTATCAATCACTTCGTCTGCAAGCAGACTCGTTATCACGTCTCAGTCTTAGCTCTCCGGATTTGCCTAAAGAACCAACCTACACGCTTGAACCGGGACATCCAACACCCGGCTGACCTAACCTTCTCCGTCCCCACATCGCATTGTATATAGGTACAGGAATATTAACCTGTTTCCCATCAGCTACGCATCTCTGCCTCACCTTAGGGGCCGACTCACCCTGCGCCGATGAACGTTGCGCAGGAAACCTTGGGCTTTCGGCGAGGGAGCTTTTCACTCCCTTTATCGCTACTCATGTCAGCATTCGCACTTCTGATACCTCCAGCATACCTCACAGTACACCTTCGCAGGCCTACAGAACGCTCTCCTACCATGCCAGTAAACTGGCATCCGAAGCTTCGGTTACGTGCTTAGCCCCGTTACATCTTCCGCGCAGGACGACTCGACCAGTGAGCTATTACGCTTTCTTTAAATGATGGCTGCTTCTAAGCCAACATCCTGGCTGTCTATGCCTTCCCACTTCGTTTTCCACTTAGCACGTCATTTGGGACCTTAGCTGTCGGTCTGGGTTGTTTCCCTCTTGTCCACGGACGTTAGCACCCATGGACTGTCTCCCGTAATTGAACTTCTCAGTATTCGGAGTTTGCAATGGTTTGGTAAGTTCTTATGAACCCCCTAGCCATAACAGTGCTCTACCCCCGAGAGTTATATACGAGGCACTACCTAAATAGTTTTCGGAGAGAACCAGCTATCTCCAAGTTTGTTTAGCCTTTCACCCCTATCCACAGCTCATCCCCAAATTTTTCAACATTTGTGGGTTCGGACCTCCAGTACCTGTTACGGCACCTTCATCCTGGCCATGGATAGATCACTTGGTTTCGGGTCTACACCCAGCGACTAATTCGCCCTATTCGGACTCGATTTCTCTACGCCTCCCCTATCGGTTAAGCTTGCCACTGAATGTAAGTCGCTGACCCATTATACAAAAGGTACGCAGTCACCCCTTACGAGGCTCCCACTGTTTGTATGCATACGGTTTCAGGATCTATTTCACTCCCCTCCCGGGGTTCTTTTCGCCTTTCCCTCACGGTACTGGTTCACTATCGGTCGATATCGAGTATTTAGCCTTGGAGGATGGTCCCCCCATGTTCAGACAGGGTTTCTCGTGCCCCGCCCTACTTGTCGTTACCCTAGTTCCACAAACGGGATTTCGTATACGGGACTATCACCCACTACGGTCGGACTTTCCATTCCGTTCTACTATCGCGTCTGCTAAAAGTAACAGGCTGTTCCATGTTCGCTCGCCACTACTTACGGAATCTCGGTTGATTTCTTTTCCTCTGGGTACTTAGATGTTTCAGTTCTCCAGGTTCGCTTTACTCTTCCTATATATTCAGAAGAGAATGACCTTACGGCCGGGTTTCCCCATTCGGACATCTCCGGATCAAAGCTTATTTGCCAGCTCCCCGAAGCTTTTCGCAGGCTATCACGTCCTTCATCGCCTGATATCGCCAAGGCATCCACCATATGCACTTATTCACTTGACCCTATAACGTTAAAACCTAAACCCTTTTAAATCTAGATTTCCTCGTGCATGAGACACGCGTTACAGGTAATTCTAAAGCACTATCAAACCTCGTTAGATTCGCTACATTCATGATTACTCATCAATGTCGCTTCTCAACTTGCGTTTAATATTTCTGATTTTGCAATCAATCGATATTATTTCCGGTTAAAAAATAATATCGCCCATTGAATATAAGTTGTCATCACACAACCTATATTCCTTTACTTCTTCC
>NZ_JBQUZC010000005.1:3555-5762 GCF_056314045.1 Methylophilus sp. DMC16
TCCATTTTGTTAAAGAGCAGTCTTAGTCGTTAAACTAACGTTTAAAAACCAGAAGCAAACATTTAATCAAACATCAATTAATAACGCTTGCTTCTAATCTCTAAACCGCAACAAAGACACCAAGTCGTTGGTGGAGGATGACGGGATCGAACCGACGACCCCCTGCTTGCAAAGCAGGTGCTCTCCCAGCTGAGCTAATCCCCCAATATTCGGTGGTGGGTCTGGTTGGGCTCGAACCAACGACCCCCGCCTTATCAAGACGGTGCTCTAACCAGCTGAGCTACAGACCCTAAGGCGGTTTGCCTAAATCTTTGTTGCTGCTTATTTTTAAGATGACCGATAAGAGTGAATGCTTGTAGACAGGTGATCTTCTCTAGAAAGGAGGTGATCCAGCCGCACCTTCCGATACGGCTACCTTGTTACGACTTCACCCCAGTCATGAATACTACCGTGGTAATCGTCCCCCTTGCGGTTAGACTAACTACTTCTGGTAAAACCCACTCCCATGGTGTGACGGGCGGTGTGTACAAGGCCCGGGAACGTATTCACCGCGACATGCTGATCCGCGATTACTAGCGATTCCGACTTCATGCTCTCGAGTTGCAGAGAACAATCCGGACTACGATCGGCTTTCTGAGATTAGCTCCCCCTCGCGGGTTGGCAACTCTCTGTACCGACCATTGTATTACGTGTGAAGCCCTGGCCATAAGGGCCATGAGGACTTGACGTCATCCCCACCTTCCTCCGGTTTGTCACCGGCAGTCCCATTAAAGTGCCCAACTAAATGATGGCAATTAATGGCAAGGGTTGCGCTCGTTGCGGGACTTAACCCAACATCTCACGACACGAGCTGACGACAGCCATGCAGCACCTGTGTCCACTTTCCCTTACGGGCACCTAATGCATCTCTGCTTCGTTAGTGGCATGTCAAGGCCAGGTAAGGTTTTTCGCGTTGCATCGAATTAATCCACATAATCCACCGCTTGTGCGGGCCCCCGTCAATTCCTTTGAGTTTTAATCTTGCGACCGTACTCCCCAGGCGGTCTACTTCACGCGTTAGCTGCGTTACTCATGGATTTTACTCCACCAACAACTAGTAGACATCGTTTAGGGCGTGGACTACCAGGGTATCTAATCCTGTTTGCTCCCCACGCTTTCGTGCATGAGCGTCAATATTATCCCAGGGGGCTGCCTTCGCCATTGGTATTCCTCCACATCTCTACGCATTTCACTGCTACACGTGGAATTCTACCCCCCTCTGACATATTCTAGTCTTGTAGTTTCAAACGCAGTTCCCAAGTTGAGCTCGGGGATTTCACATCTGACTTACAAAACCGCCTGCGCACGCTTTACGCCCAGTAATTCCGATTAACGCTCGCACCCTACGTATTACCGCGGCTGCTGGCACGTAGTTAGCCGGTGCTTCTTATCAAGGTACCGTCAGCCTCACCATTTATTCGATGGTAAGTTTTCTTCCCTTGCGAAAGAGCTTTACAACCCGAAGGCCTTCTTCACTCACGCGGAATGGCTGGATCAGGCTTGCGCCCATTGTCCAAAATTCCCCACTGCTGCCTCCCGTAGGAGTCTGGACCGTGTCTCAGTTCCAGTGTGGCTGGTCGTCCTCTCAGACCAGCTACTGATCGTCGCCTTGGTAGGCCATTACCCCACCAACTAGCTAATCAGATATCGGCCGCTCTTATAACGTAAGGTCCGAAGATCCCCTACTTTCCCCCTCAGGGCGTATGCGGTATTAGCTAATCTTTCGACTAGTTATCCCCCATTACAAGGTACGTTCCGATATATTACTCACCCGTTCGCCACTAATCCCCCTAGCAAGCTAGGGTTCATCGTTCGACTTGCATGTGTAAAGCATTCCGCCAGCGTTCAATCTGAGCCAGGATCAAACTCTTCAGTTTAATTCCTAACTATTACTTTTTACCTCAATTAAGAGGCGGTATTCGATTTCGCTATATCTCAAATTCATTTCAAGGTATGTGTGTAAACTACACTGTACATACTTGTCATAAATCTAAGCGTAAGCATTTGTATTTTCTGAGTTTTACGCATCAAATGCGTTCACACCCAACTACAAACACCCACACTTATCAGTCATCCTAATTTTTAAAGAACAGTGCCTCGAAGGCTTTTCGCTCTTCCGTTTCAACTTCCAACGTTTCAAGCGAAGCGCGCATTATACAGAGGTTTTT
>NZ_JBQUZC010000006.1:0-1232 GCF_056314045.1 Methylophilus sp. DMC16
TGAATCGCCACCAATTTACTAGACACCTTTAAGCCGTAATAATGGCAATAAAAGAAAGGTGCAGTATGAGTGGTAAACGTTATCCAGAAGAATTCAAAATAGCAGCCGTCCGTCAAATCACTGAAGGCGGATATGCTGTATCTGAAGTGGCCCGCAGATTGGATGTCACAGTCGATAGTCTGTATGCCTGGGTCAGGAAGTACGGCCCAGATGCAGCAGAGCATCAAGCAAAAACAGCTGAGCAGGCAGAGCTGCAACGTCTGCGTAAAGAACTCAAGCGCGTCACTGAAGAGCGAGATATCTTAAAAAAAGCCGCGGCATACTTCGCGAAGCAGTCAGATTGAGGTATGCCTTTATACAACAGCATCAGGACTGCTGGCCGATACGGTGGCAATGCAAGGTGTTGGATGTTCAGCCGAGTGGGTTTTATGCTTGGCTAAAGCAACCGTATTCCAAGGCTTACCAAACAAGCCAACGACAATCTGGCCTTATCAAGCAAAGCTGGTTGGAGTCTGGTGGTGTGTATGGTTATCGCAAAGTGCATAGCGATTTGCGCGCTTGGGGTGAGCGTATTGGGATCAACCGTGTTTACAAGCTGATGCATCAGCACGGCCTCAAGGCACTGGTTGGCTATCGCAAGCCACGCCATTGTAGTGGCAAGCCCCATGTGGCAGCGCCTAACAGGCTGAACCGTGAATTCAATCCAGGGATGCCGAATCAATCATGGGTGACTGACATTACCTATATTCGTACGCATGAAGGTTGGTTATATCTGGCCGCTGTCATGGACTTATTCTCCCGCCGTATTGTGGGTTGGTCTATGCAGTCGCGTATTACCAAAGAGCTGGTATTAGATGCATTGTTAATGGCTGTATGGCGCAGGAAGCCTAAACAAAAGGTGCTGATTCACTCAGATCAGGGTAGCCAATACACCAGTGAAGATTGGATGCTGTTTCTAAAAGCACACAATCTTGAATCTAGCATGAGCCGCAGAGGTAACTGCCATGACAATGCCGTGGCTGAAAGTTTCTTTCAACTACTGAAGCGAGAGAGGATTAAACGCAAAATATACAATGACCGGGATGAAGCAAAGCGGGATATCTTCGATTACATCGAGTTCTTCTACAACTCAAAACGAAGACACAATTCCAATAACTTGCTATCTCCGATAGACTTTGAAAAGCAGTTCAATCAATCGGCTGAGCAGTGTCTACAAAGTTAGTGGCGATTCA
>NZ_JBQUZC010000007.1:0-596 GCF_056314045.1 Methylophilus sp. DMC16
GGTACCTTTGTGCAAGATGCTTCCGGCAAACAAACAAGCATTAATACCGCTTTCAACAACTCTGGTACCGTCAATGTGAAATCCGGTACGCTCTCCCTGTCTGGCGGCGGCACTTCTACCGGTAGCTTTAATACTCAAACAGGTCAAACACTTGAGTTTGCTGGTGGAACACATAACCTTAACGGCAGCACGCATACTAATGATGGCACGTTCAAGGTATCTGGTGGAGAAATCAACTTCAACAGTCACTCCACCACATTGACTGGAAACGGTGACTTAAATGTCACTGGCGGCACAGTTAACATCAATGGCACAGGTAGTTTAAGTACCAGCAGCTTAAATCACAACGGCGGCACCATTGGCGGCTCAGGCAGCCTAGTCACCACAGTACTCAACTGGTTTGGCTATGGCTCAACTCAAAAAGGCAATGGCACCACAACTGTCAGCGGCAATGCAACTATCGGCGATGGTAATAACTACTCATATCATCTTCTCGGTGATGGCGACGGCACCAACCGCACCCTTAACCTCAATGGCAATACAACACATCAAAGCGCTCTGCTCTATTTGAGTCATGGCAGTGTCATCAATAACAA